>CBDIPL010000007.1:0-22499 GCA_965283715.1 Sediminibacterium sp. | reverse complement strand
CAATCCTTAACTGTAAATGTGCGCATTATTGCTGCCACCAATTGTGATCTTGCCAGTGATGTAAAAGAAGGTCGCTTTAGGGAAGATCTTTTTTACCGGTTAAATACGTTTATCATTTCACTGCCCCCATTGCGCGAACGGAAAAAAGATATTCCTGTGTTAGCTGATTTTTTTCTGAAACAATTTGCACCTAAAACCAATATGGGTGTTAGCGGTATGCGTAAAGATTTTACAGATCAACTGCTAAAGCACGACTGGAAAGGAAATATACGGGAGCTTAAAAATATTATGGAGCGTGCCGTAATACTGGCTGAACAAACGGAGCTAACCATTAAAGATCTTCCCCTGGATTTGCAGATGGAATTTTCAGGTGCAGATGGTTTTGAATTAGCTCTTGCAGAAAAAAAGCATATTCAAAAAGTATTGCGCCATACCAACGGAAATAAAACAGAAACCGCCAAACTGCTGAATATTGGCATCGCCACATTATACCGAAAGATAGATGAGTATCAATTAGGATGATCCTATCAAAATGATAAAAACCCTTCCAAAATGGAAGGGTTTTTTTATGCCCCCAACACAAAATGCGGCACCCATTTTTCCTGAAATGCAATACTGTAAAGGTTTTCAGACTATTTGATAGAAAATATGTTTATCAGGCACATGATTTGTCGAAGCATCAAAAAATAAAAATGATGATGCCTCTTCTTTTAATTCTCGTCGGCTTGTTAGGGTTTGCCCTTTTTTTTAAAGCCATCGATTTTTTTGAAAAAATCTAAAAACCTAACCATGATTGTCTTATTCGTCATCTCACTATTGGTATTCTGTTACATCTGTTATGTACTGGTAAAACCTGAAAAATTTTAAAATACTTTTATGAACACAGAAATTTTTGGTGTTGTGGTAATGTTTTTGGCGGTGGTGCTGTTAGCCATTCCGCTTGGCCGTTATATTGGTAAAGTATATAATGGCGATAGAACATGGCCAGATGCTATCTTCAATCCTATTGATCGCTTATTTTATAAAATAAGTGGTATACACCCACAAACCGGTATGAGCTGGAAGCAGCATCTGGTAGCATTGCTTACCATTAACCTCGTTTGGTTTTTATTAGCCATGGTTGTTTTGATGAATATGGCCTGGCTACCCTTAAATCCGGATGCCAACCCTTCCATGAGTGCGGATCTCGCATTTAATACAGCTATCAGTTTTATATCGAACACCAACCTGCAACATTATTCTGGTGAAACTGGTGTATCGTATTTGGGCCAGTTGATATTGATGTTGTTTCAATTTATCAGTGCCGGTGCTGGTATGGCTGTTTGTGCTGTTGTATTCAAAGCCATGAAAGAAAAACAAGCTGATTTGCTTGGTAATTTTTATTATTTTTTTGTAAGAAGCTGTACCCGGATTTTATTACCCATTTCTCTTGTGGTAGCAGTGATACTGTTGTTTAACGGTACACCCATGACCTTTAAAGGAAAAGACCAGTTTGTTTCTTTACAAGGCGACACCGTAAACGTTTCCCGTGGCCCTTCTGCTGCTATGGTAGCCATAAAACAGGTAGGAACCAATGGTGGCGGTTTCTTTGGAGTGAATTCAGCACACCCGCTGGAGAACCCAAGCTATTTCACCAATATGGTAGAAAATTGCTGCATTGTTCTCATACCCATTGCTATGATTTTTGCTCTGGGGTATATGTTGAAAAGAAAAAAATTGGCGTGGATGATTTTCGCGGTCATGACTGCAGGATTTCTGCTGTTACTGGTGCCTTCTATTTATCAGGAAATGAAAGGTAATCCTGCTATTCATCAAATGGGAATTACACAACAACTGGGAAGTATGGAGGGAAAAGAAGTGCGCCTTGGTTCTGCTGCTTCTGCATTCTGGGGTATTACCACCACCTGTACCTCTAACGGTTCTGTGAATGCTATGCATGATAGTTTTACACCATTAACAGGCATGTTTGCCATGCTGGGAATGATGATCAACTCATTTTATGGCGGTGTAGGAGTGGGCTTTTTGAACTTTTATATTTTCATCATCATTGCTGTTTTTATCAGTGGTTTAATGGTGGGCCGTACACCCGAATTTCTTGGAAAGAAAATTGAAGCCAAAGAAATGAAGATCGCAGCCATTATTGCACTGCTACATCCTTTCCTTATTCTGGTGGGCACTGCCTTATCAAGTTATCTCTATGCGCACGATCCTGTTACTTACGCAGGCTGGTTGAATAATCCCGGTAACCATGGTTTTAGCGAAATGCTATATGAGTATACATCCTCATCAGCCAATAATGGCAGCGGCTTTGAAGGCTTGGGAGATAATACACCCTGGTGGAATATTTCCTGTGGTATTGTGATGTTACTGGCAAGATTCCTGCCCATTATTGGTCCAGTTGCTATTGCAGGTATCCTGGCTAAAAAGAAATACGTTCCGGAAAGTGCGGGTACTTTGAAAACAGATACCGGCACATTTGGTATCATGATTTTTGCGGTAATTTTTATTGTGGCGGCACTCTCTTTTTTCCCTGCTTTAACACTTGGACCTATTGCAGAATATTTTGGAATGAAACCTTAACTCACAAGTGTCTTAAAATAAATTGTTATGTCAACTAAATCAACCAAACTCTTTGAACCATCACTTGTCAAAGAGGCACTTATACAGTCTTTTGTAAAACTCAATCCACGTATCATGTTCCGCAATCCCGTGATGTTTACGGTTGAGATTGGAACAGCGGTAATGATTGGTGTATCTATCTGGATCATGACAGGTGAAAAAAATCAGGGAAGCCTGGTGTATAACCTGATTGTGTCAGCGGTATTGTTACTCACATTATTGTTTGCCAATTTTGCCGAAGCCATTGCAGAAGCACGTGGAAAAGCACAGGCAGACAGTCTTCGCAAAACACGTGAAGAAACACCTGCTAAATGGATACAGGCTGTGGGTGAGGTATTTGTAAATGAAGTTAAAATAGTGCCTTCCTCACAACTAAAGAAAGGAGATGTATTTCTCTGCGAAGCAGGAGATACCATTCCTATGGATGGAGAAATCATACAGGGTATTGCCACTATTGATGAAAGTGCCATTACAGGCGAATCTGCACCAGTGATCAGAGAATCCGGTGGTGATAAAAGTTCAGTAACCGGTGGTACCAAAGTGTTATCAGATAGAATTAAAGTAAGGGTAACCACAGAGCCCGGTGAAAGTTTTTTAGATAAGATGATTGCTTTGGTAGAAGGTGCTTCACGACAAAAAACACCCAATGAAATTGCACTTACCATTCTGCTCGCAGGGTTCACATTGATATTTGTGATTGTATGTGTAACCTTAAAACCATTTGCCGATTATGCCAACACACCCATAACCATTGCAGCCTTTATTTCTTTATTTGTTTGTTTAATACCAACTACTATCGGAGGCTTATTAAGTGCTATTGGTATTGCCGGTATGGATAGGGCACTTCGCGCCAATGTAATTACGAAAAGCGGTAAGGCAGTAGAAACAGCGGGTGATTTGGATACGTTACTACTGGATAAAACTGGAACCATCACCATTGGTAACCGTAAAGCAACCAGCTTTTATCCGGCCAATGGAATAGACAATACCCATTTTATCCGCGCGGCTGTATTAAGTTCTATGGCCGATGATACGCCTGAAGGAAAATCAATTATTGAACTTGCAGGAATCAACATAAATACCTATCCGGTAAATGATCCGGTATTCATCAAATTCACTGCAGAAACCAGAAGTTCGGGAATTGATTTTGATCATACACGGATCAGGAAAGGAGCTTTTGATTCTATCAAAAATACCGTTATCAAAGCAGGTAACCAGTTCCCAATTGAAACGGAAGAGCAGGTAAAAAAAATCTCTTCCAATGGCGGAACACCGCTGGTAGTTTCTGAAAACGAAAAGGTATTGGGCGTAATTGAATTGCAGGATATTATTAAACCCGGTATATCAGAAAGGTTTGAACGCTTACGTAAAATGGGTGTGAAAACAGTAATGGTAACAGGCGATAATCCACTTACGGCGAGATTCATTGCAGAAAAAGCAGGCGTAGATGATTTTATTGCCGAAGCGAAGCCGGAAGATAAAATGAATTACATCAAACGCGAACAACAAGGCGGCAAACTGGTGGCTATGATGGGTGATGGTACCAATGATGCACCAGCCCTTGCACAGGCAGATGTGGGTGTAGCTATGAATAGTGGTACTGCCGCCGCTAAAGAAGCGGGTAATATGGTTGATCTTGATAACGATCCAACTAAACTGATTGAAATAGTTGAAATAGGTAAGCAGTTATTAATGACAAGAGGAACACTTACTACGTTTTCTATTGCCAATGATGTAGCCAAATATTTTGCCATTGTTCCTGCTTTGTTTATTGCTTCTATACCAGCCTTACAAAGCCTGAATATCATGCGGCTACACACGCCTGAAAGTGCCATTTTATCGGCTGTTATTTTCAATGCCATCATTATTCCGTTATTAATTCCGCTGGCATTAAAAGGGGTTGCTTATAAACCCATTGGCGCCAGTGCCTTACTGCGTAGAAATTTATTGATCTATGGATTGGGTGGCGTTATTATACCCTTTATCGGAATTAAATTAATTGACCTGATAGTATCTATCTGGTTCTAAAAAATAATCACATGAAACAACACATTTTTTCTGCTGTTAAGCTCACACTGTTTTGCCTGGTTTTTTTCTGCGGTGTATATACCCTGCTGGTACTCGGTATTGCGCAGGCAGCACCTGATAAAGGAGAGGGCCAAACAATTACCGTGAATGGACGTAAAGTTGGCTATGCCTTGGAAGGACAATTGTTTACCGCAGACCATTATTTTAATGGCCGCCCTTCTGCCGCCGGTTACAATGCTGCCGGTTCTTCAGGCAGTAATAAAGGGCCCTCTAATCCTGATTACCTAAAATTGGTAAGCGACAGAATTGATAGCTTTATGGTACATAATCCAGGTATAGAAAGAAACAACATTCCAGCCGATCTGGTTACCGCAAGTGGCAGCGGACTTGACCCGAATATTTCTTTACAAGGTGCTTTGGTTCAGGTAAACCGGATTGCACGTGTAAGAAATCTGCCGAACGAAAAAATTACTAATTTGGTAAGATCGGTTATAGAGAAATTTCCTATGAATGGAATTGAAAAAATCAACGTTTTACAACTGAATATCGCTTTAGATCAACTTAAATGAAACAACAAATGAAACCGTTATTATATCTCAATTTTTTTTTAATGACAATTACATCAGCAGTAGCACAGGATTCTGCCAAACTAAATGCTTTGCAGTTTTCAGGCTATGCTGAAGTGTATTATCAATATGACTTTAATAATCCCATCAATAATACAAAACCCACATCCGTATATAGTTTTAACAGGAATAATGAAGTAGCCCTAAATCTTGGTTTGTTGAAAGCAGCATATCAAAAAGAAAACCTGCGTGCAAATATTGCTTTAGCGGCAGGTACTTATATGAATGCAAATTATGCAGCAGAAACAGGAACATTCCAAAATATTTACGAAGCAAATATTGGTGTAAAATTATCGAAGCAAAAAAATGTATGGCTTGATGCAGGAATTTTTCCATCGCATATCGGATTTGAAAGTGCCATTGGTAAAGACTGCTGGAATCTTACCCGAAGTATGCTCGCAGATAACTCGCCTTATTTTGAAACAGGCATAAAGCTGGGTTACACATCCGTTAACGAAAAATGGTTTTTGAGTGCTATGCTGTTAAATGGATGGCAACGCATACAAAGACCAGACGGCAACAGCACGCCTGCTTTTGGTACACAGGTTACATTTAAACCCAATAGTAATGTCACGCTTAATTCAAGCAGTTTTATAGGAAATGATAAAGCGGATAGTATTCGCAAAATGCGTTATTTCCATAATTTTTATGGCATATTTCAACTTGATAAAAAATGGGCCGCCATATTAGGATTTGATATCGGAGCGGAACAAAAAAACAAAGGATCTAATGCCATGAATGCCTGGTACAGTCCGGTTCTGATTATTAAATATGCAGCGGGTAATAAAATTAATCTTGCAGTAAGGGTCGAATATTACTACGATAAAAATGGTGTCATTATTAGCACTGCAACAACCAATGGTTTTCAAACATGGGGGTTAAGTGCCAATATGGATTATGCAATAGCAAATAATATCATCTGGCGTATAGAAGCAAAAACATGGAGTAGTAAGGATGCTATCTTTGAAAAAAGAAACAGCGGCTTTTCTGGTGTGAGTACCAATCTAGCTACTGCCATTGCCATTAATTTTTGAGAATGGAAAACCATACCGCAAATGACTGGTTAGAAAAGATCAGCCGCGAAAAGCGCGGTAAACTTAAGATCTATGTGGGTATGAGTGCCGGCGTTGGTAAAACCTATCGCATGTTACAGGAGTCGCACGCATTGATGGCTGCCGGGGTTAATATTAAAATAGGCTATATAGAAACCCATAACAGGAAAGAAACACATGCACTAATTGCAGGATTACCGCTAATACCCCGCAGAGAAGTTTTTTATAAAGGCAAAAAATTAGAAGAACTGGATGTGCAATCCATTTTATTATTACAGCCACAGGTTGTGATTGTAGATGAATTGGCACATACCAATATTCCGGGAAGTAAAAATGAAAAACGCTGGCAGGATGTGCTGGATATACTGGATGCCGGTATTGATGTAATTACGGCTGTTAACATACAGCATATAGAAAGTATTAACCAGGAAGTAAAACAAATAACCGGTGTTGAAGTACAAGAGCGCGTGCCGGATAAAATTTTACAAACAGCAGATGAAGTGGTGAATATTGATCTCACCGCTGATGAACTGATTACCCGCTTAAAAGAAGGCAAAATTTACGACAATAGTAAAGTACAGCAGGCACTGCAGAATTTTTTTCGTCCCGAAAAAATTTTACAGCTGCGCGAATTGGCTTTGAAAGAAGTGGCCGGGCAGGTAGAGAGAAAAGTAGACTATGAAGTAACGAGGGATAAACAATTACGGCATGAAAAGTTTCTTGCCTGTATATCTACCAATCACGAAACGGCACAGCATATTATACGCAAAACCGCAAGATTGGCCTCTTATTACAACAGTACCTGGTATGTATTGTATGTGCAAACACCAAAAGAAAGTGTAGATAAAATACCCCTGGCAGCCCAAAGGCATTTGATTAATACTTTTAAAAATGCAACTGAAGCAGGAGCCGAAGTGGTTCAGTTAAAGCATACGAATATTGCAGAAGCCATTATGCAGGTATGTATTGAAAAAGAAATTACCACTGTTTGTATTGGAAAGCCACACCTGAATTTATTTCAGGTTATTATGAGTACCGGTGTTTTTAATAAATTACTGAAAGGGCTGAGTGTAAATGATATAGATTTGATTATACTATCATGACAGCTAAACTAAAAACAAAGGTAACCCTGGGCGTAGTTTTTTTATTTACGCTGTTATTATTGGTTGGGGGTACCGGTTTTTTTTATATTAATAAGATCATTGCAGAACAGCGGGATATTTTAAAAGATAATTATGAAACCATTGAGTATACCACCAATATGCTTCAGGCGCTGGATAGTACCAACGCAACAACGGTATTTGAAAAAAATCTGGTAGCTCAGGAAAATAATATAACAGAGCCGGGCGAAAATGAGGCCACTGTATTGTTACGCCAGCATTTTAATCAATATAAAATTAATACTGATTCCGCAGCGCTTTTAACTGATATCAGAAATGATATTAACCAGATCATGCAAATTAATTTGCGTGCTATACTGGCTAAGAATGCTTCTGCAGGCAGTAATTCAGAAGATGCAAAATTTGCCATTTCCCTGTTGCTCACCATTTGTGCGCTGATTGGTTTTACTTTTGTTTTTAATTTTCCCGGGTACATTGCAAACCCGATAGCCAAATTAACCGAAGGTATTCATGCCATTGCCGGAAAAAAATATACGGAAAGAATTCACCTTAACAGAAAAGATGAGTTTGGCGAGATGGCAGTTGCTTTCAACCACATGGCCGAAGAACTGGATAAATATGAGCATAGCAATCTGGCCAAAATATTATTTGAAAAACAGCGTGCCGAAACAGTGATCAATTCACTGAAAGATGCCAGTATTGGTATTGGAAGTAATGGCACCATTCTATTTGCCAATCCACAAGCATTGCAATTATTACATTTATCAGAAACGGATGTAGTGGGTAATAAGCAATTGGCTTTGGCTAAGCAAAACGATTTATTTCGGTTTGTAACAGGCGAAGAAAGTAACCAGCCTTTTAAA
Organism: Sediminibacterium sp.; assembly: GCA_965283715.1. Taxonomy (GTDB): domain Bacteria; phylum Bacteroidota; class Bacteroidia; order Chitinophagales; family Chitinophagaceae; genus Sediminibacterium. The sequence continues at coordinate 14,190 of CBDIPL010000007.1, read as the reverse complement.
ATAGTGGTAGATGGTAAAGAACAGTTTTTTAGTAAAGAAACCATGGCCATAACAAATGCAGAAGGTACGTTGGGTAATATGATTGTTTTAAAAAACATCACCCCCTTTAAAGAACTGGATGTGGCTAAAACCAATTTTATTGCCACCATTTCACACGAACTAAAAACACCGCTTGCTTCGTCTGACTTCAGTTTAAAACTATTGGAAGATGAAAGGGTAGGTGTACTAAATACTGAACAAAAGGAGTTGGTACAACATATTAAGCAGGACAATCAACGACTTTTAAAAATTTTGAGTGAGTTGCTGGATCTTTCACAAGTAGAAAGTGGAAGAATGCAATTGACAATGATGGATGTGTTGCCAGGCGAATCAGTTGCTATGGCGCTTGATGCAGTTGCCGCCGCGGCCAATCAAAAAAATATTGAATTAGTTGTTACCATTGAAGAAAATATACCAGCTGTTAAAGCAGATAAAGAAAAAATTGCATGGGTGCTGATTAATTTTCTAACCAACGCAATTAAATTCTCTTCAGCAGGCGCTAAGGTTTTTATCAGCGTAAATAAAATGACAAACGAAGTTATATTTAGCGTTAGCGATGAGGGTAAAGGTATTCCATCAGCGTATTTGCCTAAAATATTCGACCGCTTTTACCAGGTGCCGGGAACAGAAAAAGCAGGAAATGGTCTGGGCCTTTCTATTTGTAAAGAATTTATTGAAGCCATGAATGGCAGCATTGGTCTGCAAAGTGAAGTGGATAAAGGAAGTCGATTTTATTTTTCTCTGCCACACGATGATAGCCTATCAACTGTGTAACATTTACCGGGTTGCTATACAATAAATGGCCTCTATTTTCGTTTGAATAAGGCAAATCAGAACTACATGTCGCTACAAACTTTACTCGATTTTCTAGAGCCCGTCAATATCGCACAACTTTCCAATGATGAAGGATTTAAGGATACGCAGTTGGGTAAACATATTGCCGTATACGATGAAAGTTTTCCTGATATAACTAATGCCGATATGGTATTGGTAGGATGTGGCGAAATGCGTGGTGCCGGACTGCAGTTTACCAATACAGATTCTCCAAACGCTATTCGCAAAGAATTTTATCAACTTTTTCACTGGCATACCGAAGTAAACGTAGCTGATATTGGTAACGTAAAATGCGGAGCCAGCCTGCAGGATAGTTATGCTGCATTGCGCACCGTAGTGCAAGAGTTGATTGAGCAGGGAAAGAAAGTGATCATCATTGGTGGATCGCACGATAATACGTTTGCTCAATATCAGGCATATGGTGCCATGAATAAGATTATTGATGCCGTATGTATTGACTCGCGCATTGATTTAGATATGGATAGCGTACTGGCTTCCGACCAGTTTTTGGTGGAGATGTTTACAGGGGTACCTAATCATTTAAAGCATTATACGCATATGGGTTTCCAGAGCTACTTTATGCATCCGCAAATGCTGGAAACCATTGATAAACTGGGGTTCGATTGCTTTAGGGTTGGCAGGGTAAAAGAAGCCATTGAAGAAATGGAGCCACCCATCCGCAACAGCGAATTGGTAAGTTTTGATATAGCCGCTATACAATATGCCCACGCGCCGGCTAACCATATTACTCCCAATGGTTTTAATGGAGAGGAAGCCTGTACATTGATGCAATATGCAGGCATGAGTAAACAATGCACCAGCATAGGTATCTATGGATATATTCCTGAACAGGATCAACATGCGCTTACTGCCAAACAGATCTCACATATGTTGTGGTATGTAATGGATGGCATCCATAAGGGAAAACAGGAAGCATCACTGGATAACCGTTCTGAATTTGATGAGTTCATCATTGCTTTTGGAGAAGTAGAAACGGTTTTTCTTAGAAGCAAGCGCACCGGCCGCTGGTGGATGCAATTACACGATGGAAAATTTGCCGCCTGCAGCTACCAGGATTACATTACCGCAAGTAGAAATGATATTCCGGAAAGATGGTTGCGGGCTGTTGAGCGGAGTTGATTTTGATGGTAGAGTAAACAGGTTATAATATTTCGGTTGACTATAGTCCTTACCAATTCATTGAATTAACTTACACTTCATTCAATGAAGAGGTATGAGAAAATCAAAATTTATTTTAGGTGTTGGCTTACTGGTAGTTTCTTCCTCCTGCAGTATGCAGAAGAAAATTGCGAAAGAGGCAAATAAAGATATTTTATCAGTTGCTGATTTCATTCCGGCCCATGTAGGCATTAGTTTATACGATCCCTCTACAAAAGAATATCTATATAATTACCAGGCTGATAAATTTTTTGTACCCGCTAGTAATACCAAACTGTTTACCTGTTATGCAGCCATGAAATACCTGGGCGATAGCCTAATAGGTATTCGATATGTTGATAAAGGCAACGGTGTCATTGAAGTGGAAGGCAATGGCGATCCCAGCTTTCTGCATCCGGAATTTAAAAACCAGCCAGTATATGATTTTCTAAAAAAGCAAAAGAAAATTCTGCTAACTGATGAAAACTGGAAAGACAATCCACTGGGAGCAGGTTGGGCATGGGATGATTTTAACAGTGATTACATGGTAGAGAGAAGTATGTTACCTGTATACGGCAATCTGGTTCACTTTTCCAATGCAGGCTCTTTCAAAGCCATGCCATCTTATTTTCAAAAATCATTTAGCGAAACAGCAGTTACAGCTAAAGGAAAATTTAGCGTTCGGCGCGAATTCGGCACCAACCAATTTACCATCAGGCCATCGAATACTACATTTTCATCGGTTGACATTCCTTTTTATACCAATGAAAAACAATTGCAGGTACAACTATTAACGGATACATTAAAAACAGTAATTGAACCCGTTCATTTTAAAATTGACCGCTGGCCCGATGTGGTGAAACTATATTCACAACCCACCGATTCACTGCTAAAAATAATGATGCACAGAAGCGATAATTTTTATGCAGAGCAAAGTTTGTTAATGGTGAGTAATGAGCGACTGGCCTACATGAATACCGCAAAAATTATTGATACTTTATTAAAAACAGATCTTAGTGATCTACCACAAAAACCCAAATGGGTGGATGGCAGTGGATTAAGCCGCTACAATTTATTTTCGCCTCAGGATTTTGTATCCATTTTGGCTAAAATGAAAAATGAATTCAGTTGGAATCGCATTACCACGATTTTAGAAACCGGAGGAGCGGGCACCATCAGTAATTATTACAAAAATTACGCGGGACATATCTATGCCAAAACCGGAAGCCTCAGTAACCATATTGCATTAAGCGGTTACCTCATCACCAAAAAAGGAAAGCACCTAATTTTTTCAGTATTAGTAAATGCACACCAGGCCCCCGTTGCCAATATCAGAAAAGGAGTAGAGAAATTTTTAACCTCGGTAATTGATAAGTATTAACCCCTCTGCCTTCGGCATCTATCCTTAATAAAGGGGAGAAATTTATAATGTAATAGAATTACAAATAAGATTGATTGTCTTTAAGAATAAAAAACGCTCCTTCCCTTTATAAAGGGAAGGTGCCCGAAGGGCGGATGGGTTGATGGGCTATCGTCCAAACATCCGATCTAAATAATCTTCCTTAAACTCCAAATATGTTGGGCTTCCAGTAGGCGTTACATTAGGACTGCTGCAGGTAAACAATTCTTCCACCAATACCAGCATTTCTTTTTGGGTGAGTGATTGTCCGGCTTTAATGGCTTGCTGCCTGGCCATGCAACGAACCAGTTTTTCGCGTTTACTGAATTTGATATCGCTGCTGAAATGTTTGAATTGTTCGATCAATAATTCTATTGAATTTTTTTCATTACCCGGAAATACATCTGCCGGTATCCCTTGTATCACAAAACTGTTATTACCAAAAGGTTCTACCTGATAGCCAATAGCTAATAAATCTGGTAACAGATCTGATAGCAAAGCCGCATCGGCACCCGCAAGTTCCAATGTTACCGGAAACAGACTTTGCTGTGTAGCCATCTGTTGTCCATGCGCTGCCATGCCATATCGTTCATACAAAATACGCTCATGTGCCAGTTGCTGATGCACCAGTAAAAAACCGCTATTGGTTGATGCGATAATGTATGTATTGTGTAATTGTAATAAAGGCGTATCAGGTAAAACCTGCAAGCCAGTCTGGAGTCTTGAGTTAGCAGTCTGGAGTTGTTGCGCCAAACCGCGTTCTGCGTTCTGCGTTTGGCGTTCCGCGTTCTCATCTGTAAAAAAAGTTTTCCAATGCTTCAGCTCATTTCTTTCTGCAGGATTACTCTTCTCAATAAAATGCGCCTGGTTTTTTTGTGTAAAGGTTTTAAACAGGTTAGAAGAGGAAGCAGCATCTTTTTTATCAGTAGTAAATGGTTTGCTTACTGCATCCAAACCCTGGATCTCTGCATTCAAAGTAAAATCCAGCGAAGGGGCAATACTGAATTGTGCCAGTGCATGTTTTACCGCAGCCTGTACAAATGCATAGATGATTTTTTCATCTTCAAATTTAATTTCCTGTTTGGTAGGGTGTACATTGATATCAATCTGCGAAGGATCTAAATCTATATACAACACATAACTGGGAAAACTATCTCTGGCAATCATCTCATCAAATGCATGGTTCACGGCATGGTTTAAATACGCACTTTTTATAAAACGGCTGTTCACAAAAAAATATTGATCGCCCCTTGTTTTACGTGCCGTTTCAGGCTTGCCTACAAAACCATAAATATTCATGTAATCGGTTTCTTCATTCACACTTACCAGTTTGGCGTTGTACGAAGAACCAAGTATTTGTACAATTCGTTGTTTTAAACTACCTGCTTCCAGGTGAAATACTTCCTGGCCATTACTCGTCATCGAAAAAAATATGGCAGGAAATGCCATGGCCACGCGCGTAAACTCATCCACAATATGCCGCATTTCTGCAGCATTACTTTTCAAAAAATTTCTTCTGGCAGGTACATTGAAAAATAGGTTCTTCATGCTGATACTGGTACCTATTAAACTGGCACAGGGCTCCTGCTTCAATACCTGGCTGTTCTCGATTTCTATATAGGTACCCAATTCATCATCCGCTCGTTTTGTTTTTAATTCCACCTGCGCTACAGCGGCAATAGAAGCCAACGCTTCTCCGCGAAAGCCCATGGTTTTAATACGGAACAGGTCTTCAATATTGCGGATTTTGCTGGTGGCATGTCGCTCAAATGCCATGCGGGCATCGGTTTCGCTCATGCCCTTACCGTTGTCTATTACCTGTATCAGGGCTTTTCCGGCATCGGTAATGAATAGTTTGATTTCGGTGGCACCCGCATCGGCGGCATTTTCTAATAATTCTTTCACGGCACTGGCCGGCCGCTGGATCACTTCTCCCGCCGCTATCTGGTTCGCTATATTATCCGGTAATAATTGTATGATATCCGCCACTCAATGCCTAGTTTGGTAAAGTCTGCAAAAATACTATATAACCGCAGCTTTGAAAAGTTTGCCTTTTAACGGTTGATGAGGAGTTTTCCGCCCTGTACAAAACTGGTTCCGGAGAACAGTGTGTAATAATAAACACCGGCAACCAGGTAAGGTAACTGGATCTTGTTATATCCATTCTGCAACAGTTTGCCGCTGAAAACTGCCTTGCCTGTTCCGGTATATAATGTCATTCTTACATCGCAGGTGGTTATTGATTTATCAACTGCGAGAAAATTACCCGACCGGTTGAAAACCATTTTTGTGTTGACATTTTGCGCGCAAGCCAAGGGAGAAGTAGAAAGATTGTCAAATGCTTTCCAGTGCAATGAATACAACCGTTTCAATGAGTTACTGTAACGGAACTGTATAAGATTGTCTTTATCTACTGCATTGGAAGAGACAGGAGCAGGCGTACTATGCACAATGGCCCCGCTTTTCACATCCACCGAAAACAGGCGTGCATCGCCGTTCTTACCGCTACTGGCAAAAATGTATTGTTGGTGTGCTTCATTAAAAGTGGTGCTGAACTGTAGCAGACCAACTACTTCTTCCGGTAAGCTGGCAATGTTAGTGATGGCACCAGAGGAGGGATCTACTTTTATCAAATGTTGTGATGTGGGGTAGTTTAAGCGCAGTCCATATATCATATTGGTGGTGTGATCATATTGCAGCCCGGTGGTATTTGGCATTGATACCTGCGAGAGAAGGTTACCGGAAAAGTCAACACTTATCAATGAAAAACGAGATGTACTGTCTAAGCAGTTAAAAAAAATACGTTGATTAGTCTGGTCTATGATCATCTCTTCTGCCAGCGACTTCATCGCTTTTATTTGCCTGATCGTGGTGTATGCACCTGTTACTGGATTGATGGATATCAAATTGTAAACGCCCGATGCATGTGTAATGCCATATAGGGTTTGTGATACATCATTGTTCCGTAAAGTGATCAGTGCAGGAGATTTGGGAAGCGGAGCTTTTGAGAGCACCTTGCCTGTGATAGCATCTATCGAGAAAAGACTCCGTGATAATCGATTTGGTGGCGCACCAACAAAAAGAAAGCGCCTGTTCCGATCATCAAGAACAGCATGCGGTTCTATCCACATTACCCCGGGAATACTATCCAGGCGGTTAATGGCCCCATTAGTAGGATCAATGGTAACAACAAATTCATGCTGAGCCGCAACCCTGTTAATATGGGCTGATACCATTAGAATGATGATAAGGATTGCTCTATATGACAGTTTTAGCATTTAAGCAGTTGGAAGTAATACGTTAATTTAAAACAAATGTGCTAGATATCAAATAGTGTTGCCGCTTATAATGATAGCCGGTTGGTTGTTTGGACATTGTAAAAGACCGGTGCAGTAGAAAACCATTTATCTAACCTGAAACAAGACTTGTAAAAGCATTATTTTTGCACCTCAAAATAATATATAATGGAGTTAAGCGCAGATATTAAAAAACTAGCCAGGCATTTTGTTCCGAACAATTTTGTGGTTACCGATTGGGCCTCTTTGGAGCCATTTTTTAAAGACCTTGCTGAAAGAGCGTTGCATTCAGCCGCAGATCTGGAACAATGGCTAAAGGATATGAGCGAAATGGAAGCTGTGGTCAGTGAAGACGCCTGCTGGCGCCAGATAAAAATGACCTGCGATACTACCGATAAAGCGTTGGAAGATGCGTTCACCTATTTCTGCATGGAAATACAGCCTAAACTACAACCCTATGCCGATCTGCTGAACCGGAAATTGATTGATAACCCGTTGACCAAAGAACTCAATCAACAAAAATATTTTACCTATCTCCGCAGCGTTAAAAAAAGCATTGATCTTTTTCGCGAAGCCAATATTCCATTACAGGCAGAACTGAGTGTGATGCAGCAACAATATGGTGCCATTGCGGGTAAAATGACGGTAGAAGTAAACGGACAGGAATACACGTTGCAACAGGCCGCTAAATTTTTGGAAAGCCATGATAGAAGTTTACGCGAAGAAGTGTACCGTAAAATTCAGGACAGAAGATTGCAGGATCAACAACCCATGCATGATCTGTATACCCAATTGATTCAGAAAAGAAATGAGGTAGCCAAGAACGCAGGCTTTGCCAATTACCGCGATTACAAATTTGTAGAGCTGGGCCGCTTTGATTATACCAAAGAAGATTGTTACCAGTTTCATGAAGCAGTAAAACTGCATGTACTTCCATTGATTGAAAAAATCTATCAGAAGAAAAAAGCAAAACTGGGCCTCGATACCTTACGCCCATGGGATACCGAAGCCGAACCGGAAGGTATTCAACCCTTAAAGCCTTTTACCGATGGAAAAGAACTGTACGAAAAATCAGTGCAATGTTTTGAACAACTCAATCCATTTTTTGCCGATTGTTTGCGTAAGATGCATGAACTGAAACATTTTGATCTCGAAAGTCGCAAAGGCAAAGCACCAGGTGGTTATAATTGTCCCTTAACAGAAAGCGGCGCGCCGTTTATTTTTATGAATGCTGCCGGACAAATGAGCGATGTTACCACCATGGTACACGAAGGCGGCCATGCCATTCACTCTTTCCTCGCACACAAACTGGAATTAAGTGCTTTCAAAGAATACCCGATGGAAATTGCAGAAGTGGCCAGTATGGCTATGGAGTTATTCAGTATGAATCATTGGGAAGCATTTTTTAATAACGAAGAAGATTTAAACCGCGCTAAAGAACACCAATTGGAAAGAACCATCACCATCTTCCCATGGATTGCCATCATTGATAAGTTTCAACATTGGGTATACGAAAATCCATCACACACCATTGAAGAGCGTACCAAACAATGGATGAGTATTCTCGCAGAATTTTCTACCAATAGTATTGATTATACCGGATTGGATGCTTACCGCGAAATTGGTTGGCAGCGACAGTTGCATTTGTTTGAAGTGCCTTTCTATTATATTGAATACGGCATCGCGCAATTAGGCGCCATTGGTTTATGGATGCAATACCAGCAAAACCCGCAACAGGCATTACAAAATTACATCAATGCACTAAGCCTTGGCGGTACCAAAACATTACCCGAATTATATGCAGCCGCAGGATTGAAGTTTGATTTGTCTCCCGCACATATTAAAACGCTGATGGAGTTTACAGCCACTGAAATGGATAAGCTGTAAGGTTTCGCTAAGAGGGGCTAAGAGAAAAAGAGATTGAATAAGTCTTCTCTTTTCCTCTTTTTCTCTTAAACTCTTATTGAAACCTTCGCTAAGATAAAAACGCCACTAAACCTGGTAGCGTCTTACAATATTAACTTTCTTTCGGTGGCTCTTGCCTCGGTGGCCCTTGTGGTGGTCTGGGTCCTTGGGGTCTTTGTCCCTGCCCGCCTTGTTGCGGAGGTCTTGGTCCTTGTGGTCTTGGCCCTTGGTTTCTCGGCCCTTGTTGCCCACCACCTTGTTGCGGAGGCCTCGATCCTTGTGGTCTCGGGCCTTGTTCTCTTGGCCCCTGGTTCCTTGAACCCTGTTGTCCACCACCTTGTTGTGGAGGTCTTGGTCCTTGTCCCCCTTGTTCTCTTGTCCCCTGATTTCTGGAACCCTGCTGCCCGCCCCGGTTACTTCTTTCCTGGTCTCTTTTTCTATCGTTCTTCTCTAATGTTTTCAGGCTGATCTGTCCAACCAGATCCACAAAAGCTGCCGGCTCATTTTCTTCTCTTTGTTTACTGCTTACAATTTCTACCGGCTGTAGTTCATCTACTTTCTGTCCCTCTCGGTTCAAGCGTTTAATTTCTTTAACGCGCTGTATGGTTAATGGGTAATGTTTGGTGTTATTGGGTAACACATACCACATCAGATTCTTAAAAATGTCTTTTTTAATCAGGTGCGCCGTACCCATAGCGGTATCCAATGTTTCGGCATAATCCGGAAACTGTTGCAGGGCATCCAAATAAGTATCCAGCTCATAATTCAAACAACATTTCAAACGGCCGCATTGTCCGCTCAGTTTGGTTTGATTGATGGATAAATTCTGGTAACGTGCTGCGGTAGTGTTCACACTTTTAAAATCATTCAGCCAGGTACTGCAGCACAATTCGCGGCCGCAACTGCCAATACCACCTACTTTGGCGGCTTCTTGTCGAATGCCTATCTGGCGCATTTCTACTTTTACTTTAAAATCGCCGGCGTATATTTTAATCAGCTCACGAAAATCTACCCGGTCATCAGCAGTATAAAAGAAAGTACCTTTTTTACCATCAGCCTGAATTTCCACTTCGCTCAGTTTCATCTGCACATTCAGCTGGCGGGCTATCGCGCGGCTACGGGCGAGTATTTCTTTCTCACGGCTTTTGCTGATCTGAAAGGTTTCAATATCGCGGTCAGAACTGCGGCGAAGAATTTTTTTCATTTCAGCGCCAAATTCATCCACGCCTTTTTTCTTCATCTGCAGCCGCACCAGTTCGCCGGTCAGGCTTACTTCGCCCACATCAAAACCACTTACGCCTTCTACGGTTACATAATCGCCTTTATCAAAATATTGAAGGGTGGTATTGCGGAAAAACTCTTTCCGGCTTCCTTGTTTAAAACTCACTTCAATCACCTTACAAGTGCTTTCCGGGTCGCTGAAAGGAAGGTTCAATAACCAATCGTGCACATTCAGCCGGTTACAGCCACCTGTGCTGCAACCACCGTTGCTTTTACACCCCCCCGGTTTACCCCCGTCTTTAGAGGAACTACATGATCCACATCCCATATCTTAACTGATAAGTGTTCGTTAATAAATAGAGTAGGAATGTTTGGGCGGGCTATAGTACTGCTATGATGCTTCGGGTGTGTCACTCACTTCAACGTTCGGAGCGCTATTGGGCCATTCCGTTGAAAATTGATTCAGCATCCTGCCTTCAAAATATATTGATAAGCGTATCACAGTGCAACGTGTACCTATTGGTTTTTTCATATAGCTAACCAATAATCACACTAACCCCACAAAATCCTGCTCACTGCCCCGTATGACTAAAAACAGTCAGCCGATGGCCTAGTTCATCAAAATTAGGGTTTTGTTCTGAATGATATGGTACAGTTTAATGGTCAGTGCCTGAAACAACATTTTGGCGTTGGCATTACGTTCTACATAATACGATGCCTTATCCAGCTCCTCAATAATGGCCTGTTGCTGGCTAACAGAAGCTATTTTATTCAATCTTTGGGCAAAATCCTTCTCATTATCCCCCAAACTCACCCCATCTACCCCCAACACTTTGATGCGGATGCTCTGTTCCAGCAAGTGGTTAAAATAGCGGAGAAACTGTTTTTGCTTCTCCCTGCCAAGCTTGCTTACCTCTTCGGTAAATTTAATCTGGGCTATAGGGCCACCTTTTAGTGTTGCATTCAACCATTCGCGCAGCAGGCTTTGCCAGTCCTGATCGGCATGTTGTAATAATTGTAAGGCTTCCCGGTAGTTGCCCTCGCAAATGCCGGCAACCTGGCGGGCTGTTTCTGGACTTACTTTGGCCCTTTCTATCAATGCCTGTTCTATCTCACTGTTTTCGGGCATCGGTATTTTAACCAGTTGGCACCTGCTTAAAATGGTAGGTAAGATTTGCTCATCATTCTCCGCTACCAGGATAAATAAGGTATTGGGTGGCGGCTCTTCTATCAGCTTTAGTAATTTATTACCTTCTTTACCAAGGTATTCGGGCATCCATAACAGCAATACTTTGTATTCACTTTCAAAACTTTTTAAACTCAGTTGCCGGTTAATATCGTTGCATTCTTCGGCGGTAATATTGCCTTGTTTGTTTTCGGCACCAATAAACTGCAGCCAGTCGTACACATTTCCGTACGGGTAATTTTTTACAAACTCACGCCATTCGGCGATATAATCAGCGCTAACAGGTTTCTCGCCCGGTTTCTTGGTTATTACGGGATAGGTAAAATGCAAATCTGGATGAATCAACTGCTCTGCTCGTTGAAAAGCTGGTTGTGCTGCAATATTATCGGGATGTATGTAAGAAGGCAGAGGTTCCAAAGCCGTCATACCACCAAACAGATCTTCTACCACTGGTGCGGGTTGCGGAATGGAAACAATGTATTGTGCAAAAGCAAGCGCCAACGGTAATACGCCACTCCCTTCTTTCCCCAGAAACAGCAAGGCATGGCTCAAACGGTTTTGCTCCACCATTTCGGCAAGGTGTTGTTTGATGGCGTGCTGGCCTATGACGTCTCTAAAAAGCATCGCGGATTTCGCAGATTTTTGTATGATTTGTAAGGGATAACTGCGTGTATCAAAAGTAATGGGAGAGCACGGATTTCACTGATTTTAAATATGATTTATAAAAAATAATTAGTGATTACTCTAAGGTAAAAAACAAAAAAGGATGTTCGCAAGAACATCCTTTCCCAAAAATCATATTCAAAATCCGTGAAATCTGCGATTCCGCGATCTATTTGAGGTATTTAGTAATCTCTTCGCTATCCGGTGTTACTTTACTGGGGAAGTAGGCAATCATTTTACCATTTTCATCCAGTAAGAATTTATTAAAGTTCCAACCAATGGTGGCATCCAGCACACCATTTTCTGTCTTGCTGGTAAGCCATTTGTAAATGGGAGCGGTATCATCGCCTTTCACACTTACTTTACTGGCCAAAGGAAACTTAACGCCAAAACGGGCTTTGCAGAATTCCTGAATTTCAGCATCAGCACCAGGCTCTTGTCCGCCAAAATTATTGGCAGGAAAACCCACGATCACCAATTTTTCTTTATACTGTTCGTACACTTTTTGCAAAGCTTCGTATTGCGGGGTATAACCACATTTGGAAGCGGTATTCACAACCAGGATTTTTTTGCCTTTGAATTTGGAAAAGTCAATGGTTCCGCCTTCAATGGATTTTACTTTAAAGCTATGAATGGTGGGGTCACCCGGGAGGGTAAATGCGCTGAGCATGGCAACAACAACTAGGGTTAAAAAGTATTTCATGTTTTAATATTTAGGTAAAGAACACCTAAATATAGAAAAGGTTGGGTAATATTTGATGAATGGGTGGAGAAGTTTAAAGTCAAAAGTTAAAAGTTAAAAGTCAAAAGTGAGTTGGGGTAAGTTTAGCTAATAAACAAGACGTTGCAACTATTAGATTTTAACCTTTAACGCTTAACTAAAAAGTATATGCCGCGGTAGCAATACTCAGCCTAACCCCTTCAATTTTCAACAGGGCAGCGCCACAAGCTTCCAGTGTAGCACCTGTGGTAATTACATCATCTACCAATAAAATATGTTTGTTTTTTAGCGAGTCAGGGTCTGTTACTTCAAATACACCTTCCATATTTTGCCAGCGGTTGATGCGGTTTTGCTTTGTTTGCGTTTCGGTAAAACGAATTCTGCTTACTGCATTTTCTAAAACAGGTTTTTGCCAAATATTCCTGATTCCTTCACAAATCACGGTTGCCTGGTTATACCCGCGGATCCGTTCTTTTTTTGCATTGAGTGGAAGCGGAACCAATGCAGCCACATCAGAAAATCTATCGGATTCTTTCAAGGCAAGAGCCATCATTCTTCCTAAAAAATAGCCGGCCTCTTTGTTGCTTTTATATTTTAACTGTACCAGTACATGTTGCAGTAATGAGTGCTTGGTAAAATAATACAGTGCACCAGCATGTGAGATCTTCGCTCTTCCATAAAATAATTTTTCTACGGGATTGCCAGGCTGTAAAAAAAATCCGGTTGCGGGTAAGCGCTGCACACAACGGGCACACAGAAACTGCGACTCGTACAATACATCAGACCCACAACCTTCGCAGTTGTGTGGATAGAAAAGATGTAAAAAAGAAGACAAGTATTTTTGAGAAACTGAAAGCATTGCACAAAGTTCGGCATGCTTTTTATTGTGCGATTAGGTATTTACCGCAAGGGTAAGTACGAGGTTAGAAGTACGAAGTACGAACGGTTTTTACTTCTTACTTCTAACCTCGTACCTCGTACTTCTAATTTCGTACTTAAAACAATTGTTGGTACACTTCATCCACACGACTTAATGCAGTAACATTAATTTTATACGCTTTCGGGTCAAAGCTTTTTTTATTGTAACGTGATAGGATGATTTTTTCAAAACCTAATTTTTCTGCTTCAGCTATTCGTTGTTCAATCCGGTTAACGGCCCTGATTTCTCCATTCAATCCTACTTCACCTGCAAAACAAATATGCGCGGGCAGCGGTACATCTTCATACGAAGAAAGCAATGCACAGATCACTGCCAGATCAATGGAAGGATCTTCTACTTTAATACCTCCTGCAATATTTACAAACACATCCTTCATGCCAAACTGAAAGCCGCCACGTTTTTCCAACACAGCCAGTAACAGTTGTAAACGTCTTAAATCAAAACCGGTAACGGTTCTTTGGGGTGTGCCGTATACACTTTGTGTTACCAATGCCTGCACCTCTATTAGCAAAGGCCTCATGCCTTCTAAGGTAGCGGCAATAGCACTTCCGCTTAATTGTTCTTCTCTTTGTGCAATCAATATTTCAGAGGGATTGGAAACAATGCGCATCCCTTCTCCGGTCATTTCATAAATACCCAGTTCTGCAGTGCTGCCAAAACGATTTTTTAATGTGCGAAGTATTCTATACGCATAATGTCTATCGCCTTCAAACTGCAAAACGGTATCCACCATGTGTTCTAAAATCTTAGGTCCTGCAATGGCACCATCTTTGGTAATATGGCCAATTAAAAAAACAGGGGTATTGGTTTCTTTGGCAAAGCGTTGAA
>CBDIPL010000006.1:0-36788 GCA_965283715.1 Sediminibacterium sp. | reverse complement strand
CTAAAATTTCTGACAAGTATGTTGTCAAATTATAAAAGCATGCTTGGTTTTCAAATTTCGTTTTGAAGTCTATCGAGGTATACCAATCTACACAAGGGTGCGACTTAGTGGTACAATTACCACTGAGTATTTTCCGATCAATGGATTATTCCGGTGTATGCCAGTAATATGAAGGTACACTTCTTGAAAATTGGTAAATATTTGATATTGAGCATCAAAATCTGTAGGAAACAGTTTTGGGTCCAGCTCGTTTTCTATCAGCACAAGCCTACCCATACTATTATGATCTGTCAGGCTTACCATTACTTCCATTCCAGAAGATTCAAATCGTTTGTGAGCTGTTTCAATAGTAATTTTCGCCGTAAAACGGACACCACCATATTCACCTACCAATTTATAGTGATGCACAAAATCGTATAACGCCTGGCAGCTCTGTTCCTCGTTCATTTTTATTTATTGACTCGCTGTTATTCAAAGGGTTTTAGGCTCAATATGAGCCATAAAAAAATTAAATCTTTTCGAAATTTTCGGGCCTTAAATTGAATATTTTGTACCCCATTACGTACCCCAAACATAAAAAATGCCTTGTAAATAATTGATTTACAAGGCATTATACATTAAAAAAGCTGTAGGGGGAGGGATCGAACCTCCACGAGGCAGTTAGCTGTAGTACAAAGTTCGGTGGTCGACCCCGGTCGTCCGCGTATTACTACCCGAACGGCTCTATGCTACGTTTATCCTGTTATCCTCACCCCCGAGACAAGAGGGCATGTCTGCCAAAAATTTCATCACCCCACAGTATATAAGAACTCCGTCATTGTTTGACAAGACAATAGTAGGACAAATTCTCCATTCATTGTAAATAATTCAATAAATATTTTGATAATATAGATATTATACAATAAATTTGATATTATATTGAATAATATTTAAAAATAAGAGGAATATGGGTGCCAAATTGAATCTTGATAAACTGGATCTGCAGATCATCCAGGAAATGATGGAAGATGCGGAAATCTCTTATGCCGACCTGGGTAAAAAACTATTTGTTTCCGGTGGTACTATTCATGTACGCATTAAAAAACTGGAAGAACTAAAAGTAGTGAAAGGTAAAAAATTATCGGTAGACCTCAAATCTTTAGGCTACGATGTCATCGCTTTTATAGGTGTGTATCTGGAAAAAAGCTCATTGTATGATAGCGTGGCAAAAGAGCTGAAAAAAATTCCGCAGATCGTTCGCCTTAATTATACCACCGGCAATTACAGCATGTTTGCCGAAATTGTTTGTAAAGACATACAAGAACTTCGTTTTGTGCTGCACGATGAATTGCAAAAGATCAAAGGCATTGAACGAACAGAAACCTTTATTTCTCTGGAAGAAAGCTTGGATAGAAATGTAGTGGTGGCACCTGCCTCTTGAATGGATTAAATTGTATTTTCACAGATTATGCAAACACAATCTTTTAACCTGATACAGGTAACAGCTGCTTTACGCAAACGGTGGACAACCATCCTGTTCATTGTATTAGCCAGTACGGTTGTGTCTGCGATAACGGTATTTATGGTGCCGCCTTATTTTAAATCAACGGCTACAGTTCTTTCGGCCAATCCGATGCTGGCTGATAAAGCGAGATTATTCAATCCCAATATACAGGCACTCTATTCTTATTTTGGTACGGGGGATGATCTCGACAGGATTGTGGGTGTAGGTGAGATGGAAGCTACCTATCTATCACTCATTGATACCTTTTCATTAATTGATTACTATTCATTATCGGGAGATAGTTTACGGGTTCTGCGAAAGAAAGCCGCATTGCGTTTGCAAAAAGATCTTCGGTTTATTAAAACAGAAAATGGACAATTACAAATTGTTGCATGGACAAAAGACAAACAACTTTCTGCCAATCTGGTAAACCGTTTGGTAGCATTGATAGAAACAAGCGAAAAAAGTATCTGGCAAAAGAATTACAGCGCTAATATCAACAATATTAGAAACACGATTGCTTCCATGGAGCAGCAATACCAACAATTGAGTGATAGTGTGGCTACAGCGGGAAATGCAAAAGAGGTATTGCTTGTTTCACAAATGCAAACCTTGTTGGAACAGATAAAACAATATCGTAAAACTGCTGATGAATTTGTACTGGCTGGGCAAACCATACCTGCGGCATTATATGTTTTAGAACCAGCTTCTCCTGCCTCTTATGCAGAAAGGCCTGATAAGATGGCTGTCATACTGGCCACTGCCATAGCCTCATTTATTTTTGGATGCTTACTTGTGTTGGTGAACGACAGAAATAATCTGGCCTGATATGCACGCAATGGCATGG
The DNA here is from genome assembly GCA_965283715.1 of Sediminibacterium sp. Lineage (GTDB taxonomy): Bacteria > Bacteroidota > Bacteroidia > Chitinophagales > Chitinophagaceae > Sediminibacterium. The sequence goes on along the minus strand of CBDIPL010000006.1, from coordinate 34,458 downwards.
CCATATCAAAAAAATATTTTCCTGCACCTGGTTATTTTTTGCGGTAGTACTATCGCAGCTATTGTATGGCAGCAACCTTTATTGGTGATCATTCCTTTTGCCTTGTTGTTATTTCCGTTTGTTGTTGAGGTACTGGTTCGGCAGCCTGAAAAATTATTCTGGTGGCTACTGATCTGTTTGCCGTTATCAACTGAACTCAATCTTACGCCCGAACTCGGACTTGATTTTCCGGATGAAATTCTATTAATGTTGCTAACTGCTATTGTATGTATTCAACTGGTGTATCAACCCAAATGGTTACCGGTTTCTTTACTACTACATCCAATTATTTTACTGTTGGCCGTTTATTTTTTCTGGCTACTCATAGCTGCTTTCTATTCTGTTGAGTCTTTGTTATCACTAAAATATGTGTTGGCTAAAACATGGTATATTATTCCACTGGTGGTATTGCCACAGGTATTGTTTACTTCACAAAGCCGCATAAGTAAGGCCGCCGTTTACTTGCTTATCCCGATGGCATTTGTAGTGATACAAACGTTGCTACGCCATGCATGGTATGGATTTAGTTTTGAAAAAGTTCAGCAAACACTGGCACCTTTTTTAGAAACCATGTAAATTATTCTTCCATGCTGGTGTGTTTATTGCCGGTTGCATGGACCGCATGGAAATTAATGCCGGTGCAAAACAAACAAAGAAAATGGTTGCTCGCAGGATTGATGATTGGTGTAACCGGATTGTTATTTGCATATTCACGCGGGGCCTGGGTTGCTTTACTGTCGGGTATTACAGCAGTTTGGTTCATTAGAAAGCGATGGATGGGTCAGGTAATTTTTATAGCGATTACTTTCGTGCTGATATCTACAGCGTGGTTGATCACGGATAACCGGTACATGCGTTTTGCTCCCAATCATGACCAAACAATTTTTCATACAGACTTTACAGAGCATTTACAGGCAACGGTAGCATTGAAAGATGTTTCTAATGCAGAAAGATTTTACCGGTGGATTGCGGGTGTACGAATGATGGCTGAAAAACCCATCACTGGTTTTGGTCCCAATACTTTTTACCTTCATTATAAACCCTATACCGTAAGTAGTTTTGAAACATGGGTAAGTGATAACAAGGAACATTCTACCGTACACAATTATTTTATCTTAACCGCACTGGAGCAGGGCGTGGTTGGATTACTATTATTCTGCACTTTGTATTTTGGTATGCTATGGCATATACAAAAACTCTATCACCGTTTTCAAAGTCGGTTTTATCAATATGTGTCATTAACTGTTGGCGTTATGTTGGTAATGATTGGTGTAATCAATAGCTTAAGCGACATGATAGAAACCGATAAGATAGGAAGTTTGTTTTGGTTATGTCTGGGAATGATTGTGCTCTTGGAAACTAAAAGCAAAGAAGAGCGAGAAGCCGTCGCTGACGCGAATATCGAATGTTGAATATCGAACAGATGAATGATGAAGTAAAGTTGATTTTATTTTTTATGCTCCTTAATCCTATACAAGCTGAAATGTTAGGTGTTACCCAAAAATAAATATTGCGAACCTTGCGTATCGTTGCGGGCTTTGCGTTACTGCTTTTTGTATCGCAAAGCCCGCTAAGGGCCGCAATAACGTAAAAAAATCTAGCTATTAAAGATGAAACCAGATTGTAAACCGAGCTCATTAATTCTACCTTGAAAATTTAAGAATTGGTTCCTTGCTTCTACATTCGACATTCATCTGTTCGATATTCGATATTCCCTACCTTGTGCTTCTCACATGCAATGCATCTCTCAATCCATTTCCTAATAAATTAAATGCAAGTACCAACAGCATGATGGCAATGCCCGGTGCTAATGCCAACATGGGATTATGGGTGATGATAAAATTATAATTCTCCTTAATCATCAATCCCCAACTGGGTTGCGGGGGTTGAACACCTACACCCAGAAAACTTAATCCGGCTTCTATTACAATGGCTGATGCAAAATTACTGGCAGCGATCACCATTACCGGTCCAAGAATATTCGGAAGTATGTGTTTAAAAATGGTGCGTGTATGCGAGTAGCCCAATGCACGCGTGGCTTCTATGTATTCCAGTTCACGCACAGCCAGCACCTGACCACGAACCAGTCTTGCCACATTTACCCACATGGTTAACCCCACTGCAATAAATACCTGCCAGAAACCTTTGCCCAATGCCAGTGTAATGGCAAACACCAATAATAGAGTAGGGATACTCCAAATCACATTAATGAACCACATGATCACTTCATCAATCCATCCTCTGAAATAGCCGGCAATGGAACCCAGTATAATGCCAATGGTAACTGAGATAAATACAGCTATCAATCCAACAGCCAGGCTTACCCTTACACCAATCATGAGTCTGCTGAGAATATCTCTTCCAAATTTATCTGTGCCGAGATAGTAGGTAGTTTTAATAACTGGTGTTTTGGGTGTTGCTGAAATCAGGATGGCTTTTCTATCGGTAATGCCTTCATCCACCAATTTTTCATAAATCAGGCTATCACCTTTTATGGTATAAGAATTGATAGGAGTATACTGGTAAGTTTCTTCGGCACCACTTAGCAGACGCTTTAAAAAACCAGCCGGTACTATCTGCTTATCCCTGTTAGTGCGTAGTAATAAAACGGCATAGCCCGGTTTTTTACTACCTATTTCAGGAATCATACGGTTGGCATTAGGAGAAGTATCAGGAGCAATAAAATAACAACTCAAAGCAAGCAGCAAACTCAGTACAATCAGTATCAAACCAAAGGAAGCGCCTTTGTTGGCAAATAAACGTTGGGCAAAAGGTGAAGAGAATCGTTTGTGTAACACATGCGAAAATTAAGAAATTATACGTTCACCGAATAGATAGTGTTTTTTACCGAATTCAGGGGTGTACCATTAAACATATTATAAAAATTACTGTCCACTAATAAACCAATCCAATGAAAAAAGTTCTCAGGTTCATTTTATCCTTATTCGCGTTAATTCCGTTGATTGTGTATGCCTGGTGGCCCGAAACAGAGGATGGAAAGTAATGTTCTGATCAATGAACACTTCTTCCTTTCCATTGATAGGTTCCGAATTTTCCCAGCCAGCCAGCCATTACAGTATAAATAAGGTGAAAAGGTTGCATTATAGGAAACCACCACAACGCTTTTGTATGTTGATAGAATTTTGCCACAGGAAACATCAGGCTCAGTTCAATCAGGGTTTTGGCCGCCATTAAAACCAGCCAGTTGCTGATCCCCCCTTTATCAGTAAGCTCCAGAAAAATAAGATAAGTAAACATGCATTCATGGCATATACCAGTGCCAGTGTATAGAATATCGTTTTGTCCTGATACTGGTCAGCCTTACTGGCCCAGCGGATCCGTTGGTTTAAAAAATTTTTCCAATCTGGCATGGGTGCTGTTTGCACAATGGCATCTCTGGAAAATACATATCCCAGGCGGTCGGGATATTTTTGTTTGATCTTGTACATCAGCAACATATCATCGCCACTGGCCAGGTAATCAATGCCTTTGAATTGGCCTACTTCATAAAAAACCGTTTTTTGGTAAGCAATATTGGCACCATTGCACATGGTATGATAGCCCGCTGATACCGCAGCAGCAGTAATGCCCTGCAGGCTGATGAAATCCAATAATTGAAATTTTCCTAAAAAAGAAAGGTTATCTGTAAACATCACCGGTGCCGCAACAAACGCAGGGTTCTTTAGTTGTATATAATTGTCGTATAGCAATAACCAGTTTGCCGTAGCAGTACAATCCGCATCGGTGGTTACTATCCAATCACCCTTGCTTTCTGCTATCGCCAATTCAATGGCTTTTTTCTTGTAGGCATTGAGTGGTGTTCCACCCAGAAGATCTTTCAGATTCAGTAATTGCAGGTTTGGGTAAGTGTGTTGTAATGCGCGAACCCTATTTTCGGTTTCATCGGTGGAATAATCATTGATCACAATTACTTCAAACAAATCAGCCGGATAATTTTGCTGCAATACCGTAAGTAAGCAGGCCTGTATGTTTTCTGCTTCATTCCTGGCGGGAATGAGCACAGAAAATTTTGTTAGTGGTTCGATGGTTCTGTTCATCTGCCAGATAGGTAAATGCAAAAACCATTGCCGGTAGCGCAATAGCAGTATACTGTAAGCCAATAATAAAATGGCCGTAATAAGGATAGCCGTCCAGTACATAGTAAACAAAGAAAGCCAATATTATTCAACCAACAGTGGTAGCAGCTGCGACAAATATTTTTCGCGCAATAATTGGTGACCAGCTTCTATTTCATTTACAGTGATGTATTTTTTTGCCTGTTCTCTAAAACGTAGGCCATGTTTTGCCAGTATCACACTATCATATTTGCCAAATAATAAAGAAACAGGAATTTCATGTTCCTTAATTGTTTGTAACAAAGCTGTGGTTTCGGGTTTAAATTTTCGCATGGTGGTCCAGCGACGGTAAAGCGTGGTTCGTTGTTCGGCATCATCCAGATAATAGTGTACAAATTTTAGCAGTCTTTTATTGTACAAACCTGCTTTTCCTGCAAGATCCATCAGCCATAATAACCAACCGGGATTTTTCATCACTCCTGCAAATACTTTTTTCCCAAAAGCGTTTCTGGTAGCCAGCCATTGCCATTTGTTTTTATGCAATCCATCCGGTGCCACCAATACCAATTTGCTGATCTGTTCTGGAATTAATTGCAATAATTGCAAAGCCACTCTGCCTCCCATGCTGCAACCAAGTAATTGAATTCGTTCTTTTGTGGGTTTTATTTGATTAATGATGGTTACAAGGTCGGCGGGTTCAAACAAAAGACCTTCTTCCCATTGGGTTTGACCATGAAATGGGAAATCAATGGCGATAATAGTGAAGCGATTGCCCAGGTCTTTTTCCAGAAAAGCAAATGAGTCGCTCTCCTCTCCATAACCATGAAAGCAGAATAGCCATTCGGCTCCATTACCCCAACGGGTATACTGGATAAGGGAATGGCGGAAAGGGAGGGTATGGTTTTCTATGGGCAATTCTGAAATTTTAAGGGTTTATTCTTGGTGATATCAAAGAAACGAACTTATTTTGAAATTAGTTGCATAACTAACTATATGCCAAACAACCAATTTAGACGGGGCGAATTATACAGCGTGATCAATGGCATGGCTTCTACAGCTGTTGCGCGGAGATTACAGAAGAATTTCAGGAATGCAGGACTGGAAATTACCATTGAGCAATGGAGTGTGTTGTACCATTTGTGGAAAGAAGATTGTTTAAGCCAGCAGGAATTGTGTAACCGCACTTTTCGCGATAAACCAAGCATTACGCGTTTGATTGATAACCTGGAAAAGCAGAAACTGGTAAAGCGTATGCCTTCCAAAACAGACCGTCGCATTAACCTGGTTTGTTTAACCGATGCCGCGAAAGACCTACAAGATAAAACCATCGACCTGGCCAACCAAACCATGAGCGAAGCCTTGATAGGTGTTAACAGAGAAGAGATTGAAACCGTGAAGCAGGTGTTTCAGAAAGTGTATGATAATTTAACGTGAGGCGTGAATCGTGAGTGGTGAGTACACAAGAATTAGTGGTAACGCACCATCACTAGTAAACCAATAAACTAATAAACCAGTAAACCAATAAACAATAAACTTCCCACCATGGAATCTACTAAACAAACCAATGCGCTTAAGGGCGGCGAATGGTTGATCAAAGAGAGCAATCCATTCGAAACATTTATTCCTGAAGATTTTAACGAGGAACAGACAATGGTAATGGATATGTGTTCGCAATTCCTGGATACAGAGATCTTGCCGGTGATAGACAGGATTGATAAACTTGAACCGGGTTTGATGCCATCATTGCTTGAGAAAGCGGGTGAGCAGGGTTTATTGTCAACCTCTTTTCCAGAAGCCTATGGCGGACTGGGTAAGGATTTTATTACTTCTTCACTGGTGAATGAAGGATTGGGTGGTGGTTATTCCTTCTCCGTTGCTGTGGCAGCCCATACCGGTATTGGTTCTTTGCCCATTTTATATTTTGGAACAGAGGAGCAGAAGCAGAAATACATTCCCAAGTTGGCATCCGGTGAGTGGAAGGGTGCGTATGGTTTAACAGAACCCAATAGTGGTAGTGATGCATTGAGTGCGAAAACAACGGCCAAACTGAGTGATGATGGGAAATACTATATTCTAAACGGACAAAAATGCTGGATCACCAATGGTGGTTTTGCAGATGTGTATACGGTGTTCGCTAAAATTGACGGTGATAAATTCACAGGTTTTATTATAGAGCGTGGTATGGAAGGTTTTACCCAGGGACCGGAAGAACATAAAATGGGTATCAAGGGATCATCAACAGTACAGTTGTATTTCCAGGATTGTAAAGTGCCGGTTGAAAATTTATTGGGAGAAGCCGGCAAAGGGCATTTGATCGCCTTCAATATTCTGAACATTGGCCGTTTAAAATTATGTGCCGCTGCTTTGGGTGGATCTAAAAGAGCTGCTACTACTTCTATTCAATACGCCAAAACAAGAGAGCAATTTAAATTGCCGATTGCTAAGTTTGGTGCTATCCGTCATAAAATGGCTGAAATGGCCATCCGTATGTGGGTATGTGAAAGCGCTTTGTATCGTACTGCAAAATGGATCGATAACCAGGAACATGCTTTGGCCGAAAGTGGTAAAACTTTTGCAGAAGCTTTGCTTGGTGCCGCAGAAGAATATGCCATTGAATGTTCTATGTTGAAAGTATATGGCAGTGAGGTGTTGGATTTTGTGGTTGATGAAGGTGTACAGATACATGGTGGCAACGGCTTTAGCGATGAGTACCTGATTTCAAAAGCGTACCGCGATAGCCGCATTAACCGCATATACGAAGGTACCAACGAGATCAACCGTTTGCTAACGGTAGATATGATGCTGAAGCGAGCGATGAAAGGAAAGTTGGATCTGATGACGCCTGCTATGGCCGTTCAGAAAGAGCTGATGAGTATCCCTGATTTTGGCGCAGAAGAGGAAGGTGCTTTTGCCAAAGAACGCAAGTACATTGCCAATTTCAAAAAAGCCATACTCATGGTAGCCGGAGCTGCTGTGCAGAAGCTAATGATGCAATTGGATAAAGAGCAGGAAGTGCTGTTGAATATTGCTGATATGGCCATTGAAACGTACAATGCAGAAAGCGCCCTGTTACGTGTGATGAAACTGTCCGATGCCCGTGGCGAAGCGGCTACCAGTTTACAGGCCGACATTATGCGCACTTACCTGTATGATGCGGCAGACCGCATAAACAAAGCCGGTAAAGATGCCCTGAATAGTTTTGCCGATGGCGATGAACTGCGTATGATGCATATTGGATTGAAGCGCTTTACCAAGGTAGAACCCTATAATACCAAGGATGCCCGCAGAAGGATATCTGACAAGTTGGTAGCGGATGATGGCTACCATTTATAAGAAAAACCTAAAAAAATGGTAAACTTTCATAAAGTTTCTTAATATTGAAGCATTGTTTTACGATTGCTTGCTAAAACAAAGCCTCATTGCCGTTACTGGTGATGAGGTTTTTTAATGTATTTACCCAAAAGGAATGCCCGGAAATTTGTACAGTGGCGCAATGGATTTTATCGTTTTGCTATGGTATCGTCCCATTTATCTTTTTATCTTCAGATTATGAAGCTTACCCTAATTGCCTGCTTTGTTTTGATGGTATATCATACATCGGCACAAAATATGACCACCAATTATTTGCTTACCCGCTCTACGGGAAAGTTACCCGCATTATTGTATGGGCTGGGCGAAGACAGGCTGGGTGGTGCTAAAATGGGCTATATAGATTCCAATATATTGTTACGGGTTATTGATTCTACCAAGGATATGTATCGGGTACAGTTATCTAAATTTCATTCTGCTTTTATTGAGAAAGCCTATCTGAAACCAGACAGTGCACAAAAAGAAAAATCTTTTTATGTAACGGGTTCTTTCAGTGCCAAAGGCGATTCTGCTTTTGATTATGTAGGCATTAATATGGAAGAAAAACTGCCTTACAAAAGTTATATGGAGATCAATCCTTCCAAAATTATTGTAGAGATTTTTGGCGTGCAGAGCAATACCAACTGGATTACACAATTGAAGTCGCTGAAGGAAATTAAAAATGTGTATTACAACCAGATAGAAGATGATGTAGTTCGGGTTACCATTGAGTTGCAGCACCGGCAGCATTGGGGCTACAGTATTGGCTACAAAGGAAGAAACCTGGTAGTGAAAGTAAAAAGACAACCTGCAAAACCCGATTTTAAATACCTCACCATAGGGATAGATGCCGGTCACGGCGGCACCAATGCCGGAACCGGTGGTATTACCGCACGCTACGAAGAAAAATATTACACCCTGCTGTTTGCCAAAGCACTCGAAAAAGCATTGAAGAAAAAAGGTGTGAAAAATGTAATCATGTCGCGCACAACAGATACCACGTTTGATAATAAAGACCGTATTCTTTTCTTTCAGCAGCAGGATCCTGATTTTGTCATCAGTCTGCATTTGAATTCGAGCAGTAACAAAGAGGTAAGTGGTGTAAGCACTTACTATAAACACATTGGCTTTCGCCCCCTTACACAAGCTTTACTAAACCGTATGCTTGAATTAAAGCTGAATGAATTTGGCAATATTGGCAATTTCAATTTTGCATTGAATGCACCAACAGATTTTCCCAACAGTTTACTGGAGATAGCTTTTTTGAGCAATGCCGAGGATGAGAAAAAAATCATCCGCCCCAGTTTTCATGGGGAAGTAGCAAAAAAAGTAGTGTTGGGAATGGGGGATTGGTTAAAGGGGGTGAAGTGATTTTGGAAAGTGGGATTGGGAGATTTTGAAATTGGAATACATAAGCCGCAGATTCGCAGATTATTTTTAAAGAAATCTGCGAATATGCGGCTTGATTTTTTGCAATATGCAGATGGCTCTGGATTAAATCTTTACAATCAAACCGTCATTTCGACGAGGAGAAACGACGAGGAGAAATCGCATCACCAGATAAGATTTCTCACTTCGCTTTGCTACGTTCGAAATGACGGTTGTTTTTAATGCTTAATATATCGCTCAAAAAATTCCATCGTTCGCAGCATCTGGTCTATACGCTGGCGGTTATTGCCGGTTCTGGTTAGTTCATGCGTTCCACCGGGGTGGCGCACATACTCAACAGGTCTGCCCAATACTTTTAAACTTTTGTACAACATTTCACCTTGTATCACACCGGTTCTCAAATCATTTTCTCCATGAAATATAATATAGGGGGTGTGTATATTCTGCACATAGGTAATTGGCGATTCTCTTTGCAGAATGGCTTTGGTAGTGGTTTCCCAAGGGTAGCCACCAAAATAATTGGGTACCAAACGCCATGCATTTCCTTCTCCAAAAAATGTTCCGAGATCGTATACCCCACGCTGTGAACAGGCTGCTTTAAAGCGTTGGTCGTGCCCCACAATCCATGCTACTAAATAGCCTGCATAAGAGCCACCGGTTACGGTTAGTTTAGCCGTATCAATAAAACCTCCTTCGCCTGCTTTATCCAAATAGGTGAGCACATCATAGGTAGGCCCTGTGCCCCAGTCATTGATATTTGCACGTAAAAAATCGCTGCCATATCCACCGGAACCACGCGGGTTGCCATACACCACCACATACCCTTTGGCACAATAATACTGGAACTCATGCCACATAGAGCTTTCACCCGGTCCCCACATAGCCGAAGGCCCACCATGAATATCCAGTATGGTAGGATATTTTTTTCCAGCTTCGTAATTAGCAGGCTTCATTACCCAATACTCAACGGTTAGCCCTTTCTCGTTCACAAAACTTTTCTTTTCAGGGAAACTTAGTTTTTTATTCTTGATCCAGTCTGCATTAAAACTGCTGAGGCGAACAGTATTTTTCATACTGGCATCCGCCGCATACAATTCTGAAGGGTTGGCTACTTCTGTTTTAGAAAAAACCAGTTTGTTATTGCGAAGATCGAAACTGCTGATGCCGGCATCTACATTCGACAAAGCCTCTACCTGTTTGGTTTTTACATCGGCACGATAAATGGGTGCGCCACCATTGCTTTGTGCACTGAAGTAAATGTATTTCTCATCATTGCTCCAGATCAGGTTGCCCTTATTTCTATCGAAAGGGATGTTGATGATATCATTTGCAGAACCACCAATTGGCATAATAGCCAGCACAGGAATATTTACTACAGCAGTATTGCCATATTGAAAAGCCAGCCATTTACCTGAAGGGGAGAGTTTGGCACCATTGTAATTCTTTCCTGCTGCACCCAGTATTTTTTTCAGATTACTACCCGTTACATCAGCAATAAAAATTTCATTTTCCTGTGAGCGGTCAGGGTGCTGGGTATCATCCATATCGCCTGTTAAAATGAGTTGTTTGCCATCCGGTGTAAAATCTGCCGAGTTAAAACCATAGAAACCGTGTGTAACGGCCACCGCCTGTGCACCCGGTTCTGCTTTAGCAATAAAAAAATGATTGAAAGAAATATCGCCACTGGTGGTACTCTCTTCCTGAAAATTGAGCTTAGTAATTACTTTGGCTTTTTTATCGTTGGCATTGTTGTCGAGGTAGGCCCTGATCTCTTCCAGGCTGCCATCGGGGTCGGCTTTGGCACTATTGGCCATGAGTTGTGTGTTTTTATCAAAGCCCGGTTTCTCATAAGGCCATTTGGGAATTTCTTTTCCGGGGTTCAGTTCTGCATCTTTCAGTAATTCTTTCAAACCAATGCTTGCCGAGAAGAGGATCTTTTTTCCATCGGGGCTCCATTTGGGTGAGCTTGCACCGTATTTATGTTTGGTGTATTGAATGGCTTCTCCTCCATCGAATGATAACACAAAGATCTGCGGCTTACCCTCAATAGCTCTTACAAAAGCCAGTTGTTTTCCATCGGGGCTCCAGCTGGGTTGCGAGGCGCTTTCTTTGGCGGTAATGGCTTTTGGTGGGGCAGATCCATCGGTGGGGGCAATGTAGAGTTGGTTCTGGTACCGGTACTCCCATTTGGTATCACCATCGGGTTCAATATTGTTTACAACAAAAGCCACTTTACTTCCATCCGGACTCATGGTAACGCTGCTGATCTGTTTGATCTTAAGCATATCAGTAACCTTGATCAATTCCGAACCATTCTGTGCAAACAACATACAGGATGAGCACAATAACAGTACTACGAGGATTTTTTTCATTGGGTGAGTTTGAGCAGGTAAAATACAAAGAAATGCGTAGCCGTTTTTGATATCAGGAAAATCCATTTCTAAATTTCCCCATTCTCCCATTTCAAAATAGTACATCCGTACTTTTACACACTAAACATGCAACTATGAGCCCACTTGTATCAGAATTCAACAGCTATCGCGAAAGGATGAATGAGGTGATCCTGAGTAAGAATAACCTGGTGATGAAACGTCTCTGGAACCTGGATACCAATACCTACGATGAAGGTGCCTTAAACAAAAAAACCAAAGAAATGCTGGGTCTGGTAGCCAGTATGGTATTGCGATGTGATGACTGCATCAAATACCATCTTGGCAAGAGCCATGAACTGGGTGTAAATACCGAAGAAATGTATGAGATCTTTGCGGTAGCCAATATTGTGGGTGGAACCATTGTTATCCCGCATACCCGCCGCGCTGCCGAATATTGGGAAGAATTGCAGAATAATTCCTGATTCCTAACGGATTATTCCTAATAATTCAGGATATTTAGGATCGATTAATAAACAGCCAATTATTAATTGTTAATTATTAATTGCTAATTAAAACAGGCCATGTCAGAAACAGCAGCAGCACCGCTTTTAACCGCCAAAGATTTTGCTACAGACCAGGAAGTACGCTGGTGCCCGGGTTGTGGAGATTATTCCATTTTGGCGCAGGTACAGAAAGTAATGCCTTCTATCGGTATACCTAAGGAGAATATTGTGATCATCAGTGGTATTGGCTGTAGCAGCCGCTTTCCATACTATATGAATACCTATGGTATGCACAGCATTCATGGCCGCGCCACTGCAGTGGCCAGCGGTTTAAAAGCAAGCAGACCCGAGTTGAGTGTTTGGATCGTAACTGGTGACGGAGATGGATTAAGCATTGGTGGAAACCATACGATTCATTTGCTGCGTAGAAATTTAGATGTGAACGTATTGTTGTTCAATAACCAGATTTATGGTTTAACAAAAGGACAATATTCGCCCACCTCTGAAGAACATAAAATTACCAAGAGTACACCGTACGGAAGTATTGACCATCCATTTAATCCTTTGGCTTTAGCTATGGGTGCGGATGCTACTTTTATTGCACGCAGTATGGATCGTGATCCAAAGCACCTGCAGGCAATGCTTACCCGTTCTTACCAACACAAAGGATCTTCTTTTCTAGAGATCTATCAGAACTGTAATATTTTTAATGACGGGGCTTTTGAAATTTTTACAGAAAAATCTACCAAGCAGGATGAAGCGTTGTTTTTGGAACAGGGCAAACCTTTGATCTTTGGAGCCACACAAAACAAAGGCATTAAACTGGATGGATTAAAGCCTGTTGTAGTGGAACTGGGTAATGGCATAACCGCCGATGATCTGTGGATACACGATGATCATGATTTTTACAAGGCACAAACACTGGTTCGTATGTTTGATGATCCTGCAAAATCGGGTAATCATTTTCCTCGTCCGTTTGGGGTATTTTATGAAACGGAGAGAGCTTGTTACGAAGATGTAATGGCTATGCAGATTGAAGAAACCATTGCCACCAAAGGCAAGGGTAACCTGGATAAACTGTTACGTGGTAAAGAAGTGTGGGAGATTATGTAATTTTTTGAAATTATTTCTGATAAAACAAAACCCTCTGTTTGTGAGGGTTTTGTTTTTGTATAATGGCAGCTAATTACAATTGCGCAATCTCATTACGGATAGCGAACAATACCAATCCGATACGGGAGGATACTTTTAATTTGTCGAACAAATTATCCCGGTATCCATCAACGGTTCTGGGACTGAGATACATGTCTGAAGCAATTTCTTTGTACGATTTATCGGTGCAGAGCAGGCGTAAAAATTCTTTCTCACGTTCTGTTAGATCCAAGGCCACTTCTTTTTCCGTAGCCACCATTTCTTCGGGAGAATGATGGATAGATTGCACAATGTTGCGGTATAGGATTTCGTTAATGAAAATGCCTTTATTCATTACTTCTTCCATAGCCTGTTTCATTTCTTCCAGTTCTGTATCCTTCAGTAAATAACCTTTGGCACCATGGCGAAGCATACGGATAACTGCATGCTCTTCCTTCAGCATACTTAAGGCAATCACTTTCATATCAGGATGGTTCTCTGTAATCCATTGAGTGGTTTCAAACCCGTTCATTACGGGCATGTTTACATCCATGATTACAATATTGGGCAGGTTATCAGGATCGAGCATCTGGATAAAATGCCTGCCGTTATTGGCAACAAATAAAACAGAGTAACCATCAAAATGATTGATGATTTTTGAGAGGGCATCTCTTAATAAAACATGGTCATCTACCAGGGCAATCTTGGGCATACAAATAACTATTTTAGAATGAAGCAGTTAATAATGGAAGGGTGGTAGCCAGTGGTAACATAGGAGATTCAGGGCAGCAAATTCTTACATATTTTTCAGTCAAACAACCGTTAAAACACCCTTTTTTTTCGAGAGTAATTGCTCTTGTATACTGAATACCATACGTATAGTTTTATATTAGAAAAGTCACGAAGATTTTTCTATTCAGTTTTCACCGGGGGTTACAAACAAACAGAAGGCGGCACAAGGCCGCCTTTTTGTTTTATATCGGTTATGTAATGTAAACTATACTATACTTTCTGTAATGCCTTATCCGCATTCTCAAAAATGCGTTTCTTCTTCCAATTGTACCAGGGTTGCGGAATGGTTTTCTTTAGTAATGTATCAATACTGCGCATCCCAAATAAATTCCATACACCCGTTAATTTACCTGATAAGGATGGCTGCATTGCACGAAGGCTCATGGCAAAACCACTCTCTAAATATTCCATATGATGCCAATAACCGGCGGGCATGAATAGTGTATCGCCATGGTTTAATATCAGATCAAATCCTTTCGCTTTTTTTAAGGCAGGAAACTGTTCATAATCCAGTTTACTTTTTTCCGGATCATAATAATTACTGAAATCGGCCATGCTTAATACTTCAAATGGCTTACGGTATAATTTAAACTGTTCTTCATTTGGAAAAAGTAATACCCGTTTTCTGCCGGCAAATTGTGTGTGCAGGATATGGCTTACATCAATATCAAAATGCATGTGGGTGATGGAGGTTTGTCCGCCTGTAAACAACATCGGATATTTTTTTACAAACCCATTCATGAGGTGTTCTGGCCAGCTAAAATCTTTGATCAGTTTAGGAGCATGCTCAAAAATATTAAACAGAAAAATTCGCCATGCTGCCGGACCTTCCTTGATCATATCAATATATTCTCCAAAGGTTTTGTAATCATCTGCGGTATTAATAGGTGTGTAGGCATCGCTCTTCACATTATTATAAAGTGCTACTTTCTGATCGCCTACCAGCTCTTTAAAGTAATCCCAGTTCCATGTATGATAAGCAGGCCAGTTTTTTGCAAGGTTTCTGATCACCAACGGACGCATAGGGTAGTAATAATGTTTCTTAAAATCTTCTGCACTAATATCATTTACTACATCAACAGGTTGTAATTGCATCAAAAGAATATTTGTGTAAAGGTAAGATAAATCAGTTATCTGGTTGGTGAAGTGAATTGATACAAAAGCCATAAACCTTAACAGTATTGGCTCACAGCTCACGGCTCATAGCTCGCAGCTTATACGTAAATTGCACTCATGTTACTACATATCCATCCGGATAATCCCAATCCGCGACATATTAAAACGGTAATCGAGTGCTTGCTGGATGGGGGCGTGATTATTTATCCAACAGATACTATTTATGGATTGGGCTGTGATATTTTTCAACACAAAGCCATTGAGCGCATAGCCCGGATTAAAAATATTGATGCTGCCAAAGCCCAGCTCAGTTTTGTATGTTATGATCTGAGTGATCTTAGTAAATACACCAAAAGTATTTCTACCCCTTTGTATCGCTTGTTAAAACAATACCTGCCCGGTCCTTATACCTTTATCTTACCTGCCAGTAAGGAAGTGCCTAAAATACTACACAGTAAAAAAAGTACGATTGGTTTGCGTGTGCCTGATAATAATATAGCCCGAACCATTGTGCAGGAATTGGCACATCCTCTGTTATCTGCTTCCTTGCCAGGAGATATGGTAGAAGAATACACCGACCCAGAATTGATGTATGATAATTTTCATAAACTGGTAGATATCGTAATCGACGGAGGTATTGGTGGAATGGTGCCTTCTACGGTAGTTGATTGCACGCAGGATGTGTATGAAGTGATTAGAGAGGGGGCAGGGGTTTGGGATGAATAGAGTTAAAGTAGTTAAAAGGGTTAAAGTGGTTAAAGAGGGTAAATTATTTTCCGCTACAATCCTTTTAACTTCTTTTAACTAAACAAAGTCCTCCCTGGACCAATCGCATAACTCTTCCTATGATATTTGCACAAACCATATTCCTCAATGGCATTTCTATGTGTAAGTGTGCCATACCCTTTATTCTTGTTCCAACCATAGTGTGGAAACTCGTTGTGTAATTGCTGAAGGTATTCGTCTCGATAGGTTTTTGCCAGAATACTAGCTGCGGCAATGGAAGCATATTTTCCATCACCTTTAATAATGCAGTGATGGGGTGTATTGGAATAGGGTTTAAAACGATTGCCATCAATCAATAACAAACCCGGCCTTATTTTCAGTTGATCAATGGCGGTATGCATGGCTTTGTAAGATGCCTGTAAAATATTTATCCGGTCTATCTCCTCATTATCAATACTGGCTACGGCCCAGGCAAGGGCAGATGATTCAATCACTTCCCTCAAAATATTCCTTTGTTTTTCTGAAACCTGTTTGCTGTCATTCAGCAAGGGATGATAAAATCCCGAAGGCAAAATAACGGCAGCGGCAAATACGGGTCCGGCATAACAGCCACGGCCTGCTTCATCTGCTCCCGCCTCGGGCACCTCCGTTTGGTAAAACAATTCTAACATGATGGTAAAATTCAACAATCCCGTGAATACTTTCCAAATTCATTTTGCAAAATTCAGGCTTGGTTTGTTATACATGTAACTTTGCAGGCATACAGAAACTAAGGGATATGGGTACAACAGAACGTTCTTCTAAGCTGGTAGCCACCTGGCTTTTGATAGGAGTGGGAATGACGGTAATACAGATAGCATTGGGGGGCATTACCCGCCTAACGGGAAGTGGGTTATCTATTACCCAATGGGAGGTGATCACCGGATCTTTACCGCCCCTGAATGAACAGCAGTGGATGTTAGAGTTTGAAAAGTACAGGCAAACACCTCAATTTCAATTACTCAATTTTGATTTTACACTTTCTGATTTCAAATTTATTTTTTTCTGGGAATGGTTTCATCGTTTATGGGCACGTACCATTGGGTTGGTATTTGCTGTTGGGTTTGTGTGGTTTTTGGTAAGGAAGCATTTTAAAAAAGAAATGATCACTCCGCTACTCATCCTGTTTTTACTGGGTGCGTTACAAGGTGCCATCGGCTGGATCATGGTGGCCAGTGGTTTAACAGGAGATGCGGTGTATGTAAAGCCAACCCGCCTGGCTTTACACTTTAATTTTGCATTGGGATTGTTATGTTATACTTTCTGGTTTGCCCTAAAATTATTGGTAGGCAACGAACAAAGGATGATTAATCCTTCCTTACGAAACTGGACGCTTATCTTATTAGGCTTGTTAAGTGTACAGTTATTGTACGGTGCATTAATGGCCGGACACAAAGCAGCAACGGCCGCACCCACCTGGCCCACTATTAACGGGCAATGGATACCTGACAATTTACTAAAGAACGAATCTTTCTTTTTAAATCTGGTTGATAATACGGTTTGGATTCATTTTGTGCATCGTGGCCTTGCGTATCTTTTGCTGGTATTGATTGCATTGTGGACGGTACGCTTATCGCGGACAAAAGGGTCCATGCTCTTTCAAAAAACAAAATGGATTCCGCTAATCATTGTATTGTTACAGGTGTTGTTGGGTATTGCCAGTGTATTAACCAGTACGGGTATTATTCCGGGTCATTGGGGTGCATTTGAATGGATGGCACAATTGCACCAGTTAACGGGTATGTTCTTATTGTTATCTTTAATGTGGATGTTGTATTTGGTAAAAGCACGTTAGCTGCCATAATAAGCAGCACACTTCTTAATATTACAGTCTTGCTACTATGAAAGAATACCTCGTTGGTATATGGCAATCTTTGCCGGTACAACTGTTCCTGCTGCACTTTCGCAGGTACCAGGTATTTCTCATTTTCTGGTATATTCTGTTTGCTACCGTTGCGGGCGGGTTCATGTTTACGTTTGGGGCCAACTCTCTTTTTCTGGCACCTGAATATTTAGGCGAGGTAAATACATTGAGTACCGCGATTGTAGGATTTGCATTGGGTATTTTTGTCATGAGCTGGAATATTACCACGTTCATTCTGCATAGTAAAAATGTAAAATTTCTTGCTACCACAGCACAACCTTTTTTAAAATATTGCATTAACAATGCTTTGCTTCCACTTGGTTTTCTGTTTTTTTATCTTTTTAAAGCCATAGACTATGCGCGTTATCAGGAACTTTTTAATACTGTAGATATTCTGTTATTGATCGGTGGCTTTACTGGTGGTATAGTATTATCTATCATCATTTCTTTTATCTACTTTTTTGGTGCTGATAAAACCATTTATTACAGTATGGGTTCTGTGATTAATACGGCCAATACCCGCTATGACGAGTTGATACAGAAATCGCATCTGCCTAAAGAAAAAACAGAATTGAATGTAGCCTGGTTTCTAAGTGCCAAACTAGATATTAGAAAACCAAGAGATGTTCGTCATTATAGCGATGAATTTCTAGATGCGGTATTTAAGCGCCATCATTTTGCAGCAGTGATTGCCATCGTGATTGCGTTTGTTTTTCTGTTATTGGTTGGATATATTTCTGATGAACGTTTGTTTCAGTTACCCGCTGCTGCCAGTATTACTATTTTCTTTGCACTGCTCATTGCTTTGGCAGGAGCCATCTCCTTGTTTCTGCGTAGCTGGAGTATTCCGGTGTTGGTAGTGCTGTATATTATATTGAACATACTATACCAGAAAGAGATCATTGACCCGCGCAACAAAGCCTATGGTTTGAATTACCTCAATAAAAATGAGCGCCCCATTTACAGTAAGGATTCCATTAATGCATTGGCCAGTGATAGTAATATGAATGCGGATAAACAGTATTTTATCAATATTCTGAACCTATGGAAAGCCAAACAGAAAACCGATAAGCCCATTTTATACCTGATCAATACCAGTGGTGGTGGTGCCCGAAGTGCTACGTTTACCATGAATGTATTGCAACGATTGGATAGTCTGTTTAACGGCGGATTAATGAACCAAACTTTTCTGATTAATGGAGCATCCGGTGGTATGCTCGGTGCGGCTTATTTCAGGGAACTGTACTATGAAAAACTAAAAGGGACACCTATTAATTTACAGGATAAGTTATATGTAAATAATATATCTAAAGACCTGCTCAATCCTTTGTTTTCTTCTTTTGTTTCGAGAGATTTAATTGGGCCGGTACAGAAGTTTGAAAGAAATGGATACCAGTATGCCAAAGACCGCGGCTATGCGTTTGAACAAAAGCTGAATGAAAATACAGAGGGCGTATTATTTAAAACTTTGCAGGATTACGCAGCACCGGAAGCTAATGCACAAATACCTTTTATGTTTTTTAATTCTGTTATTAACCGCGATGGCAGGAAAATGATCATCAGTTCCCATCCCGCCCGTTTTCTAATGCGGCCACAAACCGATACTACCAATCTTACTTATACGGATCCGGATGCGATTGATTTTAATTCTTTTTTTCATCGACAGAATGCGATGAATATCAATATACTTTCTGCACTGCGCATGAACGCTACGTTTCCTTATGTGTTACCCAGTGTTTGGTTGCCAACCAATCCCATCATTGATGTAATGGATGCGGGGCTTCGCGATAATTTTGGTCAGGAAGCCTGCCTGCGTTTTATTGATGTATTCAAAGACTGGTTAAAAGAAAATACCAGCAAAGTTGTTTTGTTACAAATACGTGATAGAAGTCTTGGCGACTGGGAAAAACCTTTTACCAGCACCAGTCTGGTGAATTTATTTACGCAACCCTTTCTGGTATTGCAAAACAACTGGTACAAACTACAGGATTATTACCAGCACGATCAATTACAGTACCAATCTGCATCGTATGGCCCGCAATTGCACCGGATTTGTTTTCAATATGTACCCTCTAAAAATGAAGCACCTGCCAGTTTAAGTTTTCACTTAACAGCCGCAGAGAAAAGAGATATTGCATTGGCATTGGATAATAGAGTGAACCGTCAGGAGTTTGAGAGGCTGAAAGCTATAGTGACAGCGAAAAAACCTGATTAAGGTTGAATCAAATCAAAACAATCTTTCAGGATCGAGATAGTAAATTCTTCTGCCGATTCTTTAGGCTCACCATCTACATGTAATGGTGCATGTTTCAGGTTACGTATGATAAGCGAAGGTGTTTGAAAATAGAGAATGTTTTTTTGCGTCATATCCTCTACCAACTGTTGCAACTTATTATTGCCACGTACCTGTTGCAAAATAGCAAAAGGGAGTTTTGCCTTATTCATTTTTTGCACCACCACAATATCTAATAACCCATCGTTTAAGCTGGCCTGTGGGGCAATGGTAAAATTATTACCAAACTGATTGCTATTGGCAATACTGATAAAAAAGGCATCGCTGAAAAATGAAAAATTATCCAGTATAATTTCAAACTGGTAAGGGTGCGCCTTAAAATAATTGACAATACTTTGCTGCGTATACATCATCAATCCACGCGAAGCTTTGTTGGCAAAATCATGCGCCACCTGTGCATCAAAACCAATACCACTAAGCATACAGGAGAACTGATCGTTGATTAAAAACGCATCTGTTTTTTTTGCCGTACCGCTAAAAATCAATGCCAGCGATTGTTGTGGCTTCATGGGAATACCTGCTGCACGGGCCAACCCATTTCCAGAGCCAACGGGAATAATGCCAAAGCGAACAGCTACTTCACGTAATGCACCGGTTACCTGATTTACCGTACCATCGCCACCAATCATCACCACATCGGTAAAACCATCCCGTACTATGGCATCTTTCAGCCAGTCATAATCGCCATCCGCATTGGTAACATCCATCTGGTAAGGAATACCCTGTGCAGAGGTTTCTCTTTCTATCAGTTTTTTGATCCCATCTTTTTTAGAGGTACCTGATATGGGGTTAACGAGGTAAATTATTTTTCTGTCACTCATCACAAATAGGCTACTGTTAATACATGTTATATTTACGCCCTTACCAGATTGTTGTTATCGCTGACAATCGAAACTAATATCAAAGACAATTCATTCTATACCGCCCATCAAAATTACCATTTCAATAAAGCACTTGCCCATGTAAAACCACTACCAAAAGCGGCCAGGCAAACCAGATCATTTTCTTTGATCTTTCCTTTTTCCCATGCTTCACACAAAGCTATAGGAACCGAAGCCGCCGTGGTGTTACCATACTGTTGAATATTATTGTATACCTGATCATCGCTCAGTTGTAACTTCTGCTGAACAAACTGGCTAATGCGTAAATTGGCCTGGTGTGGGATGAGCATATTGATATCGGTAGACTGATAACCATTTGCCTGTAATGCTTCCATAATAACTTCTGGAAATTTTACTACTGCTTTTTTAAATACCGCCTGACCATCCATGTAAGGAAAATTCTGAGCATTGTCAATCATCTGGTGGCTCATGAACATTTGTGCAATGGGCGCTTCATCAAAATCTGCATAGTTTTTTGTTCCCCAATAATTGGCATGTGTGCCGGGGTTGTACATAGCCAGTATTTCTGCCGATTCGCCATCACTGTGCAAATGTGTACTAAGAATACCCTGGCCTTCTTTTTCGGTTGGCTGCAATACAACTGCTCCTGCACCATCTCCAAAAATCACTGAAATATTTCTGCCACGAGTTGAAAAATCCAAACCAAAAGAATGTTTCTCACTGCCTACCACTAATATATTTTTATACATACCGGTTTTAATAAATTGATCGGCCACACTCAATGCATATAAAAAACCACTGCATTGGTTACGAACATCAAGTGCACCTACTTCTTTCATTTGCATGGCCCGTTGCAACATAACCCCGCAACCCGGAAAATAATAATCGGGAGATAACGTAGCGAATACAATAAAATCAATATCCTGTGCAGTAGTACCTGCCCGTTCAATAGCTATTTTGGCGGCTTCAACAGCCATAGTTGTTGTGGTTTCTTCGGTACGATGTGCATAGCGGCGCTCTTTGATGCCTGTGCGTTCCTGTATCCACTCATCGGTGGTTTCCATGTATTGGGTAAGGTCCTGATTGGTTACCACACGTTCGGGTACGTATTTACCAATACCGGCTATTTTACTGCGTGGCATAGACAATCGTTTTTGTTTGAGTGCGGTGAAGATAAGGAAAGTTAGTAGTCCATAGACCATGGACCATTGACCATGGTCTATGGACTATGGTCTATCACTACAACTCAAGTTTTTGTTGTACCAATGGGTTCATGTGTAATATTTCTTTCAGGAACAGGGCTGTTTCTTTTTCAACACTGATAATATCTTTTGATTGAATGGGTGAAGCCAATACATGGTTACCTGTATTAGGGAGGGCTACCATTTTTTCTTTGTCTACAGGAGTGCCCAAAGAAGCCATCATTTCTTTAATGGCAGATACCTTAACTACAGGGTCTTGCTCCTGATCGTTTTTATAATAATACAAGGCTAATACGGGTTGTTTTATTTTTTCGAAAGTGGCCGGTTTCATGGTAGTTTCTAAGAGTTCTTCCAATTGAACAGTCGCTTCTAATCGGTATTGCTTGTTCCAGTACTGCTTGTATTCCGGTGTATCATTTTTTGCTGTATTCAGGTTAGAACCCTTTACCATGCGTGCAATTTGCAAGCCCCAAGGGTTGTTTAATAACCAGGCATTCGGATCGTTTATGGCAATATTGGGTGAATACAAAACCAAACCTGCAACCTCCGGATAAGCTGCGGCTAGCTGCAAAGCCAGTGTGCCTCCTGTAGAAGTGCCCATGAGAATTACTTTATTACCCAATTGTTTGCCGATGGCATACGCCTGCTTGGCAGATTCCCAAAGGTTTTCTGCTGTCAGGTTGTATAAGGCATCAGCAGTATCTACCCCATGTTGCGAAAGCCTTGCCAGGTAAAGGTTACAGCCAAACTGTTTGGCAATATTCCTGTGAACGGGATTGCCTTCTTCCTGCGAAGCACTGAAACCATGCAGGTACACAATGGCATATTCTGTTTTTTGTTTAGCTGAATCATTTGCCCAAACAATACGGGCTTCGTTATCGGGCTTTAGTTTGTGTTGCGATTCCTGTTGAACAATGTATTGCTCTAGTGCAGAAGTACCCGACGGAACATCAGGGAGTGCATTGGTGTATACTGGTGTAGATGGGTTTGGTCCGAACAGGTATACTACTGTTAGTAACACCAGAATAGCTAATACAATTTTTAGAAAGCGCATAACAAATCATTTTTTTAAAGTTACCAATTTGTAACAGAACCTTTTTGTAAAAAATCATTTTCGATACCACCATGCCCATGCCAGTAAGAGTGGGTGTATCACCAACAACCTTAGCCAGCCAACCCATTGCGGTACACAAAGTCCATCGCTAATGCAGCTGCCAATTTGTATAAAATAAATGTGTACTGGAATAAAAGCGATTAGTAACAATACAATGCCATAGGCAGCCCATGTGCGTGTTTGTTTGAATAACAATAGAATGCCTAGCAATATCTCTGCAATTCCTGCCATTGTATTGAGAGCGGTATGCCAGGGTAGATAGGGTGGAATTAGACCAGCATAAAATTCAGGGTTGCGGAAATGATTGAAGCCGGCAAAAACATAAAAGATAGCTTGTAGGTAGAGTAGAAATTTTCTCATAGTTTAAGGTAGCACAATCTTACTAAAACCTGTATATTAGAAATTCCAAAACGCTGCCATGACACAAACCAACCAACGGTTTCCCGCACTGGATGTATTTCGCGGACTCACCATCTGTTTAATGATTATCGTAAATACCCCGGGAGATGGTGCAGTAACTTTTGCACCACTACTACATGCTAACTGGCATGGCTTTACACCAACCGATCTGGTATTTCCTTCTTTCTTATTCGCAGTAGGCAATGCCATGAGTTTTGTGATGCGTAAATGGGAGGCAAAAACAACCGGTGAAGTATTGGGAAAAATTTTCCGCAGAACGGCATTGATTTTTTTGTTAGGCTTTCTCATGTATTGGTTTCCTTTTGTAAATAATAATGAAGGGCACTGGGCATTGTCTCCCATTTCTCATACAAGAATATTAGGCGTATTGCAGCGTATTGCCTTGTGTTACTGCTTTGCTTCGTTGCTGCTATATTTTTTAAAAACAAGAATGGTGGTCATCATCAGTGTAGTGTTGCTGTTGTTGTATTGGGGTTTGTGTTTTTGGTTTGGCGATGCATGGGATCCATTGAGCTTACAGGGTAATGCAGGGTTGAAGTTCGATCTATGGCTGATGGGCGAAAACCATTTGTATCATGGCGAAGGCACTGCCTTTGATCCGGAAGGATGGTTAAGTACGTTACCGGCTATTGTAAATGTAACAGCCGGTTATTTGGTTGGCATACATGTTCAAAAAAGTGGTAAGAGTTACGAAGGCATTACTAAATTATTATTGGCTGGTTTTGTATTGATCGTGATTGCCTATTTCTGGAATTTCATTTTCCCCATTAATAAAAAATTATGGACCAGCTCTTTTGTACTGCATACAGTTGGGCTGGACTGCCTGATACTGGGCGGTATTATCTACCTGATGGATATGCGCCAAAAAACCAAGGGTGCCTGGTTTTTTGAAGTGGTGGGTAAGAACCCATTGGCCATTTATTTATTGTCAGAGATTTTAGCTATTATTCTGTATACCATTCAGGTTGGTGAACATTCTTTGTTTACATCTATTTATCAAACCCTGTTCAGTTTCGCCGGCGATTATTGGGGCTCGCTGCTATTTGCGCTAACTTTTATGTTGCTCTGCTGGAGTGTGGGATATTGGATGGATAAGAAGAAAATATATTTGAGAGTGTAAGAGAGTCTGGGACTGGAGTTAGAAGTCTGAAGTCGATGAATAAATTTATAGTACAGTACGTATCAACTAGCCTTATTAAAGTAATTACAGCGTATTATTCATTTAAATAACTACTCCAGTCTCCAGACTTCTCACTCCAGACTTTCTATGCAACCCCCTGCTAAACAGCATCTTGTATCATATTTCTGTTAACTCTTTGCCCTCCGGCTGTAAAACCGTACCTTTGCAGCCTTAAAATTTTACATGGAAATAAGAAACATTGCCATTATTGCGCACGTAGATCATGGCAAAACAACACTGGTAGACAGGATTTTACAAACTACCAAAGTATTCAGAGACAACCAGGATACAGGCGAACTCATAATGGACAGCAATGACCTGGAACGGGAACGTGGTATTACCATCTTCAGTAAAAATGCTGCAGTTACCTATAATGGCGTTAAAATTAATGTTATCGATACTCCGGGTCACAGTGATTTTGGTGGTGAAGTTGAGCGAGTACTGAAGATGGCCGATGGGGTTATTTTGCTGGTAGATGCTTTTGAAGGCCCTATGCCACAAACCCGTTTTGTATTGCAGAAAGCCTTACACTTGAACCTGCACCCGATTGTGGTGATCAATAAAGTAGACAAAGCCAACTGCCGTCCTGATGAAGTACACGATGCAGTTTTTGAACTCTTCTTTAACCTTGATGCAACCGAAGAGCAGCTGAACTTCCCTACTTATTATGGTAGTGGAAAAAATGGCTGGTTCAATGATAGCTTAACACAAACAGAAGATATCCTTCCTTTGATGGATGGTATCATTAAACATGTTCCGCCTCCAAAAATTAATGAAGGACCGGTTCAAATGCAGATCACTTCCCTAGATTACTCTTCTTTCCTTGGCCGTATAGCCATTGGTAAAGTACACCGCGGTGTCTAAAAGAGGGTCAAACCATCGCATTGGTGCAGGGGGATGGTACTTTCAAAAGAAGTAAAGTGAAAGAACTTTATGTGTTTGAAGGAATGGGTAAACGTAAAGTAACCGAAGTAATTGCGGGAGATCTTTGTGCAGTGGTTGGATTGGATGATTTTAATATCGGAGATACCATTTGTGATATTGATACACCGGAAGGTTTACCTATTATTAGTGTGGATGAGCCAACTATGAGTATGACTTTCAGCATTAACAACTCACCTTTCTTTGGTAAGGATGGTAAGTTTGTTACTTCACGTCATCTGCGTGACCGTTTGATGAAAGAAACTGAAAAGAACCTTGCTTTACGTGTAGAAGATACAGACAGTGCAGATAGCTTCCTCGTTTTTGGTCGTGGTATTTTGCACCTGGGTATATTGGTAGAAACCATGCGCCGCGAAGGATATGAGTTAACCGTGGGTAACCCACAGGTGCTTGTAAAAACAATCGATGGTAAAAAGCATGAGCCTTACGAGAACCTGGTTGTTGATGTGCCTGCTGATTTTAGCGGTAAAGTGATCGACCTGGTTACCCAGCGTAAAGGTGAAATGCTGGTAATGGAAAGCAAGGGTGAAATGCAACACCTTGAATTTGAAATTCCTTCCAGAGGATTGATCGGTTTGCGTTCGCAAATGTTAACTAACACAGCCGGTGAAGCTGTAATGGCGCACCGTTTTATAGACTATAAACCATGGAAAGGCCCAATACCCGGAAGAAGCAATGGTGTATTGATCGCTAAATTTGGTGGCGTTACTACTGCGTATTCTATTGATAAATTACAAGATAGGGGTAGCTTCTTTGTAGATCCAACAGAAGAAGTTTATGTAGGCCAGATTATTGCCGAGCATATTAAGCCGGGTGATTTGATGGTGAATGCAGTGGAAATGAAAAAACTGACCAACCACCGTGCCAGCGGAAGTGATGATGCCGTTCGTATCACACCTAAATTACAATTTACACTGGAAGAATGTATGGAATACATTCAGCAGGATGAGTGCATTGAGGTAACACCTAAAAGCATTCGCATGCGTAAAGTGATTTTGAATGAAGATGACAGAAAGAAGAGCAGTAAGAGTATGCAAAGTGAAGCAGTAGGATAATAAACGCTTCTAACGAATAATAGAGCCATCCTGTGTAGTAACAGGGTGGCTTTTTTGTTGCGGGGGCGTATCTTCTTTCAATAAATAGTTGGTATTGCAATTATCTCCATCACAACAGGGTAATGCATTGGTGCAACATACCGGGCATTGGTAATGACCATGTACATGAACTAGGTTAACCAAGTGGCCACAGAATAAACATTGCTGGGGTTGCATGGTATGAAAGTAAGGAGAATTATTTCAATTAGAGAAGGTCATGCGAAAAAGAGCGTAGCAAGAGAAATCTCTTTAACTCCTTTTCTCTTATAGCTCTTAGTGAAACCATCCGCGTATTCGAATAGCAGCGTGATGCTACTATAGGATAATGCTGCCCACAAAAAAACCACAGCCATTGATCACTCAATAGCTGTGGCTTACAAATTGGTTTGAAAAAATTATCCTTTGCTTACAACAACATCTTCAATTACAGAAGTTTTGATATTTACATCAAACTTTTGTTTGAAAGATTCTTTACCATCTTCAATTACGAAGGTGAGTTTGCTTACTTCAGATTTTGGTAATTTGAAAGTCTTGTCGAAATTTTTGTCGGCATACACAGCTTTGTAAAGTGATTCACCGTTCTCATCTAACACATTCAGGTAAAAGGAAGCACCTGATGGGTTACTGTATTTAACGTTGAAAGATAACTGGTTGTATTTGTCAACACCGGTGTATTTCACTTCTACTTTATCAGTACCAACTGTTGCAGTAGAAACAGTGGCTGCATTGGCAGAAAGAAACAGGGCAGCGGCTAACAGGTTGCCTAAGAAAAACTTTTTAGCGATGTTTGAAATTGATTGCTTTTTCATGGTAATAATTTTAGGTTTAAATGAATTAAATAATAATTGAATGGGCATAACACGGCCTATTGGCTCACAAAAGAAATTTACATGGGGCTGGGCAATCAGAAGAATACAAGGGTTACCGAAACGGTGGAGTGAATGGGTAAATTCAACAAATGATGTACATCAAAAAACCGATTGTATACAGGTTAATACCTGAATGCATGAAAGGTAACCCTGCCTACTATGTTAATAGAATGTTACCTGTTAATAAAACTAACGTTCGTTTTTTTTATCTGTAATGCAAGAAAAAATTAGCCAAGTAATTGTAGTAGCTGTTTGCGTTAATTATTTTTTAGTTCACTTACTATTCATCTCTGCGAAAACTCTCTGTTCTCTGCGGCTCTGCGGTTGGTGCAAGGTAAAGCCAACCGCAGAGCCGCAGAGCTTTCAGAGTTTCGCAGAGATATAAGTAATTGAAAACAATTAACTCAAACAGTTACTACAAAAAGAGACAGATCCACAAGAAAAATTTTATGCAACAGGCTTATTCAATGTTTGCCAGAGAAGATCTTTTAATTCTGTTAATCCTTTATTGATCATGGAAGAAATAAATACATGGGGTATACCGGTTGGTAATTCTTGGCTAATGGCTTCTTTCAATTCATCATCCAGCATATCGCTTTTACTTACGGCAATGATGAAATCTTTTTGCAGCATTTCAGGATTATATTCTTCCAGTTCATGACGAAGGATCTCAAATTCTTTTTTATGATCGGCACTATCTGCAGGAATTAAAAAAAGTAAAATGGAATTGCGTTCTATATGTCGCAGAAAACGATGGCCTAGTCCTTTGCCTTCTGCAGCACCTTCAATAATACCCGGCAAATCAGCAATACAAAATGATTTGTTATCTCTATACTCTACCATACCCAGTTGAGGAATAATGGTAGTAAATGCATAATTGGCAATCTTGGGTTTGGCTGCAGTGATCACAGACAATAAAGTAGATTTTCCGGCATTGGGAAAACCAACCAATCCCACATCGGCCAATACTTTTAGTTCTAAATTTTTCCAGGCTTCCGCACCGGGTTCACCGGGTTGTGAATGTTCCGGTACCTGGTTGGTAGGTGTAGCAAAATTGCTGTTACCCAAACCGCCACGGCCACCTTTCAGCCAGATTACCTCTTGCCCCTCTTCTAAAATCTCCACTTCTATCGCACCGGTTTCTTCATCACGTGCTACCGTACCCAATGGTACATCTATATAAATATCTTTTCCATCGCGGCCGGTGCAATTATTCTTGCTGCCGTTTTCTCCATTCTCTGCCAGTACATTTTTAAAATACCGTAAGTGCAGTAAGGTCCACAAGTTGCTGTTGCCACGTAAAATAATATGACCACCGCGACCACCATCGCCGCCATCCGGTCCGCCCATGGCTGTTAATTTGTTACGCATAAAATGGGTAACCCCCTGGCCACCATGACCACTGCGGGCAAAAATGCGGATATAATCTATGAAGTTGTTTCTTTCTGACACGTGTTCTTTTATTAGCTGCAAATGTACGCCAATGTTATTTGTTAGGCGATTCTCTTGATTCGTTCCAGGTTGTATAGTGATTTTGCTGCGATGCCCGGTTGGCCGGAATTTCGCGCAAAGGCTCAACGGCCTTCCAATATTCCTGCATTTCTTTAGGTAGCGACTGGTACAGTTGGGTACCTGCTGTTTTCCATTGGATCATGTCATCACTTACTTCTTTGATCTTTTTTGCAGGATTGCCAACAATCAAGCTTCTGCGTTCAAATACCTCATCTGATTTGATAAAACTTAATGCGCCAACAATACATTCATCGCCCAGTTGCACACGATCCATAATGACACTGTTCATCCCTACCAGACAATTCTTCCCGATGGTGGCACCATGAATAACTGCACCATGACCAATATGCGATCCTTCTTTCAGTACAACCGTAATGCCTGGAAACATGTGAATGGTACAGTTTTCCTGCACATTACAACCATCTTCAATAACAATACCACCCCAATCGCCACGGATAGCCGCACCGGGGCCGATGTATACATGTTTGCCTATGATTACATTACCCGTTACTGCTGCTTGCGGATGGATGAAAGCGGATGTATGTATGACGGGGATGTATTCTTTGAATTGGTAGATCATTTTGGAGTAGATAAAGTAGATAAAGTAAATAAAGTAGATAAAGTAAATAGGGTAAATAGGGTTGTTGGGGGGTTATTTGGTTTCTTTTTGTTTGCGGAGATGTTGGATGTAACCATTCGTATCCGTTCTATTTCTTTTATCTGTAGTCTGAATTGCATTAGTTTTTCTTCTGTAATATACTTATTGTCATAAGCATCTATCAGGTGATTAAATGATTCGGTTAATGAGCCTCTAGCTTGAACGCAGAAGTGCAATTGGTCTGCATACGTATATCTTCCATGCCCTTCGGCTATTAAGCTATTGGTTGAGCGTGAACTTCTGATCAATTGATCCGAAAGTCTATACTTTTCTTCTGACGGAAATTGGTTAGTCAAAACGGCAATCTCGTTTTTAAAAATCCTGGATTTTTTCCAGATTTCTAATTCTTCAAATCCAAATGTGTTATCAAATGCCATAGTTGAACATAATTACTGTATATACATATTTACTATATCAACTCTTTACCAATTCTTCAAATCCAAATCCATTCCCCTTATCCATTCTAAACCATATTTACCATATATACTTAATTTACTTCATCAACTCCTTCCCCGTTCTAAAACAAGTACCCTTAAAAAATGCCACCTGCTCACTACGCTGGTTGCAAACACTGATATGATACAAGCCAGTGCTTCGACCATTGTGTATTTCCGTTGCCTCCGCAATAAGCGTATCGCCTACCTGAACGGCTTTGATAAAATTGATAGAAGTATCTAAAGCCACTGATACCTGATTTCTATTATTGCAGGCAAATGCAAAAGCACTATCTGCCAAAGAAAATGCGATGCCTCCATGCACAATGCCAAAGCCATTGATCATTTCGGGTCTTACTAGCATTTTTATTTTGCTGTAGCCTTCTTTTATTTCCAGTAATTCAATTCCCAGCCATTGTGAAAAAAGGTCGTGTTCCATCATATGGTTCACTACTTTTTTTGCGGATAGATCTTTATCGCTCATTTTATTCTCCTTTAAAATTAGGGACACGTTTTTCCAGAAATGCCTGTACGCCTTCTTTAAAATCTGCTGTAGCCGCTGCTTTCTGCTGGTATTGATCTTCGAGTAATAATTGTTCTTCGAGGGTATTTGTTAACGATTGATTCAAGGCATGTTTGATATAAGCCAATGCTTTGGTAGGCATTTGAGAAAGGGTAATTGCGATTTTTTTACTCTCTTCTACAAAATTTTCATCGCTGAAAACTTTATAGAGCATGCCCATTTGTAAAGCATCGGTACTGGCTACTTTATCGCCCAACATCATTAATGCGCTGGCTTTTTGAAAACCAATCAATCTTGGCAGATGAAAGGTTCCTCCGCTATCGGGTATCAATCCAATTTTTGAGAATGCCTGTATGAAAGAAGCGGATTGCGTTGCCACAACGATATCGCATGCAAAAGCCAGGTTGGCTCCGGCACCAGCTGCTACACCATTTACGGCAGCCACTACCGGCTTTGGTATTTTTCTTAAACGGGTGATGATAGGATTATAATGTTCACTCAATATTTTCTGCATACCGGGACCGTTCGGGTCTACCACTTCTGCAAGGTCTTGTCCTGCACAGAAACCTTTTCCTGCTCCCGTGATGTAAATACAACGCACTTCTTTCAGTACAGCACATTCATCCAGTGTAGTCTGCAATTGCAATGCCATTTCTCTGTTGAAAGAATTGAGTTTATCAGGCCGATTCAAGGTTATGAAAGCGACACCGTTTTCTATTTGAAATACGATAGATGACATATGCGGGAGTTAAAGGGGGTTAAAGTAGTTAAATAGGTTAAAAGGGTTGAAATAAAAGTAGGAGAGGATTGGGTAAGTGCTTTATTTTGTTAGTTTTTGTTTTTTAAGGTAGCCAATATAACCATTGAGTAAGCGTAGTACTTTGTCATGTTGGATTTTCAGGACTGAGAGCGATTCTGTACTGATATATGATTCATCTAAAGCTAGGGTCAGATGATCAAGTGTTTCATGTAATGATCCGCGTGCATCCCTGCAGAATTTGATGTTATCAAGATAATGAAATCTACCATATCCCTCTGCAATATTGGCGGTAACTGATCTTGAAGAACGTTTCATCTGATCTGCCAGTTTGAATTTCTCATCAATTGGAAATTTTTGACAAAGAACTATAATCATTTTCCGAAATTGTCTCGCCTCCTTCCATACTTCCAAAGTTTCAAATCCTGAGTGCGTTTCTTGCATGGTTATTATTTTTAACCAATTTAACCTCTTTAACTTTTTTAACCATTAGGTATTTATGCCTATTAATGACATTTAAAATAATCAAAAGGTTCTTTGCATTCATTGCATTGATATAATGCCTTGCAGGCCGTGCTTCCGAATTGCGAAACTAATCTGGTGTGATAAGAATTGCATAGCGGGCATTGAATGGCTTCTTCTTCCTGAAAAGAATCTGGTGTGCAAACAGCCTGTTTGTATTGCGGCGGTGCAATGCCGTAGGCTTTTAGTTTTTGTTTGCCTGCCTCACTCATCCAGTCGGTGGTCCAGGCAGGAGAAAGTTGTTGTTCAAATATTATTTCTGCAAATCCGTTCTCAAGCAAAACCATTTTCATTGTCATCTTCATCACATCAACGGCAGGACATCCGGTATATGTAGGTGTGTAGTAAATAACCAGTCCCCAACCATTTGAGAGATGGGTTGCTTTAACTTTTCTTACCACACCCAGATCAACAACAGAAAGAACCGGTACTTCCGGGTCTGGTACAGATGCTAATAATACCCACACTTCTGCTTCCACCTGTTCTTTGGTCTTATCTATGCCTCTTTTATGTTTGGTTATCTCCATGTTAACTGTATGTGTTACCATTCCGCACCCGGGTAAGCTCTTTGTAAAAACTGCATTTCTGCCAAGATAAAACCAAGATGTTCGGTATGTTTTCCTTCTTTGCCTCCGGTTTGCATCCATGTATTTTCTGCCGGAAGTGGAAGCGTGGCTTCTTCAAAAACAGCAGTTACCTTTTTGTTCCATTCATTTTTTATCATAGATACATTAACTCCATAACCTTCGCTAACAGCTAACAGCTCATAGCTTGCAGCTAAAAATAACTCTCCTGTATAGCTCCATAATTCTTCAAGGGCAAGTAACATGCGGTGTTTACTTTCTTCGGTGCCATCGCCCAAACGTATTACCCACTCACTACTCCAACGAAGATGATAGGTAACTTCTTTCAGCGATTTTTCTGCAATAGCTGCCAGTTGCGCATTGCTGCTGGTTTGTAATTGCTGGTATAAAAAATATTGGTAAGCGCTGAAAAAGAACTGGCGCAAAACCGTATGCGCCCAGTCCCCATTCGGTAACTCGGTCAGCAAACAATTTTTGTAATCGATCACATCTCGCAAGTAAGCCAGAGAGTCTTCTGTAGCTCCATTACCACTGAGTTCTGCTGCATACTGATAAAAATTTCTGGCTTGTCCAATACAATCAAGCGCAATATTAGAAATGGCAATGTCTTGCTCCAATATGGGGCCATGCCCGCACCACTCGCTATTTCGATGGCCGATGATTAGTGCGTTGTCGGCAAGATGGAGTGTATAGTTTAGTAGTGAGGTATTCATTTGGGGATTAGGTAATTGGGTAATTATGGTAAATAGGTAATTAGGTAAATGGGTAATTTGGGATTATGATTTTGATTTCTTTTCCTGGAGAAAGGATATGTAACCATTTAACAGTTTTATAATTTTTTGATAATCTTTTTCCAATGCCATGAACTGTTCTTTTGAAATATAGAATTCATCAGTAGCACAAATCAGGTGATCCAGACATTCCATCAGACTTCCTCTGGCTTGTCTGCAAAATTGGATATTTTCCTGATAATGATATCTTCCATAACCTTCTGCGATATTGGCGGTAATACTTCGAGAGGCTCTTTTTAACTGATCAATTAAACGGAATTGTTCTTCTTTTGGAAACGTTTTGCAGATAATGGAAATCGCATCTCTGAAAAGTCTAGCCTCTTTCCAAACATTCAAATCCTGAAAGCCTCCTGAATATTCCTGATCTCCCATGTTAATTTCATTTACCCATTTACCATAATTACCCAATTACCTAATACACCAGTTACATATGCTTAACCTCATCCGGTAAATTGTAAAAAGTAGGATGTCGGTAGGGTTTATCATTGGCGGGATCATATAACGCATCTGCATCAGCGGGGTTACTTGCATGAATGTGTTTGCTTTCCACTACCCAAATACTCACGCCTTCCATTCTTCGTGTATAAACATCCCTTGCATTTTCAATAGCCATTTGTGCATCTGATGCATGCAGGCTTCCCACATGTTTATGATCAAGACCCTGTTTGCTTCGGATGAAGATTTCCCAGAGTGGCCATTCGTTTTTTATATCTGTACTCATTGTTTGTTTATTGGTTTATTGGTTTATTAGTCTATTGGTTTTTTGTGGTTTTGGCTTTACTAATAAACCAGTAAACCAATAAACTAATAAACCATTACTAAGCTGCGCTTAAAGATTGTGTTTGTTTACGCTTTTCTGCATATGCACTGGCTGCTTCTCTTACCCATGCACCTTCTTCCCATGTTTTTTTTCTGGTTTCCAGTCTTTGCTTATTGCAGGGGCCATTACCTTGTACTACTTGCCAGAACTCGTCCCAGTTGATCTTTCCAAAATCATAATGGCCGGTGGCTTCATTCCATTTGAGGTCTTTATCAGGTATAGTAAGTCCGAGTATTTTTATCTGCTCTGCGCAAACATCTATAAATTTCTGTCTGAGCTCGTCGTTGGTAAAGCGTTTAATTTTCCATTTCATACTTTGAATAGTGTTGGGGCTTTCATCGTCTTTAGGACCAAACATCATTACACTGGGCCACCACCATCTGTCTATCGCATTTTGTGCCATTCTTTTTTGAGCTTCAGTTCCTTTACTCAGCGTTAATAAAATTTCAAAGCCCTGGCGCTGGTGAAAACTTTCTTCTTTACAAACCCGCACCATGGCCCTTGCG
>CBDIPL010000005.1:0-94824 GCA_965283715.1 Sediminibacterium sp. | reverse complement strand
GAAAGGGAAGCCAAACTTTTGGTTATTCCAATGGATGAAAACGGCGATTTGATTTATTCCGAATACCTTAAGCTGCTAGAAAATAAGCCAAAACTAGTTTGTGTTACTCATGTTTCCAATTCGCTTGGAACGGTGAACCCAATCAAGGAAATGGTGGCCGCCGCCCACCAATTAGGGATTCCTGTTTTGGTTGATGGGGCCCAAGCTATCCAACACCAAAAAGTGGATGTTCAGGATTTGGATGTTGACTTTTATGTGTTTTCAGGCCATAAAATGTACGGTCCAACCGGCGTAGGAATACTGTACGGAAAAGAAAAATGGTTGGAAGCCTTGCCGCCCTATCAAGGTGGAGGCGATATGATTAAAACAGTTTCGTTCCAAAAAACGGAATACAATGAATTGCCTTTTAAGTTTGAAGCGGGTACTCCCAATATCGAGGCTACGATTTGCCTGATGGAAGCAGTTCGTTTCATCGAAGAAATTGGACTAGATGCCATTGCTAAACATGAAGAGGCTCTCTTGGCTTATGGTTTGGAGCGTTTTCATGAAATTGACGGTATGCAATTTGTCGGAAAAGCCCAAAATCGTTCGTCCTTGATTTCCTTTAATCTTGAAGGTATTCACCCTTACGATGCGGGCGTAATTTTAGATAAAATGGGAATTGCCGTTCGTACAGGTCACCATTGTGCCCAACCAGTGATGGATTTTTTCCAAATTCCAGGAACTATCCGTGCTTCTTTTTCCATTTACAATACCTTTGCCGAAATTGACCAATTGGTAACAGGAATAAACAAGGTCAAAAAGATGTTTGCCTAATTATGGAAATTGCGGAAAAGAAACAGGCATTGATAGAAGATTTTGCACTTTTCGAGGATTGGGAAGGCAAATACGAATACCTTATCGACTTGGGAAAAAACCTTCCCTTGATCGACCCCTCCCTAAAAACCGAAGACAGATTGGTGAAAGGTTGCCAAAGTCGGGTTTGGTTGCATGGCGAAATGAAAAACGGACTTGTTGAATTTACAGCCGATTCAGATGCCATTATTACCAAAGGAATTATTGCTTTGTTGGTACAAGTATTCAATGGCGAAACCCCTCAAACTATTTTCTCGACCGGTACCGAGTTTATTGACCAAATCGGATTGAAGGAACATCTTTCGCCAACCCGTTCGAATGGCTTGGTGAGCATGATCAAACAAATGAAAACCTTTGCCTTAAACAATTGCTAGTATGCCAGCTATCATAGATTCAAAAGACAGTGTATTGGTAGAGAAAGTGCTGGATGTGCTTCGAACCTGCTACGACCCCGAAATCCCCGTTGATATTTGGGAATTAGGTTTGATTTATGAAATTAAAATCGATGATGATACAAACCTAGATGTGCTGATGACGCTTACTTCACCTTCCTGTCCGGTTGCCGAAACCCTCCCACCCGAAGTAGAAGATAAACTTCGTGAAAT
The DNA here is from genome assembly GCA_965283715.1 of Sediminibacterium sp. Taxonomy (GTDB): domain Bacteria; phylum Bacteroidota; class Bacteroidia; order Chitinophagales; family Chitinophagaceae; genus Sediminibacterium. The sequence continues at coordinate 93,364 of CBDIPL010000005.1, read as the reverse complement.
TGAAGGATTGCGCTCGGCCAAAGTGACGATTACCTTCGAACCACCTTGGGAAAAGGACTTTATGAGCGAAGTGGCCAAGGTTGAATTGGGCTTTATGTAGGATAACTTCTATTGGACTGCGGATTGGCTAGGTTAATAACCGAATTTGCCCTCCTTCTTCCAAAAAGTAAACGCCGTATTTGCATTTAACCCAGATTACGCATTAGAAATCGTAATGAAGCTTTCAAATGCAATAAAGACGAGGGTTTCAGGTTAATTTTTGGGTGAAGGAATAGTAAACTATTTTGAAGTCAAAAATTGTTCTGAAATCCTTGTATTTGAAGCAGTTGGAAGCTGTAATAGATGTCTAATGCTGAATTTGGGTTTAATTTCGATTAGGAATTGTAAACCGCCTCTGTTTAATCTGGCGCAAAACTTAATACCGAATGGACATTATGTATAGTCCAATTTTAGGCTCACATTTTCTTGAAAAAATTGGACTAACATACTGTATCCTCGGCATTTACCAATCTAAATTTACAAATAACCTTTGGACTATTTATAAATTAAAATTGGTATAAGTATACCGTTTCGGGCAGGGATAGAAACGGAAAGCCCACAACGGCCAAAGCGTAAGCGAATGGCGTGAGGACTTGCAGTGGATAGCCCGACCATTTGCCCTTGCTAAATTTTAGTTTCATCACCCACACTGGTTTTGGCAAATGGGGCCCGCCAAATCATAAATAACCACCTCGTTTTCGACCCAGAATGTTTAACCCAAATTAATCAATAGGAGGATTTATTAATCCGAACTACTTGATTTAGTTGGGGTTACCCCTCCCGAAAAAATTTCGGGATAGCAGTTGTTATCAATTTGGCTATACAAATTGATTTACAACTGGTTAATCGTTTATGCATTTCTAATGCGTAATCTGGGTTTAAGCGATTTTCAATTTATATTTTTATGAAATTTTTAATGTAATATCTTAAAAATAAATGCGTTTCCTGCCGATATTTTCCGATTTTTGTTTGAATTATTCCTTCGGATTTGCGTAAACACGTTTTCATACTATGCTTTTTATGTTGGTGCTTGGGCGCTAGTGCTACGCATATTGTAGGCGGTGAAATTTACTATACTTGTTTGGGAAATAATCAATATGAAATTACGCTCAAGGTGTATCGCGATTGCATCAATGGACAGGCCCCTTTTGATAATCCGGCCTATTTAAGCATTTATGATGGTGCCAATCTGTTTTCGCCCTATCAAAATCCTACGCTGGTGGATGTAGACAGTGTTTCGGTTCCGGTTTTTATCAGTAATCCTTGTTTGCAGGCTCCGCCAAATATTTGTGTGCGGGAGGCAACTTATAAATATATTTTGACCCTGCCCCCCAATAGTTCGGGCTATTACATTGCTTATCAGCGCTGTTGTCGTAACAATTCCATCTTGAACCTCATTAATCCGGGCGATCAAGGAAGTACCTACATGTGTTTTGTGCCTCCTCAAAACTTGGCCAATTGTAACAGCAGTCCACGTTTCAACGAATTTCCGCCTATTGCGCTTTGTGCCGACGAGGAATTGGTATTTGACCATTCGGCAACCGATCCCGACGGCGATGTATTGGTTTACGAACTTTGCGATGCCTACCAAGGTGCCAATACTACCGATCCTTATCCAATGCTTGCCCCAGCTCCACCTTATCCGTTTGTGAATTACGGTCCGGGTTATAGTTCGGGTTATCCCATGCCGTCTAATCCGGCCATCCAAATCGATCCCAATACGGGTGTTTTAACGGTTACACCCAGCCAGGTGGGCCAATATGTAGTGGCCGTTTGTGTGAAGGAATACCGAAATGGACAGTTGCTCAGTACCAACAAAAGGGATTTTCAGTTTAATGTGGTGAACTGTACTTCCAATGTGATAGCGGCCATTCCCGACCAAACCAGTTTTTGCCTGGGGCGCAATGTGCAGTTTTCAAACAGCAGTGTTAATTCTACCTTTTACCATTGGGATTTTGGACTTACCAATAGCACCTCCGATACCTCCAACCTTGAAACCCCAAGTTTTGTTTATGCCGATACGGGGGTTTATACGGTTACCTTGATTGCCAATCCAGGCTGGCCTTGTGCCGATACCGCCCGTTTGGATTATGTGGTAAAGGAATTTTTGGAGGCTGATATTCCTCCGGTCAGCAGCCAATGTTTGTTGGGAAATAATTTCAACTTTCAGGCGGGCGGGGTTTACCAGAGTTACTCAACTTTTGCCTGGGATTTTGGTCCAGGTGCAAATCCCGGGGTAAGTATTCAAAAAGACCCTACCGGTGTAACTTTTGCCTCGGCCGATACTTTTCTGGTTCGCTTAACCATCGAATCGGACGGATGCTATAGTGCTGATAGTTTGGAAGTGATGGTGTACGACAATCCCATTGCCAGTTTTGATTTTACACCACTTACCGGTTGTGCCCCATTTCAGGTAAACTTTACCAATTCGAGTTTTTATGAATTTGGATTGGATTACCGTTGGGATTTTGGCGAAGGAGGTAACTCCAGCATGGTGGAACCTTTTCATATTTTTCCTAACCCGGGTTCGTATTCCATTAGTCTTCAGGTTATTTCAAGTTTTGGATGCAAAGATACAGTGATGGCCACGGCTCTGAATATGATTACCGTGTTGCCTACACCAACGGCTTTGCTGCAAGTAGATACCAATAGCGCTTCTCAGTTTGATCCGGTGTTCAATTTTCAGGATGCATCGAGTGGGGCAATTGATTGCAGACTTGAGTTCGGCAATGGCGTCAATGTGGATACTTGCAATTTGGAGTACACCTTCGTCGGCGATACGGGACAAATGGTGGTGAAGCAAATTGTGGTGAACGACTTGGGTTGTCCGGATGTGTTTTACCTGCAAGTGTATATTCAACCGGAGTATGTGCTTTATATTCCCAATAGTTTTACCCCCAATGGCGATGGAATGAATGAAGGTTTTCGTCCGGTGGGGATGGGCGCCAAGGACTTTAAAATCGAAATTTATAACCGTTGGGGTGAGCAGGTTTTTCGTTCCAATAATTTCAACGAAGGCTGGGATGGAACGCACCGTGGACAAAGCAAGGAGGAGTGTCAGAGTGCGGTATATGCCTATAAGTTGTATGTGTACGGGGTGGACAAGGAAACCCGACTTTTTTACGGACATGTAACCTTGGTGAGGTAGGATGCTAAAATTGAGGATGGGTATAATTTTTATTTGGCGTGCCCCATTCGCCACAACCAGTCTACCTTTGAATAAGCTGTGGTACCAGGCGAATGGTCGGGCTATTCGTTCCTAGTCCTCGCCTTGCCTCCGCGAAGCTCCGTCAAGGCTGTGGGCTATCCACTGCTATCCCTGCCCGAAAAGTCTACTAACCTGGCAGTTGGTGGTTTTATATAGCCTTAGTTTTTAATCCACATTCTACCAAAGGAGGAATTAATTACCTAAACTTCCTGATTTTGTATGACTTAGCTATCCTTGCCCATTTTAGGAAAAGCACTTGTTGGTAATTTGGATAAACGAATTGATTTGCTGCTGCTTAGTGAATTATTCGTTTCTAATGCCTATTAAGGGTTGATTTGAGTTTTCGAAAGGCAATCATTCCACATTTTCTGTGCTTATCAAATAATGAAATAGTATAGCTAAGCTTGAAGAAATCACGCAAATGAAGAGAGAGGTGAAAACGCTTAATTGAAATTTGTCCATAAATAAAAACCAAAGTGGTAGGAAAAGTCCAAAAATTCCCAACACGTTTGTTATGGTTGATTTTGTTTTGTTCTTTTTGAGTAATTTATTCAGCGTAGCGAAGAGGATTGGTACGGAAGTAAAAGGCGTCAAAAAGGCCAATAGTATAAGAAGGAAAGGAATAAGAAAGGCTTCTTCTGGAATAATGTTAGTCATTTTTTTTTCTTTAAGATTCGCAAGTAATTAAAGTACTTGGCGCTTGTCAAATTCTAATTTAAAACGTTTGTGCCAATAATCACAGTTGATAGGAGCAGGATGCAATTGCATTCATCTATCACTTTGGCCTAGAAACGCAACATCCACTATGGCTTGAGCAAATGTAAATAATCATGTTGCAAATCGGGATGTAGACTTTCCAAAGCCTTGGTAATCTTCCGAATTTGCGATTCCCTTAGGTTTTCAAAAACGGTAGACTTCGGAAAGTATTTGGCCATGCCATTAAAATGTTGCAGGAAGTAAGCCAATAATTCGATTTCTGTTGTTTTTTGACCGGAATATTTAATGTGTTTTTGGGCTAGTTTTAAGGCTTTTCGAACGCCTTTTTTCGCGAGGTAAAAGGAAGACTTATTAATCTCTGAAAAGGCTACATCCATTTCCTCCTTTACCTTTTCTATATAACCAGCTTCGTTGTCTTGCTCAAAAAGCAGGTAGGTGAGTAAATCCTTGTTATCCCGTTTAAATTTGACTAGTTTTAAGCAAAGTTCAACGAGTTCTTGAGGAGGTCTAAGCCCTAATTCCTTTTTAAGTTCGTTAAGTTTTACGCTTTCCATTTAATTGTCCGAGAAATAATCGTTCAGGTTTTCAAATATTACTTCTTCCCAGCCTTCCACAATGTCATCATAGGCTTCATCCGGTATATTGGTATGATTGAGTTCTACGGAGGTCCCATTTTTGTGCGTATGAAACCTAAGTACCACGGTCGAATCTTCTGCTTGCTCCTCACCAAAATCCCAGGTTTGAATAAGTTCTTTGTTTTCGGTCATTCCTACCAGCTTCCCCGAAATGCTACCGTCCAACCAGGAGAAATCGCTGCCGGGTTCGGTTCCCATTTCTGCTTTTTGGTTGGTCCATAATTCAATTGTAAACGGATTGGTAAAAGCAATGTAAACCTCCTCTGGATTGGCAGGGAGAATATAGTATTTCTTAAAATTTTTCATCTTTTTAGTGGTTGAAGCAAATGTTCGAGTCCGTTTAACTTGATTTCATAAATGGTATGCAATAGCATGCCTAGTTTTCCGGGCGGAAAGCCTTTTCTGTTAAACCATTCAAGGTAGGATACAGGTAAATCGCAAATCAACTTGCCTTGGAACCGACCAAAAGGCATAGGTGTTTTTACGAGGGCAACTAAAATATCAGCATTGGGTTCCATAGCGGTTTTCTGAGCTGGAACTAGCGGAAAAGGGTCACTGTTCCTCGGAATAAATGAGGGTAATCGCGCATATCGCGAATGTTTATGAAATAGGTGTAAACGTCCTGTTTCAATTCAGCGCCTGTATCTTTTAGGGTACCGTTCCATCCTTCTTCAATATTGCGTGTCCTAAATACTTCGCCGCCCCACCGGTCCTTTATGACCATTTCATAGGTAGCAATGCCAATACCAAGTGGTTTGAAGGTTTCATTAACCCGATCCTGGTTGATGGTAAACGCATTGGGTATATACAAGGTAAAGGCGGGGCTTACATAAACCTGTTTGGTAATCTGATCGGTGCAGCCAAAGCTATTGGCAACAGTTAAGGTTACATCGTAGTAGCCGGTGTCAGTGTATTCGTGGAAAGGGAAACGGATGGTATCGCTACCTCCATCCCCAAAGTTCCAGCGCCAACTGATCGGACTTCCCAGTGAAGTATCTTGGAAATTAATAATAGGATCCATTAAAATATCAGCAGGATTGGGTGCTGCGTTGAAATCAGCGGTTGGACTGGGGAAGGTTTGTATAAAATTAGGTATGGCTAGGGAAGAGGTGCAGTTCTTGTCGGACGTGGCTGTAAGGCTAATCGTAAAATTTTCAGACAGATCATAGGTGGTAGAAACCGCTGAGTCGGTCGGGAAAGAGCCATTGTCTAAATTCCAAAAATAGCTGGCAATGGAACCACTGGCAATGGTTGATAGGCTTGAAAAGTTTACCGTTAATGGGGTACAGCCTGTAGTCAAAGGTTCTGCCGTGAAAGCAATCTCAGGCAATGGATTTACGGTAGCGGGAAGGGTGGTGTCGTGTTGGCAACCTTCGTCGGATGTCACAGAAAGCACAACTGGCAAGGTGCCTGGATTTTGGTAGGTGTAAACAGGGCTGTTATCGCTGGAAAGAGAGCCATCTCCAAAATCCCAATTGTAACTGATAATGGCACCAGAAGCGATTGTACAAAGATTGGTAAAGGCTGTTGGGAAGGTCAAACAAGGTTCGGTGGAGGTGAAATTTACAAACGGAACTGGGTTCACTTGCAAAACCATTTGATCTGAACTTACGCAGTTGTTGATATCGGTAACGGTTAAGGTGTAGGTAGTGGTGACTGTTGGATTTGCATTTGGTGTCAAACTGGTAGGGTCGTCCAAACCTGTTGCAGGTGACCAATCAAAGGTGACGCCATTGCCGGTTCCTTGTAAACCAATGGTTTCGCCGCTGCATATTTCAAGGTTTAATCCGGCAAATGCTGCTGGCGGAGGGGTTACTGTAATCTGAACGGCATCTGTATTCTGACAGCCATTGTTGTCGGTTACCGTAACGGTATAGGTAACTGTTCCGGCAGGACTAGCTACGGGATTAGCAATGGCCGCATTGGATAAAGCAATAGCTGGTGTCCATGCATATTGGATTCCTCCGGTGGCCGTTAAACCAATTTGGTTTCCAAAGCATATACTGGCATCTGCTCCTGCGTTTGCAGTGGGTAAGGGGTTTACGGTTATTACTACATCATCCGTGTTTACACAGTTATTGGCATCTGTAACGGTAACCGTAAAAGTTGTAGTTACGGTTGGATCCGCATTGGGATTAGAAATGTTGGGATTATCCAAATCAGCAGCAGGTGTCCATACATAGGATACCCCGCCGCCTGCACCTAAAGGAACAGCACTTCCAATACAAACGTCATCATCTGGACCTGCATCAGCTAAAGGAAGAGGGTTAACGGTAATAAGTATAGCATCGCTTGCACTGCAATTGTTGGCATCAGTTACTGTAACCGTGTAAGTGGTAGTGGCGGCCGGTGTAGCAACTGGATTGGCAACCGCAGCATTGTCCAAGGTGTTGGCTGGTACCCAGGCATAACTTACACCACCTGTGGCAGCTAAATTGGCAGAAAGTCCAAGGCATACGGATTGATCCACCCCCGCATTGGGAAGGGGTAAAGGATTGATGGTCAAAACCATTTGGTCGGTGTTGACACAGTTGTTGGCATCGGTAACAGTTACCGTATACGTTGTAGTGGCAGCAGGAGTAGCAACGGGAGCAGCGCTATTCGGATCACTTAATCCTGTGGTGGGAGCCCATTCATAACTTACCCCACCAGAAGCACCCATTATGTTCGTTCAAACAGGCGGTGGCGTCTAAACCAGCATCCGCAGCAGGCAAGGGGTTTACCGTAATCACCACATCGTCGGTATTGCTGCAATTGTTTCCATCGGTAACCGTAACGGTATAGGTAGTGGTTACAATCGGACTGGCATTTGGTGTGGCAATCGCACTATTATCGAGATTTGTAGTTGGTGACCAAGAAAAACTTAAACCACCTAAAGCCGAAATAGGGGTTGTTTCGCCTACGCAAATAGCTTGGTCAAGTCCGGCATTTGCGCTTGGCAAGGAGTTGACATTGATAGTGATATCATCTGATGCAAAACAGTTGTTGGCATCGGTTACAATAACCGTGTATTGAGTGGTTCCTGGAGGGGTGGCAACCGGATTTGAAATATTGGTAGCGCTCAATGTAGCACCTGGACTCCAGGCATAACTAACTCCTCCGGTAGCTTGCAGGTTAGCCGATCCTCCAATACAGATGGCTTGATCAATTCCAGCATCAGCAATTGGCAGGGAATTAACAGTTAGCACCATTTGGTCTGAGTTAACACAACCATTGGCATCGGTTACTGTAAGTGTGTAAGTTGTTGTAGATCCAGGGCTAGCAGTAGGGGAGGCAATACCAGGATCGGAAAGGCCGGTGCCTGGGGACCAAGAATATAAAATTCCTCCTGAACCATTCAAAAAGGCCAATGCATTCAGGCAAATAGCGGCATCGGTTCCTGCATCGGCAGGGGGCAGCGGGTCCACGGTTAAGGTGATGTCATCGGTGGCGCTACAACCATTAATAGCCGTAACGGTTAAGGTATAGGTAGTTGTGGAGGCTGGGTTGGCTGTAGGGTTGGCAACATTAGTGGCAGAAAGGCCAGTAGCGGGTGACCAGGAATAAGTTCCTCCACCAGTTCCTGCAAAAATCACTGGCGTTCCAGCACAGGTTGAAAGGTCTGTTCCTGCATTTGGAAAGGCTTGATCAATAAACACATTGATGGTTTGGATGCTGGTGCAACCATAACGATCCGTAACGGTAACGGTGTAGGTAGTAGAAGTAAGAGGAGAAGCAATAACCGTTGCTCCAACAGTGGTATTCAATCCGGTAGCGGGTGACCAAGCATAACTGTAATTGGGTGAACCAAGAATAGTAGCAGCGGTAAGAGTAACCGATTGACCTTGACAAACCCGAGCACTAGCAGGATTAGGTGTAATTGTTGTTTGTGGACAAAGGTTAACTTCCAGTACGCTTTTGCTGTTATTGGAATTGCAATCTAAATCGTTCCAAGCTCCATCAGGGTAAATCTGCACACAATCTTCATTTCCTGATTGGTTTGGTTCTCCACCAGCCCAATTGGTGTAAGCCGAAGGGGATTGGTCGAACCAGGTAAAGCTGCCTTCTACATTGATGTCATTGTAACCTATCCAGATAATTCCGGAATAGCCCAAGGTGTTAAGATTGTTCAAAATACAGGAGTTCTCTGCAGCACTTTCAATAGAGGTGAGGTTGGCACCCAGGTTTTGGGCGAAAGACTGGGCGGCGCTACCCGACATTTGTTGGGGTAAAATAAAGTAAAGGCTACAAGCATCTTGGCAGGCCGTTAATTCCACACAACCAGCAGCAGTAAAGGCTTGACGAATCTGGGTAAGATTGCAGCCTGACTGTGCATTTGCGTTAACCCCAAACAATAGGAGGACGGCCAATAAGAGAGTTTGCCTAACAAATTTCATTTCCAAAACAAAGAAAGGCAAAATTTAGATTGAAAGGTTAGAAAACTTAACCAAGTAAGGCCTGAAATTTTTCCTTAAGTCTTTCCCAATAGCTTTTTTCGATGGGCTTTTCTTCTTTAATGATGACAAAAATTTCTTCATTGTCTTTTTTCATCAAGTATTTTTCTCTGGCAAATTTTTCGAGGGTCACCTGATTTGTTAGCAATTCTTGCAAGGCTTCCTCGTTTTCCTTAATTTGATTCAGGTAATATTCTTTTTCCTGCTCCATGGCCTTTAGTTGGGCCAAATTTTCCCGTTGGTAAATAAAGTTGTTCCGATCAAAAAAGGTCATCCACACCATAAAGGCAACAAAGGTGATGAGATACTTGTTCAGAAACCATTTCCGCATGTGGCAATAGTAAGGATTTTGTTCATAGGGTTTTGAAATGCCTATAGAATTAATAAACAGCTGTTTGGTGATAATTTGGATTCATTCTCGATAAGCTGAAATTCTTACAAAGTTGTTTAGAGGTTTTATTTATTAATTACTTTTGCCTTTACAATTTATTGAAATCAATTTCAACAACTTAACACAAAATAAAGTCTAGGTATCATCAGTTTATAAGATGGTCCTTTTTAAATCTTGTTTATCAAATATGGATATGGAAACAATTTCTCCCATTCAAAAAACTTCTTACACTTCTCAATTATTCCGCTTTGCTGTATTTCCGAATTTCGATAGTGGAATTGCGTATTTGGCTGAAAATTTGGCTGATAAAGAGGAATGGGACTTTTCGGATTCTAACGTAAAATCTTACAGTATTCTGAAGAATTACTTGGAATTTACCTTTAGACGATTGCAATACGAAAAGAAAATTGCCTTTACTGCTGATAATGTGTGGGCTTGTTTCAATACAGGTCTAGTAACCGAAAACTTGGAAGATATTTATGCTTTCTTCGAAGAGTATAAAAATCCCCGTCCCGAATTCAATACCCCATATTGTTTTAAAGCTTTCTTGAAAAAGAGCGATCCGGTATTGTTGAAGTATTTTTCAGGTAATCTGCCTATTTGTGCCAACTACTTTGATCGTCCGGAGTTTTTGGTTTTTAATCCAAATTGTGATTTAGTACCAGATATTGACAATATCATCCGCGACAACATGACGAGGTTCCCTGCCTCGCTTCAATCTTTAGGCGAATCTGAAATTCGTTGGCAAATTATGGGTGCAGTGGATGAAGTGAAAAAAAGAGTAAAAAAGAATTACCTGATGGCTGTGCCCCAATTCTATGATGGGAAAATCCAGCTTTTATTGCCATTGTACCTAACCTCGGGTTCGTCGGAGGCCACTTTGGCTATGGTTGCTCACCGCGTTACCGACCGAACTTACACGGCCCGGACTTGCCTCACCTTGAAAATGGCCTATAACAATGCCCGCCTTATTGCCAAGCCTCAAAGTGATTGGTTAAAACCTTAACTTTTCTCAAAAGGATAAGTTTGTGGAAAACAAAATAGTGAACCAAGGATAAATTTTATTTTCTTTGCTGCCCGAAACTTTAAAATTTTCAAAAAATGTCAGATATTGCATCTCGCGTTAAAGCCATCATCGTTGATAAACTAGGTGTTGATGAGAAAGAAGTAACCATTGAAGCGAGCTTTACCAATGATTTAGGCGCGGATTCACTTGATACAGTGGAATTAATTATGGAATTCGAAAAAGAATTCAATATCGCTATTCCAGACGACCAAGCTGAAAACATCGCTACAGTTGGTCAAGCTATTGATTACATCGAGAAAAACGTTAAGTAATCCTTACAGCTAACCGATGAGGTTAAAAAGGGTAGTAGTTACAGGAATCGGAGCCTTAACTCCAATTGGAAACTCAGCATCCGCTTATTGGGAGAATCTTCTCGCCGGTAAGAGTGGGGCTGGTCCTATTACCCGTTTTGATGCCTCCAAGTTCAAAACCCAGTTTGCCTGCGAAGTAAAAGACTTCGATGCCAACCAATTCTTCGACCGAAAGGAAGCGAGAAAACTCGACCCTTGCACTCATTACGCCTTAGTAGCGGCAGATGAAGCGGTTAAGGATGCGGGAATTGACTTGGAAAAAATAAACCACGATCGTGTGGGTGTTATTTTTGGCTCTGGCATCGGTGGCTTGGAAACGTTTTATAACGAATGTGTTGAATTTGCAAAAGGGGATGGAACACCACGTTTCAATCCCTTTTTTATTCCTAAAATGATTGCTGATATTTCAGCAGGTCATATTTCTATTAAGTACGGTTTTCGAGGACCGAACTTCACCACTGTTTCTGCCTGCGCTTCTTCTACCAACGCGCTTATCGATGCCTTTACCTACATTCGTTTGGGAAAGGCCGATATGATTATTTCGGGTGGTTCTGAAGCCGCAGTAAATCCTGCCGGTGTGGGCGGTTTCAATGCGATGCATGCTCTTTCTACCCGCAACGATAGTCCTGAATCAGCCTCCCGCCCTTTTGATTTGGATCGGGATGGTTTTGTGCTTGGTGAAGGTTCAGGAGTAGTAATTCTAGAAAGTTTGGATTCAGCCTTGGCCAGAGGAGCAAAAATTTATGCCGAAATGGTCGGAGGTGGTATGAGTGCCGATGCTCACCATATTACAGCGCCGCATCCGGAAGGATTAGGTGCCTTGAATGTGATGCGCAGCGCCCTAGAAGATGCCGAAATGGACGCCACGCAGATCGACTATGTAAATGTGCATGGTACATCTACTCCCCTTGGCGACATAGCTGAAACAAAAGCCATTCAAAAGGTTTTCGGTGATCATGCCTATAAATTGAATATCAGTAGTACCAAAAGTATGACCGGTCACCTCTTGGGGGCAGCCGGCGCTATCGAAGCTATTGCTTCCATTTTGGCTATTAAAAATGATATCGTTCCGCCAACAATCAACCATTTTACCGACGATCCTGCTTTGGATGCCCAATTGAATTTTACTTTCAACAAAGCCCAGCAACGAACCGTCAATGCGGCCTTGTCCAATACCTTCGGATTTGGTGGTCACAATGCCTCCGTTATCTTTAGAAAATTCGTACCCTGATCGTTGCATGAAGCTGTTGCCCGGATTTCTAAAGGCCAATTTTTCTCCTGACAAAAAACTTTTTCTAGCCCTGTATAATCTACTCGGATTTTATCCGAACAATATTTCCATTTTTAAACTGGCTTTTACCCATCGTTCGGTTGCTACCGAGGTGAAAGACGGGATGAAAATCAGCAATGAACGCCTCGAATACCTAGGCGATGCCATTTTAGGGGCCGTGGTAGCCGAGTTTCTTTTTAAAAAATTCCCGTTCAAAGACGAAGGCTTTCTTACCGAAATGCGCAGCCGAATGGTTAGTCGCGAAAACCTGAATAAGTTGGCGGTTAAAATGGGTGTCAATAACCTTATCGAAAGCAATTTGGTTGGTTCTCGTCAAAAATCTATGTATGGCGATGGTTTTGAAGCTTTAATCGGAGCCATTTACCTCGACCAAGGTTATGCTCCTACCCAAAGGTTCATTTTGAATCGGGTGGTGCGCAACCATATCGATTTGGATTTGATGCAGGCCCAAGATAATAACTACAAAAGCCGTTTGCTTGAATTTGCCCAACGTCAGAAGAAGGAATTGCGTTACGATGTGGTGGAAGAAGTTATGCAACGTAAAGTAAAGCATTATGTAATCGAGGTGTTTTATGATGGAGAAACCCTCGGTCGAGGCATGGATATTTCGAAGAAAAAGGCGGAGCAAATCGCTGCCCAAAAAAGTTTGGAAATGCTTGTTGAGCGAGGCGTTTTATAAAAGTAGTTTAAGTTAAGTTTATTTTATGTTTAGGCGGGCCCCTTTTCGCACGAAGCTTGGGTAGAAATAACTTGGCATTTTTGAGGCGAAAAGGTCACGCTTTCGGCAGTAATCCTCGGTCTGCTCCGTGCCTCCGCATTCCTGTGGGTTACTTGCCTCTATCGTTGCCCGGATGGCAGCAGTGAATTACAGAATGTAGTGGTTTAAATGTCCATTCTTAAAACTAATTCGAATTTTTTTCTTTCTGCATTTATTTTGATTTTTTGAAGAGGATTTTAAGCTGAAATAGTATTACATTAGTCCCCTCTTAAATAATATGAAAACACGCATATTTCTTACTTTTTTTGTCCTTTTTTCTAGTTTTAATTTTGTTTTTTCTCAAACAAAAAAATCGCATTCATCCACGGATATTGAATTGCTTTGGGGGGAAAGTTTTAGAATGCCCAAAAAGCATTATCAACTTGATTTTACCGGTTCTCCAGAAGATGGCTATGCCAATATTTGTTACCGTCAAAAGAAGAGTATTGCTATTCAACGATTTGATAAAAATTTAAAGTTTAAAAAGGAAGATGTTTACGAAATAAAAGAAAAGAAACCACCCATAGTAGAGGGTAGCATAAAAATGAATAATCGTTTTTATGTAAAAGAAATTAAAAGGGATAGAAAGGCAGATAAAACATCTGTAATAATTAGAGAAGTTGATTTGGCCACTGGCAAGCTTTCAGCGGAACGGGTATTGTGTGAATCAACTTCCCGTGGATCAAATTTTAATACGCTTTACAGCATTCATAAAGATTATATGTTGTTGTATTACCTAAAACCTAAAGAAAGTGTTAGGGATTCCAAAAATTTTGAGACCTATTCGTTTACCGTTTTCAATAAAGAGCTAAAGAAAGTGTGGAGCAAGGATGTAAGGTTACCTTATCCTGAGTCGGAAATAAAAGCTCAAGATTTTACCTTAACATCTTCAGGCGAATTGTATATGCTGATGAGCCGCAAAAATGCAAATGAAGGAAAACGTGTAAGAGGTTCAAAAGATACCGATGTAGAAGGAAAGGCCGTGTCGAACTTTGGAATGGAACTTTACAAAGTAGACCCAAATGATTATGAGATGGATAAGGTTAAAGTGAAATTTAATCCGAAGTTCTACTACAGCTCCAATTCAATTTTCGAAACCAAAAATGATCAATTGTTGTTGGTAAGCCTTTATTCTTCATCCAAATATGATTCGTATGATGGGCTTTCGGTGATGACCTTTAATAAAGAAGCAGGGGAATTTGAAGAATCAAATTTGTATGAAATTCCTACTGCCTTGATTAAAGAATTTGAAAGTGCCAAGCAAAAGAAAAGAATGGAGAAAGATTCCAAGAAAAAAGGTGATTCGGACGAAGAAGCTGCAAGTTTAAACCTTCGCACAGCCATTATGGATGCAAATGGTAATTTGTTTATTACGGCCGAACAGTACAAATTAATCGTGGTTACACATACCCGTACCGATAGTCGTGGTGGATCATATACCACCTATTCCTATCATTACTACTACGAAGATGTGTATATTTTTAAAATATCGAAAGACAAAACCTTAGAATGGATTAAGAAAATTCCGAAAGATCAAAGAGCGGTAAATACGACCACAACCTTAGGAATTCATTCGTTTGTTGCAGGGGATGATTATTACCTCGTGTATTTTGATAAGGCTGAAAACTTAAGGTTGGAAAGTAATAAGAATCCAGAAGTTTATTTTCCCGGAAAAGGCATCTTGTGCTACACAAAAATTGATAAGGAAGGGGTAATTTCGAAAGAGAAATTATTTGATGTAAAGGAACAAGAGCGGTATTTGGAGGTCACCGATTTTGAAAGGGTGGCCGAATCAACCTTTCTAACCACTGCATTTTTCAAAAAGGATAAGAATCCGGTAATTCTTAGGCTGAAAGATTAAGCCAAAATTAGGCCAGTAAAAAGCCTTGGAAAGTTTATTTTTAACCCAAATTAATCAATAGGAGGATTTATTAATCCGAACTACTTGATTTAGTTGGGTTTACCCCTCCCGAAGAAATTTCGGGATAGCAGTTGTTATCAATTTGGCCATACAAATTGATTTACAACTGGTTAATCGTTTATGCATTTCTAATGCGTAATCTGGGTTTAATAGCATTTCAAGGTTTTTTTGTTTTTTCCAAATTTGGATTTAGTCAATTTTTAGCCACAAACCCTACCTGTCCTTCCAATAGGCATGGTTTTGCAACTGGTTATTTCCGTGAAAATGGTAAACTTTGCACTACTGCCCAGTATCCGCACCTCGGGTAGGGATAGAAGCGAAAAACCCACAGCGGCCTGAACGTAAGTGAAAGGCGCGAGGATTTGCAGCGAATAGCCCGGCCCTGAGCCCTTGCAGTCTGTTGAATTTACAGCAGGAAGCGGTATTGGCGAATGGGACCCGCATGATAGGAAAGAGAAAATTGAAGTGAGAAAATAGAAGAGAGAAAATAGAAAAGAGGTTAAATATCTCTGCCGATGGTGTATTCGACCAAGCCGGCTAGGGATTCGCGGATTTGTCCGGGAGGGAAGGTTTCCAAAAGGGATAATGCTTGGTTTTTTAGGGCATTCATCTTTTGGGTAGAGTAGGTGATGCCGCCTTTGGCAATAACGGTTTCGATAACTTGTTTGACCTTTACATTATCGGTGTTGTGGTTTTTGACAATGTTGATGATTTCCCTTTTTTCCTTGGGAGTGCTCATGTTCAGGGCGTAAATCAAAGGCAAGGTCATTTTCTTTTCTTTGATATCAATACCGGTTGGTTTACCAGTTTTGTTGTGATTCTCGTAGTCGAACAGGTCGTCTTTGATTTGGAAAGCCATACCTGCCAACTCGCCGAATTGTCTCATTTTCTCGATTAGAACGGTATCTTCGGTTACGGAAGCCGCACCACAAGCGCAACAAGAGGCAATAAGGGTGGCAGTTTTTTTACGGATTATTTCGAAATAAACGTCTTCGGTAATGTCTAACCGACGAGCTTTTTCGATTTGAAGCAATTCGCCTTCGCTCATTTCTCGCACGGAATTGCTGGTGATTTGAAGCAAATGGTAATCGTTGTTTCCTACACTAAGCAACAAACCTTTCGACAGGAGGTAGTCGCCGACCAAGACCGCAATTTTATTTTTCCATAAAGCATTGATGCTGAAAAAGCCACGGCGGAGGTTGCTATCATCTACCACATCGTCGTGCACCAATGTAGCTGTGTGGAGCAGTTCGATATGTGTAGCGGCCCGGTAAGAGCAATCGTTGAACCCGCCGCAAAGTTTGGCCGAAAGAAACACGAACATAGGTCGCATTTGTTTCCCTTTTCTTTTAACGATGTAGTGGGTAATGGTATCTAACAAGGGCACAGAGCTGCGCATGTTATCCCGAAAACGGATTTCGAATTCATCCATTTCGGCTGCGATAGGTGCTTTTATTTGATCGAGTGTCAACAACAGAGGGCGAAGGTAGAAGCAATTGTTCTAGTTTCCAATCTCTTGACAAAATTTCTATTCCACCTTCACGCCCATCACGAGGATATCATCGACTTGTTCTTGGTCTTTTTTCCAGGCTGATAGGAAATTTCGGAAGGCTTGGAACTGCTGATCGCCTGTAGTATGGCCTAATTCACGGATAAAGGATTCGTAGGTTTTACGGTGTATTTTTTTGTTATCCTGGCCGCCAAATTGATCCGTAAACCCGTCGGATTGTAAGTAAACCCAAGCGGCTTTTTCGAGGTAAATGGTTTCTTTTTCGAAGGCCTGGTCGCGCATTCGTTTGCTGCCAATGGAACGTTTGTTGCCGGCAAATCTTTGGAGTTCACCTTCTTTGGTGAGGAGGTAAAGTGGGCGACCTGCTCCGCAAAATTCAAGGGTTTTGGCCATTGGGTTGTAACAACAAAGGGCTACATCCATGCCATGTTCATGCATATCCAGGTTGGCGTTTTCTTTGAACACATGGGATAAATGGTGGTCCAATTGTTCGAGCATCCAATCAATGGCAGGAGGTGTTTTTCCTTTGATTAATCGGTCAAAAATATCCACACCCAAAATGGACATAAAGGCGCCCGGAACGCCATGACCGGTGCAATCTGCTACTGCAAAGTAGATACGCTCGGAGTGGGTGCCAAACCAATAAAAGTCGCCACTGACAATATCTTTAGGTAGGTTCAGTACAAAGGCATCAGGCAAAACCGATTTAATGGAGTTTAATTCGGGCATAACACTTTGTTGCAAGGTGGCAGCATACTGGATGGAATCGGTAATGTCTTTGTTTTTTTGTTCGAGATCGAGGTTTTGTTTGTTGAGTTGTCGGGTGCGTTGTGCCACTTCAATTTCCAATCGTACATTGATTTGATCGGTCATGAGGTTAATTTCCTGTAATTTTTCAAAGGCTTCTTTTTGGGCTTTTTCCTTTTCCTTTTGCACCATGGAGAACTGTTCGGCCATAGAAAGTGAAAGCAGAATCACTTCCAAGGTATTCCCAAATTTGAGACTGTTGTAATTAATGAAGGTAAGCGGGAGGATATTTGAATTGGCCAAGACAAATACGATGGTTCCCACGAACAAGGAGGCAAAGGCTGCATAAAAATAAGGATTGCTGGGCCGGTTTTCCTTTTTACCCGCATACAGGCAATACACGATACCAATAATGGAAAGCATGCCCGATAAGTTAACCAAAATGAGACTTATTTTATAGAAGAAACCATTGTAAAGCGAGAAGACAGCCGCAATTACAGAAATACCCATTGTTAAATCAATCAATCGGGATGGCCAGCGGTTGACTAGGGTGCAGAGGTTGAGGAATTTTTTGGTGTATAAAAGGACAAAGAAAATGGTAGCCGAGGTAAGGAAAATGATACTTCTATCGGCAAAAAAGGTACTGAATCTAAAGAATACAGTGGAGGCATATCCTTCCAAGGAAACCTGCAGCAAGACAATGGAAAGCACATACAGTACATACCAAAGGTAGGATCTTTCGCGTAAGGCTGAATAGAGGAAGAGGTTGGAAAGGATGGCGAAAATCATGATACCGAAGAAGATTCCTAAGAAAACCTGCTCGTATTGGTCGTGTTGATGAAATTCTTCGGGGGTAAACAAAGAAGCACTGAGCATGGCAATATCGCCTTCCGATTCGAAGCGGAGGTACAAGGTATTGTCATGGTTTGGGTAAAGTGTAATTTCAAACAAATTGGGTTTGAAATAATGCGAATTCGGGTTTTGCGGAAGGGCGTCGCCAACGGTGGTAAAGGACCAATGGCCGGATGGGTTTTGCTGCCACAGTGTTAATTGGTTGGTAGTAGGACGACCGGCTTCGAGGATGAATTTGGTCGCTTGGCTGCCCTTGAATGCTAATGGAATACGCAACCAATAGGAGGAATTAGAGAACCCCAAGTTTTTATCCGGACAATCCATTTTTTTGAATGCTCCGGATTGGAAATGGGCAATGGCATCCGTTATAGAACTTTGATTGGATGGATCTTCCCAAAAGGATGCTTTGCTGCTTAATTCCAGTTCGCTATCCAGGATGTTTGGGATAGAAAGTTGTCCATCTGCCTTTGGAACAGGCCAAATGGAAAGGCAAACAAATGCGAATAAAACAAGTAGTAGTCCTCCTTTGGATTTCACGGGATTGTTGTGGGCTGCCTCTGTACTTGTTTTTGGAAGCTATGTTTCATTTTTTGGAAGAACGATGCTTAAAATGTCATAATTCATATTATTTGAAATGAATTAGTTGATTTTTCCTATTTTCGTATCATGTTTTTGAAAACCAGAATCGCATGGCTTTTTTTGGTAGCAATCCTGTTTTTGGGATTGCATTCCTGTAAAAAGTATGAAGAGGAACTGATTCCCAACAATGTTCCCCCACCAGATAGTACCATTTCGGAAGTTTTGATGCAGACCTACATCAATAAGGCTTACATTAGTATTTTGGGTAGGAAGCCGACCGAAAGTGAGTTTTCAGAAGGGTTTGCATTAGTAAAACAAGGAAACTTGAACGAGGCGAGTCGTTTGGTGTTTTTGGATATTGTAATGGCTAAACCCGAGTATTATCCCCATGTATATGATTTAGCCAGGCAGGAATTATTGAATGATTTGGATACTGCGGAAGTTACCTTTAACAAAACCTTGTTTGAATATTTGATGACACTTCCAGAAAATGCTGCCTATGTTGGACAATTGCAAGCTGAGGTAAATCGCTTGGATTCTGTGCAGCGAATTCCAAGTCTGTTGGCTACCAATCAACCATTCGTTGTAGCAAAAATGCATAAGTATTGCGTGGATAATTATTTCTATGATCAGCTCAATATGGGAACTTTCAATTTTGTGACCAGTTGTTTTGAGCATTTTTTGTTTAGGGCACCTTCTGATTTAGAGTTGTACAATGGTTCACGCATGGTAGATGGTTTTAGTGGGACGCTGTTTTTTGAAGAGGGTGGAACCAAGAATGATTTTCTGACTATTTTCTTTAGGACCGGAGATAACTATTTCCATGGCCAGGTAAGGGAATTATACCAGCGTTACCTATTTAGGGAGCCCAGTTCGGAAGAGACCGTTGAATTGGCCCTTCAGTACCGCAACACCGGTGATTACAAAGCCTTACAAAAGAAAATTTTGAGTATGGACGAATATGTTGGATTAAACTAGTTTATCATGAAGAAGCCATTTTTTTATAAGCCAATTCTGTTTTCAAGCTTAATTTTGTTTGGGCTGTTTGGACAATCCTGCAAAAAGGAAACGGACTATGTGTATGGGGTAACGGATGTTGACTTGAACCAATCCGATGCCAATAAACCGAATGTAAAATCGACCAATGAATTTATTTCAATCGCCTATTCCGATATTTTCGGCACTACGATTCCACATGACAAATTGGTGAAATTGCAAACAGCCTACACCGCCTTTGGGGATCAGAAATTTATCGAGCAATTGGTTATACGGAATTTTCTCAACCAACCTGGCAATGCCCTTCCAAGCCAAGGTGAAATGACGGCCGATCTGGATAAATTTATCGAAGAGGCTTATATCAAGTTTTTTGCCAGAAAGCCCAATGAATACGAGGCTTACTATTTGAAGAATCTCTTGACCAACGACCCAAGTATTACTCCGGAATTGGTGTATTACGCCATGATGACTTCAAATGAATACCGTTACTATTAAGAATTAGCCATGAAAAGAAGGAGTTTTTTAAAGAAAGCAGGTATAGCCACAGCGGGAGCATTTGCTGTTCCATATATTTTACCCTCGGGTCGTTTGTTTGCGGCTACAGGCAGTCGAATTGCTGACCATGTAGTGTTGTGCTTATTTGCAGGTGGGGTACGTAACCTTGAAAGTATTCAAAAAATTGAGGGCAATTTGATGCCAAATATCCTGTTAGGCAGTGAAAGTATAAATCCTCAAATTGCTCCGGGTATGTCTGGAATTCCGGCACCCTTTTCCACCAAACTTCAAACACAAGGAACCTTGTTTAAGGAGTTTCGCTATGCGGCAGGGGCGACCGGACATTTCAATGCACATTCCTCGGTTTTGACCGGTAGGTATAATTTGGTGGATGTTAACTTAAAACAAAGACCAGCCTATCCAACCATTTTTGAATATTACCGCAAGCATAACAGTCCTTCCATGTCGGCTTTAAATGCTTGGTGGATTTCCAATTCCCTAGGACCTTATCCTGCTTTGAATTTTAGCAACTATCCCGGTTATGGAGCTGCTTTTGGAGCCAATTATATTCAACCTAGGTCGATTATCAGCGAGTCGGGTTATGAAGTATTGGGCAATCCCAAGAATTTTTCAGCCAATGAAATAGAGAAGATTAACAAGATTCGAACTTTCTGTGATAATAATTTCGCCAAGAGTTTTACACCCGGAGATGCTGGGGTAACCAATTCATTTGAGGATGCCCAGTTATTGGATCAGTTTATTAAGGATTCTTATACCGATGCCTTGGCTGGACAATACGACAATCCTTGGAATTCGCCTTCAGGAATGAGTGGCGACATGTTTAATGTGTTTGCTGCTGAAAAGGTAATCGAAAGGTTTAAACCGGAACTGTTGGTGGTGAATATGCAAGATGTAGATGTAGGACATACCAATTTTACCAGCTATTGCGACAATATGCGCAAGGCTGATTATTCCGTTGCCCATTTGTGGCAAACTATACAATCTACACCCGGCATGAGCAACAATACCATCATGATAGTTGTTCCCGAGCATGGAAGAAACCAAGAGCCTAATACGGTTTTAGATGCGTATGGCCGCTATGCACTTGACCACAACAATGACGCTATGAGTCGTGAGATTTTCTGTTTGGTTGTCGGTCCATCCGGAAAAGTGGTTCAGAATCAAGTGATTTCGACGGTAGAAGGACAAACGGTGGATGTCATCCCATCCATTGCCAAGATTTTGGGTTTTTATTCAGATATCCCAGGCGGAATGCTGGAAGGAATGCCCTTGGTACAGGCTTTTGCATAAATAATTGAACATGATGAAGAAATTTGCTTTACTTTCCTTTGCCTTCAGTTGTTTGGCCATTTTCTTGGTCAGCTGTTGGAAGGAAGTTAATCCTAAACCTGAAAACCCTTACGATCAGGTAAAATATGTTACACCACCTATTCAAACCGACACCCTGGATCCGAATTCCTTCGTTGCCATCCACCGTGATATTTTAGCACCTACTTGCGCTCAACCAGGCTGCCACGATGGTGTATTTGAACCCGATTTTCGAAGCTTGGAAAGTTCTTATTCCACCCTGGTTTATGCCAAGGTTACCAAGAATAATGCGGATAGTTCCTTCACTTTTAGGGTACTACCTTTTGATAAATTGAAGTCTGTTTTATATGAAAGAATTACGAATTGTTGCTTTGTAAACCAAAATGACCGAATGCCTCAGGACAACATTGGAACTCCGATGGCTAGTGAAAAAATAGATAGGATTGGAAATTGGATTGAAGCGGGGGCCAAGGATATGTTTGGAAATATTCCGCAATATCCAAATTCAGAGCCCAATATTCTTTATTACTATGCTGTAGATGCCCAATATAATTTGCTTTCGGGAACAGAGCGACGAATTGATAGTGTTTTTTACAATCCATTCATTGTTCCTGCCAATTATGCTATGAATTTTGTAATCGTAGTGGAAGATGATAGCACAGCTGTTGACCAACTCAGCTACAACAAACTTAAATTGAGTTATGATCCGGATAATTTTTCAAGTTCAGCTCCGGGCTACCAAGAGATTCAGGCTTTTGTATTTACTTATCCTGGAAATGGAAATAAATATTTTATGGCCAATGTAAATACAGGTTCGTTTTCCAGTGGTCAAGTTGTTTATTTTAGATTCTATACCAATGATGGCGACCATGTAGGAAATACTGAATATCCTTACAGTTCATTACCATTGCCTTACAAAACCTTTTTCTCCTTTTACATTCAACCTTAATCCTCCTTTTGATTGCTATGAAATTATCACGCGTTTTACCCTTTTTCCTTTACTTTGGTGGAATTACCCTTTTTGTTTCTTGTTCAAAAAAAGAAGAAATAAGCAATATTCCTGAAATCGAATTCATATCTGTTACACCGGCTACGGTTACTCAGTTTCAAGATTCGTTGAATTTTCGAATTTCTTATAAAGATGGAGATGGGGATTTGGGAGAAAATAATGATACCGTTAAGAATGTTTTCCTTACCGATAGCCGAAACAATGTGACCTACAAATACAGGTTACAAGAACTTGCTCCTTTAGCCTCCTCCATTTCCATACAAGGGTATGTCAATATTAAGTTGAACAGTGTGGGTTTGCTGGATGAAAATGCCGACCAAGAAACTGCAACTTATTCCATTTACATTAAAGACAGAGCTGGAAACTCAAGCAATACCGTTACTTCTTCGGTTGTAACGATTACCAAATAATACCGAATGGGCATAATGTATAGTCCAATTTTAGGCTCCCATTTTCTTGAAAAAATTGGACTAACATACTGTATCCTCGGCATTTACCAATCTAAATTTACAAAAAGCCTTTGGACTATTTATAAATTAAAATTGGTATAAGAATGGACATAACACAATTACGGGAGTTGGGTTTGTCTTTGCCCCAAACCACTGAAGATATCAAGTGGGACAACGATTTGTGCTTTTCTATTCTAGGGAAAATGTATTGCATTGCTTCCTTAGCAACCCCATTTCGTTTTTCAATTAAGGTAGAGGTAGAAGAATTGCCCGATTTATTAAACCACAGTGGCGTTAAACCAGCACCATATTTGGCCCGGTACAATTGGATTTTAATAGAGACAGACACTTCCCTTTCCCATTCGGAATTAAAACGATTGATAAAAAATTCGTATCAATTGGTTTTAAAGGGTATTCCTAAGAAGAAAAGAGAGGCAGCCGGGTTGGATTAAAGTTCCACTCCAGGAGAAATAATTTTCTCTTTTAAAGCATACATCACTATATCCGCAGTGTTGCCCAAGCCTAGTTTCTGCATGATATTTTTTCGGTGGGTATTAACAGTATGTTTGGATAAGAAAAGTTTGTCGGCAATTTCTTTATTGGTCATTCCTTCTGCGATGAGGCGAATGATTTCCATTTCTCTTTTACTAATGTCCACCGGTTCACAGCAACTTGCCACCTGATTTAAGTTAACATCCGCCGAATGCTCAACCAGAATAGCATCTAGGATTTTGCCACAAAAGAAGCTTTTCCCTTCGAAGGTATTACTTACCGCATCAAGGATTTCATCTTTATCACAGTCTTTCAAAACATAGCTGCAAATTCCAGACTCGATACCCCGTAGAATAAAGGGTTTGGAGATTTGGTTTGAAATAGCCAATACTTTGATATCGGGATTCATGATTAGGGCATTCGAAATATCCTCAGGTTTAAATTCAGATTCCGTAAAATCAATGATTAAAACATCTGCTTGCTTTAGTTCCTTCGACTTTTTTAAATCTTCACTAGCTCCTGCTTCAGAAATAATCTGAATATTCTTGTTTGATGAAAGTAATGATTTCAGTCCTTCACGAATAAGAAAACTGCTGTCTGCGATAATGAGTTTAATCTGTGCCATAGTAGTGCAAAGTTACAAATTTCAATCTATTTTAAAAATCAAAAGTAAAACCGTCGAAAACTAAGGTGGTGTTTTCAAAATGCCTTTTTGCTTCCACCAAAAATGGATTCAACTCCTTGTATCTCGACGAGAAATGGCCGATCAAAAGGTTTTTAGCTTCAGCCATGTGGGCAATTTTACCTGCTTGGTTTGCGGTGGAATGCTGGGTTTTTACGGCTCTATCCGACAACTCCTCCGTAAAGGTTGCCTCATGGTACAGGACCGTAACCTGTGGGAAATACGATGGTAAGTCAGGGTTAAAGGCTGTATCCGAACAAAAAGCATAGCTGGATGAAGGTTTGGGCGCTTTGGTTAGCAAGGCATTGGAAATAATTCTACCATCGGGTTGTTGCCAATCCTTGCCAGCTTTTACATCCATCATGGATTCCACCGGAATTTTATATACTTCGATGGCTTCCCTGCGGAGGTTACGAAGTTTGGGTTTTTCCTGAAATAGGAAACCATTGCAAGGGATTTTATGTGATAAGGGGAAACTGAAAACTTCCATTCCTTCATCTTCCCAGATTAGGTTCTTTTCGGTTGGGTGGTGAAAATGGTATTCAATTTCAAATTGCAATTGGGTGTCGGAATAGTGGAAAATGGTTTGAAGAAGCACCTCCATTCCTGTTGGACAAAAGAGTTTTAAGGGGGCTGTTCGTCCGCCAAGATGCATACTCGAAATCAAACCGGGCAAACCCAGCCAATGATCGCCATGGAGATGGCTAATAAAGATATGGTTGATTTTAAGAAGTGGAATCTTTTTTCGAAGCAGGGATAACTGGGTAGTTTCTCCACAATCTATCAAAAAGAACCGCCCAGAAACTTCAAGTATCTGGGCGGTAGGATTCCTGGTTACGGTAGGTGTTGCACTTCCACTTCCCAGGATGAGAATTCTCATGCAATTAGCGTTTTACTTGCATTTTTTGAGTGAAGTTTTTGCTTCCGTTGGTCAAGCTGTAGAAGTAGATACCTTCTTTCAAATTGCTGCCATCGAATTCAATTTCATTTACACCAACTTTTGATTGGATGTTGGTAGCGAAAACTTCTTTACCAAGCATATCAAAAACTTTCAAGGCAACTTTTTCAACGCTAGGTGTGCTGAAAGCGATCGTTGTTTTACCTGCAAATGGATTTGGCATGTTTTGGATAGCCGAGAAACTATTTAGGTTTAAGTCTTCGATACCAGTGCTAACATCCAAGGTATAAGATTTGTCGAATACTTGTGGAGCTGCTGGTACAGGAACATTGGCTACACCAGCATTAATAGTTCCAGGGAAAGTAAAATCGATATCACCGATAATTGGTGCAGAAAAGGATGCAGAACCACTGGTAGAAGAAGTAATTTGAACTGTGGCAGATCCTCCTGCTGTAGGAGTTCCGCTTAAGGTAAGGGTACCAGATGCACCAGCATCATACATTCCTGAGGCTTGGTCAAAAGTTCCAGTAATTCCATCAGGAAGTCCAGCAACAGTCAAAGTTGTAGAGGTAATGTTTGCTGGCAAGCTAGTTGGAATTGGAATAGGTAGTCCTGCTGGTAAACCAAATCCAGCGGTACCGATTGTAGCTGTTGAAGGAACGGTAAACGTGATTACTTGGTTGTAATTTGTACCTACTGCGGCTCCTGGAAGAGAAGCTGGTGAATAGATATCTACTGATTGCCCAAAGGTGATTAGGCTAGCAGCGATTAAAGCTGTGGTTGAAAAGATTTTTTTCATTTAATTTAAGTAAAAGTGGATTATAGGTTATGATTTTAGGAGTTACTATTTTGAAAGATTCATTTTCCCGGTAATGGTAGCTTTACCATTGTTGATGGAAAACAAATAGGTGCCATTGGGCAGATTGCTGCCATTGAATTCAATTGTGTTGATACCTGGGTTGGCTTTAATAGACTCGGTATAAACAGTTTGGCCCAAGAGATTATGTACTTCAAATTGTGCATTTACGCTAGTGGGAGTGCTGAATTTAATGGTAGTTTTTTCAGAAAAAGGATTGGGCATATTTTGAATCATGGTAAATCCATTTGGATTCAACACTTCATCAATACCAACCGTGGCTGCATCAAATTTGTAATACAAGCTTTGTGGAATGGTAAGGGTGTTTCCGAAAGCAGTACCTTTTACTTTGAGGTTGATTTGAACTTCAATAATACCTGATCCTGCAGTAGTATTTAAAAAGGTAACGCAACCATTGGTTCCGCCTGCCCATTTGCAGTTTGGTGTGTTACAGGTGTATTGGGTTCCAGCCGGGAAGTTGGTAATACTTTCAATCCAAATACTGTCGATGGTAGCTGTAAGACCGCTTAATACAGTATCAGAAGGAAGTCTAAATTGCACAACGTCAGGAAAAGCTGAAGTTGTGGCACCTGAAATGGTGTCCATTGGTGACCCGCCAGCAGCATTGGCAGGAATAGGGTAGGCCAAACCACCGTTGGTATTGCCATCAGGGATACATTGTGAAAACCCTTGAAAAGCAAGCGATAAAGTAAAAATGGAGAGTAAAAGTTTTTTCATTTAAGAATGATTAGTAGGTTTTATGGAACAAAAGTATTGAAAAATAATTTTATAGCATAGGGTAAAAACAAAAAAGCCCCGAATAATCGAGGCTTTTTTGTTAATATTTCAACTATTATTGGATAGATACTTTTTCAGTGATCGTTTTTTCACCAGAAGTAAGGTTGATGAAATAGATACCAGCTTGTAGGTTTTCTTTGTTGAAAGTCAAACTGTTGATACCTGCTTTAGCATCCATAGTAAGTGTTCTAACAATTTTACCAGTGATGTCAGTTACATTCATTGTTGCTTTACCAGCATTTTTCAAAGAAAATTTAACTTCAGCTGAAGTAGAGAAAGGATTTGGGTAAACAGCCAAGTTAACATCAGAAGTGTTAAGCACTTCGATACCAGCAGGACCAACGCTTAGTTTGTAACCAGAATATTTGATATAGTCACCAGTTCCGATTGGAGCAGGTAGAGCTGAATACCAAGAATCTTGACCAGCGATATTCAAAAGCAAATCCACTTTCAAAGTAAGGTCATAAACAGCAGTAGTAGTTAAGCTTGAACCAGGTACGAATACACTTGCACAACCTACAACTGGTGAAAGGTCAGGGAAAGTACCAGTGTTTTCCCAAGTAGCATCAGCTTGGTCAGTAGTAACAACTGCTCCAGCAGGTGCGCCATCCATTCCGATGTATTTAATCGATTTGATTTTTACTGCAAGTCCAGAAGCACTTGTATCAGTAATTGTTTTCAAGTTGAATACAGCAGTGTAATCAACACCAACAGTTGCTGCATATTGAGCATCATTGTTGAAAGTTGTTGTATCTGGCAACAATTTTCCACCAGCTACTCCATTAAATAAATTTGCATCTGGAGTACATTGTGCACTGGCTAAAAGTGCAGATGAAACAGCAAGAATTGAAAGTAAACCTTTTTTCATTTTTGTTTTGTTTTGTTTGATTGTTTGTTATTAGGTGATGTTAAAATTACAGGGTTAGGCATTGTCCAATCCACGCTCCACTTCTTCCATGGCCAATAGGTCATGCGCTTCGTCGATGGTTGGTACAATATTTAAAATGGTATCCAATTGTGAAATGGAAATTAATTTGGCTACTGAACGTTGCAACCCAGATAGTACAAAGGAACCATTCGCATTTTTACACAGACGGTTGGCTACTAAAATGGCGCTCAGTCCGCTTGAATCGCAATAACGCGTGTCGCTCATATCCAAAATGATGTTTTTATACCCTTCGGCATTGATAACTACCAATTCGGCTTTTAGGGAAGGTGAAACATGGCTATCCAGCTTTTCAGCTTTCAAGGATATTAGAGCATATTTCTCTTTCTTGTCGGTCGTAAAATTCATTTCGTATGTGAAATAATGGACAAAGTTAACAATAATTTCTGATTAATTGGATTTGCATTTTTTATTTCTAGGATTTGGTTTGTCAAAAATAGGTTGTTTAAGCTTTGGATGATTCGTCTTTCAAAAAAAACTTACCCGTTTGTACAAAAATTAAAATTAATAGGACCAATTTCAAGCCTTCAGCGGCCAAATTGTAAAAATGTACGTTCGAGGGGGGTAAGGTTTCGCCCTTGAAAAACATAACCGACCGAAAAGCCAGCTGGGGCATAAAAAAGAAAGATTCCACTACACAAAGGAAGAAAACAAAAAACGGTAAGGCCATTTTCCACCATTCTTTCCCTATCCTGGAACTCAAAAATAACAAGGCCACACAAAAAAGCAGCTCGGCCTTTTGGAAAAATTCAAAAATGGTCCGGGTTATGACAAACATCAAACCTTTATGCTCCGGCAACAATTCCGGCGTTCTCGGTCTTAAACTGGCCTCCATGGCTACGGCGATAATCATCCCAAACCAACAGGCTGTTAGAAACAGTAAAGCCAGACCATACTTTTTAGTTGTTTTTTCCATTATCGGCAAAGGTAGCCGTTTCCTCCTTTTCTTTGCACCAGAATTTAATTGTGGAGAAAAGAAAAATTGCCATTTTAGGGTCAACCGGGTCCATTGGTACCCAAGCACTGGAAGTTGTTTCAGCCAATCCTGAACAATTTCAGGTCGAAATACTCACGGCCGGCGGAAATGCCGAATTGTTGGTGCAGCAATCCTTGCACTATAAACCCAATACCGTTGTTATTGCCGATAAATCCAAATACCAATGGGTGAAAGACCAATTGTGGGACGAAGGAATTAAAGTGTTTTCGGGTATCGAATCCATCGAACAGGTGGTAGCCAGCGACGAAATTGATACCGTACTTACCGCTATGGTGGGTTATGCCGGACTTAAACCTACCATTGCTGCCATCGAATCGGGCAAAACCATTGCCTTGGCCAATAAAGAAACCCTGGTGGTAGCCGGTGAACTCATTACCAAGTTGGCCCAAACCAAGGGTGTAAATATTTATCCGGTCGATTCCGAGCATTCCGCTATTTTCCAATGCCTGGCGGGCGAGTTTCACAATCCTATCGAGAAAATTATTTTAACGGCTTCGGGCGGACCATTTAGAGGAAAGCAAAAGGAGGAGTTGTTGGCTATTAAAAAGGAGCAAGCTTTAAAGCATCCCAACTGGACCATGGGGGCCAAAATTACCATCGATTCGGCCACCCTCATGAACAAGGGATTGGAGGTTATCGAGGCAAAATGGCTTTTTGGTATTCATGCCAATCAAATTGAGGTAGTGGTGCATCCCCAGAGTATCGTACATAGTTTGGTGCAATTCCAGGATGGTTCCATCAAGGCACAATTGGGACTGCCCGATATGAAATTGCCTATTCAATATGCCTTGGCGTATCCTATGCGGTTGAAAAACGATTTTCCCCGGTTCGATTTTCTGCAATACCCTAATCTCAGCTTCGAAAAGCCCGATCTCGAAACCTTCCAATGTTTGGCCCTTGCCTTTACAGCCCTCGAAAAAGGCGGTAATATGTCCTGTGTGGTGAATGCTGCCAACGAAATTGCTGTAGCTGCTTTCTTGCAGGATGGCATTTCCTTTTTAGGCATCCCCGAACTCATCGCGTATTGCATGGAAAAGGCCAGTTTTATTGCCCATCCTACCCTCGACGACCTCATCCACACCGACGAAGAAACGAGGAGGGTAGCGAAGGAGTGGTTGGGGAGATGTTAGATGTTAGATGTTAGATGTGAGTAGTGAGATGTGAGATATGAGATTTGAGATGTGAGATATGAGTAGTGAGATATGAGTAGTGAGATATGAGTAGTGAGATATGAGTAGTGAGATATGAGTAGTGAGATATGAGTAGTGAGATATGAGTAGTGAGATATGGGACGCTGATAATTCATTGATTTTCAGGTTGTCAGGGTTCTAGGTTGCCAGATTAGCAAATTCACAGATTTCCAGATTCCCTATTTTCTAACTTCTCTTTTCTCTTTCCTCTTTTCTCTTTCTCTTTCCTCTTTCCTCTTTCCTCTTTCCTCTTTCCTCATTTTCTCGCGGGCTCCCTTTCGCCCCAAAAACCGCTTTCCCGATAAAACAAAGCATGCTGCAAGGGCTCAAGGGCCACGCTATCGCCCATACTCCTCGGTCTGCTCCGTGCCTACGCATCCCTGTGGGGTATTTGGCTCTATCGTTGCCCGAACGCCCGCCTCCACCTTTACCGAATTACGAAGCTTTTGCTTGCCGCACTGGGTTTTATCTAGGATTAATACGAAAGATTAATTGAACTATTTGGTTTAGGAGTGACACAATTGTGTTCTCGTAATGTACGGTAATAATTTCGTAAGAAACCATACTAATTTATCCCCTAAAGGTTTTGTTTTCACAAAATTAAATGAAGAACCCCCAGGCTTGCTTCTCATTTTTTATTTTTTAATTTCTCATACAATTGTAATAAGTCATTTCTCAGGTATTATAAATTTTAT
This sequence comes from Sediminibacterium sp., assembly GCA_965283715.1. Classification (GTDB taxonomy): domain Bacteria; phylum Bacteroidota; class Bacteroidia; order Chitinophagales; family Chitinophagaceae; genus Sediminibacterium. Next base: position 63,075 of record CBDIPL010000005.1, on the reverse strand, counting down.
TGGTCATTAAATCATCACTTTTATTCTGTCATTTTCTCTTTTCAATTTAGCGTTTTGAACTGCTCCATCAATTACATAACGCAATAAGTTGTCAATCTGTTTTCCAACTTTAGCAAAACCAAAGGTTCTAGACAAGTAGCGAAGTAGTTCATCTTCTTCAATGCTCAAATTATTTGCCACAACTTCCTCTAAGGCAACAAAAATTTCTTCGGGAGCAATATCCTCCAAATTTCGTTTTTCTATGTCGTTGCTACGGTAAAAGTCTAAGTTTATATTATTGCTCCAATAAAATGGCTGATGGTGTGTGGTTTGCAAAAGATTCATCTCCTTAATTATTTCTTCCAAATGTTTATCTAATCTTGCACCGGCACGACTAGTGTTCCAGGCTTGTAATACTTTTTTATACAATAAATTTTTGCTTATAGGAGCCTCAATTTCCACCAAAGACTGGATTTGTTGCTTAATCAGATTACGGTTTTTAAATTCATATAACATTTCACTATTGGCGTAAGAAATTGGCGTAAGCGGATGTGCTGTATAAGGTTTTTGTTTAGTTACAAAATTGAAAGCTAAAACTTCTTCGGGGATTGTATTAATTAGCTCAAATGCAGTTTCAACAATTGGTTCAGTAATACTTTCTATTTTAACTTCAGGCACAGTTTGAAGGTGTCTTACTTTTTCAATTATTGTATCAATAATTTTATTTGAGTTTTCATGCCAGTCAATTGTCCAAATACGATGAATGTTCCAGCCTAAGGCTTTCAGCACAGATGGCATAACCATTTCTCTATCATTAGTTGTGTGCGCATTATAGTAGTAGAAACCATCAACAACAATTCCTAAAATATATTGTTGTGGTTTGTCGGGATGAATAATACCAATGTCTACCTTAAAGCCAGAAGTACCAATGTTACACTTCACCTCTAATCCTTTTTCTTGTAATTTTTTGCCAATAGATGCTGATAGGTTTTGCTTATGAAGACTTTCTTGTACATCTTCATGACGTAGGCTCAAATGCCCCTTTTCTGCGAACTGTAAAAATGCTTTTAGACCTGCAACTCCCACTGCTGAGGTGCGACTCAAGTCTATTTGGTCCGTTTTCAGTGTAGCGAAAATATGCATTTCATAACGGGCACGAGTTACTGCAACATTTAGTCTTCGCCATCCGCCATCACGATTTAATGGACCAAAATTCATACTCATTTTGCCTTCTTCATCAGGAGCATAGCATACTGAAAATAGAATAATATCACGTTCATCACCTTGAACATTTTCTAAATTTTTAATAAACAAGGGCTCATTACTTTCATTAGCAAATTCTTCCAATTTAGGGTCAGTCATAAATATTTTTTGGAGTTTGTCTTCAATGAGATTTTGTTGTGTTTGACTGAAGGTAACAATACCTACACTGTACTTCCTTTTTTGTGAATCGTTGTAATGTTTTTTAATGAATTGAACAATCTCATCCGCTTCAAAATTATTAGTACGTGTTTTTCCTTTATCGTAAAATCCTTTTACCTGGTGATGCTTTACCTTACGATTCAAATCATCAGAGGAAGGGAAAGTTAGCAATTTGTTTTCGTAATAGTTTACATTACTAAAAGCGATTAGACTTTCGTGTTTACTTCTGTAATGTCTCAATAAATATTTTGAAGGCACTGACAAAGACAAACAATCATCTAAAATGCTTTCCAAATCTTCCACTTCCATATTTTCTTCATCCAATTTTACCGTGCTGAAAAATGATGTAGGTGGCATTTGTTTCGGGTCACCAACAATTATGGATTGTTTAGCTCTAGCCAATGCACTTACTGCTTCGCAAGTTGGTAACTGTGAAGCCTCATCAAAAATTAAAATATCAAAATGTTTGTTGTTTACATCAAAATACTGTGCTACAGAAATTGGACTCATTAGCATACATGGTGCAATTCTGGGAAGTAATGTTGGAATTTGGTCAAAAAGTTTTCTTATGCTCATTCCTCGGCCTTTATTTTTAATTGCCCGTTGTAAAATTCCAATTTCAGAACTTTGCATTGTATCGGCAGCAGAATTTGGTAATTGTGAAGCCAACTTTACACGCAATTCCTGAATAGTGAGATTTTGAAAATCCTTTGCGATTTTTTTATACTGTTCAATTTTACTTTCATACAAACCCACATTAAATAAACTTAAAGATTCGTGTTGCGAAATAATCAGTTGGGCAATGGAAGTATGAACAGTGAAGTTAAAATATTCAGATGTATTTTCCGGATTACAAGATTTGTTTTCATAAGCATTCACCAACCATTGTAAATTCAAACTTTTGCCTTGATTTCGAAGTTGAACATAGTTCATCCAATTTCTTAATTGCGGTAGGTGTGTCTTTATATTTTGTAGTTGTTTTATGGTTTCATTTATCCAGTTTTCTCTTTGAAGGAAATTAATCCCTGTTAGTATTTCATAATTTTTCTTTTCCTTGTTGAAAGTTGTTGTGAGTTGTGTAAACTCTGAAAAATTCAAAAGATTATTTTGCTTGAATTCATCAGAATATTGCATGTTTTTTTCTTGCCCAATCTTAACCCATTTGGCAAGCCCATTTCGTTCCCAATTATTTATTAGATTGCTTAGTTGCTGGACCAACGACGCTTTATTATCTATATCTGACAAATCCGTTTGTTCGTCTTTGAACAAATTTTTCAATGATTGTTGCACAGCAACAAAACGGCTTTGTTGGAGAAGATTTTTTACTTCTTGTAACTGACTATTTAAGGAAAATAGTTGCTCCAATTCCTTTTCATCATTGAAAGGTACATTTCTAAAAACGGCTAAATTCTTTTTGATTTTTCTAGACTTTATCCATTTGGGCAAGAACCAACTTTGCTGGGCTTGTTTCCATTCAATTTCTGTTGCTGAAATATTTGTGGATAATATATTGCGATTGTAATCTTTAATTATACTGTTTAAAACTGTCAGGTATAGCCTATATGCCTTACTCCATTCTTCATACAAATTATGATTTTCTTTGACTGATAAATAGGATAAAAGTTCCAAAGGAATATCAGGCAAATTTTTAAATGCATCAATTACCTTAATAAATTGTTCCCATTCCGTTTTTGATTGTATTGAAAAAGGAAAATGAATTCCATTTGCTAGCGATTGCGATTTGGTTTGCACATCGGGCAAAAGGTTTAATAGCTTTTCTGTTTGTGTAGAAATTTCATCACTTACCACTGGTGAATATTGCGGCAAATTAAAAGCAGTCAATGAATTTTCTGATGGATGTATTAGTAGTTTAGTTATAGATTGAAATTGTGGAAGCCAATCTGTCCATTTTTGCCAAAGTGATGGGCTTAATTGTTTTAGAATGATTTCTGAAATAAGATTTTTCTGAAAATCTTGATCCCTATAATTTTCTAGAGCGGTAATGCTGTCGTATAAACTCCAACCAAATGATTGCTTTTGATGCAATATGTTTACATAGCTACTGATAGATTTCTTGGCAATATCTAAACGTTCTGCTTCTTGCTGAAAATCCGATGTTCTTGCAACTTTGGCAGTTTCAATTGATTTTGCCATTTGCTGCAACACATCAGATTTTTTAGATTTATTGGAGTGCAGTTCCAAAGTAAATGGTGCAAGTCCGATTTGCTCTAAACGCTTATGCACTACATCCAAAGCTGCTTTTTTGGCAGCAACAAATAATACTCTCTTTCCACGAAACAGAGCATCTGCAATAATGTTAGTAATGGTTTGCGATTTACCCGTACCAGGAGGGCCGTGCAAAACAAAACTTCGCCCTTGCTGAGCCGCAATTACTGCTTCCATTTGCGAAACATCTGTTGAAATGGGCAGCACTATAGAATGTGAATTAACATTGTCAAAATCTTTGGCAGAATGTGGGTCGTGATTTTCATTGAAAACTAATTTGCCATCTACCAAACTGCGCACCATGTCGCTTTTCAATATTTCTTCTTGATGTACGACAATGTCTTTCCAAAGAATTAACTTGCTAAATGAAAAATTCCCTAAAACTAACTGCTCAAGCACATCCCAGCCTCGCAATTGCTTTATTGCTTGCCGAAGTAATCCCATTACTTTTGCCACATCAACTCCTTTTTCATCTGTTGGAAGTTGTTCTAATGCTCCTAGATTTAGTTCATACTCTTGCCGAAGGAATTCAACCAGAGTTATATTTATCATCGTTTCTTCTTCTCGGCTTTTTAAAGTAAATTTACTATTTACAGACCTGCGACTAATTTCTACAGGCAACAAAAGAATGGGAGAATAACGCGGTTGTTCTGGGGATTTTCTGTCAAACCATTTAAGTAATCCAACTGCTAAATACAGAGTACTTGAACCGTTTTCTTCAATCGCTTGTTTGGCATTTTTATGAATATAAACAAGAATGTTGTCTAAATCCTGCTGATGATAGTGAGTTAATAGCCGATTATGCCTTAGTTCATCATTAGCTAATTGATAGATTGGGGATGATTTATGAAGTGGCTGTGAGAACAAATTATACTTTCTCAAAACCTCTGCATTCGGGTTAGGCAGAATAGAAAAACTTTTCCCATCCGATAAGGTATCTTCTAAATTACTGATGTCAATATCTACCATTTGTAACATATTCCGGGTGATATGCAGATTCAGCAAATTGTTTCGAAGTGATAAATCCAACAGTTTGCGTTCCCATATTTTTTGCTTGGTTTTTGGTTGCTTGCCTTGCAGTAATTCGTCTTGATAAATGGTTCCAATGTCAAAGCGATTTTCCATTGAAGCAGTTTCCTTTTCGTTTTGCCTAATCGCGTCCTCGTCTAACTGCGTAACTGTTGAATTTGTTAATAATGGCAAGGGGCGAATGCGGAGAGTTCTTGCACGTTTGATGTCTACTGATATCAAAAAGTCTTCTTTTTGTACTAACTGTGCTTCACCCAAATTCAATGCGTCGCTGAACTTAATATTATTGCCTTTACACACACTTGTAGCCTCTATTGCTGCCATTTCACGTATTCCTTTAGAAAGACGCTTAGTAATAGCAGTTTTATCATCATTAATAACTTCAGAAAATTTATCGTCCTGCAACCAACAACCAACAAAAGCATGTCCTCGAACAATTATTAGAATTGGGTTTAGGTCAACTGCTTCTAAGCAAGCTGCAAACAATAAACTGATATCAATACAATTTCCAAATTTTTCATGCTGAATTGTGTTAAGTAAACGCAATCTTTGCCCTATATCTTCATAACCTGGAGGCAAAGAACTGTAAACAATTTCTTCGCTTTGTATTGCTGAATAAATAGAGGACATGATTTGCAATACCCGCTCGGGGTCGTTACTCTGATAGCCTTCAAATGCTGTTTTTAATCCTTGCGCTTCTAAAATATCAATAGCTTTTCGTTTGATAAAATAAATGTAAGGATGATTTGGCGTAACATAAGCTGCAATCAATTCGGGCAAAACCTGAAATCCACCAAAGTGTTCTAATGGATGAACATTAATAGCAAATTCTTCTTTGAGTTTTGAAATTTCTTTATCAAAGACTTCAATAGTGATGTTAGCTTTTTCTGTTTCTGATAGTTTGTTAAGAAAATCACGGTTTACCTTTAAGTTCTCTAATGGAATTTTTACTTCTTTTTTTGCAGGAACGGAAGAAATGAAAAAACTAAATTGCTCAATGCATGGAAGGTCAGCGGTTATCTTTATCTCTAGTGGAGTCGAATCTATTTCAGCCGTGTTTTCAATGGTCAATGACTGAACTGGCTTAATATCGTTCAGATACAAGGAGATGTTTAAGAATGGCAGTGTTTGCTTCTGTATTTTCAGTGTTGATTGTTCTTGCATTAGTTCCATTATCTATTTGAGTTCGTCAAATTTAGCTTTCATAGTCGGGTTTCCATGGGTTAGTTTTTTAATGGTTAAATCTTCTGATTTATCATTTGCTAATCTTAACTGGTTTTCGCTGGTTGTCAACTCTTCTTTTACTTTTTGCATAGCAGCAATTGAAGCATCAATCTTTTTTATTGCTTCTTGAAAATGACTTTGTGCTGAAAGATAATTTTTGGAAAAACCTTCTCTAAATTTGTTCAGTTTATCTTCAAAATTTGTGATATCAATATTTTGACTTCTAACCATGGCAAGCTCTGATTTGTATTGCAAAGAGTTCATAGCTGCATTTCGAAGCAATGTGATTATTGGAATGAAAAATTGAGGACGGATCACATACATTTTGTTGTATTTATGGGATACGTCTACAATTCCAGAATTGTAATACTCACTCTCAGCTTCTAATAAAGAAACGAGTACTCCGTATTCGCATTTTTTTTCTGTTCGGTCTTTATCCAATTCTTTTAAGAAATCTTCGTTCCTTTTTTTTGTAGCTGTCTCGTCTCCTTCATTTTTCATTTCAAACATTATCGAAATGATTTCATTTCCTGCTTCGTCTATTTCTCGGTATATAAAATCGCCTTTGCTTCCAGATTTAGAATCATTGTCCTTTTCAAAGTATGCTCTTTGAAATGCTGTTGCTCGAAGTTTATTGAACTCAGTTTCGCAGTGTTGTTCAAGAGTTTCACCAATCATTTTGGTTGATAGTTTTAGCTTCATATCCTTTCTAAGTGCAATCTCCTCATCCTTGTGTTTAATGATTGCATCCTTCTCTTTTAATTCAGCAGAAAATTTTTCACTTAATGATTTTTCAAGAAGTTGCTTTTCGGTGTCTTTTATTTTTAAAACATTAGCTAATTCGTCTCTTTCTTTTTCAATTTTTTGTGTTGCCTCTGATACAGCAAGTCTTTTCTCAACTTCTGCATTTTCAAGCTTTCCTTTAAGTTGCAGAAATTCATTTTCCTTTTGTGATAATTTTTGAGAAAGCTCTATTTCCTTTTGAGCTTTAAGTTCGGTCAATTCCTTTTCTTTTTTTGCAAGTAGTTCTTGCAAAGAATTTCTAACATTCGCTTCTGCAAGTTTAACAGCACTTTCTTTCTCCTTGTCAGCAAGATTTAGTCGAGTTTGTAATTCTTCTTCAAATTGGTGGTTACGAACTTGTTTAAGGATTTCAGCAAACCCAGCTTCATCAACCTTAAAAGCTTTATTACAATTTGGGCAAATAATTTCATTCATTTTGTTAAATGTTTTTCTATTTTGTTAATCAATTAATTAAATATTTGCAAAGTTCCTATATAACGTTTGGCAGCAACCGGAGGTGGCGATTTCCAAGCACTACACTGTCAACCAAACAGAAACTTTGATAGAAGCACAAAGCTTGATTAAACCACTGAAACACCGCTTTTGGGTAGGTTCTGTTGGTGGCTGGTGTTCTTGTTGTCCACTATTTGATTTTTTTATCAATTTCTGTTTTTGTTAGTCAAATAAATTACCCTGCTGAAAAGTTCTCGTGCTTTTAACTTTCTGTTGTTTGTCTAATATTTTAGAAACCGATTCATGAAAATTTTCCTGTGTTATTACGGTTATGTCTTTTTGTTCCTTAATTAAATCTCTGTTTAGGTCAAACATTGGGTTGTTTTCGTCAGTATGCTTGTCATACATTACTGCTCTCGGAATACCATAATCTTTTGCGTAACCCATTGCTAAACGAGCCCCACTATCAAGTTTTTGTCCAAACATTTTCCATCGTTCAGTAGAATTTTGAGCATAACTTGCAGCCAAAACAATAGTGTCGCAAAACAAGGCTTGTAGGCGGTCCCTCTCTTTATAACGACTACTTAATTCCATTTGGCTTTTAAAATCAGTACCGTATTCTGTAACAAGCAAGCCGCCTTCTTCAATAATTTGAAATGCTAAACCTTTGTTTCTAACTGGCATTATGCTATTGAGAGGGCTTGGTAAAACAGCAACGGTTTTACCATTTGAATCTAATGCTTGTTGATGTGATATACTATCACAACCAAATGCCAAACCACTTACAATGGTCGCACCTTTTTTCACAAATTCAGCAACGATTTTTCTTTCTCTTTCTTCAACATCACCTTCTGGATTTAGAAGGCCAATTACAGTGATGTTTATATTGTAAACACTCAACAAGTCTATATTGCCCTTGTAATAAAGAAAATTTGGTCTTTCACTTTCTTTCACATTGCCACGATGTTGTGGGAAATCCTTATCTCCCAAAGCTACAATTCCGTCACAAAGGTCATTGTCAAATTTTTCTAGTAGTTTTTTTTCAAAACTTCTTTTCAAGTTTTCAAATTCATCTTCGTTTGTCTGCTCTCCTTTGATTGTTTTATTTATTAAAGCCACAATAGTTTCAACACTCTCGTTGCCTTTAAGATTTTTCACAATCCAAGCGTTACCAATACCTTTATAAGATTTGGCAGTTAAAATATTTAATGCATTTTTTGTGTATTTCATATTTTATGAATAATTTTTATATTTTCTAAAATCTACTAACGGTTTTGCCAATAGCATAAAATATTACAGACTTAGCACCGTTATCAAAAAGTGCTTGAATTGCATCTTCATCTATATTCACAGTCTTAGTATAAATGTCGTCTATTAGTAGTATGTCTTTATTTTGTACCAACTTTGAAATGTTACAAGTATTTTTAGTTATTCCAACATAAGGCAATCTTCCGTCACCACCTTCTTCGCCTCTTAAATGTGTTGTTTTTGTGTTGGTGTGTCGTTTTATGTAATCAACTCCATTGTTGAAACCATTTAATTTGTTCACCACATCGTTTATGATTTGACGAAAATATAATTGGTCGTTCCTATAAAATGAATCTTTTTTTGCACGTGGCACGACACATACAGTTAAATTATGGTAATTAGAAGAGTTCAAAATTTGAGGCAAGTCTGTAGTTAAAATTTTTTCAAATTGTTGCCTTGCACGAGGTAATCGAAATGGAAATGGACTAGAATCATTTTTTAAAGTCCAAATCATATTTTCAATCGTACCTTCTATTCTCCAATTTCCTCCACTGTGATAGTCTGAATGATAAAAGGCAGAAATGTCTTTGGCTAAATACTCGTTTCTATATATTATAAATTTATTTTGAAATTGTTGCTTATATTTTTGTTCATTTTCTCGAAATAAATTTTCTTTTAATTTATTTTGTTTTAGAGCTTCTTCTATTTGTTTTTTTCTTTCAATTTCTGCTCGTTGCTCATTATGTCGTTTTTGTTCAACTTCTTGTTTTTCTTTTAATTCTTTTTGTTTTAGAGCCTCTTCTATTTGTCTTTTTCTTTCGATCTCTGCTCTTTGTTCTCTTAATTTTTTTTGTTCAAGTTCTTGTTTTTCTTTTAAAGCTTTTTCCTTTTTAGTTTGGTCACTAAAGTATAGATATACAATTGGAACAACAGCAAAAATAATGAGTATAATCATAATGAATTTAATGAGTTTAAATTTTTATTATTATTTGAATACCTGCATTTTTAGCATCTTCAATTTCTATTTCTTCATTTTCAAAAGCAATAACAAGATTGGTCGGAACGCCCAACTTTAAAATTGCGTTTTGAAATTTGTTTATTTTTTTGCCATTATCGTCAAACTCTCTACAAAAAATGTAGCTGAATTTATCATCGAGTCCGAAATGTTTTAATGTCGTGATTGCTCTGTCTTTTCGACAATTTGTAACTAAAACGGTCTTATTCGTCGCTGAATATTTGGAAAGTATATCTGCTATTTCTGGGTTTAGCTTTGTTTCGTGTAGAAAATCGTTATAGTATGTTTCTTTTTCTCGGATTATTCTTTCGTATTCTTTCTTTGTCAAGTTTGGTACAACATTTTTAAGAATACTACGGTTAAAGCGTTTTTCAGAATTATATGTTACGTCTAGGTTTGATTTGGTTACAAAAAGTATTGCTTTCTTGTAAGCAAGAAAGTTAGCAAGGTTTGTATCTACTAATGTTCCGTCCATATCAAAGAATAAAACTTTGTCAGTCGTGATTTTACTGTTAAGGTCTTGGGTTGATTTGTCTTCTTGCTCCATTTCATTTTCCTTTTTTTGCTTATTTGCTCGTCTTTTTCACTTGCCACCAACGTTTTGCAGCTACCCGAAGGGCGGGACTATTACCACAAAACTTGATTTGAAAAATTAATGTTTGATTAACCACAAAACTGTCTTTGAAACACGAAACCCCGCCTTTTGGGTAGGTGCTGTTATGGGCTGGGCTTTCATTTTGCATTTTCAACCCAAGTCGGAAAATTATTGTATCCATCTTCTGTCGTCCAGTCATAAACATTTACCCAATTGGATAATTTAAAACCCTTACCCCAATGCTGTTTGTCCATATTTGTTAATTTTTTTGGTGGTAAATCTTGATATATTTTCCATGCGCTTCCATCATGTTCGTAATAAGTCATTGTTGTTCCGTCAGCACTTATTGTGAAGCCCAAATAATCAAAGATATTTCTGCCTTGTCCAAAGGTTTTTTGGTTCTTATCTTTTACACTGTTTATATGAACTCCAAATAATGAATTTCCTCTGTCATAACTTTTTAATATTTCATATCTTACCCATCTACGTTGCCAAGTTTCGGAACCAATTAAAGCACAAGTAACAGAAGTATTTTCAAGGTTACTGTTTATTAACCGCTTAACTGATAAGTCACCATGCTTTTTTGCATCCTCCCAAATTGATGCGTCAAAAAAACCAGCATCTTGTCCACTTTGTTTAGTTACACCATGATTTCTAATAACATTTGCTCGGAATGTTTTTACATCTTCATAATGGAAACTAAAAAAAACTCTCTTTGCCATATTTATTTGATTAGAAACATTACTGTTAAAGTCGTTGCTACAGAAATGCCATAAAATGGAATAAGTGTTTTTGAAAAAACACCTGCAAGCCAAGTTCTGTCACCTTTGCAATAGTCAGAAGCATCCATACTAAAGTTAATTTCCGTTTCTGATTTAGCAGCTACTTCCTTGTATAAATCACGGTATTGTCTTTCTTGTGAAATATAAAATCCGTCAAGAATCCAAAAAACAGGAATAACAATATATGAAACTAAGACATAATTTACATTTGCGTCTTTTGCTGCAAGTGCGAATAGTGCTGAAACAAGTGTAATTGTCCAACCTTTAATTAAAAAGGAGTTTGAATTCATTCGAGTAATTACATTTTGCAGAAATTCTAGATGTTTAATTTTCATTTCCATTTATTTTAAAGGTTGATTGTTCTTTTTCTTGGGTGGATGCAAACGATATAATGTGTCAAGTGGATGCTCCTTTTTGTTTTTTTGTGTTTGCCAATTGTTGATATTGGTTAAGTTCAAAGAGGTTAAATGGGTTAAGTCTAAGTCATAAGTCATTGTCATTCCTTTCTTTATCTCATCTACTCCGTCAAAGTTCGAAAATGTTTCAGTAAGTGCACCAACTCTTCCAGGGTCTTTTTTCTCGATAATTTTTGTAGTAGCAATTTCAGAGTAAATCCAAGGAGATTCAGTTTTGTCCGTTTCCCCATATGATTTTATTGAATGAGGTGTATTTAAAAAGAATAAACACTCACATTTGTCAATCATCATTGTCAATGCAGTCGATAGCATCATGTGGACATGACTGGTAGAATGGTTTCTTAAGTTGTAATCGTAAACACCTCTTTGAGGCATCCAACAATGCTCTTTGTCTAAGATCATTAGCAGTTTATTAGAATAGCCCCAAATACAAGAATCAATAAATGTCCTTAATTTAAAATTATATGATAGCCAACCCGCCAAAGCAATTGCTTCATCTTTATTTTTATGGGAGTGAGAAATGAAAATATCAGCTTCGATTTGTGGAAACCAAAAATTTTGAATCGCAGTTCCATTTAAAGTATTGTCACTATTTACAAAAGTGTTGAGAATAAATTCCACCTGTTGCGAGTCTTCCGCATATTGCTGAAGTCCAATTTTATGAAATTCAGCGAAGGTTTCATCTCTATTTAATTCTATATTAAGGTTAAATCCTCTCCACATTACTGATTATTTTTTGTCGTTATTGTGTCGTCATAGCCTTGCCCATAACTTACATTTAAGTGCCATTCCATTGCACCTACTTTTAAATAGCCTTCAAAAATAGCAGGAAATAATTTCAATAAATGGGAGGTTGAAAAATAAATCCCCATTTATTTATAGCACATATATCCCTACTGATTGAGCGCTTTAGGCTATTAACTAGAAAACACCACCTGCAATTTCCTTCTTCTCCTTCCCCCCAAAACAGTTCGCCACCCCCTTGCACTACCACTATATTTAAACCACCAAAACCCAAGTATCCGCACGCTCTTCGGGCAGGGATAGCAGCGGAAAACCCACAGCGGCCTGAGCGTAAGCGAAAGGCGCGAGGATTTGCAGCGAATAGCCCGACCCGAACGCCCCCGGGTAGAATGGTTGTGAAAGGAGAAATGGTGGATGGGGGGCGGAAGGGGGCACGCCTAAGGAATTAAAAATTATAAATTATGAATTAAAAATAGGGGAGGGGATGGATATTTGAAGGTAGCGTTTTTTTTACTGGAGTTGGTTGTTGGGGCGACAATTAGGAAGTTAGGAAATAGAAGTTGGGAAATAGAAGATCCATCCAGGGAAATGTGCCTTAGACCTTGCGTTCGAAAAGCTTAAAGTCTAGGGCGAAGGGGTTTTTATCGTCGGCTGGTCGAGGTTGAGAATGGAGGAGTTGCCAGGTGCTTTCAGGTAGGGCAGGGAAAAAGGTGTCGGCCTCGGGAACAATGGTGTCGACCTCGGTTAAATATACTTTGTTGACCAGGTCTAAGGCTTGCTTGTAAATTTCGCCCCCTCCAATAATTTTGGGTGAGGATTGGGGCGGACAAAGCTGCAAAGCCTCGGCAATGGAATGTACAATGAGCACACCCTCTGGTTTGAAATCATGGCTACGGGTAACGACAATATTGGTGCGATTGGGTAAGGGCCGACCTACAGATTCAAAGGTTTTGCGCCCCATAATAACGGGATGACCGGTGGTGATTTCTTTGAAAAATTTTAAATCGGCCGGTAAGTGCCAAAGCAGCTTGTTATCCTTGCCAATGGCTCCTTTTTTATCGGTGGCTACAACAATCGAAATGTCCATTCTTGATTTTTTGCAAAGGTAGGCGAGTGGGGCAAATAAATAAATTATATAAACCAATAGGATTTTTAAATTTGTAGGTTTGTTGTAATCCATTCTTTTTCAAAATATGATGAAGCATTCCTACTTAATTCTTCGAAATATTTCAATCGTTTTCTTCCTGTTTTTTCTAGCTTGTTTGAACCTTTATTCGGCTAATCCTGCCCTTCAATCGAGGTTTATTGAAAACAAAGGGCAATGGGAAAAGGAAACGGTTTACCGCCTCACCCTGCACCAAGGGGAAGTTTATTTCCAACAGTCATCCGTGCTGTTCAATGTGCACCAAAGTCCGATGGAGGAAGTGGAATTGGGAAATGGTATGCATCACCATAAACTGCGAAACAAAATTAAAGGGCATGCCTACCGGATGCGACTGGAAGCTGCCTTGCCATCGAAACCCAACGGAAACGAGTCGTTGCCGGGTTACTATAACTTTTTAAAAGGAAATGATTCCAAAAAATGGGCTACCCAAGTGAAGGCTTACGCTGAATTGAACTATGCGGAAGTTTACCAAGGGATACACTGGCGGTTTAAATCAAGCGAATCGTACTTGAAATATGAATTTATAGTGGAGCCAAACGGAAATCCGGACCAGATAAAAATGGCCTACGATGGATTGGATGGAATGAAATTGAAGGATGGTAAATTGTTGCTCCAAACCTCGATTGGAAAGATTACGGAACTAAACCCGGTGGCTTTTCAGCAGGTGAACGGAAAAAGGGTGGAAGTGCCTTGCGAATTTTCTTTGAACGGGACAACGGTTTCGTTTGTATTTCCAAAAGGATACGACCATAGCCGTGAACTGGTAATTGACCCAACCCTGGTGTTTGCTACCATGACAGGCGCCACGGATGATAATTTTGGTTTTACAGCAACCTATGACAATGCCGGGAATTTTTACGGAGGCGGTATTGCTTTCGGTGGCAATTACCCCTTCACCACAGGAGCCTACCAAACTACTTTTGGCGGTGAGGTGGATATGTCTATTACCAAATTTGACCCCAATGGAACTTCCTTTATCTATTCAACCCTTATTGGAGGAAATTCATGCGACCAGCCTAGCAGTTTGGATGTGAACTCCTTAGGCGAACTGGTTATTTTGGGTAGCAGTTCATCTACGGATTTTCCAACCACCAACGGCTGTTTCGATAATAGCTTCAATGGTGGTGTGGCTGTTAATTTTCCAAGCAATGGAACCAACTTTACCAATGGTTCGGATATAGTAGTGGCGGTGCTGAACCCTACCGGAACGGGTTTAATTGGTTCAACCTATTTCGGCGGTAGTGGCAACGATGGTATCAATGAAGCCGTGGCCCTTAATTACAATTATGGCGATCAGTTTAGAGGCGAAGTGGTGGTGGACCCTAGTGATAATATTTACATCGCTACCAGCACCCAATCAACAAACTTGCCTGTTTCTGCCGGGGCTTTCCAAACCACTCTTTCAGGCAGTCAAGATGGTGTGGTGGCGAAGTTTAACCCCTCGCTTACTACCCGAATTTGGGCCACTTATTTAGGTGGAAGCGGTTCGGAAGGCGCTTATTCCCTGAAGTTGGATGCAGCTAATTCGCCTTTTGTATGCGGCGGTACTTCGAGTACGAACTTTCCCACAACAGCAGGAACCATACATGCTACGGCAACAGGTGGAACCGCCAATGGTTGGTTGGCTCACCTCAACCCCAATGGTACTGGCTTGGCAAGTTCAACCTATTTGGGTACCAATTTTTATGACCAAGCTTATTGCGTAGGTATTGATGCCACTGGCGATGTGTATGTAGCCGGGCAAACCTTAGGAAATTATCCAACTACGGCGGGAGCTTATGCAACGGCCAATGGACAGCAGTTTATACACAAAATGGCCCCCAGTTTGACTAGCACTATCGCTGCTTCAAAATTTGGTTCGGGAGGCAACCAAATCAATATTTCACCTACGGCTATCTTGGTGGATGTGTGTGAACGGGTTTATGTGGCAGGTTGGGGTGGACAGGTAAATGGCATTGCCACAGCCGGTGGAACCACCAATGGATTGCCAGTTACGGCCAATGCCATTCAATCGACAACCGATGGAAGTGATTTCTATTTCTTTGTGTTGGAGAATAATTTTGCTACCCAACTTTTTGGAAGTTTTTATGGTGGAAATGGTTCCGCAGAGCACGTAGATGGTGGTACCAGCCGATTTGACCCTTCGGGAGTGATTTTTGAAGCGGTGTGTGCAAGTTGCGGAAGTGCAACGGGTTTTCCAACCACTCCGAATGTCATTGGTCCAACAAACGGGGATCCGGGTGGATGTAATTTTGGTGGGATAAAGATTAGTCTGGAAATTACAGATGTGAATTTGGTTATCAATGCCAATCCCAACAGTTCAGGCTGTGCGCCATTTAATGTAAATTTCTCTTCCTCTTCAAACGGTGCTGATTTGTTTACCTGGGATTTTGGAGATGGCGGAAACTCAAACCAAGCCTCCCCCAGCCATACCTTTCAAAATCCGGGTTCCTATGTGGTGACGATTATTGGTACGGATACCAATGCTTGTCCGGGAGTGAGTATAATCGATACGGCTTACCTGACCATTGTAGTTACTTCCGGCAGTGTTTCGGCCGGGTCGGACCAAACCGTTTGCAATGGCAGCTGTGTTCAACTTACGGGTTCGGGTGCTACAACTTATGCTTGGAGTCCAAGTTCTGGTTTAACTGGAGCCAATACGGCTACTCCCACCGCTTGTCCGACGGTTACTACCACTTATGTAGTTACCGGGACAAGCAATGGATGCACTGGTACCGACACGGTAACTGTTTTTGTAACGACGCCACCCAATATTAATGCAGGAAACGATACAACGATTTGTCCGGGAGGAACAGCCCAACTCTTTGCTAACGGTGGGCTTTCCTACAACTGGAGTCCTTCCACAGGGCTGTCGAACCCCAACATCGCTAACCCAACGGCTTCACCAACTACCACTACAACCTATACTGTAACGGTTACAGCTCCATCGGGAAACGTTGTTGTGAATGGTGATTTTTCCAATGGTAATACCGGCTTTTCGAGCGGATACAATAACAACAGCAACCTTGTTCCGGCTGGTAATTTTGAGATAACTACCAATGCAGCCAACAACCATCCGAATTTTGTCGGGGTAGATCATACCACGGGATCGGGTTCCTTTATGGCGGTAAATGGATCGGGCACGCCGAATACAGATGTGTGGTGTCAAACCGTAACAGTAACCCCCAATACCGTTTATGCTTTCAGCACTTGGGTAAGTACTTTGGCTCAGCCGAGTAATCCTGCGGCCTTGCAGTTCAGTATAAATGGGGTGCAGTTGGGAAATATTTTTAATGCTCCCTCTTCCTTAAACACTTGGAACCAATTCTTCCAAACCTGGAATTCGGGCACGAATACGACAGCTACCATTTGTATCGTAAACCAAAATACAACCACAGGCGGCAATGACTTTGGTTTGGATGATATTACGTTTTCGCCAACCTGCACCGCTACGGCCCAAGTTACCGTTACCGTCAATAACAATGGGAATATCAACGCAGGTCCAGACCAACAAGTTTGTGCTGGAGCCAGTGTGCAGCTGAATGCTACCGGCGGACAGAACTATAGCTGGAGCCCTGCTACCGATCTTTCGTCTACCACGATTGCCAACCCCATTTCTACACCGGCCAATACCATTACCTATGTGGTTAGCGGAACCGACACCTTGGGTTGTTCGGCCTCCGATACGGTTCAGGTTACAGTAAATCCCCTGCCTACGGTTTCTGCCGGTCAGGACCAAAATGTTTGCCTTGGGGATTCAGCCCAGCTTGTTGCTACAGGCGCTGCAACCTATGTTTGGACACCTGCTACCGGATTATCGTCTGCTACCATAGCCAATCCTGTGTTTACACCAAGCGCAGCCGGTTCGGTGGTGTTCACCGTTACTGGAACAGACCAAAACGGTTGTACCGATAGCGACAACATCACGGTTTTAGTTGGTACGCCTCCTACGGCCGTTGTTTCGGGGCCTGTAAGTATCTGTCCGGGCGGTTCTACCCAACTGCTTGCCTCGGGCGGTGTTGGTTACCAATGGAACCCAACTACCGGACTTAATGTTCCAAACATTCCAAATCCACTTGCTTCACCTAGCCAAACAACGACGTATACCGTAACCGTTTCCGATATCGCAGGCTGTACCGATTCGGCTAGTGTGGTTGTAACAGTGCTTGTTGCTCCTACAGTTAGTGCGGGTCCCGACACAGGTTTCTGCACCGGTGGTTCGCTTCAGCTCGTTGCAGCCGGAGCTAGCAGCTATGCTTGGAGCCCTGCCAACGGACTTTCCAACCCGGCCATTGCCAATCCAGTCGCTTCACCGAACGTTTCAACGGTTTACGTGGTAACCGGTACCGCTCCGAACGGCTGTACCGACAGCGATACCATCAGCGTGGACGTTTGGCCAAACCCGAATGCCGATGCCGGTCCTGATCAAACTGTTTGTATCGGCTCGTTCGTGCAGTTACAGGGCAGCGGAGGACAGACCTATCAATGGAGCCCTGCTGCACCGCTCAACAACGATACCATTTACAACCCTGTTGGCGTTCTTACTAGTACAACCACCTTTGCCCTTATCGTTGGCAACCAATACGGATGTACCGACCAAGACCAGGTAACCATTACCATGCTTCCTGCTCCGGCCTACAGTGTTGGAACCGATACCTTGATTTGTCCGGGTGGTACCGCCCAACTTTTTGCTACTGCCGTTGGTGCTATTTCCTATGTTTGGAACCCCATCACCGGGCTTTCGAACCCTTTCATCGCCAACCCTACCGCCACTCCGCCTTTTACTCAGTTCTATACCGTTAGCATCACCACCTCAACCTGTACTATCAACGACAGCGTGACCGTGGTGGTTGACCAGCCCGACTTTGCCAATGCAGGAAGCGATACAGCCTATTGCTTCGGACAGTCGGTACAGCTCGGTGCTACCGGCGGTGTTTCCTATGAATGGTTCCCTGCCACCGGACTGAACAACCCCAATATCCAGAACCCGATTACCAGTATCGACACCTCCATCGTGTACGGGGTAATCACCACAACGGCCATCGGTTGCAATGACACCGACTTTGTCAACATCGTGGTGAATCCCTTGCCAAATGTGGATGCAGGATCCGTTTCCAGTCCAATTTGTGCTGGAGCTACCGTGCTGTTGACCGCCACGGGTGCCAATACCTATCTCTGGAGTCCGGCCGCAGGGTTGTCCAATCCAACTTCCGATATCACGACAGCCGGGCCTTTGAATGCAAGCCAAACCTTTACCGTAACAGGTACCGACACCTTGGGATGCAGCAACACCGATACCATACAGCTTAACCTAGTACCGAACCCCACAGCCGATGCCGGTCCCGACACCACCATCTGTTCAGGAGCCAGTGTGCAGCTTAATGCATCCGGTGGAACCTCCTATGTATGGAACCCAGCCGGTGGACTTTCATCGCCTTTTGTGTCCAATCCGATGGCATTCCCCGTAACCTCCACCGAATATTCAGTTACGGTAACCGACAACAACGGATGTTCCGATACCGATACTATAGAAGTAAACGTGTTCAGTCTGCAAATTGAAGGGGATACCACCATCTGCCAAGGCGATACCGTGGAATTTGTTTTGCCACAGGGAACAAGCTTCGTTTGGGATCCAACCATTGGTGTGGGAGGCACCTCAACCGTGGCACTGCTTTATCCCAATACTTCTACAACCTATACGGTAACCGCTACCAATACCTTGGCCGGTTGTATCACCAATGGTCAAATTACTGTGAATGTTAATCCTTCCGCATTGGCCAATTTTACGGTTAAATATATGCCCGGCTGCGATAGTCTGGTTGTGCGTACCTTCAACAACTCTGTCAATAGCGATTCCTATGTTTGGTCATGGGGCGACTCTGCTCAATCCAGCACAGCCTTTAATCCAATCTTGTTTTTACCTTATGGAAATGGAAGAGCGATTACTTTGGTAGCGGTGGCCAACAATGGTTGCAATGATACCTTGACCATCGATAGCAGCAATGTAGTGTTTGACGATAGTTTAATGGCCATGGTTCCGAATGTCTTTTCTCCTAACAACGATGGAACCAATGATTGTTTTAGACCAGAGGTGGCAGGTTGGTTTGAAAACTGTTATCTGCTGTATGTTTACAACCGTTGGGGCGAATTGATCTTTGAAAGCTTTAGAGAAGGTCATTGCTGGGATGGAAGAACCAAAGGAGGTAATTTCGCAAAAGAAGGCACCTATTTTTATGTGGCCAAGGTTAGAGATTTAGAATTTAAGGGATACGTTCAACTGATAAAATAAAAATGAGAGATTATAGCAAGGAAAAGGAACAATTCGAGCGACTGTTGCACATCATGGATGAACTAAGGGAACAATGCCCTTGGGATAAAAAGCAAACCATAGAAACCCTTCGTCCCCTAACGATTGAAGAAACCTATGAATTGGCCGATGCCATTTTGGATAAGGATTACGAAAACATAAAGAAGGAATTAGGGGATATTTTATTGCATCTGGTTTTTTATGCCCGAATTGGTAGAGAAGAAGGCAAATTTGATATGGCCCAATCCATTGATTCCTTGTGTCAAAAATTAATCCACCGCCATCCGCATATTTATGGAGATGTTAAGGTTGAGAATGATGAGCAGGTGAAGGAGAATTGGGAAAAATTAAAATTAAAAGAAGGCAATAAATCCATTTTAGCTGGAGTGCCAAAATCCTTACCTGCTATGGTAAAGGCCACAAGGATTCAAGAAAAGGCCAGGGCTGTAGGGTTTGATTGGGAAGATAAAAGCCAAGTGTGGGACAAGGTAAATGAAGAGCTTGGTGAGTTGAAATTTGAAATCGATAACGGCAGTCCTCAGGAAAAGTTGGAAGATGAATTGGGCGATGTGCTGTTTTCTATGATTAACTATGCCCGATTCTTAAATCTTGATCCGGAAAGTGCTTTAGAGCGAACCAATAAAAAGTTTATCAAACGGTTCAACTATTTGGAAGCCGAATCGAAAAAGGATGGCAAAGAATTGTCCGACATGAGTTTGGAAGAAATGGATGTTTATTGGGAAAAAGCTAAACTTCAAGCCTAGGTTGCCGAAATGGGAAATCGCCTTCCTTTAAAAAGTAGCTTCAGTTTGATTCTAAAGACCATAAGCAGTCTACCAAATCGCCTTGGATTGGCTTGTCCGGTATTTATTTTAATCGTGTTTTCTAATTCAACCTTAGTTGCACAAAATCAAAACAAGGCCTACAACTATATTCCTTATGCAGAAGGATTTCTATCCTATCCAAATGATTTAGGATCAAACGGAAAAGCAGGATTGGGAGTAGTTGGAATGGACATAGAACCTCAGCTTGGAATTAGCCATAACCCCGCCTTACTTGTTTCAAATAAAAAATATGTGTTTGGCAGGGTAAACAATACCTTTTCTAGTGGAAGCGGTACCATTAGAAAAGATTGGGTGGCCTTTTATTCGGGAAGTCTTGCCTGGGGCATTGATTCCGTTCAAGCTTTGGCTGTTGAGTTTGTTTACCATAGCTATGGCTATATTCTTGCTCGCGATACCATTACCGGGATTTTTAAGAAGTACCCCGAAGTGAATTTGTCTTTTGGCGCTCGATATGCCAGAAGATTAACTGACCGATGTAGAATAGGAATCGGAATTAAATACTACCACACCAATTATGGAGTTGGTTTCAATTATTATGGTAAAAAGCTCATTTCTCAGGGTGTTTCAACCGATTGGGGAATTGCTTGGAGCGATAAGTCCAGCTTTAAAAGTGGTAAAAAATTCGCTTGGGGAATTGGTGTGTTGTTACAAAATTTAGGTCCTAAGGTTGGTATAGAGGATTTGCCTGTTTCCAAATCGTTTTTGCCACAAAATCTCAGAATTGGGGCCAATTTAATTCTACTTGGTGAGGATAATCCCAATTCTACAAGGGTTATGTTTGGTTATGAATTGAATAAATGGCTCATCCCAACACCGCCGCTTAGAAACGGAACTACGATTGTAAAAGGTCGGAATAACAATGTATCCTCCTTTGTGGGCACTTTTCAATCCTTTATTGATGCCCCTTTTGGTTTTCAGGAAGAACTCGTTGAATTGAACCACCGATTCGGAATTGAAATAAACCAAAACATCAACAAAAACTGGTTTTGGGCTGTTCGAACAGGATATTACTATGCTCCAATTTCAAAAGGAGGTGTCCAATATTTTTCATTTGGAGGTTCTTTAAGTTATAAGGGAGTATGCCTTTCTACTTTTGTTAAGGCCAATCCTACCTATACCAAGACGGTTGTTACAGAACCCTTTGGATTTCAATTATCTTATTTACTGTTACTAAAATAGCAAACCAAGGTTTTACCATCGTTTTTTAGGAAAGAAACCATAAATTATTTCAATGTTAAGCGCGATTGAATGGGCGAAGGTGTAATTTCTTTTATGTTCAATCAACCTTCCTTCTTTTTCTTAACAAACCGGCCTGTTGCTTTATCAAATCCATACGGACAATGTTTACAGCCACTTTGGCAGCAATAGCCTCGTTTCAAATGGTAGGTTTCGGTGAATACAATATAACCCTCCGCAGTGGTGTAATAATCTTCTTCAGATAAGTTTCGGTATTTGGGAGGTAACATATTTCTTTGCAAAGGTAAAACGCAATGCACTATCCACCCGACTTTCATTTGCCTTCTCCCATAGAATTTGTTGCTCATCCTGTTTTTGAGCGGGCAGGAATCGAGCTTGGCATAAAGCGCGACGACCTCATTCATCCCCAGGTTTCCGGCAATAAATGGAGGAAGTTGATGTACAATGTTGACGATGCTATTTCCCAGGGATATTCAACCATATTAACCTTTGGTGGAGCCTACTCCAATCATATTTATGCCACAGCCAAAGCCTGCCAACTGCTAGGTTTGAAATCGGTTGGGATAATCCGTGGCGACTATTTTACGAATTTAAGTCCTACCTTAACTTTTGCCAAAGCCTGCGGAATGCAACTGAAATGCATCAGCAAAGCCCAGTTTGATCAGCGCGAAACCGAGGCCTTTCATACCAATTTGGTCAAGGAATGGGGCGCGTTTTACCGAATTCCTGAAGGTGGGGCAAACCCGCTTGGGGTAAAAGGCTGTACCGAAATCTTAAAGGAGCTAGATTGGCCCTTTGATACGGTTGTAACTGCCTGTGGAACGGCTACCACCTTAGCTGGTTTGATACTTGGATTAAAGCCTGGACAATCCGCCCTTGGAATTTCTGTACTGAAAGATGGAGGAAGTCTTGAAACGTTTGTAGAATCCCAGGTTGGAACGCACCGATCTGATTGGGAAATTCTTCATGAATATGCGGGTAGGGGATATGCCAAAGTTGATGATTCCTTACGCCGGTTTAAACAGGCCTTTGAATCCGAAACTGCTATTCCTTTAGATTTTGTCTATACCGCCAAGATGATGCAGGCCTTGTTTTTGGAAGTTGAACGTGGCCGCTGGAAGCCTGGAACCCGATTATTGGCCCTTCATACCGGTGGTCTCCAGGGAAATGATGGATTTTCCTTCTAAATTTGTTTATAACATGTCCATAAACCTTAGGGATTTAAGGAAATCCCAAGGATGAACAAATGTAATTTTGACACTTCTTTTTTGAAACTAAACACATGAGCAAGGTTGACGTTTTGCTGGGCCTCCAATGGGGCGACGAAGGCAAAGGAAAAATAGTGGATGTTATTACGCCCAAATACGATGTGGTTGCCCGTTTTCAAGGTGGTCCAAATGCCGGACATACCCTCGAATTCAATGGCAAGAAGCACGTTTTACACACCATTCCTTCTGGTATTTTCCGCGATGGGATTGTTAATGTGGTAGGCAATGGCGTGGTAATCGACCCAGTTATCTTCAAAAAGGAAATTGCAGGTTTAAGTGAACATGGGTTGGATGTAAGCGACAGACTTCAAATCTCTACCCGTGCCCATTTGATTCTGCCTTCCCACCGTATGCTGGATGCCGCAGCCGAAGCCTCCAAAGGAACGGCAAAAATCGGTTCTACCTTGAAAGGCATTGGTCCAACATATATGGATAAAACCGGTCGGAATGGTATCCGTATTGGCGATATTTTCGAAAAGGATTTTGAGAAAAAGGTGGGATTTTTGGTGGAAAAGCATAAACAATTGCTTGATTTTCATCAGTTTGATTATTCCGAACTCAATGGCTTTTTAGATTCATGGATGAATTCTCTCGATGAAATTCGAAAACTGAAAATCATCAACAGCGAATACGAATTAAACCATTGGTTAAGCCAAGGCCGTAAAATCTTGGCCGAAGGCGCTCAAGGTAGTTTGCTCGATATCGATTTCGGAACCTATCCTTTTGTTACTTCTTCCAACACCGTTTGCGCTGGAGCCTGCACCGGATTAGGCATTGCTCCTAATAAAATTGGCGAAGTTTATGGGATTTTCAAAGCTTATTGCACCCGGGTTGGTAGTGGACCTTTCCCCACCGAATTGCTGAATGAAACTGGCGAATCCATACGGGCAAAAGGTCGGGAATTTGGCAGTACCACGGGTCGTCCGCGTCGCTGCGGTTGGTTGGATATCCCCGCCCTAAATTATGCCATCATGATCAACGGCGTTACCCAATTGTTGATGATGAAAGCCGATGTGCTAAGTGGCTTCGACACGCTTCAAGTTTGCACGGAATACAAAGTAAATGGCGTAAACCATGCCGGAATTCCTTTCGATATGAACACCTCCGATGTAGAACCGGTCTACAAATCCGTAAAAGGTTGGATGAGCGATTTAACCGGCGTAACTTCCGAGGAGTTTTTCCCAGAAGAATTAAGCCAATATATCCAGTTCATCGAGGAGCAGACGAAAACCCCAATTTCCTTGGTAAGTCTGGGTCCTGATCGGGAGCAAACGGTTATGCGTTAATTCTTTAGGGAGATTTTTTTAGGTATTATTTGGCGGGCCCCCATCCGCCCATAAACTTTTGTGCTTTGTTTAGACCTTTCCTCTAGGCGGCTGGGGCCAGGCTTTCGGCGCTACTCCTCGTCCAGTTCCGTTGCACTTCACTGGCCTGTGGGGTAGCTGCCTCTATCCTTGCCCGAGTCCTCTGTGCCCGGTTTTTGGTGAAGTACTTGGCTTTTGTATTTCATAGAAACTTCCTACAAGTTGGTTGGTATTCAGCAATTTCCAATAAAACCTAAGCCTTAATAGGTTTTTCATAGAACTAAACCTGCTTTTTACCTAAAGTAAGCTTGCTGTATTCCTTTATACAAGGGAAGTTGCTAAAATTATTCCGAACCGATTTTCAAAACAACATTTCCTACTTTTTGTCCAGTTTCTACATAAGTATAGGCATCTACAATCTGGTCGAAAGGATAGGTCCGATCAATAAGGGGTTTGAATTTTCCTTTTTGGGCTAAATCGCCCAGGTAGCTAACATCTTCTTTACTGATGATAGGTAGCGGAAACATCACACTTGGACCTTTCATTAACGGCTTCATCAGCGGTAGCCATACATTCTCCCAATTTTTTCCTAGTTCCGTAGAAATGTAGATTCCATTATAGTTCAATACCTTCTTGCATTCTCCAAACGATGATTTTCCAACGGCATCAATTACCAAATCAAAACGATGGGAGCTTGTCCTGAAATCTTGGGTTTGATAATCAAATACCTCATCGGCACCCAAGGATTTTATGAGTTCCACCTGTTTGGTTGGACAAACTGCGGTAACCCAAATATCCATGCTTTTCAAAATTTGAAGTGCAGCTGAACCTATGGCTCCTGTAGCGCCGTAAACCATGGCTTTTTGTCCCGGCTTAATTCCCGATGCACGTATGTTGAACAAGGCATAATGCGATCCTTCGGTTAGGGCGGCGGCTGTTTCAAATGAAATACCTTCCGGAATTAAATCCATAGGAGCATCTTCCGGTTGGATTAAATATTCCTGATGTCCGCCAAAGGTTTTATCATTAAATCCATAAACCTTGTCACCCACCTTGAATTGTGTGACACCATCGCCTACCTCGGCTATTTCGCCAGCAAAATCACAACCTAAAACAGGCTTGTTAGGTTTGAACAATCCACTCCAAAATCTGGAAATAAAATATTCAGCGCTACGAAATCCGCAATCGGTACGATTAACGGTCGATGCCTTTACCTTTATTAATACTTCCTTGGCTTGCGGAACAGGTCGCGGCAAGGTGGTGATTTTTATGTTTTCAGGCGGTCCGTATTCGGTATAAATGGCTGCTTTCAAAGGGCAAAGGGTTTAGGGTGTTGTCTTTTTTGTCAACAATATAGGTTTACTAATCGTCAAGTCCTATTTTACATACCTGGCTTATTGCCGAAAGATAAAAAGAAAATTGAATCCGTAAAATACATTGGAAAGGCTTGTTCGAAAAAAAAACAACTAAACCCAAGCTTTCAAATTGACAAAATCGATGGATGTTTAGCGATTATTCAAGCCTATGCTTGCTCGAAACAAAGTCCACAAAAATCCTTACCATTTTACCAATTTCTTCACCAATTTCCGATCGGCCTGTTCCAATTGCACCAAGTAGCATCCCGAAGGCAATCCATCCAAATTTAGGTTTAGGCTTTGAACTCCTGTCCCGTTTAGGCTTTGTCCCATTTGCCAAACCGTTTCTCCAAC
Organism: Sediminibacterium sp.; assembly: GCA_965283715.1. Lineage (GTDB taxonomy): Bacteria > Bacteroidota > Bacteroidia > Chitinophagales > Chitinophagaceae > Sediminibacterium. The sequence continues at coordinate 37,364 of CBDIPL010000005.1, read as the reverse complement.
TGTATTTTTGATTGAAATACGAATACTTTCCTTTTTTACGGAAGAAAACCTAATTTTTACCTGACCCGAACTTGGATTAGGGAATAGCTCAAGACCTGAAAGGATATTGTTTTCCTTCAATCCCGTTGGCTCCTCCACACAATGCCCGGGAATGTTGACATCCAGCCAGGCCAATCGGTTCGAAATCCAAGATTTCAAGCTATCTAAACCAGCCTCATAACTGGTAGCCACTGCGCCTACTTCGGGTGCTACAACGGCTTGACCTAAAATTGGCCATTTTTGAAAATGCCTTTCTTGTGCATGTTGTACCAAATCGGCAATGCTATCAATGTAATTGTGAATGTATTCGGCATTAAAAAATACATCGCGGTATTCTTCATACCTGCATCGCAAGGCATTGGCATAGGTGCTGTCCTGTAATAATCGAACATAGTAACCATTTGAATTGACATCCTGTCCGCCGCAATCATTGATAAGGTAAGCCCATCCCGAACCGTCAAAGACTTCATTCGACGGACAGCCCCAAATGTTCTTGAAGGCCCAATCGAAATCCCAAACAGGTCCAGCCTTCATTTTTCCTCCTTTCGAAAACTTATCCTTGTGGTAGAATATGCTTTTCTTGAACCCATCAAAGTTCCGGGCCAACTCATTTACCAGAAAATAATCGATAAATGATTTTACATCCATATAGCGGCTGTAGCCTTCGGCGGTGTCGGTAAAATTTGCACTGTATAAGGCCGTTTCCATGCTGTCTACAAAAGAGGCTATATAGGCTTTCTGGGCGGGTTGTATAGCAAACTCGTCCGGATATTCATACACATAATGGATATCCAATCCCGGATGGTCAATAGGTGAATAGTTGGAAAGGAAACTATTGTTGTCGTTCCAATAGTTCTGCTGCAAAATATAACCACCAGTTAGTTCATCGCCCAAGGTGTCTTGCGGGTTCAGTTTTGAAATGGCTACCCTTCCATCATCCCTTTTTACCTTTTCTCCAATCAAGTAAACACCTTGGTAAACGCTATCCACCAGCACTTCACATAATTGTTGGCGAACACTGTAATTGCCCATTTTCCCAAACATAGAATAAGCAATCAAGTTTCGCATTAAGCTCATATCGCCATAATGGGAAATCAACACCCAATCGTTTTCTTCGGGCATACCCAAAATAGAAACATCCCGGTTGCTGCCATCTTCATTTCTTGTTTCGAACCCAAATGGCCTTTGCGGAAAACCGGATGAAGTAGCCCCTCTAACCTCGATACCCACTAATCCGCTATAGACATTGGATGGACTGTTTACATAAGTTAGGTTGCCGATTCCGTTGTACTTGATTTCCATTTGGCACTCAATTTTTGTATCCGGAACGATGGTTTCGCCGCCTGTGTTTATCAGTACAATGGGTAATTCCGAACTATCCAGCCGAACCGGCTGAAAGGGATGGATACACAAACGGAAGTCGCCCGTTGCACCGCCATAGCCAAAAATCTGTACATATAAAGTGTCACCTACGGGCAAACCTTCAAGCTGGAGCAAAGAAAAATAGCCTTCTCCGGCATCGTCGTCGCAGGCAATTCTTTGAAGGTTGTTGCAATCGTCGCCGGTCCAAATACTCATGCCTGTATCGTTCAAATTGCCGCTATCGGTTTCAAAGCGAAGGTTACCGGGCGCTGGAATAACCAGTTTAAACCAAATATCTGAACCTTGGTAGTCTGAACAATTGGGTACCAATCCTGTTCCAGGAAATCCAGCATTATTTGCAAAGGTGCAGGTGGTATCCACAGGAATGGCCACACAGGGATGTGCTCCTGAAAGCGCTTGGGAGGTACAACTGCCAATGGTAGTAAAAGCTAAGCCTACCGAAGGAGTAGGTCCATCCTGAAATAGCAAGTTGTAAGCTCCGTCCAACAAGCGATAAGTGTTTTCTTCTTCCCAATCCCCAGCGGTGTAGATCAGTTCCAAGCTATCTCCTTCACAAACTTGGAAAGTAGCCGAGCTCGAGGCGTTTTGACCGCTAAAAATCCCGACCGATGCCTGATTAATTAGTACTTCCAAAGAACCACCATTCCAACCATCGCCATAGCTGTCCTGCATAACCAGTGTGTAGGAACAACATTGTGAAAAAGCAGAATGACTGATGAAAACAGAAAGAAAAACAAGGAAAAGTCCCGATAGACCAACAGAAAAAGCCCGCATAGTAATCCAGTTAAAACGAGAATGGAAAAGTAAAGGTTTTTAGTTATTCAGGATTGAAGTTGAGGAAGGATTATTTGTACACGCTTTTGGAGGTAGTGTTTGCTTCATTCTGCTGAAGCTGCGTGGGGCGAACACAAGCTCAATCATGGCTTGGGTGAGTTGTGCTAATTTGGGCAGAGTGAGAAAAAAATAGGGAGGTGTTTGCCTCCAGCATTCAAATTTTGTTTTTTTTATTTTATGACGGTTTAAACCGTCATAAGGGGGAAAAGGATTTTTTTTGGGAGGGGATTGTGGGAAGTAGGTAATCTTACGGAAAGTTGAAAGGAGGTCAAGTCAATGGTGAATATTGATTATGTCATTTCATCCTTCTGTCCATGAGTGAAAGAAAGTGTAGTTTTGAAAAGCACCGAAAACTCAATGCCTGCAATCACATAAAACCCACCAAGCTTCTGCACCCTTTTTCATTACATGAATCTTTGGACAAGAAAAACTAAAGTATTCCAGTCCCAATAGCACAGGCGGCTGCCCTTTGAGCAATGAACCAATCCATTGTTCACCCGCACTACCGTTAGGATCGACTTGGTTAAGTGGAGCCGGTTCACAACTTTCACTGCTTTGAATATAAAATTCATCGATAAGCTCACGCTCAGGAATGGAAAGGATTCGGTAATGGTAGCAAGTACTACTTTGCTTTTGAAGGGTTTGAACATACACCTGAACATTGGAATATTGGGTGGAAAAAGTACCAGTTAGGGTAGCGTCCTCTGTCCAAAACAATGGCATTGAATGGCCTACCTTAGGGAACTGATCTGTTTGAATGGACTTCCATTGCACTTTGTGCAGGCCTTGATTATCAAAAGGACTAGACTTTCCTATGGAGACCAAACAAGTAAAAAAACTGATCCGATCAGCAGGCAATTGCTTTGGATTTAGTTGAAATCCTAGCATGTAGTCCCTCGGTTCAAATCCACCTTCTTCCCAATTGTCGTATGGGTTTAACAAGGCAATTAAGGGAAGCGATTTTACAGGAAAAGAGAAGAGTTGGTTGGATGCATAATCGTATATCCAAACCTTGTCGCTTTCGGAAATACCTGTATGCTTGAAAAGTCCAGTCCTAGTTGTATGAGGCAATAAAAATTTGTAACTCGAATCCTTGGGCCAATCTGACAAATCAGGAAAAGGAAAAGGTAAAGTATCGGCATCATGCACCATTAAATCAGACAGACTTATAAAGTTAAAGGCAGACCTATTTGCATCTTCATAGACTTGAATCGAAAAAAGCTTAGGCGATTGGGAAAAGGCTACTTGCTTGAATAGCAGTAAGAAAAGGAATAAGCATGCATTTTTCAAAACAAGGAAATATTTGAACAAAGGAAAGGAAAGTTTGGGAGTTATGTATTTGAATTAAAATTTAAGAAAGCTTAAATCGGGCTTCCCTCTTTTATTTACGTACACTACCGGGCACGGAGGTTTCGGGCAGGGATAGAGCGTGATACCCCGCAGGGATGCGCAACCCGAATACCTTCGGGTGGCGCAGACCGAGGAGTATTAGCGAAAGCCCGGCCCATTCGCCAGGCACTACTGGTTAATTTTCAGTAGAATGGTTTTGGCGAATGGGGCCCGCCTAATAAATAATTTACTTCCCTTTCCAATCATTTACCCTTTGAACTGCCTACGTTTTTCGGATTAGTCTTGCTGATTCAACCCTTTCATTAATTTGTTTAAAGTGGTTTTGAATTGCTGGAGCTCCTCTATGCTGAGGGCCGAATTTTGTAAGGATTCGATGAGGGTTTCTGGAATGCAATAGGCCTTGGTTTTCAATTGGATGCCTTCCTTTGACAGATGAATTTGGACCGATCTTTCATCGTTTTGGGAACGGATTCGTTGGATAAAACCTTTTTCTTCAAGCCGTTTGAGAAGCGGGGTTAAGGTGTTATAATCGAGGTACAAGCGTTTACTCAATTCGCCTACCATTTGTTGATCTTTTTCCCACAAGGCCAACATTACGAGGTATTGTGGATACGTTAAACCCAACTCGTCAAGAAGTGGCGTGTAGGCCCTGGTAGTGAGACGGGAAGCCACATACAAGGGAAAGCAAAGCTGGTTTTCAAGAAAAAGGATTTCCTCCTTAGCCATTGGAAAGTAATTTTTTTAGGCTAGGTTCGATGTCTTTTGGCAATACGGTCGGGGCAAAGCGCTCAACTGGATTTCCGTTTTGATCAATTAAAAACTTGGTGAAATTCCACTTGATATCGTCGAAAAGAAAGCCGCCTTGTTCTTTCTTCAAGAATTTAAATAGAGGGTGTGCATTTGAGCCATTCACATCGATTTTTTCGAACATTGGAAAGCTTACGCCATAGTTTACTTGACAAAATTCCTGAATTTGATCGGCATCACCTGGCTCTTGTCCGGCGAATTGATTGCAAGGAAATCCTAAAATCACCAATCCTTGGTCTTTGTAGTCTTGATAAAGTTTCTCCAGGCCTTCGTACTGTGGAGTTAGGCCACATTTGCTAGCGGTGTTTACCACCAATACAATTTTGCCTTTGTATTCTTCCATTGAACTGGCTTGTCCATTGATACGATTGGCTGAAAAGGAATAAAAATTTGTTTTTGACATGGTATTATGATTATTTAAATTTACTGATTAAATATGAATATCCGCTGGTTGACCACAATGCCCAATGTATTAACAAGGGCTGAAAAAGCAGTCGAATCAGGCGTTTTTGGTCGGTATCGAGTCCAAAGGCGGAAATGCCTTGCGTGTATTGTGAAAGATTGCCTGGGAATATTAAAATGAAAAACAAGGCCAAAAGCAAGCCGGTTTCTGTTTTGAACTTAGCCAAGAAAAGCAAAGCCAAGCCAAAACCGATTTCTATTACACCCGACCATACCACTACTTCATCTTTACTGAACGGAATCCAATTGGGCACTACCGCTTGAAATTCGGCACGGCTGAAGCTAAGATGGGCAATTCCGGCTAAGAGCATAAATAGTCCCAATGCCAAACGGGCTGCTGTTTGTAAAGGACTGGAGGCTGTTGCAGGTTTGTTTACCATCGCTTGAGATTAAATCGTGTACGATGCAAATGTAACAAAATTTGAAAAACAAGAAATAGAAAAAATAATACCGATTATAAATTTGTAATAGACCAATTATACTTCGCAATAATTTGCCTAAATAGCTTTTATATCGACATTAACTAATCTAAATTTATAAAGTCTTTGGACTATTTATATATTAAAATTGGCAAAAAAGAAATTTGGATGGCTTTATTGCAATTCTTCCAAGGGTAAAACCGGCATGTCTAGCACACTGGAATCAGGAACGATGCTATCGGTTTTGTGCAAATACGCTTTAGCCCTTCCTGTTAGTTCTACACCGGGCAAGAGCTCGTTTTTTACTTCTTCGGTAATTACTCCCCGCTTTAACAAATGGCCCGAAATAACCCGAAAATAACTTTCCATATCTTGGCGAAGGTGGCCCTGCTCATCAAAGCGGTATTTGAACCATTTCGGACTGGGGATAATAGAAGCCAAGAAAATGCTTTCGTTTAAAGTTAGGTTTTCGGGTGTTTTTTTGAAATAAAAATCGGCTGCATCACCAATGCCATAGATGCCCGGTCCCCACTCAATCACATTTAAATACACTTCATACATTCTTTCTTTGGAGCTAAGGCGAAGGTTTTCAATCAGCCACACCATTAAAATTTCTTCCAACTTCCTAGCTATGGTTTTGTTGCGGGTGAGGAAGACATTTTTGACCAATTGCATGGAAATAGTGGAGGCTCCCCGAACAAAGCGTTTGGCTTTGGCATTGGCTGTAATACTCGATTTAAAGGCATCCATATTGAAACCGAGGTGGCCAAAAAAACTGCCATCTTCACTGCTTAAAATGGATTGTTGCAAATACGGACTAATTTTATCCAAGGGAACAAAGGATGGATTGGAAGGTCCAACGGCAAAGGTTTTGGCCGGTACTCCGTTTTCGTAAGCTGTATACAGAAATTCACCATTCATTTTGGAGAGGTTTTCGGCTCCCATTTTTATCAACTTAAACCCTTTTTTATCCAAACCGGCATCAAATTCCACTAGGTCGGGATTGTCCAAATCCAAAGCAAAATCTAAATGAAAAGCTAAGTCGCCTTGGGTTTGAATGCCTTCCAAATTGGCAAATAGTCCATTGGGCAAGGAATTGAAGAAGTCCTGACTAGAGGATTCAGGCATTACGATTTTCAAAGCCACCTTTCTCGAATCTTGTTTGCTGAAATGGAAGTAAGTTAGGGCTTTAACCTTTCCTAAAAAGAAATGGGAGGTACTGTCAACGGATACGTAATCTTTACCGATATTCAGGTCAATTTCACCTCCACAACTTGGAATATTTACAGGTTTGGGTGAAATTCGCCAATGTTCCATTTCCCAGTTGGAACAGCGTAATCTGGCCCTCAGTTTCAATTCTCCTCCGCTTAATCCTTCGTCTTTAAAATCAAAATCTAGGGTGTCGGCCGAAAGTCGGAAACCCAATAATGGCAAGAGTACTGGGAAGTTGCCTTGTTTCTCAGCCCGAATCAAACTACCCGATAATTGGCGGTTTGATTTATCGTTGGTACCAATAAAATGCCAATAGCTTTTTTTGCCTGATTCGTAAACGCCTGCCCAAAAATTGTATTCACCTGCATCGGATGTTACTTCGTCGATAATGATTTGGGTGCAAATGAGGTTTTTGATGCCCGATATTCGAAAATCTTTGATGGAGTAGGAGGTAGGCAATAAGTCGAATAAGGTGGTTAGCAAGCGGTCGGCCAGGGCTGCATAACCTTTTGAATCAGCTTTAGAAGCTACTTGGTTGCTGGAGTCTTTGGCCAAAAGGAACTGGAAATTCTTGTACCCGAATATATCTTTAGGCCGAAGGTGAAGGCTTTCCAATTTGAGGGAACGTAAATTGATGCGGCCCATCAGTAGTGAACTCAGTTTGATTTCAACGTTCACTTTTCCTAGATAAACCAAGGTGTCGCCAGGCTTAGGAACCACACTTAGGTTTTGAAGTTCAACCGAGGCAATTCCTGTAAAGTGTGCATCGGAATAGCTGATTTGAACCGCCTTTGCATGTTGGAACTGGTTTAGTTTGCTATCTAGTATTTTCTTCAACAGGCTGTTTCTTCCCAAAAAGAACAATCCGGCCAAGAGCAAAACTAGCACCAAGCCCCATTTTAATATCCCGCCTAAGGATTTCATTTACTAATTAGCTCCTCCAAAACCAAATCGATTAGGTTTTCGATAGCTTTTTGGGAGTTTTTGCTATATTCTTTTTTTATTCTGTTGGCAATAATGGCACATATGGTCAGACTGTTATGTCCCAAAGCCCGTCCTAATCCATACAAAGCCGAAGTTTCCATCTCGAAATTGGTGATGCGATGGTCCTTATGTTTGAAGGCGGTTAATTTTTCATTCAAATCTGGAACCAAGGGTTTGAGGCGAAGTTGGCGACCTTGTGGACCGAAAAAACCGGGAGCTGTTGCAGTGATTCCTTGTTTGGTAAAGGATTTTGATTTTTCGAGCAGGGATTTGCTACCTTCAATAAAAACAGGTAGATGCAAAGTTGCAGGCCATTCGGTTTGTTCCTCAAAGGCATCGGCCAAATCTTCTTCTAGCTCAGTATTATCGAAATCATAGAAGTTGAGCAGCACATCCAATCCTAAACCAAAGGTACTTGCCACATAAGCATCAACTGGAATATCAGCCTGAAGCGAACCAGAAGTTCCGATACGTATCAAATTAAGGCTTTTCAGCTTCTTCTTTATTTCTCGGGTTTTAAGGTCTATGTTAACCGCGGCATCCAGTTCATTGAGCACTATATCGATGTTGTCGGTACCAATTCCCGTAGAAATTGCAGTTACCAGCTTGCCTTTGTATTCTCCTGTATGGGTAATGAATTCGCGGTGTTGACGTTCGAAAAGGATTTTATCGAAACGGGAAGAAACGGTTTTTACCCGTCCTGGGTCGCCCACCAAAATTACATCATCAGCAACCATTTCTGGCGTTAGGGCAATGTGGTAAACACTTCCGTCGGGATTAAGGATTAGTTCAGATTCTTTTATTGGCATGGGGCAAAGATGCGAAATGCTCGGATAAGTGGCAAAAAAGCTTTTTTAACAGCTTGTTTTTAAAATCAATTCACCTAATTACTTGCCTAGCTGCATTATTCGCTTTACTTTTGCATTCAATTAAATATTTTCATGAGCAACCCTAATAAAATTCTAGTACCCATCGATTTTTCTGAACAAGCTATTATCGCATTTGAACAAGCCCAAAATTTGGCCAAAGTGTTCAATGCCGAAATTACTTTACTGTTTATTGAGGAAGAATCGGGTCTTATTGGACGTTTATTTCAGGACGATGAGGAGCAATTGGAGCGTAAAAAGCTTCATGATCAATTACAAAACAAGTTGGATTCGGTGGCCAAAGAAGCTGAAACCAAAAGTGGCGTTCGTATAGAAACCATGATTAGTCATGGGAAAATTTACGACAAAGTGACCGAGGTTGCTGAAATGATTGGGGCTACCTTTATTTGTATGGGTACCAATGGCTCGGTTGGTATCAAAAAGAAATTTATCGGCAGCAATGCCTTGCGTGTGGTCCGTGAATCAAAAATTCCTGTAATCACCATCCATGGCAAAAACCACCGTCGCGGTTGCAAAAACATCGTGCTTCCTTTGGACTTAACCAAAGAAACCCGGGAGAAAGTAAACCGCTCCATTGAATTTGCTAAACATTTTGGCTCTACCATTCGCGTAGTTTCGGTAATTACCAGTACCGACGAATTTGTGGTAAACCGCTTGACCCGCCAGATGGATCAGGTACAAAAGTTCATAGAAAAGGAAAATGTTGAATGTACGGCCGAAATTATCCGTTCGGGCCGCAGTGGCGAATCAGTTGCCGATAGCGTAATCGACTATGCCAATAAAGTGAAGGCTGATTTAATCATCATCATGACCCAGCAAGAATTGGATTTCACCGAAATGTTCATTGGTTCTGCTGCCCAAGAAATGATCAATAACAGCGAAATTCCGGTTATGAGCATTGTCCCCCAGTTGAAAAGGGATACAACTGTATTTCATCCGTACTAGCCTTAAAATAGCCGTTTGCCTTTTTTGTTTCTTCCAAATCTAGAACCAAATCTTGAGGTAAATCGCCAAATTTTAAATACTTTTTTTTAGGCGTGCCCCATTCGCCATTTAGAGTTGTGCTTTAAACTTAACAGCGTGCCAGGCTCATGGTCGGGCTATTCGCTGCAAATCCTCGGTATGCTCCGTGCCTCCGCATCCCTGTGGGTTTTCCGCTTCTATCCCTGCCCGAGGGTTTTGTGCTTTGAACCAAGGTTTGCCAAAAAATTACAGCTGCTCATTCAGAAATTCACTATTCAGCTTTGCTTTTTGCCTTTAGTCTTGCCGCCTATACCAATTTTGATTTTAAATTGATCAATGCTTATTTGTAAGTTCAGATTGGTAATTGCCTGTTATACAGAATAGTAGTCTAATTTTTTCAAAAAAATGTGAGTCTGAAATTGGACTCTACACCATGTCCATTCGGTATTTTTCAAAGTTGCCTGAATCTTTTCACCATTCCGTATTCGCAATTTACCTTACGTATTAAAAAAATGCTTCAATTTGCATCCTTACAATATGAAGAAGAACCAAACTACTAAAGCTCTTTCTGGTTGGGATGCGCCTTATGCTGCCGCTCCTGAAAGTGCTTCCCACATAAAACTCAAAGACCAATACGATTTATTTATCGGCGGAAAATGGGTGAAACCTGCGTCGGGTAAGTATTTTGATTCTATCAATCCGGCAACAGAGAAAAAACTAGCCAGTGTAGCAGAAGCTGATGCCAAGGATGTAGACAAAGCTGTAAAAGCCGCTCGAAAAGCCTATAACGAAGTTTGGTCAACGATGCCAGGTAGCGAACGAGGTAAATACTTGTTCCGCATCGCTCGCATGATTCAGGAACGTAGTCGGGAATTGGCCGTAATCGAAACCCTCGATGGGGGCAAATCCATTCGCGAAAGCCGTGATATCGACATTCCCTTGGTAGCCGCTCACTTTTTCTACTATGCTGGTTGGGCCGATAAGTTGGAATACGCTTTTCCGAACCGTAAACCCCAAGCCTTGGGTGTAGCCGGACAAATCATTCCTTGGAATTTTCCTTTATTGATGGCGGCCTGGAAAATTGCACCAGCCTTGGCTTGCGGCAATACTGTTGTTTTGAAACCTGCCGAAACTACTTCCCTTACGGCTTTGAAATTGGCTGAAATTTTACAAGATGCCGAATTGCCCGATGGGGTAGTGAATATTGTTACCGGTTTTGGAGCTACAGGTGCAGCTTTGGTTAATCATCCGGATATCAATAAAGTAGCCTTTACTGGTTCCACTGAGGTAGGAAAAATCATTCAAAAGGCAGTGGCTGGCACCGATAAAAAATTGACCTTGGAGTTAGGCGGAAAGGCTGCCAATATTATTTTCGAAGATGCCCCTATCGATCAAGCAGTTGAAGGAATTATCAATGGGATTTTCTTTAACCAAGGGCATGTTTGCTGCGCGGGTTCTCGCTTATTTGTGCAGGAGAATGTGGCCGATATTGTAATCAGCAAACTGAAAAAGCGGATGGATACCTTGATTGTGGGCGATCCAATGGATAAAAATACGGATATCGGTGCTATCAATTCGAAGGCACAGTTGAATACCATTTCAGAATATATCGAAATTGGAAAAAACGAAGGCGCAGATATGTACCAAAGTCCATGTGAATTGCCTGCCAATGGTTTTTTCTGTCGTCCAACCTTGTTTACCAATGTGGCCCAAAGTCATCGCATTTCAAGGGAAGAAATTTTTGGTCCTGTTTTGGCTATCCAAACCTTCCGTACTATCGAAGAAGTGATTGAAAAGGCCAACAATGTGCCTTATGGCTTATCCGCTGGGGTATGGACCGATAAAGGATCTAAAATTTTCAACCTGACACAAAAGCTTAGAGCTGGTGTAGTTTGGGCAAATACCTACAACAAATTCGATCCTACTTCCCCATTTGGAGGATACAAGGAATCAGGCTTTGGTAGAGAAGGTGGTTTGCATGGTTTGGAAGCCTACGTTAAGTTCTAACTTCACAAATCGAATCTTATACCAATTTTAATTTATAAATAGTCCAAAGGCTATTTGTAAATTTAGATTGGTAAATGCCGAGGATACAATATGTTAGTCCAATTTTGTCAAGAAAATTTGAGCCTAAAATTGGACTATACATAATGTCCATTCGGTATTAATTTCTCCCTAAAACCTTTTTCACAAAGCGTTTAATCGGTCGCATTTTCTCGTAATCGTCTAGTATGGAACGGAATTCGCGATGGGAACGAGGTGGACGTTTCAGGTAATCTCTAAATTCATCCTCACTCATTTCGAGTTTTTTACAAAAAAAGATTATATCATCGTGAAGCAAGGTTTTATCCGGGTAAGGATCCTCGCTTTTGAGCATGGCCATTGCTTCTTCCCGAGTATGTTCCCCATTGCATATCAACATGGATAAATGGGATTTACGTTTATCTATTCCAAATTTCTCAGGGAGAATGTAGCCTTGATACAATCGGGTGAAGATGTTTTCGTAGTGCTTACCGCCATAATCCTGCCAGCCGAAAAAGTCTATGTTTTTCTGTTTAGCTTCTGTTTTGGAATAGCTTGGAGTATTGAGGAAGTAAATGGAACTGAAATTGTAAAGTTTGCTTTCGATAAAGGATTCGTAACTACTAAAAATCGGTAAATCCTTAATCGTTCCCTTGCCGTACTTTTTAAAGATATCCTCGATGTTACGCTTATCGTATTTGACATGGGTAAAGTTTGGAGGCATAATTCCTTCGGTTAGGGCATTATAACCGTTCAAAGAAACATTGATTTTGTACTTGCGGGCAATTCTATTCGTAGATGCAACAAATATATTATCGAAAGGAAGGTCGATATCCAATACATCGGCATCGATAAAGGCACGCTGCAAACCACGCATCTGACTCCAGGGCAATACATGGCATTCGTAATCAAAACCTGATTTGTCGACAATTCGGGCAATATTTACCACAGCCTTTTCGCTGTTCCAACCTCCGTCAACATGGAAAAGTAGAGGCCTTAATCCGTATTTCATGGCCAAATACACCATATAGGTACTATCGGTTCCACCGCTGATTCCGATGAGACAATCGTATGGTTTTCCTTTTCCGGCTTTGCGAATCGCCTCCGACTTCTTTTCCCAATAATCCGGATCTACATTTTTTCGAATTTGCTCAATCCCCCGCATGTTTACGTGACACATATCACAAATGCCATGCTGGTCGAGGATTATTCCGGGATAATCGGTTTCATCAAGTAGGCATTGTTTGCAGGCTTTCATCTAGCTGTTCGGTTAAGATGGATACTGTTTAAAATTTCTTTAATAAAAAGGACTGCTCACCGGTCCATTCAGGCATTTGGCGGTGGTCGGGATAGTTGATCAACACGCCGTTCAGTCGCCCTTTATACACAAAGGAAGAACCAACCGCCACGGCCGAAGCACCCGATTCAAACATGGATAAGCTATCCTTTGCATTTCCGATTCCTCCTGCATATATCAATGGAACTTGAAAGTTTGTTTTCCTTTTCTTAACCCATTCATTGTTTCCGCCTTGCATGGTTCCATCACGATCTAAATCATACACCAAGATTTCACCAATTCCGTCGTCTTGAAGCTTTTTTATGCATTCATCAGGTTCCAAACTGGATACTTTGGTTCCGCTATTATAAGTAACACAGGTTTTGCCTTTTACGGTTTTTAATTCAATACAGGCCACCACAGTGGAAGTACCGAATTCTTTTACCAATTCCTTAATAAATCCAGGTTGTTGATGGTAGGCCGAGGCAATGCAGAGTTTTTCAACCCCCAAGGATAAAATTTTACTGGCAGTAAACACATCCTTAATTCCGCCAGCATAGGTTACCGGCATAAAGCATTCAGAGGCAATTTGGCCGATTAATTGGGTATTAAGTGTAGTACCTTTTTTGGCAGGTGTAGTATCAGCAATGATGATTTCCATCGCCTGTAACTCGTTGAATATTTTCACTGCAACAAAGGGGTCGCCTATGTATCGCAAATGGTCGAAATGCTTTGATTTGTAAAGCTCTTTCTCATAAACCTGAAGCAAAGGAATTAATCGTCTCACGGTTGCAGATGAACAAAGTTAGAAAGCAATTTAAACCCAAACGAAAGACTTTTCTCGGGATGGAATTGTACTCCAAAAACATTGTCTTTTCCCACAGCAGAAGGATAAAGATATGCATAATGGGTGCTAGCCAATACAGCCTGACTGCCAGTCAACTGCAAAGGTGCATGGTAGGCATGGACGAAATAGAAATAAGCTTGGTCGAGACCGGCAAACAAGGGCGATGGGTTTTCAATTTGGATGGGTAACCAACCCACATTGGGCACCGGTAACTGAATACTTTCTTTGAATCGTTCCACCACACCGGGTAAATAACCCAAGCCTGCCTCGTTGCCTTCCTCACTCCCTTCAAAAAGCAATTGCATCCCTAAACAGATACCCAATAAAGTGGTGTCTTTCCGGGAAGTAAAGGTTTTGATAGGTTCTATAAATCCTTGTTGTTGTAAAGCTTGAATGCCTTTATCAAAGCGGCCTACACCAGGCAAAATTACTTTTTTGAAGGAAGGTAAAAGGGCTGGATCTTTGAAAATAAGGGCATCGTTTCCAACTTTCCTCAACATATTGGCTACCGAACCAACATTGCCGATTCCTACATCAATGATACCTACTCGGTTTGATAGATCGTTCATATTCAATGGCACGCTTTTCCTATGCTTTGTTTACTTTGGAAGCAGTTCAATTAGCCTGTTTGCAAAACTACGGTAATTCTTCTGTGCATTGTACTTTTCTTCCCATGTTTTATAGGCGGCAAATCTCATTTTTTGGGATTCTTCAGTTGGCAATTGGTAGTGTTGCCAAATTTTTTCCCAAAGTTGTTGCTCGCTTAAATCCACCGTCATTAAATACCCATTTTCCTTGTTCACTATTTCAGCACTGCCTCCCACATTGGTTGCCAAACAAGGGATTTGAGCACTCATTGCCTCCATAATGGAAACTGGGAGTCCTTCGGTTTCGCTCACATTGATAAACAAATCAATGTAAGTTTCTTGTAAAAAGTCAATTATTTGGTCATGGGGCAATGAACCTACAAAGTCAAATTGAATGGCAGGTTTAGCTTCCAAAAGTAGTTGAGCGGCTTTTTTTAATTCTTCTAATCCTGGTCCTCCGCCTAAATGAATCCAACGAATGTTTTCATGGTTGGAAAGGGCTAAGGCTTGGGCTATTTTATGCAATCTTTTTAAAGGAACTACATAAGCCAAACTCAAAATGGTAAAGACTTGGTTCTGCTTTTTCTGAGGTATTTTTGACAAGGCCATGGTGCCTAAGCGGAATACTTCGGTTTTGGTTTTCCCGATTTCCCCATGTTTCTTTTCTAAATAAGCCTTGCCATTGGCCGATATGCAAATCATTTTATCCAAGTTGGATAGCAACCAATTTCGGTAGGGAAGGTAATTTTCCGGACTTCTTTCGGTATAAATATCCCAACCATGTGCCCTGGCTATGGCTAAAGTATCCATGCGATCTTTTTTAAGCAGGGTGCAGGCTAGCGCTCGTTCATCACACCAATAGGCATATACCGCATAGGTTTGGTTTGGATAATGAAGCTTCTGAATGGCTTGCACCTGTTTTTTTATTTTTTGTGCTTGCTGGAAATTGGCCAAAAGCAGCTTTAACTTATACACACTTAACTGTCCTTGTTTCAGCAGGGAAAGGCATTCCTGTTGAACCGCACTATGAAAAAATCCGCCAAAGGCCCACAGTTTTTCTAAGCCACGGCTTTCGAGGTTCAAATGAAAGTGGTTAGGCCTGGGAGTAAAATCTTTTAGGGCAGGACTGGTGGTGATAAATACAACCTTTGAAAAGGTCTTTTCCAATTCAGGCAACTCTTCAATCAAATAGGGTTCGGTGGGGCCCAAAGGGAAATCATCCACCAAGATAAAAAGCGTAGCCGAGTGCAACTTGTTTTCCGTATTCATGCCTTAGGCTTCTTTTTTTTCTTAGGAATAAGATCCAACTAGATTGATTGGGTAAAAATAACAAGAATGTAAACCAAACCTATTTCGAAGTTGGCAAAAAAAAAGGCCACATGTAAGCATGTGACCTTTTGAAAGAGCAAGTTGAAATTATTTTTTCTCCAATGGAGCGCCAGGATTGTTGTTAACTGGCATGGTTTCTTCGGTAGGAACAGCTTCAACAGTACCGGCAATACGCACGGTTTTGTTTGAAGTTTTTGCATTCGAAGTGATGGTTACAGTTTTGTTGATTGGACCAACACGTTTTGTATCGTAATTCACTTTCAATATTCCGGTTTCACCTGGTTTAATAGGGTCTTTCGGCCATTGTGGAACAGTACAGCCGCAGCTTCCGCGAGCATTAGAGATAATCAAAGGTTCTTTACCTGTATTTTTGAATTTAAATTCACAACCTCCGTCGGCACCTTGTTTAATGGTTCCGTAATCATGCACTTCTTTCTCAAAAGAAATTTCAGGTGCATTTGGGTTTTCAGGAGCAGCAGGCGCTGCATCTTGAGCTTTGGCCGATAGTAATCCGGCTGAAAATACAAGGGCAAGTAAAACTTTTCTCATGTTGTAATTTTGATCTTCTGGCACAAATGTAGGTTAGAAAATGAGAAAGGGGATGTATATTTCTTAAAATTTTTGTTAATCTACTAAAATCAAGACTTTTATGACTTGATAAAATGCGAAACCAGCATCGGTTTTTCGGCAGTTTTTACCACAATTACATAAAATCCATTTGGTAAATCTGCCACCGAAACCTGCACGTTTTTGTTGCGGCCTAAGTTTTGACGGTAGATAAGCTGTCCGAAGCTATTGCTGATTTCAATTTCGGCGTTTGAGGTTTCATCCATACCTTGAATAGTCAAAAATTGATCGGCTGGATTTGGGAACAATTGAATGGACGAGCTGGCTAAAGTTTCTTCGATGCCTACTGCGCACGAACTGTTGCACTGGTTAATTAAAACGTTGGATGTACCGGTATTATAGTCCAAATCGCCCGTAGCTGAACTCGCATCATAAAACGTTAATAGCTGCAAATTTCCTTCGTTGTAAGATTCGCCAGCCACCCGAATACAACCCGCCGGCAAATCCACATGGGCGTAAATTGTTCCTGCATTGTAAAAATTTCCGTTTACACGTATTATGCAATTGTTCATCACGGTGCCATTTAAGGCATTGTAAAAGCCACTGTTCACGGTAAGTTCTCCAGTATTTCTAAATTCGCCACTGGCCATATTGTAAAAATCGACCCCGCAAATCCACTTTCCCGCATTTTCTACCACTGTTGCCGAGTCGCCAAAGTAATTGCTCTGCAAAATGCCGCTTTCCGTATTCGAAATGCTACCTCCATTAATTGCCGCCATTCGTTCGTTGCTAAAACTTCCCGAATTTAAAAACTGGGAATTGCCTCCTTCCACCAACAAACTGTCGCATTGGTTGCCTGTGCTGCTATTGATAAAGCGACCGCCATTGTTTACCCATACAAACCTATTGTTGATTAGGCCTTCGTTGCACAGGGTTCCACCATCGACCAAAATATCGCCTGTCAATTGGCCCGTAGCTGAAATACAAAGGGTTTGACCCACCGTAACTAGGCGTGGATTGCTTTCGAGTCCTGAAATAGTTGAGGTACAAGTGCATTGCGAAAAACCTATATACGTTAAAGGCATTAAAAGAAGAAAAAGGAAGTGTTTTTTCATGTTGCAAAGGAAAGGAAAATGCGGGTTAGACTAAGGTAAGGAATCGAGAAATAACAGTTTGGTTCGTATTCTTTGGCGGGCCCTTTTCGCTTCTTGGCATTGTAGCAGATAACTTGGGTTTTGTGCTAAGCGAAAAGGCCGGGCTATTCACTGCAAGTCCTCGGTCTGCTCCGTTCCTCCGCATCCCTATGGGCTTTCCGTTTCTATCCCTGCCCGAGGGCTGTAGTGCAAGCATAACCATTTTACCATTTAATTTCAGTTTAGGGTATAGCAAGGCATTTAAAATTAAGTATTTGTAAGTCAATAAGGTAGTTTTAATTGATTGTCCTATTTCTTGGTTAAAACTAAAGGCGGTAGACAATGCCCAGTATTCCTACCGTACTTAAAGGCGGAGGTTTCGGGCAGGGATAGAGGCAAGTAGCCCACAGGACGGCAGAGCTTAAGCGGAGCCGGACGAGGACTACTGCCGAAAGCCCGGCCCTGACGCCCCTGCACCACTATTTAATTCCTTGGTAGAGCTGTTTTTGGGCGGAAGGGGCACGCCAAAATAAATTCTAATAAATCTTACTCAAATGCTTGTAAGGTATTGATAGTTAGTTTGTTGTATTGGATGTGTTATTTTGGTATTACCTATTCATTGTTTTCTACATTTGCTTCAACTATATTATAATGATGTCTACCAAGAATTTTTCCCCATTATTTTTCTCCCTTTTTTTGCTATCCACCTTGTCTGCCTGCAAAAAAGAAACCGGTGGAGAAGAGACTACAGCCGAACAAAAGTTGCTGGACAATGCCAATGGTTTTGAGTTTGTTGGGGCTTTTGAGGAGGCTGATGCGCCAATTTATTACCACAATCCAAATGATTTTATTATTGAGGAGTATCAAGATCAAGTGAGGGCTTTGGTGATGACTGAATCGACCTTGGATAATCCACCCGACCGGAAAAAATGGTATGTATTGAATTTTCAGAATGGGAAGTTGGCACAAACCATCAGAACTGATGAGGGATTTGGTCCGGATTGGGGTAATTTTATGGATTTCGCCTTTGATCATGAAAATTTGACTTTACAATCGTGGCATACCACCGATAAATACTTCTATCAAATCAACCAGCAAGGACAGGAAACCTCGTATTTTATAACAGGAGGTACCACGTTGAATACCAAGTTGATAAAGAATCATTTGTTGCGATTTATTTCAGGAATATCAATTTGGCCTTACCAAGTGGTTTCGCAGCAAGATGAGCCACAGTATTTGCTTACATCAGAGTTGTCGGATATGGCGGTTTTGAATTATTTTTTTGATAAGACCTATGAAACCGAGGGACTTAACAGTATTTACACCGGTTTTTTTTACCCAAGTAACAACGGCAACTGGATAGGTGTAGGACGAGGAAACCAAAGCTTAGATACTTTGATGATTAGCCATGAGGTGCCCCAGAACTATTTTACCGGACTGTGCAAGACTTATGTAGAAAGGGTGGGGAATAAAATTAATTTGGTTTTTATAAAGAATAAAATGAACCCCAATACGGATCAAGATATTAGCTTTTATGAATTGACAATTGGCGAAAATATTTTGCATCCGATTTTGGTGAACCAGCCTTTGCCTCCTGATGAAAACTATGAGATTCGTGGCTTTAGAAATGGTAAATTGTATATTTTCCCTACTGCCAATGCTGCGAATCAACAACCTTTTACGATGGCCATGGATGGCACCGAAACCCCATTCAATTTACCAACACCAAATACAAACGGAGGTTTGCTACGGTATAGGTTTACCAATGGGTATTTGTTTGTAGTGTTGACGGATGGTATTAAAAGACTTGAATTTTACAAAAAAGCACTTTGAAAATGAAAAAACCTAGTCTATTTGTTTCCCTTTTTTTGGGCGTGTTGTTGCTAAGTTCGTGTAAGAAAGCAGAGGAAGAAATAATTGAAGAAACTTTTCCCGAAGCCGTGATGGAGCCTGTTATTTTCAACTTTACAGGAACTTGGAGCGGACTCTGCGGTAGTGTTTCCAAACCTAGCTTGGATTCGTTTAGGTTGCAATACCCCAATGCGAATGTAATTAATTGCCATTTGAACCAAGCGGGTGGTTTGGTCGATCCTTTGAGCAATCCATCGAGTGAGGGTTTGGCAGGTTTTTACAACATTTCTGTCCATCCTGATAGCGCCTATGCTTTGCCTTACCTATACTTTACGTATGATGGGTTTTTGGGTGGATTGAATTATTCAGGTATAAATTATGCGGCAGTTTCGAGTACAGAACTGTGGGTGAAGCAGAATAAACCAGCAGCCATTGCCCTAAAGTTGAGTCCGAGTATTAGCGGCAGCCAATTGGATTTGGAAGTAAAATACAAAGCCATTTATGCCTTTCCTATGCCTGTTTATTATTCGATAGTGCTAACGGAAAACAATGTTTCTGCTACACAGACCAATGATTTAAGTTCGTCGCCTAATCTTCATTCGGATGTATTGAGGAAATATTTGAAAGACTACAATGGTGAATTGTTTGCCAATAATTTAAACGCAGGGGATGCTGGAAGTTTTTCGGTTTCTACCTCTTTGGATGCTGATTGGAACCAGGAAAATATGTATGCCACCGTTGTAATTTGGTATTTGGATCCGGTGTATGGCAAAATGGTGCATTTAGGGAAAAGGATAAAACTTAAATAGCAGGTTTAATTATTCCCAAGCAGCCTTTAAATTCTCCCATTTTTGCGGCCAAAGTCTAGGTTTTAAGTGAGTTGTAAGGGTGGACTTGTTTTGCTGGTTTAGGTTTCTACCATTTAGTTTTAACCCAGCATTTGCTTTAAAAGTGCTTAAACAGTTAGGCTTTGTAAATCAAGTTGTTATGCTAAGTTGATGCCAACAATTAAATCGGGGTAAACCCAACTAAATCAAGTAGTTCGGATTAATAAATCCTCCTATTGATTAATTTTGGTTGAAAAAAAGGGTTCATTTATCGAAACTTTTGTATACCTTTTAAAGAAGGACTCGTTAAATTGGTAAGTAAAGTTTCGACCATGGTTAAGTATTACCTCACGCTTTGTTTTTCATTGGTTTTAGGATTTTCAATTTCAACTTCAGCTCAGCAATGGGTTGGGGTGAATGGAACCTTGGGAATAGCCCCCAATAAGGTTTCCTTTTTTTCGGCAAATGATTCTATGTTGGTGGCTTCAACTTCAGGACTTTTTAAGGCAAGTCCGGATGGATCCAATTGGTTTAGGCCCACCTCCGATCCATTGGCTTTGCAGGAAGTTAATGATTTGTTGGTCGATGGTACAAAGCTTTTCATGGTAGGGAACAATTCACAAGTTTATTTCTCGGCTGATTTCGGTCTTACTTGGACTAGCATGTATACCATACCTATTTCCGGATATAGCAATCCAAAGTTGGCCCGTAGCAACGATACAACCTATTTATCGTTCAATGACCCATCGGGAACAGCCTTTTTGTTTATGGATGATGGATTGGGTTCAGGTTTTGTTTACCAATCCGATTTTCAGTCTTCGGGTAGAATTTCCATGCTATCGGTGCAATCAGGAAAACTATTTGTTGGGATGGATGGAGGCCTCGGTTTGTGGGTAAAGGATGCTTCTGGTGGATGGAGCAACTATACGGTTGGATTAATTAACGCTCCGAATGAGTTGGTGCTTTCGATTTTATATGATGCCTCTTCTGGCAAGATTTTTTGCGGTACCTCTAGGGATTTGTATGAATGCAATAGCAGTAATTTTAATTGGTCATCCGTTGGAATAGCCAGTGGATTAAGCGAACGTAAATACAATGATTTGGTAAGGATAGGCAACAAATTATACGTAGGAACTGATGATGGTTTTGGTATTGTAGATTTGTCCAACCTAAGCTTGTCTTCCTCCTCCCTTGGACTCTCAACGGTTAATTTTGAAGTAAAGGATATGCAGGCTAGTGGAAATAATTTGGTGATTGGAATTGATCGTTATGGAATTGCCAAGCTAACATCACCGAGCGATATTTCCACCCTTTTTACATCCATTCCAGGTAATTCTATTTTTTCGGTTGGTGCTGCGGGCAATTTTCCTTATGTAGGCAGTTATCCAGCAGGTACGCTGATTGATTATACCCAATCCAATACTTGGACAAAGGCTGAATATCCGGTGTTTAGGCATAAAACGAAAGCGGTGATTGAATCGAATGCTTATTTATTTGCTGCATCAACTGCAGGTGTTTACCGTTTTCTCGAAACAGGAAGTACTTGGGAGGAGGCGAATGGTAATCTGGCTCTTTCTTCAAACTTGGATCCCAGTTTTCCGGTATCTGATTTGGTGGAATGGCAAGGTCTGTTGCTGGCAGCCATTGATGGAAGAGGTTTGTACAAAACCACTGATAATGGTGATAATTGGTTTCAATTTTTACAGTCGCCGCTATCGAGTGTGGAAAATTGCTTGGATTTTTGCCTAAAGGGTCAGGATACCTTGTTGTTGGGTACATCCAATTCGATTTATTACCAAACCTCCGCTGCTCCAACTAGCTGGACAACTATTCCACAATTTTCATCAGGCTTGGGTGCTGAAAAAATGATGTTTGTAGATGATACTCTTTGGGTGTTGCGAAATTCGGAGGTTTATCTGTCACCCGATTTTGGACAAAGTTGGAGTATTGCCGTTCCTTCTAATCCAGGAGGTTGGTCGGATTTTGCTTTGGTTCAGGAAACCGGACGAAACGTGGTGGTATTGGTTGGTGCTCTTGGGATATTGTCGACTGCCAATGGGGGGCAAACGTGGACAAACAATACTGCCAATCTTGCGAATAATGCCAGGGTAACAGCGGTAGGTGTAGCTAATTCGTTTCTCTATATTGGAACCAAGTGGAATGGGCTTTACAAACGAAGTCTAAGTTCAGCTATGCCCGTTCTTTCCATAGATGATTTGGCCATTACCAGTGAATGTCCGGGAATTGGTGCAGGTTCCATTAAAGTTGCTCAGGTTTCAGGTGGAAGTTTGCCCTATAGTTATTCCTTGAACAATGGAACAGCCCAAAGTAATAATATGTTTTCTGGTTTAAGTGCAGGCACCTACAGTTTAAAGGTGATAGATGGAAATGGTAATTTCATTGAAACTTTTGTAACGGTTGAAGCAGGTACATCCTTTACGGTAACCGCCACTGATTATACGGATGATATTTGCGATGGTAATCTTATAACCTTAACTCCTGTTGTGGTGGTACCTTCTGGAAATTATACTTATCAATGGACAGATCCCAATGGCGGAGTTTCCTCTTTCAATGGTAACGACCAGCAACTTGGTCCAACGGTACAGGCTAATTTTGATTCCTTTACCATAACAGTTACCGATGAATTTGGATGTGCCCAATCCGATGTAGCCGATGTAAATAGGCATGTAGGTCAGGAAATATCCGGAAAGGTTACCATAAATGGCTTGGATATTGATTTTGCCGGTTTAGGAATTGATTCCATTGAGGTAAAATTGCTCTACCTTGAATCGCCCAACGATGGATATTACGAACCGGTAGAATCCTTTTTTATTGTGCCATCCCAAAATGGTGCGCCGCCTTATGCGTATAAATTTCAACATATTCCAACTGGATTCTATAAAATATTCGCCAAGGTGTCGGATTCCAATGCTCCAGGTAATTTGCTTCCAACCTATTTAGGAAATACCATGTATTGGGGGGCTGCTGATTTGTTGAGTTTTCCAACTAGCAATTGTAATTTGGAAGATCAGGATATTGATATGATTCAAACGGTAATAGGCAGTGGCACCGGAGTAATCAATGGTTATATACACTTCGGGGAATTTAAAACTGAAAATACCCAATCAGGTGATCCAATTCCATTGATAGATATTGTGGTAGAAAAGGATTCTATTTTCTTTTGCACGCAAGCCCGTGAAGTCTTTACGAATTATTATTTCTATCAGTTCGAAAATCTACCATTACAATGTTATGATTTTATTTATGTCAATGTTCCAGGTGTTGTTACCCTGAACAATTACAATCCCTGTTTGACTGCAGAAAATCCTATTGTAACCTACCGAAATTTCTGTGCCGATACAGTTGGTACTATAATAGGAACCACCCAATTGGATACTTGTCCGATCGATACCTCTTTGTTGGTTTCCTTGCAATCTTTGGAAGTTGCTGAAAGTCAAGTTTACCCAAATCCTTCCAGTGGTGAAGTTTACCTTCAAAATGTAGAGCATTTAATGGATGTGCAGGTATTTGATATGCAAGGCAAAAGGGTAGAGGTGAAATGGAATAAACCAATGCAGAAGGTAGAACTATTGCAGCAAGATGGTTTATACACCTTGGTTTTAAAGTTCAGTAATCGGATTGAAAGGCATAGATTGGTGTTGAGACAATAGCCTTGTTAAACCAATGTTCGTAAAAAAAACTAAAAAATAGAGGGCGGGCTGCTAGGCGAATTAGCTTTGCAGCCTTCTTCATTCATGGAACATTTTTTTACCTTACCTGCTTTAATTTCACTTGTCACCCTTACCATCCTTGAGATTATCCTTGGGGTAGATAATATAATTTTCATTGCAATTATTGCCGGGAAACTGCCGCATAAGGTTGAACAACGCCGAGCCAGAACTATTGGTCTTACTTTGGCCTTGATTATCCGGGTGATGATGCTTTCTGGAATATCTTGGTTAGCTGGGAGTACACAACCTCTTTTCCACTTCAATATTGGACCCTATGAAATGGACCCAAGTTTAAGGGATTTAATATTGTTTGCTGGAGGCGTATTCTTGTTGTACAAAACAGGAATAGAAATTTATGAGAAGATCACCGGACATGAAGGGGAGCAAAAGAGTTTGAAAGCCTTGACCGTAAATGCTGCTATTTTCCAAATTGTGTTGATTGATATCGTTTTTTCATTTGATAGTATTCTTACCGCGGTAGGACTTTCTCGTGATTTGCCGATTATGATAACGGCGGTAATTATTTCCATGGTAATCATGTTGATTTTCTCGGAAAAAGTTTCGGATTTTATCAATCAACACCCTACTGTAAAAATATTGGCCCTTGCCTTTTTGATTCTTATTGGTGGATTACTAGTACTTGAATCTATTCATATTGAAGTGAATAAGGGCTATGTTTACTTCGCTTTGGCCTTCTCCTTGGTAGTAGAATGGCTCAATATTAAACGGAGAAGTATTGCTATAAAAGCCGGTCAATCTCAAAAGAATATACAATAAATAAAACAAATTAAATGATACATACCCCTTGCCTTATTATTGGTAGCGGACCTGCAGGTTACACTGCTGCCATTTATGCTGCCCGTGCTGATTTAAAACCTGTAATGCTTACTGGTTTACAACCTGGTGGACAATTGACCATCACTACTGAAGTGGAGAATTATCCTGGTTATCCAGAAGGCATTCAAGGCCCGGAGATGATGGAAGATTTCCGTAAACAAGCCCTTCGTTTTGGAACCGATATTCGGTATGAAATGGCTACAAAAGTTGATTTTTCTAAACGTCCATTTACGGTTACCGTGGATGATAAATATGAAATAACAGCCGATTCGGTTATAGTCTCAACAGGCGCTTCTGCTAAATGGTTAGGCCTGCCTTCAGAGCAAACGTTTAATGGTTTCGGTGTTTCGGCTTGTGCGGTTTGTGATGGTTTTTTCTTTCGTGGACAAGATGTAGCCATCGTAGGTGGTGGAGATACGGCCGCTGAAGAGGCTTCATACTTAGCTAAACTATGTCGCAAAGTATATCTGTTGGTGAGGAAAGGCGAGTTGAGGGCTTCAAAAGCAATGCAGACCCGTGTTTTCAATACGCCGAATATTGAAGTACTTTTCAATCATGAAACCGTTGAAATCGTTGGGGAACAGACCGTCAATGGCGTTATTGTAAAGAATGTGAAAGAGGATAAGACGTATAAATTGGATGTTGGTGGTTTTTTTGTTGCCATCGGACATAAACCAAATACTGATATTTTCAAAGCTTGGTTGGATTTGGACGAAACAGGTTATATCAAAACGGTTCCTGGTAGCACCTATACCAATATTCCTGGGGTATTTGCAGCCGGTGATGCACAAGATAAAATCTACCGCCAAGCAATCACAGCTGCCGGTTCAGGTTGTATGGCTGCCTTGGATGCTGAACGTTGGTTAGCTGCAGAAGGAATTCACTAATTGCCATTGTGTTTGGCTCCTGGTCTCGCAAAGAAGAGGTCCAAGCCATACTCATTTAAAATTAATGGGGTAGCTCAATTTTTTTAGGATTTAATCCGAAAAGGTTGGGCTACTTTTTTATTTGTACTTTTTTCGCACAGCCTTTTCTATACCTAAATTTGAACCATGGAAAAAATACAAAAGGTTTTATCCTTTGCTATTCCTGTTCTCTTGTTGGTGCTAGGTTTATACCTTACCCCGCTTAAGATTTTTGGTCCTAATTGGGCCTATGTTCCGGGTGATATGGGCGATGCTCGATTTAATAATTATATTTTAGAGCATTACCATCTTTATGAAAAGGGAAAATTGGCTGCATTTTGGGATGCTCCATTTTTATATCCTCAGAAAAATGTGATTGCCTATTCGGATAATTTGCTGGGGACAGCCCCTCTTTATAGCCTTTTCCGAAAGAATGGCTGTGACCGGGAAACGGCCTTTCAGTGGTGGATTTTAAGCCTTTTTGTACTCAATTACTTGGCTTGTTTTTGGGCTCTTTTTCTATGGTCAAGGGATTCGATTTTATCGGCTGTTGGCGCCTATATTTTTGCTTTTTCGATTATGCTGGTGGGTAATATCTACAATGTGCAAACCTTGCCCCGATTTATCTTGCCCTTTCTGTTCTATTGGTTTTGGATTTACTTGCACAAGAAGGACAGTAGGTTTTTGCTGTACTTTCTTTTAGGCTTGGTATTTCAGTTTTATTGTGGGATTTACTTAGGCTTTCTTTCCCTTTACCTCTTTCTGTTTATGGGAATTGCCTACTTTTTGATTTACAGGGATGTGTATTTTTTCAAACAGTTTAAATCGAGGCGAATCATAAAGGAACACTTGGTTTACCTTTTGTTGGCTTTTGTTTGCTTTTATCCTTTGATACAACCTTATCTGGAGGTATCCAAAACAACCCAACCTGAACCCTTCGCGTTTACACTGAAAACAGTACCTACCCTTTTTTCCTATTTTTTCACATCGGATGCACCGGTGTTGTGGAAGTTTTTGTACGATCCAGGAACCAAACTCTTCGATTTCTTTTGGTGTCATTTCTTGTTTATTGGTGCTTTACCCTGGATTGGGATTCTCCTTTCCATCGCTGTTTTTGTCAGAAAGATGGGAACAGCTGACCAACGCCGATTTCTTTCTTTTTTACTCCTTACTTTGGGACTTTCCTTTCTGTTTTGTCTTAATTTCTTTGGATTTAGTTTGTATGAACTCATTTGGCATTTACCAGGTTTTGCTTCCATGCGTTCGGTTAACCGTATTATCAATACCGAATTGGTTTTATTTATCCTGGTTTTTGTTTTCGTTTTTATCCGTTTGAAGGAAACCCATTCCTTCATTACCTACGTAGTTTGGTTGCTTCCATTGCTGGTTGTAGCCGACAATGCTTTGGATGAAACCAAAATTATGCGGTATGCCAAGGTTGAATCTCAAAAAGAAATTGGGTTTGTAAAGCAAAAAATAGCCTCGCAACTATTGCCTAATTTCAGAGCTATTGCCTATATGCCAGATTCCATTTCCAATGTGGTGGATTTTCATTTGAATACTATGTTGGCCTCCCAGGAATTGGGCATTGCCTGCGTAAATGCTTACACCGGCCATTTCCCGAGTGAATACGTTGCCTTTTTCCAACAAGTAAATAGGGAGGGATTGCTGGGATGGTGTAAATTTCAAGGTATTGATTCGGGTACTATTCAAGCTATGGACGGAAAAGGCTTACCGATATTAAAAAGAGAAAAGATAAATTTGAAAGGGATGAACGGTAATTTTGTCTGTGCCGACCATTCAATTTTTCCAGCTTTAATTGGCAACCGAAGCAATGCAGGAGATTGGGAGACTTTTTATATGTTTAGTTTAGGGAATGAACAGGTTAGTTTGATGTCGAGTGAAGGCAAATTTTTCTGTGCCGAGCAGGGTGGAGGGCAAAAACTTACTGCTTCGAGGGAACAATTTGGTGCTTGGGAAATGTTTGTGCTCCTTCCGCAAGCCGATGGAAAGGTGGCTTTTCAAACATTTGATGGTCATTTTATTAGCATGGATCCTCAAACCCAAATTTTGAATGCCCAGGCAACTGCCCTAGGACCCAATGAAAAGTTTGAGTTGATTCGGCAATGAGGAAAATGGTGTAAGCGGCGGAAAATGGTTAATTTTTCTTGTCATATTAATACCGATTATAAATCTGTAATAGTCCAATTATGCTTCGCCATAATTTGCCTAAACAGCTTTTATATCGGCATTTACCAATCTAAATTAATAAATTGTCTTTGGACCATTTATTAATTAAAATTGGTATAAGGCGGTATGTCCGGGCAAGGATAGAAACGGAAAGCCCACAGCGGTCTGGAGCGAAAGCGAACAGGCGCGAGGACTTGCAGTGGATAGCCTGACCTTTTCGCCTTGTTTTGCTTGAGTTTTATGCACCACTGGTTTTGCGAAAAGGGGCCCGCCAAAGCCCAAAGATCGTCCGAAGGAGGGACAATTATAAATTTCTTCCTTTTAAGTAAGGTTTATCCTCTTTTCAAAAGCGGTTTCAAATGTTGTGCGGTAAACGATTCCTTGCAGTTTACCAAGTCTTCGGGCGTGCCTTCAAAAACAATGTGGCCACCTTTTTCGCCGCCTTCCGGACCTAAATCGATAACCCAATCGGCACTTTTTACCATCTCCATATTGTGCTCGATGATGCAGAGGGAATGGCCTTTTTCCAGTAAAGCTTCGAAGGATTTCAGCAGTTTTTTAATGTCATGGAAATGCAGTCCGGTGGTGGGCTCATCGAAAATGAAAAAGGTTGGATTGTTGCCACTTCCTTTTTGGAGGAAGGATGCCAGTTTGATCCGCTGGGCTTCACCACCGCTTAAAGTGCTGCTGCTTTGGCCCAATTGCACATAGCCCAAACCTACATCGGCCAAGGGTTTTAGCTTTTCGGAAATCCGTTTTTCATCTTTGAAGAAATCCATAGCCTCGTCCACCGTTAACTGTAGGATATCAGAAATGCTTTTATCGTTGAAGGTAACTTCGAGTACTTCGCTTTTGAAACGCTTGCCATTACAGGCCTCACATGGCAAATGGATGTCGGCCATAAATTGCATTTCAATTACCACTTCACCTTCGCCTTCGCACATTTCGCAGCGACCACCTTCTACGTTAAAACTAAAATGAGACGGTTTGTACCCCCGAAGCGTGCTCAGTTTTTGATTGGCATACAGGGTTCGGATATCGTCGTAAGCCTTTACAAAAGTCACGGGATTGCTGCGACTGGAGCGACCAATGGGGTTTTGGTCTACAAATTCTACCTGTGAAATCCGTTTAATATCGCCTCCAATTCGTCCGGGAATAGCCTCCCCAAAGGCATTGATTACGTTTTGCAATTCGGTCATCAGCACTTTTTTTACCAAGGTGCTTTTTCCTGAACCACTTACACCTGTAACCATGGTTAATACCTGAAGTGGAAATTTTACCGAAACGTTTTTTAGGTTGTTGTCGCTGGCATTGAAGACTTGAATGGCATCTTTCCATTTTCGCCTTTTCCCTGGCAGGATAATACTTTCGCTACCATTGAGGTATTGGGCGGTAAGACTTGTTTTATCTTTTGCAATAGCGGCGTGGTTTCCTTGAAAAATGAGTTCTCCACCAAAACTACCTGCCTCAGGACCAATGTCGATCAATTCGTCGGAAGCCCGCATGATATCTTCGTCATGTTCTACAACAATTACCGTATTGCCTAGTTTTTTGAGGGAATTAAGCACTTTGATGAGGCGTTCGGTATCGCGGGGATGCAGACCAATGCTAGGTTCATCCAAAATATACATGCTACCTACCAAGCTGCTACCTAGTACAGTGGCCAAATTGATACGTTGACTTTCGCCTCCGCTAAGGGAATTGGAAAGCCGGTTCAAGGTTAAATACCCTAATCCTACGTCCTCCAAATAACTGATACGGTTGTTGATTTCCAAAAGCAATCGTTTACCAACAGCTTGGTCGTGTTCAGAAAGGTCAAGTTGTTTGAAGAAGGTTGATAAGTCTTCAATTGGTAATAAAAGGAGGTCGCTGATGCTTTTGCCACCCACTTTAACATTGTTGGCATCGCCACGCAAACGGGTTCCACGGCATTCAGGACAGGTGGTTTTTCCTCTGAAACGAGCCAACATTACTCGGTATTGGATTTTATAGGTTTGGGCTTCGATGTCTTTGAAAAACTGGTGAATGCCCCAAACTGTTCCAACGCCGTTCCACAATTGGTCTTTTTGTTCAGCGCTAAGTTCGTAGTAAGGTTTATGGATGGGGAAGTTGAATTTCCCGGCATTCATTACAAAGTTCTGTTTAAACCAGCCCATAGTTTCGCCCTTCCAGCAGGCAACGGCATCGTCGTACACACTGCGGCTTTTGTCGGGAATCACCAGGTTCTCGTCAATTCCGATAATGCTGCCAAATCCTTCGCAGCGTTTACAGGCCCCATATGGATTATTGAAGCTAAAAAAGTTAACGGAAGGTTCTTCAAATTCCATTCCGTCGGCTTCGAATCTGGAGCTAAAGAGCTGTTCCTTTTTGGTTCCATCCTCTTCCAATACCAAAATATGGCAGCTACCTTGCCCTTCGTTAAAGGCTGTTTGAATGGAGTCGGCAAGGCGGCTCAGGAAATCCTCATCTGCCAGACTTTCCATGCCAAAGCGATCAACGAGAAGGAAAGCATTTTCGAACTTTAATTTTTCATTGTTTTCGAGCAGGAGTTGTTCCAGTTGCCAAGGGTTTCCGTCGATTAAGGCGCGGGTAAAACCTTGTTGCATCAAGAGGTTAAAGGTTTGTTCCGGAGTTTGGTTGTTGCGAAAACTAATCGGACAGGTAACCATAACGCGGGAAGTAGGAGGGAGGGCCGTTACGAAATCCACCACATCACCTACCGCATGCCTTTTTACCAATTCTCCTGAAATGGGTGAATAGGTTTTTCCGATGCGAGCAAACAATAATTTCAGGTAGTCGTAAATTTCGGTAGAGGTTCCAACGGTACTTCTTGGGTTTCGGGTGGTTACTTTTTGTTCGATAGCAACAGCCGGAGAAATACCTTTGATATAATCCACTTCTGGTTTTTCGAGTTTGCCCATAAATTGACGGGCATAAGCAGAGAGGCTTTCCACATAGCGGCGCTGTCCTTCGGCATAAAGCGTATCGAAGGCTAGGGAAGATTTTCCGCTTCCACTAAGGCCGGTAATTACCGTAAAGGAGTTGCGGCGAATGGCCACGTCGATATTCTTTAGATTGTGTACCCGGGCTCCTTTTATAATGATGTATTCCTTGGGAGAAAGTTCGTCGACGTTGCGCTTCATAGTTGCGCAAAAATAGCCAAGGATACTTTTAGAAGGGTGGAGAAAATGAACAGAATTGGGAGAAGTTTCCCACTATTTTATACCTAAAAGGCGCTTGTTGGCTTTAGCTGCTAGTTCAAAACTGGAATCAACTTTTAGGGCAAAGGCATATTCAACTTTTGCTTTGTCGATACGGTTCAAAGCTTCGTAACATAATCCGCGCATATACACAGCTTTAGCCATTTTTTTATCGTTCAAAATCGCCTCGGTAAAATGTTGTATGGCGCTTTCATAGGCCTTTTTGTACTTAAAATCGATATAGCCTAAATTGTAGTGTGTATCTGCTTCTTTGCTATTTAGTTTTAGTAGAAGCTGGTAGGTTTCTATGGCTTTGTCGTATTGTCCGGCGTTTTGGTAAAACATACCCAAGTTGTAATAGGGTTCGATATTATTGGGCTGCAGTTGTGAAGCGTTGTTAAAGTAATTGATGGCCAATTTGCTTTTCTTGGCAGAGAATAATAAACCTAATTGGAGGTAAGCTTCGTAATAGTCGGGGTTTTGTTCTACGGCTGTTTGGATGCTATTGATGGCTTTGTTGGTATCGCCAGCCTCCATAAAGGCAAACCCTTTGATAAAATAGGATTTAGCATTGTGCACATCTACTTTCAAAGCCCGGTCGGCAAGGGCAATGGTTTCTTTATAGTTTTTGAGAAATAGGTTGAATTCAGCTAATTTGTTCAGACCTTCCAAGTGCTTGGGATCTACTTCTACGCATTTTTCGAGGGCTACTTTGGCGCCGGCTGGTTGTTTAAGTCCCATGTAAATATCAGCCAGCAAGGGGTAGTAGTCGGCCTTCGTTGAATCGGCGATTATTGCTTTGGATATATCGATTTTGGCTGCTGTAAAATCTCCTTTGTCTCGGTACATTCTCGAACGTTTGTACAATAGGTCAGAATTGTTTCTATCCACTGCAATTAACTGTGAAATGGAATCGATAGGCGAAATAGTAGCCTTGGTATCGGCTGATGGAGAGGAATTACCGCAGGCGCCTAAAAGAATAGGAAAGACAAGGGAAATAAAAAGTAAACCTTTGTTCATACGACACAAAGTAAGCAAGAGAAAACGTGCCACAAGGGCAAAAAGGAAGGAAATATTACAGTTCTAAGTCGGTATGCTTATTGACGAAGCATTTCTACCGTTTCAAACCAAGTTGAACTTTCTTGAAACTTAATGCTTTGGATACCGGGTTTCAAAGGAGTGTAACCCGATTTGCTAACCACCATGAATAAGATATTGGGTAGGGATTGTTCAAAATCTACACGACCATCTTTACCTGTTGTTTTTTCTTCCAAAATTTTTGAAACTACTCCTGTTTCAGCGCTTACACGGTCGCTATACATGGTCAATTTCGCTCCGGCTACTGGTGCTCCCAATGAATCAATTACAAAGATTGAAGCTTTGCAGGAACGGTCTTTTTTACAAGCAGTGTTTTGGGTTAGTACGAAGGTAAATGCTACCAATGTAAGTACAAGTCCAAGGATTTTTTTCATGTGATGTATAGGCTGAAAATTCGGTGCTAAATTACTGTTTCATTTGAATTGTAACAAATGTTCGTTTACCTTCTTCAAATTTTATGCTTTCCGGACCCAATGGTACCATGGAATATCCCGCCAAATCAACGGTGCAGAATAAAATATTGGGTAAATTCTGTTCAAAATCTACTCGCCCGGTTTTGTCGGTGGTTTTTTCTTCGTTGATTAAGGAAGGACCTGTAACTGGATTAACTCTGTCGCTGAAAACCAATACCTTAGCTCCTCCCATCGGCCTTCCCGTTTCATCGATTACGAAAATACTGGCATAACAAGTCGTTTCTTTTTGGCATGAATTGAAGGTGGAAATGCCAAATAAAAGGAAGAGAAGTAGGCTTAATTTTGACTTCATCTGAAGGTGATTGTATGCAAGTATACCACTTTTTGTTTAATTGACCAAATGTTTCAATACTGAATTTCCCTTTTCTTGCTAATGGAAATTCCAATATTCAAGATTTTAGTCAAGGTTGTTTCGTAAGCCAAACGTCTAACTAAATTGAGTTTTATTCCCTATAATGAAATTTCAGAATTTACTTTGACCTTAATTCGACTAAACAGCTTGATTTACAAATTCTTAATGATTTTAATTTTCCTTTTCCTTAGGGCAGATTTAAGCCTTTCCCTTGCTTTTCCTAGTTTCAGGTTGTTTAATTTTAGAAAGGAACGATTCTTGGTCGTATTTTTGTCCATCCATAATAGCTATGAAAAAAACTATCCTACTTTGTCTCTGCTTGCTGGTGAGCTATGTCTCCCAATCCCAAAAAACGGTAAAGCCAACCGAACCTATGGTTTTGATTTCCACTTCCTATGGAGATATCAAACTTAAACTTTACAATGAAACACCCTTGCACCGCGATAATTTTCTGAAATTGGCCGATAGTGGGCAATACAATGGTAGCAGCTTTCACCGGGTTATTCAAGGTTTTATGGTACAAGGCGGGGGTAAAAACAAAGGAATCGAAGAGATGGGTTCTCAATTCCAAGGCGAGATTTATCCTTTGTTCCACCACAAACGCGGGGTACTTTCGGCAGCGCGTACAGGCGATCAAATCAATCCTTCTCGGCGCTCCTCAGGTTCGCAGTTTTACATTGTGCAAGGTCGAGTTTTTACCGAGGCTGATTTGAAACAAGTTGAATTTCAAACGGGTAAGAAATTTACACCCCAACAAATTAAAGATTATACCACGATCGGTGGAGCGCCGCATTTGGATGGTGCCTACACTATTTTTGGTGAAGTGCTGGAAGGTATGGATGTGGTAGATAAAATAGCTGCCTGTCCTAAAAAAGGGGAAGCACCCGACCCGGAAATCTTCATGACGGTAAAAGTTTTGTCCAAATAAGATGCGCAAGACTTTCTTAGTACTCGGAGCCGCCTTCTTAATTGCCTGCAACACTCCGCCCAAACCTATGGAAAAAAAAAGCTTCGATATTGAAGGGCACAGAGGTTGTCGAGGTATTTTTCCTGAAAATTCGGTAGAAGGCTTCATGCAAGCTCTTTCCATTGGTGTCAATACCTTGGAAATGGATGTGGTAATTACCGCCGATAGTCAGGTTGTTGTCTCGCATGAACCCTGGATGAGCTGGGAAATTGCTACCGGACCAGATGGAAAATCGCCTGATTCAACCAACGAAAAGTCCTTCAATATCTTCAAAATGAAGTATAACGAGGTGAAACAATGGGATTGTGGCTCCAAAATCCATCCCCGTTTTCCTATTCAACAAAAAATGAAAACCTACAAACCTTTGCTTTCGGAAGTGTTTGAACAGGTTGAAAAGTACATTGCTGAAAAGAAAATTCCACCGGTGCAATACAACATCGAAATCAAATCCACGCCACAAGAAGACAATATTTTTCATCCATCTCCAACCGTCTTTTGCCAATTGGTAACCCAGGTTATTGAAAAATATGGACTGGAAAAACGAGTAATCATACAGAGTTTTGACGTGCGAAGCCTACAAGTGATGCACGCTAATCATCCTAAATACCGCTTATCCCTCCTCGTGGATGATCTCGAAAACCCAAAAGCCAAATTAACCCAATGTGGCTTCAAAATCGAGGTGTTATCGCCCAACTATAAAATGGTGGATGCGGGTTTAGTCGATTATTGCCGGACTAAAAAAATGCAGCTTATTCCTTGGACGGTAAACGATGAAGAGGAAATGAAACGGATGATGGAGTTGGGGGTGGATGGATTTATTTCCGACTTTCCCGATTTGGCCATCACACTACGTTAAATGAATTCAAACTCCAATAATTCTTTCCCTAGGTTTTCTATTTCCGAGGCTATTTCCGAGGCCGATTTGCAGGCTATCGAAAACATGGCGCGCGAAATTATTCCAGAGGTTTATGGCGCTTACGTCCCCTTGTACCATTTGAACTATTTTATTGAAAATTATCAAACTGTAGCCTCACTTCAGAAGCAGCTACAACAGGGCTTTTTGTACTATTTGTTGTCCTTCGATGGCCAAATTCAAGGGTATCTGGCCCTTCAGTTTCAATCCGAAACGGCCCTTCTGAGTAAATTGTATCTGTTGTCAGCCGCCAGGGGCAAAGGAATGGGACAACTAGCGCTGAATTTTGCCTTGGCTAAAACGTCTGAAATAGGCCACAACAGTATGGAATTGTTTGTGAATCGGCAAAACCTTTCTTCCATCGCCTTTTACGAGCGCAATGGATTTGAAATTGTCGAAACCCTTGAACGTGATTTTGGAAATGGAACCTTGGTTTTCGATTACCGCATGCTGAAAAAGCTCTAGTTCTAGCTTCCATTTGCTTGAAGGAAAACGATTTTTAGTTTTTTTTTTGATTTGGCGGGCCCCCGTCCGCCCAAATACCTTTTACCGTTGAATAAACCTTGGCAAAGGGGCGGACGGGTCAGGCTTTCGGCGGTAGTCCTCGGTATGCTCCGTGCCTCCGCATACCTGTGGGCTACACTGCCTCTATCCTTGCCCGAACCCCACCGTATAATCAGTTGCTTAGGTTTTTCCTGGAGTATTTCGCCTTGGCATTTGTGATGGAATGCAAAAACCTAAAACCCAAAAGAAACGAAGAATTAAAACAAGCGCTTACAGGATGGAAACCCTAGAAACAATTTTATAAAAA
Source organism: Sediminibacterium sp. (assembly GCA_965283715.1). Lineage (GTDB taxonomy): Bacteria > Bacteroidota > Bacteroidia > Chitinophagales > Chitinophagaceae > Sediminibacterium. The sequence goes on along the minus strand of CBDIPL010000005.1, from coordinate 2,108 downwards.
TAGAAGGCACAAAACCCTTTTCCAAGTCTATGGCTGGGTAATGGCTGCTTTGATTTCTTTTTTCCTTTTGCCTATTTTACTCATCAAGTTTTTTCCACTAACTACTTGGGCTGTCAATGCCCCTGCAATCAATGCTCCTCCAATACCAACTGAAACGACATCTTGTCCTGTAAGATAGAGATTTTTAACAGGTGTTTTGGGGCGAAGGTTTTTCATTCTAAACCGCGCTGGGGTATGATCCAAACCATAGATTTCGCCAAATTCATAATTGGCAAATAGCTTGGTGGATAAGGGTGTGGAAAGTTCGTAAAAGGCAATTTTTCCTTTCAATTGGGGAACCACTTGGTAAAGATGTTGTAGCAATCTTTGGCTAAATTCTTCTTTCAATGCTTCATATTCGGCTCCACGGTGCTTCCATCGTTCTTTATCCCATTGGGCAAACCATTCGAATGGCGCCACCGTAATGATTTCAATGGTGCTTTTGTTGGGATGATTCTTTTTCCATTCCGGATCTTTCGATGATGGAAAGGAAATATACACAACCGGGAATTCGGAATGCCTGTCTTTATTGAATTTTTCTTGGGTAGCATCATGGTCTGGACTTGGGTAAATCCAGAAATTAGCATTTCCATCCAAATAAGGGTCAATATCTTCTTCTACACCAATGTAAAGGCATACATGGGAAGGAGAGTTGGGAATGGCTCCTGGTACACCCGCTTCCATGGCAAACTGGGGTGGTAACAACCTTTTGTAGGTTAGGTAGGCCCCGGCATTACTGATTATTTTGGATGCTTTGAATATGTGGCCATCTTCCATTTTTACGCCTGTGGCAGTGCCGTTTTCCACAACAATTTCCTTAACCTGAGCATTTACCAATACTTCACCTCCGGCTTGGGTAAGCAAGGGTAGAATGGAATTAGCTATGTTTTTTGCCCCTCCAACAGGATAAGCGCCTCCGCCCAAATAATGCTTTACCACCATAGCGTGAATGGCAAAACTGCTTTTTCCCGGCGGACAGCCATAATCGCCAAACTGAGCGGTTAGAACCCCGATCAATTCCTTGTTTTTGGTGAGTGATTGAAGTATTTCAAGGGTGGTTTTGTCGCTATACTTTAAAAAGTTTCGTCGCAAAAAATACCCGATAGTATTGGACAAGAAAGGGCTTAAGGTTTTGTCCATAAAATAGAACAATGCCGAATTGGCCACTTTGTACACCAGCTTAATATATTCGTCGATGGCCTTTTCTTCGCCCGGAAATTCTTTCTTGAGGTAGTCTTTAAAGTTGTTCGTTCCTTTTGGAAAATTGAATTGGCGGCCAGCAATAATTATTTTATCGTACACATCACTCATTTCTTCCCAAGCCAAACTACCGTCTGAAACCGAATCAAAAAGGATTTTCAAGAAGCTTTGAGGACGGTTTACTTCTCCTATATAATGGAGTCCTACATCCCATTCCCAATCCCCTCGTTTAAACATGTGCGTAAATCCTCCGGCTGTATAATGTTGTTCCAGCATCAACACTTTGTAGCCATCCTGGGCAAGTAAGGAACCCGCAGCCATTCCTCCGATTCCCGAACCGATAATAATTACATCGAAGTTCGTTTCTGGTTTATAACGTTTGTAGGATTTCGGTTTAAACATGGTGAAGGGGTTTGTACAAAAGTAATCGGGAATGAATAGAAAAGATTAGAATAAATAATGAGAAGGGTAGATGAAAGTAGTATTTAAACTCGAACGAATTCTAATTCGAATGGAAATAAATATTATTCCAAAAACGCCTCTGCTCCCTTTTCTCCAAATTCCACTTTTACATGCTCCAGCAAGGTTGTTGCCATGGGAAAGCCAATATAGTCAGCCTTGATTGGGAAATCATTGTGGCTGCGATCTACCAACACCGCGGTTTTGATACATTTAGGTTGGAATCCTAAAAAGTAGGTAACCCCATAAATCAAAGTTTTACCTGTATTCAAAACGTCGTCAACTACCACTACCACTTTATTGGCTGCCACTTCCGAGCTAATATCGGAATGAGTAGTTGGTAAGGAAGGATTTTTTTTGTCGATGTAAACCTCGCCTAGCAAAACACTGGTTGCCGGACTTACAATACG
>CBDIPL010000004.1:0-585202 GCA_965283715.1 Sediminibacterium sp. | reverse complement strand
ACGCATGAGTAGATTAGTTAATGGTCCATGGTCCATAGTCCATAGCAGGAGTAAAAATAGAAACCAAAGGTGTACAGTCATGATACTTATTGCCATGGTCTATGGACTATGGACTATCCTCTCCTCCTGCAACAGCAGTTACACCCCAAAGCCTGCAGGCTATTTTAAAATTAATTTTCCTGAGAAGAAATACCGATTATTTGAGCAGCCCGGATATCCGTATTCCTTTGAGTATCCCGAGTATGCGCAGGTAGTAAAAGACAGTACTTTTTTTGGAGATGTTACAGAAAATCCCTGGTGGATCAATGTAGATTTTCCGCAGTTTAAAGGAAGGATTTATGTGAGTTATAAAGAGATTGGGAAGAATAAATTTGATACACTGGTTAAACATTCCTTTCAATTAACAGGCAAACACACTTCGAAAGCGTACTCAATCGATGATACATTAATAGCTACTGCTAATGGTGTGCATGGTGTATTTTTTAGCGTAGGCGGAGATGTGGCAACAGCCAACCAGTTTTTTTTGAGTGATACTACCAAACATTTTTTGAGAGGCGCTATGTATTTTGATGCTACGCCCAATGCGGACTCTCTGGATATTGTGAATCGGTTTCTATTGGCGGACATGAAGCACCTGATCAATACATTCAAATGGCGTAAATAACCGTAACTTTTGGAAAGTTGAGAACTTTCCAAAAGTTGTGAAAGTTGTGATGTTGAGAGTACCTTTGAACAAAATACCAAAGTAAATAAACGGATGATAGCAATAGATAATGTACTGGTAAGTGAACACATTATTGAGGAGCAATTTGTGTGCGACCTGAATAAATGTAAAGGAGGCTGCTGTGAAGATGGTGATGCCGGTGCCCCCATGGAAAAATGGGAACTGGAAAAGCTGAATGAATATTACGAAGTGATTAAACCCTACATGACGGCAGAAGGCATTAAAGAGGTAGAACGTCAGGGAAAATATCTATACGATCAGGAATTTGGTTGGGTTACGCCTACTATTGATGGGGCCATTTGTGCCTATGGCTATAGAGATAAATGGGGTATTATTAAATGTGGCATTGAAGATGCGTATAATGATGGTAAATTAGACTGGAAGAAACCCGTGAGTTGCCATCTCTTCCCCATTCGCATACAAAAAAGCAAACGTGATCCGGACATAGAATATGTGAATTATGAACCAAGGGAAGATCTTTGCCAGGCAGCCTGCAGTTTGGGTAAAAAGTTGAAAATGCCTGTTTATATTTTTCTGAAAGATTCGATTATCCGAAAGTATGGACAGGAATTTTATGATACACTGGCCGCTACTGCGGTACATATGAAAGAACCCGGTTGATAAAAAATAATTCTCAGATATGAACGATACAGCAGCATCTTTCATTGCCAAAAGCACCATAAAGGCAGCCGACCTTGAGCATAGGCGTAAAATCAATTTTAATATAGGCAAGTACAATGCTGTAGTGCCCATTGGTAAACGACAGTTTGGTAATAACGTGATGCTGGCACGCGAAAAAGCCAAGAACCGTAAATGGGATGCCATTGAACACCTGGATCGGTACTTGCTGGAGTTCGAAAAGAAAATCACGGCACGCGGTGCCAAAGTGATCTGGGCAGAAAATACTGCAGAAGCACAAGAAGCCATTGGTGCCATTTGCAAAGAGAAGAATTGCAAAACACTGGTGAAGAGTAAGAGCATGGTTACCGAAGAAATTCACCTGAATCATTACCTTGAATCAATCGGTATTGAAAGTGTGGAAACGGATTTGGGAGAATATATTCAGCAATTGGATGGAGAAGCTCCTTATCATATTGTAACACCTGCCATGCACAAAAGCAAGGAAGATGTTGCCAAATTATTTGCAGAAAAACTGGGAACACCTGCCGGCTTATCTCCCGAAGAACTCACTTTGGTGGCTCGAAAAATTTTGCGTGATAAATATGTCCAGGCCGAAGTGGGCGTAACCGGAGCCAATTTTATTGTGGCAGATGTTGGTGGTATTGCTGTAACAGAAAATGAAGGCAACGCGCGTTTAAGTTGTGCCTGGCCAAAAACACATATTGTTGTGGTGGGTATTGAAAAAGTAATTCCATCTATCGATGACTTGTCTTTGTTCTGGCCCTTACTCTCTACCTACGGAACCGGTCAAAAAATTACTGTATACAATACATTGATTTCCGGTCCGCGCCTGGAGAATGAAACTGATGGCCCGGAAGAGATGTATGTGATTTTGCTGGATAATGGCAGAACCAATTTGCTCGCCAATCCTACTGCACGCGAAGCACTGTATTGCATTCGTTGTGGCGCTTGTTTGAATGCCTGCCCGGTATATAAAAATATTGGCGGTCACTCTTATGAAACTACCTACAGTGGCCCGATTGGTAAAGTAATCACGCCTTACCTGAGTGGATTGGAAGAGTATAAGCATTTGAGCTATGCATCATCGCTATGTGGTAATTGTACCGAGGTTTGTCCGGTAAGAATTAATCTTCACGAATTGTTACTCGATAACCGGCATGAAGCAGTAGTGCAAGGCTCCAGTTCTCTGGCCGAACGCATTGCCTGGAAAATGTGGAAGACCGCCAGCCTGAACAGGGGTATGATGAATTTGGGTAATGGTAAAATGAAAAACTGGGTAGTGAATAAAGTATTCAAAGGCTGGACAGCACACAGGAGTGAACTGGATTTTAGCGGGAAGACGTTTAATGAAATGTGGAGAGAGAAGTATAATTAACAATTAATAATTAATAATTAAAAATTAATAATTGGAAAGCCAGGGTGTAGATAGGTTGCTGGTATATACGCCAAGTGTTACTGATAGGGTTCGTTATATTGTTGAGACGCTTTTGCCGGGTGCAGTTATTACAGAGTCAAAAGAATATTTTGTTGAAGCAGATGCGGTTCGCATCAATTATTCCAGTGAAAAAATTTCGGGTGCTTTTCAGATAATTCCTTCAGGTTTATTGACAGAGATAGGCATTCAGGTGCAACCATTACAGTGTAGTGAATGGGAAGGTCTTTATAGTTTTTTTCCAACAGAAGGCGATATTCCATTTGATTTATTTTCTGCCTCCTTTTATTTATTATCCCGTTACGAAGAATATCTACCACATACGTTAGATCAATACGGAAGGTATTCGCATACCAATAGCCTTGCGTACCAGCAAAGTTTTTTAAAACTACCCCTCGTAAATCTCTGGATACAAAATCTCACAAAAAAAATCAAAACCTATTTTCACCATTCACCATTCACCTTCATCCCCACCTACGATATAGACGAAGCTTTCAGTTACTTGCACAAACCTCTATGGAAAAATGTTTTGGGGTTTTTCAAAGATTTTTTGCAGGGTAAGTTTGAGCAGGTGTTGGAAAGGGGTAATGTATACAACGGTAAACAACCCGATCCCTATGATACATTTGCATGGTTAGATAGTTTGCATACCCGTTATCAGCTGAACCCTGTTTATTTTTTCTTAACGATTATACATAGAGGTGCGTATGATAAAAATATAGCAGCTAAAAACCCTGCTTTACAAAAACTATATAAGCATCTCTCAGAAAAATATAGGGTGGGGTTGCATCCATCGTGGCAAAGCGGAATAGTAGAGAAATTGATTTTGCAGGAGAAAGCAACAATGGAAAATATTATACAGCGAAAAATTACGTTATCCAGAAATCATTACCTCCGATTTTCTATTCCCAATACGTATAGAAAATTAATAGCTGCCGGGATAACGGATGAATACTCTATGGCGTATGGTGCTGTGAATGGTTTCAGGGCATCGTATTCAAAACCTTTTCAATGGTACGATCTTGAGAGAGAGCAAATGACTGGCCTCACAATTCATCCATTCTGTTTTATGGAAGCCACTTCTTTTTTTAGTCAGGGATTCACTGCAAAAGAAGCAGGAGAGGAGTTGCAATATTATTATGATCTGGTAAAAAGTGTAGAAGGAGAACTTATCACCTTATTTCATAACCATTTTCTTACCGAACAAACTCAATGGGTGGAATGGCGGAAAATGTATGCAGATTTTTTAGAGAAGAATTTTGGATAATGCGCTAATAAAGATTTCATTACTATATTTCCCGAACATCACATAGCATCAGCATCTGCTGTTTGCGTAAGTATTTCTTTTTGTTTGCGAAGGCTCTGGTTTACTAAGTATACACCTACAAGTGTGATAAGCGAGCCAATGATAATACTTGCTGTTATTTTTTCACTCATCACCAACGATCCTACAAAAATGGCCACGATGGGATTGATATACGCATACAAAGAAGCCACTGCGGGTTCCAGATGTTTCATGGTATAAATAAAAGCAGCGAATGTAATGAGGTTACTGGCAATCACCAGATACAGGATAGCGCCCCATGCCTGCATCGGTATTTCTGTTAGCGGAATACTGTTGCCCGAGAATGCCATCATAATCATCAATAAAAAAGAACTGATCAGCATTTGCCAACCGGTGCCATAGTATGGATTGATTTTTACTTTTGTTCTGGAGAGTACAATGGTTCCCACACTCCAGCTTAGCATAGCGAGTGCAGATAAGAAAACACCCCACCCATAACCTTCGGTATGGCTATGAAACGCATTATCATAAAACACCACAGCAATACCACATATGCCCAGAAACAAACCGATGAAAGTACCTATTGTGATTTTTGTATTCTTAAAAAAAATCCGTTCCATAATCACTACACACAAAGGATACAAAGCAGATATTAATGCACCCATACCACTGGGTACATATTTTAAGGCAACCGTAGCAATACCATTGGCAGATACAAATAACAAGGCAGCCATCATGGTAAGCCAGCGAAGTTGTTTCCAGGTGGGTATTTTTTCTCCTTTCAACAGAAAAAAGGATAACAACAAAACACCTGCAATAAATTGACGGATAGAAGCTACCTCCAGTCCGGGCACCTGTTGCACACCCATTTTACTAGCTATCCAGCTGGTGCCCCAGACTACACTGGTAAGGGTTAAACCGATATAGGCTTTTTGTTTTGTTGTCATAAACCTTCCACCCTCTCGTAAGAGTGCGGAAATGTTTTTAATGTTTAAAATGTCGCATACCTGTCATTACCATGGCCAAACCATTGGCAACACAATATTCCACACTGTCTTTATCCCTTACAGAACCACCAGGCTGAATAAATACTTCTATACCGGCAGTATGGGCTATCTGTACACAATCGTTGAATGGGAAAAAAGCATCTGATGCCAACACCGCGCCATGCAGATCAAATTTAAATTGATTGGCTTTTTCAATAGCCTGTCGTAAAGAATCGATACGGCTGGTTTGTCCGCAACCCTTACCAACCAGTTGTTTATTTTTTACCAGGGCAATGGCATTGCTTTTTAAATGTTTGCAAACAAGATTTGCAAATGCAAGGTTTTCTTTTTCTGCGTCTGTGGTTTGTCTGCCCCCTACTTCTTCCCATTTACTGTAGTTGCCTTCATCGGTCCCCTGTTCCAATACACCGTTTAGTAGGGATTTACTGGGAGCTTTGAGCTGTGAGCTTTGAGCTGTGAGTTGAAGAAGGATTCGGTTCTTTTTACTTTTCAGAACTTCTAATGCATCTGCATCAAAAGCCGGGGCGATCAGTACTTCAAAAAATATTTCGTTGATGGCATCGGCTGTTGTTTTATCAATGGTGTTGTTGCAAACCAGTACACCACCAAATGCACTTTCCGGATCGCCTGCCAATGCTGCATCCCAGCTTTCTTTTACTGTTGTGCGTTCGGCAATACCACATACATTGGTATGTTTGATAATGCCGAATACAACCTGTTTGCTTTCTGTAAATTCCTGTATCAATTGAACGGCAGCGTCTACATCCACTAAATTATTGTACGAAAGTTCTTTACCATTCAACTGTGTAAACAGCTCAGTAAGATCGCCATGAAATACTGCAGACTGGTGTGGGTTTTCGCCATAGCGTAATACCTGTTGCATGCCGGGGTTAAAATAATTGCTGATGGCAATATCGTAATGCATTACCACTTCGAAAGCTTTGGCAGCGTAGGCTTTTCTTTGTTCAATAGAGGTTTCGCCTTTTTGATCGGTTAGTAATTTTTCCAGGGAAGCATAATCGTCTTTGGCAGCGATTACGGTAATATCCCTGAAATTTTTTGCCGCCGCACGAATCATGGAGGGACCGCCAATATCTATTTTTTCAATGATCAGTTTTTCTTCGGTAGTGGTGCGCAAGGTTTCTTCAAAAGGATAGAGATCAACAATTACCAGATCTATTTCAGGTATCTTGTATTCTTTCATTTCTGCCAGATCCTGTGCTTCATATCGTCTGCCGAGTATGCCGCCAAATACGGCGGGGTGTAACGTTTTTACTCGTCCCCCCAGGATAGATGGATACGTAGTTAAACTCTCCACCGGAACACAAGTAATACCGAGGTCTTCCAAAAATTTCTGTGTACCACCGGTTGAGTAAATAGTAATTCCCAATTCCTGTAACTTTTTAGCAATGGGTTCAAGTCCATCCTTATAAAAAACGGAGATCAGTGCAGATTGTATTTTCTTTTGCATAGTGGTGTGGGTTGAATTGAGGGTATTGATTGGAAATTTTGGAATTGAGAAATTGGGAAATTTTGGAATTAAATTAAGTGCTTGCTATAAAAGCAATTCCAAAATTTCCCAATTCCAAAATTCCAATATCCCTACAGTTCTACTTCAAAAGCACCCTGCTCAGAAGTAGAATGGTGCCGCAAATGTAGGCTCTCGGCGTCTTTTTTCCAGTACTGTATTTTCCACAATGGGTTGCTGCTATCGAACACATATTGTGAACAATCGAAAACGGCAGCAAGCTGATTAAGGTAAATGCGTGGATTACCGGTGAGGATAATGATATCTACCGGTATTTTTTGGTTGGAAACCGGTAATCGGAAAGAAGGATCGATGACCAATACCGATTTTCGCTGCCCTGCTATCAGGGGATAAAGCGTATTTATGCAGCTGAGTGAATCTGCCTTTTTTATATCATTCAGTACCCTGGCAGGTTGTAAGTGAAAATTTTGTAGAGATGGATCATTACGCAGTGCCTCATCTCCCCAAAAAACAAAGGATTGAGCCTGTACAATATCGATGGCTTTGTGTTTTGGGATATGATATACAATCAGTTTTTGCTGTTGTTTTTGGTGAAGGATCGTGAAAGACCTGATAGCTGTGAAGGTTACAAAAAAAGCAGTCCCAGCCAATAACCCATACCGTTTTTTCTGCAGTAACCACCATGCCATACATGCGATGGTTGCATACAATAAAATAGTCTGTAACAAGCTAATAGAAATAGAATCGGTTACTGCAAAAGAAATACGGTTGGTTCTTTCTATAAAGGCATTCATTTGATGAATCAGCCACGAAATGGCTTTTCCGGTGTATAGGTTGACGTATGCAATTTTGTGAACCAGTAAGAGAACCAATTCTGCATATAAAATAAAGCCTGATAAAGGCACTGCTACAAAATTGGTAAACAGAAACAGATTAGGAAACTGATGAAAATAAAACAGAACAAGTGGTAGTGTAAGTATTTGTGCCGATAAAGTAATGGTGTTTAATTGCCAGATGCTGTTGAGTAATTTGTTCTGGAAATACAAACACTTATAAATCGGTTTCATAAATAATACAATACTTAATACTGCTGTATAAGAGAGTTGAAAGCCAACATCCCACAGAAAGTAGGGGTTGTATACCAGCAGGCAAAAAGCAGATGCTGCAAGTGTGTTGTATATATTGGTTTTTCTGCCAAGACTTTCTCCCACTACAATAAAAGAGAACATTACCGCAGAGCGTAAAATAGATGCCGCTCCACCTGCTAATAAACTAAAGCCCCATAACACCAGCAGTATTACTAGCGGTTTTACCCATCGTATCCATTTTCGTTTGCGAAAAGGTTTTAGCAAAGCCAGCATCAACCCATAAATCATACCAAGGTGTAAACCGCTGATGGCAATAATATGTATCACCCCAGTATTACTATAAGCACGCACCAGTTCTTTGTCAAGATCGTTTCGATAACCGATTAATAAGGCTTCTGCTACGCCGCTTTCTATTTCACCAGGCACCCATTGGCGAAATATGCGTAATACTTTATCTCTTGTACTTAACAGCAATGAGGTAAGCGCATTTTTTTGCTGCTTACCCGTGATCAAATAATCATTGGGTTGCAGGTACACCTGATAATCGATATCCTGAAAAGCACAGTATTGTTTGTAATCAAAACCACCGGGGTTGCCAGAGTTGGTAATGACCTGTAAAAGTTTTTGGATTATGATCTGCGAGCCATATGATAAGGCAGGTGGTTGTTTTTCTTTTTTACAATACACAATCAAATTTCCTTTCACTGGTATCCATTTCCCATTTACATAAGCTGCATCTACCGAAGCAAATGCTTTGTACGAGTTGGCTTTTTCAACAAAGGGTTCCTGTATGGTTAGTGCAAATAGTTTGGTAGCACCCGCATATCTGCCAACCCAGTTTGGTTGATGGGTTTTATTTTGACTATACATGAGCAGACTTCCTATGGCGGCAACCATTAATTGTAATAGTGATCCCTGTATCCATCGGAATTTATATTTACGTGATGGCGATAGAAAATGAAAATAAATAATAGGGATGGATGCTGCTATTCCCGTTAACAGACTGGTATAAAAAGAGATGTTTACATATTGCGCCAATACCATACCCGCCGTTAACGGGAATAGTAAACGGATAAAAGGAGCAGCACGCCAGAATTGTATTCCATACCTGCGCATGAACGTATTGTTTTTTTCTCGCCACAAAGACACGAAGGCACAAAGCAGCACAAAGTTTTACTGATTAAACCTAATACAAAAAGCCACCCGTTTCGAGGTGGCTGTGTAAATCAGGTATAAATACTGGTAGTAAGCCGCTAGCTATTAGCTTCTAGCTGCAAGCCGTAAAGTAGCAGGAGGCTTAGTAATAGCACGAAAATAAACCATCAAAAGCTTATAGCTAATGGCTTGCAGCTAATAGCTTTCTTTACTTACTCAAATTCATACTCCGCTCCTTATACAAAGTACGGAAGTAAGGATCTCTGAGGTCTTTAATAAAGCGGATGGCTTCGCCGGTGCTTTTCATTTCAGGGCCAAGTTCTTTATTCACGCCGGGGAATTTATCAAAACTAAAAACAGGTTCTTTAATGGCATAGCCTTCTAGTTTTTTGTCCATAGTAAACTCGGTCAATTTAGCTGCGCCGAGCATTACTTTGGTAGCAATGTTCAAATAAGGAATCTGGTAGGCTTTGGCAATAAACGGTGTGGTGCGCGATGCCCTTGGATTGGCTTCAATCACATACACTTTATCATTCTTAATGGCAAATTGTATATTAATGAGTCCTTTGATCTTCAGAGCCCGTGCTATTTTTTCAGAATAATATTGCATGGTTTCAATCACCAGCGGTGTAAGGTTAAATGCCGGTAATACGGCATTACTATCACCACTATGAATACCTGCAGGTTCAATATGTTCCATCACACCCATGATGTGAAAATTCTCTCCATCAAAAATGGCATCTACTTCTGCTTCCTGGCAGCGATCCAAAAAATGATCGATCAGGATTTTATTACCTGGCAAATGTTTCAGCAAACTGATTACCGCTTTCTCTACATCTTCATCATTGATCACAATGCGCATTCTTTGTCCGCCAATTACATAACTAGGTCTCACCAATACCGGGTAACCCACTCTGTTTGCCACAGCAATGGCCTCATCTGCATTAGTAGCAGTTCCATATTCAGGGTAAGGGATGTTCAATTCTTTTAACAGATCACTAAAGCGGCCGCGGTCTTCTGCTACATCCATATCTTCAAACGAAGTACCAATGATTTTTACACCATTCTCGTGCAAGCGTTTGGCCAGTTTTAAAGCGGTTTGTCCGCCCAACTGTACAATTACGCCATAGGGTTTTTCCAGTTCAATAATTTCCCACAAATGTTCCCAATACACCGGCTCGAAATAAAGCTTATCGGCCATGTCAAAATCAGTGGAAACGGTTTCAGGGTTACAGTTAACCATGATGGATTCATAACCACATTCTTTAATGGCCAGAAGTCCATGCACGCAACAGTAATCAAACTCAATACCCTGGCCAATTCGGTTGGGGCCACTGCCTAAAACAATAACTTTTTTCCTTTGGGAAGGGATTGATTCGTTGGAATTAAGTGTAGGGTTCATTTCTGTTAGGAATTGCGCAAAATTAGGGGTAGGAATGATTTTTAAGCGATTTTTTTTAAACAAGCATACAAATCCTTTAATAGCAAGCATTTCCACAGCTTTTTACCGCTTCCCATTACCGGGGTTTACACATTTTCCGAACGATATGCAATAACTAACAACAGTTTGTTTTACCGCCCCCTGGTATCTTTTTTTCCATTACACCTGTTTTGTTAAGGATGATCTCCAGTGGACAAAAACGAGTGAAACTGGATTGCAGCAGATTGGCACCTACAAAAACGGCTAACCATAGCCATTGAATATTTACATAAAATGCCATCGCTACACTGATTATTACAAAGCTGCCTGCTACGGCACGAACGATTCTTTCTTTCATAAGAGAAGTTTATTAATGAGAAAATTTTTCTATTGGTACTATAAAAGCCCTTAGCGGAAATTCGCAACCCTGCTCACTGTTGTAAAGCTGGATCTGGGTTAAAGCTTTTTCTGCATTGGCTTCTCCGGTAAAGGAGAATAGCATAACGGAATCAAAACGGGCATCACCTGCGCCAAACCAGTTATCCAACAAAGGGTGCAGGTTGTCTCCTTTATAACCTACAATATCTGTTGCACTAAAAACGGTTATGCCTGATTGTTTAAAAATGGTTGCTACCACTTCACTGTGTTCTTTCAGAGCTGTTATGATGAATAGTTTCATGTTTTATTTTTTATTTGATTTTATTACGCATCATTTTATAGTACAGCAAAGGCACCACTAATAATGTTAAAAAGGTAGAAGTTATGGTTCCGCCCATTAGCGAAATGGCCAGTCCCTGAAAAATGGGATCAAAGAGTATGATGATGGCACCCAGTACTACTGCACCTGCTGTTAACAGTATGGGCGTTGTTCTAACGGCACCCGCTTCGATAATGGCCTGTTTAAGGGGAATGTTTTCCCGTAACCGGATATTGATAAAATCGATAAGTAATATTGAGTTTCGCACCATTACGCCTGCGAGTGCAATAAAACCGATCATTGAAGTAGCCGTAAAATAGGCACCCATTATCCAGTGTCCGAGTAGTATGCCTATCAATGAAAGTGGAATGGCAGCAAGCATTACCAGGGGAACAGTTAAATTCTGGAACCATCCCACAATCAGCATGTATATGATAATGATTACCGCAGCAAACGCAATACCCAGATCGCGAAATACTTCATAGGTAATCTGCCATTCGCCATCCCATTTTAAGGAGTACTCATCCAGGTTTTCCGGTTGATGGGTGTATTCTTCTGCCAGTGTCAGATAACCTGCCGGAAGTTTGATATTTGCAAGGCTATCGGATATTTTTGAAATGGCGTAAAACGGACTCTCCAATTTTCCTGCCATATCGGCCATGATATACACAACTTCTTTCTGGTTTTTGCGATAGATACTTTTGTCTTTCAATTGGGTATCTACTGTTACGAGGTCACGTAAGGGCACCATACTTCCTTGCGTACCCATAATCTGAAGATCGAGTACCTGACTGATATTACTTTTATCCGCATCCTTTAATTGCAAGCGGATAGGAGTTTGGTTGTAGGCAGCAGGCTGGTTAAGATTTCCTGATGACATACCTGATAAAGCAGCTTGTACGGTTGCAGTAACCTGTGCGGTTGCTATGCCATAGCGCATGGCTTTTTCTTTATCAACTGATAATCGGTATTCACGCTGGTCATCTTCTACCATCCAGTCTGCATCCACCACATCAGCAGTTCGCGCCAGCATTTGTTTTACCTGTTTTGCAATAGCGATCTGCTGGTTGTAATCTGGGCCATATACTTCTGCTACCAGTGTAGAAAGTACAGGAGGTCCCGGTGGCACTTCTACAATTTTTACATTTGCATTGTATTTGGCAGCTATCTTCTGTATAGGGCCGCGCATTTCTTTGGCAATGTCGTGGCTTTGTTTGCTGCGTTCTCCTTTATCTACCAGATTGATCTGTATATCGGCCACATTCTCTCCCCTGCGTAAATCATAGTGACGAACCAGTCCGTTAAAACTGATGGGTGCAGAGGTTCCAACATATCCTTCATAATTTTTCACCAATGGTTGCAATGCCACATAACTGGCAATGTCTGCAGCCACAGCCTGTGTTTTTTCAAGTGTAGTTCCTTCGGGCATATCAATTACTACCTGAAATTCATTTTTGTTATCAAATGGCAGCATTTTAACGGCTACTGATTTTGTATAGAATAAAAGGATAGAAGCCAATAGCACAACAATGGTTCCGAGAATAAAAGCCCATCTTTTCCAACGCGTTTCCAGCATGGGTTGAATAAAAGAGCGATATAGTCTGTAGATACGCGTTTCTTCCAGCACTTCAACTTTATGGTTTTCTGCTGAAGCACCTTTCTTTTCTTTTTCAAGAAGAAAAATATAGCCTAGATAAGGGGTTAGGGTTAAAGCAACAATTAGTGATAGTAACATAGCGATAGAAGCACCAATGGGCATCGGACTCATATAAGGCCCCATTAATCCGGAAACAAACGCCATTGGTAATACAGCAGCTACTACTGTAAATGTGGCAAGTATGGTAGGGTTACCTACTTCGTTAATGGCATAAATTGCAGCCTGAAGAGGCGGTAGTTTACGCATTTTAAAATGGCGGTGCATATTCTCAGCAATAATGATAGAGTCATCTACCACAATACCTGTAATGAATACCAGTGCAAACAGTGTGATTCTGTTTAAGGTATAATCCATCATATAATAACTGAACAGTGTAAGTGCAAAAGTTACTGGTACAGAAAGAAATACGACGAGTCCACCTCTCCATCCCATAGCTAGCATCACAAAAAGAGTTACTACCAAAATAGAGATGAACAGGTGAAATAAAAGTTCAGATACTTTATGTGAAGCCGTATCGCCATAATTTCTTGTTTCGGATACAGATACATCAGATGGGATCAGGCTTTTTTTCAGGTGATCTGCTTTAGCCAGAATAGCTGTAGCCAGTTTCATAGCGTCGGCACCTTTTTCTTTCCAATAGATAAGGTAACAGCCGGATAAGCAGCTTTGTATTTTGCAAAACCTGCCGTATCCGCTTTTCCGTAACCATAAAAAACATATTGGGCCGGATTGGAAGGAGCTTCTTCTACACTTGCCACCTGTTTTAAATATACGGGCTGACCTGCATGCATACCCACTACCAGTTTGGAAACTTCCGCGGCACTATTCAAAAAATCTCCCGTTTGAACAGAGAAGGCAGTATCATTATTGAGTATGGTGCCTGCATCTGTTTGTGTGTTAGCTGACTGTATCGCTTTATTGATAGTGAGCAGGTCAACACCATGTAATGCCATCAACGATTTATCCAATACTACTTTTACTTCACGGTTTCTGCCACCGGATAAATGTATGTCTGCTACATCAGGTACTTTCTTTAATTCATTCGCCAGTTCCTGACCAATTTGTTTCAATCTGTAATCATCATAGTGTTCACCCCAAAGGGTAAGCGCCATTACCGGAACATCATCAATAGCACGGGTTTTTATCAATGGCAGGGTTACGCCTTGTGGCATAATATCCATATGTTTCATTAACTCTGTATACAATTTTACCAACGAGCGTTCTACATCTTCGCCAACATAAAATTGTACAATCAGCATTACCTGCCCTTTCATTGAAGTGGAATACACATACTCTACCCCTTTGATATTGGAAATAAATTTTTCCAGCGGAGCGGCAACTTTGGTTTCTACTTCTTTGGGAGATGCACCGGGATAACCGATAAAAATATCAGCCATCGGAACCTGTATTTGCGGCTCTTCTTCGCGCGGCATTAAAAATGTACTGTATCCGCCAATGATTAAAAATGCAATCATTAGCAGTATGGTAAGCTTAGATTGTAAAAATGCTTTGGCTATATTACCTGAGAGACCTTTTTCCATGTTATTATTTTTTGATTGTTACAGCTGCACCATTGTACAACCTTCCTTCTGCAGAGAGAATAAATGTTTCATTATTAGCCAGGCCGGAAAGTACTTCTACCTGATCGCCGCTGGTATTGCCTAAACGCAACCAACGTAACAGGGCTGTATTTTGCGAGCTGATGGTATATACACCAGATAACTGATCGCGGGTAACAATGGCTTTCAATGGTATGATTACACGATCAGTTGCTTTTTTTACAGAAGTAGTGGCCTCTTTTACCGGTATCTGAATATGTGCATACATACCAGCATACAATGTTTTACTATCTGTAACGGGAAGAGAAATTTTAACGATGTATTGCCCACCTGTAAATTGTGAGGAAGGATTGATCTGGATAATTTTACCGGTAATATTTTTTCCCGCGGATTCAATTGACATATTTACTTCATCGCCCATTTTTATCGTGTTGATCTGGCTTTCAGAAATGGAGGCACTTACCTGAAGGTTGCCGGATTGTTCCAGTGTAAGCACGGGCATTCCGGGGTTGGCCATACTGCCTGCATCTGCCAGCTTTTGTGTAATTAATCCGGAGAATGGTGCTGTTACATTGGTATAAGCTAACTGAGCAGATACTTCATTTCGCATTTGTTTAGCCGCTTCCACATTGGCTTTGGCCGATTGGTATTGCAGGGTTACCTGATCCAGTTCTTTAGCAGTAGCACTTTGTTGTTTGTAAAGCGCTGTAAATCTGTCAAGGTCTTTTTGCGCACTTTTTTGCGAAGCTTCGGCCTGTGCAATCATGGCATCTGTTTGTGCACGTTTCGCAGAAATATCACCACTACTCACTGTAAATAATAATTGGCCTGCAGCAACATGATCCCCCGCTTTTACCTGCATTTTGGTGATGTAACCCATTACACGGGTACTGATGTTGGCAATATGCGCTGCTTCTACCTGTCCGCGCGCTTCTATACTGCCAGAAACAGAATTCCCGTTTGGCGTAGCAACCTTTACCGAAATAGCAGTTTCTTCCTTTACGGGTTGTTTTTTTGTATCGCCTGAACAGGCTACCATAGATAGTGCAGTAACAATAGTGAGTGTGAACTGTGTGATGCGATTCATTTTCATAGAATATTTTTATGGTGTAATTAGTTAGCGGTGGTTAAGAATTGTAAATAACTGCGCAGGTTTTTTTGCATAAATACAGCCTGTGCCAGCAGCATTTTTTGTTGCGATACCTGGGTTTGTGCCAGTAGTACATCTGTTGTATTTACCAATCCCTGGCTATAACGGTTTTGTAGTATGCGCAAAGCTTCTTCTGCTTGCATAACGGCAGTTAATTGTTGTTGTATGCGGAATTGACTATCTGCCAGTTGTCTTTTTGTTTTACGTATTTCCAGTGAGCCCTGCTCCAATTGTTCCTGTATCTGTTCCTGTAATTTGTTCTTCTCTAGTGTTTGGGTAGTTATTTTGTTTTTTGATTGATGTCCATTAAACAGATCCCACGATACCTGAATACTGGCCAGGTATGCATTGGCGCCAAAGCCAGCAATTTTTGTATCGTTCAGCTGATAATTGGCAAATGCATTTATTTTGGGTAACCTAGTTTTTTGCGTAGCCTTTATGGCGAGTTCATAAGCAGATACAGCAGTGGCCATGGCTTTCATATCAGACCTTGCTGCAGGAACACTGTCTGGCAGTATGCTTTCCGGTTCTTCGGTGGTAGTGGTTGTATATATGATTCCTGAACGGTTATTCATGAAAAGTCCAAGCTGGTCTGAGATATTTTTAATCTGCGAATTGGCTTCTGCAAGATTGGTCTCTGTATTTTTTTCCTGAACTTCTACCAGTAGCAGATCAGATTTTTGTAACAATCCCTGCTGGTATCGGTTATTCGTAAATCGATAGATTGCCTGTATGGTAGCCAGTGTTTCTTTCCACAACTTCACAGTTTCATATGCAAAATCCAGTTGTAGGTAGAGGCTTGTAACTTGTGTGGTGATGGCTTCTTTGGTACGCTGTGTTTTGTGCGCAAATACTTCAGACTGTTGCCATGCAGCTTTGCGCAAATAGTTCTGCTCAGGATTGAACAGTGGTTGTTGCACACTTAATTGCGTCATAAAGTTGGAAACAGCACCCGGATGATTTAGAGTAGCAGGATTAAAATCGGCAGCCTGTACCTGTGCCTGCTGTAGTTTAAAACCGAAAGCAGAAAGTGGTTGGTTGGTAATAAATCCTGTATAGGACAGATTTACCTGTGGTAACCAGATGGCTTCTGTTTGTTTGAATAAAGAAAGTGCAATTTTTTCATCTGCTTTTGCCAGACTGATCTGCCGGTTTTGATCCAGCGCCATGCGAATGGCCTCTCGTAGGGGTAATGATTGGGTTGTATCCTGAGCATTTGCTGCCAGCAGGTTAAGCAATAAACCAATCGTGAGAAATGCAATTTGAAAAAAGTAGGAGCGATCTTTTGTAACTGTCATATGCTTCGTTTGAAGAAGCAAAACTATCAGGCAGATCCGGTCCGTATTGTAACATATGTCACATTGGGAAATTAGTTGTGTTTATGAACCCGAAGAATGATGCGGAAGTTTTAAAAAGAGTTAGTAGCGGTATGATTAGCTATTCAATCCTGCAACTCTTTACAATAATACCCGGCATCCTGCAGCACCATTTCTACGGAGCGGGCAGATAAGGCTACTGATTCTATCCGCAATACATTGTCGCAATCATGCATATCCACATTCCAGCGGCTGATGCCGCGGATATTTTGAATCACGGGTTTGGCCCGGCTGATCAGCTCGGGATTATTAAGGTTGGTTTTGAAAATGAGGATATCCATTGGTTTTGGTTTCGGTCGTATTGCGAAATTGGCCTGACCGATGGTTTTGGTTAACTAAAAGGGTTGTATCAATGAAATAGTTGCTTACATCAGCATGAATGAATGCTACTGCTTACTGCTACTGCCAACTGGTTGTCGGTTACTCAGCCCCGGCCTGCGGACCATTATCTGATTTACCCCAAACACGGCAGCGGTTGCGCCATTCCTGTTTAATTTTTTCTCTTTCTTCGGTGCTCATACCCTGCCATTTTTCTTTCATCTCATTTTTCCAGTGGCTACCTTTGTGGCCACCCCATCCGCATCCTCCATGAAAACCGCCAAAGAGAATTTTACCCAATATCAGCAAACCCAATGCCTGCCAGAACGTGATGAGGGAAATGCCTCCTATAACGGCAACCAGTACATGGTTCCATAAGAGCATAACTGTGTAGCCGAGTGCTGCTACCATAGCAATGGCGCATATAATAAAGCCAATAATTTTCTTCACCCAGAATTTCTTATGCATAATTTTCTTTTTTAGTTGTTTAATAACTCATCCCGCAGGCTGCTCAAACGTTCTCTTAAATGCAGTACTGCATAGCGTTTGCGGCTGAGTAAAGTATTGATGGTATCACCGCTTTGTTCGGCAATGGTTTTAAAGGGTACACCTTCTATCTCGTTTAGAATAAATACGTCGCGCTGTGCCTTGGGCAGCTCGTTAAGGGCTGTGTGCAAGGCTTCCCAGAACAGATTGCGCAGGTATTCCGTTTCCGGATTGTTCGATTCATCAAAAAACATATCCGCCCAGTCGAAAGTAGATTCACTATCGGCATCGCTATACACATCTTCCAGCAGTTCGGGTTTATGTTTGCGTTGGCGGTCGGTAATTTTATTTCGGGTAACGGTAAACAGCCAGGCCGTTAACTGTTCAATGGGTTTGGTATTGCCGATGAACTGGTAAAATACATCCTGCAAAATATCTTCTGCATCTGCTTCATTGTTTACCCGCTTGCGTATAAATCCCATCAGCCGTTTGCTGTAGGTATTAATTACCTCCGTAACAGTATTCCGTCGGGCTTCGGCCATGGTATGTGGTATCGTCAACGCCTTATTCATTCTATAAGGGAGGTAGACGGGTGAGGGAAGATAATATTTTAGGGGGAGAAAGATTTTTTCCTCCCCAGAGGGGAGGGAATATTGAATATCGAACAAGGAATGTCGAATGTAGATCGGAGAACTTACTTCTACATTCGACATTCCTTGTTCGATATTCACCTAAGTTCCCCTGCCGTTTCATGGTCATCATATTTATCCCGTAAGCGTAGGAGTTCTTTTTTCATCTCTGTTAAAACAGATTGATAGCTTTTGTTGCGAAACAAATTTTTTTGCTCCATAGGATCTTTTTTCAGATCAAATAACTGCCATTCATTTACGGTATAAAAATAAATCAGTTTGTATCTTTCTCCTCTAACCCCAAGGTGTTGCAAAACAGAATGATCTGCTTTGAATTCGTAAAAATGATAGTACAGGCTGTTGCGCTCAAGCGATTTAGCAGTATGGGTGAATAAGGGCTTTAAGCTCACACCCTGCATCCAATCAGGTATGCCTGCACCAGCCACATCAATAAAAGTGGGTGCATAATCAATATTCTGTACCATAGCATCTGTTGTTGATCCCGGTTTGATATGTCCGGGCCATCTGGCTAGTAAAGGCGTTTTCATGGATACATCATACATCCATCTTTTATCAAACCAGCCGTTTTGGCCAAGGTAAAAGCCCTGGTCGGATGTGTATATCACCAATGTATTATTCGCTAACCCCGATTCATCCAAATAATCTAATACCCTTCCTACATTTTCATCAACCGAAGCGCAGCAGGCCAGGTAATCCTGCATATACCACTGGTATTTATACTTCAGTAATTCTTTTTCTTGCGGACGTAATTTTTGCAGTAATTCACCTCTTTCTGCATAGATCTGTTGTATACGCTGCCTGTCTTGTAAAGGTATCCGGTTCATAATTGCATGGTAATAGGCAATCTCTGCAGAATCGGGTTTTAACCAGGGTATATCCATTAAGTATTTTGGATCTACTTTCAAATCACTCGATAATTTCATATCGTGTAAGATGCTCATTGTTTGTAAACGCCACGCAGTTCCGTGTCCTGCTGTATCAGCATATAAAGTAGCGGGTTCGGGAAATGTTTTGGTGTGGTATTGTTCAATATATTTAAGCGGTGCAAAAAAATTTCGGTGTGGGGCCTTGTGGTGCAATAAAAGGGTAAAGGGTTTTGCCGGATCTCTTTTTCTTTCATCCATTGCAAAGCATCATTGGTAATTACCTCAGTGGCGTAACCATGATACGTGGCGGTATCGCCTTTCATGTCAATCAGTCTTGGTTCAAAATACAGGCCTTGTCCGGGCAGCACTTTCCAATAATCAAATCCTGTTGGATATGATTGGAGATGCCATTTACCTACAATCGCTGTTTGATACCCCGACTGTTGTAATATTTTAGGCAGGGTAATGCGGGAAGAATCAAAACGGGTACGGTTATCTTTTATACCATTCTTGTGCGAATGTTGTCCGGTTAGCAAGGTAGCTCTTGCCGGCCCGCAAATAGAATTACCAACAAAGGCCCTGTTAAACAGCATACCTTCTTTGGCTAGCCTGTCAATGTTGGGTGTTTGTATCAGCGTAGAGCCAAATGCACTAATGGCATTGGCATCATGATCATCGCTCATGATATACAGAATATTCGGTCGCTGCTGCGCAATGGCGCTAACACATGTAACGGATATACCTAAACAGAGTATGAATTTTTTCATGGCCGAAGGATAGGTTATGTAAATTGATAGAGAACCAGTAACCAGTTATTATGCGCTGATTAAATTACAGCATTTACCATAACCGTGTAACTTTATTACAGTAAAAAATACAGATATGGAATTTGGCCGGGTGCCTGAATCGGAATTGAATGAGATTGATTTTCGTTTGCCTGATGAGCCTGCATTTAACCGGCAGGTATTATCGGGTAAAAAAATAGCCAACCCCAAAGTATACCTTGGTTGCGCCAAATGGGGCCGCACCGAATGGGTGGGGAAGATCTATCCACCCAAAACAAAAGAAAAAGATTTTCTGGAGCATTATGTAAAACATTACAACAGCATAGAACTGAATGCCACGCATTACAAAGTGTATGGTGCAGCAGGTATAGCCAAATGGACAGAGAAGGCAGGCGATAAAGATTTTATGTTCTGCCCTAAAATGTACCAGGGCGTTACACACCGCGGCGGATTACTAAATAAAGATTTTATTACTGGTGAATTTTTACGGGGCATTGTAGCTTTTGAAAAACATCTCGGTCCTGTGTTTGTACAGGTGAGCGATGCGTTTACCACCAAACGTAAAGAAGAACTGTTCACTTTCCTTGGCTCATTGCCAACCGATATGCAGTTTTTTCTGGAAGTAAGGCATCCGGATTGGTTTGCAAAAGAAGCCGTAAGAACTGAACTGTTTGCTTTTCTGCGTTCCATTAACATGGGTATTGTTATAACCGATACCAGTGGTAGAAGGGATTGTGCACATATGCATGTAACCGTACCCAAAGCATTCATCCGTTATGTAGGTAACAGTTTGCATCCTACGGATTATACCAGGGTAAACGACTGGATCCATCGCATACAATACTGGCTGAACAATGGTTTGGAAGAACTCTATTTTTTCATGCACATGCATGATGAAGCGTATTCGCCGGAGCTTACGGTGTATATGGTAGATAAACTGAATGCAGCGCTTAATCTGAAACTCATCAAACCCAGTTTTGTGCAGCCGACTACTTTGTTTTAAATGTACATTTCGGAAGTATTACATTGTTACTCCTCTCTGTGTAGCTCAGTGCTCTCAGTATCTCTGTGTTGAGAAAAGTCTTTGAAACGGACAATACTATTTATTAAACACAGCGCAGGGAGATCTTATTTCTTATCTAACGTGTTGTGTTATTAAAATCAATTCCGCTACTATTCGACATTTTATGTCGCTCACGGCCGCTGGGCCTCGTGCCTGTTACCGGGCTGCTTTGGCCTCTGATCAGATCTGCTTCGCATGATCTGATCTGTCTACGCTTCGCTGGACACCGAACCCAAAGAGGCCCGTCCACAGGCACTGATTAGGATTTATTCATCAAGCACCCCTAATTGACAATTTTTATTAAAATAATATTTGAAATGGCCTCTGAAAAAAAGCGTTAAGAAATTTACGGAATGTAGCGTTAAGAAATGAACGATGCTTGGCTATCATACGTTCTTGAAGAACACATTTGCATCATAATTGAACTGAAGATTGGCTTTAGACTTCGTTCATTTTAGTGGAATGAAGTAAATTTTAGCTTTTTTCATCCCGCCGTGGCGGGATTGACTTTTTTTGTTACTTTTTTGTGTCAAGACAAAAAAGTAAATAGCGTAACTGCTATTAATTAAACTAATTGAAATATCTAATAGCACAACACGTTATCATCTAATCTCATACATTTCATCCCAGCGAGTGGTATAGCGCGGGCTGCGCAGCTCCTGGCGCATTTTCCAGTCGCGGGTGGTACCGGAAGAAGCAAACTTTAATACATCGTTGCGCATGGCAAAGTTTACATTGTCTATCATACTCATGAGCATGCGATTTTTATTAGCAGATTGTTTTGTAAATAAATTTCCCTGAATAGAACTATCGGGTACAATACCGCTGAGCATTACACCTGCTTTCTTGTATAATTTTCCCGGCTCGTATAACCGTTCTGCCAATGCCATGGCCGGCTTGATTAATTCGTTGGTGCAGGAAGTAGCCAATGGTAAAATAATATGACTGCCAATAGTGGGTCCATGCCTGAAATGTGTGCTATGCGATTGCTCGCGCGGTACCACAAATACACTGATGGTATTGGCGGCACTATGTTGCCTGCGTAATTTTTCTGCAGCGCGGGATGTATAGGTAGCAATGGCTTCTTTAATGTCTTTGAGCTCGGTAACCGGGCTGCCAAACATTCTGGTGGTGGCAATCATTTTTTTGTTTACCAGTTCCTCCATCATCTGAATACTTTCAATGCCTTTCAGTTCACGCACCAGTCGTGCACCGGTTACACCGCCCAGGTGCTTGGTGGCCCATACCACATCTTTTGTGCTGAGTTCAAAAGCGGTATTAATGTTCATGCGCCGCAGTTTTTCTGCGTATTGGTGACCTATTCCCCATATGTCTTCAATAGGGGTACGTTGTAAAGCTTGTTCTGTTTTGCGTGGGGTATCCAACACAAGTACACAGTTGGTGGCTTCCTTATTTTTTTTAGATAAGCGATTGGCTACTTTGCTTAATACTTTGGTGGGGGCTACGCCGATGGATACTTTGATGCCGGTCCATTGTTCTACGGTTTCGCGCAGGTGTAAAGAAAAACTGTGTAGTTTATTTTTAGCGATATGTGAGAGATCGATAAAACATTCATCAACGGAATATACTTCTACGCAATGCGGTGGAAGCAGCATACGCAGGGTTTCCATTACGCGCCAGCTAAGATCGCCATAGAGATTATAATTGGAAGAGAATGCGGCTACACCATATTTTTCAATCAAGGGTTTGGCTTTAAAATAAGGGCCGGCCATTTCTACCCCAAGTGCTTTGGCCTCATCGGTGCGCGAGATGATGCAGCCATCGTTATTACTGAGTACCACCACGGGTTTATTGGCCAGATGGGGTTTAAATAAACGTTCGCAGGAACAGTAAAAACTATTGCAATCGATGATGGCTTTCAAGGGGGTGATTGGTTTATTAGTTTATTTGTTTACTGGTTTATTGGTATGCTGCTTAGCGCTTCCTTGTGTCATTGCGTCTTTGCGGTTACAAGTGTAACCGCGAAGGCGCAAGGGCACAAGGTTTCGCGAGAGGCCGATACTGTAATTGTTGAACAATGGGTTGGAACGATGCAGTGTGCGACGCAACGGAAGCTGAATAGCGATCAACTGCCGGGCCAATATCAAATACTTCTGATAGAGTGTACTACTACGCCCCATGCTGCATAGTTGCTGAATTCATCTACGGGAATGTTGCCATACTTTTTGTTTTCTGCAAGTAGTGTAACTCCTTTCATGTGTATTTGCAAACGCCGCACTAGCAGCTCTCCGTTAAGGATGGCCACAACAATTTTTCCGTTCACGGCTTTCACACTGCGGTCTACAATCAATACATCGCCGCTGAAAATGCCGGCATCAATCATCGCATCGCTGTTCATGCGGAAGAAAAAAGTAGCTGGTTTGTTACGTATTAATTGCTCGTTCAGATCAATGCCGCGTTCCATATAATCATCGGCTGCGGCACCAAAACCGGTGGCGTTGGCAGTGGGTACTTCCCACTGGTTAAATTTTTTAGAGCCTTTGTAGGCAGCTCCATACCACTGTTCCCCATCCATATAAATTAAATTTTGTTTTACTAAATAATTTAGTAAATTTATACTAAAATAATTATCCAGCTAAAAAAATATGGTATGTCTACAGAGGCCCTCACCCATCCAACATTTGATACGGCACCGGTAAACGGATATTGGGAATACCTATTGGTAGCGCATCCGGATGCGGATGTGTATGAGCGGGTGATGCAGGAGAAACAATATTTCTCTGCCACATTCAAAACCGCCATTGCTGCTAAAACCAAACCACATATTACGGTAGCTAATTTTATGGCGGTAGAGCCTATGGAAGAAACCATTATCCGCTGGATGCATCGCATCATCAGCAGTAAAAAAAGTTTTCGTGTAACACTGGACCGATATGGTGCTTTCAGGCCGCATACCATTTACCTGCGCGTACAGGATCATGTACCGTTTCAGCAATTGGCTAAAGAGTTGCAGGTGGTAGATGAATACATTCGGGGCTATGGTTGTCCGGAAATGCGGCTAATTACCAATCCGCACCTTACCATTGCCCGCAAACTGCAGCAGGAAACGTACAGCGAAGCGGTAGTGGTGTATGCAGAAAAAAGTTTTCATGCATCGTTTGATGTTAAGGAGTTGGTGTTGTTGAGAAGGCAGCACCAGTTTGATAGTTGTAAGCAGGTGAATGTGTTTGGGTTGCAGCCTTAACCCCTTTCACTCACCCCGGCGTTGCTTCGCCGCCACCCCTCTCTACTTTGTAGAGAGGGGGTTGAGATGTAAAATGATAAATGTATGCAGACTGATATTGTATCAACCTATGCCACAGCGGAATACCTGTTGGTAATTGAGTTGCCGGAAACTTTGCGGGAAGAATTGATGCGGGTGAAAAAGCAGTTTGCCGAAACGTATGATTGTGCGAATGCTGCTATAGGTAAACCGAATATTACCCTGGTACGTTTTCAGCAATTTGAAATGATTGAGCAAAGGGTGATTCACCGGTTGCAATTGCAGGCTGCGCAGCACGCTTCTTTTTTAATAGAGCTGACAGATTTTGGAAGTTTTCCCACGCATAGTATTTGGTTTAATATCAGTACCAAAACACAAATCATTGACATTGTAAAATCGTTACGTCCCATTCAGCACCTGCTGAAAATTGATAAAGAGCGGAAACCACATTTTATTACGGAGCCTTATATCACCCTCGCCAATAAATTATTACCCTGGCAATTTGAGAAAGGCTGGCTGGAAATGAGCAATACCCATTTCAGCGGAAAATGTATCGTAGAGCAACTGGTATTGCTGCGCAGAAGGGCGGGTGAGAAAAGATATGAAGTGGTGAAGAAATTTGTGATGAAGAATGAGAAAGTGGGTAGTGTGCAGGGGGAATTGTTTGTGTGATGAATACATCAACTCACCCCCGGCCCCTCTCTACGGAGTAGAGAGGGAGGGAGCTCCCCTTCTTTGCGAAGCAGAGAAGGGGCCGGGGGATGAGTTGAAAAAAATATGCTATGGAAAACGAAATAGAAAACGATCCCTCCAACCCATACCTCAAAGGCCGTGGCGCACAATTTAATCCGCGTAACCGTTTTTTGAAGAATGAAAAAATTCGTGATCAGATAGAAAGTATTGACGACTGGACCGAACCCAATTCAGCCACTGTTTATCTGGAAGATCATGCCAAAACAATTGTAAATAAAGTGGATAGTCCGGATGTGGGTATGTTTTACAGCATGAACCCCTACCAGGGTTGTGAGCATGGTTGTATTTATTGTTATGCCCGTAATGCCCATGAATACTGGGGGTATAGTGCCGGGCTGGATTTTGAACGGAAGATCATTGTCAAAAAAAATGCGCCTGAACTGTTGCGTAAATTTTTAATGCATAAGAATTGGGAATGTATGCCTATTAGTCTCAGTGGTAATACCGATTGTTACCAACCCGCAGAAAAAAAATTTGAACTCACCAAACGAATACTCGAAGTATGTAATGAGTTTAACCAGCCCGTAGGTATGATCACTAAGAATGCGGGCATACTGCGTGATACCAAATTGTTACAGCAAATGGCCGCTAAAAACTTGGTGAGTGTGTTGGTAAGCATTACTTCGTTTAACGAAGACCTGCGCCGCGCCATGGAGCCACGAACCACAACTGCCAAACAAAGATTACGGGTGATAAAAGAACTGAGCGATGCTGGTGTGCGAACCGGTGTAATGCTGGGTCCCATGATACCGGGATTGAACGAACATGAAATGCAACGCATTATGGAAGCAGCCAGTGAGAACGGCGCGGTGTTTAGTGCCTATACATTTATTCGATTGAACGGTGCGATCAAACTCATCTTTCACGACTGGCTGTATAAAAATTTCCCCGACAGGGCCGATAAAGTATGGCACCTCATCGAGAATGGCCACGGTGGTAAAGTAAACGATAGCCGCTATGGTGTGCGCATGCGTGGTGAAGGCCCCATCTCAGACCTTGTGGGACAACAGTTTAAGAAGTACAATAAAATTTACAAACTGAATGCAGAGCGGTGGGAGTTGGATTGCAGTAAGTTTAGAAGACCGGGGGAGCAGGGGAGGTTGTTTTAATTTTTTGCCACTGATTACACTGAATAGCACTGAAGACATCAGTGAACATCAGTGTAATCAGTGGCAAAAAATAATATCCCACGATTTTCCTCTCATTCATAAATGGATGATGCCCTTTCAATACGATGCTTTATTTTCGCTTCAAACCGTTTAGTATTATGGAGGAAGTGATTGAAGCCATTGGGCATTTGTTTAAATCGATGGGAAAGCAAAAAGCAGACCGTATTGAAAAATTACCACAGAGTGGTAGCGACCGTATTTATTTCCGGATCTATTCGGGTGCCGACACTTTTATTGCAACCTATAACCTCCACAAAAAAGAAACACAAACTTTTGTTTATTTCAGCCGTCATTTTAGTAATGTGGGATTACCCGTTCCGCAAATACTGGCGGTTAATGAAGAAGATACCATTTATATTCAACAGGATCTGGGTACAGCATCCTTATTAAATAAGCTCGAAGAACATGGTCATGGCGAGTATGCGTATCAATTGTTTCAAAAGAGTCTGGTAGAACTGGCCCGCGTTCAGATTTTGGGCGACAAGGGGTTGGATTATTCGTATTGCCTAACCGCTAAGGAATTTGGTAAGCAGGCCATCATGAGTGATCTGTTATACTTTAAATATTATTTTCTGGATACACTCCAGATCCCCTACGATAAACAGGCCATGCTGGATGATTTTGATGCATTGAGTACTTATCTCACCCGAACTGAAAATAAATATTTCATGTTCCGCGATTTTCAGAGCCGGAATATTATTGTGAAAGAGGATACCGTCAATTTTATCGATTACCAGGGTGGTATGAAAGGCGCGCTGCAATATGATGTTGCTTCACTATTATGGCAGGCCAAAGCTGAATTAAGTGAAGAATGGAAAGACCGTTTGCTGGAATATTATATGGATCAGATTGATGGCTTGTTACAAAAACCGGTTGACCGGATCACTTTTGTAAGTCAATACAATGGATATGTATTGATCCGTTTGTTACAAGTAATGGGCGCTTACGGGTTTCGTGGTTTGTTTGAAAGAAAAGCACATTTTCTTGCCAGTATTCCATTGGCATTGCGCAACCTGAAATTTTTTATCGATCATAAAAGAGTAGGAATTGTTACGCCTGAGTTCGATAGGGTATTGCATTTGGTAGTTGCAGATGATATGATCAAACGTTTTGAACCGATACAGGCAGACGACAATACGGCGCTGGTAATAGAAGTCAACAGCTTCAGTTATAAAAAAGGAATCCCCTCTGATCCCAGTGAAAATGGAGGAGGCTTTGTATTTGATATGCGGGGCATTTTAAACCCGGGGCGTTTTACGGAATACAAATTACAAAGCGGGAAAGACAAACCCGTTCAGGATTTTCTGGAACAGAGAACGAAAATGAATGAATTTCTGAATAGCGTTTGGGACTTAATTGATATTACGGTTGAAGATTATCTCAAAAGAGGATTCAGTAACCTGATGATCAATTTTGGCTGTACCGGTGGCCAGCACAGAAGTGTATATGCCGCCGAACAAACTGCACGCCATTTAAGAAATAAGTTTAAGGTAAAAGTGAAACTGGAACATACCAATACTGCTAACTGGATGAAAGAATTACCCGCTTCTTAAAGCATGTTTTAAAACTGTATATCGCATTTATGAATTCAGTAAAGAAAGCCATGATCTTCGCAGCCGGACTGGGTTCGCGGTTAAAGCCCTGGACCGATCATCATCCCAAAGCATTAGCATTGATAAATGGAAAAAGCTTGTTGCAACGAAATATTGCATACCTGCAAAGCTTTGGCATTTATGATGTGATTGTGAATGTGCATCATTTTGCAGACCAGATTATACAAGCCATAAAAGATAACGAGGGTTGGGGAAGCCATGTAACCATTTCGGATGAAGCGGATGAAGTGCTGGAAACCGGAGGAGGCTTACAAAAAGCAGCATCTTATTTTACAGGGGATAATGATTTTGTGGTGATGAATGCAGATATACTTACTGATATGGATCTGGGGGCAATGATAGCGCAACATCTGCAACAACATTCACTAGCCACCTTAGCTGTATCAGAAAGAGAAACGTCGCGGTATTTTTTATTTAATGAACAGCAGGTATTGTGTGGCTGGCGTAATGTAAAAACAGGGGAAGAGAAAATAGCGAGAAAGGAATCTTCTCTTCATCAAAAAGCATTCAGTGGTATCCATGTCATCAATACTGCTTTGTTGCCGATGATACAACAGCAAGGAAAATTTTCAATGGTGGATGTGTATCTCCATCTGGCAGAAACAAATATCATTTCAGGGTATGACCATACCGGCGCACAACTGATAGATGTTGGTAAACCGGAAAGCATTGCAAAAGCCGCCGCTATTTTTAGTTAAACAAACACATGAAAAAAATCAGGTTCGCGTTAGTTGGCTGTGGCAACATTGCACAACGCCATGCTGTTCATATACAAACCTACGGAGAACTGGTAGCAGTATGTGATGTGAATGAGGAACGCGCGCATGCATTAGCAGAAAAATACCAGGTTTCGTATTATACGCTTTTGGAGAACATGCTTTCTGAGGTAACTAATGCGGACGTAGTGGTGATCTGCACACCTAACGGATTACATGCATCCCAATCTATACTTGCATTACAAAAAGGTTGCCATGTACTTGTTGAAAAGCCTATGGCCATTTCTACAATGGATGCAAAGCGTATGATGATATCCGCAGAAGCATCCGGTAAACAATTGTTCACGGTAATGCAGAACCGCTTTAACCCGCCGGTGATGGCTGTGAAAGAAGCATTGGATCATGGTTGGTTTGGAAAACTATTTAGTGTACAGTTAACCTGTTTATGGAACCGTGAAGATGCCTATTATCATAACTCATGGCGCGGTACAAAAGAAATGGATGGCGGGGTATTGTTTACGCAGTTCAGTCATTTTATTGATCTGTTATACTGGTTCTTTGGAGCGGTAAAAAAAGTATCGGCTATTACAAAAAACGCAGCACATACAACAAGCATTGCCATTGAAGACTCTGGTGTTGTGTTGCTTGAATTTGAAAATGGCATGATGGGTACTATTCATTTTTCAGTAAATAGTTATGCCAGTAACAGAGAAGGCTCTGTTACCATATTGGGAGAGAAGGGTATTGTAAAAATTGGAGGTGAATATTTGAACACGATAGACTACCAGCAGTTTGAAAACGGCGAGCTATCCGTTTCAGCAGATTCGCGTGAAGCCAATGACTATGGTACTTACCGGGGTTCAATGAGTAACCATGATAAAGTGTATGAAGACCTGGTTGCTGTATTACAAACTGGTAAAACAATGTATGCTTCGCAAAAGGAAGGATTACAAACCATAGAGATTGTTGAACGAATTTACCGTGCTGCCAATCTGGAAAAATCAATGTAATTTGTAGATGAA
Source organism: Sediminibacterium sp. (assembly GCA_965283715.1). Taxonomy (GTDB): domain Bacteria; phylum Bacteroidota; class Bacteroidia; order Chitinophagales; family Chitinophagaceae; genus Sediminibacterium. Next base: position 555,857 of record CBDIPL010000004.1, on the reverse strand, counting down.
ACTTTCGTATGTCATTTCAATCTACCGTTTCTCAAATACGTGATGTGCAATTTGGTGCCAATGTAACTTTGGTAGAGCCCTGTAATTTATATGAATGTATCATAGGTGATGACTGTTTTATCGGTCCGTTTACAGAAATACAAAAAGGCGTAGTGGTGGGTAACCGCTGCAAAATACAATCCCATTCTTTCTTGTGTGAACTGGTTACCGTTGGTGAGGATTGTTTTATTGGCCACGGCGTGATGTTCGTAAATGATGTGTTTACCAATGGTAAACCTGCTGGCAATAAAAAGTTATGGAAGCCCACTACTATCGGCCACCATGTTTCTATCGGAAGCAATGCTACCATATTGCCCGTAATCATTTGCGATCACGCAGTTATAGGAGCAGGAGCAGTTGTTACAAAAGATATTACAGAGCCGGGCGTGTATGCGGGAAATCCTGCGCGTAAGTTGTGATTCGTGAGTTGTGAGTTGTCCATTATCCATGGTCCATGGACCATGGACCATGGACCATGGACCATGGACCAGAAATTAGTAAATCATTGAAGATACTTCATTGCCAATTCACCATTCACAAAAAACACTCACCCCTACACTTTTACATAAATCTTTTTCTTATCCAGCACATATACAATTGACCAGTACATAGCAATCATACAAAGTGCATAGAATAAAGAACCCACTCTCAAATCGGAAGAAATATTTTTACAGATATGTTCATAGAACCAGGGAAAGAATGAGGTATATACTTTTTTACCTTCTGGGGTTACATGATCCGTCCAGCGCAGCATGGCCAGCACTCTTGGTAAAAAACCACTTAATACAAAAATGAACAACGGGTTTTTTCCAAACACATCAAAAAACCGGCTCCATGCTCCTTTGTTCTCTTTGAATTCAATCAGGTAAATTAGAATACCCAATGTCATGATGGCCAAGCCTGTTGTGTATAAAACATAGCTGCTGGTCCAGATTTTCTTGTTTACCGGAAATACCATATCCCAACAATATCCGGTGAAAAATAGAATTAATCCGGCAACAAAAAGATGGGCAAGCATCTCGTAATTTTTTCCTTTCTGCTGAATGTATTGGCCAACCAGAAAGCCAAATATTACCTGCACGATTGCTGCGATGGTACTCGATAATCCTTCCGGATCAAAAGGAACGCCTTCGCCTTTGTAGATATGTGAAAGACCCAACAGGTTTAGGTCAATTTTTGTACCAAACCAACCAGACAAACTATAAGGATCTGTTGCATTACCAAGTAGCAAGCATATAAACCAGTACACCAGTAATAAGATACCGCTGATAACAAAAGCGCCTCGTGTTTTTGCATAAAAAACAATTACAGAAGCAAAGAAATAGCAGAGCGCAATTCTTTGTAATACGCCAAAAATCCGAACGTTTTCCCACAGTTTAGCAGCAATGTGTTCCCCATCCCAACGCACAAAAGGGCTCCAGTTTAAAAAGATACCAATGGCAAAAATGAGCAGGGTTCTTTTAATTACTTTCTTCCAAAATACCGCAGGACCAGCCTGCTCAAAGCGGGGCATTACAAATGCCATTGCATTTCCTACAGCAAACAAAAAGAATGGAAATACCAGATCAGTTGGGGTACAACCATGCCAGGTAGCATGCTCTAATGGCGCAAAAATATGAGACCAGCTTCCGGGGTTATTAACCAATATCATTAGTGCTACTGTAGCACCTCTGAAAACATCCAGTGAATAATAACGTTGGTTCATGGCAAATATTTAGGTAATGAAGATAGGAAAGATAACCACTTATTGCAAGGGGTTTTGCCTGTGTAGTAATGGTGGCTTTTTTAAAACATTTATTTCACGTTTTACCACCCGTAATTATTGTTACTTTGCATAACATTTTTATCATGGGGCATATGCGTAAAAATATAATGATTACAGGCGGTGCAGGCTTTATTGGCTCACATGTTGTGCGCCTTTTTGTAAATAAGTATCCTGAATACCGTATCATTAATCTGGATGCACTAACCTATGCCGGAAACCTGGAAAACTTAGTTGATATTGAAAACCGTGCTAACTATGTATTTTCCAGGACAAATATTCTGGACGTAACTGATTTAGAAAAGGTATTTAATGACAATGAAGTAACGGATGTGATTCATCTGGCAGCAGAATCGCATGTAGATAGATCCATTGTTTCTCCACTTGATTTTGTATACACCAATGTTATCGGAACGGTGAATCTGTTGAATACTGCCAGAAATAAATGGAAAGGCGATTATGAAAATCATCGTTTCTATCATATCTCTACCGATGAAGTGTATGGCAGCCTTGGTACAACCGGATTATTTACAGAAACAACTCCCTACGATCCCAATTCACCTTACTCGGCCAGTAAAGCTGCCTCCGATCATTTTGTTAGGGCTTATAGAGAAACCTATCATATGCAAACGGTAGTTTCCAATTGCTCTAATAATTATGGACCCTATCATTTTCCGGAAAAGCTAATTCCTCTTTTTATTCATAATATTATACAGGAGAAACCACTTCCTGTATATGGCGATGGTTTGTATACCCGCGATTGGTTGTATGTAAAAGATCATGCTTTGGCTATTGATCTTATTTTTCATAAAGGCGTGGATGGTGAGACATATAATATTGGAGGATTTAATGAATGGCGCAATATAGATCTCGTGAAACTTCTTTGTGTGCAGATGGATAAAAAACTAAATCGTTCACCCGGTACCAGTGAAAAACTTATCACGTATGTAAAAGACCGGCCTGGTCATGACCGCAGATACGCAATCGATGCTTCTAAAATAAGCGAGCAACTTGGCTGGAAACCCAGTGTTACCTTTGAACAGGGATTAAGCGAAACCATAGATTGGTTTTTGAATAATAGCAGTTGGCTTAACAATGTAACCAGCGGTGCTTACCAGAATTATTACCAGTCAATGTATACCAACCGATAATTATGCGCATTGAAGAAACCATACTCAAAGATTGTTTTCTGGTACACGATACTTTTTTTGGGGACCATCGGGGATATTTTTTTGAAAGCTTTAACCGAAAAACTTTTCTTGCGCAAACAGGGCTTGACATCAACTTTGTACAGGATAACCAATCTCGCTCGCAGAAAGGTGTTCTCCGCGGTCTTCACTTTCAACGTGGCAAAGCTTCACAGGCAAAACTGGTAAGGGTTTTACAAGGGAAAGTGTTGGATGTAGCGGTGGACTTGCGAAAAAATTCGCCAACATTTGGTAAGCATGTTGCTGTTGAATTATCTGAAGAAAGTCATACGCAGTTTTTTGTACCGCGTGGCTTTGCGCATGGATTTGTGGTATTAAGTGAAGAAGCTGTTTTCTTTTATAAGTGTGATAATTATTATGACAAAACAACGGAAGGGGGCATTATTTATAGTGATCCGTCACTGTCAATAGACTGGAAATTACCTGCTGATCAATTGGTCTTATCAGAAAAAGATACCGAACTTCCTAAGCTGGAAGAAGTCATCAACACCTTAAATTTTTAGTTATGAAAGGCATTATACTTGCAGGTGGGTCTGGCACAAGATTGTATCCTATTACAAAAGGGATCAGTAAGCAATTGATGCCTGTGTATGATAAGCCGATGATTTATTATCCGCTTTCTGTTTTAATGCTGGCAGGAATTAATGAAATATTAATCATAACTACTCCGGAAGATTCACCACAGTTTCAACGTTTGCTGGGGGATGGTGCTGAGCTCGGTTGCCGGTTTGAGTATGCTGTTCAAGCTGTACCAAACGGATTAGCGCAGGCATTTGTAATCGGTGAAAAGTTTATTGGAAAAGATAAAGTGGCATTGATACTGGGGGATAATATTTTTTATGGTGCTGGTTTTAGCAAGTTGGTTCAATCTTTTAATGATGTTGATGGCGCAGCTGTATTTGCGTATGAAGTAAACGATCCTGAGCGATATGGGGTAGTTGAATTTGATGCTGCACAAAACGCGATTTCTATTGAGGAAAAACCGCGCCAGCCAAAATCAAATTACGCAGTACCTGGATTGTATTTTTATGATAACCGGGTGGTAGAGATGGCCAAAACCATGCAACCTTCTGCACGTGGTGAGTATGAAATAACTGATATTAACCGCGTGTATCTGGAACAAGGTACACTCAAAGTAGGTATCATGAACCGCGGAACTGCCTGGCTGGATACAGGTACTTTCGACTCGTTTGCGGATGCCTGTGAATTTGTTCGGGTAATAGAAAAGCGGCAAAGCCAGAAAATAGGTTGTATTGAAGAAGTGGCTTATCGCATGGGTTATATCAATCAGGAACAATTATTGCAACTCGCCGATAAATATGCCAAGAGCGGGTATGGAGAGTATCTTAAAAGAATAAAATTGTAATATATTTCAGATCCCAATTGGTTATTGAGGAGTGTCTTACTTCTGTTTTGTAAATATTTTCTACACAATAAGTAAACAAAACCTTAGACACCTTGTTATCTTCTACATGAATGCTTTTACCATAAAAGATCTGGAAAACCTCTCAGGTATTAAGGCCCATACGATACGTATATGGGAGCAACGCTATTCTTTCCTGAGCCCACAACGTACGGAAACCAATATCCGTTACTATTCAAACGATGAACTTCAGAAGATCCTGAACATTGCATTATTAAATAAGTATGGGTATAAGATATCCCATATAGACCGTATGACAGCCACAGAAATGAATGATAAAATTCTTTCTCTCTCACAGGCTCAGGCCCAGCAGGAAAGAATTGTGAATGAACTCATTCAATGCATGGCTAATGTAAAAATAGATGCATTCGAAATGGTGCTTGATGGTTATATAAAAGCAAAAGGAATTGAAAAAACCATTACCCAGATCCTTTTTCCTTTTCTGGAACGTATTGGTATTTTATGGCTTACCAACCACATCAATCCTGCACAGGAGCATCTGGTTACTAATATTATCCGCCAGAAATTAATTGTGGGTATTGATAGTACCAAACCGATTGTTCATACAGACAGAACCATACTCTTATTTCTTCCCGAAGGTGAACACCATGAACTGGGGTTGCTATTTGTTTACTACCTGCTGAAAACAAGGGGTGTTACAGTATTGTATCTGGGAGCCAATGTGCCCTTGAAAGATGTTGAGTACGTAGCAACCCTTAAAAACCCCGATTTTTTGTATGCACACCTGACTTCAGTAGCCAATAATTTCAATTTCGAAAAATTTCTGGTAGGTGCTCATAATCGCATGCCAGACCGGAAAATTATCGTCTCCGGAGCTTTGACACAGACATACAAAAAGAAAGTACCCACAAATTTTAGCTTCAAAAAGTCACTCTCCGAAGTGATGGAATATGTGTCATCTATTTGATTTGCAATTGGTTGTAGTTCTCCCTATCACATAGTGGCTTTTTCTGTAACATGTTAAAGGATAGTAAAGGTTATAGCCTATCCTTTTTATTTATCTGTGCCGTAATTTTTTTTGTTTAACTTTACAGTATCAAAAATTAAACACAATTTTCATGTCTACTACAGAGTTTAATAAGATGTTGTTGTCAAATGCAGAGTTTTTAAAGCCCTTTGCAATAACCCTAACACATGATAATGAAGCTGCTAAAGATCTGTTTCAGGAAACCTTATACAGGGCTCTGGCCAATCAGGATAAATACAATGTAGGTACCAATATCAAAGCATGGTTATATACCATCATGCGCAATATTTTCATCAATAATTACCGTAGAAAAGCAAAACAATCTACTATATTCGACAGTACGCCTAATGAATATCTATTAAACCTTAACCAGGGTGCTGTAGCCAACGAAGCGATTACGGGTATTAATTTGAAAGAAGTACAAAAAGCCATTCATAATCTCCCTGAAATTTTTCGCAATCCCTTTCTCCTATATTTTGATGGGTATAAATACCATGAAATTGCTGATATGCTGGGAGAACCTTTGGGAACCATTAAAAGCCGCATCCACTTTGCGCGCAAATTATTAAAGACACATATTCAACGTTATTAAATTTAATTCGTTTAACTTTCTTACCTAACAGATTTGAGCAGGAAAGTTATTATTATCGGTAGCGGATTCGCGGGCCTTTCGGCTGCCTCTTTCATGGCAAAAGCCGGGTGGAAGGTTACCGTATTGGAAAAACATGCTACCCCCGGCGGACGTGCACGCCAAATGAAAGCTGAAGGATTTACATTTGATATGGGCCCAAGCTGGTACTGGATGCCGGATGTGTTTGAGCGTTTTTTTCAGCAATTCGGAAAGAAGGTATCAGACTATTATCATTTACACCGATTAAACCCATCTTATCGGGTATACTATCCGGATGGTCCCATGGATGTTCCGGCTGATTTGGAGGAACTGAAAAAATTGTTTGACACCATCGAGCCAGGAAGCGGTGAGCGCTTAGAAAAGTTTTTACAGGAGGCGGCTTACAAATATGAAGTGGGTATCAACAAACTGGTATTTAAACCGGGACAATCACTTACAGAATTTATTGATCTTGACCTGATAAAAGGCTTGTTTAAGCTGGATGTATTCCGCTCCATGAAATCGCATGTGGCCAAATATTTTACACATCCCAAGCTGGTGGAACTAATGGAGTTTCCGGTTTTGTTTTTAGGAGCCCTTCCTGAGAACACACCGGCTTTATATAGTCTGATGAACTATGCCGATATCAAAGGCGGCACCTGGTATCCGGAGAAAGGAATGTATAGCATTGTGCAAGCCATGTACGATCTGGCCATTGAACTTGGGGTACATTTTCAGTTTGATCAGGAAGTGAAAGAGATTGTGATTGAAAACGGCATCGCTACAAAACTACGCGCAGAAACGCTTCACGGTGAACAGCGGGTATATACAGCAGATGCAATAATTGGCGGAGCCGATTACCATCATATAGAATCAAAACTGTTACCGGAGGCAAGCCGTAGTTATACAGAAGCTTACTGGGATAAACGGGTGATGGCACCGGGCTGTATTCTGTATTATGTGGGATTGAATAAAAAACTAACGGGCATACAACACCATTCCCTGTTCTTTGATACCTCATTTGCAGTGCATGGAAAAGAGATTTATACTACCAAACAATGGCCCACAGATCCGTTGTTTTATGTAAGTGCCACATCGGTAACAGACCCTGATGCGGCCCCTGAAGGATGCGAGAACCTGTTTTTATTGATACCTGTGGCAACCGGATTGGAAAATGATACGGAAGAATTGAGGGATCGATACTTTGATATGATCCTTTCCCGGATGGAGAAACACCTGGGCCAGTCTATTAAAGAGGCAGTAATCTATAAAAAATCGTTTGCGCACAGTGATTTTATCAGCGAATACCATGCTTTTAAAGGAAATGCCTATGGTTTGGCGAACACTTTAACCCAAACCGCTGTTTTAAAACCATCGTGCCGCAGTAAAAAAGTGAGTAATCTGTTTTATACCGGACAATTAACCGTTCCCGGTCCAGGTGTACCACCCAGTTTGATCAGTGGAGAAGTGGTGGTGGGGGAAGTGGTGAAAGCGTTTTCGTGAGGCGTGAGTAGTGAGGCGTGAGTTTTTCTAACGATTCACGGTTTACGATGACGATAAGTGAACAACAGTACAAGTGTGCGACGCAAGTAAAGTTGCACAATGAACAAAAGCTGACTATTAAAAATATAATTACCATGATGAACCTGTTTCATGAAGTGAGCCAGGATTGTAGCAGAATTACTACCGAGAAATACAGTACCAGTTTTTCTTCGGCCATTAAGCTATTGCATAAGGATCTGCGTACGCCGATCTTTAATGTGTATGGTTTTGTGCGTTTTGCAGATGAGATCGTAGATACGTTTCACCAGCATGATAAAGAAGCTTTATTACGCGAATTTTCTGTAGCTACTTACGAAGCAATTGATCGAGGTATTAGTTTGAATCCCATATTACATAGTTTTCAATTAACGGTGAATGCGTTTCATATTGACAGAGAACTGATAGATGCTTTTTTACACAGCATGGAGCTTGATTTGGATAAACGCAATTACGACAGGGCCGGTTACGAAGAATATATTTATGGTAGTGCCGAAGTGGTGGGTTTGATGTGCCTCTGTATTTTTTGCGAAGGAAACCAGGAACAATATTCCATCCTGAAACCATACGCCAAAAGTTTGGGCGCCGCTTTTCAAAAAGTAAATTTTTTACGCGATCTGAAAGCAGATTTCGAAGGATTGGAAAGAGTGTATTTTCCGGGTTGCGATTTCAGAAATTTTACGGCAAGCGATAAATCATCGATAGAGGCAGATATACAAAAAGATTTTGACCATGCTTACGAGGGTATTTTGCTGTTACCTGTGAAAGCAAGATTTGGCGTTTACGTTGCCTATAAATATTATCTCTCCCTTTTCAAAAAAATAAAGCGTGTACAACCCCAACGCATTTTAGAACAGCGTGTGCGCATACCCGATTATGGTAAAGTATTGATATTGGCCAAAGCCGGCATACGAAGCCAACTGAATTTACTGTAATTTTCCTCCCAGTTTTATCCCAATTACATGGAACAAGTGATCTTAGTGAATGAGCACGACATAGCAACCGGTACAATGGAGAAAATGGAGGCGCATGAAAAAGCGGTATTACACAGGGCTTTCAGCGTATTTATTTTTAATGCTCAGGGCCATATGCTGATGCAGCAAAGGGCTTTGACTAAATACCATAGCGGTGGTTTATGGACGAATAGTTGCTGCAGTCACCCAAGACCCGGAGAAAATACCCAAGATGCTGCAATGCGAAGGTTGCGGGAGGAAATGGGGTTTGAAGCAGATTTACAAAAAGTATTTGATTTTGTATACAGAGCTCCTTTCGACAATGGGTTAACGGAGTATGAATTCGATCATGTATTTGTGGGATATTTTGATGGCAATGTAGAAGTCAATTCTGAGGAAGTAAATAATTATGCTTACATGTCTATGACGGATATTGCAGCGGCAATAGAGGACAGACCTGAAATGTTTACTGCCTGGTTTCATATTGCTTTTCCGAAAGTAATGGAATGGTGGAGCAGTCATACAATTGCTTAAGCGATTCATTTTATCCCTTACATCATGCAAACACACACTACAAAAAAAGCCATTATCATTGGAGCGGGCGTTGCCGGATTGGCTAGTGCCATCAGGCTCGTTGTTCAAGGGATGGAGGTTATTGTGTATGAAAAAAATACATACCCCGGTGGTAAGCTTAGCGATTTTGAAGTGGACGGTTACCGGTTTGATGCCGGTCCAAGCCTGTTTACCCAACCACAACACATAGAAGATTTATTTGCATTGGCAGAAGAACCGATGACAGATTATTTTAACTATCAACGGTTACCTGTTTCCTGCCATTATTTTTATGAAGATGGCACAACCGTGAAAGCCTATGCAGATCGGGAAAAATTTTCAAAAGAACTGGTAACACAGTTAGGAGAAAAGGAAGATAGTTTAGCAAATTATCTCAATCGATCAGAGAAAACATACAAGGCTATTGCCACTGTTTTTCTAAATCATTCATTACATAAAAAAGCAACACTTTTAAAAGCCAAAATTCTCCTTGCGTTAAAAGCTACCCGCTGGGCTTATTTGTTTCGTTCTCTGCACCAATACAATCAATCACATTTTACCAATCCTAAAACAGTACAGTTGTTCGACAGGTATGCTACCTATAATGGAAGCAGTCCATACAAAGCCCCCGGGATGCTCAGTTTAATACCTCATCTGGAACACAACGAAGGCAGTTTTTATCCTGCTGGTGGGATGATCAGTATTACCCATGCATTGTACCAACTTGCTGTAAAGAAAGGAGTGCAGTTTCATTTTAATACACCGGTTCAACGAATCATTCAGCACGAAGGAAAAGCGACAGGTGTAGTGGTAAATGATGATAATGTTTTTGCAGAGGTGATAGTGAGTAATATGGATGTGTACTTTACTTACCGAAAACTTTTGGGGGATGAACACAAAGCCAAAAAAATATTGAAGCAGGAGCGAAGCAGTAGTGCGCTGATCTTTTATTGGGGTATGAAGAAAGAATTTCCTGTATTGGATTTACACAATATATTTTTTACGAAGGATTATGCCGCAGAGTTTGATCATTTGTTTCGCCTGAAAAAAATGTATACTGATCCAACCGTATATATCAACATCACTGCTAAGTGTGAGCCGGGTGTGCAAGCGCCAAAAGGTTGTGAAAACTGGTTTGTAATGGTAAATGCGCCAGCTAATGTTGGGCAGGATTGGGAAGCCTATCGCTTGCAATACCGTGAAGCCATTATTGCAAAATTGAGCCGCATACTGCAAACAGATATTGCTTCATTGATAGAAACAGAAACCATACTCGATCCGGTTCTTATCGAGTCTAAAACGGCTTCTTATACGGGTTCGTTGTATGGTACCAGTTCCAATTCAAATATGGCCGCTTTTCTAAGGCATCCTAATTTTAGCAAAACCATACGCAATCTGTATTTTGCAGGTGGAAGTGTGCATCCAGGCGGTGGTATACCTTTGTGTTTGCAGAGCGCAAAAATTATGAGTGAAATGGTGGCAGCAGATCAAAAGAGAAAACAATAATCACTCAGGTACTTACTGTAATAGACAAGTGTGTAATCTGAAGTCCTGAGAAAAAAATGAAATTATACAAACAACATATTGCTACTTCTTTGGCTATTCTGTTTCATGTAAGCGGGCTGATTGGTATTTTGCTTACTCCCTATAAAGACTGGTTTATTCAAAATACCCCATTGAATCTTGGGTTGATGGCAATGCTGCTTATCTGGACGCATGAAGGAAAGAATTTTTCTTTTTTCTTGTTTGCTGCATTGGCATTTCTGGTGGGTATGGGCACCGAAATGATTGGCGTTAATACCGGTCATTTGTTTGGCTCATATACATACGGCAAAGTGTTGGGTGCTTCTTTAAACGGTGTTCCCTGGCTGATTGGTTTTAATTGGTTTGTGGTGATATTTTGCAGCGCAGCAGTGATGCAGCAATTACATGGCTGGTTTAGCAATAAAATGGAAACCTCGAAACAAGTATTACCCACAGCTGTAGCAGCCCTCTCTCTAATAGTGGATGGAGCTTTATTGGCTACTTTTTTCGATTGGGTAATGGAACCGGTAGCTGTACATTTGGGTTTCTGGCAATGGAACGGGGGTGAGATACCTATATTTAATTATACCTGCTGGTTTCTGATCAGTGCGGGGTTATTACTGGCTTTGCGCTTCTTCCGTTTTCAAAAGGCCAACCATTTCGCTGTACATTTGTTTATTATTCAGTTATTGTTTTTTCTTGCACTCAGAACTTTTTTATCTATATGATTTACGTATTGATTACACTGGCCACTTTCTGTATCATGGAAGGCATTACCTGGCTCACCCATCGGTATGTGATGCATGGTTTTTTATGGCACCTGCATGAAGATCATCATCAGAAGGGTCCCGGTTTTTTTGAAAAAAACGATGCCTTCTTTGTCATCTTTGCCATACCCAGTTGGTTATGCATCATGCTGGGCAGCATGAACCAGTTATATTGGGTGGTTAGCATTGGTGCGGGTATTGCTATGTATGGGTTTGCATATTTTCTGGTACATGAAATCATTATTCATCAACGCTTTAAATTATTTACCCGAACCAATAACCGCTATATAAAAGCTATTCGCTGGGCACACAAAATGCACCACAAACACCTGGATAAACAGGAAGGAGAAAGTTTTGGTATGCTGATTGTGGCTAAGAAGTATTGGGATAAGGTGAGGCAGGATGAGGCATTGCAGAAAATGAATCAATAATTCTTGATGCTTTAATTGGTTGTCGGTCAGGCGACCAACAACGGCGAAAGATTGTTTAATTGTTGGTCAGGCGATCAACAATGATTAAAGACCAACAACGGCGAAGGAAACCGACAATCGTGAGGAATACGAAATCGAAAACTATATTCACAACTCACCATTTACCATTCACAACTCACCCTTGTCCCAACACTACCATTATATTATAACAGGAGCCGGCTGCGCAGGATCAAGCCTGTTAATGCGGATGATGAAAGAACCTTTCTTTCTCGATAAAAAAATATTGGTCATCGATCAATCTCCAAAAAAAACCAACGATCGAACCTGGTGTTTCTGGGAAAAAGAGGCCGGCATTTTTGAATCCATTGTTCAGCATGCCTGGCAAAAACTCGATTTTTTTTCTGATCTATATTCTCAAACACTTTCTGTTGTACCCTATCAATACAAAATGATCAGGGGTATTGATCTCTACGAAACAGTACATAAAGAATCATTGCAGCACAACCATATCGAATGGCGGTATGAGAACATCACTGCCATTCAAAATATGTCTGGCAAAGCAATGGTCATCACCGATGCTGGTCAATACATCAGCGATTATGTTTTCAATAGTATTTTGTTCAGGGATGTGGCAACACCAGCTGCAGAAAGTGGGTATTACTTGCTACAGCATTTTAATGGATGGGTGATAGAAACCAATGAGCCGGTATTCGATTCTTCAAAAGCCACGTTCATGGATTTCAGAGTGCATCAGAATGAGGGAACTACTTTCATGTATGTGATGCCAACCTCACCTACCACCGCATTAGTTGAATACACTTTGTTTACTGAAAAATTATTACCCAAAGAAATTTACGAAAAAGCGATACACCAGTATATTGATACTTATTTACACATAAAAAAATATACCATTGTTCACGAAGAGTTTGGTGTGATACCCATGACCAACCAATCATTTCCTTTACAGGAAGATTCAATAATACATATGGGTATTGCCGGCGGACAGGCCAAAGGCAGCAGTGGGTATGCTTTTCAGTTTATTCAAAAAAGAACAGCACAAATCATTGCATCGCTTATAAAGGATGGAAATGTTGCCTTACAAAGAACATGGAGCGATAAAAAATTTCATCTCTACGATAGTGTACTACTCAATGTGCTGCATAACCAGAAAATGAATGGGGGTGAGATCTTTGCCCGCATTTTTAAAAATAATCCCCCCGATCGTGTTTTACGATTTCTCGATAATGAGAGTACCTTGTGGGAAGATCTCTGCATTATGCAAAGTGTTCCTACAGGTATTTTTTTACCGGCTGCTTTGCATGAATTACTTAGGTGATTTATCAGGAATTTTAGCCGCAGATTCGCAGATTTTTGGCTAATAATCTGCGAATCTGCGGCTGCGAAATGCTGCATTTAGTTACATTGATATACTGCCAAAAAATATATTCTCAGAATGAGGTAGCTAACAAATGGTACTTTTATGTTTTGTTATTAAGGTATTGTTCTCACACCAATGAAGTAAGGCAGGGGTAAACAGTTTAACTGAAAAAATAGAGCGACTAAAAATAAAAGTATGGCCAACATCATTACTATCACATTCAATCCTGCATTGGATAAGAGCATCGCTGTTCCTGCATTGGTTCCTGAAAAGAAACTAAAATGTTCAAAGGCAAAAATTGATCCCGGTGGTGGTGGTATCAATGTGTCGAGAGCTATTCACAAATTGGGAGGTAACAGCGAGGCTGTTTTTTTATCAGGGGGCTATACCGGTAAACAGTTTGAAGCATTATTAGCTATGGAAAAAATCGTATCCATGGCAATACCAATTAGTGGTGATACAAGAGAAAATTTTATTGTGTTTGATGAGTCAGCCAATCTCCAATACCGTTTTGGTATGGATGGACCTTTGGTGAAAGAAGAAGAATGGGCACAAATACTTAACCATATCACTAAACAGGAACACATTAATTATTTGGTGGCCAGTGGAAGTTTACCACCAGGAATACCCGCAGAGATATTTGGACAACTGGCAGTTATAGCCAAACAAAAAAATGCGCGGTTGGTAGTCGATACTTCTGGTACGGCCTTGCAGCTTGCTGTAAAGGAAGGCGTTTTTTTATGTAAGCCTAATCTTTCTGAACTTAGCAGTTTGTATGGGAAAGAAAAATTGGCTTTTGAAGAAGTTGGTCTTGCCGCAAAAAGCATTATTGCCAATGGTGGTTGCGAAGTGATGGTTATTTCTATGGGTGCAGAGGGTGCCATGTTGGTAACAGCTGCTGAGCAGTTTCAATGTAAGCCTCCGGCGGTTACAATCAGAAGTACTGTAGGGGCGGGAGATAGTATGGTAGCGGGTATTACCCTTGCTCTATCAAACGGTTTGGATTATGAAGATGCTTTGCGATATGGTGTAGCAGCAGGTACCGCTGCCACATTAAATGCCGGCACGGAACTCTGTAAAAAAGAAGATACTGAACGAATATTTGCTCAATTGAAGCAGAAATAAACCGCATCTGTTACATTTGCATCCTTAGAATACTGATTGGCCTTGTAGTACAATGGATAGTATGCGAGTTTCCGAAGCTCTTGATCCAGGTTCAATTCCTGGCGAGGCCACTAACTTACCCTCTCTGACTTACAGAGAGGGTTTTGTTTTTAATATAGAATCGGATTCAAAGGGGTGTCAATTACTTCGCCCACTTTTGCTCCGGGGCACCATGCATGCCAGTCGGCAATCTGGTTATCATTTTTGGGTTCTTGTAAAGTCATGTTTGTATCCATATAAATAATGGTCATTACTTTGCGCATCTGTTGTGTGGTATTGGCACCGGCACGGTGAAAGGTCCAGCCCATGTGAAAACTAATCTCACCCAAGTCAAAAGGTTCTACCACTTTGGTAAAATCATTCAGCGTTAATTTTTGCTGAATCACCGTTTCGCTATCGTCGCTTATTTTTAGTGTGCGCCCTTCTTCCAGCGTCTGGCTTTGTGCACTGAATTCCAGTGGGCCTAGCGGAAGATCAGTTTGTTGTAATGGAATCCATACTGTAACGGTTTTCTCTGAACTTACCGGCCAATAATATTGATCGGCATGCCATGGCGTAAAACCGCCGCCGGGTTCTTTAAACAATGCCTGATCGTGATACAGCCTTACACCTTTTACCTGCATTAATTCAGTGGCCATTCTGGCTAATCGTTTGCTGAAAATAATTTCTTTAACAGTTTCTGATTTGGTCCAGATATTCATTACCTGTAAAAAAGCTTTTCCATAGGTATCCCTTTCTTCAATGGAAACACTTTGGGTATTCAGTTGATTTACGGCATCAGAAATAACTTCATTCATGTATTGCAATAATGCATGCGACAATACCTGTTTGATCTTGATATATCCATAGCGTTGAAAAAAAGATACCTGCTCCTCGGTAAGAGAAAATGGGGCATGCAATTCGTGCAACAAAGCATCCGTAAGTAATTTCATATGGCTGTGATAGCAGTAGGCACTATTGATAAGAATAAATCATGGCCATACTTTCCTTAGCCATTTTCTGGTTGTATTCGAACGTTAATTTTTTATGGTTAACGGTATCTACGATGGTTCCTATCAAACACAAACCACCTGTAAACAGGTATAGAATACCCATACCGTTTTGTCCTACCATAAAACGTTGTATACCACCAACACAAACAAAACCCAATACACAGCCCAATAGTACCTGGTCTGTTTTTCTGCGTTTGCCGTTATACAGGGCAATAAAATTCATTAATTTTTCTTCTGGCAGTTCTTGCGTAAGCATTTGCAAATACACCAGTTCTTCTCCTTCAATGGCTGGAACCAGGTTAATGAGGTTGGGTTTCATGAGCGTTTGTTTTGGTTATGATAAGTTGCTTGATCCTGATAAATATAACTATTACAGCGAATATTCCCATAGGATGGTGTTGAAAAGAGAGGGAAAAACGGAGGCGCAATGCATAGTGTATCGCATGTCCAATGCCGCATCCCGGGCAGTTTCCTATACCCAAAAGACTAAATGGACATAAGGAAGTTTCTGTTTTTTGTACAGGAAGAAAAAATAAAATCACCAAAGCGGCCAGCCAGAAAACTAATTCCAGGTGACGCCGAAACCATGTAATAATTTTGTAAACAGCGGTACTCAATGGACTACTTATTTTCGATTTGAAGGTATGTTCGCCACTGAATTAGAACACTCAAAATTTATCAGAATTATTATTTTCCGAATGCACCAATATTACTGCTGAATATTTTTACGGCTATGGCCAGTAATATCACACCAAAAAACTTTCTTACGGCTAATAATCCTGCAGGTCCTAATAAACGTTCTATCAGTTTCAACGATTTTAAAACAAGGTATACCACAATTAAATTAATTAGAATACCCGCTAAAATATAGCCTTCTTCAAAATTGGCTTTTAACGACATGATAGTGGTTAAAGTACCACTACCCGCAATAATCGGAAAGGCAATGGGAACAACGGTTCCCGACTGCGCATTTTTATCGCCCTTGAATATTTCGTGCCCTAATACCATTTCAAGTCCCAGTAAAAAAATAACAACAGAACCCCCTACGGCAAAGGAGCGTATATCCAATCCCAGAATGGCCAGAAAAGGTTTACCAGCAAATAAAAAAAGTATCATTAACGCACCCGACACCAATGTGGCCTGTATGGAGCGTATAGCTCCCATTTTATCTTTCAAAGAAATGAGCAAGGGAACTGAACCCACAATATCAATCACCGCAAACAGTGTAAATGTTACCGTGAGCAGTTGGTCGAGTTGAAAGTTCATGCGCAGGGTTTTGGTAAATGTAATATTTTTCTGTTCTCAGTCGTAAGTCGTGCGTAAAATAGGCTACGTCATTTCGAACAAAGCGAAGCTGCGTGAGAAATCTTATGACTGATTGTAAGGGTACAATCAGGGCGGTGATGAGATTTCTCCTCGTTGCCTCGTCGAAATGACGTCCTGGCCCTCACTTACCACTTACCACTTACGCTTCACGATCCGGCCTATGCCATTCCTTCCCCGCCAAAGAAACATTGTACAGCATTTCATGCAAAAAGCCATCGCTCTCTTTTTGCAGTTTTACAACAGATCCATAATGGCAGGTAAACACATCAAAAGATTCTTTTAAAGGTGTTTGGGTAATATGTGCCAGTATACTTCTTAATACACCACCATGCGCTACAATAACTGCAGAGTGATTTTGTTGTGTGATGGTTTCAAAACGGTTTACCACACGGTTGTGCATCTGCGCATAACTTTCTCCTTCCGGAACCACCACATTCACAAAATCATCCAGCCAGGGTTGCATTTCTGTTTTAGGGATATCGTTCCATACCTGCATTTCCCACTGACCACAATTCAATTCCATCAAATCGTGGTGAAATTGAATAGGGTGTTGCGGAAATAAAGCTTCAGCTAGTTTACGACAGCGTTGCAAAGGGCTGCTATATACAGTTGTGATATGATCGGGAAGGTGTGGCCGAATGCTGGCTACCTCTGCTTCAAAAGTTTCCGTAACATCCAGATCACTTTGTCCATAACAAATGCCTTTGGCAATGGCCGGTGTGGTATGCCGAATCAGGTATAACTCCATATTGCGAATTACAGTAATAATTCGCATTCAAAACAAAAAAATGCCACCGATCACCATAACTAACACTAAATTAATCAGTGCCCATCAGTGCAATCAGTGGCAAAAAAGCTAAAACCTAAAAATATGGTTCCTATACAACCTGTATTGAAACTGCATCGTTTGTAAACAGGCCGCACAAAGACAATCCATGTATTTTTCTTCGATGTATACACGTTCCTCGTAAGTTAAACTTACCTGGCTGCATTGGCATTCGGCAATATTACCCACTTTGCATTCAAAGTCTTTTGCACAACGCGGGCATTTCCGGGTTTCGTGTTGTGGCATGGTATTACCAGTTAAAAGTTATGCCTGCATTGTACAGGAACGGAATACTGTTAAATCCGCGCACATCAAAGAATTTTCTGTTCCCGATATTTTGTGCATCTGCAAAGAATTTCACGTGTTCATTTAGGGTATAGTCTGCATATGCACTCATAATAAAGTAACTATCCAGCGATACATCCGCTTTTCTATAACCACCCACATCAAAACGTTTGCTTACATATTTTCCATTTACTGAAACGTATAAACCTTTCAGTACATCAATACCTAGATTAAGGTTAATGGTATGTTTGGGACGACGCAATAAATAATTATACGCAATGGTATCTTTTGTCGTAACGCGGTTTTGTGTGATCTCTTCGCTGCCAAGAAAGGTGTAGTTAGCACTGATGTTTACTTTCTCAACCGGTTTTACCGATATCTCCCACTCAATACCATTCACCGTTTGTTTGATGTAGTTGAAGTATTTGAAAGTGATGTAATTGTAATCAATGCCATTATTAATGCGTCGGTTAAAATAAACAAGACGGGTTGAAAACAATTTCTGTTGCAGGCTGATCCCAGCTTCGTAATTCACAGATTTTTCTGCATCCAGTTTGTCGTTGATGCTTAACTGATACAAGGAAGGCGCTTTAAAGCCACTGGATATACTCGCAAATGCACGAACCTGATTACTGAAATTGTAAGATGGATTAAAAGTATATGTACTGTTATTGCCATAGCGTGAATGATCGTTGTAACGGCCACCAAGCTCAATCGTCAGTTTCTTATTGGCACTGTGATACATCAGTGATGTATATACCGCTTTCTGGTTCAGAGAGGTATCTCTGAAGTTACTGCTGTAGGGTCCAAAAGAACTTACCGAATAGTATTGCTGGTTGTAAGAGTTATAGCGATAATCAAAACCGGTTAATAAGGTAAACCCTTTTACCAGTTGAATACCCGTATACAATTCAACAAACTGCGATTTTCCAAAATACGTGTTGTTCTCAAAAAGGGTACTGGTTTTATCCAGACTATCATTGCGGTAGTTTCTTACCAGTTCGCTGTATTGGTAGTTTCCATTAAGCGTTAAATTACCTTTTTTATACTGAAAACCAGTGCCGCCAATAAAAGAGGAGTTGTTGATATTGTAATCCTTGTCATCAGAAAAAACACCTGCATCAATACCTGCTTTGTATTGGCTATACAAACCAAATGCTTTTACAGACAATGAATTGGATACCTGATACAATAGCTGTGCATTGGTTACCGTACCATCATACCTGTCATTATCGTAATTCTTTTTACCGGTACTATCATAGGCCGAAGAAAAACCATTGGTGCTTAGCTTTGCAAATCTTGCTGTGTAAGAGAGCTTATCTTTCTTTCCAAATACCTGTATGTTATTACGAGAGGTAGCGAGGTTTCCCTGGCTTAGCGTGGCTTTGATGTTAAAAGGCGTTTGCACATCTTTTTTTACGGTGATAATGTTTACAACACCGGCAATGGCATCACTACCATATAAAGTAGATTGTGCGCCTTTACAAACTTCAATTCTTTCTACATCATTAATAGAAAATAAATTCAGATCATAATCGGTGGTAATAGTAGAAGGATCATTTAATGGAATACCATCCATCAATATCAATGTTCTTCCTGCCGATGCGCCGCGCATATATACTGTTTGAACAGCACCGGCATTGTTCAATGCACCATTGATGGTGATGCCCGCCTGCTCATTCAATAATTGTGCAACAGTTTTGCCATTGCTTTTTTCAATTTGTGCTTTGGTAATTACGGTGATTACTTTACCGGTAGTACTTTGTTTCTGTTCCAGCTTATTGGCTGTAACCACTACTTCGTCTAGGATTTTTGTTTGACTGGTGTCTTTTTGTGCAAAGACATTACTGCCTGCCATCAGCAGGGAAAGGAGCATTAATTTTTGGCTCATTGTTTTTAGTTTTAAATGGAACAATGAGCTTTCAGGAAAATAAAAAAAACGGAGAAATATAAATGACCGCTGCAGCAGCCTTTTACATTCCATGCTTTTCACCCGAAAGCCGTGAATGATTGTTTTGTATCAGGCAGGTCTTCTGGCTCGCTTTCTGTTGAATACCTTCCCATCCCTAAGCGGAACAGTGGTTTGAAGATTCAACAGCGTGAGTTGTGCGTGATGAGTCGTGAATATTTCTCACGATTGACCACTGACGATTCACGTTTACAGCTTACAGCTACGGGGATAGCGCCGGAATCACACCGGACTTCCCTTTTAATCCCGCACCATGCGGGAACCGAATACGTGGCAAATGTAATCGTGGGATGAATAGGTTTAGATTTATTTATGTTTAAGTTTTACACGGGGCGTTGAAAACTTATTGTTGTGAATGGTGAATGGTGAATCGTGAGAGGTGAGACGTGAATCGTGAATTAAATAGGGTACGTCATTTCGAACAAAGCGAAGCGATGTGAGAAATCTTACAACTGCTTGTAAGGGTACTATCAGAACGGTGATGAGATTTCTCCTCGTACCTCGTCGAAATGACGGAGTGCCCCTCACTCACCACTCACGTCTCACGATTGCCGATTCACGCTCAACGTTTCCCCGAAGTTTGCTACATTTAAACCCATATCTGATCTTATGCACGGAAAACAAAAGTTAAATCTGTTCAGCTTTACCATGATTGTGGTTGGGTTGGTAATTGGTATGGGCATCTTTCGAACCGCTGCTACCAGTGCCAAGGATGCTATTGAACCTTCGGTATATTTTACGGCCTGGTTACTAGGTGGTTTTTTTGCTTTGTGCGGTGCATTAACCTATGCAGAAATTGGAAGCCGTTATCCGGTTACGGGTGGTTATTATAAAGTGTTTTCGTATGCCTATCATCCCAGTATTGCTTTTGCTATTAACTGTATTATACTAATAAGTAATGCCGCCAGTTTAAGTGGTGTGGCATTGATTGGAAGCGGATATGTTGCAAAACTTTTTCCGGGTGTTGCCTGGACGGATATTGATAAAGCACTCATCAGTTGCGGTGCCATTATTATTTTTTATTTGATCAACCTGATGGGACTTCGCATGAGTTCGCGGGCGCAGAATATTTTAATGATGATCAAAATCGGGATGATATTGGTGTTGATACTGGCCCTGTTCTTTCCGCATCACGAAGTGGCACAAACGATAGCAACCGTTACACCACCTGCGACTGTGCCATCTATGAGCTGGATACAAAGTTTGGGTATTAGCCTCATCGCAGTTTCTTTTACCTATGGTGGTTACCAGCAAACCATCAATTTTGGAAATGAAGTAGATAAGCCCGCAAAAAATATTCCGCGGGGCATATTCATTGGTATTGCCATTATCATTGGTTTATATCTTTTGGTAAACCTCAGTTATTATACTATTGTTGGTTTTGATAACATGAAAGGCGAACGCGAAATTGCGTATGTGGTGATCAATAAAACATTTGGTAAACAGGGAGCGGATATTTTGTCTTTCTTTTTATTCTTTGGTGTACTGGCTTATGTGAATGCCTTACTCATGAGCAATCCGAGAGTAATGTATGCCATGAGTGAAGAAGGCGTATTGCCTAAAATGTTTTCAAAACAAAACCCGAAGAATGAAGTGTTCACCATTTCATTAACGGTGTTTGCCGCCATGTGTATCATCATCCTTTTCTTTGCGCAGACTTTTGAAAAAATTCTCAACTTCACTATTTTCCTTGATTGCTTTGGTATGGTAGCTTCCAGTGCCACTATTTTTGTTTTGCGTAAACGAACCAAACATTTGGATGGCACCGGTATTTATAAAATGAAACTGTATCCGTTTCTGCCCATCATTTTTATGTGTGCTTATTTATTTGTAGGAATCAGTATTGCCATTCAAACACCGGATACAGCTTTAGTAGGCGTAGCAGTACTGGCTGCTTTTATGGTCATTTATTTTGTAGCAAAAAAATTCAATCACAAAACACTTCCCCCACAGGAAGGCAATGAAGCTTTGTAATATGGACCTTTCTTATATTTTAAATGAACTTGGCGAAGACCGTGATGAATACTATCGTGCCATTGCACCGCCCATTATGCAAACCAGCAATTTTGCATTTAAAAAAGTTGCGGATCTGCGTAAAGCTTTTGAAAATGAATATTCTGATTGGTTGTATAGTCGTGGCCTGAACCCAACCGTAGAAATACTCCGCAAAAAATTAGCTGCGCTGGATGAAGCAGAAGATTGTTTGGTATTTAACAGTGGTTCAGCAGCCATTTTTGCAGCTGTACTGGCGAATGTAAAAAGTGGCGATCATATTGTAAGCGTGCGCAATCCCTATACTTGGGCCCGAAAAATGTTTGATGAAATTCTTCCACGCTTTCAGGTAACGGTTACTTATATTGATGGAACACAAATTGAAAATTTTACAAACGCCATACAACCCAATACAACTATCATCTATCTGGAATCTCCCAACAGCTGGTTTTATGAGCTGCAGGATCTGGAAGCAGTAGCAGCCATTGCTAAAGAAAAAAATATCGTTACCATTTGCGATAACAGTTATTGCTCGCCACTGTTTCAACGACCCATTACCATGGGTATTGATCTGGTTTTGCAATCTGCCACTAAATATATTTCAGGTCACAGCGATACCATTGCCGGTGTATTATGCGGAAGCAAAACCATGATGGAAAGAATATTTCTTAGCGAATACAACAATATTGGTTCCGGTATTCAACCGTTTAATGCCTGGTTACTGATTCGGGGTTTACGAACCTTACAGGCAAGGCTGGAGCGTATTACAAGAACAACCACTGAGGTACTGGCTTTTTTGAAACAGCATCCACGTGTTGACGAGGTTATTTTTCCACTGGACCCCTCCTTTCCGCAGTATGAACTGGCTAAAAAGCAAATGAGTGGTGCCTGTGGTCTGCTTACATTTACCATTAAAGCAGAAAGCAGTGCCACCATCGAAACCTTCTGCGAATCTTTTCAACATATTTTGATGGCAGTAAGTTGGGGTGGACATGAATCACTGATACTACCCAAATGTGCAGGTATGCCGCCTGCTGATTTTTTGGCGCAAGAGCCCGGGCACCGCTCACTTAGATTATACGTGGGCCTTGAAGAGCCGGCCTACCTGATAAAAGATCTTTCTGATGCTTTTTCAGCCATCCGGCACCTTTCATAACATTTTTTTAACGAATTTGCCCTCTTAGTTTCCGCCTGTCTAAAATTTAGGCAAGTGGACGGGAAACCTTTATTTTTGTTGTATATGAGAAAGTTTTTAATCCTTATATGTTGCACAGTTGTTTCCCAGGCTATTGCACAAAGGGCTTCAGACAATTGGGATCTGCGCCACTGTATCGAACATGCGATACAGTTCAACATTTCTATCAAGCAGGCCGATATTCAGGCAAGGATTGCAGCATTACAGGCAAAACAGGCTAAGTACAATATCTATCCAAATGTAAACGGAAGCTCCGGAACGGGTGTGCGTTTTGGTCGTTCCATTGATCCTACCACCAATAGTTTCAGCACTTCACAGTTTCTTTATCAAAACTTTGGGGTGAACGCCGGATTTCAATTATACAATTACGGCAGATTAAAAAACTCAGTAGAAGTAGCCAAGTTTACTGCGCAGGCAGCATTGGCGGATGTGGCAAAAGCATCGAATGATGTATCATTTAATGTGGCTACTTTTTATTTACAGGTAGTGGCTGCCAAAGAGCAGATAAAAATCAGTGAAGTGCAGATTGCACAAACACAGAACCAATATGATATCACCAAAAAAAGAGTTGATGCAGGCGTCTTACCTGAATTAAACCTTGCCGAAGTAGAAGCACAGCTAGCAACTGATAGCAGTAACTATTACACAGCTAAAGGCAATTATGAGCAGAACCTGCTTAACCTCCGTGCTTTGTTAAACCTTGATGTAGATGTACTTTTTGGTATTGAAACCCCTGTGGTAGACCAAATTCCGATAGAATCATTTGCAGAGTTGCAGCCGGAACTTGTATATAATATGGCAATGCAATACCAGCCCCAGCAAAAAGGAGACAGCCTCAGGCTAAGGGCTGCTGAAAAAAATTTATTGGTTATCAAAGCACAGAAATACCCAACCCTTAGCCTGGGCGGTAACCTGTCTACCAATTTCTCCAACTCTTTCAAACAAACTACTGGCGCTACTTTTCTCGGATACAGCCCAATTACCGGAGCCGAACCCATTGTTAACCTGAGCAGTGTAAATTATTATGTGCAGAGCCCTATTTACAGACTTACCCAAAAATCAAGGGCATTTGGAGATCTTTGGGATGGGTGGGGTAACCAGCTGAGTAATAACTTCGGGCAGAATATCGGAATTAGTCTTAATGTTCCCATCTTTAATAATTTCTCTGCTAAAATCAATTACCAGGTTGGTCAATTGAATGTAAAGTCTGCGCAATTACAAAGAGATCAGAGCAATCTTACCCTGCGTCAAAATATATACACTGCCTATACCAATGCAGTTACAGCCTTGCAAAAATTCAATGCCGGAAAAAAATCAGTAGAGAGTGCGCAGAAAGCCTACGAATTTGCCATGAAGCGTTACGAAGTAGGATTGTTAAGTTCGTTGGATCTGATTACCAACCAGAATAATTTATTAAGGGCCAAAGTAACCCAGCTTACCAATCAATACGATTATGTATTTAAAATGAAGCTGCTGGAATTTTATAAAGGCAAAGGCTTGAAATTATAAATTAGTAAACAGTAATTACGCACCACATTCACTCATTAGCTGCTTAAAAGAAAATTTGTTGTATGAATAAGAAATTGCTCTGGATTATTATCGGACTCGTTGTTGTGATTGCTGTTCTCATTGGCCTGAAGAAAAGCGGGGTCATTGGTAAGGAAGAAGGCATCAAAGTAACGGCAGATAAAGCGGTACTGAGAACCCTTATTGAAACCGTTAATGCCAGTGGAAAAGTTTACCCCGAAATAGAAGTGAAAGTTAGTCCCGATATCAGTGGGGAAATTGTAGAACTGAATGTGAATGAAGGCGACAGCGTAAGACGTGGACAAATTCTCGCCAGAATTTATGCAGATATTTACCTTACCCAGCGCGATCAGGTAGTGGCAGGTGTAAACCAGAGCAAAGCGCAACTGTCTAATTCAACAGCCAGTCTTGTTGGTTTAAAAGCCACCGTGGATAACCTGAAAAACAGTTACGACCGTCAGAAAAAATTATTGAATGATAAAGTAATCTCCCGTGCTGAATTTGAACAGGCAGAGCAGGCATATCTAACTGCACAAGCCAATTACAACGCAGCCAAAGAAGGATTGAAAAGCAGTGAAGCATCCATTCAGAGTGCGCAGGCGCAGTTATCAAAGGCAGATAAAGATCTTTCCAGAACAGTAATAGTTTCGCCTATGGATGGAATGATCAGTTTGATGAATGTAAAAAAAGGGGAACGTGTAGCCGGTAACAGTTTTAATGTCGGTACCGAAATGATGCGTGTAGCCGATATGCGCAGTATAGAAGTACGGGTAGATGTAGGTGAGAACGATATCCCCAAAGTAAAACTGGGTGATACGGCTATTGTAGAAGTGGATGCCTATACCAACCGCAAATTCAAAGGACTGGTGTATAAAATTGCCAACCCCAATACCGGACTTACCACCACCAACTCCAGTGCAGAAGTAACCAATTACAAAGTACATATCCGTTTATTGCCCGATAGCTATAAAGATCTGGTAGCAGTAGGTAAGGGCTTCCCTTTTCGCCCGGGTATGAGTGCAAGTGCAGATATCCAGACCAAGACCAAAAAGAATGTATTGTCTGTTGATTTAAGTGCGGTTACCACAAGAGATAAAAAAGGTGACGCAGTAGCAGGCGCTGATAGTAAAGATGAAAAGAAACCTGAAGAGAACGCACCTAAAGCTACCAATGGTGATGATGATATTGAAGAAGTGGTGTTCGTTTTACAAAAAGACAATAAAGTGAAAAAGGTAAAGGTGAAAACTTCTATTCAGGACCTCAACTTTATTGAAATAGTGGAAGGATTGAAAGCAGGCGATCAGGTAATTACCGGACCCTATTCCATTGTGAGCAAAACACTGAAAGAAGGCAATCTGGTAACAGTTGTGGCTAAAGACAAACTGTTTGAAGAGAAAAAGAAAGACTAAACATAATAAGCCATCTACTTACGCAACTGCAGGCCCCAAGCCTGCAGTTGTTTTTTTACGTATCGGGCTTCGTATGTTTGCAGTAATCATTAAACGATTTGCATGCAGTTTGGAATGATAGGAAGCGGTAGCTGGGCAACGGCACTGGCAAAAATTCTTACCGATAATGGCAATACCATTCACTGGTGGGTTCGCAACAGCGAAACCATCCGTTATATAGATAAGCGCCGCCACAACCCGCATTACCTCAGCAGTGCCTATTTCAATCTGGAACAATTGCATTTGAGTGATGATATTCAGGCAGTAGTGGCGCAATCAGATGCGCTGGTTATTGCTGTTCCTTCGGCTTATGTGGAAGCTGCTTTTGCACAGGTATCACCGGAAATGCTTGCGGGTAAAAAAATCATCTCCGCCGTGAAGGGAATTCTTCCTTCAGACAATCAATTACTTAACCATTATCTGTCTACACATTTTCATTTTCCAATTGAAAATTACTTTGCGGTATTGGGCCCATGCCATGCAGAAGAAGTGGCTTCCGAAAAATTATCCTACCTCACTTTCTCGGGAATGGATGCTGCAATGACAGAACAAATTGCTTCTTTTTTTAAAACCGAATACTTGAACACGGTTGTGAATACAGATGTGTTAGGCGTTCAATATGCTGCTGTACTCAAGAATATATATGCCCTTGGGGCAGGTATTGCTCATGGCCTTGAGTATGGTGATAATTTTCTGAGTGTTTATATTGCCAACAGTGCTAATGAAATGGTAGGTTTTCTGCGTAAACTGAATGAAGATTTGGATGAATCTGCCGATGCACATAATTATGCTGCGTCCGTTTACCTGGGCGATTTGCTGGTAACCTGTTATTCTTTATACAGCCGTAACCGAACCTTTGGTAACATGATTGGGAAGGGCTATTCTGTAAAAGCCGCACAATTGGAGCTAAACATGGTGGCCGAAGGATATAATGCCAGTAAATGTATTCACCTGATGAACAAAAAGGTAAAGGCCCATATGCCCATAGCCTCAGCCATCTTTGAAATCCTCTGGGAACAGCTGCCTGCCGCTGATGGATTTAAGAAAATTGAAACATTTCTGGTATAAGTAATGTTGTAACTTTAGGTATGCCATTTTCATTTACCATATTAAGTCCCGGAGCCATACTTCTTCTGATTGTAGGGATCTTGGTGGTGAACCTGCTGAAAAAGGTCTTTGGTCATCACAAAGGTTGATCCTATAGTTGAAACAGATCAGATGCAATCCCATCTGCAAAGAATTTTCCTTCCTCCGTTAGTGTGATTACATCGTTTTCGAGTAAGAGTTTATGCGATGCAATGTATTTTTCTGCTGTGTGCTGCAAAACAGCTTCTTTCTCTTTACCCCATCGGTTTCGGATATTTTGCAAAGAGATGCCTTCTATGGTTCGTAAAGAGGTCATGATGTACTCATTCAATTGTTGGGTGGTAGTAAGTATTTCTTCTTCAAAAGGAATGGTACCCTGCTCAATCGCTTGTTGGTACAAGGCATTGTTGGCAATATTCCATTGACGGCTGTTACCATTAAATGAATGGGCCGAAGGGCCTAGTCCCAGGTAAGGTTTGCCCTGCCAGTAACTACTGTTGTGTTTACTTCTATAACCCGGCAAAGCAAAATTAGAAATTTCGTAATGCTCAAAACCGGTTTTCTGTAATTGTGAACTAAGGATGGCAAATTGCCTTGCCTGTGTATCAGTATCTACATCGGGTAACTGACCTGTTTCAATTTTTTTGGAAAGAGCCGTTTTGGGTTCAACAGTTAATGCATAGCAGGAGAGATGAGGAATTTGTAATGCCAGTGCCGTGTTAATGTTGTGCAGCCATTTTTCATCTGTCAATCCGGGTGCGCCATAAATCAGATCGATGGTAATGTTATGAAACCCGTTTTTCTGTGCCAGTTCAATACTTTGTTTTGCCTGTTCTGCATTGTGGGCGCGGTTCATCCATTGCAGGTCTTCTTCAAAAAAAGATTGTATGCCTATACTGAGGCGGTTAATACCCGCTTCTTTCCATCCCAATAATTTTTCCTCCGTAATATCATCAGGATTGGTTTCTATGGTTATTTCAGCATCGGTTGTAATAATAAATGTCTGGCGTAGTTGGGTAAGTATACTTTGCAATTCTGCCGGGGTAAGTAAGGAAGGTGTTCCGCCACCAAAATAAACGGTTTCTACTTTTTCTGACAGGTAACCATTTCGTAGCTGCGCTTCTTTACCAATTGCTTTCATCATTCCCTCTTTACTGGCAAGTGATGTTGAGAAATGAAAATTACAATAATGGCAGGCTTTTTTGCAGAAGGGAATGTGAATATAGATGCCGGCCATGGTTGGTGCTGTTAGGTAATGGTAAAAATACAGGTTCTGTTTTTTGGGGAGGAGTATTCATTTTTTTTGCCACTGATGGCACTGATTTGAACTGAAGTCATCTTCTTCTCAACAACATCAACTCAATTCAATATTTTTGTGGTATGACAGGTCGGAAGTTTTTTTTGGGATGTTTGTGTATCGTGGGGTTTTACTTTACAGGTATGGGCCAAACAGATACCATCAGCCGGCCTGACACCACCCGAAACCAAGGCGTAGTTGCTCCCATTATTAATCGGCCCAAGGTTACAAGGTATGTTTTGGATAGTACCCGATCCCGTTTTGCGGATTCTGCGGTTGCAAGTGACAGTTTGCATTCGTTGCAATTGTTGAAGGATAGTTTGCGGACAGACTCTCTCCGAAAAGCTACCATACAGGCGGCTCTTCCTTTGTACGATACCAGTACTTATGAAAAGTATGCAACGCATCCATACCTGCCATTACATAAGACGGCTATTTTTATGCCGATTGATTATCATGTAAGAGAAAACAAAGACAATCTTTTTTACCTGATGGCCGGAATTGTATTACTGCTGGCACTCATTCGCGCTGCCTTCTCTAAATATTTCCGCAACCTTTTTCTGCTATTCTTTCAAACATCACTTCGCCAAAAACAAACCCGCGACCAATTATTACAGGATAACCTTGCTTCCCTGCTAACCAATTTCCTTTTTTTGGTAAGTGCCGGGGTGTACATTACTTTATTGATACAGTATAAAAACTGGACACAACTTTCTTTCTGGTGGTTGGTAGCAGGTTCTGCAGCAGTATTACTGGTGGTATACATGATCAAATACTTGTTTCTTTTGTTTACAGGCTGGATATTCAATTCTAAAGAAGCGGCAGGTGCTTATGTATTTGTTGTGTTTATGGTAAATAAGATTCTTGGGGTGGCACTTATCCCATTTTTACTGCTGCTTGCTTTTGCATCAGCGTCTATAGTACAAGTAGCATTAACGATTTCTTTTGGAATGATCGGGTTGATGTTTGCCTACCGATACTGGGTTTCCTTTATTGCCATCCGGAATAAACTCAAAGTGAACGCAATCCATTTTTTACTATACCTTTGCGCAGTTGAACTACTGCCGATGGTACTGATTTATAAGGTATTGATCAATTATTTTAGCAGAAGTTTTTAATTTTGCACAATCTTAGTGAATCAGCATGTTAAAAAACGGGTCAAAAAATTCAGGTGTGGCAAAAACAACAAAACGAATTCTGATTTCTCAGCCCCGGCCGGAGAGCGATAAATCTCCTTATTTTGATCTGGAAAGAAAATACAATGTAGAATTGTTTTTTCAACCCTTCATCAAACTGGAAGGGATTCCTGCAAGGGAGTTTCGTAAGCAAAAGATCGATATCATGTATTATTCGGCGGTTATGTTTACCAGCCGCAATGCCATCGATCATTTTTTCCGGATGTGCGAAGAAATGAAAGTTACCATTGGCCAGGATACCAAATATTTTTGTATTACCGAAGCTGTGGCCCTGTATCTCCAGAAGTTTATTCTCTACCGCAAACGCAAAGTATTCTACGGTGCCGATGGTACCAATAAGAGTATGTTTGATGTAATCAATAAACATAAAGAAAACGAAAAGTTCCTCTATGTGTGCAGCGAAAACCAGCAGGATAACGAGATCGTAAACTGGCTCAAAACCAATAAGTGCGAATACCAGTTGGGGTTCATGTACAGAACCATCAGCAACGATATCAAAGAAGTACTGTCAGGTAAAGATTTTGATGTGATCTGCTTCTTCACACCAAGTGGTGTAAAAAGTTTATACGATAACTTCCCCGGCTTTAAACAAAACGGAACCGTTATCGGTGCTTTTGGAAACAATACTTCCAAAGCCGTTGAAGAAGCCGGACTAAACCTCGAGATCAAAGTACCATCCCCTCAAAAACCAAGTATGGTGGCCGCCCTCGATCAGTTTCTGTTAGGTACTACCGGTGCGGTTTCTGCAAAAAAATAGAATTACTAAAATTATATATTCTGCCCCTCGAACTGAGGGGCTTTTTATTTTGTATACAATCTAATACTAACTTCAACATTCGATATAAGATAAGGTAAAATGAACCCAGATCTTTTCACAACTTGCAGTTACGCTATTTACTTTTTTGTCTTGACACAAAAAAGTAACAAAAAAAGTCAAGGCTGCTGAAAAAAAGCTAAAATTTACTCCATTCCGCTAAAATGAACGAAGTCTAAAGCCCAGCTTTAATTCAAAAATGATGCAAATATGTACTTCAGCAGTGTATAATAGCCAAACATCGTTCATTTCTTAACGCTACATTACATAAATTTCTTAACGCTTTTTTCAGAGGCCAGTTAAGAAAATCAATAAGAGTAGGTCTTTGCGAGTGTTCTTCTAATCCTAACTTCATCATTCAATATTCAAAATTCATCATTCGATATTCCTATGCTTCACACCAACGCACTCATCAACGAAACCAGTCCCTACCTGTTACAACATGCACACAACCCTGTTAACTGGTACCCCTGGGGCGATGAAGCTTTGCAAAAAGCGAAGTCGGAAAACAAGCCAATCCTAGTAAGTATTGGTTATGCTGCCTGCCATTGGTGCCATGTGATGGAAAGAGAAAGTTTTGAGGATGAAACAACCGCAGCCATCATGAATGCGCATTTCATCAACATTAAAATAGACAGAGAGGAACGGCCCGATCTGGATCATATTTACATGGATGCCGTTCAGGCCATGACCGGTAGTGGCGGCTGGCCTTTGAATGTTTTTTTAACGCCCGAAGCCAAACCTTTTTATGGGGGCACTTATTTTCCTCTCCAAAGGGCCTATAACCGCGCAAGCTGGAAAGAGATACTGGATGGCGTTTACAAAGGGTTTACCGAAAAGAGAAATGAAATAGATGCACAGGCCGAAAACCTTACCAGTCATTTACTAACCAGTAACGCCTTTGGCATTCAAAAACCCGGAGCTGCTGATACAGTTACTGTTTTTACACAGGCTCAGTTGCAAAACATGGCTACTCAATTGTTAGCCAATGCCGATACCGAATGGGGTGGATTTGGCAAAGCACCCAAGTTTCCGCAAAGTTTTTCCATACAATACCTGTTACGAGATTACCATTTTAGTAAAAGTGAAGCTGCCTTGCAACAGGCATTGTTAAGCCTGGATAAAATGATTTATGGTGGTATTTACGACCAATTGGGTGGAGGCTTTGCGCGTTACAGCACCGATAATGAATGGCTGGCCCCGCATTTTGAAAAAATGTTGTACGATAATGCCTTATTGATAAGTGTACTGGCAGAAGCTTATCAAATCACTAAAAATCCGCTGTATGCCAACACCATCCGCCATACCCTTTCTTTTATTGAAAGAGAAATGCTAAGCGAAGAGAATGGTTTTTACAGTGCATTGGATGCAGATAGTGAAGGCGTGGAAGGAAAATTTTATACATGGAGCAGGGAAGAAATCGCTTCTCTTTTAGGAACAGATGAGGATATATTTTGTGCCTTTTACGGTGTATCTGAAAAAGGTAACTGGGAGCATACCAATATTCTTTGGATAACCCAGCCCATTGCCAGCTTTGCTGCTGATAAAGGGATACCCTTGCCAGAACTGGAAGACCTGTTAAACCGCTGCCATAAAAAGCTGATGCAACAACGCGATACCCGCATCAGGCCTTTGCTGGATGATAAGATCCTATTGGGCTGGAATGCATTGATGGTTACTGCGTATGCAAAAGCCTATGCAGCTTTGGGAGACATTACTTACCGTGAGTTGGCTATCCGGAACATCGCATTTCTTGAGGCAACATTCATCCATACAGATGGCAGTTGGCACCATACGTATAAAAATAGTCAGGCAAGAATACCTGCTTTTTTAGATGATTATGCCTATTTGATACAAGCCTATATTCATTTGCAGGAGATTACAGGCGAGGGGCAATACCTCATCAAAGCCCGTGATCTTAGTAAGCATGTAATAGCCCATTTTGAAGAAGCCGATACCGGGTTTTTCTATTACACCCATCGCAACCAAACCGATGTGATTGTTCGCAAAAAAGAAGTGTACGATGGGGCAGTACCCAGTGGTAATGCTGTGATGGCACAAAACCTACTATACTTATCCATTGTATTCGACCTGCCTGAATGGGGTGAGAGAAGTCATTTCCTGATCCAGTCACTCGCTAAAGCCATCACGAAGTATCCCACATCATTCGGTGTATGGGCCATGACAGCACAACTGGTAACCCATGGAATGCTTGAAATAGCCATTACCGGGCAGCACGCTAAACAATTTCTGTGTCCTGTACTCGAGAGGTTCATCCCAAATAAAATTCTTCAGGCCGAAGAAACTAATTCAACGGTTTTCCCGTTATTAGCTGGTAAAACCGGGAAGGATGCTGCCGCTGAAACAGCTTTCTATCTTTGTAAGAATTATGCCTGCCAGGCACCTTTTCTTACGGTAGATGCTCTTTTAGCAAAAGTGTAACAAAGTTTGCATTAATTTGCTCTATATGACAGTGTTTTCACGCCATTTGCACCGTTGAAAACCCCACTTGTAGTAAACGAACTTTTAATTTTGTAGTATCTGACCAAATTTACCTATCGTAGTAAATTTTATTGGTAACAAAATTGCAAAATCGGCCCAACTGCCGATGGAAAACTTATATTTGTCACTGTCATAAAATCTGTGTCATAAGATGAAAGGGTATTTAAGAAACATTGTATTAGTTGCTTTCTGTGTCAGCCTCGCATCCTCTTGTTTTCTGAAAAAGAAGGGAAACTCGAAGGCATTGAGGTTGCCTGACGACGGACAGTTACATGGCGTAGCACCTACGGCCAATAAAAGCATGAATCCTCCGCGTAACATGGTGTACATCCCCCCGGGCACGTTTCATATCGGGCCTAGTGATGAGGATATCAGTTACAACTATACCTCGCGTAACCGACAGGTTTCTATCCCGGGTTTCTGGATGGATGCTATGGAGATTACCAATGATGATTACCGTCAGTTTGTAGGCTGGACAAGGGATTCTCTGGCATTTAAGATCTTATTTGGACAGGGTATTGGCAAAGGTGTGGAAGATACCATGGCGGTTGACTGGAGAAAAGTAGCTACTATTAAATGGGACAGAAGTACTGTTGAGCGGTTGAACGAGCTGAATCTGGCCCCGGATAACCGTATTTATGGCAAACCCGAAATTGACCCTGATAAAATTGTATACCGTATAGAATATTTTGACCTGGCTGCTGCCGCTAAAAGAGACAACGCGGGATTACCCAGAAATAATTTTATCCGCCGAGGCGATCAAAAAATTTATCCTGATACTTTGGTTTGGATGAGAGACTTCTCTTATTCCTACAATGAACCCATGACCAAACGTTATTATTCACACCCTTCTTACGGAAAATATCCTGTAGTGGGTATTAACTGGAAACAGGCTACTGCTTTCTGTCATTGGAGAACACACTATCAAAACTCCTTCCTGGAAAGAAAGAAATTTGCCATTGATGGTGATTACCGTTTGCCCAGTGAAGCTGAGTGGGAATATGCGGCCCGTGGTGGTTTAACCAATTCTATGTTCCCTTGGGGTAACCCTTATCTGAGAAACAAGAAAGGCTGTTTGTTAGCCAACTTTAAACCCGGTCGTGGTAATTATGCAGAAGATGGTGGTTTTTATACCGTTCCTTCAAAATCTTATTGGCCTAACCAATATGGTTTGTACAATATGTCGGGTAATGTTTCTGAGTGGACGGGTTCTTATTTCTACGAAGGTGCCTACAATTTCATGGCCGATATGAGCCCTGATATCCGATACGAAGCCAAAGATTCTGATCGTCCGAGAGAGAAGCGTAAAGTAGTACGTGGTGGTAGCTGGAAGGATATTTCTTATTTCCTTCAGGTAAGTACCCGTAACTATGAATATCAGGACACAGCAAAATCTTACATCGGTTTCCGTTGTGTGATAGATCTGGCACCTAAAATGAAAAAATAACTAGTAGCGTCTGGAAACACATTTCATGTACCATTATTGATAGTAAAATAACAGTTCTGCTGTGGCAATGCAGCAAAACCCATGTAAATTCAAAATCTAAAAAACAGAAAAATGGCAGCTGCAATTCCTCCAAAAATTTCCAAATGGTTTGATGTATTCGTATCTATTGCTGCGGCAGTAGTTATTTACGGTGCCCTGCAAAAATTATTGCACTCACCTATTGCAGATTTTATGTTGAAAGTGGGTTTAACTGTGGAAGCAGTGATCTTTTTGGGATATGGGGTACTGTATATTATCTATCCTTATATGGATGATCATGAAGTGCATTTGCCAGGTGGTGCTAAATTGGCTAAAGGAAATACCGCTTTGGACAGTTTAGATAAAATGCTTGAGGATGCCAATATCAACCAAGATACATTAGGTAAACTGAGTGCAGGTTTTCAGAAATTAACCACTACTGTTGGACAGTTGGGTGATGTAACGGAAATGGCAAAATCTGCTGGTGATTTTTCTGCCAAAACCAAAGAAGCTACGATTGCCGTAGCGGGAATTAAAGATGCGGCCACACATGCTTCTCAATCATTGGCCGGTTTTCATGGTGCTACCGAAGGTGCTAAACAGTTTCATGAGCAAATGCAGGCGATGAATAAAAACCTGGCTTCTCTTAATACCATTTATGAGCTGGAACTGCAGGAAGGTAATAACCACCTGAAAGCACTGAACCAATTCTATGGTCAGTTAACCAAAGCCTCGACCGCTATGGCCAGCAGTGCAGATGATGCCATTAAAGCCAAGGAGCAAATAGCGGCATTAGCCAATAACCTGGGTAAACTAAACCAGTTATATGGTAATATGTTAACAGCTATGCAGGGAAGATAGGAGGCGGTGAATTACCGGAAGAGAAAATCCATTTTGAACAAACGCATGTTATAAAATATAAGCGAGAATGTCATTACCCAAGGAGCCGCGGCAAAAAATGATCAACATCATGTACCTGGTGCTAACCGCACTACTGGCACTGAATGTATCTGCCGAAATCTTGAACGCCTTCAAAATTGTTGATGGCAGTTTGATTTCTGCAAGCAATATTGCTGATAAAAAAACCGCTGATATATTCAAATCATTTGAGCGGAAAAAGGAAAAGCCTGAAACCAGAGAGAAAGCTGAAATTTGGCTTCCCAAAGCACAACAGGCACAGAAAGTAGCTGTTGCAGCCTATCAGTTTATTGAAAACCTAAAAAAAGAACTGAAACAGGAGGCCGACCTGAAAGTAGTAGAAGGAAAAGAGGAATACAAAGAAGATGATCTGGAAGCCGCTACCCGTTTATTCATCTCACGTCCACCCGAAGGAAAGAACAAGGGCAAGGATCTGTTTGATGCACTGAACAATTTCAAAAATGAATTGATGAAAATTGATTCAGGTGTTGCCAAAGAAGTGGTGCCTAATCTTCCGATAGATTTACACGATACCAAAACAGGAAAGATCCCTGTTACTAACGAAGAGAAAGAAGCCTGGGCATACAACTATTTTCACATGACGCCTACGATTGCCAGTATCGTAATCCTGAGCAAATTTCAAAACGATATCAAGAATAGCGAAGCACAGGTAGTGGAATATTGCCACAAAGAAATTGGTGAGGTGGAAATTATTTATGATGAGTTCCAAGCTTTTGCCGGAACCAACTCTACGTACTTAATGCCGGGTGAAGAATTGATTATTACGGCGGGTGTAGGTGCTTTTAGTAAAGCAGCCAGACCAACCGTTACCATTGATGGTGCCAACATTGCCTTAAATGCCGATGGTGCTGCCGAATACAAAACCACGGTAAACAATTCCGGATCCAACACCAAAAGGGTTAGAATCTCTTATACCAAACCAGATGGTACAACTGCCTTTGTTGAAAAAGAAGTGAAGTATACTGTAGGGGTTCCTTCAGGATTGGTGGTATCTACTGATAAGACAAGAGTATTCTATCAGGATCTTCCTAATGAATTAAGTGTTACCGGCGGAAGTGGCGATGAAAAAGTAAATGTAACAGTAGATGGACCGGGTGTTAGCGTAAGCAAATCAGGCCCCGGTTTATATATTGTATCCTGTAAAAATTTAGGTACAGCTGTAGTTACTGCCAGTGATGGTAAGAAAACCCAGAAAATAACCATTCCAATCAAACGTGTACCAAACCCGGTTGCAAAGGTTGGAGGTAAAACCGGTGGTGGCGATGGCCCTCCAATGACGGCCAATGTGATGCGCGTTCAAAAGGGTGTAGCCGCTGAATTAACTGACTTCGTGTTTGAAGGTGTGAAATATGATGTTATTTCTTTTACCCTGTATTGCACTGGTAAAGGCTTTGAAGATAACCCGGGTATTGCTGAAGTAGCTGGAGCCTATTTTAGTGCTGAAGCCCAGGCTATTTTAAAACGATGCCAGCCAGGAACGACAGTTATCATTGATGAAATTAAAGTTAGAGGTCCGGGTGGTACCCGTACGTTGGATCAGAATATGTCATTTGTTCTTCAATAAATCTGTGTAGTATGAAAAAGAGTATTGTAAAGGGAATTCTGTTTTTGTCGGTTACATTGGCCGTTGGTCAGATGTATGCGCAATCAAAATTCAATAGGCCTGCTGCTAAACCTGCTGCTACAAAAGCTGACACGACAAAGCCAGTAGTTCCAGCCGCCAATAATAATGCAAGAGGTGTGGTGCAACAGCCTGCTGCTACACCAACCACTGCTACTTCAGCCGCCGGTAATGTATCGGTTCGTTTTGATACGACTAATCCGGGAGGATTTGATGCTAAACCTGAAATTGCCCTGCGTAACAATTCTGCCGTAGATAGAAGCCAGGTAAAAGACAGAAAGCCGCTTGAATACGAACACCTGCGCGATGACGATAATTTGTGGAGTGAATTTTTGTGGAGAGAAATTGATGCGAGAGAAAAAGTAAACATGTCGTTCATGTATCCCGGTAAAGATGATAATGGTGACCAGCGTTTCTTTTCTATCATGCTCAATGCGATAAAAAACGATAGTGTAACCGCTTTTTCTGCCGACAATGACCGTTTTACCACACCTCTTACGAATGATCAGGTATTTAACCAAACAGCTGGCTCTTATGATACAGTTGATGTGCCAGATCCGGTATCTGGAGCGGTTGAGCGTGTGATCACCAAAAAGCCAAGGTTTAGTTCTGATTCTGTATACACTTTCCGTATTAAGGAGCAGGTAATTTTTGATAAAGAAGCCAGCCGTTTGTTTACAAGAATCATTGGTATTGCACCAATAGCCAAACAGGTAATCGGCGGTAAATCAACACCACGTATTTTATTCTGGATCTATTATCCGGATCTGCGTAAAACATTGGCTAAGGTGGATGTATACAATCCCAAAAACAATTCGAGCAGAATGACCTGGGAAGAATTGTTTGAAAGTCGCTTTTTCAGCAGTTACCTGATAAAATCTAGTGCCAATAACCCAGGCGACAGGTACCTGAATGCGATGATTAAAGACCCGCTTTTCCGCTTATTGGAAGGAGAAAACATCAAAACAAGAATCTTTAACTACGAGCAGGATCTCTGGCAATATTAAAAATCAATTAAATCTGTTTAGAAAAAGGCCCTTTTTGGGGCCTTTTTTAGTGATTATACTACAAGGTTAAAATTAATTGCCACAAAACTTGGTAATATCATTACAATCCGTAAATTTGTTACGGTTTTTCATAGGATATTGGATTTTAAAACGGGGCTGGATTTTTATCCTGGCCCCTTTTTTGGAGCCGCCAGCCACTGGCTTTTAACCGATAGCTTTATCTAGTTTATGAACGATTTTTTGCTTTTAATTAGGATGCCTGCCTGTTCAAACATTTTTACAGTGCTCACGCAGCTTAACAGGTACAAGCTTGCAGCTAAAGGCTAATCGCTAAAAGCTTCCCTCAACAATTTCGCCTTCATCTTCCCAACAACCAAGGCCAACTCTTCTTCCGTTTTCTCTTTAATCCGTTTTACCGATTTGAATTCTTTCAGTAATTGTGCGATCGTTTGCTCGCCGATGCCACTGATCTCTTCCAGTTCGTTTTTAAACGTTCCTTTTGATCTTTTATTGCGATGGAAGGTGATTCCGTAACGATGCACTTCATCGCGTATTCGGCGCACCAGTTTCAAACTATCGCTATCCCAGGGTAATTTGAAAGATTCTGAATCGCCCGGAAAAAAAAGTTCTTCTTCATTCTTGGCTAAACCCACCACGGTGGTTTGGCCCGTGAGACCCAGCCTATGAATGCTTTCCATAGCGGCACTTAATTGCCCCTTACCACCATCAATAATGATGAGTTTGGCCAATGGTAGTTCTTCTTCCAACACCCGTTTATAGCGGCGGTAAATAACTTCTGTCATTGTGGCAAAATCATTAATGCCTTCTACTGTTTTTACATTAAAATGCCGGTAATCGTTTTTACTCGGCATACCATCTTTAAAACATACCATGGCAGATACGGGGTAGCTTCCCTGGAAATTTGAGTTATCAAAACATTCAATATGATCCGGTACTTCAGAAAGGTGTAAGTATTGTTGCAACTCATACAACACTTTTTTCTTTTCCATATCTGTCTTGCCTTCCAGGTGCAGGATTTTTTTCTTACGTAATTCCTCTCTGAAATAGCTTACGTTTTTTACAGATAGGTCAAGCAGTTTTTTCTTATCGCCAGCTTTGGGAATCGTAATGGTTACGGTATTGTCAGGATAGTCAATCTCAAACGGTACAATCACCTCATTTGCCAGGCTGTTGAACCTCGTTCGCAGGTTGGCAATGGCAAAGCCCAATACTTCTTCTTCGGTTTCTTCCAGTTTGGTTTCCAATGGTACGGTATGCGTTTGTACAATGGTGCCGTTTTGTACCATCAGGTAATTTACATACGCAGCTTGATCATCTTTCAAAATGGAGAAAACATCAATATTGGATAAATGGCTGCTCACTACCACCGACCGGGAGCGATAGCTTTCGAGGTGTTCAATTTTTTTTCTGGTGGCTTCCGCTTTTTCAAACCGTAATTGTACAGCATGCTCCTGCATTTCTGCTTTAAAATGATTGATCACAGAACTTAGGTTTCCTTTCAGAATATTTTTTACCTGTTGCAATCCTTCCTGGTAATCATCCAGTGTTTGCAATCCTTCACAGGGCCCTTTGCAGTTACCTAAATGGTATTCCAGACAAACTTTGAATTTGCCTTTCTGTATATTCTGTTCGCTCAGGTTTAGTTTACAGGTTCGCAGCGGAACATATTGTCTGATAAAACTGATTAGGTCGCGCACTTTACCTGCAGAAGTAAACGGGCCCAGGTATTCAGAACCATCGTTGATTTTTTTACGTGTTAAAAAAATACGCGGATACGGTTCTTTTTTGATCACGATATACGGATAGGTTTTATCATCTTTTAAATTGATATTATACCGCGGCTGGTATTCTTTGATCAATGAATTTTCCAGTAAAAAAGCATCCTGTTCAGAATCTACAATAGTGAATTCTATACGGCGGATGCGTTGCACCAGCTCATGCGTTTTATAGGTGGTAAAGGTTTTAGAAAAATAAGAACCTACCCGCTTACGCAGTTCTTTGGCCTTGCCTACATACAATAAACTTCCATCGTCATCGTAATATTTGTAGATGCCGGGTTGTACAGGAATGGTATGGGCAATTTGTTGAAATTGAGCTGCTGTCATGGTTGCCTGTGCGTTACGGCTGATCGTTCCAGTTAATATAATTTAATTCTGTTGCAGTATAACCAGAAGCTGTAGTAAACGTTCTGTTTACCTGAAAACTTTTGTTGGCTTTCCAATTGCATTGTTCAGAGATGGTGGTATCTCCTCTGGTATATAAAGAACGGATAAAAATACGTTTCACTTGTTGGGTACTTTCATCCAGCAATACATCTATATTTTGTACGATTGTATTTGGGGCATTCGTTGTGTAGTTAAAGGTAACGCTACCGGTACTGAGGTCCTGAAAAACAGCTTCCTGATAAAGAATTTTTTCAGACGGCTTAGACAGATCTCTTTCTAAAAAAACAGATGCCCATGCAATGAACTGGTCTTTACTAAGTGTGGAAGAATCTTTCTTGCCATCTTTTACCGTGATCTTATAAATTGGAAAACTACGAAGATCAACATACTGTATCTGTTCCGTAAAAAATGCATGTAACGGATAAAATTTTGCTGTATCGGCAATAGGCTTTTGTACCTCACTGGCCGGTGTTTTGGTTTTGCAAGCGGTTAGGTATAGTAAACTGACAAAGAAAAGAATCAGGCTATTTTTCATGCGATAAAATTATTCAATCAACACCAATAAAAAAGCCGCCATAGCATTTATTGGGCGGCTTTAACGATTTATGATAGTTGTTTTATTTGATCTGACGCGTAAAGCCTAAACGAACCCCATAATCCATCAGGAATTCTTTGATAGGGTATGAGTTGGAATACGTAGGCATATGCTGGTAACGTATTTGTGGGCCTAACTGCCAGGAAGAAGCACCACGCGTATAGGTAAGGTTAAAACCTACACTGGTGTTGATATTCCATTTGCGGATAAAGTCACCACCACCGGTATAATGTTTATAGTCTGTAGAAAGCAGGTACGTATTGTTGTTAAGTGTTAAGGTAGGCTGCACAGAAGCTTCTGTGTTTAGTCCAAAATGTTTTCCCTGAATCAGATCCCATTGAACACCTACCGGTACAGAAAGCTGGTATACTTTATTATCGAGTTGTGTTTTTTTATAACCTGTATTATTATTATAAGGCGAATAAAAACTAATGGTTTCCACACCACGATAATTGATCAACGAAAGCGAAGTAAGGTCGTTGGTGAGCGATTGGAATGTTTCAATATAATACTGGCGAACATTTAATTGAATGCCTGTTTTAAATTTCAGTTTGTTAGTGATATTATACAATACGGCAAAGCCAAGTTCAAAACCAAAAGCCGGTTTGTGGCGAACCACATTGTTTACATCTGCAGGGCTATTGGTACTCAGCGGCACATTACGTGCAGCATTGGTGGCTGCAATAGCAGGCTGTATAATTTCTTTTACTTTTTCGTCTGATAGCCTTCTGTAGCTATGCGAAGGTGTTGCATAGAATTGAAAGCCAAAACGCGAATTTTTGCGAACAGTTGGTTTACTGGTGATGTATGAAAAATCTTTCAGAAATTCATCAGTCGTTGCATGTTCTTCGGTTGTATTTAATGCATTGATAACCGGGTTATCTTCTTTTGTAGAAAGGGTATTTTCTGTTTCAGCATTATTAGCTGATGCAGGTTCAGCTACCAATACCTGTTCTATGCCAACGGCCATTTGATTATCTGCAACAGTTATTACCTGAGAAGATTTATCAAATGCAGGTGTATGCTGTATTGTTTTTACAGGAATAGCAACGATGTCATTATGCTTGTTTCTGAGTACAAGTTGTTCTATGTTTGATTCATTCAAATTCAAATCGGCAAAAGTAGCCGCAGTGATTTGTTCAGGTGCGATCTGCTGAAAATAATCTTTCTCTATTACCGCTTTTGCTACATGGTCCTGTTTGTTAGAAACATTCGAACTAGAAGAGCTAGCTTCTACTATAGTCTGATCATTTGTTACAGGTAACGCTTGCTTGGCAGGGTGGTTACTAAGTAGTGTAGAGATGGTTAATGCAGTAATAATAAAAAGTGAGATAAACGTAAGTGCGGGCCAGGCTTTGTATCCATGCAGGTCTGTGCGGATATTCCTCCATATATGGTCAGAGGGATACATCCGGTGCTGTTTTACTTCGTCTTGTAAAAACTGCTCAAAGTCGTCGTCCTGGTAAAACTTATTATCCATATAAATACGCAATCAACGCTACTTGTTTTTCAATGCCGCCAGCCAGTTAAATTCTTCTTTCGGTTTCTCGATGATCTTCTTTCTAATGAGGATCATTTCCAACATGGCTTTCGACCTTGTGTATTGGCTTCGGCTGGTACTTTCTTCAATATCCAGCATATCACCAATTTCTTTATGGCTATACCCTTCCAATGCGTACAGGTTTAAAACCGTTCTGTATCCCATAGGTAAGAGCCTGATACATTCAATGATCTGCCTTGCCTGCATGATGGAAGGAATGGTTTCTTCTTTCACATGCAATGAATTGGCATAAGCCAGATCAACACTCTCATTGAATTTTTTATGCTTTTTCAAAAAGTTGATGCAGGTATGTACAATAATCCGCCTGATCCAACCCTCAAAAGCACCTTTGTTCTGAAAAGTGTGTATCTGGGTAAACACTTTGATAAATCCTTCCTGCAACATGTCTTCCGCATCTTCGCGGCTTTGCCCAAAACGGTAACAAACGCTTAGCATTTTAGGGCTATAGCGATTGTATAGTTCGCGCTGCGCAGCGGCATCGTTGTGTAAACAGCCTGTGATTATGGCTTGTTCCGTCATGAAGGGGGTTTGTTTACCCTAAATATAAGACATAATTACTTTATGAATGCTGCATTATCTTATTAAAAACACGAGCGGTTGTTACAATTTTTTTGGATATTTTTCATTTTTTATACACTCGGGCAACAGTTTGGGTTTGGCCTGTATCCTATTAACACCCCGTTAACAGACTTTTTTATGGACCGAAGATCTTTTTTAACACCCTATATCGCATCAATACCCGATGCCAATATGTTGGCTGTTGCGGCACCACCACCTAATGGCGGACTGGCCGCTTACTCAGGTAACTGGACAGAAACTGAGGTAATACACCTGCTGAAACGTACCTTATTTGGTGCTTCCAAGACCGATATTGATTATTTTAAAACAAGAAGTTTTCAGCAGTCGATAGATGAGATTTTAAATCCTGTTGCCTCACTGCCTGAACCGCCGGTGAAAGAATACAACCCAACCAATGCCGCAGTACCCGATACCTTAATACCCCAGGGTTCAACCTGGATATTGGACCCCAGTACCGATGGAACAGTGAACAGTTTGCGCAATGCCTCTTTTAAAAAATGGTGGATGGGGGTAATGATCAATCAGGACAGAAGCATTCGCGAAAAGATGACGCTTTTCTGGCATAATCATTTTGCAACAGAAGCCAGTGTAATTGGAAATTCGCAGTTTGTATACAAGCATCACCTATTGCTGCGAACCTATGCATTGGGAAA
Source organism: Sediminibacterium sp. (assembly GCA_965283715.1). GTDB lineage: Bacteria > Bacteroidota > Bacteroidia > Chitinophagales > Chitinophagaceae > Sediminibacterium. The sequence goes on along the minus strand of CBDIPL010000004.1, from coordinate 512,458 downwards.
TTTTAAATCGCTTACGCGAGCGGTAACCATTGATCCCGCCATGTTGGTATATCTGAATGGAGAAAGAAATACCAAAAGCGCACCCGATGAAAATTATAGTCGCGAAATACAGGAATTATTTTGTTGTGGTAAAGGAACCGAATCGCAATACACTGAAGCAGATGTACGTGCCGCAGCACAGGTATTAACCGGTTGGCGCAATGATGCAAAAGCCATTACTTCTTATTTTGATAGTAAGCGACACGATACAGGGAATAAACAATTTTCCGCTTTTTATAACAACACCGTTATACAAGGAAAATCATCGGCCACAGCGGGTGATGAAGAACTGGATGCTTTATTGGATATGATCTTTGCCACACAGGAAGTAGCGAAATATTTATGCCGCAGAATTTATCGCTGGTTTGTGTATTATGATATTGATGCTACGGTAGAAGCCACTATTATTACACCACTGGCAAATATATTCCGCAGTAATAATTACGAGATTTCCGCAGTACTAAATGTATTACTTAGAAGCGAACATTTTTTTGATGCATTGGCCAGAGGTTGCCTGATCAAAAGTCCGGTAAACCTGGTGGTAGGTACCTGTCGTGAATTGAATGTGGCTTTTCAACCTGCTTCGGATTATACTACCAATTATGGTTTTTATAGTTACCTGGTAAACTGGGCCAATAATATGCAACAAAGTATTGGCGATCCGCCGGATGTTAGTGGATGGAAAGCCTATTATCAGGAGCCGCAGTTTTATGAAGTGTGGATCAACAGCGATACACTGCCCAAGCGAAATCAGTTTACGGATACCCTTGTGCAAAATGGATACACGTTTAATGGAAAACGCTTACAGATTGATTCGGCAGAGTTTGCAAAAACACTTCCCAATCCCGGTGATCCCAATAAATTGATTGATGATATTCTCAAGATCATTTACCGGATGGATATTTCAGCTGCTTCGAAAACACAATTGAAAACTGATATTTTACTGGGTGGACAATCGGCTGATTATTATTGGACCGATGCGTGGAACCAATTTATTAGTAACCCGGCCAATACATCAAATACCACAACGGTGAAAACCCGTTTGCGGGATCTGATGAAATATTTTATGAATCTGTCAGAATACCAACTGGCCTAAACAACAGCGATGAAAAGAAGAGATTTTTTACGCAAATCTGTACCCGCCGGTGTGATGCTTCCTTCGTTGGTGAGTGGTTTTTCATTCAGGGCTTTCAGTGCTGATTCAGCCATTATGCAATCACTGTTATTACCTGTAACAGAAACGGACCATGTATTTGTGATCATCCAGTTAAATGGCGGTAACGATGGATTGAATATGGTAGTGCCCATCGAAAATTTCAGCAACTATGTAAATGCCAGACCCAATATTTATATCCCAGAAAAAGAATTGCTGTCGCTGAATGGCAAATCGGGCTTGCATCCTTCTATGATTGGATTAAAATCCATGTATGATAACGGTCAGTTAAAAGTGGTGCAATCCGTAGGCTATCCACAACCCAGTTATTCGCATTTTCGTGCCACTGATATCTGGATGAGTGGGAGTGAAAGTAACCAGTTGGTAAATAGTGGTTGGGCTGGTCGTTACCTCAATTATGAATATCCCAATTTTCCCAATGGTTATCCCAATGCTACCATGACGGATCCATTGGCCATACAAATCGGATCTGCTACTTCGTTAACCTTACAAGGCCCTGCAGTAAGTATGGGTATGAGTATCAGTAATACCAGTAATTTTTATAACCTCATTAATGGTATACAAGACCCCGCACCGAATACACCCGCGGGTAAAGAACTTACTTTTATCAGAACCATCGCGCAGCAAACACAGCAGTATGCAACCGTAATTAAAGAAGCGGCTACCAAAACAGTTCAGCAGGTTAGTTATCCCATAAAAAATAATTTAGGCGATCAGTTAAAGATTGTGGCAAGATTAATCAAAGGTGGGTTGAAGACAAGAATTTACATGGTGAATTACGGCGGTTTTGATACGCATTCTGCACAGGTAGATAGCGTAGATAATAGCAAAGGCCTTCATGCCAATTTATTGATGAATGTAAGTGATGCCATCAAAGCATTTCAGGACGATTTGAAATTTCTAGGTATACAGGACAGGGTTGTGGGCATGACTTTTTCAGAATTTGGCAGACGCATCAAAAGCAATGGAAGCGATGGTACGGACCATGGTTCTGCGGCACCTTTGTTTGTGTTTGGTAAAAATGTAATGGGCGGCGTACTTGGCGAAACGCCTGCCATACCGGCCAATGCTACTGTGAATGATAACCTTCCGTTTCAATATGATTTCAGGAGTGTATATTCTACCATATTATCAAACTGGTTATGTGTAAACGATCTGGATCTGCAGCAAATCATGCTTAAAAATTTCCAGATACTACCGCTTGTGAATGCCGGTGGTTGTAAAAAAGCAGTGAACCTTTCAGGTGATCTGTTAATCAGTAATTATCCTAATCCTTTTGTTACTTCTACAGTGATCACATTTACAACAGCAGGTGGGCATACATTAATCCAGATCATGGATACCACTGGCCGCGTAATTGCCAATCTTACCGATAAAGAATACTCTGCCGGCACGTATACAGTTGTATTCAATGGAGAATCATTACCCACCGGCGTGTATTATGCACGCTTGCAAAATATGGCTACCCAACAGGTGCGGGCGATGATTAAAGTGAGGTAGGGAAGAGGGAATATCGAATAATGAACAAGGAATATCGAATGTAGAAGTTTGGTTTATTGCTACTTCGACATTCGATATTCAACATTCATCTGTTCGATATTTCCTTCTCTTCCCTCCCCTTAAAAAAAACGTAAAAATTTTCTCTGCGCTGCGTTGTATTCCAAAAGCTCCTACATTTGCAACAACGTAACAAAATACTCCCTGGTAAAATTATCCACCATACGTAGTGTGTTAGCTGGCATCTTTATGATGCTATTTGCATTTGGTATTACGCCGAAACTTACGCTGCATAACCTGGTGGCGACACACAAAGATGCAAAGGCTAAAAATGTACATGTTGCTCATTCAGACACACAAATTGCTAAGTCGGGTTTTAATTGTCAGTGTGATAACCTAGTTATAGAATCTCCTTTTGTAAATACTTATACTGCTATTCAGGTTTCTCCTGTTATTGTTTTTGCTACTTATCAAAAAGTCTTTGTTGAAACTGTTTTCTCAACAGTAATGTATCGTTCTCCGCTTCGTGGTCCACCTGCCTGTTGATCGTTATTTTTTTGCTTCTTCCTGCGGAAGCTGTTTTATTATTTTATTTTTTGATGAACGATCATCTGACTGTTAATACCCTTAACCATGAAACAATTCATTACACCTGCTATATCTGTTATTTTTTCTTTCATTTTCGGAATCATATTTCCGGCCATTGCTTCTGCCAGTGTTTATAGTGATGCTCCTAATACTACATTAAGCGGTAAAATCACCGATGCTAAAACAGGAAAGCCTTTGTCTGGCGCAGTTATTTATCTCCACGAAGCAAAAACCGGTACGGTTTCAGATGAAATGGGCAATTTTAAAACGCCTGCAGTACCAGCCGGTAAATACCTTGTTGAAATTTCTTTTGTTGGGTATACATCTATACTGGAAGTGCTGGATATTAGTAACAGTCCTGTTAAGAATTTTGGATTGAAAATAACCTATATCGAGAACGAAGCGGTAACCGTTACTGGTGTGGCATCTGCTACCAAAGTTCGGCAATCCGCACAACCGGTTTCAATTGTAAAAAGAAATGAGTTATTGCAAACCAGTTCTACCAATGTGATTGATGCATTGAGTAAAATTATTCCGGGTGTTTCCGGATTATCAACTGGCCCTGCAGTATCAAAACCGATTATTCGTGGATTAGGTTATAACCGTGTAGTTACCGTGCATGATGGCGTTCGGCAGGAAGGACAGCAATGGGGCGATGAACATGGAATTGAAATTGATGAATACAGTATACAGAAAGTAGAAGTACTGAAAGGGCCCGCTTCTCTTTTTTATGGAAGTGATGCTATGGCAGGTGTGGTACATATCATTACCAATGTACCGGTAGAGCAAGGCACGATGAAAGGAAATCTGTTGGGGACTTTTACAGATAACAATGGATTGTTTGGCGGAAGTGGTAATCTGGCCGGCCATTTAAAAAATGGATTTAATTGGAATGTATATGGTACTACTAAATCTGCAGCTGACTATCAAAATAAATATGATGGCAAAGTATTCAACAGCCGTTTTTTTGAAAAAAATATTGGCGGATACATTGGTATCAATAAGTCATGGGGGTATAGCCATTTGCTCATCAGCAATTTTAACCAGAAGCTGGGCATTGTAGAAGGTACGCGTGATGCGGTTACCGGACAGTTTCTAATTTATCCTGAAACGTCATATGAAAGAATACCCACACAGGCAGAATCAGATAGTCGCGATATGGTTACTCCATACCAACACATTAGTCATTTTAAAATAGCCAGTGATAATAATTTTTCCATTGGTAAAAACAGGCTGGCTTTTAATATAGGATACCAGCGTAACAAACGCCGCGAACTGGGCGATCCTGATGCACAGAATACACCGGGACTATATTTTGATTTGCAAACCATTAACTATAGTGTGCAATACAATCTTGAAGAAAAGAATGGATGGAAAACATCATTGGGTGCCACAGGTATGTACCAGCAAAACAGAAACCTTGCAGAAGAAGTATTGATTCCTGAGTATAACCAATTTGATGCGGGTGTATTTGTGTACAGCAAAAAAACATTCAATAATAACTTTACCCTAAGTGGTGGTGTAAGAGCCGATAGGAGAAACGTAACCGGAAAATCATTTATGGAAGCGGGTGTAGTAAAGTTTGCACCTTTCGAAAAAAGCTTTGGCAACCTTAGCGGAAGTCTGGGGCTCAGTTATAATGTGAATGATGAAGTAACGCTGAAATTCAATATGGCGCGTGGTTACAGGGCACCCAGTGTAAGCGAGCTTTCCAGTAACGGTGCACACGAAGGAACCAACCGGTATGAATTTGGAGATAATAATCTGAAAACAGAAACCTCTTTTCAGGTAGATGCAGGATTGGAAGTAAACAAAGAACATTTCAGTTTTATGCTGAATACTTTTTACAACCGTATCAGCAATTATATTTTTTACAGCAAACTGGAATCTGTTACCGGTGGCGATTCATTGATCAATCTTGGTGGAAATGATCTTTCTGCATTCAAGTTCAGACAAGCTGCTGCAACGCTGGTAGGGTTTGAAGTAAAATTTGATTTGCACCCGCATCCGTTGGATTGGTTACATTTTGAAAATAGTTTTTCGATGGTAGCCGGTCATTTTAACCAAAATATCGAAGGTAATAACCGTTTACCTTTTATACCAGCCCCAAGACTGGAAAGTGAGTTGCGCGGTGATTTTAAAAAGGCAGGAAAAGATTTGCGTAACCTGTATGTAAAAATTGAAATGGATAATGTGGCCAGACAAAACCGGGTATTCACCGCGTACAATACAGAAACACCAACAGACGGATACACGGTATTTAATATCGGAGCCGGAACTGAAGTGATCAGTAAAGGGAAACCGTTATTTAGTATCAACCTGTCGTTAAATAATATTGCAGATGTGGCTTACCAGAACCACTTAAGCCGCTTAAAATATACCGATGTGAATGCCGCTACCGGCAGAATGGGCGTGTACAATATGGGGCGTAACATCAATGTAAAAATTAATGTGCCACTGGAGTTTAGGGTGAAGTGATGTTGGTCGTGAAACGTGAATCGTGAGACGTGAGTTGTGAATGGTGAATATTGAGTCTTTAATCGTCAATTAAGAATTGTGCGATTGAACACTACTGACCATTCACGTCTCACAATTCACGTTTCATCACTCACGTCTCACGCCTGACGATTCACGATTCACGCTTGATAATATCACCCCAAGATCCTTTGCGCTTGCAAACTGTGGATACCTAAAAACAATTTCTAGTTTTTCGTTTAGAAAGCAAAGTGTAGGATACGCTACGCTATCATTTTCGGAAGCAAGTTGCTCTGCTAATTCATGAATACCGGTGTTAATTCCAGTTGGTTTGTATTTGAAAGTATTTCCGTTAAACCGTATGTTTCTTTTTTCTTCGGCATTTAAATACACCACATAAAATGCTGCATTCAGTTTTTTTATGATTGCACTGTTTTTGAAGGTGGTATTTTTCATTGTCTGACAAAATTGGCACCAGTCTGTGTGTATAAAAACCATTACAGTTCTGTTCTCCACTTTCAACAAACTATCTACCTGCTCAAAACGATAGGTGTTGAGTTGGGCAAAACTTTGTTCGGGCCAAATAAGGACAGATAAAAAAAAGGATAAGCCAATGGTTACTAAAAAATTCATATGCCGGCTCATGAATGATCGCTATTTGATGGTAATTCTCACACCTAAAAATACCCGTATACCCTGATTGGGTGCATACACATAAGATGGATCAAACGTTAATGCATTTGGGTTATTGGGTGTTGCCATCACCTGACCATTGCTGTTAAACTGTACCTGTTTATCAAAAGGATCATTGGCACGGGCAATGATAAATGGGTTGCCTTTGTTGGGTGTCCAGTTCAACAGGTTTTTTACACCGGCATACATTCCTATGTTTTTAAGTCCAGAGTAAGTGAACTGAATATTCTGAATACTCCACCATGGCGAATAGGGTTTTCTTGGATCGGTGCTACCTAATAAAGGCAATCGCATAGGGCTATATACATTTCCTGTATAGTCTATGGCAATATTTGCTTTTTCTATTTTATAAGATACGGCCCATGTACCGGTAAACTTTTCTGTTAAGATCTGTTGTTGGGTAATGCCATTTTCAGTTAAGGTATTTTCCATCAAAGTACCACCTGCAATAACTTTTATACCATTGGCAAATGCCATGTCAAGGTTTAGTGTAAAGCCCTTGCTAACTGCGTGTCCCTGCAGGTTATCGTAAATAATTTTATTAGGGTCGGTGTCAAAATCTCCTACAATACGGTTATTAAAATAGGTATAGAAGGCAGATATATCCAGTCCCACATACGTTCCATTGTCTGCATATATTTTTTTGATATAGTTCAGGTTCACATTGTAGGAACGTTCGGGCTTTAATTCATTTTTTATTTCCACGGTTCTTGCTCCTGTTAACGCTGCATGGTCTTCTGTAAACAGATTTACCACCCTGAACCCTGTGCCCGCATTCAAGCGTAAAATATTCTTATCGTTTATCGTCCATTTATAAGCAAAACGTGGTGTAAAGATGTTTCCATGATAATTATTATGGTCATAACGAAAACCCAGTAATAGTTTGTGCACATCGCTTATTGAAATCTCATCCTGTAAAAAAATACCCGGCAGCCATGTTTTTTGTGGTTGGTTCTGTGGCTTTACACTATCAGCAGTTGCGGTACCGGGCGTATTATCATCATAAAATGTATATCGTACAGCGGTACCAAGAAGCAGATCATGGTTTGCTATTTTTTTATCCCAGGTCAGTTGCCCAAATCCGATTTTTTGTTGGGCGATATAAGGTATTCTACCATACACGCTGTTTTGGTCGTGGTTGTTATAAGAAAAAGAAAGCATCAATTTTTCCGTGGAAGGAAGTTGGTAATTGCCAAGTACTTCCCATCGTTTGGTGTAAATGCTTTCACCATAAATACTATCACCACCACGGAAAGTTTTATTCCAGCGAATATCCCCACCCCAACGGTCTTCATATAGGTATCTTGCTGCCATGCTTAACAGGCGGTTCTGCTTTCGTTGAAAATTCCATTTTTGAAAAACAGAAATCCTGTCCTGCAAAGTCATATCCGTAAAGTTGTCGTTGTTGTTGTCAATCCTGTTTTGAAAATTGAAATAATTGATTCCAGTTAGTACAATTGCATTTTTACCGGCATTTGTTTTAAAAGAGATATCTGTATTTACCTCACCCCAGGAAGTTGCAAACACATCAGCAGCAAATAGGGCAGCGTTTTGTGGTTTTTTGGTAATGATATTTATTAAGCCACCTACCGCTTCACTTCCGTAAAGCGATGATGCAGGGCCTTTCACCACTTCCATTCTTTCTACCAGCGAATTGGGGATGCCCGCGAGTCCATACACGGTTGATAAAGAACTTACAATCGGCATACCATCAATCAACACCATGGTATAGGGCCCTTCCAGTCCATTAATATGAATATCGCCGGTATTACAAACCTGGCAATTCAACTGCGGCCGTACACCGTTAACATTTTGTAACGCTTCGAAAATATTGGCGGTCGGATTTTTTTTGAAATAGGTTGGGGTATACACTTCTACTGCCACAGGACTTTCCAGTCGCTTCACTTCTTTTAGTGTTCCTGTTACAACAACATCGTTAAGTATGTGCTGAAAGTTGGTAAGATCAAAGCTTAGGGTAAGCTGTTCCTTATCTTTTAGTGAAACCGTTTTTTCTATGGTATGAAAACCAATACTGGTTATGCGAATCTTGTAAGTGCCTGCTGTAACATTGTTAATGGTAAATTGTCCGAGCGTGTCTGTTACCGTTTTTTTCTGTGCTTCAACCAGTTGAATATTTGCCAACTCAACTGGCTTGCCTGCTGCTATTATTTTTCCTGAGATAGTAGCTGTTTGCCCTATAGATAGCTGGGTCATGCCCACCAATAGGTTTAATAATATTATTTTCTTAACCAATACACCCATTTTAATCTTAAAATTTAGACGAATCTAAATTTTATTTTTGATAAGTAAAACAATTTTTTTTTTGAATTGGCCACTTTTACCATCAGTAACATGCTTAGCAGAAAGCGATTTGGGTAGGGGATTGGGTGTTTTTACATCAGCTTTTGTGTTTTTAATTCAATCCCGAGTGCTCGGTACTATCCTGGAGCAACTGAAAATAAAACCCAAGTGCTTACAACTCTGGCCATTATACATAGTAGTCTCTACTTCTGAATTTGTAAGCAATTTTAAAGGTATATATTTGGGTAATGGTAGTAGGTGATGAGATATTAAGGCAAAAAGAACAATTCAATGATCTATGCGCAAAGCATAAGGTTAAGTATTTGTATGCCTTTGGTTCTTCAACTACTGAAAATTTTGACGCAAAAAAAAGTGATATAGATTTAATGGTTGAAGTTGACGAGCCCGACCCTGTTAAGAAAGGGGATTACTTACTTTCATTATGGGATAATTTTGAGGTATTCTTTCATAGAAAAGTAGACTTGCTAACTGAATCCTCAGTTAAAAATCCTTATCTCAGAAAAAGTATTGAATCAACTAAAATCTTGATTTATGACGGAACAAGGTCTAAAATACTTATCTGATATATCCCATGCTATTAAACTAATCGAGGAGTTTACTTCTTCAATCAAAAATTATAATAGTTTTCTTGAAGACATTAAAACGCAAAGTGCCGTAGAACGGCAATTGTCAATTATTGGAGAAGCAATTAACAAATATGACCTCTTGCATCTTGAAGAAAAAATTGATGACTCGCGAAAAATTATTGGTTTCCGGAATAGATTAATTCATGCCTACGATTCTGTTGATCCAACTATTATTTGGGCGATCATTAAGAATCATTTGCCCTTACTTAAAAAAGAAATTTTGCAGTTCTTAAAATAAGTCTGGAGCCAATGCAATCGAAAAAAGTCCTGCTTCTTTTGTAAATTGCCCCTATGGATATTTCAATCAATACCCCTGCTTTGCTTTTTCCGGCTATTAGTTTGATCATGCTGGCATATACCAACCGTTTTCTGGCGTTATCAAATCGCGTTCGAAGTTTGCATGATAAATACCAAAACCATGAGCAGAAACTGATCATACATGGACAAATCAAAAACTTGCGTTACCGCTTAAAACTCATTAAAAACATGCAGGCGCTGGGGGTACTTACTTTTCTGAGCTGTATACTTTGCATGTACCTGATTTATATTGAAGCGATGGTATTCGCCAACGGCGTATTTGCTTTCAGCCTGATTTCTTTCTCCGCTTCACTCGCAGTATCGCTGCTGGAAATACAATTAAGTACCAAAGCCCTTGAGCTTGAATTAAGTGATATGGAAGGATTAGAAGATCCTTCGGTGATGGAGTATTTGAAGAAAAAGTTTGATAAAGAATAGAGAATATCGAATATCGAACAAGGAATGTCGAATGTCGAAGTAAAACTCCGATCAACATTCGACATTCCTTGTTCGATATTCATTATTCAATTTCCCTAGTTTGCAAGCACAGAACTCACCGCTTTCCTTTCTCCAATCTGCTGGCGCCACATGGCGTAATACAAACCTTTTTCGGCCAACAGCTCGTGGTGGTTTCCGGTTTCTACAATCTGACCTTTTTCCAGCACATAAATGATGTCGGCATGCATGATGGTGCTTAGCCTGTGTGCGATCATAACGGTGATCTGTTCTTTTTCGGCTGAGATGCGGCGAATGGTATTGGTAATTTCTTCTTCGGTTATACTATCCAATGCAGAAGTAGCTTCATCAAAAATTAATAAACGTGGATGGCGAAGCAAGGCGCGGGCAATGGATAAACGTTGTTTTTCGCCACCGCTTAATTTCAATCCGCCTTCACCAATCATGGTGTCAATTCCTTTTTCTGCCCTTGCCAGTAATCCATCGCAACTGGCTTTGTGCAGCGCTTCCTTTAAATCTGCTTCCGTTGCATCGGGATACACAAACAGTAAATTTTCGCGTATGGTACCGGCAAATAATTGGGTGTCCTGCGTTACAAAACCGATCTGGTTACGTAACTCATCAAACAAAATATTGTTGCTGTCAATGCCATTGTACAATATGCTTCCATCTTGTGTATGGTATAATCCTACCAATAATTTCATCAGGGTACTTTTACCGGCGCCGCTGGGTCCTACAAATGCAATGCTTTGTCCTTTGGCCACATCAAAACTAATATCATCCAATGCTTTGAACTGAGCTGTTTGATGCTTGAATGAAATATTTTTGAATGACAGATCAGCAATATCTCCCAAATGGGTTGGGTATGCCGGCCTTGGTTCTGAAGGCTTTTCCATCAGGTTGTGAAAATTATTGAGTGAGGCTTCTGCTTCGCGATAAGATAGAATGATGTTACCAATTTCCTGTAACGGACCAAATATGAAGAAGGAATAAAACGTCAATGTCATTACTTCACCCGCAGTTAATTCACCACGAAATACCAACCACAGTAAAGTAAACATGATCACCTGCCGTAGAAAATTTACAAATGTGCCTTGTATAAAACTAAGGGTACGGATGCTTTTTACTTTTCTTAGTTCAAGTCCTAATATTTTATAGGTATTCTTGTTCAGTCGCTCAATCTCCTGATCGGTTAACCCTAGGCTTTTTACCAATTCAATATTGCGCAAACTTTCTGTAGTACTTCCTGCCAGTGTAGTGGTTTCTTTTACAATGGTTTTCTGTATCACTTTAATTTTTCTACTGAGAAAACTGGTGAGCAGTGAAAGAAGAATAATACCTACTACATAAATGGGCATAATGGACCAATGTAGTTTGAAAGAATACACAGAGATAAAAACAATACCTACCAGAATACTGAACAATACATTGATGAAGGAAATGATAAAACGTTCCGTATCGGTTCTTACTTTAGTAAGGATAGAAAGGGTTTCACCACTGCGCTGGTCTTCAAATTCCTGATAAGGTAATTGCATGGAATGTTTCAATCCATCTGTAAAAATTTTAGCGCCGAATTTCTGAACAATCACATTGCTGAAATAATCCTGAAATGCTTTGGCAATTCTGGATATCATCGCCACACTGATCAATATTCCCAAAAAGCCCATCACTCCCCAGATAAACTCTGTTTCTGTTCTGGTGGCGGTAACCACGAATTGTTTTTTAGCATCGAAATAGCCAACCTCTAATGGGTGTGTGGCATATTGGTCAATCAGTTTTCCAAAGAAATATGGATCCAACATGGAAAAAGACTGGTTAATGGCTGCGAGTAACAGTGCCAGAAAAACCAACCCTTTATAAGGTTTGAGGTATTGTAACAGTAATTTCATCAGTTATTGTTTGGTAAAAGAGATTAACAGTCAATTTCCGTACAATTTCCCGAAAACTGACAAAGTTTCCATTATCTGACGGATAAGCTTGCGATTTCAGTCAGCCGAACCTTATTTTTACGCGCAAATTGGTATTTATGAAGCAGGTTCTGGTTGATATGCATCGTTTAAAGTACAATCCATTTAATGGTTTGTACAGCGTATGCATTAACCTGGGTAAGGCACTGGCCAAGATTCCCTTAACAGAAATGGAACTGAATTATTACCTCCCCAAAAAAGATATGGGCATATTTGGGGCTGATGCAAAGTATACCGAACACAAATCAATCGACAAATATTACCGCTTTGGAACTTCGAAGTATGATCTCTGGCATGTAACCACACAATTATCATGGTATAAACCATTTAATAGAAAAACCAAAGTATTGTACACGTTGTATGACTTTAGTTACCTGATTGAAGATGCAGGTAATATAAAAAGAAACCAACGGTTACTAAAACAAACACAAGAGAGAATTGATAGAGCGGATTATATAACCGGCATTTCGCAGTTTGCTATTGATGAGGCCCGAAAGTATTTAAACCTAGGAAACAAGCCTACACAAGCTATTCAACTGGGATGCACGGTAACTACGTTTCCAGGTTTTGATGCACCCAAATATCGCCCAGGCAACCCCTTTTTGTTTACCATAGGATTGGTACAACCTCGCAAAAATTTTCACGTATTACCGCCCCTGTTACTCGATAATGATTATGAACTGGTGATTGCAGGCTTGAATGAATTTGAGTATGGTAAAGAAGTGATAGCCGCGGCGAAAAAATTTGGCGTGGAAGACCGTGTTAAACTGATTGGCGCGGCAACGGAAGAAGAAAAATACTGGTACTATAAAAATTGCGAGGCATTTCTGTTTCCCTCATACGCAGAAGGGTTTGGTTTGCCCATTATTGAAGCCATGTACCACGGCAAGCCTGTATTCAGTTCTGATAAAACCAGTTTGCCAGAAGTGGGTGGAGATGCGGCTTATTATTTTAGGAGTTTTGAACCAGAAGCCATGCGGCAGGTATTTGCAGATGGGATGGATGATTACAGAACCCATAATCCGGCAGAAAAAATAAAACAACAGGCAGCCAAATTTAATTGGGATACCTGCGCGGCAGAATATATTGATGTATATAAAAAGATGTTGTTATAAAACCACTGATCTCTATTGTGCTTTGCACCTATAATGGTGAACGTTTTTTAAAGGCGCAGATTCATTCATTACTACAACAGAGCTGGACCAATTTAGAAATTATTATTTCTGATGATGGATCAACAGATGGAACCAGTCAAATCTTAGCCAATTATGAAAACGATCCCCGTTTTCATATTACATATCAACCCAATAATTTGGGAGCCATTGGTAATTTTGAATTTGCGACACGGCAGGCTAGTGGAAATTATATCGCTTTTTGCGACCAGGATGATATCTGGTTGCCGGAGAAGTTAGAAAAATTATATGCCGAAATTGGTGATCATTGGCTGGTATATAGCGATAGCATATTGGTAGATGAATCGGGACAGAGCCTGCAAAAAAATCTTTCTCAGTTACGAAATATGTATAGCGGTGCAGATAGCCGTGGTTTTGTTTTCAGCAATGTAGTTTGGGGGCATGCTGTATTGGTGAATAGAGAGATATTGCCTTATGTATTACCCATTCCGCAAGGTGTGCCGCATGATATTTGGTTTGCTGTAAGGGCTACCATTTTTACCGGCATACAGTATGTAAATGAGCCGCTAACCTTATACAGACAACATGCCAAAACCGTAACCACTACACTGGCACAAAAAGCAGCTACCCGGCCACGCGAAAAACGCTATCGCGATTTTGAAGAGCGGTTGAACTGGATTCGCTTAATCAGGGATTCGGAACATGGAAACCGGAAGGGTTTTTATGAAAAGCTGCATGAATTGTATTCATTAAAGGGGAAAGGAACATTTGTATGGTCACTTTTCTTTTTTCTGTTGAAATACCAATCAGTGTTGTTCTGCTTTACCAGAAAAAATTTTGTGAGCCGTGTTATAGAAATACGGAAGATCAGCAGGGGAGAGCGTTTGTAAGGGATTATCATTGATGTGTGGACACATCAATGGCGAGGTAGGCTGGCGGTGATTGTGTCCTCACAATCACCCGTGGCAATACAAACCTTAACGATTATTATTTAGTTTTGCGTACGCAGATCACCGCGGTATCTCCATTTCCTTTTTCGTTCTCTGCTTTCATAATGGCGCGAAAGCGTTTGATGTCTTCTTTGGAGAACATACTGCTTCCATCTTTATTAAACATATGACTTTTAGGATCGTGGAGGGCCATGCCGGTTTTGTATTGTTCGCTACTCCAGATGAGGTAATCACTGCTATCGTAATAAAATTTTTCTATCGTAAACCCTGCGTTCTCTACCATTGCCCGCATTTGTTTTTCAGAGGGTATAAAAATATGTCTGGGTGCATCAATACCGCACCAGAACACATCATAATGCTGCCAGCCATAATTACCCATAATGGGGATGCGAATCATAACAGCCCCACCAGGTTTGGTAATGTTCATCGCCTGTGCCAATACTTTTTGTGGCTCAAACATATGTTCGAGTGAATGATGCATCATTACTACATCGTATTGTTCAGTTACTTCGTAGATATCTTTTTTCAGAATTTTAATTGACCCGTACTCATGACTTTCATCAATGAAAGGATCTATACCAGTTAGATTAGTGAATCCTATTTGAAACAAGCGGGATAATAAGCTGCCGTTGCCGGTGCCAATGTCCAGAATGGCATCGTTGTATTGGGCACCGAGGTCTTTCATCCATTGAAGTTGCTCGGGTAATTTGTAACCCATAGAGAGTAGGCTACCCAATATTTTATTTTTACCAAACAACAGGTAATCTGCTTTTATTTTTCTTAAGGTATCTGCTTTTTTACGAATGGTCAGTCCCAGTTTAAAAGAATAATAATCTTCATTAGGGTAATACTTGCCCAGGTTATCCGGTACATTCTGTAATTGCATGCTACCGCATGATCCGCAAAGCTGGTAATCAAAAAATTCATCCAGCCCCAGCTGCAACTCTTTTACACGATAGATTTTGTTATTGCCAGTATTGCCACAAAGTATGCAGGGTGTTGTCATAATGATTGGTATTACCTGAGTAAAATATAATTTTTATAATCAAATGGACGAATGCCGGTCCATTTTTCTATAAAATTTTTGAAATGATCTTTTAAACGCAGGTTATTGTAAGAAAGATCATAGCTAAACTGCCAGTTCATTCGCGCAATACGTTCTTTCATCAATTCGGGATGTGAGCCAGTGAATTTTTCCAGCGCATCTATCTGCGAATAATCAAAATCGCCGGAATAGGTTTGTAAAAAAGTTTCGTCAACACGATCACCGCCCCAATAGTTTCCAAAATTTCTTTTTTTATCCATCATGGTTTGTGGTGGCCGTACCCAGCCATAATGGTAAATGAAGGCGTCTATCGCTTTCACTCTCAATTTTTCATTCTCATTTTTCCGAAAACCTTGTGCATCTAAATATGAGTAGATAGAAGGGTTACACCGAACAATCCTGATCTCGTTGCGATACCAGTCTGATGAACTGGCTACATAATCAAACGATCCATAAAAATGTTTGTATTTAAAGAGTAGTCCATCTACTTCGGGATGATCTTTCCATTTTTGCATTCCTTCTTTAATAGCCGTATGGTATTGTTCATGCACTACTTCATCGCCCTGTATGTAAAAGCACCAATCGGGGTTACTATTAATGGCGCGGAAAGCTTTGTTGGTTTCATCGGCCAGTACGGCACCACCTTCACGCAGGGTGGCATCCCAAACGGTATCAATGATGCGGATTTTGTTTGAAGGAATGGATTGAATGAGTTCACGCGTATGATCTTCGGAATCCCCCACAGCCACAATCATTTCATCACATAAAGGAAGTATAGACCGGATGGACTCCACCACCGGATAATCAAACTGCACGGCATTTTTGATGAAGGTAAAACCGGCTACTTTCATGAGGCGAAGATAGGGTGCTTTTATTGTTTGGAGTTTGTGGTTTGTGGTTTGAGGTTCGTTGAAATTAAAAGCCACTAATAAACTTCAAGGAACCTCAAACCCCAAACTCCAAACAATAAACTGACATACGTTTTCCACTTCTGTTAATAATAAGATGATGCACAAAAGTGAATAGGGTTCTGTTTAATCAGTAAATTACAAAAACCTCATACATATGCGTTGGAGAAAATTTAATGGCGAGAACATTGAACTTCCTATCAAAGAAGCGGTGAAAGAAGCCATGGAAAGAGAAATAGCCAATGGTGTTAAACTCAAAGTATGCATTGGTACCGATAGCCAGGTAAAAGGCGAGGATACGGAGTTTGCTACGGTGATCGTATTTCTTCGCGAGCACAATGGTGGCTTTATGTACATCCACAACGAGAAGACAAAGCAAAAATACCACATCAAAGAAAGGATGCTGGTTGAAGTTGCGAAGAGTATTGAGATTGCCTACGAGTTATGTGATCTTTTTATAGAATATCATGTGGATATGGAAGTACATGCCGATATCAATACCAATCCGCAATTTAAAAGCAACGATGCTTTGCGCGAGGCCATGGGTTATATCCTGGGAATGGGATTTGCCTTTAAAGCCAAGCCAGAAGCTTTTGCCAGCAGTTGCTGCGCAGATAAGGCGGTGAACTGAGGTTGGTTTTAGTTTACTAGTTTATTAGTTTATTGGTTTATTCGGAGTGGCCACTTCGAATGTTGGATTGTCTCTGGAATATTAGTTTCAATAAGAGCATAAGAGAAAAAGAGTGTAGCAAGAGGTAAATTTGTTTTCTCTTACTACACTCTTTTTCTTTTGTCTTTCTCTTATTTAAATAATTTATTTTTAGCGGTTCCGATTTCTTTATTACAACCTTGTATAAATTCCAGAATCTCATCTCTGCCCACTTTTTTTTCTGCACTGGTTACAAAATGACGTGGCAGGAACTGCCAGGTTTCGCGGAGTTTATCGAGGAACGCTTTTACATTTCTTTCTACTACAGCAGGTTTTTCTTTGTCTGCTTTGGTGAAGACCAGACTAAAACTTACTTCCCAAATATCGAGCTGGCTTACAAATTCCAGATCGTTTTTTTGCGGGGTATGCCTGGCATCAATCAATACAAATACCTGTACTAAATTTTCTCTTTTGCGCAGGTAACCATTGATCATTTCTTCCCATTTCTTTCTTTCCGTTTGCGAACGTTTGGCATAACCATATCCGGGCAGATCTACCAGAAACCATTTTTCTTTCGGACTTTTTTCAGACGCCGAACTTTCAATTTCAAAATGATTGATCAACTGTGTTTTTCCTGGTGTAGCCGATGTTTTGGCTAAACTTTTTTGCCCGGTTACCATATTAATCAATGATGACTTACCCACATTACTCCGCCCGATAAATGCATACTCCGGACGGTCTGGTTTAGGGCATTGAATAACCAATGCAGAAGAGATAACGTATTTGGCTGATTTGATTTGCATATATGAAAGTTAGGAGTTAGGAGTCTGGAGACTGGAGGTATTATAGTTAAAATATTCAACTCCAGTCTCCAGACTTCTAACTTCAGACAAATGATTATTTCTTCCTCTTGATTACCAGACTATCTGCAGGATATTTTGCTTTGATGCTGTCTCTGATAATATCGCACCAGTTAATAAGGGTTTGTTTTTCGGCGTCGGTAAGAATGGCTTCTTTGTGAATGCGTGTGTAAGATTCCAAAGGCATTTTACCTTCTTTTACTTCCTCTATACATTCTTCCATTTTTTTATACTGGCGACCAATCCGGTAACCATCAAATGCGTTAAAGTTGAGCTCTTTGGTTCCCTCTTTTACATGATCACTTAACCACCAGCCAACGGGTTGTATTTCGGCATACCAGGGATAGCGGGTATTGTTGCTGTGGCAATCAAAACAGGCTTTGGACAATATGGTTTTTACATCTTCCGGTACAACATAACTTTTTGAAATGTCTTTACTGGTGTCGTTAGAATTGTTTTTTGCGGGGCGAAATGCCTGCATCACAACAAACACAATCAGTAATGCAACGAGAATTTTTTTTACAATTTTCATAAGGGCTGTTTTACTATTCAGATTAAAATATTTCCTGTCATTTCTTTTGGCACGGGTAAACCCATAACCGTTAAAATGGTGGGTGCCAGATCGCCCAGTTTACCGCTCTTTACTTCACCTTTCCATTCTTTGTCAATCACAAAAAAAGGAACGGGGTTTAGTGTGTGTGCGGTATTGGGTGTTCCATCCTCATTAATCATATAGTCGGCATTGCCATGGTCGGCTGTAAGAAAAATGGTATAGCCATGTGCAAGTCCGGCAGTTACTACCCTTTTAACACAGGCATCTACGGTTTGTGCGGCTATAATGGCAGCACTAAAAATGCCTGTATGGCCCACCATATCGGTATTGGCATAATTAAGGCAAATAAAATCGGGTGCTTCCTTTTCAATTTCCGGAATGAGTTTGTCGGTAATTTCAACAGCACTCATTTCAGGTTGCAGATCATAGGTAGCTACTTTGGGAGATGGCACCATAATGCGGCTCTCTCCTTCAAAAGGTTCTTCTCTTCCGCCACTAAAAAAGAAAGTTACGTGCGGATATTTTTCTGTTTCTGCAATACGAATTTGTTTCTTACCATTCGCCGCTAATACTTCGCCCAGAGTGTTGATCAGGTTATCGTTTTCAAACAATACGTGTACGTTTTTAAACTTGTGATCGTACATCGTCATGGTAGTATAATGCAGCGTTAATGCATGCATGTCGAATGTTGCATGATCATTTTGTGTTAATACTTCTGTTATTTCGCGGCAGCGGTCAGTACGGAAATTAAAACAGAGGGCTACATCGCCATCTTTAATCAATGCCAGTGGTTGCTGTGCCTCATCTACTACTATGGTGGGTTTGATGAATTCATCAGTCACGCCAGCCGCATACGATTGCTCAATCGCTGCTAATGCATCAGTAGCTTTTGGTCCTTCGCCTTTTACCAAACAATCATACGCCAGTTTCACACGCTCCCAACGTTTGTCGCGATCCATGGCATAATAACGGCCACTTACGGTAGCAATTTTACCAACTGAATTATTCAGGTGCTCTTGCAGATCGGTAACAAAGCCAAGTCCGCTTTTGGGATCGGTATCACGTCCATCGGTAAATGCATGTATGTATACTTCATTCAATTCTTCTGCTTTACAAACATCGCAGATGGCTTTTATATGGTTGAGGTGTGAGTGAACACCACCATCGCTAACCAAACCCAGTAAATGCAGTGGTTTGTTATTTTGTTTGGCAAAGCGGATAGAAGCCAGCAATTGCGGGTTTGCTGCAAACTCTCCCGTGCGGATGGATACATTAATACGTTGCAGTTCCTGGTAAACAATACGGCCTGCACCAAGGTTAAGATGGCCTACTTCACTGTTGCCCATCTGCCCATCGGGTAACCCTACTTCTTCGCCGCAGGTAACCAATGTGGTGTGCGGATATTTTCCATACAAAGAACTAACGAAGGGAACGTTTGCATGTTGAATAGCATCGGCTGAAGGAACTTTTCCCAGTCCCCAGCCATCCATGATTACGAGGATAACTTTCTTGCTCATGGTATAAAATTACTGCATTTACAATTGATGAATAGATGTTAACTTTAGCCAAATCTTACTGGAATCAGTGTTTGGCATGTTTTTGGCAACCTGAAGGGTATTAAATGATGTATTATGAAAAAGATGTTTTTGTTTGTTGGGTTGGCCCTGTTGTCCATGTCGTTTACCCTTCAGGCCGGCACAGAAGAAATTGTAAACGCTTTCAAATCTGGCGATGGGGATAAAATAGGCCAATTTTTTGACGAATTTATTGATTTGAAATTACCTCAAAAAGATGAGCTTAAAAATGTTGGACGAAACCAGGCAACCATTACAGTTAAGGCTTTTTTGAAAGAGGAAGGTATTAATGGATTTGATAAACTGTCTGAACGTGAGCTCGGAAGCACCAAGTACCTTACTGGTAAATTAACGAATGGCGGCAAAGGGTTTAATGCAACCGTTATGATGCGGTTAATGAAAGACGGGCGTTTTCAAATCATTACACTGCGTATCAATTAAAGGCCAACTATGTAAAATAAATAGAACAAAACCCTGCCGTCAACGGTGGGGTTTTTCTTTATACGCCTACATTTACAATATGAAATTTTTTGATTCGAAACTGGAGCATTTAATTAAAGAAGCCCTTCAAGAAGATGTGGGTGATGGGGATCATTCTACCCTCAGCAGCATCCCTCCAGGAAAACAAGGAAAAGCGGTGCTCAAAATCAAGCAGGATACGATTCTTGCTGGTGTTTCCGTGGCACAAAAAATTTTTCGGCTGCAGGAACCAGAGATGGTATTTACCGCCTTTAAAAACGATGGCGATGCGGTATTGAATGGCGAAAAAGCCTTTGAGATAGCTGCTAGTGTGCACACTATTCTTACCTGCGAGCGCCTGGTATTGAACTGTATGCAGCGCATGAGTGGTATTGCCACATTAACCCATAGCTATACCCAGAAATTGAAGGGATATCATACCCAACTGCTGGATACCCGTAAAACCACACCCAATTTTAGACTGCTTGAAAAAGAGGCAGTACGAATTGGTGGAGGGGTTAACCATCGGTTTGGATTGTATGATATGATCATGCTGAAGGATAATCATATTGATTATTGTGGAGGTATTGCACCAGCCATTGAAGCTGCGTATACTTACACGCAAAAGATGGCAAAACCATTGCGCATTGAAGTAGAAACCAGAAGCCTTGCAGATGTAAAAACTGTTTGTGATATGGGAGCAGGAAAAGTATTTCGCATCATGTTAGATAATTTTTCGACTGATTTGATTAAAGAAGCACTGGTTTTGATTAATGGTGCTTTTGAAACCGAAGCCAGTGGGGGTATTAACCTAGATACGATTGAAGCTTATGCGGCTACCGGAGTGGATTTTGTAAGTGTGGGTGGATTGATACACCAGGCACAGAGTATTGATTTGAGTTTGAAGGCGGTTGTAGTGTGAAGCGACCATAGACCATAGTCCATAGACCATGGTCCATGGACTATGGTCTATGGACACCTGTTTTTATCATTTAGTATCATTATCATGAGTAAAAAAAACAAACCTGATGCCCGCGGTTTTGTGTTTAGCACAGATCCTTCTTTTCGTTTTGAGGAAGAAGATAATACGCCGCAGGAAACACTTGAGCCCAAACAACAAAAGCTACGTATCCGCTTAGATACCAAACAGCGGGCGGGCAAAGCGGTAACTTTGGTTACGGGTTTTGTAGGGATAGAAACGGACCTGGAAGAACTAGGTAAAAAGCTAAAAAATTTCTGCGGCACTGGCGGTAGTGTTAAAGACGGCGAAGCCATTGTTCAGGGCGATCAGCGGGAAAAAGTTTTACAATGGTTGTTGAAAAACGGATATGCGAATACGAAGAAGGGATAGTTATCCCCGAAAATCTATTTTTCTATGGCTGCCATCGCAATAAGGTTTGTTGGCCGATGCACCGCAACGGCATAATGCTGTATTTCCTTTTTTAATTTCTGTTTCGCCATTGCTATGGGTAATATGGCAATCGGTATTTACGAGAATTGGCCCATTGGGTTTGATGAGTATATTGGTAATTTTTGTCTCTTCAGCAAGCACATCCGGCTGGGCAGTTTGAGAAGCTTCTTCCTGATTCATAAAATAACTCAATGCACCACTGGGGCATTTGCGTACCTGTTCTATCATACGTTCTGTAGTGCTACCCTGAATATTAATCCATGGACGTTTGGTTGGATCGAAAACTTCTTTTAATTCTGTCCAGCAAATACGGCTGTGAATACAGGTATCGGGTTTCCATACAACGGTTACATCGCCATTGGTATATTTTAAAGTGGATAGCGGCATGAGGAAAGTTTGTTTCTAAAGTAAGAATAATTTGAATAGGATGCTTGTTACCATGATAGCCGATATACTATTTATTCAAAATCATTTTACCGCAAAGGCGCAATGGCGCAATGGTGCGCGAGGTTTTGTGTTGACAAATTCCTTAGCGTATCCTAGCGTCCTCACGCCTTTGCGGTAAAATGGGTTGGATTATTTCGTGAGCCGATACTAACAACACGACTACCTTAATAATCAATCTCCAGTTTCAGCCTTTCCTTCAATTCTTTCACAAGTGGGTATTGTTCGGCAATATGTTCATATTTCTGTTTGCTGTTCAGGCGCATGTGCACGGGGATGTCTTCTCTTTCACTGGCTTCTACCAATACTTCAAAAGTGATGGCGCGGTTATTAAAACTGTTTTGCAGGTGCTCAATCAACATCATTTTTTCCTGCTCTACAAATTTTTGCGAAGTAAGGGCAGATACGGTAATGGTAAAACGGATATCATTTTCAATAAATAATCGGGCACTCTTAAAAGTGCCGGCAGAAGAATGTTTTAGTTGTTTTTCCAGAATCACGGTATAACTATCCCAGCAGGCACGGAGTTTTTCCATGGAGAGTATTTCTGCCTCTTTTACTTCTTCAATGGCATATTGGTCGCCATACTTTTCCCGAAGGGTGTCTAATAAATTTTTCTTTGGTCCGCCTGAAGTTGCCGTTCTTGGTATAGGTGTTGGCTTAGCCAGCGCTACCGGCTGAGCCGATACCGGTGCAGCCACTGGTATGGCAGGTGTTACTGTTGCGGCAGGCTTTTGCTCTATATATAATTTTGCTTCCGGCGCTGCATTTATTTGGGTTTTGAATTGAACGGGTGCAACCAATTTTGTTCTGAAAGCTACCGGACCATCAATTCGTTTTTTTTTAACCACCTGCCCGTTTTCAACGGAGAGGTCTATGGCCTGCTGTAAAAAATTGAGCTTGATTAATGTGAGTTCTACATGCAATCTTTTATTGCGTGCCATTTTATAATTGATCTCGGCCTCGTTCAAAATATTGAGGGCGCTTACCAGATAAGACACACCCGTTTTTGCGGCAACGGATATGTATTTATCCTGCATGCCTTCTACTACTTCGAGTAAGGCGGCAGATTTAGCATCTTTACTTACCAATAAATTGCGGATGAATTCTGCAAAGCCATTCAACACCAGATCACCTTCAAAACCCTTACGGTTAATTTCATCAAACAATAACATCGCACCCGCCATATCCTGCGACTGCATAGATTCAAGCATCCTGAAATAATAGTCTTCGTCCAATATATTCAGGTGCTCTAACGTGTTTTGATAGGTAACAGTTCCGTTGGTAAAACTTACAATCTTATCCAGAATGCTGAGTGAATCGCGCATGCAACCTTCACTCTTTTGCGCAATTACCTGCAGCGCTGCTTTCTCGGCTTTAATAGATTCTTTGTCTACAATTTCCTGCAGATGATCAACGGTATCGTTATTGGTAATCCGTTTAAAATCGAAGATCTGGCAACGGCTGAGAATGGTTGGTAAGATTTTATGTTTTTCTGTAGTTGCCAGAATAAAAATAGCATAAGAAGGCGGCTCTTCCAGTGTTTTTAGAAATGCATTGAAGGCACTGGCACTGAGCATGTGTACCTCATCCACAATATATACCTTGTATTTTCCCGCCTGCGGTGCAAAGCGTACCTGCTCTACCAATGAACGGATATCATCTACCGAGTTGTTACTGGCCGCATCCAGCTCATGAATATTTAAAGAAGTGCCGGCATCAAAAGATACACAACTGTTACAGGTATTACAAGCTTCACCATCGGCAGTGGGGTTGGTACAGTTAATGGTTTTGGCAAGAATACGGGCACAGGTGGTTTTACCTACACCCCGGGTTCCGCAAAATAAAAAAGCATGTGCCAGCTGGTTATTGCGGATAGCATTTTTGAGTGTGGTAGTAATATGCGATTGCCCCACCACCGTATTAAAATTCTGGGGTCTGTATTTGCGTGCCGAAACAATGAACTTATTCTCCATAGCAGGGTTGCAATATAGGAAGAAGCTGTTAGCTGTTAGCTGTTAGCCGTTGGCTTCTTTTACAATGTGCACAAATTTTAGCTTCACAGCTTGCCGCTAAAAGCTATCGGCTTGCAGCTTACTTATACTCCATCTCTGGATGTCTTTCAAAAGGCTTATTCCTGTCGAACAGGTAGCGGAAGGTGATCATTCTTCGGCTTTGAACGCCGCCAAGGCTTTTGTAAACATTGATCATTTTTGGGTTCCATTCGCCTGCCCATCCCATTTCATATTGTGTGTACCAGCCTTTGCCCTGTAACAACAGCGCACATTCGTAAATCATAAAACTATCTATTCCCAATGCCTGGTATTTTGGTACTACGCCAAAAGCCAAACCAGTTAGGCGTTTATTATATCCGGTTTTCTTCATCCACAACAAGCGCAGTTTTTCAATAGGTCCCAATTTGCCATCAAAGTGTTTAAAATATTGGTTCAGGTCGGGTATGTTAATGAACATGGCAATGGGATCTTCTTTGTAATACGCAAACCATACCACACGTTCATCCATAATGGGCTTCATTTTAGAAAAGAGTTTGATCACTTGCTCTTTCGTAATTTCTTTGGCTTCGCCATGCTGGGCCCAGGCGGCATTGTACACCGTGGCAAAATCACCGGCATATTTATCCAATTCTTTAAGCTTTACATGTTTGGCTTCGTAACCGGGCTTGGCTTTAAATTTAGCATGTCTCTCTGGAAACCTTGCAGGTAAAGGATCATCCACATTCATGTAATAATAATACTGGTTATAATAATTCTGAAAGCCATAGTTGTTGAACAAGGCTTCGTAATACCTTGGGTTGAACGACATACCATACATGGGTTCACTGTCAAAACCTTCTACCAATAATCCCCACCATTTATCACGGTCGCCAAAATTAATGGGGCCATCCATGGCTTCCATTCCTTTGCTTTGTAACCATGCTTTGGCAGTATCGAATAAAGTATTGGCTACCGACTGATCATTGATGCTATCAAAGAAACCAATACCACCGGTGGCAAATTCAGTTCCTTTGTTGATGTATTTAGTATTGGTAAAGGCGGCAATACGGCCAATGAGTTTACCGTTATCCTCTTTTGCGATCCAGCGTTTTGTTTCTCCGTATTGATGGCTTTTGTTCTTTGCGGGATCAAAAACATCGGTCACTTCATTATCCAGTGCGCGTATATAAGCCGGGTTATCGCGGTTCATCAATGCGTTAACCAATAAAAAATCTTTCTCTGTTTGTTTATCAATTACTTCTACCAATTGCATGTAACCTGTTTTTACAAATGTACTATTGAAAATAAAAATAATACGTCAATACATAATACGTTTAACTATCCAACACCTTGTCTTTCGCATTTGCACCAATTTTATTCGGCAAATAATTTCGCTCCCATTTTCTCATCATGCTTATAAATATCTTTCCTGAAATTGAGCTGGCCATCATTGTCAACCCATGCGGTAAAGTATACAATAAATACCGGGATGGATTTTTTAATGGGTACCCATTTTTCTTTGGCCAAATGCATGGCTGTATCAATCTTTCCGCTGGTCCAGCTATTGTCGTTACGCAACAGGTATTCGGCAAATTTCTTTGGTTCGCCTAAACGAATACAGCCATGACTGAAACTGCGGCTGGATAAAGAAAACAGCTCCCGGTTGGGCGTATCGTGAAAATAAATATTGTAATTATTTGGAAACAAAAACTTCACAAGCCCAAGTGAATTAGCGGGTCCGGGTTTTTGGCGAACAATCGGTGTTTTACCACTGTATCCGGTAATTTCCATATTGCTTTTGGCGAGGTAATTTTTATTACGCTGCAAGCTAGGCATGATCTCTTTTTTTACAATGCTTTCGGGTACATTCCAATACGGACTGAATACCACATATTTTAAATTGCCATTAAAAATTACCGTGTTGTTGGCGGCCGTTCCTACAATCACATTCATATCAAATACCTGGCGGCCGCTATCGTATACATGCATTTTGTATTCAGGAATGTTTACCAAAATATAGTTAGTGTCTTTTTCAGCGGGCATCCATCGTACCCTTTCCATATTTACCAGTAACTGGCGAATGCGTTTGGATACAGGTACATTCAGTTCAGCAATCATCCGGTTACCAATTACCCCATCTACACTTAAGCCCATTCTACGTTGAAAATGTTTGGCGGCGGCAAATAGAGTAGAATCAAATATCGCGCTGCTGTCTGTAACCGTCATATCGCCCAATAGTTGTAAGCGTTGTTTGATTGGTATGATGACTAAAGAAGAATCTTTTTGCTTCAAAGGTTTGCTTACATACGCAATGGTATCTGTGAGCGATTGCTTTTCAAGTGCGAAATACTTTGCCAAATATTCCTGCATTTTTTTATACTGCGAATTCAATGGTGCGTACTGGTCTGTTTCGGTAATTTTTGATTTGAGAGATGAATCCAGTAAAGCAGTGAGGTCAATTTTTTTTCGGGGAATATACCAGCCCAGTTGTTCTGCATCTATATCACTGCCTTTGTATACTTTAGCCGCATATTGAAAAAATTGACCCGTTAATAGTAGCTCGGCCAATAATACTTTTGGATCACGTAAAGAGGGTTTTGTTTTTTTTGAATGAAGGGTGTCAAATAGTGCCTGCAAATTTTTATTGTACAAGGAGCTGTCTGCAAATTCATTAATGTAATTGTTTTGCAGGTTGATGAAATTATGCGCCTGTTCGGCAAGGCCTGATGTATCGAACCAGGCGTATTCATAGTTTCTGTGACTATAAAAATCTTTAAACTGATTTTCGAAAGAACTGAATTCAGGATGTTTAGCTATAAATTCATCCACATGAATACTGTCGAGAAATACGGTATTGAAAGAAGTAGTTTGTGTAATACTAGTATCTCTGGCCACTGCTTTTTTACTTTTAAAATATTTGCAGGAGCTGAAAAGAAAACACAATAAAACGCAACCCAATAATCCTTTTTTCATAGTGTATGAATGTACTAATTTTTGTTAGCTAAAAACTGCGTCTTTGCGCCTTTGAGTGACTATTTCTCGCAAAGGCGCAAAGACGCAGTTTAGTTGCTTAGGAGCAAAGCGACTGCTACCATGCCGGCCGTTTCGGTTCTGAGGCGCGTATTGCCTAAACTTACGGGCAGGTAATTATTTTCTAATGCCAGTTTAATTTCGTCTGGCGTAAAATCGCCTTCGGGGCCTATTAGTATTTGTGTTGTTAGTGCTGGGGGTAAATGTTTGATGAGTTGTTTTGTATTAGCTTCTTCGCAATGCGCTACTAGTTTTTGTTGCCAGTGTTCGTTACTAATACAATCCGTAAAAGAAACCGGTTCATGTAAAACGGGTAACCATGCCTGCTGGCTTTGCAGCATGGCAGCTACTACAATACCCTGCATTCGATCGCTACGGAAACGCGTATGCTCTGTTCGCTGGCTGATAAGGGGTTGAATATCGGTAACGCCTATTTCAGTAGCTTTCTCTAAAAACCATTCGAATCGACTGGCATTTTTCAAAAGAGAAATAGCGATGCTAATTTTTTTTGAGGGAGGTGGAACAACGGTTTTTGATTCGATCAATACCACCGTTTTCTTTTTGTCTTCACCAACAATACTGGCTTTATACAAATTTCCTTTGCCATCGGTTAGTTGCAATAAAGAACCCGCCTTCATTCGTAATACCTGTATACAATGTTTGCTGGTTTCTTCGCTCAGTGTAAAGTGAGAAGAAGGGGATGGAATATTTTGTTCGTAGAAAAAAGGCAACTGCATGATAAGTATGAGGTACGAAGTTAGAAGTACGAAATGAAAATATATAAAAGTAAGAAGTTCGTACTTCGTACTTAAAACTTCTTACTTAAAACGGTGCATCATTCTCAAATCCTTCATCAAAATCGCCTCCATTCATTTTGCTTCCTTTCTGTATAAAGAGTTTGCCGGCATCGCCTGCGCCACCTGCAGCGGGTGGGGTAGTGGGAGGGCCTACGGGTTTCCAGTTACTGCCCATACCAGAGATACCACCATCACCTTCCCATTCTTCAAATTTCTGTATGTCTAATTTGGCTCTGAGTTTAATGGTTTCCAAAGAACCGTTACGGTGTTTGGCTATGCGTATATGTGTTTCTCCATGGGTGCTTTCGCCATTCTCATTATTCATCACTTCATAATACTCGGGGCGATAAATAAACATAACCATATCCGCATCCTGCTCAATGGCACCCGATTCACGAAGATCACTTAACTGAGGCATCTTACTTTCTTTACGTGTTTCTACCGCACGGCTTAACTGGCTCAATGCAATGATGGGAACGTTCAGTTCTTTGGCAAGGGCTTTCAGGTTACGGGAGATATTACTGATCTCCTGCTCACGGTTACTACCCCTGTCGCCTGTACCACTCATCAATTGCAGGTAGTCAATAATGATGATGCCTACATGGTGTTTGTTTACCAGTCTTCTGGCTTTGGCACGAAATTCAAATATGTTCAATGCAGCCGTATCATCAATAAAGATGGGTGCCACTTCTAACTTTTTAATACCCTTGCTCAGCAACTGTTCGTATTCGTAATTCTCCAGTTTACCACGACTAATCTTTTCCATTTTAATTTCGCTCTCTGCACTAAGGATACGTTGTACCAACTGCGACGCACTCATCTCCAACGAAAAGAAACCCACCGGAACCGGCTTGGTAGGATGCAAGGCTGAATTTCTCGCAAGGTTTAATGCAAAGGCCGTTTTACCAACGGAAGGACGTGCCGCCAAAATAATCAGATCCGTGGGCTGCCAACCGTAGGTTACCCGATCGAGTGTTGGGAAACCGCTGGGCACACCGGAAATATCTTCTGTTTTGGTGCGCAGTTCATCAATCCGGTTAATGGTTTTGGCCAATACGTTCTGTATGTCTTCAAAATTCTTCTTCAGGTAATTGTTGGTGATGTTGAACATCTTGGTCTCACTCTCATCCAGCAGGTCAAATACATCAGTACTATCCTCGTATGCATCGCCAATAATTTCTCCGCTGATGCGGATCAGTTCGCGCTGAATAAATTTCTGTAACACAATACGCGCATGCGCATCAATATTGGCAGTAGAAACAACGGAGTTAGTAAGTTTAGTAACATAATAAGGACCACCCACCGCATCTAACTGCTCACGAAATTTCAATTCTTCTACTACCGTTAAAATATCAATGGGCATACTTTTTTGCTGCAGGCCCTGCATGGCTTTGTAAATAAGCTGGTTGGCCTCAACGTAAAAGCATTCTGGTTTAATGATCTCGGAAATGGTATCAAATGCACTTTTTTCCAGCATCACCGCACCCAGAACAGCCTCTTCCAGTTCTTTGGCCTGCGGCGGTACTTTGCCGTATACCATGGTGCTCATATCTATCGAAGGCTTCCTTCTTTTACGGTCTTTATTCAGGCTGGTCAGATCCATTTCTATTCTGTTCAATTAGCGGGTTAGTAATTCTTGTTCCTCTTTTCGATGAAAACATTTCCATGTTACGGAATTGTTACCTGCGATGCAAGGGGGAGCGAATATATGTGTTAGAATGGGCCATAGGAAAACTTTTTCTGTCAATTTTCATCCACAGCCTATTCAGTAGCTATCCACAGTAAGTAAAGCCCTACTCACACAATTTACTATGCTTATCCACTAAAATCAAAAGTTTTCCGCCACTTTAACAGGGAAATACACAATGCTCTGTGCACAAAGAATTCTCTGGAAAACAAGGTCATTTGGACGGAAAAGCTGTAACTAATAAGCGAGGCTTTTTTGGTAAATGTGAGTAGTAAGCGTGAATCGTGAGACGTTAGACGTGAATTGTAAGGCGTGAATCGTGAGACATGAATCGTGAGGCAAATGATATGAGTTAGGTTAGTTAACGCGATTTTACTCACCACTCACGTCTGTCGCCTCACGATTCACTCCCTCACGTAAATATTATCACCTATTTTTGCCTCCCGTAAAGAGCAAGCAACTATGACGATCAGTTACAATTGGTTATGTGATTACCTACCCGAAACAATAGACCCTGAGAAATTGTCTAAAATTCTCACTTCTATAGGCCTGGAGGTAGAAAGCCTTGAAAGATATGAAAGTATTAAAGGTGGACTGGCCGGGTTGGTGATAGGAGAGGTATTGGAATGTGCCCAGCACCCCAATGCAGATAAATTGAAAGTTACCAAAGTAAACACGGGAGCCGATGAACCGTTGCAGATTGTTTGTGGTGCCAGTAATGTGGCTGCCGGACAAAAAGTAGTAGTGGCTACAGTAGGCACTACGATTTATCCCTTATCAGGTGATCCCATCACTATGAATATTGCCAAAATCCGCAGTGTAGAAAGTTTTGGAATGATCTGTGCCGAAGATGAAGTGGGTGTGGGTTCTAGTCATGAAGGTATTATGGTACTGCCCGCAAATGCAGTGGTAGGTGCTGCTGCCGCAGATTATTTTAAACCCTATTCAGATTGGATCTATGAAATTGGCCTAACCCCCAATCGCATGGATGCTATGAGTCATTATGGTGTAGCCAGAGATGTGTGTGCTTACTTAACCCATCATATGGCAGAAGCCAAAGTGAAGGCACCATTTGTGAATGCGTTTACTATCGACAATACTTCCTTACCTATTAGAGTAACTATAGAGAATACAGACGCATGTCCTCGCTATGCAGGCGTTAGCATTAGTGGTGTAACGGTTGGCGAATCGCCCAAATGGTTAAAAGACCGTTTGGTGGCCATCGGTCTTCGTTCTATCAATAACATTGTAGATATTACCAATTTCATTCTTCACGAAACCGGTCAGCCGCTGCATGCATTTGATGCAGATGCGATTATAGGGAATACGATCATCGTAAAAAATCTCTCAGAAGGAACGCCTTTTATTACACTTGATGATAAAGAAAGAAAACTAAGCAGCGAAGACCTGATGATATGCAATGCCAAAGAAGGGATGTGTATTGCCGGCGTATTTGGGGGTTTGAAAAGTGGCGTAACATCAACAACAAAAAATATTTTTTTAGAGAGTGCCTGGTTTCATCCGGTAAGTATTCGCAAAACATCGGTCAGGCATGAATTAAGAACAGATGCAGCTACCCGATTTGAAAAAGGAGTGGATATTTCTAATACTGTGCATGTGTTGAAACGTGCGGCTTTGCTGATTAAGGAAATTGCTGGTGGACAAATAGCCAGCGATATTGTAGATGTATATCCTAATCCCAAACCAAAGGTAGAAATAGCCCTGAAAAATCATTACCTGAAAAAACTGAGCGGTAAAAATTATCACTCCGATGCTATTAAAAAAATTCTCACCAGTTTGGGTTTCGAGATTGTTCGTGAAGGACAGGATGAGCTGCGTGTAGCGGTTCCATACAGTAAACCCGATATCACCATTCCGGCAGATATTGTAGAAGAAATTTTACGGATAGATGGGCTTGATAATATAGAAATACCGGCAACTATTACTATTAGCCCGGCAGTTGAGATGCTGGCGCAGAAAGAATCTTTGCGTGATAAGATGGCTACTTATTTAGTAGGCCAGGGTTTTACAGAAATCCTAACCAACTCAATTACCAATAGCAAATACTTTGAGGAAGAAGTACTTGCCGTTACGGTTAAAATGATCAATAACCTGAGCGAAGAATTGAATGTACTCAGGCCTTCTATGCTGGAAACCGGATTGGAGTCCATCGCCTACAACCTTAACCGCCGCAATCAGAACCTGCAGTTTTTTGAAATAGGTAAAACCTATTTTACCAAAGGAACAGGAGAATATACGGAAGAAGAACATCTTTGCCTTTACATCACCGGCGCCAATCATGAAGATAGCTGGCGCGAAAAAAGCCGGTCGCAGGACTTTTACCGGTTGAAAGGATTGGCCACTGCTATCACCACTCTTTCCGGTATAAATGATTTGGTTTTTGAAAAATCAGACGAAGCGGGCTTGGTACTAAACATTCTGTACGGTAAATTGGTGTTGGGTAAACTGATGCAGGTACCCCAGCAAAAACTGCAGTTATTCGATATCAGGCAGGAGGTGTTTGTTCTTGATATCAGTTTTGGGGCATTACTGGATGCAGTAGCTAAAAATAAAATCCGTTACAGAGAAGTCAATAAGTTCCCCGTAATGCAGCGCGATCTGGCCCTGGTGGTAAACCGAGCCACTACTTACGAATCTATTGAACAAACGGTGAAAAAAGCAAAACTGCCCAAGCTCACCAATATGCGTTTATTCGATGTGTTTGAAAGCGAGAAACTGGGCACCGATAAAAAATCAATGGCCATCAGTTTCCTTTTCTCAGATCATGAAAAAACACTAACCGATAAAGAAGTGGATGTCATGGTATCAAAACTGGTGCAGGGTTTTGAAACTGAACTGCAGGCGGAAATCAGAAAATAACTAAGAGAATTAAGATAGAGCGGATGATTTGATGTAAGGGACATGATCACCTATTCTGTTTATTCAATCATCCGTTTTATTGTAGTGAATAAGAAGTGCAATAAAAATGCATATATCTTCTCTAATGCGTTTACCTTTAATCAGATGGTTGATCTTGACGTACAGATAAAAAGCATTCAGGATAAGCTTCAGCAATTGTTGAGGCAACAGGCTTTGCTGCAAAAAGAAAACCAGCAATTAAAAAAGGAATTGGAAAAAACTACTGCATTACATGCGGAGAAACAGGTATTACTGCAAAATCTCCAGCAACAGTCTGATGCCGTAAAACTTGGCTCCGGCGCCATCAGCGATGCTGAAAAGAGCGCGTTGAGTAAACGCATTGACCTTTACCTCAAAGAAATTGACAAATGCCTTGCTCTCTTAAATACCTAGCGAATCTTCGTTTCTTAGCGCCTTAGCGGTAAAATACTTAAACCGCTAAGCCGCAAAGTCACAAGGATGCGCGAAGAAAATCTGAATCGTATGTCTGAACTGATACCCGTAAATATTCTCATTGCCGACCGCAGTTACCGTCTGAAGATTGAATCGGCAGATGAAGAAATGGTGCGTAAAACCGCTGCCCTCATCAACGATAAAATCACCGAATTCAAAACCCAGTTTGCCGGAAAGGATATGCAGGATTATGTATCCATGGTACTGCTTTGGTTTGCCACGGAACAGAACCAGTCAGGCATCGACATTGTAAAATGGGAAGAAGCTGCCGCCAAACTTTCCTCTCTTGAAAAAATGGTGGATAAGGCACTTTCGGAAAACTAGTTTCAAGTACGAAGTGTGAAGTACGAGGTACGAACAGGGGACTCGTACACCTAACCTGCCTTGATTTCTTACACAACTTCGTACTTCGTCGTTCGTACTTCGTACTTATTTAATTATCTTCGTCCATTATCGTTTACTCATTATAGGAAAATGATATGTGAACAGCATATGATTGTGAACTATTTAAAAACTTGCCAAGATCATGGATCAAACAGTATTGTATATTATTATCGGTGTAGGTTCTCTGATTGTGGGACTTATAGCGGGTAGATTTCTTTTTGCTAAAAACACCAAAAAACAGGTAGAAGAAGCAGAATACCAGGCACAAAACATTCTGAAAGAAGCCGAACTCCGGGCCGAAACCATCAAAAAGGAGAAACAACTGGAAGCAAAAGAAAAGTTTGTACAGTTGAAGTCTGATTATGACAGGGATGTACTGGAAAGAAACCGCAAATTGGGCGAACTGGAGAACCGTGCCAAGCAGAAAGAGATTACCATTAACCAGAAAGAAGCGGGCTTAGACAAACAGATCAAAGAGAACGAAGCCATCAAAGAAACCCTGAATCGCCAGATAGAGGTGGTGAATCTGAAACGCACAGAACTGGAAAAACACCAGGAAGAGCATATCCGCCGTCTCGAAAAAATTGCCGGTTTAAGTGCAGAAGAAGCCAAGACACAATTGGTTGAAAGCCTGAAAGCCGAAGCCCATTCACAGGCTCTTACCCTGCAGCAGGAAATAATTGAAGATGCCAAACTGAAGGCCAATAAAGAAGCCCGTAAAATTGTTATACAGTCTATCCAGCGCACCGCAGCAGAAGTTACCATTGAAAATACCGTTACCGTATTTAACCTTGAAACAGATGAAATCAAAGGTCAGATCATTGGCCGTGAGGGACGAAATATCCGTGCCATTGAAGCCGCAACAGGGGTAGATCTGATTGTAGATGATACGCCGGAAGCCATTATCCTTTCTTCATTCGATCCATTGAGAAGAGAGATAGCGCGTTTAAGTTTACAAAGACTGGTATCGGATGGCCGTATTCACCCTGCCCGTATTGAGGAAGTGGTAGAAAAAACACGCCGCCAGTTGGAAGAGCAGATCATGGAAATAGGAGAGAGAACCGTAATAGAAATGGGTATTCATGGCCTGCACAAAGAACTGGTGCGTATTGTAGGTAAAATGCGTTTCCGTTCTTCATACGGCCAGAACCTGTTGATGCATAGTCGCGAAACAGCCAACCTCTGCGCTATCATGGCTGCAGAACTGGGCATGAACCCTAAATTGGCCAAACGCGCCGGCCTGTTACACGACATAGGTAAAGTGCCCGATGAGGAAACAGAACTGACCCACGCCCTTTTAGGAGCCAAACTGGCCGAGAAATACGGCGAGAATCCGGCTGTAGTAAACGCCATTGGTGCCCACCATGATGAAATGGAAATGCAGTATGTGATTTCTCCCATTATCCAGGCTTGTGATGCCATCAGTGGTGCACGCCCCGGCGCTCGTCGTGAGATCATGCAGCAGTACCTCCAAAGGATCAAGGACCTTGAAAATCTGGCACTTAACTATACCGGTGTAGAAAAAGCTTACGCTATTCAGGCCGGTAGGGAATTGCGGGTAATTGTAGAAGCCGATAAGGTAACCGATGTAGACAGCGACAAACTCAGCTTTGAAATAGCCCAGAAAATCCAAACAGAAATGACCTATCCGGGGCAGATTAAAGTAACCGTAATCCGTGAAAAAAGGGCCATTAACATAGCGAGGTAAAAAAATTACTAATTACTAATTACTAATTATTAATTATTCCCTTACCTTTGCCGTCCGCAAAAAAGAAAAGTTATGAACGCAGCAGTTCAATTTGTACACGAGCAGTTAACAACAACCAAGAACCATCCTAAATTTAAGGCTGGTGATAATATTACCGTAAACTACAAGATTGTAGAAGGTGGTAAAGAGCGTATCCAGAGTTTCCGTGGAGATGTGATTAAACAGCAGGGAAATGGTGCTACCGCTTCATTTACCGTTCGTAAGATCTCTGATGGCGTAGGTGTGGAACGTTTGTTTCCTATCCTGTCTCCTAACATCGACTCTATCATTCTGAATAAGACTGGTAAGGTTCGTCGTGCTAAACTGTACTACCTGCGCGAGCGCAGTGGTAAGAGTGCCCGTATCAAGGAAAAACGTTTCTAGAACGCATCGTGTTAACATATGTATAAGCGAAAGTTTGGTGTGTACTAAACTTTCGCTTTTTTATGTGATACTTCCACCGCAATTAATTAGTTGCAAGACATTTGTTTTACCTTAACTTTGAACCTCTTAAAACAATTTTTATGGGCAATTTAGGTTTTCAGGAAATTTTACTGATTGCAGTAGTGGTACTGGTATTATTTGGCGGAAGAAAGATCCCTGAGTTTATGCGGGGTTTGGGTAAAGGTATCCGCGAGTTCAATGATGCCAAGAACAATGTTAAGAAAGAACTGGAAGAAGGTATGAAAGAAAAAGACCAGTCAGCTACTCCACAACCGTAATTCATCTCCTGCCAAAAGCAAAAAGCATTTTAGCCTTTGTTTCGCTACAATACAATCAAAGACTATCATACAGCATTACAGAACGGCCAAACCACCTGTGTGGAGGCCGTTCGTTGTTATGTGCAGGCCATCCGTGAAAAATCATCTCTCAATGCTTTTCTTGAGGTGTATGAGGCAGAAGCAATGCAACGGGCTGCAGAACTTGATTCGCAAAGAGTCGCTGGTGCTCCGATTTCAAAACTGCATGGTGTAGTAGTTGGTTTAAAAGATGTGATCAGTTACAAAGGACATCATCTATCCGCCGCATCAAATATTCTGAATAATTTTACTGCTGTTTATAACGCTACTGCTGTAGATAAATTATTGGCAGAAGGGGCCATCATTATTGGTCGCCAGAACTGCGATGAATTTGCCATGGGCAGCGCCAATGAAAACTCTGCATTTGGTGCTGTGAAAAATGCGATAGATGAAACACGCGTACCGGGTGGATCATCCGGTGGTTCTGCGGTAAGCGTTCAGGCAGGCTTGTGTATGGTTAGTCTTGGAAGCGATACCGGCGGTTCAGTAAGGCAGCCCGCAGATTTTTGTGGAGTGGTTGGCATGAAACCGACTTATGGTAGAATTTCCCGGTATGGGCTAATTGCCTATGCTTCATCGTTTGACCAGATCGGCATAATTGCCAATACGGTTGAGGATGTGGCAAGTGTATTGGAAGTAATTTCGGGAGAAGATGATTTTGATAGTACGGTTTCTTCCAAAGCGGTACCTCCCTATTCCACTTTGCTGGATGAACCGGAAAAAAAGTTCCGGATTGCATATTTTAAAGAAACACTGGAACACCCCGGCCTTGACCCAGTTATCCGCGCCACAATTGAGTCGTTTATCAAAAAATTAACAGGTTTGGGCCATACTGTTGAACCTGTTGATTTCAAGCTACTTGAATATGTTGTTCCAACATACTATGTTTTAACCACCGCAGAAGCATCCAGTAATCTTTCCCGCTTTGATGGGGTAAAATTCGGGTTCCGTGCAGAGGTAAAAGATGGCGACCTGACCGAGTTATACAAAGCATCGCGCAGCAAAGGTTTTGGTAAAGAAGTACAGCGCAGAATTATGCTGGGCACATTTGTATTGAGTGCAGGATATTTTGATGCT
The DNA here is from genome assembly GCA_965283715.1 of Sediminibacterium sp. GTDB lineage: Bacteria > Bacteroidota > Bacteroidia > Chitinophagales > Chitinophagaceae > Sediminibacterium. Next base: position 475,450 of record CBDIPL010000004.1, on the reverse strand, counting down.
TACTTTACTAAAGCTCAGCAGGTTAGGCAAATACTGAGCCATAAAACCAAGGAAATTTTCGCCTCGTATGATGCAATCATTTCTCCTACAGTTCCTTCAACAGCTTTTAAGATTGGAGAGAACAATAACGATCCTGTTGAAATGTTTCTGGCAGATATCTATACCGTATTTGCCAACCTTGTGGGTATACCCGGTATTTCGCTTCCTCTGTTCAAACACCCTAATGGCCTGCCCTTTGGCTTGCAGGTTATGACTTCTCATTTTGATGAGGTATCTTTGCTGAGCCTCTCCCGGCAGCTTACCGCTATCCCCGGGTAGGTTGATTATCGGGAATAAAACATCCTAATTGACGGATTTTTTAATATTTCATAAAGTAACGCAACTGAATGCAGTGGTTTGGTATACATATCAATAGTCATATTTCTATCACCAAGATTACCCTGGTGGGTTTTGCTTTTATAGCAGGTAGTCTGGGAACCATGTCTTTTGTAGAAAAACCACTTACAAAAGACAGGTATACAGATTCTACTATCTCTGATAAAAGCGGGTTCAAAAGTCTGTTTAGTAACAATACTTTCGATGCATCCAAGCCTTATGCTGCGCAACTAAACCCGAGAGGGGTATCGTTTGTGCAGGAATACATCCGCAAGCAGGGAAGAGAACTGGATAAAATGAAATCATGGGGCAAGCCTTATTTTGATTTGTACGATAATGTTTTAACCCTGTATGGTATACCCAAAGAAATGAAATACCTGAGCGTGATCGAGAGCCACCTGAGTTCAGGCTTGGTTTCATGGGCCGGTGCTGTGGGACCATGGCAGCTGATGCCTTATGAAGCCAAAAGGCTTGGCCTTAGAACAACTGGCTCCGATGAGCGCATGGATTATTACAAGAGCACCCATGCAGCTGCCAAACTCATGAAAGAATTGTATAAAGAATTTGGCGACTGGTTGCTGGTAGTAGCCGCTTACAATGGCGGATCAGGCAGGGTAAGGCAGTCTATACGAAAAGCCGGCAGCAGAGATTTTTGGGACCTCCAATATTATTTGCCGGAAGAGACGCGAAACCATGTAAAAAAATTCATTGGTACCCACTATGTATTTGAGGGCAGTGGTGGCTGGACAACCATGACCGCCAATGAAACCCTTACACAGAGGGCACTTTCGGCCAAGCCGCAGGAAGTGGTATTGAGTGAGGATGAAATGGCTAATACATCTGTTCTTGAAATTAGTGGCAGATATAATTCTGTAATAGTATGTACGGCACTGTCTTTGGACATTGTTCGATTTAATAAATGGAATCCCGGTTTTGACAAAACGCTCTCGGAAGGGAAAAAATATCCGATGCGATTACAGAAAGAAAGTATGGCCGTTTTTGAAGCCAGAAAAAATAGCCTGCTGATGGAATCGGTAAGGGCATTACTTGAGGGGTCGGTGGTTTCTTCGAAATAAATTTTGAATCTGATTTTTGATTATCCCTCTAATACCTGTTTAATCGCTTCTGCCTTCAACAGGCATTCAGCATATTCTTTTTCTGCATCACTGTAAAAAGTAATACCGCCGCCTACCTGGTAAGAAAGATATTGGTTAGTAGCATTGTAGAGGATGCTTCTGATGACTACATTAAAATCAAAATCTTTCTCCGGACTAATGTATCCCACTGCACCTGAATACATTCCCCTTTTTGTTTTTTCATATTGTTCTATCAGTTCCATCACCCTTCGCTTGGGAGCACCTGTCATACTACCCATAGGAAAACTGGCTTTCAGGATATCAGTTATATCCACATCGTTTTTCAATTCTCCTGAAACAGTTGAAATCATCTGGTGTACCTGCGGAAAGCTGTATACTCCAAACAACTCATCTACCGCAACCGTTCCTTCTTTGCAAATTTTGCTTAGATCATTTCTAACAAGATCTACCACCATTACATTTTCACTCTTGTCTTTTTCGCTTTGCTGTAATTGTTGTTTCAAAATTTCATCCGCTTCGGCATTCTGCAGGTTTCTTTTAAAAGTTCCTTTGATGGGTTGCGAAAGAATCCGGTTTCCTTTTTTCTGCAGGTACCGTTCGGGGCTGGCACACAGAATATGTTTGTCTTCCAGTTTATAATAACACGAAAATGGATTGGGCGAAATATCAGTTAGCTGTTTGTATAAAGAAAGCGCCTCTACTGTAACACCAGTGGCATAAAATTCCTGACAAAAATTAATCTCATAACAATCGCCACGTTGTATGTGTTTGCGGAGCGAGTTGATGATGTGGATGTATTCTTCTTTGTGAATACGCGGTTGTATGTGTATTGTCCATGGTCTATGGTCTATGGTCGATGGTCCATGGCTAATCTCCTCGTAAACAACAGAAGGGTCTTGTGTAAGTGAAGAGATCGTGAGCAGATTATTCGTTAACTGTAAAACCGTTTCTGGCTGAAAAAACAGCAGATCCGGAAAGCTTATATGATCTGGATGGTTTGAATGCAAAGGTTCGATAGCATTTTTCAGATCGTAGCTGATATGACCAAAAAGCCAATCTGAATGCGCTTCTGTAAACGCCTGTAATTCTGTAAGTATATTTTCTGTTGGATGAAATACCTGAACAGCACCGGCGCCTGCCAAACATTCTATTGTTTGATGCGTAGAATGGTATTGATGGTTATCCAGAAAACAACAAATGTTGAATTGGTTTACCCAGTTCAACATTTGTTGTTTTACGACATCAATATTTTGAATTTCGAAGGAAGCTGTTGTTCTTTTCACTGTAGAAGGGGCCGATGATTAAAAATCATCATCTTCATCATCATCAAATCCACCACTTTTATCGTTGAACAGATCGAATTCTTTAAAGTCTTCGTCTATCTTAAAATCATCATCTTCTTCGCCCTTTTTCTTAGGGCCGCCAATGGCTTTCTTTCCTTTGCTTTTAGGGATATCAAACTCATCAAAATCAGGATCCCATTCATCTTCTTCTTCGGGTTTTTCCCAATCGTCATCCACATCCTCAGACGCTTCATCTTCGTCATCATCATCTGATGAAGCTTTCTTTCCGGCTGATTTAGTTGCGGTTTTTTTGAGGGGTTTGCTATCCTCTTCATCGTCTTCTAAATCATCATCCTCTTCTTCTAATTGCTTTTTGCTTTTAGAGGAAGGTTTTGCTTCGGTGTTTTTAGCCGCTGCACTTTTTGGTGTGGATTTGGAATCCTTATCAGATTTCGCTGCCATATTCCTTATAAGATTGATTGCGTAAAATTTCAACGCAATTTATTATTAACCAAAAAAATTTTTCTATCACAAATCAAATGCCAATTAACGCTTACACATGCACTATCTGGTCGCGCCCGGGGCCATTGGATACAAACTTTACCGGAGCACCAATATAGCTGTTAATAAAGTTAATATAATTACCCATTGTTTCGGGAAGTAATGCGGCTTCTTTAATTTGAGTAGTATCCAGGTTCCAACCCGGGAAACTTTTCAGTACCGGATCAATTTGTACGCCCGACATTTGAAAAGGAACTTCTTTGGTTTCTTTTCCATTAATGCTGTAAGCGGTACATACCTGTAATTCTGCAAAAGCATCCAGTACATCTGCTTTGGTCATGATTACCTGCGTTACACCGTTAATCATGCAGGCATAGCGAAGGGCCACTAAATCAATCCAGCCGCAACGGCGCGGACGGCCGGTTGTAGCACCAAACTCGCTGCCTATTCTTCTCAGTTCTTCTCCGGTAGCATCTTCCAGTTCGCTTGGGAAGGGGCCGCTGCCTACACGCGTGCAATAAGCTTTGGTAACGCCCATTACTTCATTGATCTGTTTGGGAGATACACCTAAACCAGTACAAACACCCGCAGAAATGGTGTTGGAAGAAGTGACAAAAGGAAAGGTTCCGAAATCAATATCCAGCATGCTCCCCTGTGCACCTTCGGCCAATACTTTTTTGCCCTTGCTGATCTGGTCATTAATGAAATATTCGCAATTGATCACATTCAGGGTTTTCAGAAACTCGAGTGCTTCAAAAAATTCTGTTTCCCATGCGGTAATGTCTTCATTGAAATGAAAATTATTTAGCAATACCTGGTGTTTTGCACGAAGTTCTTTGTACTGCGTCATAAAGTTCGGGTGCAGTATATCGCCCACACGCAAAGCATTACGGCCGGTTTTATCCATGTACGCAGGACCAATGCCTTTTAAAGTAGAACCAATCTTGCTTTCTCCTTTTGACATTTCAGAAGCCTTATCCAAAGCCCTGTGTGTTGGGATAATGATATTGGTTCTTTCAGAAATGAACAGGTTCTTTTTTACATCCACACCATGTGCTGCAACTGCTTCACATTCTTTTTTCAAAGTGATGGGATCCAGCACCACACCGTTACCGATGATGTTGATTTTGTTCTGGTGAAAAATGCCCGATGGGATCTGGTGCAGCACCATTTTCTTTCCCTCTACATACAAGGTATGCCCTGCATTAGGGCCGCCCTGAAAACGGGCAACAATATCATAATTGGGTGCGAAGTAATCTACAATTTTTCCTTTTCCTTCGTCGCCCCATTGTAATCCTAAAATAACGTCAACCATAATTTGATTTTGAATCGGGGCAAAAATAAGAGAAGGCTATCAGTAAAACCTAATAACATAAAATTAATTATTGGAGATTTGTACAGTATGTGTGTAAAATGGGTCAGGAAATATTTTCCATATCAAAACGATCAACTGTTTGTATTCCGTTGAGCGATTTCAGGCGGACCACCAGTTCTTCCAGTTCTTCTTTATCGTGCACAAACACCTTAATGGTTCCCTCAAACAAACCCTCGCGCGATTCGATGGTGAGGCCGGCAATATTGATCCTAAGATCGCCACTGATCACATTGGTAATTTTGTTAATGACACCCACATCGTCCAGCCCAATAATTTTCAATCCCGTTAGGAAAGAAATCTCTTTATTCTTGGCCCATTTGGTTTTTACTACCCTGTGCCCGTAATTAGCCAACAGCTGCGCTGCATTGGGGCAATTGGTTCTGTGAATGATGAGGCCCTTACCGGTACTTACAAAACCAAACACATCATCCCCGGGAATGGGGTGGCAACATTTGCCCAGTGAATACATGATCTTATCGCTGCTTTCTCCAAAAATGATTAGTTCAGAATCTTTGCGGTTTACATTTTTGGATTGTGCGTGCTCTACCGATACTTCCTGAATTACCGGTTTGGGTTTGGGAATTTCTATTTTATCGCCCAGCACCTGAAAATCCTTTAACTCGCGTAGGTCTATGGCTTTGGTGGCAATTTTATAATGCAAGTCCAGCGGAGAAGGCAGTTTGTAAAACTGCACCAGTTCATCAATATTGTACTGGCTGTAAGCGGCACCAGTGCCTTCCAGTTTTCGTTGTAAAGTGTATTTACCGTCTTCCGCTATTTTTCTTTTTTCTTCGCGCAGCGCATCTTTGATCTTGCTTTTGGCTTTGGCAGTAACCACCATATTCAGCCAGTCTTCCGATGGCTTTTGTTTATTACTGGTAATGATCTCTACCTGGTCGCCGCTACGCAGTTTATGGCTGATGGGCACCAGCTTATGGTGCACTTTGGCACCAATACATTTGGTACCAATGGCAGAGTGAATGGAAAAAGCAAAATCCAGTGCGGTACTCCCGGTGGGCAACATTTTTACTTCACCCTTGGGAGTGTATACATAAATTTCTTCTGCCAGAAAGGATGTTTTAAAATCTTGCAAGAAATCAACGCCATCCGTATCCTGTGTACTCAATACCTCGCGGATCTGACCAAACCATTTATCAAAGCGGTCTTCATCATTACTGCCTTCCTTGTATTTATAATGTGCTGCCAACCCTTTCTCGGCTATCTCGTTCATCCGTTTGGTACGAATCTGTACTTCTACCCATTTACCCTGCGGTCCCATTACCGTTGTGTGCAACGCTTCATACCCATTGTTTTTGGGATTGCTTAACCAATCGCGTAGGCGTTCGGGCGAAGGGGTATATTCATCTGTAATCATGGAGTATACCTTCCAGCAATCTTCTTTTTCTTTTTCAGGTGTAGAATCGAGAATTACGCGGATGGCAAACAGATCGTACACCTCTTCAAAGGCAACTGCTTTTTTCTTGATTTTGTTCCAGATAGAATGGATGCTTTTGGGGCGGCCATACATTTCGAAATTAAAACCACCTGCCGTCAGTTTTTCTTTTATCGGGCGAATAAATTCATTGATATAACGGGTACGTTCGCGCTTTGTTTCAGATAATTTTCTGGCAATATCCCGATAGGCTTCCGGCTCCATGTATTTCATGGACAAATCTTCAAGTTCGGTTTTAATGCTGTATAATCCCATCCTGTGGGCCAGTGGTGCATATACCCAAACTGTTTCAGAGGCGATCTTCAATTGCTTCTCGCGTTTCATACTGTCAAGCGTTCGCATATTATGCAAACGGTCGGCCAGTTTAATCAATATCACACGCGGATCATCGGTAAGTGTTAACAGGATCTTTTTAAAATTTTCAGCTTGCTGACTCGTATTGGTATCAATAACGCTGGAGATCTTGGTCAACCCATCCACAATTTTTGAGATCTCAGTTCCAAATTCGCGTTCTACATCTTCCAGGCTGATATCGGTATCCTCTACCGTATCGTGCAATAAAGCACAAATGGTGCTTCGAACCCCCAATCCAATTTCTTCCACACAGATCATGGCCACTGCAATCGGGTGAATGATATAGGGCTCACCACTTTTTCTCCGCATCGTCTTATGGGCATCGGCAGCCATTTCAAAAGCGGTGCGCACCAGTTCCTTATCTCCCTTTTTCAGTTTGGGCCGAAGGCTTCGCAACAGGGCACGATAATGCCTGATGATCTCATTTTTTTCCTGTTCAGGATTGAGATTATATTTAGGTAAAACAGGTTCCACAAAACTTTCCGGTGCTTGCTCCATATCTGTAGCGAATATAGTAAATAAGCTTGGGTAGAACTGTAAGCAACAAGCCACAAGCTCCTAGCTTTTTCAAGAAATTAACCGTTCATAAATTAATAGCCTTGGCTTATAGCTAAAGGCTAACAGCTAATAGCTGTTAACCCTACCTTTGCCCCCTACCATGAGCGATACGCCTAAGAAGAAAATATTCAATGTTTCCCTGCTCGGCAGGGTGTTTCATTTTGTGAAACCTTACCGATCTTTTTTTTATATCAGTCTCTTACTGGCGGTGGTGATGGCTGTTTTTGCACCCATACGTCCTTACCTGATTCAATTAACTATTGATAAGGCCACCGGCAAAAATATTCATATACCTGCCTGGCTCGAAAAAGTACTGTTCACAACCGATTTGTCTGATGCTACTAAATTTATTATCGCAGTCAGCATTTTTCAGGTTGTTTTTTTGTTTGTAGAAACCACCATTCGTTTTCTGTTTACGTTTATTACGGCATCTATGGGGCAGAGCGTTGTAAAAGACATGCGCAATGCAGTGTACAAAAAAATAGTTGGTTTAAATCTTAGCCAGTTTGATAAAACGCCTATTGGCACACTTACCACAAGAACCATTAATGATATTGAAAGTATCAACGATATTTTTTCGGATGGGTTAATTCCCATCATTGCAGATTTGCTCACGATTATCATTACGTTGGCAACTATGTTCTGGATAGACTGGCGCTTAACATTAATCAGTTTGGTGCCATTTCCGATGATGATTATCGCCACGTATTATTTTAAAGAGAGTGTGAATAAAAGTTTTATCCGTGTAAGAAATGCAGTAGCAGCACTTAATGCATTTGTGCAGGAACATATTACCGGAATGCAGGTGGTACAAGCATTTGCGGCAGAAGAACGTGAGTTTACTAAATTCAAAAAAATTAATACGGAACACCGTAATGCCAATATCAATGCCATTTTTGCGTACTCTGTTTTTTTTCCGGTAGTAGAAGTGGTGTTAGCAATTAGCACCGGTTTACTGGTGTGGTGGATTGCCGACCGCTCACTGGATGCAGGATTACTGGTGGCGTTTATTTTATACCTGAACCAAATCTTTCGTCCACTACGTGTGATTGCCGATAAATTCAATGTATTGCAAATGGGCATGATTGCGGCAGAACGCGTTTTCAAAGTGCTGGATAATGAAGATGTAACACCACCTTCTGCAGCAGATGCCCACAATCCGAAAAAGATGGAAGGCCGCATTGTATTCGATAACGTTTCCTTTGCCTATGCAGAACCCAATTATGTTTTAAAAAATATCAACTTCGAAGTAAAGGCGGGCGAAACTGTGGCATTGGTGGGGCATACGGGAAGTGGTAAAACTTCTGTTATTAGTTTACTCAATCGTTTATACCATATTCAGAAAGGAGAGATTAAAATAGATGATGTAAACATTGAGCAATATAACCTCGATACTTTGCGCAAAGGGATTGGCGTGGTTCTGCAGGATGTGTTTCTATTTTCTGGCTCTATCATGGATAATATTACACTTCGCAACCCCGAAATTTCACGCGAACAGGTAATAACTGCGGCAAAAATGATTGGTGTGGATGAATTTATTATGCAGTTGCCTGGCGGGTATGATTACAATGTGATGGAAAGAGGCAGCACGCTAAGCCTGGGGCAGCGGCAGTTATTATCTTTTATTCGTGCATTGCTATACGATCCTGCTATTTTAATATTAGATGAAGCCACTTCCTCAATTGACACAGAAAGCGAAATGCTGATTGAAAAAGCAACCGATGCTTTGATTTCCGGAAGAACCTCCATTGTAATCGCCCACAGATTATCTACCATCCGCAAAGCCAACAAAATTATTGTGCTGGACAAAGGAGAGGTTAAAGAAATGGGAACACACGAACAGCTATTGACTTTGGGCGGATTTTATGCTAAATTGCATGAGATGCAGTTTGATAAGAAGAAGGCTGTGTTGGTGTAAAAAAATTAGTAGTATGCAATCCAATCATAAAACAAATATCGAGCCCGTCAATGTGGTTGAGGAACTAACGCCTCATTATGGCTTTGTATTTAAATCGGAAGAAGAAAAACTTCGTGAAGATATCTTTCGCCCGGATATCGAAAAGCTTCGGCTGTTTACCCAAATGCTCCGCAGAAATGCAACGCTTGATAAGGCAGTTATTACACATACCCGGTAATCTATCTTTATGGATGTACTTGATGAGGAGTTAATACGCTTTTGGCGTAGCCTAAATGCTAACGATGTGAAATATATTATGGTTGGCGGATTAGCTACCCGATTTCATGGATATAATAGAGCCACCGATGATCTGGATATGTGGATTGAAGACACGTTGGCAAACCGCCAAAATCTCAGAAAAGCTTTTATAGAATTGGAATATGGAGATTTTGTCTCTATTGAAACAATGCAATTTGTACCGGGGTGGACCAGTTTTTATGCTGCAGGCGTAGAACTGGATATCATGACGGGAATGGTAGGTATTGAAAATGAATCATTTCAGACCTGTTATGTGATGGCGGCCAAGGCGGAACTTGAAGGTGTTTTGGTTCCCTTTTTGCATATTAACCACCTGATTGCCAACAAAAAAGCGGTTAACTGCCCTAAAGATCAAATGGACGTATTACATCTGGAAAAGATTAAAGAAATACGCGAAAACAGCCAGAAATAAAGCTCATAATTTTTTCTCCATTTTATCCTTGTTCACTCATGCTTTTCAGCCCCTTACCCCTATCTTTGCCGCAAATTTAGAAACAGGTATGGCCTTTAGAACTGTGAAATTATTGCTGGTAGCGAGTCTTAGCCTTTTTGCGATTGTTTTTTCTACTCCTTTGCTTGCCCAGGATTCTACCAATCATGAGGGTACCGAAGAAGCCCATGCGGCCGCCGGTGAAGAGAAAAAAGAAGGATTTAATGCCGCCGAAGTCATTTTTGGCCATATTCTCGATAACCACGAATTCCATTTTACCGAATACCACGATAGCGAAGGCAATATTCACCATGTTTCTCTGCCTTTGCCCATTATTCTGTACTCTAAAGAAAGAGGCCTTACTGCTTTTATGTCTTCTAAATTTGAGCATGGGCATGCTACGCACAATGGATATAAAATAGAAGAAGAAAAGATTGTAGCCGTAAACGAAGCCGGTGTTGTAGAAGAGGGTATTCATGTATATGATCTTTCCTTGACCCGCAATGTGGTTCAGATGATGATCGCCCTGGCTTTTCTTACCTGGTTAATGGTTTCTATTGCCAACGCCTATAAAAGAGGTGAGGGTGTTACCACTGCTCCTAAAGGCAAGCAAAATTTATTGGAGCCGGTAATCACTTTTGTTCGCGATGAGGTAGCCAAACCCAATCTGGGCCACAAATGGGAAAAATACCTGCCGTACTTATTAACTACTTTCTTTTTTATTCTGATCAATAATATTTTCGGACTAATACCTGGTACGGCCAATGTAACAGGCAATATTGCGTTTACGGTTGTATTGGGTTTGATCTCTTTTGTGGTAATTATCTTTAGTACCAACAAACATTTCTGGGGTCATATCTTCAATCCTCCCGGTGTTCCTGGTTTTGTAAAACCTATTTTGATACTGGTAGAATTTCTGGGTGTGTTTATTAAGCCCTTCGCATTGATCATTCGTTTGTTTGCGAACATGGTAGCGGGCCACATCATCATTATCTGTTTAATTTCATTGATTTTTATATTCGGTCAGATGAGCAGCGTAGCTGGCTGGGGTACCACACCGGTAGCCATTGGTTTTACGGTGTTCATTTATATGATAGAAGTGCTGGTAGCATTTTTACAGGCATTCATCTTCACCAACCTCACGGCGGTATTTATCGGCGCAGCGTTTGAAGGCGAACACCACGAAGAAGCAGCACATCATTAAAACGTTTTTTTTAACTGTAAATACAACGATCATGAGTTTGATGACAATTTTACTGGATGGTACTGCTAACGCTGGTGGAGCAATCGGTGCAGGTTTAGCTGCTATCGGTGCTGGTTTAGGTATCGGTCAGATTGGTAAAGGTGCTGTAGAAAGCATTGCACGCCAGCCTGAAGCGATGAACGACATCCGTGCTAACATGATCCTGGCTGCTGCCCTTGTAGAAGGTGCCGCATTGTTCGGAATCATCGTAGGCTTCCTGGCAATGGTTTTAAAATAAGCCATTCCCAAAACTTACAACTGCACCTGAAGTACAGGACGGAGGGTGCAGTTATATTTTCTTTCTATCAAAAAGAAAGAACAGTTACAATACAAATTGATTGAAAAATATCCCGCAAGGGAAACATAGGAGAACCTACTTATGAAATTACTTACACCAGATCCGGGGTTGTTAATATGGACGCTGCTTGCATTCCTTATCGTTTTCTTTATTCTGAAGAAAATGGCATGGCCTGCTATCCTTAAAGGATTAAAAGACCGTGAAACCAGTATTGCAGAAGCCATTGCTACTGCAGAGAAAGTAAAACTGGAAATGGCGGCGCTTAAAAATGAGAATGAAGCACTGATGGCGCAAGCACGCGAAGAACGTGGCATCATGATCAAAGAAGCGAAAGAACAATCCGTTAAAATGATCAGTGAAGCTAAAGACAAAGCAAAAGCTGAATACGATCGTATTGTAGCCGATGCACAGGCTGCCATTACCCAGCAAAAAAATGCAGCATTAACTGATGTAAAAAATCAGGTAGGTGCCTTGGTTATTGAAGTAAGTGAAAAAATTCTGCGCCGAGAACTGAGCAACAAAAGCGAGCAGGAAAAGTACATTAACGATTTAGCAGAAGGAGTAAAGTTGAATTAATAATTAATAATTAGTAATTAGTAATTGGGAACCTTTTACGAATTGCTGAGACTTAATTATTAATTATTAATTTTTAATTACTAATTAATAACATGCCCAATCCACGTTTAGCAGACAGATACGCAAAGAGCCTGGTTGACCTTGCAACAGAAAGAGGCCAGCTGGAAGCAGTGTATGCGGATATGAAATATTTACAGGCTGTTTGTAAAGCAAGCAAAGAATTTGTTTCGCTGCTGAAAAGCCCTATTATTAAAAGCGATCAAAAGAATTCAATTGTAACAGCAGTTACCAATGGAAAAGTGAGTGAACTAACGGCTGCTTTTAACAATTTGCTCGTAAAAAAAGGACGTGAAAGCGATCTTCCTGAAATTGCTTTTGCTTTTATTGATCAGTACAATGCCATCAAAGGAATACACAGGGTAAAATTAACCACGGCTGTTCCTGTTGGAGATGATGTAAAAAAATCTATTGAAAGCAAAGTAAAAAATGCACAAGGTATTGGAACCATTGAACTGGAAACAGCAGTTGATGAAAAGTTGATCGGTGGTTTTGTACTTGAATACAATAACAACCTGGTGGATGCAAGCATTCTCCGCGATTTGAAAGACATTAAAAAACAATTCTCGCAGAATCTGTTTGTACAGAATATGCGATAGCAGATACCTATTTAACGATAACATTAAAAAGAAGATAGATCATGGTAGACATTAAACCCGACGAAATATCAGCGATACTGCGACAGCAGCTCAGCAATTTCAATGCTTCCGCTGACCTTGAAGAAGTGGGTACCGTATTACAGGTGGGTGATGGTATTGCCCGTGTGTATGGCCTTAACGGTGTGCGCAGTGGTGAGCTGGTAGAATTTGAAAGTGGTGTAAAAGCCATTGCCCTTAATCTGGAAGAAGACAATGTGGGTGTGGTATTGATGGGAGAAAGCGGAGATATTAAAGAAGGTGCCAAAGTAAAACGTACCGGACAGATCGCTTCTATTAAAGTAGGCGAAGGTGTGGTTGGCCGTGTGATCAACACACTTGGTGAGCCTATTGATGGTAAAGGTCCTTTAACTGGTGAATTATACGAAATGCCATTGGAGCGTAAAGCGCCAGGTGTTATTTACCGTGAGCCGGTAAAAGAACCACTGCAAACCGGTATCAAAGCCATTGATGCGATGATTCCTGTGGGTCGTGGACAACGTGAGTTGGTAATTGGTGACCGTCAGACTGGTAAAACGGCTATTTGTGTTGATACCATCATCAACCAGAAAGAATTTTACGATGCAGGAAAACCTGTATACTGTATATATGTTGCTATCGGACAAAAAGCATCTACTGTTGCCGGTGTAATGAAAACATTGAATGATAACGGTGCTATGGCATTTACAACTATTGTGTGTGCTTCTGCATCAGATCCTGCTCCTTTACAGTTCTACGCACCATTTGCAGGAGCGGCCATCGGAGAGTTCTTCCGTGATACTGGACGTCCGGCTTTAATTATTTATGATGATTTGTCTAAGCAGGCTGTGGCTTACCGCGAGGTTTCTCTGTTGTTAAGAAGACCTCCGGGACGTGAAGCTTATCCTGGTGATGTATTCTATCTGCATAGTCGTTTATTGGAAAGAGCTGCGAAAGTAATTGCCAATGATGAGGTAGCTAAAAACATGAATGATCTTCCTGCTTCTATTAAGCATCTTGTAAAAGGTGGTGGATCACTGACCGCTTTACCTATCATTGAAACACAGGCGGGTGATGTATCTGCTTATATCCCTACCAACGTGATCTCTATCACAGATGGTCAGATCTTTTTGGAAGGTAACTTGTTTAACGCAGGTATCCGTCCAGCCATTAACGTGGGTATTTCTGTAAGCCGTGTGGGTGGTAATGCGCAGATCAAATCCATGAAAAAAGTAGCAGGTACTTTGAAATTGGATCAAGCCCTTTACCGTGAGCTGGAAGCCTTCTCTAAATTTGGTGGAGACCTGGATGCGGCTACTAAAAACGTAATTGACAAAGGTGCCCGTAACGTAGAAGTGTTGAAACAGGCACAATACTCGCCTATGTCTGTAGAAAAGCAGGTAGCCATTATTTACCTGGGTACACAAGGTTTGCTGAAAGAAGTAGCGGTAAAAAAAGTGAAAGAATTTGAAGCACATTTCTTAACCGATATGGAAAATAAATTACCTGATGTACTGGCAGAGTTTAAAAAAGGCCAATTGAATGATGAGAGTATTGCTAAAATGGTAACACTCGCAAAAGGATTGATGGCTTCTTATAAATAAGACCGTAACCAATTCGGATATACAAAACAGCCCTGAATTTTCAGGGCTGTTTTCGTTTTACAAAATTAAATACTTATTATTGTACTTAATTAGGTACTTTAAAATGTGTTTTATGGAAGTATTAAATTATACAGAATTCAGAAAAAATCTAACCCAAAGTCTCAATAAGGTAAATGACGATGGGGAAATTGTTGTGGTTTCACGCAGTAAAGGAAAGAATGTAGTGGTAATGGGATTGGAAGAATATAATTCAATCCAGGAAACTCTTCACTTGATGAGCACAGCTGCGAATCGCCACCGTTTAGAAGCGGCTATACAGGAAATGGAAGCAGGTATTCATTCCACACATCCACTGGTCGAAATCTAAGCACATGGAATTAGTATGGCAAACCAATGCCTGGGAAGATTATCTCTATTGGCAAAATACAGATAAGAAAGTACTGTCACGCATAAATGAGCTGATCAAAGATTGTTTGCGTTCCCCATTTAAAGGAATTGGAAAACCGGAACCATTAAAAGGTAATTATGCCGGTTATTGGAGCAGAAGAATTACCGATGAACACCGCTTGGTGTACCGCTTAAAGGAAGATCGCTTACATATCCTTCAATGTCGCTTTCATTACGAATGATCATCATTGCTCTCGTAAATTCTGTTTTAATGAAAATTTTCAGCATGAAAAGTTATCTTATGGTAATTGGCAAAAAACTGGAAGATATTCTCATTGATCCCGATAATTTCTTCCTGTTTGTATTTTACGTCAACTTTTCCAAGACAACTTTCTGTGAGCATTTGCATGCCACTAACATACATTCCTTTTTTTTCTTCCAGCGATTGTAAAGGCATATTAAAAGAGCCAGATACATATTTCGTGTAATCAAAAAAGCAAGTACCTACAGACAAACTGGTATCTTTTTTTGAAGTAACCAGATACCTCTCATGTAAATCATTTCTATCAGTCTGTGAAGCAATAAGTCGAAAATTTAATTCTTTATAATACTTTTCCATATCGCTCCTGCTCCATTCTTTATTTATCACAGAATCAACTTGTCTTTTTTGTATGATTTTTGTTTTATAAGCATCTAAGTCGAAACCATATAAACTGTCTTTTGCAAAAATGAAATAATGATGTCTTACTTCATCCTTAATCAGCTCAATATCTTCATAGCTCGATCCGTAAGTATAAGTAAGATCATACAACATTAATTTACCATCAGTATATACTTCTGTAAAGGAAGAATCGAATGTAAATGTTCTTCCAATGGAATCTGTAATAACAATGTGCCGCATCAATCTTGTGCCTTTTAGCTGTAGGTGAGCTGATTCCTGAGCCATCAAAATGAAAGGTAACATGCTAAAAATCAATACGATAGGATATTTCATCACCATTGTTTGAGCTAAAATATTCATTTTTTCTATAATAGAAAAGGGTGAAAACACCCTTTTTGGGAAATCTCAAATAATATTTATTAAATAATTTGGTTTATAAAATAAACTACTCTATGTTTGTTCTATCAAATCAAACCAAAGATGAAAAAGCTAACAATCCTGCTCATGATCATTCTTTCAGCAGGCTGGGCACAAGCCCAAACCAAACTGACCGGAACCGTAAAGGATAACCGTGGTCGTATTATTGCCGGAGCCAGTATAGCAGTAAAAGGTTCGTATGATGGTGGGGTTAGTGATTCTACCGGCCATTTTTCATTCAAAACTTTTGAAAAAGGTAGTCAGGTTATTATCGTTACTAATATTGGGTATAAAGCTGCTGAACAAACTGTAACGCTGGGTACAGATATGGCAGAAATGAGTTTTATTTTAAAAGAAGAAATCAGCGAGTTAAAAGCCGTAACTGTAACCGCCGGCAGCTTTGAAGCCGGAGATAAGAAAAGGGCCGCTACAGTATTAAGTTCTTTGGATGTGGTAACCACGGGAGGTGCAAATGCAGATATTACTGCGGTTGTAAAGACCCTGCCAGGTGCTCAGCAGGTGGGCGAGCAGGAAGGACTTTTTGTAAGAGGTGGTGCCGGTTATGAAACCAAACAATTCATTGATGGAACCATGGTGAACAACCCTTTTTTCAGCAGTGTACCGGATATAGCACAACGCGGCAGATTTTCTCCATTCCTGTTTAAAGGAACCGTATTCAGCACCGGAGGTTATTCTGCTTTATACGGTCAGGCTTTATCCTCTGCCCTGATTTTAGAAAGCGTGGATGTACCTGATCGTTCAGAAGCCAGTGCATCTATCTCTCCGATTTTTCTGGGTGCAGGTTTGCAGAAAGTATCCACTGATAAAAAATCATCATGGGGCATGCAATACAGTTATACCAACTTGGCTGCCTATTTCGCACTCGTTCCGCAAACTCCCGATTATTTTAAAATGCCTGAATACCATGCAGCAGATGCCAACTTTCGTATTAAAACAAAGAAAGGTGGTATTGTAAAATACTATACTACTTTTTCTACAAGCCAACTGGGCATACGCCGTCCAAACATTGAAGATGCTACTTTGAAAAATGCCTTCGATTTATACAATACCAACTGGTACCAGAACCTGAGCCTGAGAGAAAATATTGGCAATGGCTGGAAAATGAATCTGGGACTGAGTTACAGCACGGACCATAATAAAATCGGAAACCAAATACAAAACCAGAATAACCTTCCTGCCACTTCGGGTTTGGTTTGGATAGACAGTACCAACTTTAACCTCACCACCCGTTCTGATCTTAGTCAGATAAAAGCAGTGTTTGATAAAAGATTAAGTGGTATTAGTGTCATCCGTTTTGGAGGAGAATATCAGTACAGTTATAACAAAAGTCTGTATAACACTTACAAAGGTTTATTACCCGATCATTACAAAGCCTTGTTCAGCGAAGCAGACCTGTATATCACCAATGATCTTGCTGCCAAAGCAGGTGTTCGGTTTGAGCATTCTTCTGTAATCAACAAAGCCAATATAGCACCTCGGTTATCACTGGCTTATAAAACAGGAGAGGGTGGTCAAATGAGTATAGCATATGGAATCTTCTATCAAAAACCAGAAAATAGTTATCTCTATGCCACCACCCGTTTTGGATATACCAAAGCCACACACTATATCATCAACTACATTAAGAATACCAGTTTGCAAACTTTTCGTGTAGAAGCTTTTTATAAAAAATACAATGACCTTGTTAAAACCTATCCTGCTTATACAAATGATGGAAGTGGTTATGCCAAAGGAATTGAATTGTTTTGGAGAGATAAAAAAACGCTCAAAGGATTGGATTACTGGATCAGTTATTCTTATCTCGATACCAAACGTGATCACTTGAATTATCCCGGCCAATTACAACCCAATTTCGCTGCTGACCATACAACTTCTCTTGTAATGAAAAAATTTGTGAATAGCATCAATACCGGGTTCAACTTCACTTATACTTATGCAACCGGAAGACCTTATTATAACCTCATTAAAAACGGTACTAAATATGATATCGCCGATCAGGGTAAAACTATCAGTTATAATAACCTTGGCTTCAGTTTAAACTACCTCACTTCTATGGGTAAAGCATATGGTGTATTTGTTTTCTCAGTTACTAACCTGCTAAATCAAAACCAAATATTTGGGTACAACTATTCGCATGATGGTTTGAAAAAAGAAGCCGTTACACCCGCTGCCCCACGCTTTATTTTTCTGGGATTGTTCTTAAGCTGGGGTGTAGACAGAAGACAGGATGCCATCAACAATAATCTATAATAACTAATTAACCAGTAAACCAATAAACTAATAAACAAATAAACTACTCAACCATGCTAACCGAACAACAAAAAGACGATCAACTCTGGCAAATGGCAAAAGCAAGAGCCTCCTTTCGCTGGAGCTTAATTACTTATGTATTTGTAAATGCATTTTTAATCGCCATCTGGTTTGTAACCTCAGGACCGGGCACACATTTCTGGCCCATCTGGTCAATCATGGGCTGGGGATTAGGAATAGCCCTGCAATACTTTAACGCATACCAGGGAGACAAATTAATCAACACGCAAAAAGAGTACGAAAAATTAAAGAACAATTCTAATTAATTAAAAGCAGTCCATGGTCCATGGTCTATGGTCCATGGACTGCACATACATTCAATCATAAAAAAAATATCATGAAACACTTACTCGTAATTACTTCTCTCTTCTTTGCTATCATGGCAACTGCACAGTCCAAGTATGAAGGTGCTATGGCACGTGGTATGGAACAATTTAAATCTGCCAAATCAGTAGATGATATGCTGGCAGCATCTGCTTTCTTTGAAAGAGTGGGTGAAGCTGAAAAAGACAAATGGTTGCCTTATTACTATGCCGCCTATAGCAACTATGTTACTGCATGGATGAATCCTAAACTAGACAAGGACAAAGTAGCAGAAAAAAGCAATGACCTTATTACTAAAGCTGAAGCATTGGAGCCGAATAATTCTGAATTGTTTTGTCTTAGGCAAATGACAGCTACTTTGCAAATGCTGGTTGATCCTATGTCGCGCTGGCAGAGTTATGGTACACAGGCCAGTAATGCAATTGATAAAGCCATCAAGGCAGATCCCAATAACCCAAGAAGTTACTATCTGAAAGGACAAAGCCTGATGAATACACCAGAAGCATTTGGTGGAGGTAAAGCGGTAGCAAAAAAATTATTTGAAAAATCTGTAGAACTGTATAAAACGGCACAGCCTGCTTCTACCTTTCATCCATCATGGGGAAAAGAAGATGCGGAGAAATTGTTAGCAGCCTGTCAATAGTAATCAACTGATTTTTAGCCGGAAAGTGAAATGTTCATTTATCTTTAGCCATGTATCATCAATCTCTTATCTTATTATATGTTAGATAACAAAATTATGGAACAAGAAAAAGAATTTTCACCACAGGAAAGTCTTGATCTGATCAGAACCATGATCAATAAGACCAAAGATGCCGTTGCAGACAGTACTTTTTATTTTTTGTTCTGGGGATGGCTGGTCTTTGGTTGTTGTTTAGCCAGCTATACCTTGAAATTATATTTCCATTCTCCTAACCATTATTATGTATGGTGGCTGATGCCGGTAGGTGGTATTGTGTCCTGGATCTATGGTGCAAAGCAGAAAAAGAAAGAGCGGGTAAAATCATTTGTAGATGAAGCACTGGAGTATGTTTGGATGGGTGTGGCAATGGCTTTTTTTGTTTTGGTGATAGTGAATATACTCAGCGGAGAATCGTGGAAAACGGCCTTTACGTATTACATACTCATGTATGCCATTGGTACTTTTGTAACCGGTAGCCTGATCCGTTTTAAACCTTTGGTAATTGGCGGACTGATTAATTTTGCATTGGCAGTTGTTTCCATTCGGTTTAATTATGATGACCAATTATTAATCGGCGCTTTGGCTGTTTTGATCAGTTATATTATTCCAGGACATATGCTTCGTGCGAAATACCAAAAAAATAAATAGGAATATGGCAAACGAAAAACAGTTCTCAGAAAAGGAGAGCCTTGAAATTATCACCAGTATGATTCAAAAGGCTAAGGGCAGTTACCACGATACAGGTATAGGCTCTTTGTTGTGGGGAACCGTTGTGGCAATTGCTTCTTTTACTACCTATCTACAGCGTGAATATAATTTTTCTATTGGTTTTGATATCTGGCTGATTGTGATGGCGGCTGTTATCCCGCAGATCATCATTAGCATTCGTGAAAAAAGAAGTCAGGTTGTTGTAAAATATGAAGATGATGCATTGAATGCAGTATGGCTGGTATACGGCATCTCTATTTTCGGAATTGTTGCTTACCAGAATATCATACCCGATGCTACCATCAAACTAAATGCCGCTGAAGGATGGCAAATGATCAAACATTATACTGATAACCGTTTGCCTGATCAGGAACTCCGTCCATTTGCTCCAAGTATCTATTCACTATTTATATTATTATATGCGTTCCCCACATTGGTTACTGCAATTGTAAAAAAATTCAAGCCCATGTTATTTGGGGCTATCATTGCGTATAGCCTGTTCATTATTTCTTGTTTTACTGCTTCTAAGTATGATATGGTGATGGGTGGTATTGCGGCCATTTGCTGCTGGCTTATTCCGGGTATTATTCTTAGATCAAAATACCTCGCCCAAAAAAAGGCATTGGCAAATGTTTAAAGAACTCGATCCCATATTGCATTCCCAGCTTCGCCTTGCGGTGATGAGCCTCCTGATTGGTGTTAAGGAAGCGGAATTCACGTTTATCCGCGAAAAAACCAATGCCACTGCCGGTAACCTGAGTGTGCAGGTGCAAAAGTTAAAGGAGGCGGGATATATTGATGTGGTGAAACAGTTTAAAGACAATTACCCCCAAACTACCTGTAAAATTACCCCTCACGGCATAGAGGCTTTTGATGCCTATGTGAAAGCGCTCCAACAATATTTGCAAGCAGGGCAATCCTGAGGCGTGAATCGTGAGACGTGAGAAAATTAGTGTGTCAGTAGCGTCATTTCGACGAGGAACGAGGAGAAATCTCAACCTCTTCCTGATTTTACCATTACATGCATTCGTAAGATTTCTCACTACGCTTCGCTTTGTTCGAAATGACGTTACACCCCCACCCAAACATTTCACCTTTCTTTTGTGAACCTCTTACGTACCTTTGCTGTTATTGAGATACATGCAACCTATTGTTACTGTAACCAGCCTTACCAAAAAATTTAATAGCCTTACTGCCGTTCAGGATTTGTCTTTTTCTGTAAATGAAGGGGATGTTTATGGCTTTCTCGGACAAAATGGTGCAGGCAAAAGTACCACCATCCGAATGTTACTTACATTGATCAAGCCAACTGGTGGCACGATTCATTTGTTCGGTAAGGAATTGCACGCCAACCGTAATGAGATTTTAAGCCAGGTGGGTGCTGTTATTGAAAAACCGGACGTTTACAAATACCTCTCCGCCTACGAAAACCTAAAACTTTTTGCCCGCTTAAGCGGTGTAAAAGTTACCGATACCCTGCTTATGGATCAACTGGATAAAGTAGGATTGGTCCATCGTGCAAAAGATACGGTGAAAACGTTTTCACAGGGCATGAAGCAAAGATTGGGTATTGCCATTGCTTTGGTGCATGATCCCAAATTGATTATACTGGATGAACCTACCAATGGTCTCGATCCGCAGGGAATCGCCGATATCCGTAATTTAATTTTGCACCTGAGTCGAGATCTGAAAAAAACAGTCATCGTTTCTTCACACTTGTTAAGTGAGATAGAGCAGGTGGCTACCCGTGTGTTAATTATAGACAAAGGCAAAAAAATTATCGAGGGTAATGCCACTGAGTTGTTCGACCCTTCTCAAACCATCGTAGAGCTGGAAACATTTGACAATGTTTTCGCTTTACAACAATTGCAACTTAGTGCATGGGCTGCACATTTGCAGCCACAAAGAGATTCAGCTATACTCATAAAACTCGACAGACAATTGATCTCCCAATTTCACCGGGATCTGGTGCAAATGGATATTCAGGTTTTGTCTTTACAACTGCGTCATTCACTGGAAGATTATTTTTTACAAGTAACCTCGGGCAATCAACATGTGGACACTTATTCAAATTGAGTTATTCAAAATTTTCCGCAGGCCCCGAACCTATATTGCGTTTGCGGCAATAACAGGGCTTATTGGTATTATTCAGTTTGGACTAAAACTGGATGGAGATGCCTATGTTGATTTTATGATGCGTGATATTACTTCCTCCATCACCATTGAAGGAAAAATTCTGAACGGTTATCAGGTATGTTATATCGTATTACAAATTCTGCTGGTACACGTACCGTTATTAATTGCGCTGGTGGCGGCAGATATGATCTCCGGCGAAGCCAATATGGGTACGCTGCGTATTATGCTTACCAAGCCCATTAGCCGTACCCGCTTTTTGTTGGCAAAGTTTGTGGCCACCGTGGCATACACATTGCTGTTACTTGTGTGGCTAGCCGTTATGGCCTTATTTATGAACATGATTATTTTTGGAACAGACGATCTGTTTCTGATGAAGTCGCAATACGTTGTGCTGCTTAAGAAAGATGATATTTTCTGGCGTTATGTTTGGGCATTTGGTTTTGCTGCATTAGCCATGACAACCGTAGCATCACTGGGTTTTCTTTTCTCTCTATTTGCAGAAAATTCCATCGGTCCCATTGTAGCAACCATGAGCGTGATTATTTTCTTTACCATTCTTAGTACACTTAGTATTCCAGTCTTCAATACCATAAAACCTTTTCTGTTCACCACACATATGATTGGATGGAAGGAATTTTTTGATATCAAAGTAAACGATGCCAATGAAGCCATTGTGGGTAGTATACAAAACCCGCAACGGATTGTAAAATCTGCATTGGTATTGGTAGTACATATTATTGGCTTTGTGGCAGCTTCGATATGGGTATTTAGAAGAAAGGATGTTTTAAGTTAAGTGATAGACCATAGTCCATAGACCATAGTCCATAGACCATGGTCCATGGACTATGGTCTATGGACAAAAAATAATGATACATGAAAAGAATAGTTTGTTTACTACTGGGATTACATCTTTCCATACTTTCTTTCTCGCAGGATATGACAGCTTTGATCATGAAAGTGAAAGCAAAGCTGGATCTGGTGAATGATTATGAAGCAGATGGTAAAATGAAAACGGATGTAGCTTTTATCAAAGCACCGGTAGGTAAAGTGAAAGTATATTTTAAGAAGCCCAATAAATTTCGTTTAAAAAAAGATGGCGGTATTTCATTATTGCCAAAAGGGGGTGTTTCTGTAAATATGAATTCATTGGTAACTACTTCTGATTTTATTGCATTGGCGGCGGGAGAAGCGATGGTGGGTGGAACCAAAACCAAAATTGTGAAACTACTTCCAGCAAATGAAAACAGTGATATTGTACTTACCACTATGTATATTGATGAGGCCAGCCTGTTGGTGAAAAAAGCCGTAACCTCTACCAAAGAAAATGGAACTTACGAAATTGAAATGAGTTACGGAAAATTTGCACAGTATGGATTACCGGATAAAGTAGTTTTTGCTTTCAATACAAAAGATTATAAATTACCCAAGGGTATTACACTCGAGTTTGATGATGATGAAAAGCAATTAACAGAAGCAGAAAAAATAAAGAATCGCAAAGGGCGGGTAGAAATTACCTATACAAATTATCTGATCAATAAAGGTATTGCCGATTCAGTATTTAAATAATCCTAAGGATTATAACAATTACCAAACGAAGAGAAAAGGGGCAGGTATCATGCTTGTTCTTAGAATACTTCTACAGTCCAGCTGCGAGTAAACAGTTCGCCTTGTTCAAGTTTGTTAATTCCTTCTTTTTCAGTGATATCTCCTGAAGCATCTACACTGTCTGCAATACCATACCAGGGTTCAATACAAACAAAATCTGCATTCTTTGCACTCCAGATACCCATATAAGGAAAACCGGTATACGATAATTTAATACCGTGTGTATTGGAATGATTGAGTACAGAGATACTGTTTGAACGGAGATCCTTATACACTAATGCATCTCCAAAAAACAATTCTTTTTCTAAGGGAAGTTGATCTTGATTTGTAAAGAATGAAACGGGAGTGGTTTCTATCAACCCTTCTGCTGAAAGTGGCCATTTGCCAGTAGTTTCTTTTTCACTGAATTGCAAATAATGATCTGTAAAAGTACTGCCCTTTAGTAAAGGAACGGCAAACGCAGGATGTGCTCCAACAGAAAAATATAGCGGTTCTTTTCCTGTATTAGTAACTTCATAAGCTACCGTTAATCTGTTTTGAGCGAGTGTATATACAATAGAAAAAATAAAATCGAAGGGGTATATTTTTTGTGTTTCTTCGTCTGCATATAAACTGAAGCGGATCTGTTCATCTGTTTGCTGATCTACCTCAAATATTTTTTCGCGTGCAAAACCATGGCGGCCCATTGCATAGGTTTGGCCTTTGTATGTGTAACTATTGTTTTTTAATCCACCCACAATTGGAAATAACACCGGGCTCTTTTTTCCCCAAAAAGTGGGATCGCCATTCCAGAGATATTCCTGTTGTGTTGTTTGAAGAACAATGCTTTGAAGTTCTGCACCTCTGGCATCAATACTTACAGAAAGTTGTTCGTTTGAAATATGGTACATGCTGGTGTAGGTTATGCTTCATTCTCTTCTATCCGTTCATCCACTGCATTGGCAATCATACGGGCACTGATTTTTTTCAGCGGGTTGCGGCGCATATCAGCATAGCCATTGCGCTTATTGATAATCTCAATACATTCAAATATCGATCCGAGAAAGGAACTGGTATCGGCTTTGTCTTTTCCAGCAATATCAAAAGCAGTTCCATGGTCAGGACTGGTTCTCACCACCGGTAATCCAGCCGTATAGTTGGTGCCTTCGCCAACGGCGAGTGATTTGAAAGGAATCAATCCCTGGTCGTGGTACATAGCTAATACGGCATCAAAACGCTCAAACTGTCCGCGTGCAAAAAATGCATCGGCACTATAAGGGCCAAACACCATCATATTATGTTTGGCTTCTTTAATAGCGGGTTTAATAATGGTTTCTTCTTCATTGCCAATCAATCCTTCATCGCCCGCATGCGGGTTCAATCCCAGAACAGCAATGCGCGGTTTATCTATGCCAAAATCTTTTTGCAGGCTGTTGTGTATAATTTTTAATTTGCCAACAATGTTTTCGCGGGTAATGTGTTTGGCGATTTCTGAAACAGGCACATGTTCTGTTACCAATCCCACACGCATATTTTCAGCTGTCATTAACATCACCACATCGGGTACACCAAACATAGCTTTGAAGTAAGGCGTATGGCCGCTATAATTAAATGCTTCTGACTGAATATTTTTCTTGTGAATAGGTGCAGTAACCAAACCTTGTATATGACCATCTTTTAAAGCCTGTGTGGCTTGTTGTAAAGAGATCAGTGCATATTTACCACCTATTTCTGTTAGTTGTCCAGGAGTAATAGCCACTTCTTCTTCCCAGCAGTTTACCACATTTACCTGTTTAGGATTCAGGCGGTTTAGTTCGCGGGTATTGGCGTAATTGAGGTTGTATTCAGGTAATCCTTTGCGATAAAAATTGATGCTCTTGTTACTGGCAAAAACAACAGGTGTACAAAAATCCAGAACTCTGTGGTCAGATAAGGTTTTGATGATCAGTTCTATCCCAATTCCATTCAAATCACCACTCGTAAATCCAATAACCGGTTTTTGCTGTTCGTTACTCATGTCAATCGTTTAGGTGGTAAAAATAAGAAGAATAGGGGAGGAAACGTGAGACGTGAGGTGTGAATCTTGTGTTCTACGTCATTTCGACGAGTGAGGAACGAACTAGGAGAAATCTTTCATTTACTTCGATAATAAGATTTCTCCTCGTTCCTCGTCGAAATGACGTTCTCTTGTTATCACTCGCCACTCACCACTGCCCACTCAGGCTATAAATGCCCTAATTTTGCCTCAATGCAATACACTTTAAAGAAATCATTGGGTCAGCATTTTCTGAAAGACGAATCGATCTGTCAGAAGATTGTTGCTGCATTACAAGAAGATACATTCACACAATTGGTGGAAGTAGGTCCGGGCGGTGGTGCATTAACCAAATACCTGTTGCCTTTACCCGGCATAGATTTCAAAGCAGTGGAACTGGATGATGAGAAAGTAACCTATCTCGAAAAAACATATCCCGCCATACAGGGAAAAATCATTCACAAAAGTATTCTGGATATTGAAGCCCCTTTTGAGGGAAGTTTTATACTGGTGGGCAACTTTCCCTATAATATTTCTACGCAGATTGTGTTTAAAATGCTGGAATGGAAAGACCAGGTACCAGTAATGATCGGAATGTTTCAGAAAGAAGTGGCACAGCGGATTGTATCCAAACCGGGTAGCAAAGTGTTTGGTATTTTAAGTGTATTGGTACAGGTGTTTTATGAAGTGGAGTATTTGTTTGATGTGCCACCCGAAAGCTTTACGCCACCACCCAAAGTAATAAGCGGTATGATCCGTTTGAGAAGAAAAACAGAAACCTTGCCTATTGAAACTGAAAAGAAACTTTTTACGTTAGTTAAAGCAGCCTTTAACCAGCGAAGAAAAATGTTGCGCAACTCTTTAAAGAGTTTGTTTGAAGATGATTTTTTAAAAAATAGTTTATTTGATAAACGTGCCGAGCAGTTAACCATAGAACAATTTGCTGAATTAACTTTTCACATGCGTTAAAATTAATCAGTGCAATTCAGTGCAATCAGTGGCCAAAAAATGAAACCCAAAGTCCTCATCACATCCAAAGTTCACCCTTACCTTTTGCAAACACTCGAAGCAAAAGGGTATGAAGTATTGCATGAACCCACCCTTACTAAAGAAGGCCTACATGAAATAATAGATGAGATAACAGGTCTTTTTGTTACCACCCGTTTGGTAATTGATAAACCCATACTTGATAAAGCCCATCAATTACAATGGATCGGTCGTTTGGGTAGTGGTATGGAATTGATTGATGTAGTGTATGCTGAAACAAAAGGAATACGCTGTGTTAGCAGTCCCGAAGGAAACCGAAATGCAGTGGCAGAACATGCATTGGGATTATTATTGAACCTGATGAACCGCATCCACAGCAGTAACCAGGAAATTAAAGAAGGTAAATGGATACGCGATGCCAACCGTGGGGATGAACTGACCGGTAAAACCGTTGGTATCATTGGGTTTGGTAATACAGGCAGTGCGTTTGCAAAAATCCTTTCTTCTTTTGATGTAACGGTTTTGGCCTATGATGCTTTCAAGGCTGGGTTTGCCAAAGACTATGTTCGCGAAGCTTCCCTGGAACAATTATACAGGTATGCTGATGTAATCAGTCTTCACTTGCCTTTAACCGATACCACCCGTTACATGGCCAATGATGCGTTTTTTGAATCATTAGAACAGCAACCCTATTTTCTGAATACCTGCCGGGGAAAAGTAACTGACACCAAAGCACTGATACGCGCCCTGCAAAATAAAAAGATCAAAGCGGCCGCATTGGATGTATTGGAAAATGAAAAACTGGAAACCTATACTGCAGATGAAAAAGCCGACCTTGACTGGTTACTCGCACAGCCCAATGTAATTATTACCCCACATATTGCAGGCTATAGCGAAGAAGCTTTTTATCGAATGGCGAAAGTACTGCTGGATAAATTAAACTTGTAAGTCTCCTTTTTATAGTCTCTTATCAATTTCGAGGATTTTCTTAGTAGAAAAGCATACCAATCATGACCTAATGCTGTCAAAATATTGCTCAAAAGGCCTCTAGCGCAGAAAAACCGGGCTATTTCAACCAATTTTTGCCTGATTTGCTTACTTTTGTTAGTATGCAACGCTGCAGTTAAATGTGGCGTTGTATTTTTTTTGACTCTTCTAAACAGATTGATTATGAGCGATGCTATGTATGTAACCCAGGAGACCTTTGATAAGTTGCGCGAAGAGTTGCATAGAATGAAGGCCATCGACCGTCCCGCTTCTTCGCGCGCCATTGCCGAAGCCCGCGAAAAAGGCGACTTAAAAGAAAATGCGGAATACGATGCAGCCAAAGAGGCTCAGGGTATGCTGGAAGCTAAGATTAAGCAACTGGAAGGTTCTATTGCCAATGCTAAAATTGTAGATACCAATTCAATTGATACCAGCAAGGTGACCATTTTAACCAAGGTTACCATTACCAATATGGCCACTAAAAAAACCGTGACCTATCAAATTGTGGGCGAAAAAGAAGCCGATCTGAAACTGGGCAAAATTTCTGCGGGCTCACCCATCGGTAAGGGTTTGATGGGAAAAGTAAAAGGCGAAATTGCCGAAATTCAGGCACCCAATGGAGTGATGAAATTTAGGGTGGAGGATATTACTATTTGATTTTGGAAAGGTCAATTGGGAAATTTTGAAATTGATTTTTTTTCACGAGTGAAAGATTGGCTGATGCTTTCTCTATCTAAATAATTCGAGATTCCACAATTTCCCAATTCCAAAATTCCCCAATTCCCATGACCCTCTTTTCAAAAATCATCGCCGGAGAAATTCCTTCTTACAAAATTGCAGAGAATGAAAAATTCTTTGCTTTTCTGGATATTTTTCCATTGGTAAAAGGTCATGTATTGGTAGTTCCTAAAACTGAGGTTGATAAATTCTTTGATGTACCCGATGCATATCTTTCCGAGATGCTCGTGTTTGCCAAGCCCATTGCACACGCCATTGAAAAAGCATTTCCCTGTAACCGCTGCGGTATGAGTGTTGTAGGCCTGGAAGTGCCACATGCACATCTGCACCTGATCCCCATCAACAGCGCCGATGATCTTAATTTTAACCGTGCTAAACTAACACTATCTAAAGAAGAGTTGAAAGAAGTACAAGAAAGATTGCTTCGAGAATTAGCAGGAAATCTTTTGTAAGAAGAGTACTAAATCCATCCAATTTTTAATTACTAATTTTTAATTATTAATTACTTCTTCACTCTCTCTGGATTTTTCGCCACAAACTCATCCCACCCCTTTAATCCCTTTACTGCTTTACCTAAAACAGAAGAAGTTTGGTAATGATGGCATAAGGCTACTGCTAATGCGTCCGTTGCATCAAAATACTGGGGTTTTTCTTCTATGTTTAAAACACGCTGTAGCATTTTCCATACCTGGTCTTTATCAGCATTGCCATTTCCGGTGATGGATTGCTTTACTTTTTTGGGTGAATATTCTGTAACCAATAAATCCGCCTGCATGGCTGCGGCAATTGCCACACCTTGCGCCCTGCCCAGTTTTAGCATACTCTGCACATTCTTTCCAAAAAAAGGAGCTTCAATGGCAAACGTAGAGGGTTGGTATAGGGTAATGAGTTCACACACCTTACTATGAATCAGACCCAGTCGCGCATAGATATCTTTCTCTTTGGTCAGTTTCAACACATCCATCAACAATACCTGTGGCTGGTTATTTTGTATGCGAAGCAAGGCATAGCCCATGAGCTGTGTTCCCGGATCAATGCCCAATATGATCTCTGCTTTTTTCATTCAGGGGTGAAAATACGGCGTTGTGGTGAATCGTGGGGCGTGAATCGTGAATCGTGAGTTGGTAGTGTACTTTGAAGTATTTCAGTTATTCATGTCTCACGATTCACGTCTCACGCTTTTCTATCTCCCCACTATCCCCGTTCTTTGCAATGCATAAACGCCCAAAGCTGAATAGAAAACTAAAAATATTCCTTAACTATTTTGTAGGCCCCATACTATTTGTGTGGCTTTCGTATTCTATATACCGTCAGGTGCAGCAACAGGGCGATGTGCGGCAGTCCTGGCATTTAATACGATCCGCTTTTTCAGGACCTCAGCTGAACAAGCTGCTGCTGGTTATCTTACTCATGTTTGTAAACTGGGGCATAGAGGCACTTAAATGGCAATTTTTGGTAAGTGGCATTCAAGAAGTTTCTTTTAGCAGAGCATTCAGGGCTGTGTTTTCGGGTCAGGCACTCGGCTTCAATACACTAAACCGTATAGGCGAATCTGCAGGAAGGGCCTTGTTTCTGGAAGAAGGCAACCGTTTACGCGGGATCGTATTATCAGTTGTGGGAAGTATGAGCCAGATCATCGTAACCTTTGTTACCGGTGTGTTGGCATTGATTTATCTGCGATGGTATATTCTGGATGATTCACATCACCTCGAGGGCCTTTCGGTGTTCTGGCTGGACGGATTGATCTATACCATTTCTGTAGGCATTGTATTATTTATCCTTTTGTATTTCCGCTTGTCATGGCTCATTCAATTGCTGGAAAAAATACCGTTTATTGCCAAGCATAAATTCTTTGTACAGAAGCTTGAAGACTTTCACTGGAAGGAATTAACAAAAATTTTATTCCTTTCTTCCATCCGGTTCGTTGTATTTGTGGTACAATATGTGTTATTGCTACAAGTGTTCGAAGTAAATATTGCCTGGCTGGATGCAGCGAGCTTGATTTGTGTGATGTTTTTGGTATTGGCCATTGTACCAACCATTGCACTGGCCGAGCTGGGTTTTAGGGGAAAACTAAGTTTGCAATTGTTTGGTTTGTTAAGTACCAACACAATAGGCATCATTGCAACAGCTGCAGGTATCTGGATCATTAACCTGATTATTCCGGCCATTGCTGGCAGCTTGTTTATATTGGGGGTTAGATTATTTAAAAATAAATGAGTTCTGATTTGAAAAAATATTTCATACTTTTTTGTTTGGCACTCAGCATCAGTTGGCAGCCCACTGCCACTGGTGAAGATTTCTGCAGTATCCGTAATTATGCGTTTCAGGGGGGAGAAAGTATCTCCTTTAATGTATTCTATTCTGTAGTAGGTATTTATATCAATGCCGGTACTGCAAATTTCACAGTTACGCCAACGCAGTTGAATAACCGGCAGGTATATCATGTAGTGGGCTCAGGTAGTTCTAATCCCAGTTACGACTGGATCTTTAAAGTGCGAGACAAGTATGAAACTTACATTGATACAGCTACCCTGAAGCCATTAAAATTTGTGAGAGATATTAATGAGGGCGGATTTAAAAAATATGAGAACATTACTTTTAATCACCAGGCAAATACAGCAGTTACTACTGATGGGGTTTTTAAAGTGCCCAATTGCGTACAGGATGTATTGAGTTCTATATACTATGCAAGGAATATTGATTTCAATAAGTACAAGAAAGAAGATAAGATTCCGTTTACCATGTTTCTCGATAATGAAGTGTATAATCTCTACATCAAATACCTGGGTAAGGAAGTGATTAAAACAAAGTATGGAAAATTTAATGCGATCAAATTCAAACCCCTGCTGGTAAAAGGAACTTTATTTGAAGGTGGAGAAAAAATGACAGTATGGGTAAGCGATGATGCCAACCATATTCCCTTACGAATTGAAAGCCCGATTGTAGTGGGTAGTGTTAAAGTAGATATGATGCAATACAGAAACCTTCGTTATCCACTCAGCTCTATGATCAGCTTTAAGTAACTTCTTATCTCTTTTCCCGTAGATGGGAAAAATGCTTATTCAAGATGTATCCTGTTCAGTTGCGAATGGCGGTAAGCATACATGCAGATACCTATAATAATGCATGCCGCAACAAAGAGCCCCGAAACAAGTCCACCGAATAATGATTGATAGCTTGTTTGACCAATATAAGCCCCTATTACTACGGATGCTGCAGAAACAACTCCCGATATGGCAGCAATAATAGCGTTGGCGGTTCTGTTGGAAATTTCAATGCGGGCATTGCAGTTGCCGCAATTGGTAACCGAATAGTTATTCAGTTCCACAAATTTTTTGAAGGGTATGCAGTCGCCACAACCCGGACAGCATGCGATCTGGTTTCTAGACATGGGATATTGGATTTTGGTTTTGTTTACAACAATTCCAGAACACAATTTAGTGTAGAGTGGGGTACTTAAAACCAATAAAAACACGGAATTTACCTGTGGTAATAACGGAAAATTATTGTAGGAAAAACCACAGCACTGTAGTGCTATAGCTCATTAAGCGTAAAACATTCTTTATGCCGGACGCCTTTTTCTGTTATCTGAAGGCTGCAACATTCGTTTACCGGATCGTGTTCGTAGTAGAGCAGGTAATTGTTTTCTGCAGCCTCCTGTAAAAAAGTTTTCTTCTCTTTCAGCGTAGTTAAAGGAAACATATCATAGGCCATTACATAGGGCAGTGGGATATGACCAATGGATGGAAGCAGGTCTGCCATGTACACAATCGTTCTTCCTTTATACTGTATTTGCGGCAACATCATTTTATCTGTATGCCCATTCACAAAACGGATGGATATATTTTCTGTAAAAGAAGTGCTACTCAATAAACCATTTTCGGCCATGCCTTTTTCAGGTATGGGTATAAATTGTAGTTGGCCACTTTCTTTTATGGGTAAAATATTTTCTTTGAGAAAAGAGGCTTTCTCCCTGTCGTTGGGTACCGTAGCCCATTGCCAGTGATCTTCGTTGCTCCAGTAAACGGCATTGGGAAATGCAGGTGCCAGCTTTTCTCCATCTCTGATTATACTTCCACCACAATGATCAAAATGCAGATGCGTTAAAAATACATCGGTAATATCAGCGCGGCTAAAACCATGTGCGGATAGCGAGGCATCTAGTGTATCATTTCCATGTAAAAAATAATGTCCGAAAAATTTAGCGTCCTGTTTATTACCCATACCGGTATCTACCAATATCAGTCTTTTGCCATCTTCAATTAATAAACAGCGAAGAGCCCATGCACACATATTATTCTCATCGGCAGGATTTAATTTGTTCCAGATACTTTTTGGCACTACACCAAACATGGCACCCCCATCTAATTTAAAATAGCCGGTATTAATTGTGTACAGTTTCATTTTTTATAATGTTGGCACTAAGGTAGGATATAAAAATAAGCCGCAGATTCGCAGATTAATCTGCGAATCTGCGGCTCAAAAAATAATATGTGAGATTTTATTTTAAGTATGCTTTGTTTTGACTTCTTAAAGCAAAGCCCAACAAAATCAACCCGATCACAAAGAAAACCACCAATGCCAGTACCGAATTTCTTTGTGAACCGCTGAGTTCATTAATGTATCCAAAGCTGAACATACCAATTACAATAGCGATCTTTTCTGTTACATCATAAAAGCTGAAAAAGGATGTTGTGTCTTTGGTTTCCGGCATCAGTTTGGCATAGGTGCTTCTGCTTAGTGATTGAATACCTCCCATTACAAACCCTACCAACACGGCTAAGCCATAAAATTCATTAATACCATCTCTCGGTAAAAAATACCCGATTACACACAATACAATCCAGAAAGAAACCGTAACCATCAATGCTTTAAAATTGCCGATTTTATTAGAGAGTTTGGCAATCAGGTAAGCGCCAGGAATAGCTACAAGCTGAATGATTAATATAGCAATAATGAGATTGGATGTAGGAATATTCAGTTCACTTTTTCCATATAAAGTAGCGGCAAGCATTACGGTTTGTACGCCCATATTAAAGAAGAAAAAGGCACCTAAATATTTTTTAAGTACAGGCATGTGTTTTATCTGCTTCCATACTTTGCTTAGCTCTTTGTATCCATTGGTAAAAATGCTTCCCCTGTCATTGTCTTTGGCAATGGGTGTTCCCTTGGGCAAACGGCTTAAAGCAAACTGACCAAAGCCCCACCACCAAACACCTACCAATAAAAATGATATTTGGGAAGCTTTGCCCACAGACAGTAAATTTTCTCCATTCGCATCTTTTCCAAATAATTCCGGCTTTAATAAAAAGACAAAGCAGATGATCTGTAAAATCACACTTCCGGTATACCCCATGGCAAACCCTTTGGCGCTTACACGGTCCTGGTCTTCCGGTGCCGCAATTTCGGGCAGGTAGGAATTGTAAAATACCAGGCTGCCCCAGAAACCAATGCAGGCAATGATCAAACATAATAATCCATATCCCAGGTTATTCTTATCGAAGAAATACATGGCACTGCAGCCTATACTGCCCATGGTACAGAAAAAGAAAAGAAACTTTTTCTTGTTACCCTTGTAATCTGCAATGGAAGAAAGCAGGGGTGACATAATAGCCACAATCAAAAAAGCAATGCCCAATGCATAATTGTATAAGGAAGTATTCACAAACTCTCTTCCAAATAAATGAACGGTATCATTAGAAGTGGTATCATTCCCATCACCGGTTACTGCTTCATAATAAGCAGGAAAAATAGTAGAAGTAATAACCAGATTATATACACTGTTGGCCCAGTCGTACATGGCCCAGCCGGTGATTACTTTTTTGGGTGCAGTCTTCATGGTAATTAAAAATTAGTAATTAAAAATTAACAATTATTCCGATATCAGCACAACTTATTATTTGCGGGCAGAGAATCCTTGTACGTTTGTGCATTCTGCATTAGCTATCAATTAACCGCTAAGGCGCAAGGACGCAAGGGGTCGCTAAGAAATGAATGTAAAGACTTCGCGTATCCTTGTGCCCTCGAGTCTTTGCGATAAAATTTTACTCAATAAGCCTCTGCCAATTCCTACTTATATTCCTCTCTGCAATTCGAAGCCAACCTAAAGCAATTATTAATTTTTAATTACTAATTATTAATTACTTCAAATACCCTGTCAGCACAAGCACCAGCAACACCGCACCTACAATCACCCTATACCATCCAAAGAATTTGAATCCATGTTTCTGTAAAAAGCCAATAAAGAATTTAATAGCGATCATGGCCACGATAAAAGCAACCACATTACCCAATGCCAGCGCAATCAGGTTATCGGTATTGGTTAGGAGCTCGGGATTTTCTTTATAGGCTTTTAATAACTTATAACCTGTTGCCGCTGCCATGGTGGGCACTGCCAGAAAGAAAGAAAATTCTGCAGCAAGGTTGCGCGTTAGTTTTTGTTGCATGCCCCCAATAATACTGGCAGCACTGCGGCTGGTTCCGGGTATCATGGCAAGGCACTGCCAGAGACCAATCATAAAAGCTTTTGATAAATTGATGTTCTCTTCTTTTTCTACGGTAGGTTGTTTAAATAGTTTATCAATGAATAAAAGAATAAACCCACCCACCAGCATGGTAATAGAAACGGTTAAAGGGCTCTCGAGTAAAGCATCTATTTTGTTAGAAAAGATAGCGCCCAGAGCCAGCGCTGGAATGACAGCGATAATCAGTTTCAGGTAAAAATTGAATTTGTTGAGTGGAAAGAATTTTTTCCAATACAATACTACTACAGAAAGAATGGCACCGAACTGTATAGCTACTTCAAATAATTTAGTAAATGGATCGGCAGAAATATGCAAAATAGAACTGGCAATGATCATGTGCCCGGTAGAAGAAATGGGTAGAAACTCTGTTAATCCTTCAACAACAGCAATTACAATGGTCTCAAAAATCGTCATGGTCGTTAGTTTGACCCACCAAATTATTACGGGGGATGGATAAAGATAATAGGAAAGATTGGAAATTACCTATCCTGTAATAGGAGGGAATATCGAATATCGAACGCTGAACAAGGAATGTCGAAGTAAAGAATAACACTTCTACATTCGACATTCCTTGTTCGATATTCGATATTCAATCGTCTGAACAATAAAAAAAGCGATATACAATATCGCTTTCCTTGAATTATTATTACAAGTACAACCTGTCTCTACGCTGTTTTCGGTTTCTTAAAAATCGCATACACTTCAACCAGCAGTCCCAATACAATCAGTATGGGTGCAATGGTGATGCGGGTGGTGCTGTATACTTCTTTGGTGTCAAACACATTTGGGTCGGCACTTTTACCGCCACTCATTAAAAAAAGGCCAAGTAACATGATTACTGCACCTATCATCATCCAGGTATAATTGTCTTTGGTAAATAAAGCAGAATTCACGTTTTGTTTTTGCTCGCTCATTTGATATTTTTTATAAGGTCTAAGATAGGTTTTTTTAATGTCTGTAGTCTGTAGTTTGTGGTCTGTAGTTTTTTTACTCTTAACTCTTAATACAGGTCGTCTAGTTTCATTTTTAAATATTTCAAAACACTTCTGTGTGTACTATATACAGAAATGCCTACACCAAGTACAATCAAACCTCCGAATAAAATCAGGGTAAGTTTTACATCACGTATGGTTTTTAGTTGTGGAAACTGGCTTTCGGCCCAGCTGATCACGCTAAACAATATCACAATGGCAATGCCTGAACTGATAAGCCCGTTAATAACTGCCCTGATGTTCAAAGGCTTCGCAATAAACCCCCTGGTGGCACCTACCATTTGCATGGTCTTAATTAAAAAGCGGTTACTGAACATGGCCAGTCGTATGGTATTATCAATACTAAAGGTTACAATTAGGCATAAAATAATGGCCACTACCAAAAAAATCAGCCCAATTTTAGAAGCACGTTCATTTAAACTGCTCACCAGGCTTTTGGGGTATTGCAGGTCGGTGATCTGGTCGCCATAGGCTGCCATCAGGTTAGCGGATATTTTATTCAGACTGTCGCTGTTCACATATTCGGCCTTGGCATAAAAATCAATACTTTCTGGCAAGGGGTTTACATCTAGAATCGTCGCCCAGTCTTCATTGTTCTCTTTGTTCCAGATCTGTTTGGCAGAAGTTTTATCAATGTAAGTAACGTTTTTGGCAAAGGGCTGTCCGGCAATGTATTGCTGTATTTGTCCAATGGTATCCTTATTCAGGGTACGCAGGTAGGCACTGATACGGATATCTTCCTTAAATGCATTACCCACCGAACTGATGTTCAGAAAAAACCAGCCCATAATACCCATTATCAGTAAAACCAGTGCCACACCCACCACACTATAAATGTAATTGGGCTTGCTCCGTTTCATCGATGATTTGCCAATATTTGCCATACTCAAAAAAGGTTTAAAAAAATCTTCCATCTCTTCCTTATGGAGAGTGCTGAACTAGGGCAAATGTACGCTTTTGAAGCCTAAACACTTACATTTGCAGCCATGCTAACGATCATTTTGCAAATGAAAAATAGCGCATTCCCGCTGGAAATGGGTTAAAGAACTGTTAGGATTGCTGAATTGGGAAATTTTGCAATTGGGAAATTTTGAAATTAGATATACCACGCACCATTCCAAAATTCCCCATTTCAAAATATTTTCCTCGTCTCAGGTACTTCTCATCTCTTTCAAAGCTGGTTTGTTATGAATAAGAGGAGCAGGCAATATTGAATGATAAGTACTGTTTATCGGATGAAGATTTTTTTTACTTCAACATTCGATATTCCTTGTTCGATACCTGTCTGCCGACAGGCAGGTTCGATATTAATTTGAACATTTATCAATTATAAATCCCTCTTTGGGCCAAGGTTAAACGGTATGGAATACAATTTCAGGAAAATAGAAAAAGAATGGCAGCGCCAGTGGAAAGAGAACGGTGCGTATAAAGTAAAGAACGATTTCAGTAAGCCCAAATGCTATGTACTGGATATGTTCCCTTATCCTAGTGGTGCAGGCTTGCATGTAGGCCATCCGCTGGGTTATATCGCTTCGGATATTTACAGCCGTTACAAAAGGCTTAAAGGCTTTAATGTATTACATCCCATGGGTTATGATGCTTTTGGGTTGCCTGCAGAACAGTATGCCATAGAGCACGGTGTGCATCCTGCTAAAAGCACGGCGCAGAACATTGATAATTTCAGAAAGCAGCTGGATAATATTGGTTTCTGTTACGACTGGGACCGCGAAGTACGCACCTGCGAACCCGAGTATTATAAATGGACACAGTGGATTTTTCTGCAACTCTTTAAAAGCTTTTATAATCGCTCAACGCAGAAGGCTGAAAGCATAACGCTGTTGGTTAGTGAGTTTGAGAAGAATGGCAATGCGGCACATGAATGTCCGGGGGATGCTTCCATTATATTTTCTTCAGCAGAATGGATAGCCTATACAGAAAAACAACAGCAGGATATTCTCATGCATTACCGCCTGGCTTTTTGTGGCTATGGCGAAGTAAACTGGTGCGAAGCATTGGGTACCGTTTTGGCAAATGATGAAGTAGTGAATGGGGTTAGCGAACGTGGTGGCCATCCCGTTGTAAAAAAGAAATTACGCCAATGGTATTTGCGCATCACTGAGTATGCCGACCGTTTACTCGACGGACTCAAAACCATCGAATTCTCCGAAGCCATGCAGGAAATGCAGACCAACTGGATCGGAAAATCTTACGGAGCAGAAATTTCTTTTACAGTTGTCCATGGACCATCGACCATGGACCATGGTCTCACCGTTTACACCACCCGCCCCGATACCATCTTCGGCGTAGACTTTATGGTCATTGCCCCCGAACATGAATTGATTGCCACCATTACTACTGCCGAGCAACAGCAGGATGTAGAAGCATACATTACCTATGTAAAAAGCCGCAGTGATCGTGAACGACAGGCCGAGAAAAAGATCAGTGGTTGTTTTACCGGTGCGTATGCGGTAAATCCGTTTAACGGAAAACAAATTCCTATCTGGATTTCTGAATATGTATTGGCAGGTTATGGTACCGGTGCCATTATGGGTGTGCCTTGTGGCGATGAGCGTGATCATAAATTTGCCAAACACTTTAACATACCCAT
Source organism: Sediminibacterium sp. (assembly GCA_965283715.1). Classification (GTDB taxonomy): domain Bacteria; phylum Bacteroidota; class Bacteroidia; order Chitinophagales; family Chitinophagaceae; genus Sediminibacterium. The sequence continues at coordinate 437,313 of CBDIPL010000004.1, read as the reverse complement.
TACCAATATCATTGGCGAACACTATAATGGTATAGATGCCAACCCCACCAAAGATGCGAAGCTTGAGAACAGTGAATTTCTGAACGGCGTAATTATGCGCGATGCCATTGCCATAGTAAATGCAAAGCTGGAAGAAATGGGCATTGGTAAAAAGAAAGTAAACTACAAAATGCGCGATGCGGCTTTTAGTCGCCAGCGTTATTGGGGCGAACCTTTTCCCATCATCTGGAAAGATGGTATTGCCTATCCACTCGATGAAAAAGAATTACCACTCCGTTTACCCGAAGTAGAAAGCTACAGCCCCGGCCCCGAAGGCGAAGGCCCACTAGCCAATCTACGCGACTGGGCAAATGTAAATACCTTCCCTTCTCCACGAAGTGGAGAGGGGCCAGGGGTGAGGGAAACCAATACCATGCCCGGTTACGCCGGCAGCAGCTGGTATTTTCTCCGCTACATGGACCCCCATAACAACGAAACTTTCTGTGACAGAAAAGTGAGCGATTACTGGAACCAGGTAGACCTTTACATTGGCGGAACCGAACATGCCGTAGGCCATTTATTGTACAGCCGCATGTGGACCAAAGCCCTCTACGACCTCGGCCATATTGGTTTTGATGAACCGTTTAGAAAATTATTGAATCAGGGGATGATACAGGGGAGTTCGAGGTTTGTGTATAGGATTTCAGTCGATATGTATGATGAAGCTACATTTCCAATTGGACTCTCGGATATCCCGCCAATTTATATTAGCAAAAGTATTTATGATTCAGTTATTCTTGACGATGTAAATGAAATTGCAAAGTTAAATGATGCAATCAGTGATATCATTCGTATTTGTTTTCCAAATGAAATTATTCAGTGTACTTATAACTTATCTATCGAATCTCGTGTTGATGTAAATATTGTTGATGGGAATCAATTAAACCTAGAAATGTTCAGAAAAAAATGGAGGTTTCCTGATAACGAAAAAGCTGTATTCATTGGAGAAAACTATGACCTTTCTTTCCCTGAATTTTATCAAGGTACTAATGAGCCAATTGTTTATGCATGTGGCTCAGAAGTAGAAAAGATGAGTAAGTCAAAATATAACACGGTAGACCCAACTGATCTAGTTGAAAAATTCGGAGCCGATACTTTCCGCATGTACGAAATGTTCCTTGGTCCTGTAGACCAGAGCAAACCATGGGATACCAAGGGTATTGAAGGTGTTCACCGCTTCCTAAAAAAATTCTGGCGTTTGTTTTTTGATGAGATGAAAGGCAAAGTATGGACAGAAGAAAAAGCCACAGCCGAAGAACTGAAAGTATTACACCGCACCATCAAAAAAATTGAAGAAGATACCGAGCGATTCAGTTTTAATACTGCCGTAAGTGCTTTTATGATCTGTGTAAACGAACTGGCCGATCTGAAATGCCATAAGCGCGAAGTACTGGAATCCGTTATCATTATGCTCACACCGTACGCCCCGCATATCAGTGAAGAATTGTGGGCAGCATTGGGTAATACCGGTTCTGTATTAGATGCTACCTATCCTGTATTTGAATCCAAATATGTGATCGAATCTTCTAAAGAATATCCGGTGAGTATTAATGGTAAAGTACGAACCAATATTAACATTGCTTTAGATGCCAATCCCGAGCAAGTTCAGGAAATTGCATTGACAAACGAACTCGTACAAAAATGGATGGAGGGCAAGCCGCTCAAGAAATTTATTTTTGTAAAAGGGAAGATGATCAACATCGTCATCTAACCGTCATTTCGAACGCAGCGTAGCGAAGTGAGAAATCTGCTCACGATTAGCAGATTTCTCACTCGTCGTTCCTCCTCGTTCGAAATGACGTATCTCTGACGATTTCTTTTGCAATGCTTAAACTAAACATCCGCAATATGAAAAAATCCTCTACACTTTTATTGGTTGCAGGTATCTTATTTTGTTCCACCGCTTTTGCTTCCGGCAATCACGATGATTCTGCCCATGTAATTTTAAAAGCAAAAGTAGAACAGATGGAAAAGCATATCCGTTTGTTACAAACAGAAATCAAAACCCTCAAGTCGGCCGATAGCAACCATGTGGCAGACTTAAGCGCTATAAAACAGGGAGTTCCTACACCTAAAGCCAAGAAACTTGTGATTGACAGAAGGGGTAGCAAGCAAGCCTTGTTTCAATAGATCTCATGTGTAGCTTTTGGAAAGTTTTAAAACTTTCCAAAAGCTTCTATACTTTCCAAAAGCTTTTGAAGCTTCCCACCACTCATATAATCTCAGTTTTTTTTACACGCAGGGTTTATTATCTTGTCAGCACAATCAAAACTTTGCTGAATGAGAAAACTACTGCTGCTGGCAAGTTGCTGGCTTTGTGCAAATGCCCATGCACAATCTTCGGAAGCCTATTTTTTATCGGCTCCCTGTTTAAGTCCCGATGCACAAACGGTTGTCTTCAGTTTTGAAGGCGATCTCTGGAAAGCAGCAGTTGCCAATGGCCAGGCCACTCGCTTAACTGCCATGCAGGGTTATGAAAACAACGCTAAAATTTCGCCCGACGGAAAATGGATTGCATTTACCGGAAGACAAATGGGTAATGCCGATATATATCTAATGCCTTTGGCCGGTGGAGATATTAAGCAACTTACTTTTCACAGCGGCACCGATGATGTGAACAGCTGGAGCTGGGATAGTAAGAAAATTTATTTCACTTCTTCACGTAATGGGCAACCATCCGGATATACCGTACCTATTACTGGCGGTACACCACAACGCCTGTTTGGTGATCATTATTTTTTATATGATCATGGTTTGTTTGAACATCCTTCTACCGGAGAAATATTTTTTAACGATACCTGGGAAAGCAGCAACCAGGTAGCACGTAAGCGTTACAAAGGACCATTCAATCCAGATATTCAATCGTATAATATCGCTACTAAACAGTATAAAAAATATACGGATTGGGAAGGAAAAGATTTTGGAACTACCATTGATAAATCTGGTAATATTTATTTTATCTCTGATGAAGTAAATGGTGAATACAATCTGTATACTTTGGATAAGGGAAAGAAAACCGGACTAACCCGTTTTACCTCTTCCATAAAAACGCCGATGGTAAATGCGAATGGCGGCAAGATTGTGTTTGAAAAAGATTACCAGTTGTGGATGTATGATGTGGCCAATAAAAAAGCAGACAAGCTCGAGATCACCTTACTACGTAATAACATACTGCCAGCTGATAAGGATTATGAGGTGCGTGCCAATATCACCAATTTTGATGTATCTCCTGATGGTAAAAAACTGGCCTTTACTTCGCGCGGCGAAATTTTTGTGAGCGATGTGGAAGGAAAATTCATTCAGCGTATCAATAAAAAAAATGCAGAACGTGCCAGAGAAGTAAAATGGATGAGTGATAACAAAACACTGTTGTTTAACCAAACAACCGGTGGTTATCTGAACCTGTTTACGGTTGCGGCTGATGGCAGCAGTGCCGTAAAACAAATTACAACAGATACCAAAGACAATCGTTCCATTGTGTTCAGTAAAACCAAAACCAAAGCTGTTTACCTGAGCGGGCGTGATGAAGTTCGCTTACTCGATCTCAAAACATTGGAAAGTAAAACATTAGTGAAAGATGAAATCTGGGCCTTCCAGAATTCAGATCCCAGTTTTTCTCCTAATGAAGAGTATGTACTGTTTACCGTAGTCAGAAATTTTGAGCAGGATATTTTGATACATCATATCAAAGACAACAAAACCAGTAACCTTACGAATACGGGCGTTACAGAAGCTAACCCGGTTTGGTCGCCCGATGGAAAATATATTTACTTCAATTCTGCCCGTACAAAGCCATCTTATCCTTTCGGTATGCAGAACCCGCGTATCTATCGTATGCCATTGGAAAAAATAGATGATCCTTACAGAAGTGATAAATACAATGATCTGTTTAAAACAGAGAAGAAAGAAAAAGACACAACTAAAAAAGAACCAATCATCGTTCCGATTAATGTAGATGCTGCCGGAATAATGGACAGGCTTGAACAGGTAGGTCCTTCTTTCGGTTCGCAGTATTTATTGAGTGTGGTACAGAAAGGTGAGAAGAGTATGGTATTGTTTGTGAGTGATCATGCAGAAGGCCGACCTGCTTTATGGAAAACTACACTAGAGCCATTTGAAAATCCAAAAACAGAAAAAATTGTTGGAGCGGATGCAAGTGGCTTTGATTATGCAGAAGCCTCGGATAAGTCCATGGTTTTATTTAACGGAAATATTTTTAAGTTGAACCTGGATGGAAACAAAGTAGACCCGGTTGCTATCAGCAGTACCTTCCGTAGAAACCTGACAGAAGAATTTGCACAGATTTTTCAGGAAACATGGGCTCAGGTAGAAGAAAATTATTATGATGAAAAGTTTCATGGCATTGACTGGCAGGCTATGCGTAAAAAATACGAAGTCTTTATTCCCAAACTGAATAACCGCGCAGATTTGCGGACTCTTTTGAATGATATGCTGGGTGAGTTAAATTCTTCGCATCAGGGTTTTTCATCCAATGGTGATGAAGAAAATATTACATTGTCTAACCGAACCATGGAAACCGGTATTGTATTTGAAAATACCGATCCTTATAAAGTAAAATATGTAGTGAAGAAAACCAATGCCGATAAAAAATCGGTTGATGTACAGCCCGGTGATGTATTGGTGAAAGTAAACGATGAAATGGTAGATAAGAATACAGATAGAAATTTGTATTTCAGTAAGCCATCACTTGACAGAGAGATCAAATTAAGTTTTGCGCGTGGTGCACAAAACCTTGATGTAAAAATTCATCCGCAAGCTTCATTGGCCAATGGTTTATACGATGAATGGATAGATAATAACCAAAAGCGGGTAGATGAAAAAAGCAAGAACCGTATTGCGTATCACAATATGAAGAATATGGGTACCGGCGAACTGGAGAAATTTCTGATAGATATGACACAGGATTTTTATCAGAAAGACGCGATGATACTCGATTTGCGTTACAATACCGGCGGTAATGTACACGATGAAGTATTGAAATTTTTAAGCCAGCGTTCATACCTCAAATGGAAATACCGTGAGGGAAAACTGGCACCTCAAGGTAATTTCGGTCCGGCTGATAAACCCATTGTCCTCCTCACAAATGAGCAATCGTTAAGTGATGCAGAAATGACTGCTGCTGGATTCAAAGCTTTGAAACTGGGAAAAATTATCGGAACAGGCACGTATCGCTGGATCATATTTACCAGTGGGGCCGGGTTGGTAGATGGCTCTTTTGTAAGGTTGCCAGGTTGGGGTTGTTATTCACTCGATGGCAAAGACCTGGAGAAAACAGGTGTTGAACCAGATATGTATGTTGGGATGAATTTTGAAGACAGAATCAATAAACGCGATCCACAATTGGATAAAGCGATTGAAGAAATATTAAAACAGTTGAAATAGTTTTATTAAAATCATAAAAGCCGCTGCAATTGCAGCGGCTTTTATGTATACGAAATCCTGATATCCTAAACAAGACTTGATTAGTTAAGCAGCTATTCTTATATTTCTATCCGTTATGCAATTTACTTTCAACAGATTTAGTGGTCTGCTACTTGTATTCTTTATACATGGTCTTGTGTATGCAGTACTTCTTTATCGTAAAGGCATACAGAATGAGCGCAGCAGTGATAAATGGCTGGCATTTTTTCTGTTGTTGTGTGTAATGTATATCTGTCCCTGGATGCTGGGCTATGCCGGATGGTATAATGGTAAAGAATGTATGGACTGCCGCAATTTTATGTTCTATATGCCATTGCAACATACCCTGTTGATGGGCCCGGTAATTTATTTTTATGTGCAGAGTTTATTGAATCCTGCATTTCAGTTTCAAATAAAGCATGTGTGGCACCTGCTGCCAGCCCTATTATATATTGTTTGGAATATTGTGGTAGTTGTTACGGACCGCATACTACTGAAACAATATTACCTGATGGACGGTGAGAATGATCCTGATTTTCAAACATGGTACCTGGTGGCAGGACTAATTAGTTTGTTAGGATACCTGGTGCTATGCCTTCGTTATTATAATAACTATCGCCGCTTTATTGTACAGGAACTTTCTTTTGCAGATTCGGTAACGTTTCAATGGGTAAGTCATTTTCTGATTGCCTGCTTTATCTATTTTTTGTCAACACTGGTATTTGATATTTTAGATCTCCTGCAACTGGCAGGGGATACCCGGGGGGCCTGGTGGTATTATTTAGTATTTGCTATCATCTTTTATTACATCGCCATTACAGGATATTCTCATTCAATTGAGAACCGCGTTAGTTTTCAACTTGACTTTTTAAAATACAAGTTGCCTGCATTGTTACCAGCAGCTCCTTTTGTAGAATCTGTAACAGAGGATATTCAGTATGAAGAAGTAAATATTCCGGAGGGGGAAATTTCTTCATCGCCGCAGGCTGACTATACAGTCTGGAAAGAAAAAGTATTTAACAGGGTAGTAAACGAGTTCCGCTACCGCGATCCGGAACTTACGCTCACCGATCTTGCCCGGGAACTGGATACCAACGCTTCTCTTTTATCAAAAGTGATTAACCAGTCGTTCAAAATGAACTTCAATGATTTTGTGAATTATTACCGTGTTAATGAGGTGAAGGAGAAACTGGGTAACCCTGAATTTTCTAATCTGACCATTATGAGTATGGCCTATGAAGCGGGTTTTAATTCAAAAGCCACGTTTAACCGTGCCTTTAAAAAAGTAACCGGAAAAAATCCCAAAGACTTTATTAGTTGATTATCCCCAGAACTATCAGCTACCCTCTGCGAATACTCCCTGCTCTCCGCGCCTCTGCGGTGAAAAAAAGAAGTATCACTCGCCTTTTTTCTATTATCAGCCCGCAATAAGGTATCAAATCCTGTTTTTATAATATGATACCAATTATAATCGTCTCAAATCATGCTATGAGGCGGTAACCGCTTTGTGGGAGCCCAATTTGCACCCATAAACGCAAACAAAATGAAAACGATCTTCTTTCTCGCAATTCTTCTAAGCACATCGGCAACAATAGCCCAAACCCGCATGAATGGCGATACCCTTATTGCTTTACAAACTGATTCTGTATCGGTATCTTCTAAAAAACCTTTTATACAGAACCTGGTAGACAGAACGGTACTAAATATAGAAAGCCGGACAGCCAGTATCGGTCAGAACGCTTTGGAACTATTGAAATCGGCTCCGGGAGTAGTGGTAGATGCGAATGAAAATATACAGATGGGCGGTCAATCAGGCGTAACGGTATTAATCGATGGTAGGAACACACAGTTATCAGGTCAAGATCTGGCTCAGATTTTAAAAAGTATTGAATCAGACAATATCAAAGAAATAGAACTGATGAATACCCCTTCTTCCCGTTTTGATGCGGCAGGAAATGCAGGTATCATCAACATCAAACTCAAAAAAAGTATCACAAATGGTTTGAATGGAAGTATTGGCGGATCCTGGAGTCAGAGTACCCATGCCCGGCAGAACGGCTCTTTTTCATTAAATGCCAGAAACGGAAAATGGAATATGTATACCAATCTTGGTATTAACAATGGGTTGCAATACACGATGGTAGAGAACAATCGGCTTACACAAACTAAAAATTATGTTCAGCGGGGTGATGAGCGGGATGAGTTTAACAGTGCCAGTGCCCGAACCGGCGTTGATTATTCCATCAATAAAAAATCTACTGTAGGTGTTATGTGGTTATTTAATACCCGTTATACGGGAATGGATAATCGCAATTCCACATGGTTGCAGCAAGCAGGGGCACCTGATACCAATGTGTTTACCAGAAGTATTTCGCCTTTTCACACCAATCGAAATAATATAAACATCAACTATCGTTTTGTACCCAAAGAAGGAACTGAAGTAACTATCGACGCAGATGCTACCCGTTTTGTTTCTTCTTTGGATAATATTGTTCAAAGCGAAATGCAGAACCAGCAACTAACCAAATTTGCCACTACTGCTGCACAGAATATGGCAGGTGTAAACATAGACATACAAAGTATAAAAGCGGATTATGCCACTAAGATGGGAAAGAATGTAAAGTTGGAAGCCGGTATCAAAGCAGTGATGACTAAAACCGAAAACGAACTGCAGGTGTTACAACATGATGGTCTTTTATGGAAACAGGATACTAGTAAAACCAATCGTTTTCATTTTACAGAACAGATACAAGCAGCTTATATAAGTGTAGAAAAAAAATGGAATCATTGGCAAATGCAGATGGGATTACGAGCAGAAAACTCGATAATAAATGGAGCTTCTGTTGATCTTGCAAAGAATCGTTTGATAAAACCGGATACCGCGTATTGTAATCTTTTCCCTACATTGTTTCTGCAATATTCACCAGATCAAAGCCATCAATTTGGATTTACCTATGGTAAAAGAATTGACCGCCCTAATTACCAGGATCAGAATCCTTTTATTTATGTACTGGATGCCTTTAATAGTGAGCAGGGTAACCCATATCTCTTACCTCAGATTACGCACAGTGCAGAGATTCGTTATACCTACAAAGAGGCTAACACGATAAAAATAAAATACGCACATACAGATCATTATCTTGAATTTGTTACTTACCAAACGGGCAATAAAACCATTAATATTCCGCAGAATGTTGGCAGCCGGCAAATGCTGAACATTAATCTCAGTTCTTCTTTTGCGGTGGCAAAGAACTGGAATGTGTATGCCTATGCAGAACCTTTTTACCAACAATACAGGATTAGATTGGATGGTTTTGGTTTTACCGATGCCATCAGGCAAAACAGTTGGGGGTTTAATGGGTATATGAGTCATTCATTTAGTTTCACAAAAGGATGGAAAGCTGAGTTAACCGGCTGGTTTAATTACCAGAACACCACAACTATTTATACATCAAAACCGTTTACCAGTATGAATATGGGGATCAGTAAAAAACTAATGAAAGATAAAGCCACGCTTACATTTTCTATCAGCGATATCTTTAATACACAAAGATGGGAACAAACAGCCCAAACACGTAACCTGCAATTACACACCTATCGCAAATGGGAAAGCAGTAATGTAACGATTGGCTTCTCGTATCGTTTTGGAAATACAAAAATAAAATCTGCCACAAGCCGAACATCTGGTGCCGCAGAGGAAATGGACCGGATCAAATAAAAAATCAAATCTTTACACACTTTTAAAAACAAATTGTATGAAATCTTTTTTAGTTGTTATTATCCTTTTTATTTCGGTATCTGTTATTGCACAACAAAAGGCCACTGTAGTTATGAATGATTTTGCCCCTGCTTTTGGAAAGATGAAAGGCTCTTTAACTTACCTAGATTACAAATCTGGTAAACCCTATACCATGCCGGCAAATATTATACTCAGGGCCAATGCATCCAACAGCAATGAACTGATTCGCACCCTCGAATATCCGGATGAGCCACAAGCAAATGGAATGGATACATTGCTGATTGCAAATGGAGGTACTGCATTCAATGGCGGAAGATTGATTGAGAAAAAACGTTTATCAAATGGCACACTCCAAATCATAACCGAAAGAGAAGGGGTAGATGGGAACGATAATAAGAAAGCCACCATCCGCAATACTTATACCATTGGTAAAAATGTTTTTAGTAACCGGAAAGAAGTTCATTTTATCGGTGAAGAAAAATGGATTGAACGGCATATATATTCTTTCAGCAGGTAGTAACTTTACAGCATGCTAACTGAATACCTGAAAAAATACCAATCCTCTTTTCATCCCGTTGTAAAAATAGATTTACACAATGAGCGGTTATTATTATTGCATTTTACCGAAGCCAATACCTTACTCACGGCCGATGTGATAGATGATACGGATCGTTTCAGTACCTATGTAAATACAACACTTGAAACGGCCGGTGCACATTGGGGTATTGGCGGTTACAAAGAACACCGCACGGTATATAGCAGAAGTAAGGTGTTTGATACTGCACCTGGTGAAGAACCCCGACGCCTGCATTTGGGTGTTGATATCTGGGGAAAGGCAGGAACGGAAGTATTTGTTCCCATATCGGGAACCGTGCATAGTGTAGGTTTTAATAATCGGTTTGGAGATTATGGTGCTACAATAATTCTGCAGCATCAATTGGATGGAAAGGTATTTCATTCATTATACGGTCATCTGGCATTGGCAGATCTGAATGGATTATCAGAAGGAGAACAAATACAAGCAGGACAACTGATTGCACATTTTGGCGAGCCGAATGAAAATGGTCACTGGCCGCCACACTTGCATTTTCAACTGATCATAGATATGGAAGGAAAGAAGGGAGATTATCCGGGTGTGTGTAAGTTCAGTGAGAGAGAAAACTATCTGTCTAATTGCCCTGATCCTGATGCGATTTTAGGGTTGATGCAATATGCGAAATAACTGATAGCTGAAAATTTTACCGCAAAGTCGCGAGGGCACAAAGGTTCGCGAAGTAGGGTTTCAAAAACTATCCTCGCGTACCCTTGCGACTTTGTGCCTTCGCGGTAAAAAAATTCTCAAACGTATGAACTTCTCAAACATGGGCACTAAGGCGCAGTAGTAAGATAGGTAGTTACCAACGCTTCCCATTCTTCTTCCAATGATCCGGTATACACCTTTTGATTGGCCAATCGATACCAATACCTCGCATTACCCTGGTCGCCTTCTTTACGGTGCAGGTAAGCATGAATATGTGCTGAAATCCGATCTGTTCTGTCATTGATCAGGTCATGCGCTTTTTCCCAATCGCCTTTACCATCATACCATAAAGAGATTAGCGGCACAGACAACTGCTTGGGTGGTTCGGCTTGAGAAAGGCTTTCGTTAAATGCGTGAAAATTCATGCATGCAAAATATATAAATAAAGATAACCGTCATTTCGACGAAGAATGAGGAGAAATCTTTTCAAGTTATGCAATATCCTTCGAAGGATTTCTCCCCGTCGTTCCTCCTTGTCGAAATGACGATTTGTTTATCAGTCAATTATCTTACCAGGGCAATTCACTTCCCAAATGAATATACTTTCCACTGGGCCCATTTGCATCTAACAGCGATAGGGCTACAGAGGTTTTAGCACCATCTGCAATTTCCATGGGTGCAGCATCACTACCCATATCTGTTTTCACCCAACCCGGATGGGCAGAGTTTACTTTAATATTGGTATCGGCCAAAGCCGCGGCCAGGTGAATGGTGTATGAGTTCAAAGCTGTTTTAGACGTATCATAGGCAAACAATTTAGAACCATAGATAGGAGAATTGGGATCGGCATGTAAACCCAATGAGCCTAAAATACTACTCAGGTTTACAATACGGCCAGCATCACTTTTACGAATCAATGGCAATAAAGTATTTGTCAGTTTTACCACATTAAAAAAATTGGTATCCAATGTTTGGCGCAATACTTTTTCATCAATATCAGCCGAATTATTGATGGCCCAGTTATCACTCTCTACCTGAATACCTGCATTGTTTACCAAAATATCCAACTTGCCATATTTGTTGTTGATATGGTCGTATGCAAACTGAATGTCTTTGTCATTATCAACATCCAATTGTAAAAATTCTGCATCAATACCCTCGGCATTTAATTCTGCTACAGCTTTGATTCCATTTTCTTTGTTACGTGAGGCGGCAATAATGGTTATGCCTTCTTTACCCAGTTGACGGGCAGTTTCGAATCCGATACCTTTATTAGCACCGGTAATGAGTGCGATTTTTTTTGACATTTTTTAGTTTTTTGTTAGTGAGATTGTATGTTATGCGTTATACACAGCAGCAAATTGTTTAGCAAAATCTGCCAGTTTTATTTTTCCCAGTTTGCCACTACGGTTTTTAAAATAATCGGCAGACATATCGCCGGTTTGTATCGAGTGGTTCATCTCTGCATAATTTTTAGCCACTTCTTCCGGTAAGCCTGCCTGTATCATTCCACCTAAAGCTTGTTCATCTGTAAACTGAACCCAGGCAAGATCAGGTTTACCGATAGCGGCTCCTAATACAGCAGCGATCTGGCTGGTAGATACTTCATCGCTTACAATGTATCGAACACTATTGCCGGTAAAATTCAGTTGTAACAATTCTTCTACTGCGGCTTCAGCAATGTCAGCAGGAGATACAATGGGGAATTTTCCTTCGGCTGCCGTAAAATTGGCACCAATAATTCCCATGCCTTTGATCAAACCCACATTGGCCAACAGGTTATTGTAGAAATAGGCAGGACGCAAATGTTTTACATGTACATCACTCAATGCATTCAACGCATTTTCTACACGGTGTAAACCGCTAACCGGTCCAACACCATCGGGTAAATGTGCGCCAATACTGCTCAGGTTCACCACAAATTTTACACTGCTTGCTTTAATGGCATCGGTGTATACCTGTCCAATTCTTGCGATATGTCCTTTCCAGTCGCTTACCGGATGCATGGGTGGAACCATAGTATACACAGCATCTGCCTGCTGAAATACACTGGTAACAAACGAGAGATCATCCACAGACCCAATGGCAGCTTTTGCACCGGCATCTGTGAGTTCTTTCAGGTTATCGGCATTGCGTCCGATCACCGTAACATCGTGATTGGCTTTTAATAAAGCCAGTGTTACCGGCTTAGAAATGTTTCCGGCTCCGCCGGTGATTACGTATTTCATGGTTGTGGTTTGTGTTTTTTATAAGATTAGTTAAGTTTTAAAAGTTTGAATGCATGCGACCACTGGTTTTTGGTAAAGCCCGGCAGGCACCAGAGAATGGCTAATGACTCGATGGGTGCTGCGGCTTCAGCTTTACCCATATCCTCTGTTTCCCAGCCAAAAGCGGTAAGAATGTCTGTTACTGTTTTCTTGGCTTCTTCATCGTTGCCGGCAATAAACATAGTAGGGGTACCACCAGGGAAAGAAGGTTTGTACATAAAAGCACTGCCTACACTGTTGAATGCTTTCACCAATTTGGCCTGTGGTAGTAATTGCTGCAATGTTTCCAGAAATGAATGATTGGCAGGAGTAAAAAACCTAAGTACACCATTAACAGGTGGTTCCTTTGCAATAGGATTGGTGGCATCAATAACTACTTTGTTATTGAAGTGTTCAATGCCGGCCAATTGAATGGCATTCTCTGTTACATCACCACCCGTTGCCAATACAATAATTTCCCCAAAAGAAGCGGCTGCATCGAATGTTCCAATCTGTATGGAAGGATTTTGTTCATGAAATCTGACCACTTCTTCTTTAGCCGTGTTTCTGGTTCCAAGGATAACTTGATGACCTTCTGATTTGAATGCTTTGGCGAGTACCTGACCTACCTGCCCCGAGCCAATAACACCAATGTTTAATTGCTTACTGTACATAAAATTGATTTAAGGTTATGTTTAAGTTAATTTATTTGTATATACAAATAATAAGGTAAAAAAATTAAGCTTCTAATTTATCAGCAATGGTATTCATGTTTTTGATGAAATGTTGACTTTCTTCTTTACCTAATATTTTCGAGTATTTTTCATAGAACTCCTCTATACATTGTTTCATTTGTGGTTTTAAATCCTTTGCTTTTTGTGTAGGAAATACTGTGGTCAATTTTCCTTCTGAAGCACGGAATAGTAATTTCTTTTCCTCCAATTTATCTATCAAACGGGTAATGGTACTGGGGGTTAGCTGTAATTGTGCTGCTATTTGTCCGGCCTGTATACCGGGTTCTTCTATTACCAGTTTCAGCAAATAAGCATGACTTGGCGCTAAACCAATTTTCTTCCAGCTTTCGGTAGCCAGTTTCTCTATTTTACGGGCCAGTGCATTGGCAGTAAAATAAAGACATTTACAATATTTGCTTTCTGATGTTTTCATTCAGGGGATAAAGATAAGGAGTTTTCATTTGTATGTACAAATATTTTTTGAACAATTTTTTTACCTCTTGCTTTCAGGTCTATAGACGATAGTCCATAGACCATGGTCCATGGACTATCGTCTATGGACTATGAACTCCTTTTTGTAGTTTTGAGTAAGCATGGCAAATACCAACCTGAATAGTGATCCCACCGGTTTAACTTCTGCGGACAAGGAGTTTGAAAATACAATACGTCCCAGAGAGATCGATGATTTTTCCGGGCAACCGCAATTAATAGAGAACCTGATCATTTTTATCAAAGCGGCCAAACTTAGGGGCGAAGCCTTGGATCATATTTTATTTCATGGTCCGCCCGGGTTGGGTAAAACCACACTGAGCCGTATTGTAGCCAATGAACTCGGTGTAAACATTAAAGAAACTTCCGGCCCTGTAATTGAAAAACCGGGAGACCTAGCCGGATTGTTAACCAACCTGCAACCCAACGATGTATTATTTATTGATGAGATTCATCGCCTGAGTACCGTAGTAGAAGAATACCTCTATGCGGCGATGGAAGATTTCAGAATCGATATCATGATCGATACCGGCCCCAATGCACGCAGTATACAAATTAACCTCAACCCATTTACATTGGTAGGTGCTACCACACGAAGTGGTTTGTTAACGGCGCCTTTGTTATCGCGTTTCGGCATCAAATCAAGATTGGAATATTACCAGGCAGATGTTTTGCAGAAAATTATTGAAAGAAGTGCGGCCATTTTGCAAACAAATATTACCACAGAGGCTTCTTTTGAAATTGCCCGCCGCAGCCGCGGTACACCGCGTATTGCCAATAGTTTGCTACGAAGGGTTCGCGATTTTGCACAGGTCTTGAATGATGGCAAGATTGATATCGGTATTACCCAGCATGCATTGAAAGCATTGAACGTGGATGAACACGGACTGGATGAAATGGATAACCGCATACTCGCAGCCATCATAGATAAATTCAAAGGTGGCCCGGTAGGCCTTACTACCATAGCTACTGCTGTTGGCGAAGAAGCCGGCACACTGGAAGAAGTGTACGAACCTTTTTTAATACAGGAAGGTTTTTTGCAACGCACACCAAGGGGAAGAGAAGTTACAGCAAAAGCGTATGAACATTTGGGCAAGACTCCGATCAAAGGCTCTGCGCAATCAAACTTATTTAGTTAAAACAATAAACGTCATTTCGACTGAGGAGGAACGACGAGGGAGAAATCTGCTAATCGATTTGCAGATTTCTCCCTTCTCTTCGCTTTGGTCGAAATGACGTTTTAATATAACGAAAATGCCCCGCACCAAGCGAGGCAAATAATTATTTTTCGGTTTCAACTACGGTGCAACAAGGCGGAATCCGTTTCCGTGAATATTCACAATTTCAATATTCGTATCATCCTTCAGGTACTTACGTAGTTTGGCAATATACACATCCATACTACGACCATTAAAATACGTATCGCTACCCCAGATTTTTTTCAGTGCTCTTTCGCGTGGCAACAGATCATTTTTATGTTCTGCCAGCATTTTCAGCAGCTCGTTTTCTTTGGGAGAAAGCGTTTGTGTTAAACCATCATGCTTCAGTTCGCGCAGTTTAGGATTAAAATGATATTTGCCTAAATCAAACTCAATATTATCATTGATGCGGTTTTCTTCTTCATTCCTTTTCAGGATGGCTTTGATTTTTAACAGCAATACTTCACTATCGAATGGTTTGGTGATATAATCATCGGCACCCAGTTTGTATCCCTGTATAATATCGTCTTTCATGGTTTTGGCACTCAGAAAAAACAAGGGTATATCAGGATCAACATCACGAATTTCTTCTGCTAAAGTGAATCCATCCATATTTGGCATCATCACATCCAGCAAACAGATATCAAATTTTTCACGCTGAAATGCGGCAAGTCCCAGACGTCCATCTCTTTCCAGTGTTACATCGTATTCATTCAGCTCTAAATAGTTTTTTAAAACCATTCCCAAATTGGTATCGTCTTCGCAAAGGAGTATTTTGTTTTTTTTGTCTTCCATAAAATTTGTTATTTAACGTGAAATAAAGATAAAACCTTGCGAATTCACTTTCTGTTGCCGCAATCTTTTGTTAAAACCCCTTGCAGCCCAATGAATTCATAACAACAAGTTAAACAATTCTGTACAGTCAAAACCATACCACCGTTCTTTTATTTCAACATTGAGGTTACATATCTTTTGTCTGTAAGTGTTTTTAAAAATGCTACCAGGTCTGCTTTTTCCTGTCTGGTTAATCCCAATGGTACAGACAAACGTTTATCTATATTAATCGGGTTCATGATGAATGCACCGGGATTGTTATAGTATTCCACCACTTCTTCTAATGTGGCAAACATACCGTTGTGCATATATGGAGCCGTTACAGCTATGTTTCGTAAACCGGGTGTTTTAAATTTTCCAAGGTCTTCTTTTTTACGGGTGATTTTGTAACGACCTACATCCTTCAGATTTTTGCCATCGTACAAACCAATATTGGCAAATTCATCGGTGGTAAAATCCTGCCGCTTATGACAATCGAAACACTTTGTTTTTTCACTTACAAATAATTTTCTGCCTCTTTCTTCCTGCTCAGTCATGAGGGTACTATCATCAAACGAAAGATCAAAACGGCTGCTGTCTGTTTCCAGTGTTTTTTCGAATGCGGCAAAAGCGGCTGCGAGATTTGTTGTATTAGGTAATTCCCCAAAAGTTTTCATGAAAAGGTTACGATAGCTTTTGGTACGATTCAATCGAGTCACCGCTTCTTTCACAGATAACCCCATTTCATCGGGATGTGAAATGGGCATTAAAGATTGTTGTTCCAGAGAACGGGCCCTTCCATCCCAAAAATAATACGGACGGTTTTTCATATTTAAAACAGATGGGGTATTCCGTGTTGTGGGTCTTCCATAAATACCGATACTGAGCGCAACGGTATCAGCAAAGCCATAGTTGGGAAGGTGACAACTGCTGCAGCTGATAGACGAATCTCTAGAAAGAATTTTTTCCGAAAATAATTTTTCTCCCAGCTTTGTTTTGCTATAACTTTCAGGTGCAGCTGTAAAAGCTATGAGGCCATAAATAGCCATAGTTACACCTGATAGTAGCAGCCATTTTTTCATGTGGTAAAGATAAAACAGAACCTTGTTATCTAGTTTGTGTTTTATATTTATGAACAAACATTTTCTTTTATGCTGTTAACATCTGATAATAAACTAAAGAAACTCATCATCATAGGAGACAGGGTTTTGATACGTCCCTCCAAAGCAGATGCGCAAACAGCCAGCGGTCTATACCTGCCGCCGGGTGTGCATGAAAAAGAGAAAGTGCAAGAGGGGTATATTATTAAAACCGGTCCGGGTTATGCTATACCCATGCCGGTGGATGATGAGCCTTGGAAATCGGAAGATGATAGTGTAAAATATGTGCCATTACAGGCGCGGGAAGGTGATTTGGCCATTTTTCTGCTGGGTGGCGTTACAGAAGTGATGTATGAAGGAGAGCGGTATTTTATAGTACCGCAAAGTGCGATACTGTTGCTGGAAAGGGAAGAGGAATTATAAAACTTTATAGGCAGGTTTGAGAACAAATAACATTTAATAATCAGCATACGATGGCAAATTCTGAATCTTTTTTACAGACAGTGAATACCGGTTATCAGTTCAAAGGCGACCGTGTGAAAATAGGGAGTGCCATGCTGGATGGTGCTGTAGTAACCGGTGCAGATGTATTTCTGCCGCTGCGTACCCTGAATCGCCACGGATTGATTGCAGGTGCTACCGGAACCGGTAAAACCAAGACCCTGCAAATGATCAGCGAACACCTGAGCGATAATAGTGTGCCGGTATTGCTGATGGATATCAAAGGCGATCTGAGTGGCATTGCGGCCAGCGGTACTGTTAACGATAAAATCAAAGACCGTTGCCAGATCCTGCAAGTGGATTGGAAACCAGCTACTTTTCCTACAGAGTTGATGACACTAAGTAATGAAAAGGGAATCCGTTTACGGGCCACTGTGAGCGAGTTTGGGCCGATTCTGCTGAGTAAGATACTGGGATTGAATGATACCCAATCCGGGGTGGTGGCCATGATTTTTAAGTATTGCGATGACAATGCTATGCCGCTGCTGGACCTGAAAGATTTCATCAAAGTATTGCAGTATGTGGGAAACGAAGGCAAAGAGGAACTGGAAAAATCCTATGGTAAAATATCTACAACCTCAACAGGTACTATCCTGCGTAAAGTGATTGAACTGCAACAACAGGGAGCAGATGCTTTTTTTGGCGAGAAAAGTTTTGAGGTAGACGATCTCATGCGCATCAGCGATGATGGTCGCGGTATGATCAATATTCTGCGGGTAACTGATATGCAGGATAGACCCAAACTGTTCTCAACTTTTATGCTGCAATTACTGGCTGAACTCTATGCCAGCAGTCCGGAAGAAGGCGATCTGGACAAACCCAAACTTATTCTCTTTATTGATGAAGCGCACCTCGTTTTCAAAGAAGCTACCGATGCGCTAATGGACCAGTTGGAGACCGTGATCAAACTGATCCGGTCAAAAGGAATCGGCATTTATTTCTGTACGCAGAATCCTCAGGACATTCCGGCACCTATTTTGAGTCAGTTAGGACTGAAAGTACAGCATGCATTACGTGCTTTTACAGCAGCAGACAGAAAAACCATTAAACAGGCGGCAGAAAACTTTCCGGAGACAACGTTTTATCAGACCGATGAACTACTTACCCAGATGGGTATCGGTGAGGCATTGGTAACACTTTTAAATGAAAAAGGAATTCCTACACCACTGGTACATACAATGCTTTGTCCGCCAAGAAGCCGTATGGATGTATTAACGGAGGAGGAGATTCATGGCATTGTATCAGCCAGTAAACTGTCATCTAAGTACGCGAAAGAATTAGATAGCGAAAGTGCATACGAAATCCTCTCCGCCAAACTGCAGGAAGCGGCAGAGAATACGCAGGCAGCAGAAACTCCTCAAAACAAAAAGCCTCCCAAAGAAGAAAGTTTTTTTGATAATCCGGTGGTAAAACAGGTAGGTAGAACGGCAGCTAGTGTCATTACCAGAAGTTTACTAGGTGCACTGGGTTTGGGCGGAAGAAGCCGGCGCAAAAGCAGTTGGTAGGATTTTATTGCAGGGGGTGGATATAGCCCTGCTCATCTATCAGAATCATTTGCTCAGACAATAAAAAATCAAGAACGGCCCATGTTTTTTCCTTGTTGTATTGTTTCAGTGAACTGATTAGTGACTCTGTGGTGATGGGTTTGTTGAGATTCTGTTTGATCTGCGTCTCTATCTGCCGAAAATCTTCTGGCGAAATGTCTTTTCTTTTTTTTGAGAGGCAATTGTCGCACCAACCGCAGTCTTTACTGGCCTTATCACCAAAATAATTTGAGATATAAGTACTCCGGCATTGATCCTTCAGCGAAATATACCGTATCATATTCTCCACTCTTTCCGAAAATTGTTTTTTCCGTTCCAGGTATTTATCCTGGTTAATATGCAGGTACTCTGCCGGTGCACGGTTAAGTAAGTAGTGGATTTGTGGGATATCTTTTTGCGGCAGGTATTCTAAAATACCAAATGATTGCAGTTGTAACAGTTGGGCTCTTACTTCTTCAATAGACATGCGACAAAGCCAGGCCATCTGTTTTTCATGCACAGAAACTCGGGTATCAATAATGCCTTCATAGCTGCGTAACAAACATTTAATTATATCCTCCAGTTGCGGGTGTGCGTTCTGAAACTGGTTCAGGTTTTCTTTCGTGGTGCTGAAACTTACCTGCGCCGGTAAAAAAATGTTTTCTGAAAAAGTAATATGTCCCTCCTGTTCCAATACTTTGAGGGTATTGATGACGAGTAAACTATCTAGTTTAAAAATTTTGATGAATTCCAGCAGATCAAAATCAAAATACTGTCCTTCTCCAATACCCACCGGAATCTGTAAAAAATCTGCCAACGACTGGTATACTTTTTTAATATCAGCAATAGCAGGGAAACGCTTGTCTGGTAATATTTTCAGCGTATCCAGGTTTTCTTTTTGATAGATAAGAACCGCATAGGCTTTCTTTCCATCACGTCCGGCACGGCCTGCTTCCTGGTAATAATTTTCAAGACAATCGGGTATATCAAAATGAATCACACTGCGAACATCAGGCTTGTCGATTCCCATTCCAAAGGCATTAGTACAAACCATTACCCTTACCTTGTTATTGATCCATGCTTCCTGTTTTTGTATACGAAGTTCTTGCGGTAAGCCTGCATGGTAAAAATCGGCACTGGTATGCTGTAATCCTAGTAAATAAGCGAGTTCTTTGGTTTGTTTTCGGCTGCTGCAATACACAATACTACTACCCGGTACTTTAGAAAGGATGTCGGTTAATTTTGTCACTTTGCTTTCCACACAAAAACTGCTATACGAAATATTGGCCCGTTCAAATGATTGACGGAATACTTGTGTGTTTTTAAAAACAAGCTTCTGTATAATATCATCCTGCACCACCGGCGTGGCAGAGGCAGTAACGGCAATTAATGGAATGCCGGGTAATTCATCCCGAAGGTTGGCTATGCGTAAATAGGGAGGACGAAAATCATATCCCCATTGCGATACGCAATGGGCTTCATCTACCACAATCATACTGATATTAAGTGCAGGCAAATACTCTTTAAACAAAGCTGTTTCGAGCCGTTCGGGTGAGAGATACAAAAATTGGTAATCGCCATGGGTGACCTGTTGCAATATTTTTTTTACTTCATAAAAAGCAAGTCCGCTATGTAGTGCTACAGCGGAAATATTCTTTTGCAAAAGATTTTCCACTTGATCCTGCATGAGGGCAATTAATGGACTGATCACCAAACACAATCCATCCTTCATTAATGCGGGTACCTGAAAGCAAATGGATTTACCACCGCCGGTAGGTAACAATGCCAACGTATCATTTCCATCCAATACAGACTGGATGATCTCTTCCTGCATGGGGCGGAAGGTTTCGTGGTGCCAGTGTTTTTGTAGTATGGATAGAGTGGTAGCCATTCGTATTGATATTTTTCACGCAAAGGCGCTATTTTTTCTTTGCGGCTTTGCGCCTTTGCGTGAAATTAAGTTGGAATACTGAGAATTGAGCAGGTAGAAGTACGGTAAAAACTAAACTACTTTCTTAAAGTTTAGCCTAACAGAATTAATGGCCAAAACCACATCACTCAAACCCATTACCAAAGCACCGAATGTTGGATTCAAAAAACCAAATGCCGCAACGGGAATAGCCACAATATTATAGGCAAATGCCCAAAAGAGATTTTCTTTAATGGTGATGTAAGTATGTTTACCCAAACCCAATGATAATGGAAGATTTTGTAATCCATGATTCATCAATACTACTTGTGCGCTTTGCATAGCAATCTGCGATGCATCACTTAATGAGATGCCAACCGTAGCTTTAGCCAATGCTGGTGCATCATTAATGCCATCGCCTACCATGGCGGTAGGGGCCAGGTGATTCAAGGCTGCAATTTTTTCCAGTTTCTGTTGCGGAGTTTGTTCTGCATATACTTCTTCAATACCCAGTACGCTTGCTACCTGTTCGCATTTTTCTTTTTGATCGCCACTTAATAAAATGGTTTTAATACCTTTTATTTTTAGCAGGGTTACTACTTCTTTCGCTTCAGGCCTTATTTCATCTGTTACATCAATAGTGCCAATCAGTTCCTTGTTTTTGATGAGATAAATATTATGTGATCTGTCTTTGGTAAATGCTTCGGCTGTTTTATAAGATCCGGCTATGTATTCATTACCTTCTTTATCAACCGCTTTCATGCCCAATCCCTTTACCTCTTCAATCTTCTCCCATCGAATCTCATCCTTTGTTTTCCATTCTTTGGCAATGGCTTTGGCGATGGGGTGGCTGGAGTATTTTTCCAATGAGTAAGCGATGCGTTTGAATGCTTCTTCGTGAGAGGTGAGACGTGAATCGTGAGAAGATGTCAGTGAATCATGCTCACGATTCACGTCTGACGTCTCACGATCGATAACCTGAAATCCGGCAATACTAAACTGCCCAGTAGTTAAGGTTCCTGTTTTATCAAACACTACCTGGCTAATGCTGTTAAAGAGTTCAAGACTTTTTGCATTTTTAAACAGGATACCGTTTTTAGCAGCACGACCAAGTCCTACTGCAATGGCAGCAGGTGTTGCGAGGCCCATAGCGCAAGGACAGGAAATAACCAGTACGGCAATAGAGCGTAACAAACTATTGCTGAAGGGTTGGTTGGCAAAAAAATAATTTCCCAGAAAAGTAAGTACCGCAATACTGATTACAACCGGTACAAAAATGGCACTGATTTTATCGGCCAATTGTTGAATGGGTGGTTTTTCAGTTTGTGCCTCTTTTACCATTTTCAGTATGTTGGCCAGCACAGTATCTTCTCCCACAGCAGTAACATATGCTTTTAATGTGCCATTATCGAGCATGCTTCCGCCAATGAGTTTGTCGTTCATTTTTTTATCAACGGGTGCACTTTCTCCACTGATGATGGCCTCATTAACACTCGCCTCCCCCCATAATATTTTACAATCCATGGGAACGGTTTCACCGCTTTTAATGAGTAGGAGATCACCTACTTTTAAATGACTGCTTTCTACCGGAAAAATATGTTCCTGGTGCTGGTCATCATACGCAATCATATTGGCCATTACTTTCTGGCTTACCGCTAATTTTTTTAATGCAGCCTGTGTGGTCTCAACCGATTTATCTTCCATCCAGTTACCAAGGAATACGAGCGTTAAAATGGTAGCCGTTGTTTCATAGAACATATATTGTGCGGCTTCACCAATCAATGTGCCATATAAACTATAGCCAAATGCAGCTACCGCACCCAGTGCTATCAGCACATTCATATTCGGTATTCCTTTCCATACACTTTTGATGGCGCTGCGGCCAAAAAAATCCATTCCCACTACAAACACCTGAATGGTTAGGGCAAGTTGTACATAGGGGTTCATTAAAAAATGAATGTGAAGGCCGGGTACCAGGTGTAACATCAGCGGCGCAGTGAAAATCATACAAAACAGGAAACGTTGAAAATGATTTTTGAAAATGCGTTTGTCTTTTTGTGTGCCTGTCTCTTCACCTGTAATCACATGATAGCCCAATCCCTCAATGCCTTTGGCAATCTCCTGTTTGGGCTGGCCAGCTTCCATTTCAAAGCTGAGATCGCCACCCATAAAATTTACTTTTACTTGTTGCAGGCCTTTGCCCTGAAGGTATTTATCTATCGTTAATGCACAGTTGGTACAACTCATGCCTTCTACTTTCCAACTCACTTTTTCCATAAGAGTGTAATTAATAATTAACAATTAAAAATTAATAATTAGAGCGTTCTAATTATGAAACAAGGGGTTTGCTTTCCTTACATTTTTAATTGTTAATTGTACATTTTTAATTATTACAAAGATACTGACTGTACCATCCCGGTATTTTCGAAATGAGAACTATAAATACATCGTGGTTTCAAATCCTTATGTAATAGGGCTTTATCTTTGTTACATGGATGCAATCTTTACGCTAAGTCAGATCAAATCAGTGGCTGCTGGTTTGTGGAAGGAGGGAAAAAATAAAAAAGTATGGGCTTTTCATGCAGGTATGGGAACGGGTAAAACCACGTTTATTCATGCACTTTGCGAAGAACTCGGGGTTCAATCGGCTATTAGTAGTCCTACGTTTGCTATTATTAATGAATACAGCAGTACAATAGCAGGTACTATTTATCATATGGATTGGTATCGGTTAAAAAATGAGGAAGAAGCGATGAACGCCGGCGTAGAAGATAGTTTACTAAGTGGACATCTTTGTTTGGTAGAATGGCCCGAAAATGCGGCCGGGTTATTGGCGGATGATACTTTTCACATTCATATGGAATTGCTGGATGTGGATACGAGAAGACTTTTTACGGGAGAAGTTAGTGGTAAGTCGTGAATGGTGAGAAGTGAATCGTGAGTAAAATATGTAAATTTTGGAGTACGCGCTTCATATCCTAACTCAGAGAAATGAGTTAATTTTAAATTTAACAACTTAATTCATCTATGGCTACCAAACCTTCTATCAGCGCCTCTTTTACGTATGAAACACTCGAAGAAGTGCTGGATGTAAAACCGGCAGGTGCCAAACTGCATATTGGAATACCCAAAGAAATTGCTTTTCAGGAAAACAGGATTGCACTTACACCCGATGCAGTAGGTGTTTTAGTAGCCAATGGTAACCAGGTAGTGGTAGAACATAAGGCGGGCGAGGGTAGTCATTTTTCGGATAAAGATTATGCCGAAGCAGGTGCTCGGATTGTGTACGACAGAAACGAAATTTTTAAATGCCCTATACTGGTAAAAAGTGCGCCTCCTGTAGAAGAAGATATGCCGCTGTTGCAGCATAACCAGACCATCGTATCTCCCATCCATTTATCTGCCTTGAAGAAGGAATACATAGAGAAAATGATGGAGAAGCGAATTACGGCTTTGAGTTTCGAAAATTTTAAAGATGATAGTGGTACCTATCCCATTGTACGGAGTATGAGTGAGATTGCCGGAAGTGCGGTAATGCTGATTGCCGGACAATACCTGAGTTCTTTTAATCAGGGCAAGGGAGTTTTGTTGGGCGGTATCAGTGGTATTCCACCTACCAAAGTGGTGATCATTGGTGCAGGTATTGTGGGTGAGTTTGCTACGCGAAATGCGCTGGCGTTGGGCGCATCGGTAAAAGTATTTGATAACAATGTGTACCGATTAAAGCAATTGCAGAATAACCTGGGGCAACGTATCTGGACAAGCGTATTGGAGCCACGCATTTTATCGAAACAATTAAAAACCTGCGAGGTGGCAGTGGGTGCATTGAGTAATGAGTTTGGCCGTGCACCGGTAGTGGTAACAGAAGACATGGTGGCTGCCATGCGGCCCGGAAGTATTATTATTGATGTGGCTATTGACCGTGGTGGTTGCTTTGAAACCAGTGAACTCACAAGTTATGAAGAGCCCACTTTTCTAAAGCATGATGTGATCCATTATTGTGTACCCAATATACCCAGTGGTTTTGCAAGAACCGCCAGTCAGGCGATTAGTAATGTATTGATGCCGTTGATTCTGGAGATCAGTGATGAAGGTGGCATTGAAGAAATGGTATGGCATAAGTTTAATCTGCGCGAAGGAATTTATATGTTCAAAGGTGCATTGACCGATTTTTATATCAGCCAGCGTTTTGACCTGAAGTATACTGACCTGAATTTATTGATCGCGAGCAGACGATAGTTGATTTTTCTCACACGAATACACCTGGTATGTGGTTGCATTATCTTTGGGTTTTTCTCGCTGCCATGGTGGTAGATATTGTTCCGCTGCCATTGCCACCAGCTTTTGTGGTGATGGTGTTTTTACAGATCTATTTTAAACTAAATGTTTGGTTAGTGATTGTGGTAGGAGTGGCTGGATCTGTTCTTGGCAGGTATATTCTTACACTATACATTCCCTTGGTTGCCAAAAAAATATTTAAGCCGGCAAAGAATGCCGATGTGCAGTTTTTAGGAAAGAAGCTGAAAGAAAAAGGTTGGAAAAGTCAACTGGCTATACTCACTTATTCGTTACTGCCGTTGCCAACCACACCTTTGTTTATTGCAGGGGGTATGGCTAATATGAAACCCATCCTGATGATCCCACCATTTATTGTTGGTAAATTTATCAGCGATGCTATTGCTGTATTCATGGGAAAATATGCTGCAGAAAATATGACCGGGTTGATGGATGGCATTGTTTCCTGGCGTTCTGTTTCCGGGTTATTACTGGGTATTTTACTGCTTACCATTGTGTTGTTTGTAGACTGGCGAAGCTTTCTGGAAAAGAAGCAATTCAAGCTTAATTTCAGAATCTGGAAATAGGTGTTTCGGTTACTATAGTTCTACACAATTGGTGCCCTCATGTTTTACAATCAATTTATGCTTCGCAGAGATAGTAATCGATTTTGCGGGTAATTTCCCGGTTAATCGTCCATTTTTTAATCCGGTATATCAGCCATCCAACAAATAAAGGAATAAAACAAAGGAAGGGTTTTAGATACGAATCAGTAGTAATAAAATACACAGCGATACCTGTTGCAATACTACCGATCCATACTTTATATAATGGGAAGCCCAGATCAAGTACATAAGCAAAATCCGTTTCAGTATAATGATATTTATTGGTTTGCTTATCAATATAACCAATGATGTATTGTTCAATACTTATCACCATTACTTCCTGATTGGTATACAACGGGAGATCCAGGTTTTTAAAACTTATCGGCCAATCGGCACCACTTTCTTTGCTGCGGAATACTACGTCTACATTTAAGCTTGAATAAACTGGTAAAGAGCCCCATCCACCGCGGGTTTCTGTAAATTTATTAGCATGAATTACGGTTGCGTTATCAAGGAATAACGTGAATTCTTTTTTAGCTACTTCGAAATTTGTTTTCATCAAAAGGGTGCTTACAATATGATAAAGTATACTTCCTATGCTTCCTTATTCAGGTAAAATAATTCTGTAATAACATTGTTCTTCTCAGTAGTAGCCAGTTCAGCTATTTTCTTACAGAGTTCATCACATTCTTTGGCGGCACGCTCGTGGTCTATACTTCCTTCTTTTATGAGTTGTTCCAATTCTATCTGCCTTTTTAAAATTTCGGCAGACAAAAAAGAATTGGCAATGGTTCTGGCCATCAGGAATTCCATTACATGACCCATGTTTAGGTTGTAGCCATTTCCGTCTTTAAGTAATTGTTCGATATCAGGATCTTTCATGACGTTGGATTGAAGTAAAGAAAGAAAATTATTTATAATCGAGTATACTAATCTTTTCTATACAGAAATCCATTTCCTGCGCATCGTTACTACTAACGATGATTAATTTATGGAGGCAGTATTTACTGATGAGTGAATGATAGAGATCATAACCCGGTCTGTCTAAATTGGTACAAGGTTCATCCAGCAACAATACCGGCACATCAGAGAATATGGCTTGTGCCAATTTTAAACGCTGTTTCATACCGCTGCTGAAATAACGGATCTGTTTGTCCATTGCTTTTTCCAATCCAATTTCAACTAATATTTCCTCAATGGATGATGCGGATAGCAAGGGTTTGAAACGTTCATGAAAAGTCAAAAATTCTTTGGCGGTCATCTCTTCAATCAATTCCATATAAGGGGCTACTATGGATAGGTATTGGTAACAGTTTTCATCTTCTATTTTTTTGGCAGATGTTTCTGAAGATGTGTATACCAATTTTCCTTCGCTCAAATGCAGGCTACCGGCAATGGCTTGTAGCAAGGTACTTTTTCCACTGCCATTTGGGCCGGTGATCGCGTATGAGTTGCCAGGCTTAAATTGATATTGTACATGGCGAAAAATCCAGTCGCGGTTAAAGCGTTTCCCGGCATCCTCTACATGAATGCCCACGAGCATAGCCTCCCCGGAACCATTGAAAGGAGTTGAAGTAGCAGGTTGCTTTATAGGTAAAGATGGGTTCATGAAAGCGTTCTAAATAAATCCCTTGTATGGGAGAGGTCAATCTTCTTCTGTTGCTCCTTTAATAAAGCGCTTAATAATGCCACGACCACTTTCCCTGATAAACGTAACAATCTCATCCCGCTCATCTGTAGCGGGTAATTCTTCTTCAATAAATTCCAATGCCTGCGAAGTATTAAAGCCTTTGTTATAAATGGTTCGGTATACATCCAGTATGCCATTAATCTGTTGTAAAGGAAAGCCTCTTCTTTTTAAACCCACACTATTCACGCCACCATAACTTAATGGATTGCGAACTGCTTTGATATAAGGAGGTACATCTTTACTTACCAGGCTACCCCCTGCAATAAAACTGTGCTGGCCAATATTTACAAACTGGTGTACGGCACTTACACCGCCTACTACCGCCCAATCGCCCATGGTTACATGGCCCGCTACCTGAACGCTGTTGCTCATGATACAGTTGTTGCCAATATTACAATCGTGTGCTATATGGCTGTATGCCATGATTAGACAGTTATCACCTACTTTGGTTTTACCCCTGTCGTCTGTACCACGGTTAATGGTTACGAATTCGCGGATGGTGGTATTGTCGCCAATTTCAACTGTGGTTTTTTCACCGCTGAATTTCAGGTCCTGCGGAATGGCGCCTAATACCGCACCTGGAAATATGCGGCAGTTCTTGCCAATACGTGTTCCTTCCATAATGGTAACATTACTTCCTATCCAGGTGCCTTCGCCTATCTGCACATCACCGTGTATTACGGTAAAGGGATCGATTTTTACATTAGGGGCCACTCTTGCATTTGGGTCGATGTATGTGTAAGGATGCGTCATCGCAATGGTTTGATTAGTATGATTTTTTTTCGTGAAACGTGAATCGTGAGTCGTGAGAAAAAAATCCACTCACGATTGACGACTCACGATTGACGTTTCACCACCTGTGCTACCAAATCTGCTTCGGTTGCTACCTTGCCGCCTACATAAACGGTTCCTCTCATTTCGCAGATGCCGCGGCGGATGGGTCCGGTGAATTCCATTTTTAATACCATGGTATCGCCGGGACGAACCATTTGTTTGAATTTACAATTATCGATCTTTAAAAAATAGGTATCGTAAGTGCCTTCTGGCATGGAATTGATACAGAGAATACCACCCGTTTGTGCCAGTGCTTCTATCTGTAAAACGCCCGGCATTACCGGGTTTCCGGGAAAATGGCCCGGGAAAAACCATTCATTGAAGGTTACGTTTTTAATACCCACAATATAAGTATCAGTTAATTCAATGATCTTATCCACTAGTAAAAATGGGTGCCGGTGTGGAAGAGTTTTCTCAATTTTTTCTAAGGTAAATACCGGCGGCATAGATGGATCGTATACCGGTACATCTTTTACGTGTCGGTTCTTTTTGATGTATTGTTTTATCTTTTTCGCAAACTCTACATTGGTACTATGCCCGGGCCTGTTGGCAATAATGCGGGCTTTGATGGGATAACCGATCAGGGCCAGATCTCCAATTACATCCAATAATTTATGTCTCGCAGGTTCATTCGGGAAGCGCAGTTCCAGGTTGTTTAGGTAGCCTTCGCTTTTTACTTCAATCTTATCGCGTTTGAACACTTTGGCCAGCCGGTTCATTTCTGCATCGGTAACCGGTTTATCAACTACCACAATGGCGTTGTTAATATCACCGCCTTTAATCAGGTCATTATCCAATAAGGCTTCCAGCTCATGTAAAAAACAAAACGTGCGGCAGGGGGCTATTTCTGTTTGAAATTCTTTAATGGTTTTTAAACCGGCATGTTGTGTGCCTAATACCGGACTATTAAAATCAATCAATGTCGTAATCTGGTAATCCATGGCCGGAAGTGCCACCATTTCTACACGTTTGGCTTCATCGTAATGATAAATATTTTCGTCAAGGCTGTACCAGGCTTTAGTAGCTTCCTGTTCGGTAACGCCTGATTCTTGGATCAATGCAATAAACGGAGCGGAGCTGCCATCCATAATGGGTATTTCAGGTCCATTTAACTCTACCAGTACATTATCTACACCCATGCCTACCAGTGCTGCCAATACATGTTCTACCGTACTTACTTTGGCATCTCCCACCTGTAAAGTAGTACCACGGCTTGTATCGGTTACCAGATCACAATCTGCTTTAATGATGGGTTGTTGCGGTAGATCTACCCGCTGAAACTGTATCCCAAAACCCGGATTGGCGGGGCGTAGTGTCATATCAACCAAAACACCGGTATGTAAGCCGGTGCCGCTAATGCTGATGGGACTGGTAAGTGTATGTTGTTTGTCGGGATTAAAATTAATGTCCATTCTTAAGTACTGTTTTTGGTTTGATGCATTTAATCAGGGAAGGTATCTATCCTGACAACACATCAACCGTAAGCTTACCGATTAGCCGGCTAGCGATGATTATTGAAAATATAACTACAAAAATATGATTTCGGGGCGGTTAATCGGGTTTTCTTCAGGCATTAACCCGTTCTGAGAGAAGTTGTGCCAGCATTTTTTCCAATTCCTTAACCCTTTTTTCCAGTTCGGGCAGGTTTTTGGTAATTACCTGCACCCTTAGCGAATTGGAAAACTCCATAGCAGGGGTACCGTTAAAAGCTTTGTTGGGTTCTTTGATGGATTTTGTAACGCCGGTCTGCCCATTAATCTTGCTGCCATCTGCAATCGTAATATGACCGGCAGTACCCACCTGCCCCCCAACCATTACATTCTTACCTATTTTGGTACTGCCACTGATGCCGGTTTGGGCGGCAATTACGGTATTGGCACCAATTTCTACATTATGGGCAATCTGTATCAGGTTATCCAGTTTTACCCCGGTTCTGATAATGGTGGAGCCCATGGTTGCTCGGTCAATGGTAGTATTGGCACCTATTTCCACAAAATCTTCTACCACCACATTGCCTATTTGCGGTACTTTTTGGTACGTGCCATCGGGTTGCGGTGCATAGCCAAAACCATCGCTGCCAATCACCGTACCCGCATGAATGGTTACCTGTTTACCAATTACGCAATCAGCATATATTTTAACACCGGCATTAAGAATGGTATTATCTCCAACCGATACATTATCGCCCAACACTACGCCGGGGAATAATTTCACGTGGTTACCAATGGTTACATTTTCACCTATATGGGTAAACGCACCTACAAAAACATGGGTTCCCAGTTTGGCGGTTGGTGCAATAAAAGACGGTTGTTGTATGCCGGTCAATTGTTGCGTTTTCAGTTCCTGGTATTTGGCCAACAGGGTAGCAAAAGCTGTATAAGAATCGGCCACACGAATCAGGGTTGCCGTAATGGGTTGTTTTAATTCGAGTGATTGGTTGATGATAACGACTGAAGCCTGAGTAGTATACAGGTATTCTTCGTATTTAGGATTGGCTAAAAAAGAGAGCTGTCCCTCATGTGCCTCTTCAATTTTACCAAAAGAAGCCACCACTGCATTGGCATCGCCATCCAGCTTTCCATTAATTAACATGGCTATTTGCGCGGCAGTGAATTGCATAGTGTTTTTTTTGGGTTCATAGTTCATGGCCTATGGTTCATGGCAAGAAATAGACTTCCATGAACTATGAACCATACGCTACTACGTAAGTAAACAAATGTAAAATTTTTTAACCGGCGAAGAAAGGTTTTGGTGAATTAATGCATTGTCTATCCGCGAGATGTCTTCGATGGTACCATCTTTAAACAAAATATTGATGCGCTCGTCTTTGGTTTGATACAGTGTGTTGGTGGCCTCGCCGGTAAAACAGAGATAATGAATATCTTTTTGTGTAATGCCAAATTGCTGCATAGCCTGCTCCTGTTTTGAGGCGATAAATGCCCCTTCAAATGGATCGGCCTGTATTCTGGCTTTGTACAATTGCCTGTTCAGAAAACGGTGGCAAAGTAGTGATAGAATAGGGTCGGGGTGCTTACTCCAGCGTTTAATGGCGTGCATAACATCATGGTCGTCTATGGCACAAAATTTTTCAAGCGCAGCTGCATTCATCTCACCATTAAAACTGCCCAGAAAAAAATCAAGTTCAGAGAGGGTGATCAGTTGGGTATCGGTTGCAGTATAAATTTCCCTAACCCTTTCCAGTATTTTTACCAGCATTTTTTCTGCAGCCAATACAGTTTTATGCAGGTATACCTGCCAGTACATTTGCCGGCGGGCTACCAGAAATTTCTCAACGCTGTAAATGCCTTTTTCCTCAACCATCAATTGTCCCTCGTGTACCACCAGCATTTTCAAAATGCGATCATATCCGATCACGCCTTCGCTAACGCCGGAATAAAAACTATCTCTGCTCAGGTAATCCATCCTGTCTACATCCAGCTGGCCACTAATGAGCTGGTGTAAAAAAGGTTTGTGGTATTGATCGGTAAATATCCGGATGGCTAAAGATAATTCTCCGCCCAGCTCTTCATTCATGCGATGCATGATCCGTAAAGAAAGCTGTTCGTGATGGGCACCCTGCACTAACATATGTTCAAGTGCGTGTGAAAAAGGGCCATGACCAATATCGTGTAATAAAATAGCAGCTTTAACGGCTATATCTTCTTCCTCTGTAATGTCAACGCCTTTGCTTCTTAATTCAACAACGGCATTACTCATTAAATGATAGGCACCCAATGAATGGTGTAACCTTGTATGCACGGCACCCGGGTACACCAGTTGTGCCATAGCCATTTGTTGAATGCGGCGTAAGCGTTGGTAATAGGGATGAGCAATAATAGAAAAGATGAGCGGATGGTTAATGGTAATAAAACCATACACCGGATCATTGATTATTTTTCTTTTGATAGAAGCCATGCCTGTTGTGAATTTGTTAAATCAGCCCACATGCGGGAAGGCAAAAGTACAAATAAGAATTCCGATAGCCGGAATGAAATAGATTTACCCAGATTTTTTAACAAGCCCCAGCGCTAAAACCATTCCGCTATCGCAGCCAGTTTTACTCAGGTTTCTTATTTTTAACCAACCGTTTGCTGTTTGCTCGGGTATATACTCCAGCTATAAACTTCAAACGCCAAACTAACCACATGGCCGTAGCAAAAATTGTATGGGTAGATGATGAGATCGAAAGTCTGCAATCACAAAAAATATTTTTAGAACACAAGGGTTACGAAGTCATCACCTTTACCAATGGGTTTGATGTGATCGAATACGTAAAAACCAATTTGGTTGACGTGGTTTTGATGGATGAGACCATGCCCGGCATTACCGGATTGGAAACACTGGCCCGTATTAAAGAAATCAATGCACAAATCCCCGTTGTGCTGATTACTAAAAATGAAACAGAGAACCTGATGGATGATGCCATTGGCAGCCAGATCAGTGATTACCTGATCAAGCCGGTTAATCCCAATCAGGTATTGTTATCCTTAAAAAAAATCATTGATAACAAGCGATTGGTAGCAGAAAAAACCACTACCGCTTATCAGCAACAGTTCCGTGAATTGTTTATGGCATTGAATGACAATCCGGATTATAATGAGTGGATGGAACTCTATAAAAAATTAGTGTATTGGGAATTGGAAATGGAAAAAAGCGACAGCCCCGAAATGCGTGAAGTATTTCATACACAAAAACAGGAGGCCAATACGGAGTTCTGTAAATTCATCAGTAAAAATTATACTTCGTGGCTCGATCCCAAAAGTTTTTCGGCGCCTATTATGAGCAATCATTTGTTTCAGTTTAAAGTACTGCCGCATGTAGAAAAAGGGGTTCCTACTTTTTTTATTCTGATTGATAACCTGCGTTATGATCAGTGGAAGGCCATACAACCCATATTTGCCGAAAGCTTTCGCATACTGGAAGAAGAAACTTTTTATTCCATACTACCCACCGCTACACAGTATTGCCGTAATGCCATATTCGCTGGTTTACTACCTGTTGATATTGAGAAACAATTTCCACAGCAATGGAAGAATGATGATGAGGAAGGAGGTAAAAATTTATTTGAAGAAGAATTTCTCAGGGCACAATTAAAACGATTAAAAAAAGAGGATATCCGTTTCAGCTATAATAAAATTGTGAATCACCATGATGGACAGCAACTGGTAAACAATATTCATAACCTGTTGCAAAATGATCTAAATGTAATCGTGTATAATTTTGTGGATATGCTCAGTCATGCACGAACCGAAATGGAAGTGCTGAAAGAGTTGGCCAGTGATGAAGCCAGCTACCGCAGTATTACCCGCAGTTGGTTTGAACATAGTCCGCTGCATCAGGCACTAAAAAAAATTGCTGATAAAAAAGTAAATATTGTATTGGCTACAGACCACGGCAGTGTAAGGGTAAATACGCCACATAAAGTAATAGGCGATAAACAAACCACCACTAACCTTCGTTACAAACACGGCCGTAATTTAAATTTTGAAGCCAGGGATGTGTTGGCTTTTAAAGATCCTAAAGAAGCGGGGTTGCCGGTACCCAATGTAAATTCCTCTTTCATTTTTGCCAAAGAAGATGGGTTTCTCTGTTATCCTAATAATTACAATCATTATGTAAATTATTACAAGAACACTTTTCAGCACGGAGGGATTAGTTTGGAGGAGATGATTGTTCCGATAATTAAGATGGTGAGCAAGAATTCATGAACCGTGAATCGTGAGACGTGAATCGTGAGGGGTGAGTTGTTAAACTGGAGATCTTTGGAAATATGTGAATAACTAGTCTTTCTGGTACATTTTTGCTCTTTCAGGGTTCCCTACCTTTGTAAGGCAATTTACTCACGACTGACGATTCACGACATGAAATACACACAAACTACTTTAGATAAATTAGGGAATATATTAGAAGAATCCGGCTATGTAGTACGCTATGAGCGCGGAACTTTTCAAAGTGGCTGGTGTTTGCTGGAAGCCAGAAAAATTGTTGTACTGAATAAATTCCTTAGTGTAGAAGGTCGCATCAATACACTTATGGAGTTAATTCCGCAATTGAATATTGAATACGACAAACTCACCCTCGAATCGCAGAAGTTGTACGAAGAAGTTGTAAAAAAATCTGCTGCCGAAGCTTGATTTGCGGTTAATACCTAAAGCGGCATTTGGTATTTGGCCTACATTTGACCTGTGAGTCATATCCCTTTAACCATCACTTTTTTAGGAACGGGCACCAGTTCTGGTGTACCCATGATTGGTTGTTACTGTGATGTGTGCATTTCTGAGGATCCACACGATAAAAGATTACGCAGTAGTATTCTTGTACAATCCCATACCACCACTTTTGTGGTAGATACCACGCCCGATTTCCGTTACCAAATGTTGCGAACAAAAACCGATCACCTGGATGCTGTTTTGTATACCCATCCGCATAAAGACCATATTGCCGGACTGGATGATATACGTGCTTACAATTATGCCTCCAAAAAAGCGATGAATATTTTCGCCAATTCTTTAACGGAAGGAGCGGTGAGGAGAGATTTTTATTATGCCTTTACTGAGAATAAATATCCGGGTGTGCCTGAATTAAACCTGATTACCATTGATGAATCTCCATTTATCATTGGCGATGTACCTGTTATGCCTATTGAAGTGATGCACCACAAAATGCCGGTATATGGTTTTCGGTTTGGCGATTTTACCTACATCACCGATGCCAACCGCATTGAAGAGGCACAAAAGCAAAAGATCAAAGGCTCAAAAATATTAGTGTTAAATGCACTTCGCCGTGAGGAGCATGTATCACATTTTACTCTGGCAGAAGCTGTTGCGATGGCCATAGAACTGGAAGTGCCGGAAGTGTATTTTACGCATATCAGTCACCAGTTAGGAAAACACGATGATATTAACCGCGAACTGCCCCCGCATATTCGCCTGGCATATGATGGATTGACCCTTTGTTTGTAACCTCCTTTGAATACGAAACCCTAAACTGTTTCTGTATGAAAAGGATTGTAAAAGACTATTTTACCTTCAGTAAGAAGGAGCGAACAGCCATTTTTATATTGCTGTTGCTGATGGCTGTTTTTGTGGCTTTGCCATATTTCTATCCCGACAAGAACCATCCGCCTTCCATAAATAAGGCCCTGGTTGATTTTGTGGCCCAAGCCAAACAGCTATCTGCTGATAGTTTTGTATACGAAGAAAATAGCAGATCAAATTTTTCGGATGAAAGTAGATACGGAACTACTGTAATAAAAGAAACGTTTCCATTCGATCCAAACACCATAGGAGATGATGCGTGGCGGCGTTTAGGTATAAGCGATAAAACCATTCGTACCATAAACAATTACCGAAACAAAGGTGGCCAGTTTAGACAGCCGGAAGATCTTAGAAAAATATGGGGGATCAGAAAAGAAGATGCTGATCGCTTGGTGCCGTATGTTCGGGTGGAAAGAGAAACTGATAATAGAGACCCAAAAACTTCTTATAGCAAAACATTCACTACGAAAGGCGTACCCAAAAATATCGACATCAATATAGCTTCCGAAGAGGATTGGGCATTACTGCCGGGCATTGGAGAAGTGTTGGCAAAACGTATTGTAGCATTCAGGGAAAAAGCCGGTGGATTTACATCTGCCGCGCATGTAAAGAAAACATACGGCATTAGTGATTCTGTTTTTAATGCGATAGAAAAGTATCTCACAACCGATGCACGTTACTTGCCCAAAGTAAACCTCAATACTGCATCTGTATACCAATTAAAAGACAGGTTAGGTATTGAGGAACCCGTTGCCAGATCAATGGTAGTTTTCCGTAAGCAGTATGGTCCCTATCAATCTGTGCAGGAACTCAAAAAACTGGTTTTTCTCCCCGATTCGGTTTTTCAGCGGATCATTTCTTTGGTTTCGGTTGAATAAATACATTAACAAAAAATACATTTGGTACTGCAGCAAAATCTATTACTTTTGCCATGAAAACTAACAAATGATAGTTTGTTTTCAGAAGGTTGCCGGATAACGATTGCTTGTTCTACGGCAACCTTCATCTATTATAAACCAACAGCAATGCATTTTCAATCAGAAGAACTTACCCAACAAGTGGCACAAACTGCGAAAGATTTTGCGCGCCAGCATATACTTCCTTTTGTGATGGAATGGGATGAGGAACAAATGTTTCCAGAAAAGTTGTTTAAAGAGCTGGGCAAATTGGGAATGATGGGTGTTTTAGTGCCGGAAGCCTATGGCGGGGCAGGTCTTGGTTATTTTGAGTACAATGCCATCATACAGGAAATTTCAAAAGTGTGTGGCTCCATTGGTTTAAGTGTAGCAGCACACAATTCGCTTTGTACCAACCATATTCTTTCTTTTGGTACTGAATCACAAAAACAACAATGGTTGCCCAAACTGGCTACAGGCGAATGGCTGGGTGCCTGGGGTTTAACCGAACCCAATACCGGCAGCGATGCAGGAAATATGAAAACCACAGCTATAAAAGAGGGCAATCACTGGATATTGAATGGTACCAAAAGCTGGATCACACACGGAAAAAGTGGCGACATAGCAGTGGTAATCTGCAGAACCGGAGAACCCAGAACAAGTGGTAATTCAACCGCATTTGTGGTAGAGAGAGGT
Source organism: Sediminibacterium sp. (assembly GCA_965283715.1). Lineage (GTDB taxonomy): Bacteria > Bacteroidota > Bacteroidia > Chitinophagales > Chitinophagaceae > Sediminibacterium. The sequence goes on along the minus strand of CBDIPL010000004.1, from coordinate 400,327 downwards.
ACTGCAGGATTTACAGGTGGAAAAAAAGAAAACAAACTGGGCATGCGCGCAAGCGAAACAGCCGAAATGATATTTGATAATTGCCAAATACCCGATAACAACCGTTTGGGTGAGGTGGGTGATGGTTTTCGGCAGGCCATGAAAATACTGGATGGTGGAAGAATTTCTATTGCGGCTTTGTCTTCAGGTATTGCCAAAGGCGCTTACGAAGCCGCTTTACAATATGCCCAGGAAAGGCACCAGTTTGACCAGCCCATAGCCAATTTTCAGGGTATTAGCTTTAAACTGGCCGATATGGCTACTGAAATTGCCGCGGCAGATCTACTGATCTGGCAAGCCTGCGACTTAAAGAATAGAGGTAAAAAAGTAACCAAAGAAGGCGCAATGGCCAAATATTACGCCAGTGAAATAGCCGTAAAAACCGCAAATGATGCGGTTCAGATCTTTGGCGGATACGGTTATACAAAAGATTTTCCGGTAGAGAAGTACTATCGTGACGCAAAATTGTGTACTATTGGAGAAGGAACTTCTGAAATACAGAAAATAGTGATCGCCCGCGAGGTTCTCCATACTTAGTTTTTTCGATTGCTTGCTTATCATAAAAGCCCTCTTCCGAGAGGGCTTTTTTAATGTTGCGGGCCTTATATTTACTTTATTTACAGTAACTTACTTCATCATTTCGAAGCTAACAGTGATCAAAACTAGTCGTTCATATTCCATTCTGTTATTGTTGTTGGCAACAGTTCTTTTCACGGCAGTTTCTGCGGCTGATCCCAAAATAATTCAAAGTGAGGTCAAAAAAATTGATTCTCTAAATCAATTGGCGTTTAATCAGAAGCGCTTTGATGTAGCAAAATCATTAAACAACCTTTTTAATGCAGAAAATCTGGCCATTGCGACCAATTATCAAAAAGGGTTGGCTACCAACTATTTTTATCAGGCGGGTATTTATCACCAGAATGGGTATGATCAAAAAGCATTATCTATTTATTATAAAGCAAAACAGATTTTTCAGAATAATAAAGACACATTACATATTGCCATTGTAGATAAAGAAATAGCTACTTCTTTGTATGCAGACGGAAAATCGGAGGAAGCTACCCAATTATATAATGAGTCGCTGAGTGTTTTTACCAGACTGAAAGACGATAAACAGATAGCCAACATTAAAAATAGTATGGGTCTTATTCAGCTCGATCAGAAAAAATTTGATAAAGCAGCTGTTTATTTTAGCGAAGCACTGAATTTGAGTATCCGTATCGGTCATCGATACGGCGAAAAGAAATCATACTATAATTTAGGATTACTAGAAGAGCGACGTGGGAATTTTTTGTCGGCAGAAACGTATTATCAGAAATCGCTTGTTATAGACAAAGAACTGAATGATAAATATGGTGCTGCATTAAATCAGCTTCAACTCTCATCTATACAAGAGGCACAAAAAATGCATGATGCCTCCATAGAGTCGGCCAAAGAAGCTTACCAAAGTTCCCATGTTGTGTTGGCCTACAATCTTATGAAGGAGGCTTCTAACAAAATAATTGGCGGATACCGGCAGAAAAGCGATATCAGTAAAGCTTCTCAATGGCAGGATTCACTTGCTAAAATTCTACAAGCCCAGATCGATAATGAAAAGGAGTATGCACTGAATTATATTGAAGTGATCAAAAACCAGAACGCTAAAAATACGAATGCAGAAAAAGAAGTGGAAAGGCAACGGCAAGTGCAGAAGGAACAGTTGCTCATTATTACCGTAGGAACTTTTATTTTGATCATTGTAGCGGTACTGGCTGTACTGGCATTGGTAAACTACCAGCGCCAGCGTTTCTTTGGTAAAGAACTGAAGCAAAAAAATGAAATCATCGAAAAGAATGCTGCTTCACTGGATCAGTTGAATAAAGAAATATCACACCAGAATGCTTTGCTGGAAGAGGATAATAAAACCAAGAACAAATTACTGTCTATCATCTCTCATGACCTACGTACCCCATTGGTAAATACAAAAGGTGTTTTAAATCTGGTAAACCAGGGAATGGTACCTCCCGAAGAGGCCGACCGTTTGTTACAGTTACTCGAAACACAATACCTGGGTACTACTTCGTTGCTGGATAACCTGTTGTTCTGGATCAAAGGGCAGATGAATGGCAAGGAAGATGATAAAGTAAAAGTAGGGCTGTATCACCTGATGAAAAATCTGGAAGAAGAACACCGGATGCCACTTACCAAAAAACACATCACACTAAATAACCAGATAGACAAGGACCTGTCTGTTTTCACTGAAAAAGAAATGATCAGAATTGTGTGCCGGAACCTGATTAGTAATGCCATCAAATTCAGTAACGAAAATGGCTCAGTTGAATTAACCTCAAGGGTAGATCAGGATCAACACCTGTTGCACCTTACCGTAAAAGATACCGGTATTGGTATGACCAAAGAGGCGATTGAAAAAGTAAATGCCAAGCAATACTACAACACCACAGGCACTTCGTATGAAAAAGGAAGTGGGTTTGGTTTGATGCTATGCCGCGACCTGATTACCAAAGCCGGTGGTGAACTCATTATTGAAAGTGAGCCCGGAAAAGGAAGTGCGTTTACAATTAAAATGCCAACGGCATAATGATTGGCTTTATTCATCATTCTTGTTGCCGGCACCAAATATCTGGTCAACCGCACCGCCCAGCATAGGAAATCTTTCTTTCACAAAATTGGCAATGGTTTCAATGGCTTTCTGTGCCTGCTCCGGATTCAGGTTGGCTTCTTTCACCAGTCTGTCTACAAGTTCATTCATAGTTATTGATTTTTTTGGGGTACAATTTAAAAAAATCGCGTTCAGCATTTCGCGTTTTGCGTTTAGCGTTCAGCGTTCAGCGTTCAGCGTTCAGCGTTCAGCGTCATGCCTTCTACTGCAATATTAATGGCTACCCATAAAAAAGCGATAAGAAGTTATTCCCATCGCTTGTATATATCACTGTATTAAAATAGTTACGCCACTTTTAAAATACTCAACCTGCTTTTACCAAACATCTGTTCTGCGTAATCCAGCGTAATGTGTAATTTTTTGGTTTCTGTTCCGGGCAGTTCAAACATGGCATCAGTTAAGATACTTTCACAGATGCTGCGCAGACCGCGTGCACCCAGTTTGTATTCAAGGGCTTTCTTTACCATAAAATCCAATACCGCATCATCCATCTTCAGCTCAATGCCTTCCATTTCAAACAATCGGGTAAACTGTTTAATGAGCGAGTTTTTGGGTTCGGTTAATATATTGCGAAGCGTTTCTGTATCCAACGGATTCAGGTGCGTGATTACCGGTAAACGGCCTAACAACTCAGGTATCAATCCAAAACTTTTCAGATCCTGTGCATTAATAAAATGCAGGAGGTTTTTACGCTGGTGTTCCTGTTCTTCTTTGTTTACACTAAAACCGATGGCATTGGTGTTTACCCTGCGGGCAATTACTTTATCAATACCATCAAATGCACCACCACAGATGAAAAGGATATTCTTGGTATCTACCTTGATCATTTTTTGTTCAGGATGTTTTCTTCCGCCCTGTGGTGGTACCAGTACTTCGGTACCTTCCAGCATTTTAAGCAAGCCCTGTTGTACACCTTCTCCACTTACATCGCGTGTGATGGAAGGATTATCGCCTTTACGTGCAATCTTATCCAGCTCATCTACATATACAATACCCCGTTCTGCAGCAGTTACATCGTAATTACAATTCTGTAGTAAACGGGTAAGCATGCTTTCTACATCTTCTCCCACATATCCGGCTTCGGTAAACACAGTAGCATCTACAATAGCAAACGGAACATTTAGCAAACGGGCAATGGTTTTGGCCAGTAAGGTTTTACCCGTACCGGTTTCACCCACCATGATGATGTTACTTTTTTCTATCTCCACATCATCAGGCTGCAGTTTGCTGTTTACTCTTTTATAATGATTGTAAACGGCAACAGACAATACTTTTTTCGCATCATCCTGACCTATCACATATTCATCCAGAAATTTCTTAATCTCTGCCGGACGGCGAACATTGAGTTTAAAATTGTTATTGCCTGCAGGTCCTTCCTGTTTGGCTGTTAATTCCTGTGCAATAATTTCCTGCGCGTGTTCTACACAATTCTCACAGATATGTCCATCCTGACCGGCTATGAGAATTTTAACCTCATCGCGGTTGCGGCCACAGAACGAACAATGTAATTGAGATGCTTTTGCCATACTTTTTTATTTTCCTTCTCACAGTCTGAATAATAGACACCCTATTGCCACAAACTGTTGCAAAGCTATCCAGTTCAGGCTTCTGAATGTTGTATTTGGGTAAAAAACGGTGTAAAAACGGTAAAACAGGCTTAGATTTTAACTAAAACTGCGTCTACAATGCCATAACCAACGGCTTCTTCGGCGTCCATCCAGTAATCGCGGTCAAAATCTTTCATGATCTGATCAATGGTTTTGCCACAATTCTCAGCCAGTATTTTGGCACCCAGTTCTTTGGTTTTGCGAATTTGATTGGCCTGTATTTCAATATCTGCACTGGTTGCCTGAAAATAACCGCCCAAACTTGGCTGGTGTATCATTACTTCGGCATGCGGATACACGTAGCGTTTTCCCTTAGTTCCGGCACTTAACAAAATAGAACCCATGCTGGCTGCCAGGCCCATGCAAATGGTGCTTACCGGACTTTGTATCAATTTCATGGTATCATAGATAACCATACCGCTGGTGACAACCCCGCCCGGACTATTGATGTAGAATTTAATTTCTTCACCGGGTTTATCTGCATCCAGTAATAATAATTTGGTAACGATATCGCGTGCAGATTTATCATCCACCACGCCCCACAGGTAAACAGCTCTTTTTTCGAAGAACAGTTTCTCCATTTTCTTCATCATAAAGCCCCCCATCGGTTCCTGCTTTTCTTCTTTCGGTTCGTTTTCTTCTTCGTCTTCCATTAAGTAAGGGTTAACGATGTATTTTGCGTTGATCATTTATTTGTGGTTTAATGCGTAAATGTTTAGGATTATCGTCAGTCGTGAGTCGTTAATCGTGAGTGGTAAAAAAATAACTCACGATTCATATATCACGATTCGCGAAATCAGCTTTTCTTTTCTTTCCGCGGGTTAGTGAATAACACCTCATCAATCAAACCATATTCTTTGGCTTCGGTGGCTGTCATCCAAAAATCGCGGTCGCTGTCTTGGGCAATGGTTTCTACGTCTTTACCGGTATGGTGTGCGGTAATGGCATATAATTCCTGTTTCAGTTTTTTAATTTCTCTGGCAGTAATCTCTATGTCACTTGCCTGTCCGCCAATAGCACCGCTGGGCTGGTGTATCATGATGCGGCTATGTTTTAAAGCGGTTCTTTTTCCTTCAATACCGGCACATAATAGAATCTGTCCCATACTGGCAGCAATACCGGTACAAATAGTAGCTACATCCGGACTGATGAACTGCATGGTATCATAAATACCCAAACCGGCATAAACACTACCTCCCGGGCTATTAATGTACATCTGAATATCGCGGGTACGGTCGGTACTTTCGAGAAATAATAACTGGGCAGTTACAATATTGGCCACATAATCGTTGATGCCTTCTCCCAGAAAAATGATCCGGTCCATCATCAAACGGCTGAATACATCCATACTGGCTACATTCAAGGGCCTTTCTTCAATAATATAGGGTGTTAAATTGGTAAATCCCTGCTGTTGGTAATTATGCAGTGTGGCACTACTGATGCCTCTATGCTTTACGGCGTATTGTTCAAATTCTTTTCCAAGGTTCATGTGTTTCTATTTTCGCTTTGAAGATAAGTGATTTGCTATTTCAGAATAATTTCTATTGTCAAATACTGTGCAATTCAGGTTTTACGACAAGAAGTCAGGGAAGGGGTGATAGACCATGGTCCATAGTCCATGGACAATGGTCTATCACCTATTCGTGCGAAAAAAAGCCGGATCCTGTTACGGATCCGGCAATAAGTTCTAACCAATGCTGTTTAGTTTAGCCGTGATTAATCATGATGATGATGCAGTTTCTTGGCAAAATCTTCGGCACTAATGGCTTCTTCTTTAGCATTTACCTGGCTTTCCAGTGCGGTAAACATCTTATCGGTACTGATGCGGTGGTAGCTGTCTTCTACAAATTTTCTGTCCTGCATCATGCGGTTGGCATAATCATCCACCCACTGCTGGTTGTCGCCAAGGGCGCCTAACTGGCCACCCATATAGCTGAACAATTGCTGTTTGGCAAAATCACGGATATCATCAGGCAATACTTCGATCTTATTGTCATCAATCAGTTTGCTGCTAAACAAGGTCCATTTTAATTGACTAACAAAAGTAGGGTAGTCCTGCTCTGCCTCTTCGGCAGTTTTAGGTTTTTCGCCACCGGTTTGTAGCCAGCGTTTCAGGAAGCTTTCCGGGAACTCCAGGGTAGAATGGTCTACCAACTGATGATAAATCTGGTCGAAAATCTGGTTGCGTGATTGCATAGCAAAATGACCCTCTATTTCTGCTTTCACTTCCGCACGAAAATCAGCTTCGGTTTTGATCTCTTTGTTAGGATATACACCCAGGAAGAATTCCTCGTTCAGATCTGCTTTTTCTACCAGGCCTACTTTGGTAATATGTAATTTGAAATATTTGTCTGCATCTTCTTTTGTTAATCCCAAATCACCCAAAATCGCTTCTCTTTCTTTGTCTTCAAAAGCTTTGCTCAATTGCAACACAACATTGTCTTCATTCTTTTTGCCAATAAAATTTTTGCGGAAACTTTCTTCAAAATATTTTACCAGTAAAGAATTGTCTTTGCTAATGCCCCCTTCCGTTTCGTTACCATCCGCATCGCACTCAATGAATTTTACATTCAATACATTATCCTCACCGGTAACTGCTTCAGGCTCGGTCATTTTTCCATTACGAATCTGTAAACGTTCTACTTCCTCCTGTACCATCGCATCCGTAACGGTAATCTGGTAACGGGTTACATTTATTTTGGAGGCATCTACCGTAACTGCCGGTTTCAGACCTACTTCAAAGGCAAAGGAATATTCGCCAGGATTATTCATGTCCAGTTTGGCTGCATCGTTATCCAAAGGCAGGGGCTGGGCAAAAATATCCAGTTTTTCGTTGTTCAGGTAAGCGTTCAGTTCTGCTTCTACTTTGCGTAGCACTTCATCACTAAATACACCCTGGCCATACATTTTTTTTACCAGGCCGGCAGGTACCATACCCTTACGAAAACCGGGGATATTGGCTGTTTTGGCATATTTTTTCAGGTTTTGCTCAAAACCGGAATAATAATCTTCTTTGTTCAGCTGAACGGTCAGTTTGTCGTTCAATAAACCAATGTTCTCTCTTGTAACAGATGCCATAATGGTATTTTTAGAATCTTAAAATTTGGGGTGCAAAGGTAAGGGTTTGTGGGAAATGGATGGCTGCTTATGTTTTTACAGGGTACTATTTAGGCAATTCAGGTAGGGAATGCTGCAGATTTGCAGAAAATTGGCCGAAAATCTCTGAATTGCCGCAAGCCAAGCCATGTTAACATATCTAATGGCAGTGGCTATTTTACAAACTTCTTTACATTGTATAGGAGCATCTCAAAATCGTGTAATGATTGCTATCAAAAAAACTTCTGTATGCTTTGGATAATACGAATGTATATCGGGTTTGCTATCCCTTATTCAATATGATATTCCTCTTTAATCAGTTGAATGAGACTACGACCTTTTTCAATCTGGGTTTTTAAAAGAGGTATCATATAGTGTTCAGAAATGTCTGTCATTCTACCAAGGCGATTGGCATAGCTGATAAGTGTGTTTTTATCAGATGTCATTAATGTGGCATCCGGGCTTACCAAAACTTCATTGATGGTAAAACCAATGTAGGCCTTATCGGGGTAGGTAACATATTGCCTGTTAAATATCAGGTTGCCAGCTTCCTGTGCAATAGCAGATTTATCGATAAATAAATTGGCGTTACGCAGGATGGTTCCGGTGCCTATCCAATAATTAGAAATAGAATCAGAAACATTGGGCTTTTTAATCAGTCGGAAATTTCCTGAATAGCGAAGCTGTGTGGCTGTTTTATCATTAAAATCCGGAAGAATCCATTTCAGGTAAGTGAAATTGAGTTTGTAAATTGACAGTACGTTTTCTTTATTATTGGTAAAATGGTAGAGTTGATTTTGTAAAGAATCCAAACCTATGCTGATGGCATTTGCATAGGTAATGGTTCCCCTCATCATGGCAGTATCTGCTTTCAGGTCGTTTATCATTCCGACCATGTATCTTTTTGCGCGGTCGCTTTCAATTTTATGCTCCATGTAATATTCAGCTATTGAACCACAGAAAATAGCAAGGAATAGCATTAAAAATTCGCGTGCATTTGATTTCCATGTTCTTTTTCCATCATGATGGGTATGAGGTGCGTGAACTGACATATCGTTTTGTTAGTGAGGGAGCTAAATATGAAATGACAATTGCTAAAATAGTTGATTTTAGTTTTCGATATTCTTTATTTTTAAGATAGTAGTGATAAGGTAAGTTTTAACGTGTTGTGCTATTAAATTCAATTACCCTAGTATACGGGCTTACATATCGCTCTCGGCCGCTGGGCCCCGTCCCTGTTACCGGGCTGCTTTTGCTTCTAACAAAATGTGCTCCGCATCATTTTGTTTGCCGCGGCCATTCGCCCGGCATCAAACCAAAAGAGGCCCGTCCACAGGGACTGATTAAAAATTATTCATCAATCACGCTACAATTGTAAATTCTATTTCTTGTAAAAGAATTATTTTGACTTTCTATTAGCACAACACGTTAAGTTATATACAAACAGAAACAAAATACCCTCATTTTATAATATGGCGGCAATCTCTGTTACTTTATCTATAACAAATTTCCTGCTTGCTTCACCATTGATTAACCGATAACTGATTTGCCTGTAATTACCGGTAGGTTGGTTTTTTTTGTCACCAGGCATACAAACACGGAACCTTTGTACCAAACGGTTTTCAATGATGGTGAAAATATCATTACCACAATACCCACTAAATGGTTTACTCTTTGTGTCTTTTTCAGGAAATGAAATGAGGCTGGCGGATTTCCCATTATTCACAGAAACACCTAATACATTTCCTATATGTTCATTTTCTGCAGACCGGGTATATATCAGAACTTCAGGATATCCATCGGAGTTAAGATCTTCAATTTCGGCATTGGTAATCACACCATTTATTCCAATCTGAATGAGATGGTTATCTATTGAAAGTCCTATTGGCTGTATATAAAGTTCTTGACCACCCGATACACCAGTGCTCCATATATCAAATGAGATATTTTGCAGTGATAGTAGTTTGCTAAATACTTTTTTATCAATCTGCATAGTATCCAGCGCTTCACTAATCTTATGATAGTTGCCAGCGAGACTGGCCCCTCCGGAACAATAAAAGTTAAGTAGATTGACATCTTCCTCTTTTTCAGTAACAATGGATAGCGAGGTATCTGTAAAATGGAAAAGAATTTTTTTGCCATCAATTGTAGTGGATAATGTTTCCTTATTTATTTTCACCAGATCTGCATCAAAGCGGCAGGTAGGTTTTTTTTTATCTGCCCTTGAACGAATTGCTACATGCCAGCTACTGTCTGTATTAGCAGTTATTGCAACAGCTACCCAGTCATATCCCTCTTGTCTTTTTGTATAGCCATCATCTGTATAGTTTCCTGTAAAAACAAATTCCCTAGCTGTTAGAGGGATTTCGGTTTTAGTATGGTTACTATCCCCACAACTGATGATGGTGATTAGCAGCATCAGCAAACCTGATTGCCGGATGAGTGTGTACATGTTGAATGATAAAATGAGTAAAAATAAAAAATCAGAAATAATGTCTCCAGTTAAATATTATCCGTAAACCAAGATACCAAATGGTTTTTAGTTCAGGCAAAGGTTCTGTTGTAGGTGCAAGCACTTTGGCTGTGTGTGGCATATCAACCCCCATATTAATCTGTAACATCAGGCTGGATGTTTGGTCTTGCGAAAAAGTACGAAGGGGTCTGTATTCCAGAATCGGAAAATCGATCCTTGTTGATCTGTATTCTAGTAATAAGGTATTGTTACCTGTAGTAGGAAGGATTAGAAAATCTTTTGGGGTTCTTAAACCATACAATGAAATACCCACTTCTCTTCCCAGAACGAATTGGAATCTGCCTATGCCTGTAGCAAAACCGGATTGCCAGGGTATCAGGCCTCCATTCACGGCAGCAATGGCCATTTTATTATATAATTCTGGTGCAAATAGTAATAGTGGACTTGCTAAAACCAAATCGCCAGGAATTAAGCAATAGGGTAATCGAAATCGGATATTATATCCTGCCCGCGCAGGAATAGCCGATGCTAATGAATTGGTTGCGGTAGAAGTATTTACATAACTAAAATCATTGCTGGAAGCACTTTCCTGTTTCCACCCAAGCTGCAAAAAAACTAACCCGTCACCGGATTGATTCAATACACCATCCAGCCCTAACCCAAAACGTAGGTTGGCTTCAAGCCCACCAATTGACCCAGCAGTAGTTTGATTTTTGCCATACCCCCCTGAAAAACCAGAGCCATTTAATGAGGCAGACATGCCAATGAATGTACCCAATTCTGCTCTGAATCTGGGTAATTCTCCCTTGCCATTAGCCAACCCTGGTAACAATGTTTGTTGTACTATTTCTTGTAGTTGCAAGGTATCGTAATTCATGCCCGGCATAAATCTATTGTTACACACATCAAAAGATTGAGGTGTTGTTATTACAGAAGAATTTGTTGAGGTAAATGGTATCTCATTTCCTTGTCCTTTTGCGGCCAATAATAAAAATTCCAAACTTTTACCTATGATCCTGGCAATATAAATGGCTTCTTCATCTTGCAAATACGCATCGCCCATCACCACCCGTCTCTTGCCCTGCCAGGTTTCTGTTTCCAGGCCTGCTTCGTTGTAATGATCATGCGTCCCTTTTTGTAAGGCTGCATTTCCACGCGAGCCCGCTACATGCCCAGCTGCAAAAGCATCCTGTAAAAAATGCAGTGCAAAAGCTTCATCTGCAAAAGCAGCACGTAACAGGTTTACTTTTTGCGTTTCAGATAAACCGCCTTGTGCATAGCTCCCTGCTTTTTGCATCGCATTCGTATGGTAAAATGCATATGCCCCCAATGCATTTAAATCCGCACCCTCCTTGGTACATTGTCTAAAATACTCCATTGCGGAAATGTCTACACGGGTTCTGGGAAGGAGGAAATGTATGCTGTTTTTACTGGCCCGGCTTGCGTAGGCATTATCTGCCTTTATCAGCTGCATATCTGAATAGTGTAAGGCATTTACCCGCTGGCTTTTTGTTTTTGCTTTAGCCAGGCCATCACCCAATGCTGCACCAATATCTGCCACTTTCAATATCCAGTTGGTATGCAACACATTTTGCAAAAGATTTGCCGGCGAACAACTATGGTCTCCCGCAATAGCCGCCCATGATGCATAGTCAAGTTGTTTAGGTTTTCTGCCATTTGTAGCGTCAATGGCAAATACTGAGAGACGAGATGCATAGTCTAATCGGGCTTGTGCCCAAAGATTAGTTAATTGAGCCTGAAAGGCAGGACTTAGGTTTTGTATAGCAAGGAGAGTAATTTTTCTATGTTCCGGGTAAACCCAGGCATGTGATGAAACAGTAGTTACAAGGAAAATAAGGAGAAAGAAAATCCGCGAAAACTTGCGGGTGCCCAAATTAACGATGCTGTATTTTACTCGAGAGTTTACTATGAAATTAGCAGGTTTCAGATTTCTAAATTATTACATTATTTCATATAAATGTAAACAGCAAATTCTTTTTGATACAGTCTTTTCTTGCACAAAAAAAGACCCCGGTAAAGAGGTCTTTCTTTGTATCATCAATCTGTGCGGATGGAGGGGGTCGAACCCACACGCCTCGCGGCGCTAGATCCTAAGTCTAGTGCGTCTGCCAATTTCGCCACATCCGCTTTTATGATCATCGTACCCGGGTAATGGGTACTGGTTAACAGGCCGCAAAAATAGGGATTTGACACATACGATTCCTATTTTTTCAAGACATGGTACCGTTCCGTTTGCTTTTTTAACCGCAAGGGCGCAATGGCGCAAGGGTACGCGAGGGTATTTTAATACATTTCTTTGTGAACCTTCCTGTCCTTGTTTCTTAGCGGTTAATGGAGGAATGAGAATTGACACCCTAAAAGCGTACAGTAAAAACAGATCCCTTATTTACTTCACTTTCTGCAGAGATGGAGCCACCCAGTTCTTCTATCTGGTTTTTAATAAGGTATAGCCCAATGCCTTTGCTGTCAAACCCTTCATGAAAATTTTTCTGAAACTGAAAGAGCTGGCTGCCAAATTTTTGCATGTCAATACCCAAACCATTATCAGACAACACCAAAAAGGCATTGCCGTTTTCTTTAAAACTGGTAACCTGAATAATTGGGGTAACATTGGCGCGAACATATTTGAGGCTGTTACTAATCAGGTTGTACAAAATACTATGCAGGTAAATTTTTGGGTATAATAAATTATCCAGTTGAAAGTCAGTAATAATTTTGGCATTGGTTTGTGTAAAACGGTCGCGTAATTGTAAACAAATACTATCGGTTATCGCTGCAAAATTACATTCTGTAAAGGGGATGTCTTTATCTAAATGAATCTGCAACACCTCTACCAGTTCATTCAGGTTATTATTTAATTCAGCGCTAACTTTTTTCAGATAATGAAATGATTTTTGTTTTGTTTCTTCGGTATCTGAGGTTTCATATAGATATAACATTTTTTGAATGTTGCCAGCTGGCCCTCTAACATCATGGGTTACAATGCCGGCAAAATCTTTTAGCTGTGCTATCTTTCTTTTTAATTGGGTTTGTGTACTAAGCAGTTCCTTGTTTCTTTCTTCCAGCCATTTGTTCAGTTTTTTAACTTCGGTAATTTCCTGTATTTGAGATATAAAAAACTGTGGCCGGTTTTCTCCATCCCAAACAAGTGCCACATTCAATAATGCCCAAATGGTGGTACCGGTTTTATGTAGGTATCTTTTTTCAAGCTGGTAATTTTCAATTTCTTTATTCAACATTTGTTGAACAAGTGCCATGTCTTTTTCCAGATCATCAGGATGCGTAATATCCTGAAAGGTTTTTTGTATCAGTTCTTTTTTGGTGTATCCTAACATGCGGCATAACGCCTCGTTCACCTCTTTCATTTCTCCTGTTGGAGAAACAATGGCTTTACCAATGGCAGAATAAGTAAATGATTTTTCAAATTTTTCTTCGCTGGCTTTTAATTTTTCTCTTTCCTTTACCAGGTAAAAATTGCTGGCTATCAGTTCACTTACATCTGTAAATGTGGCAAATGCCAATACTTCATCACTAACGCTTACCAGTTTGGTATTTACGGAAAGCCATTTAACTTGGGCAATCCCTGTTTTTACACCCATAATCACATCATACATTGGCTCTCCGGTTCGTAAAGTAATGGCGATAGGATGTGTATGGCCGGGGGCAGGACTACCATCCAGATGAATGGCTTCCCATTGAGGGTCGTATGAAGATTTACCAATGATCTGATCAGGCGAAAGATTCAGGATGGTACATGCTTTTTTATTAAAGCTGATAATTTCTCCTTTCCGGTTCTGCAAAACCACACCTTCCTGCAAAGAATCTATCAATGATTGAAGGAAACTGAGGTCGCTGAAATAATCGGTTTGGGATATCGGTAACATGTAACAAGTGGTATTGAAAATACAAGATAAACTTAATTTCAAAAAATCGTTCAGTGAAATCGTAAAAACAATATTGCAAACGATTGCAGTTTTTGTTTTTAGTGAGCAATCGATGCAATAATTTGTTTCACAACTGTATTCATTGCCTTATTATCAGCTATCCATCTTACCACTATTACCAATTCATGTTCGGCATCTACATATACCAGATTATTGCCATTGCCTATGTGCATGAATGCTGTGGCCGGGGCATCGGGTAATAATTTTTTATCTGTGTTTAAGAACCAGTTCATGTATCCATAATCTGTTTTAGCAACAGTAGGCGTTAGCGCCTGTTTTACCCATTGCTCACTTAATAGCTGTTTGCCATTCCAGTTGCCTTTGTGCAAGGTTAATAATCCAAAACGCGCCATATCAAAAGCATTGATAAACATTCCGCCACCCCAATGCCCGCCACCACTTACAGATTGTACTTGCTGCCCATCCAACACTATCCAGGCATTGCGATAACCCGTCCACCGCCAGGTATTGGAAGCGCCAATCGGATCCATTAAATATTGTTTCAATACCTGAGGCAATGGTTTGCGCCAAACGCTGGTGGCTGCTAATGCCAGTGCATTTACACGTACATCATTGTATTCCCAAACCGTGCCGGGTGCATTTCTTTTTCTTGCATACCATTTGGATGGATCTGCATCGGGTCTGTCGGCCCAGTCCGGTTTTCCCCAAAGCGTACCTTCCCAATCACTGGTTTGACGAAGCAGATGATCCCAGGTAATGGTTCTGTTGTGTTCTGTTGCAAAAGGTTGTAACAATTGTGGCTGACCAAATAATTCTGCCGGTCTGTTTACCATACCGGGTGTATACAATTCTATGGGAGGGATATAACCGGCAACCAGATCATTTACATTAGTAATTAAACCCTGGTCAACTGCCAAACCAACTGCCGACGATAAAAAACTTTTGGTCACACTATGCGTCATATCGCAGCGCAAAGGATCGCCCCAGGTGTTAATGAGGTAACCTTTATAAATAATTACACCGGTTGGATCGCCACGTTCTGCAAAAGGACCAATGCCTTCCCCAAAAGGTTCTTTACCAAAACTCTGGTAATGGCTGATCTCCATATTGCGCGGATTTTTTGATTCGGCTGCTTTGGCTACGACAATGGCTTCATTGATCTTATCTGCATTCATACCCATATCAGCCGGAGATTTTTTCTCCCACTGTTGTGCCGAAGGAAAATAACTTGTTTTTTTCTGTCCAAACAGCAGGCTTGTTATCAATATTCCTACAAAGAGTATCGTTGCTTTTCTCATAAGCCTAAGTTACAGCAATCCAACCGCGCCTTTGCGCCTTTGCGAGCCATTTTTTTAACATAACACAAAAAAAGAGCAGGAAGAAATTCCTGCTCTTTGCTGTTTTTTGCGTATCAAAAATTAATTATTTCTGTTAGAAGAACTGTTACCGGAATAACGTCTGCTATCACCACCACGGAAAGAACGTCTTTCTGTATTCTGACGCGGTCTTTGTGCTGGTCGCTGCGGTAAAGATTTGTAAGTTGTCAACGACATATCACTCATCGCATACGGATGATCCGTTACAATTGGAACAGAAGTGGCAATGAGTTTTTGTATATCGCGTAAAAATTCTTTTTCTTCCATATCGCAGAAAGAGAATGCGATACCACTGGCACCTGCACGACCGGTACGGCCAATGCGGTGTACATAGGTTTCAGGTACATTCGGTAATTCAAAATTGATCACGTGCGAAAGATCATCTACATCAATACCTCTTGCGGCAATATCTGTAGCTACCAATACGCGGGTATGACCTGATTTAAAATTACCCAGTGCACGCTGACGTGCATTCTGCGATTTGTTTCCATGTATGGCTTCTGCACCAATACCTGCACGGCTCAGTTCTTTCACCACTTTATCAGCACCATGTTTGGTGCGGGTAAATACCAATGCGCTTTTGATCTCTTTATCTTTCAATAAATGGATCAACAAATGTTTTTTGTTTTCTTTTTCTACAAAATACATTGCCTGCTGAATGGTTTCTGCAGTAGAGGAAACAGGGGTTACTTCTACTTTAGCAGGATTGCTAAGAATGGTGCTTGACAATTTTGCAATTTCTGTTGGCATGGTTGCCGAGAAGAAAAGCGTTTGTCTTTTAGCAGGTATTTTGGTGATGATCTTTTTTACATCATGAATAAAGCCCATATCCAGCATACGGTCGGCTTCATCCAGAACAAATAATTCGATCTGTGATAAATTGATGAAACGCTGTTCTACCAGATCCAATAAACGGCCGGGTGTGGCAATCAGGATATCAACGCCATTGCGCAAGGCATTGGTTTGTGGTTGTTGCGAAACGCCACCGAAAATAACCAGGTGTTTCAGGTTAAGGTGTTTGCCATACGCTGCAAAACTTTCGTCTATCTGAATAGCGAGTTCGCGGGTAGGGGTTAAGATCAAAGCTTTAATGCCTTTATTAGCACTGCCTGCCATCTTTCTTTCATGAAGGATCTGCAGCATCGGAATAGCGAAAGCGGCTGTTTTGCCGGTTCCGGTTTGGGCACAGCCTAAAAGGTCTCTTCCCTGTAAAACCATGGGAATAGATTGTTCCTGAATAGGTGTGGGTGTGGTGTACCCTTCTGATTCGAGCGCACGTAATATGGGCTCAATAAGGTGTAATTGTTCGAATAACACTATACTAGTATTTAAATAAATGAACATCTGAATTAGCTCAGATGGTATATAGCCTGCCCGTAATTGACTTGATGAAACTTTGTCACGGAAGAGTGATCAGTCTGTAGAGAGAGTATATGAATGGTGCAAATGTACGGAAATTTTATTTAATGGGTTGTTAGGTTCAAAAGCTGGTAGTGTGTGGGCTTGGATTTTTTAACCGCCAAGGCGCGATGGCGCAGGGATACGCAAGGATTTTCATAGCGAATCTTCGTGTCTTCGCGCCTTCGCGGTTAATTTATTTGATCGTTGATCAACCATAAATCAAAGGTCAGCCAAATTTTAATCATCTTTGATACGATACCTGCTAAATGGATACCGGTTTTCTCAGTTACCTGCAACAGTTAGAAATATTTGCCTTTTTTTCAGGGTATGCATTGTTATTTCTTGTGGTAAGAAGTATATCCCTGAGCGGAAAACTACCACCAGCAGCCGCTAATAGAATCATGTGGGTACTACCTTATTCCTATGCAATAATGGGTAGTTTATTTATTGGCCTGCAAGCCAAAAATCTGTACCCGGATTATTCCATGCAGCATCTGCAACAAATGGTTCAGCATCCTTTTTTATTTTATTGGGCCATCCTTACGGTGATGTTCTGGGTTCCATTGTTATCCCGGAAGCCTGTTTTTAGTTTTCTGCATAGCCTTATTTTTTTGGGTTTTATGGTGTGGGATGTGATGATTCAATTTACTGCTTCTCAAACCGATCTTAGCATAGTAAGAAATGATATGCGTATTTATGCCATTAGTTTTGCTGCAAATGGTTTGCTATTCGGCATAAGCCTGGCCGTTTCCTTTCTGTTGAAAAAGCCTGCTAAGTAACCGCACCTATTTTTCCTCTTTTCATTTCTTTATTTTATTGCATGTGTGATATGTGCAACTGGTAAACACACATCTATAACTGTTTGTATTTGAAAAATGCAAACTTACAGGCTGTTACAGTAAGTATCTTCTTTACACAATTCACTATTTGGTCTTTTTTAATTCACCTCAATAAAAGGGATATATGATATAAATCACTTTTAAGGATGAGATAAGTCATTAATACCCTCTTTGGATAGAAATAGTTTTACATAGTCATCTTTTTACCATTAACCATTTTAAATATTGTTTATGAAACATCTTAAAAAACACACGCTGTTAATTCTCCTGGTACTCTTGAGTGGGTATGGGTATATTGCCAGTTGCACCCACGATTCTGTTACACAGTTGCCGCCTGCAGCTTCTAATTCTCCGGTAATTACACGTGGTAGTGCAGTATTGGTTCCGGGTAATATGACTTCAGGTGATACCACCCAATGGAAGCTTGATAAATCACATTCCAATGTATTGTGGTCTACCAATTATGTAGGTGCCGCAGGACTTCTAACAGGAAGATTTAACCAGTTTGGTATGCATGAGGTAACCGATGCCAAGATGGCTAATTACGTTACTGCGGGACAACCCCTTTTAGATTCTTCATGGGCTTTTTATGAAAATGAGCCTGCTAAAATCCGCTTTAACGGATATGTGCAGATTAACCAGTCAAATACGGGCGAACCCGGAAGAGATGGGGGATGTAATATCAGTGCAATGGGTACTGTGCCAATAGTAAACGGAACACAAAACCTAACACTGACCAACCTGGCTAAAATAAAAACTACTAGTGTACAGTTTGATGCATTGAGTAATGATTACATCGTAACATTAGATCTTACCTGGAAAGGAACCACTGCAGCGCCGATCACCAAATCTATAGTTGGTAGACTAAAATATATAACTAAATCAAAAGTCCAGTTTGGAACGAGTGCAGCGTATTCTGTTTTTGGCCTGCAGCTTAAGTTCCAATTTAATTGCAGGGATTATGGAATAACCAGTACCAGCATTTCTGATAAAATAGACATTGAGTGTAACATGAACTTCAATAACAAGTAATCATTAAAAGTAGCTCCATGAAAAAATTAATCATATACACCAGCATCTTTTTTATGATTGCCATCAGCATAACCGGATGCTACAGGGATGTGATATTGCCCGATGCAGCGGTTGACCCAGATGGTCCGCCACAATCTATAAGTTTTAAAAATGATATTGCCCCGATGGTCAATACCAAATGCGCCCTTGCGGGTTGCCATGTTTCCGGATCGCATAAACCTTATCTGGCACTGGGTGTATCTTATGCCGAGATTGTGAATGGTGGATTTGTAAACACATTGGTACCCAAACAAAGTATCCTTTATCAGAAGATCAACGGAGAAATGAAAGAGTACATACCATCAGCAGTTGACAGACAAAAAATTTATGACTGGATCAGAACAGGTGCACTTAATAATTAAGTTATTCAAAAATCAAACCATGAAAAGTTTACTACAGATATCCAATAAAGGGATGGCCCTGTTTGTATCTATGATCGTTTGTTTGTTACTGCTTCCTTCAGCTATGCTGGCACAGGACAGTACTGCAGATAAAACTGAAGTAGTTACACCCTCCAAACCTAAACCGGTTAAAAATACTTTTGAAAGTGTTTGGATCATCGATAATCAATCCGTAATGGTTCCCAAAAAGGGAACATTTGAAATGGATATCATGCACCGGTTTGGAACCGTGCAAAAAGGTTACGATGACTTCTGGGGTTTTTTCGCTCCTTCTAACATCCGCCTTGGTGCAAGCTACTCACCCATTAGCCGCCTCAATATCGGTTTTGGTATTACCAAGAGTAATATGTTGTGGGATGTAAGTGCTAAGTATTCATTAATTACACAAACACCGGGTAAGTATCCGGTAAGTGTTACCTATTATGGAAATCTTGGTTTTGATAGTAGGAAAGATGCAGATAAAACCTTGTTTAAATACCAGAGTCAGCGCATCTCTTCATTTCACCAGTTGATTGTTGCCAGGAAAATAAACAGCAAGTTGTCATTACAGGTAGCCGCAAGCATCTCTCACCAGAATGCAGTGAATGGATATTATACCAAGAACGATAGTACCGGACAGGTAATATTTAAAGAAATGAATTTTGATCATCTGGCCATAGCTTTATCAGGCAGGTATAAATTAACCAATGTTACTTCTATCCTGTTTAATTACGATCAACCTATTACCAAGCACAACACAAACAACCCAAATCCGAATTTATCGCTGGGATTTGAATTCAACACCAGTAATCACGCCTTTCAATTATTTGTAGGAAATTATACGCTGCTTAGTCCGCAGAGAAATAATTTATACAACACCAATAGCCCCTTTAACTACACCGCTGCAGATGGAACAAAAGTGGAGGGGGGAAAATTTGTGATTGGATTTAATATTACAAGGTTATGGAACTGGTAAAAAGAAGCATGACTTTGTTTGTTTGTCAACAAGACCTTTCTATGAGAGGTCTTGTTAATTAGCAGAACTTCATTCTCAATACAACAATGACAAATGCACAATATCTTATTTTAAGATAACTACTTATCAAAAAAGCATGACAAAGCAAATACCGATAGCACTTATTTTTTTATCGTTGCTGGTATTGTCTTCATGCACAGAACCGGTAAAGCAAAAAAGTGCTCCTTCTGTATTGGTTGAGAAACATAAACCGGCTGCGAGTTTTCAGGACACCCTGCTTATACCAACAGCTGCTGCTGTTTTCTATCATCCTGATTCTTTGCAGGACCTTGCCATTAAAGCAATCACCGATTCGGGCACTTATAAAAGTACAGTGCACGAAATTTTTTACCAGATGCGGTATTCACGGATAATAGTAAAAAAATATTATCCGTCACTTACTGTGGTAGAAGCAAAAAATATCCGTTACCTGCTTTTCAGACAAAAAAATGGAGATAGCATTTGCATTGATTTGGATGCCAATAATGATGCTTCTGGTATGTATGTGTTTGACGGCCTGCAAAAACCGCAGTTATTGGATATGACCAATATTGAAACAGAGCTAAGCGTCTATTTCAAAAAAATATAAAATTGATCCGGTAAAAATTTATGGGGTTACCAATGCAGTAATCTGTTGCAAGTACAAACTATCTGTTTCATCAAATTGATCAAGCAGTTCGCTATCCACATCCAATACACCCCAAACGGTTTCCTGAAACATCAGGGGTACCACAATCTCTGATTTGGATAAACTGCTGCAGGCAATATGCCCGGGAAATTTTTCTACATCCGGCACAATCAAAGTTTCGGCTTTGGCCCAACTGGTTCCGCAAACACCACGACCCTTATTAATACGGGTGCAAGCTACCGGCCCTTGAAAAGGTCCCAGTACCAGTTGTTCTCCCTTTACCAAATAAAAACCTACCCAGAACCAGCCGAACTGTTCTTTTAAAGCACCTGCAATGTTAGCGAGATTAGCTACCAGATCGGGCTCGCCATCTACTAATGCTTTGATTTGCGGGATTAAGGTTTGATATTGTTCTTCTTTGCTTCCTTTTGCAATGGTGAGGTCTTCTGCCATACGATTCAATATTCAAGGCAAAAATAAATCAACTTATTTGGCTTTGCCAATTTTGCCCAAGTGGGTGTTGTTAAAACTATCAGGATATTTTAATCCGTAACCCATTAGTTTGTCAAAACAAGCATGTGCAAAGAGTAGCAAACCCATCAGTAAAGTAATATCATTGCTCCCAAAATAGCCTGCTACCAACACAGCGATTGCAAATAATTTATGATGAAACAGGTTGTAACTAATTGCCCCGATTTTGGTGTTGATGAAATAACCCAGCATACTGATATCAGGAGCCAAAAATACAATTGGCCATAACCACCAACTAAGATGAATGGGTTGCATGTATAAGGCAAAAACAGCGGTTGCGAGTTCGGCGGCTTCTTCGGCCAGTAGTATCTTTTTCATGTGGGTTGATTTAGGATACAAATTTCGCAGGCTCTTATGGTTTAGCACGTTAACATAAGATAAGAAATGGCTTTGGCATTTTTACACCGTGGCTTTGTCCCTTGGTGTGCTAATTATTTCACACTAAGGCACGAAGGCACGGTTAATTGCACTTTGATGGAGATTGCTGTTATTTTTTATTGGCTGCTCTATTACGTATCCGGCTAAGGCTTACCGGCGTAATGCCAAGATAATTGGCAATATGATGTTGCGGAATTCTTTCCAGTATTTTTTGTTTGTTGCTATTTAGTAATTGGTGATATCGTTCTTCAGGACTAAGCATTAATAAACCAGTCATTCTTTCTTCCAATCCGGCGGCGAGGTATTCGGCAATCAGCCTGCCAAATTTTTCCCATGCATGGCTTTGGCTGTATATATTTAATAGGGCACTGTATGGAAAAACGAATAGGCTTGTTTCTGCCATGGCTTCAATACTTAAAACTCCGGGCTTACCGGTTATGCAACTGATATAATCGGTAACAAAATTATTTTCAAAATAAAAGTAGGTAGTCTTCTCCTCACCCTCTTTTGTATAATAATGCCGAAGCGTACCCTCAAGCACAAATCCGATCTCTTTACATACTTTTCCTTCCTTACTGAAAAGACTATTTTTTTGAATGGTTCGTTGGGTAAGATGAGGGAGCAGTAGTTGCCAGTCTTCATCCGGCATTGCCGTAAACTGTTCAATATACTGTCTTAGTTTTTCGAACATACTATTTGATAAATTTTCCGATCACGGGAAATTTCTGAAATTCTTTTTTCTCGATCAGCAATATGAACCAGGTAAAAGCCGAAAGTAATAAAGTAGCCAACAGTAAACTGAACCATTGTGCCGGTAAAAAATATACAGCCATTTTGTGAATAAAGAATAGCAGTACCACAATGACCATATACGCTACCAGTTTTTTAGTTGCATAGGGTATACGGAACTCTTTTTGTCCCCATACATAACTCACCACCATCATCGTACCATAGCAGGCAAAAGTTGCCCAGGCACAGGCCATATAACTGAAGTATGGAATAAACAGCCAGTTAATAAGTAAGGTAATCGCAGCACCAATCAGTGTAATATATGCGCCCGCAATGGTTTTATTTCCAAGTTTATACCAAACACTAAGGTTGTAATAAATACCGAGAAACATATTGGCAAGTAATAAAATTGGAACAACTTTTAATCCAACCCACATGTTAGGGTTGCGGATGAATAATTTCCATACGTCTAGGTACATGGCTACCAGTAAAAACATAAAACAAAGGGTGATCACAAAAAATTTCATCACCCGTGCATATACTTTAGGTGCATTTTGTTCCTGTGCCTGTTTAAAGAAAAAAGGTTCGGCCCCCATGCGGAATGCCTGCACTGCCAATGTAATCAGAATAGATAATTTATAGCAGGCAGCATAGATACCTACTTCTGCTTTGGCTGCATCAACAGAGTCAACTGGCGCCCACCAGCCCAGCATAATCCGGTCAAATGTTTCATTAATCATTCCAGCAAATCCTGCAAGGATTAGTGGAAGTCCATACCGCATCATCTCTTTCCATAAAGCACCATCCAGCTTCCATTGAAAGCCAAGCATTTCTTTGCTCAATAATAAAAGTGTGATCGCGTTTTGTATCACATTGGCCACAAGTACATACCCTACTGCCCAATTGGGATCAAAATAGGCAGAAAGCCAATGTGTAGGATTCGCAGCCAGAATGCGTGGACAAATACTCAGAAAAAAATAGATGCTTATAATATTGATGGCAATACCACCCACTTTTACAACGGCAAATTTTACAGGCCGTCCATCCTGTCTCAATTTAGCAAAGGGAATAATACATAACGCATCCAGGGCGATGAGGGCAGCTGATAAAAGCAGGTATTCCGGATGTGCCGTAACCTGTAACAATACACTGAGCGGATGCTGTAATAAAACAAGAACAGCTGTTAAAAGAATGGTTGAAAATACGAGCGACAGGCTGGTGGTATTGTATACTTTTTGTTTGTCTGTAGTATTGGCAAAACGGAAGAATGCAGTTTCCATGCCATATGTAAACACCACATTCATGAATGGAATAAAAGAATACACAATAGACATTTCGCCGTATTGCGATTCAGTAAATTTGAAAGTAAGGTAAGGGGTAAGCAGGTAATTAATAAACCGCGCCGCAATAGAGCTCACTCCATACCACATCGTTTGTCCTGCTAATTTTTTTATTCCGCTCAAGGTGGTTTATTAGTTTATTGGTTTATTAGTTTACTGGTACACACTCACCACTCACATCTCACATTCACCCCTCACGCCCCTAAAGTAACAAAACTGCAGCTTACTGGTGAATATCTATGGGTGCTTTTCCATTGTTTGTAAAACCCGGCGGGGCAAAGCGTGGATTTTGCAGGAAAGATGTATCGGTTAACGTGTATAAAAATGCGGTTAACTGGCCTATTTCAAAATTAGATAAAGGTAGTTTATGCATGAGTAAGCTATCTGTCTGGTTGTTGGGCACCATGTTTTTTCGGTAATGCTCAAATACATTCATCAAAGAAAAAAATCTTCCATCATGACCAAAAGGAAAGCTCATGGCCACATTGCGTAAACTGGGCACTTTAAACTTGAGTGAATCTTTTGGGTTACCAGTTATTTTCATTCTTCCTACATCTTTCAGAAAGGGATCCATGGTTATTCCGGTATTGCGGTAAGAATAATCTGTGAACATGGGTTCTGTATGGCAGGTAATACATTTCTTTTTAAAAATATCGTAACCCAATTGTTCGGGTAAAATAAAACTGGCTTCACCTCGCATTACTTTGTCGTATTTGCTGTTACTGCTAACCAGTAGCAACACAAACTGACTAAGTGCTTTACCCATTCTTTGGGTATTAATGGTCTCGTCTCCAAAAGCAGCTTTGAATAGCTTCCTGTATGTTTTATCGCTCTTCAATTTACCAATTACGTTTTCGATGGTTTCGCCCATTTCATTGGAAGCGGTAATGGGGGCGAGTGGTTGCAGATCGAGGTGATTGATGCCGCCATCCCACATATACTCTTTTTGCCAGGCCATATTAAAAAGTCCTGGTGCATTACGCGTGGTTTGGGTATTGTCTATACCATGGCTTAACGGATGATCATAGGTAGTAAAAGCACCAAATTGCTGGTGACAACTGCCGCAGGAAAAATTGCCATCTCTGCTAAGGCGTACATCATAAAATAATTGCTTGCCTAAGGCAAACCCTTCTTCTGTTAATGGATTTTTTGAAAAATCGTAAGCAGGTTTTGGCCATCCTTTGGGTATGGTAAACGGAATGGGGTTAGGTTTAAAATAACGATTGTCAATAGATATCCACCCGATACCGGTAAGTATGATTAGTATTATTATGGTTAACTGTTTTACAGATCTCATTTCTCAGCGGATGGATTGATGGAAAACATAGTACTATAATTATCTGCAAATTTTGTGGCCAATGCGCCTGGTGTATGACAAACCGGATTGGCTGCCACACCGAGGTCGTGTTTGCTTTTGAACCATCGGTTGAGATCGGCAACAATATAGATATCTGTATTATTTTGCTGGTCATGTGGCAGAGTAAGGCTGATATTTCTTGCAGTATTGATGCCATACCTGAAGCCCCCAATATGATGGGTAAACCGATGCCCCGGTTGCTGCACGCCAGAAGAAGTGCCTTCCATTTTGGCCATGATATACCCGGAATTCCATGTCCAGAACATCCCGTTTAGCGGATCTAGTGCGCCGGTTTGTACGCCAGATACATTGCGGATACTATCAACCCCTAATAAAAAACCTATTTTGCTAATTGGTTTATCATGGAAATTAAGTTCAATTTTTTTAGAGGCAGGGTTTGATTCATCTACTAAAAAATACATCCCGTTTAGCTGAGTGATTTTACCATCTGTATCTGTGATGGAAATATGGGAAATATAATACCTGAATTTTTCGATAGTAATGTTTTCGCCGGTAGCAATCAGAACAGAATCGCCCAATACCAATGTTTTTTTATTAATCTCGTGCTGAAAATAAATCGTTATTTTTTTTTGATACGATACCGGTTCCGTTTCATTCATAAACGACAATCCGGTTAGCACCAGGATTACAAAACCCATAACAGTTGCGGTTGCCCTCATTAATAATCGTTCTTATTTATTTTTTTTCGAAGTTCTTTATTGAAAGTATTTCGTTTTTTGCTATCGATCCTTTTTTCTTTAGCGGCTTTTGTAGGTTTTGTGGGCCTGCGTATTTTCTGTTTGGTTAAGGCCACCATAACCAATTGGTTCATTTTACGGATCACCTCGGCTTTATTGCCCAATTGCGACCGTTCTGTTTGTGACTTCACCAATAAGACACCTTCATCGGTAATTTTGTTGACCAGTTTTTCACGGATGCGTTGTTTTTGTTCTTCGTTTACCAGTTGCGAAGCCGTTATATCCCAACGACCTTCTACCATGGTCTCTACCTTGTTCACATTCTGTCCGCCCTTGCCGCCACTTCGGGCTGTTTGGAATATTATCTCCGATGTAATGTCTATCTTCATTACCATAAAGTTCGGATAAAAACTGTTAAAGGATCATGAGAATTGTGATACAAAGGGTAACAGAAGCATCGGTAGTGGTGGATGAATGTATCACCGGCATCATTGGTACAGGGTTGCTGATATTAATGGGCGTAGAAGATGCGGATACGGAGGAGGATATTATCTGGCTCAGTAATAAAATCTGCAACCTGCGTATTTTTAATGATGCCGATGGCGTGATGAATCTGGGTATTAAAGAAGTAACTGGGGATCTCTTGCTCGTAAGTCAGTTTACATTGCAAGCCAGTACTAAAAAAGGAAACCGTCCTTCTTACAGTAAAGCATCTAAACCAGAGATTGCCATACCCATGTATGAAAGAATGATTACACAATTAGAGAACGACCTAGGCAAAAAAATACAAACCGGCATTTTTGGTGCCGATATGAAAGTTCGATTGTTGAATGACGGACCGGTAACAATTATAATAGATTCTAAGAATAGAGAGTAAGAAGCTTTTTTTAGTTCAGTTAGTATTCTCTCTGCGATAACTCCCTGCTCTCTGCGACTCTGCGGTTGGTATCAACTTACACCAACCGCAGAGCCGCAGAGTATACAGAGCTTTCGCAGAGGAAATTTATATAAGTTTAATTAACCTATAATCCCACATGAATGATATTGAAAGCAGAGCCGACCTGGAAACATTGATGGCATCTTTTTATGGTAAAGCTTTAACAGATGATGTGATCGGTTTTTTCTTTACAAAAGTGGTTGTATTGAACATGGAAACACATATGCCCATTATCGTTGATTTTTGGGAAACAGTTGTGTTTAATAAAGCCAAATACCATGGCAATACGTTTGGGGTGCATGAACATATTCATCAGTTATCTGCTTTTAGCGACGAACATTTTCTCAGATGGGTTTCACTGTTTAAGCAAACGGTAGATGCATTATTTGCGGGTGATAAAGCAGTACTCATCAAACAAAGGGCTGAATCCATTGCCACCGTAATGCGTATTAAACTGGTGCATGGTGGTATCGGAACAGATAAAATAAAATCATAAGTATATGACAATAGAACAGGCCCAGCAGCAGGTAGATGCATGGATTAAAACAGTGGGAGTTCGTTATTTTAACGAACTCACCAATCTGGGTATTTTAATGGAAGAAGTAGGCGAGTTAAGCCGATTGATGGTGAGAACCTATGGCGAACAGTCGTTCAAAGAATCAGACAAAAACAAAGAACTGGCCGATGAAATGGCGGATGTATTATGGGTGTTAATTTGTTTAGCCAACCAAACAGGTGTAGATTTAACAACGGCCTTGCAGAAAAGCTTCGAAAAAAAGAATATCCGCGATGCCAACCGACACAGGCAGAACGATAAGTTGCAGTAAGTAACCAGTAGGCCTTAAACCCCATACCCATGAAATGGCATGTTACCAGCATGTTCTCGATTTTTAAAGAATCTTTTTATGATTTTTTAGATAACAAAGCTTTCCGGATGAGTGCGGCATTGGCATACTATACTGTATTTGCCATTGCTCCTATGCTAATTGTTGTGATCAGTTTGTGCGATATTTTTTATGGAAGAGCCGCAATCGAAGGCACCATATTTATTCACATACAGGGGTTGATTGGTGTGGATGCCGCCAAACAGATTGAACTGATTATTCGTAACATCACCATCTCACGCGATATTACATGGGCTTCTATTCTCGGTGTTTGCGCCCTGATTTTTGCAGCTACCGGTGTATTTGCCGAGATACAGGATTCCATCAATTATATCTGGCGATTAAAAGCCAAACCCAAAAAAGGTTGGGTAAAATTGATATTGAACCGTGTGATTAGTTTCTCCATGATCATTAGTCTGGGTTTTATTCTGCTGGTATCCTTGGTGGTAAATTCATTACTGGATTTATTAAGTCAGCAATTGGTAAAAATATTTCCCGGCATTGCTTTGCTGTTAGCGCAGGGCATTAATCTGTTTATCACTTTTATTACAGTTAGTTTTTTATTCGCCATCATTTTTAAAGTATTGCCCGATGCCCGAATCAAATGGCGTGATGTACTCATCGGTTCTGTTACAACCGCTATTTTATTTATGGCCGGTAAATTTGCTATTGGTTATTATCTCGGTAAAACACAGATTAGTTCCACCTATGGTGCCGCAGGGGCTGTGGTAATTATTTTATTATGGGTGTATTACTCCTCCATGATCCTTTATTTTGGTGCCTGTTTCACCAGGGTATATGCCAAACGAACCGGCAGAAATATTTTTCCCAACGATTATGCGGTTTGGATACAGGAAATAGAATTGGAAAACAAAGCCTCATTACAGGTGCAGGAGGATACCATTTTAACAGGTACATCCATTAGTGTGGCAGAGCCTAAAAAATAAGTGCTATCATCATTGCGAACTTTGCGATACTTCTTTACATTTTTAGTATCGCAAAGATCGCCATGAACCGCAATGAACGCAAAAGGCATGATAAATAATATAGAGATAAAACCGTGCCTTTGTGCCTTGGTGTGCAATTATATTTCACACCAAGGCACAAAGGCACGGTTTAAAATGAAGTAGTTTAAAAACAATAGGTAAAAAAGTAAAGCCGCAACTGATCATCAGGTGCGGCTTTGCTTTTTAAAAAGAAATATTATACCAATTAGACTTTAAAAGTGCGTGAGTTATAAAATATCAGGGTGATATTATTTATAGCTAAGCGTTCAACGTCATTGCGAGGGACGAAGCAATCTGTGCTTCAAATAATAGAAACTTCGAATGTTGTAACACAGATTGCTTCGTTCCTCGCAATGACGGAGCGGACATCTTTACCAAAGCAGAAAATTACGCCGAGATATTTTTTAAGTCTAATTGGTATTAATTAAATATACTTTTCTGCTTAGCCATTTTCTCAATCTCCGCTACCGTTCTCGGACTGCCCGCTGATAAATTTCTGTAACCCGTTTCCGTAATCAGAATATCATCTTCTATACGCACACCAATGCTCCACCATTTTTTATCGCATTTACTTCCCGGTGGAATATAAATGCCGGGTTCTACCGTAAACACAGCACCCGGTTCCAGTTTAGCGGGATTGGGATCGTGTACATCCAGTCCCAACCCATGAGAAGTGCCATGCGGGAAATACGTTCTCGCTTCTGCATCCGTACTAATAATGCCCAGTTTCTTCAATCCAGCTGTAATTACCCTCATTGCCGCACGGTGCGGATCATTGGATCCATTACCTGTTTTACAAAGTAAAAAAGCAGAGTCCTGCGCTTCCAGTACCAGTTCATAAATGATTTTCTGTTCCGGAGTAAATTTTCCATTTACCGGAATGGTGCGTGTTACATCGGCACTGTACCCATGGTATTCCGCAGCACAATCACTCAATAGCAGGTCGCCATCTTTCATCAAACGCTGGTTGGTTTCATAATGCAACACACAACTATTTTCTGCAGATCCGTTGATGCTGGGATACCCCGGGTATTCTGAACCATTTTTCTTAAAATAATATTCCATGATGGCCTGCGCCTGGTATTCCGTCATTCCCGGCTTAATGGCTTTCATAACCCCATTGTGTCCTTCTACACTCATCACAACTGCTTTTTCTATCAATACAATTTCTTCGGGTTGTTTAATGGCACGGAGCTTACGCATAATAGAACTTAATGTAGATGCAGCGTTGGGCTTTTTGTTCGAAGTAATGGCATTATCTACCAACTGTGCCATTTTAGATAGTGGATCCATTCCACCTCGTCCATAATATTTCGAAAGTATATTGTCTGTGTACAGCGGGGTTAATACAGAATCTACTTTACTGAGATCTATTGTAGCTTCCGTAAACTGGTCATGTGTAAATACATTCTCTAATTTTAAACGATCCTTTGCACCATCTACTCCCAGAATTTT
The DNA here is from genome assembly GCA_965283715.1 of Sediminibacterium sp. Taxonomy (GTDB): domain Bacteria; phylum Bacteroidota; class Bacteroidia; order Chitinophagales; family Chitinophagaceae; genus Sediminibacterium. Next base: position 370,501 of record CBDIPL010000004.1, on the reverse strand, counting down.
CCCGGTCCACATTTCGCGCGAGGGGTTACGTGGCTGCACAAAAATAAATTCGGTTCCTGTTTTATTGAGGATGGTTACCGGCTCTTTAAAAATGAGCAATAGGGAATTGGGTTCTTCCAATCCGGTGAGGTAATAAAAATTCTTATTCTGCGCATACATGAAATCCACATCATTATTCCGGTTACGAACTTGTGAGGCAAAGAAGATGCCCACTGAATTTTTAGGCATCAGTTCCCTCACAGCAGCTCTTCTGCCGGCATGAAAAGCAGGAGAAAGATAATCGGTTGGATAATCGGTGGTTTGCTGAGCCTGAATAAACAGAGGTAGAAACCAGAGAAAGTAGCAGCATTTTTTAAGCATAGCGGTTTAGGTTTAGCGTGGGATAAAACTAATTTTTTTATCCTACCATCCATAAATTTTTGGATGAACGATGAGTTTAGTTCTATTTAACGCGGTTAACCCTACTTAGAAATGGGTTGTTTTATTTTTTTATTAGGTTGGATGCCTGTTTCTCTGCGCAAACTTCTGCGCTCCCGCGTCTCAGCGGTGAATGATAGCATCTTGTCACCGCTGACCCTCAGAGAACAGGGAGTTTTCGCAGAGCAAGTGTAAAACCATATTTTTGCGGCGTTATGAGTATACAGCAAGACAATCAGTTTCAAGCGATCATTTCGCATGCCAAAGAATATGGCTTTGTATTTCCCAGTAGTGAAATCTATGATGGGTTAAGTGCCGTGTATGATTATGGCCCATATGGAAGTGAACTAAAAAAGAATATCCGCGATTATTGGTGGAAGAGCATGACTCAGCTGCATGAAAATATTGTGGGTATTGATGCGGCCATTTTTATGCACCCAACCACCTGGAAAGCCAGCGGACACGTTGACAATTTCAGCGATCCCATGATTGACAACAGGGATAGTAAAAAAAGATACCGGGTAGATCATTTGCTGGAAGCCAAAGCAGACCAGCTAAGGGAGAAAGGTGAAAACGAAGCTGCGGATACCTTGTTATCACAAATGGATACTTTATTAGCGGCAGAAGATTTTGCAGGATTGAAGCAGTTGATGGATGATCAGAAAATTGTTTGTAGCGTAAGCGGTACCGGCAACTGGACGGAGATCCGCCAGTTCAACCTCATGTTCTCCACCCAGTTGGGTTCAGTGGCAGAGGATGCCGATACCATTTACCTGCGCCCCGAAACGGCACAGGGTATTTTTGTAAATTTTCTGAATGTGCAGAAAACAGCGCGTATGAAAATTCCGTTTGGTATTGCACAAACCGGTAAAGCATTTCGTAATGAGATTGTAGCCCGCCAGTTCATTTTCCGCATGCGCGAATTTGAACAGATGGAAATGCAATTTTTTGTTCGCCCTGGTACAGAAGGTGAATGGTACCAATATTGGAAAGAAGCCCGTTTACAATGGCATCTCAGCCTGGGTATCTCACGCGAAAAATACCGCTACCACGATCATGTGAAACTGGCACATTATGCCAAAGAAGCTTGTGATATTGAATTCGAATTTCCTTTCGGATTTAAAGAAGTGGAAGGCATTCACTCAAGAAGTGATTTTGATCTTACACAACACCAGCTCTTCAGTAAAAAGAAGATGCAGTATTTTGATACAGAGATCAACCAGAACTATGTGCCATATGTGGTGGAAACTTCCATTGGTTTAGACAGAATGTTCCTCCTGATCATGGCCAATGCATACGAAGAAGAAACCATTCATAAAGAAGATGGTAGTACAGATAGCCGTGTGGTATTACATATCCCTGCTAAGATAGCGCCCATGAAACTGGCCATACTTCCATTAACTAAAAAAGATGGACTGCCAGAAATAGCCCGTGATCTGATGAATGAATGTAAGCCTTACTTCAAATGTTTTTACGAAGAGAAAGATGCGATTGGTAAACGATACAGAAGGCAGGATGCTATCGGTACACCATTCTGCGTAACCATTGACCATCAAACCAAAGAAGACCAAACCGTTACTATCCGCTACAGAGATAGCATGGTGCAGGAAAGAGTATTGATGAGTAAGGTGAAGGATTTGGTGCTGGAGCAGGTTTTTTAATTTGAAAATTTGAAAATATGTTAATTTGAAAATGGAGGTGTGCAGAAAACTACAATACTCCATTTTCAAATTTTCAAATCAGCACATTTTCAAATTATCCATACAATTCAAGATGTATCGCCTTCTTATCATACCCCATTGCCAAAATGCGTTGCTTGGCTTCATCAATCATATTTTTCCAGCCGCATAAATAAAACTTCGCTGGTTTTTTGCCATTGTCTGTCATGCTTTCGTAAACAGGATGTACATATCCTTTGTGTGCGCCTTCCGGTATTGCTTCTTCTCTAGAATAACAGGGATGAAAGAAAAAACCGGGTTCATCTTTTTCCAATTGTTTTAATTCATCTACATATAATCCATCATCCAATTTGCGACAACCAAAAATCAGGTGCAGATTCTGGTGGGGTAGTTTGTGGTTGTGTAAAAAATGTACCATCGCACGGAAGGGTGCAATACCGGTTCCGGTGCAGATAAAGTAAAGGTCTTCTGTGATGGGTTCCGGTAAAACAAATTTACCCTGTGGTCCGCGCAATAATAATTCACTGCCAACAGACACTTCATTGAATAAATAAGTGGTACCCAAACCACCTTCGAGGTGAACAATCACCAATTCGAATACATTGGTACCATCCGGTGCCGAAGCAATGGAATAACTTCTCCAACGTTTATTTTTCTGTTCATGAATGGGCAAATCAAGTGTAACAAATTGCCCTGGTTTATAATCAAAAGAACTAAGCTCCGGAACCTGAATCCAGAAACGGCGGGTTAAGGCTGTTGCATTTTCAATTTTAATCACCTTGCCGGTGCGCCAGGGTTCTAACATGTGCTTTTTTTTACGATGAACAAATGAAAATAGCCGGTTGTGTTTTGTATACCAGCTGCTTATCTGGTTAAAGATAATGATGCCATGTAAAAAGGCAACTAAATCCGTTGCCTTTTTACATGATTTGGATAGAAATAGGGTTATCTGGCTATCAAAATTTTCTGCACATAGGTTTTTTTATTGTGCTGAATCTTTAATAAGTAAAATTCAGAACTTACTCTGTCAATCCTTATCTGTCTGGAGAATTTACCGCTGAAGCCCGGATAAGAACTGTTGTATACCCGCTGCCCCGAAGCACTTAACAAATCAATGGAAAGATCTGCTTTGGATGTTACTTCAAACGACAAATTAAATACCCCGTTATTCGGATTGGGCGATACCTGCAGGTTTATTTCGCGCGCAAGCACATCAATGGTTGCCGTTATGGAAAAGGTGATCACATTCGAAATTTGCTGACAACCAAATCCATCAATGTTAACTACTTTGTATTGGCCGGACTTTGTAGGTTTAAAGCTTCTATTGGTGGCACCTGTAATGGCGGTATCATTCAAGTACCATTGGTTACCAGTTGCAATACTACTAACCAATGAATCAGCCTGCTGCGTAATAGCAGGTACGGGAGCGGTGGTTGCCAAAACAGGTAATCTGTCGCCCAAACAACCTGTACTAATTTTCATATCATAAAAGAAATAGTAGAACTGGCTTTGGGTAGCTCCTGCACTATTTCCGGTGATAGACATAATATTAGGGATACTGATAGGGTAAGGCCCCGCTCCGGTAATACCATTGTTTCTGAAAATAGTGGCACCGTTCACGTTATCTTCCACACCGGCACTGTTCAAACATTGTACAATAATAATATGGTCACCAGTAGAACTTACCGGAAGATTGAGGTAATAAACAGCTCCTGTATCACTGGCATTATTACCGGTTACTGCACCGGGGGCGGGCGATGGGGTGGTAGGATACACATCTATAGTGTTATTGGCCAAGGGTTGAAAAGTAAAGCCATTAGCTGTTTCTGATATCAGATTGGCTAGTGTGAATTTAATTTTACCGGCAAAGCCAATGTATAGTCTTGCTGACTCGATCACCAATGGTACCGAATTATTGATCTTTACATAGTTACCATCAAAAATATTGTAACCACCACCCGACGATAAAATAGATTTATTAACAGGACCAATACTGGTTTTAGCCTCTTTGGCTACATAATAATTTTTGTCTGAAGTAATGGTCGTGGTACTTACAGAAGAGCCGGTAGCAAAAGGAGTGGTTCCTCCGGGCGTTAGGTACCAGAAATAATTGGAAGCATTGCTTGGATTGTTTACCCGCAGGTTAACCGTACTACCACAAATATTGCCTACAGCTGTAAGGGCCGAAGGTTTTGAAGCAGTAGTGAAAGTACTTACCAATGTGTTATTGGATGGAGCCTGGTCGCCGGTAAGATTTACGGTTGCAGTAATGGTATACGTAGTAGCTGCAATGGTTATAAATGGCGATTGGAATGTGTAGGTATAATTACTCAATGGGGCAATAGGTCCAGGAAGCGTAAAAGCCAGATTTGCTACCGTGGTAGCGCCTGTGCCAATAGTAGCGGTAATAGGAATATTAGATTGGCTTACAGAACCATTGTTTCGGATGGTTACCGTAAGGTATTGAGCGGTATTAGCACATTCGCCTGATGCAGGGGCAACGATTGCACTTACTAAAACGTCATTAGACGGAGATACTACCCTTACAAGATAATCCTGTGTTTCGCCTTTGCCATAGGTACCACAAGCAAGAACATCCCCCGCCACAGTTGTCTCTTGCACAATTACACGCATCAGGCAAAGATTGCCAACGGTTAAGGTAGAAGGGGTAGTGATGGAACCTACAAAGGTTTGCGCAGCAGAAGTTAATGTGCCGCTTGTTACAGCCAATTCTGCGGCATCAAATACACCATTATTATTATAGTCAATAAATACTTTTACAATTCGTGGGTTGGCACTGGCATCGGCAGTACTCACCCTAACCCGAACAGGAAGGGTTTGTGCAGCTTCAACGTCTGCAATGAAACGGGTATTATCGGTGTACGTTTTAGATCCTGCAGTATTGGCAAACTGAATGTTTTTAAAACCAACACTATCTATTCTGGCACCGCCACCGCCTGAAGTTGAGGCACAAATGGCAGTTCCACCCGCTCCGCTAATTAATAAAGAATATGCCTGAGCACCCCTTGCTAACGTTCCTTTATGGGTAATGGTAATGGTATAAGCTTGTCCGGGAACCGTACTATCAATATCAATTCGCTCAACATTATCCGTATTGTTATCGCCGGTTACGGCTGCTGCTGCCGGAATATTGAAATCCAATGTCCATGGAAAATAAGTTCTGGGAGTTGTACCCGTTTTGGTGATGCGGATATCCAAATCGTTTACCAGTTTTTTATTTCGGTTGTTCAATAAACTTGATGTCTCAACAGTTCCTTTTACATCTGTCCAACATATGGTAGCCTGCAATGCACCCTTGCCTGATGCAATTACATTGGTGGTAAAAGTTTGTCCCTGTGTAAGCGAATTCTCAAACATCAGGTGTGTGCTACTATTACCATTATTTGAGGCAACAGATGCCGAAATAACAGCAGCCGCTTTTTGTACATTTAATAAACCCCAGCCAAACTGATAATCCGGCCCCGGGTTAGTGCCGGCTTCGTCTGTGGTATGTATGGCCAATCCTTTAATAGTGGCAGAACGAAGAAAAGAAGTAGTACTGTTTTTTAGCTTAGAATAATGTTCCTGTAACAGAAAAAGAGAACCTGAAGCATTAGGGGTAGACATAGATGTACCACTGAACGAAGAATAGCTCGTGGGAGAGCTGGCAACGCTTGACAATACATTTACACCATCTGCCACTACATCTGGTTTTATGCGCCCATCATCTGTTGGTCCCCATGAGCTAAAGTTGCTGATCACCACATCTTCTTTTCTGCTGTAACCAGCGGCTATTCCATTTACGGCACCAACAGTTAAAATATTTTTGGCTCCGCTGTTATCAGAAATAATATCATATGCATCGTTACTATTAATACCTGCGGGGCGGTTTCCGGCACTGGTCATTTGTCCACTTGAATTGGGACGGAAATAGGGTTCACCAACCGCAGGGCCATTTTCATTTCGGTTATTACCGGCAGATTTTACAATCAGATAAAAAGGAGCGTTATATGCGATTGAGTCCCATGCCTGTGCTTCAGAACTGTAATAGCCAAATTTATAATCGTCGTTTTCATTGGGCAGTCCATAAAATTCCCACCTGTTTTGTGTACTATTAAACTGCCATCCTGCAAGAAATCCGTAAGAGTGATTTGAAATTAGTAAGTTGGGTGCCTCATTGATCATTTCACTAACATCGCTTGTAAAATTATAGGCAATTAAACCTAGTGCACCAAAAGACATACCCTTAGCACTAGGATTAGCACCCGACGCAATCATAGTTCCGGCAACGTGTGTTGCATGGTCGTCTGTAGAAGCCGGATTATCTTTTTGCGTAATCCTTCCTGTCATCTCCACATGGGTGCCTAATACAGCACCACCATCCCAGATGCCAATTTTATTTTTAAGATGGGGAGAACTTCCTGATAGGTTTAGTCCTGTGCTGCCTCCGGGCCATAATTGGTTGGCACGTGTGGTAGCAGCTGCTATAGAATTATTACTGCTTGCAATGTATTTAGGATAGCCAAAATCATCAACGCCTACCAATACAGCTTTACCACCATTTTTGGTAATGATTGTCAATTCCCAGTTATTTTTTTTAGCGAGTGAAATGGCTTTGGCATAATTGGCATCGAAAGCCAGCTTATAGCCAACAGCCGCCTGTTTTAATATGCGGGTATTGGTAAATGTTTGGGCAGAAAGCGTTGCTGCAAATCCACAGATTCCGGCAAATGACAGCACAATTTTTTTCAACATAGCCATAGTAGTTTTCCTTTCGCCCGTTTTTTTAGCAGATTTCAGGCGTAATATTCACTAAATTAGATACTTTCATCATTCAAAGTGAGGTATGAAACACATTCTTTTTTTTCTTTTTTGCTTCTGTTTAACGATTATGGCCTGTTCCTCCTCTAAAAAAGCCAAGGCATTGGCATTAAAGCAGGGTATTTCGGGGCAGGTAACCGAATTTTCCGGTAACCAGATGCCCATGAAAGATGCACCTCCCCAAACCGGTAAACCCCTCGTTACCACTGTGTTTGTGTACGAACCCACCAACATTAGTCAGGTTACCAGCAATGGTAATGCACCTGTATATACGGCAATTGCCACAAAACTGGTTGCTTCTGCGGAAACAGATAGTTCAGGTATGTTTACAATAAACCTTCCTGTTGGTTCTTATTCCCTTTTTGTTAAACAGGGCAATGCCTATTATGCCAATTTGTTCGACGCCGAAAATAATATTGCTTTGTTTACAGTTGAAGAAGGGAAAATGACCATTGCAAACGTAAAAGTTAGCAGTAAGGCTGTTTACTAATTGAATAATGATAGGTACTCTTTTCTCTGATCTAATTACGCCCCGCACACTATCTTTGCCACTTTCGTGAAGGAATTGATTACGCGGATATGAATTTGAATGTGTTGTTGGAGCAGTATCAGCAGTCACCCCACCTTTTTCAGCTGGCGGACAAGCTATCTTTTGCCCAACCCCAAAAATTATTTCTTAAAAATTTACAAGGCAGCAGTTCAGAATTTGTAGTAAGCAGTGTTTTCATGCATCCGCTTTGCCAATCGTTAAACCATTTAGTGGTATTGAACGATGCGGAAGAAGCCGCCTATTTTCACAATACACTGGAGAATCTTACGCATGCTTTGGATCTGTTTTATTTCCCTTCGTCTTTTAAAAACAGAAAAAATTTCAGACTGCTCAATAGTTCGCATGTGATGCTTCGCACTGAAGCATTGACCAAACTGGCTGCTGGTGGTAATCGTAAAATCATTGTCACTTATCCCGAAGCTTTGTTTGAAAAAGTGGTGCTGCCAAAAACACTCAGCAGTAATATCATCAGCATTAAATCAAACGATACCATTAATCTGGAAAGTCTGATGGATCTGTTTGTGATGTATGGATTTGAGCGAACCGATTTTGTGTATGAGCCCGGACAGTTTGCGTTGCGTGGCGGTATACTCGATATTTATTCTTTCGGTAATGAAAAACCCTATCGGGTAGAGTTGTTTGGAAATGAAGTTGATAGCATCCGCATTTTTGATCCGGAAACACAGTTGAGCGAGCGAAAACTGTTACAAGTAAATATTATACCTAATGTAGAAACACAATTTGAAAGTGGCGAAAAAGTATCGTTATTGGAATTTTTGTCTGAGAATACCATTGTGTGGCTGAAGGATTGGGATGTGATCAAAGAAAAGATAGATGCGCAGGAAGAAGATCTGGAAGGCTTTGTGGGATTGCTCGATACGGGCTTCCGCATGCAAAACAACGAGGAAGATGATGAAACCAGAATACTAAAAGAAGTGAATAGGAATGATTTTGTGAAAAGCAGTATTGTGTTCGATCAACTTCAGCAAAGGCATATTGTAGAGTTTGGTTACAAGCCGCATATGGCTGGTACCGAAATTGAATTTAAAACACGCGTTCAACCATCTTTCAACAGGCAATTTGATTTATTGATTAAAGACCTGAAAGCGCATGAGGCAGCGGGTTTTGGCATTTTTATTTTTGCAGAACAGGCAAGGCAACTGGAAAGGCTAAACAGCATTTTTGCTGACCTGCATACAGAGATTCAGTTTGTACCGGTAGCCACCGGAATACATGAAGGATTTATTGATGAGGAACTGAAAGTGGTTTGTTATACAGATCACCAGATTTTTCAGCGCTATCACAAGTATAAAGTAAAGCAGGCTTATAACAAGAACAAAGCCATAACACTTAAAACCCTGCGCGATTTGCAGCCGGGTGATTATGTATCGCATATCGATCATGGCGTTGGAACGTACAGTGGCCTGCAGAAAATTGAAGCCAATGGAAAAGTGCAGGAAGCGGTAAGGATTATTTACAAAGACAGCGACATACTCTATGTAAATATCAACTCACTCCATAAGATTTCAAAATATACTGGTAAAGAAGGAACGGTACCCAAGATCAATAAACTGGGATCGGATGTTTGGAACAAACTGAAAGAAAAAACCAAAACAAAAGTAAAAGAGATCGCATTTGATTTGATTAAATTATATGCGCAGAGAAAGTCGCAGCAAGGGTTTGCACATGCACCGGATAATTATATGCAGACCGAACTGGAAGCTTCTTTTATTTATGAAGATACACCAGATCAAAGCAAGGCCACAGCGGATGTGAAGAAAGATATGGAAAGTGAAAGCCCTATGGACAGGCTGGTTTGTGGCGATGTGGGTTTTGGTAAAACAGAAGTAGCTATTCGCGCCGCATTTAAAACCTGTTTGGATGGAAAGCAGGCAGCTGTATTGGTTCCTACCACCATTCTGGCATTTCAGCATTATAAAACGTTTCAGGAAAGATTAAAAGATTTTCCGGTAACTGTTGATTATATCAACCGCTTTAAATCATCCAAAGAAAAAAAAGAAACGCTAGCCAAATTAGAAGAAGGCAAAATCGATATCATTATTGGTACACATGGTATATTGGGTAAAGAAGTGAAATTTAAAAACCTTGGTTTGATGGTGATTGATGAAGAGCAGAAATTTGGTGTAGGGCACAAAGAGAAATTAAAAACGCTGAAAACAAATGTTGATTGCTTAACACTTACTGCCACCCCCATACCGCGAACCTTGCAATTTAGTTTGATGGGGGCAAGGGATTTAAGTATTATCAATACACCGCCACCTAACCGGCAACCGATACAAACAGAAGTGCATGTATTTAATGATGATTTTATCCGCGATGCTATTTATTATGAAACCGAACGTGGCGGGCAAGTTTTCTTCATTCATAACCGTGTACATGGCTTACCGGAAATGTGTGCACTGATACAAGGCCTGTGCCCTGATTTAAGTATTGGTTTTGCACATGGTCAACTGGAAGGCCATGAACTGGAAGAAAGAATACTTGATTTTATTGATAAGAAATACGATGTATTAGTATGTACCAATATTGTTGAGAGCGGGGTAGACATACCGAATGTGAATACAATCATTGTAAACAATGCCCATCATTTTGGATTGAGTGATCTGCACCAGTTACGCGGAAGAGTAGGCAGGAGTAATAAAAAAGCGTTTTGTTATTTATTGGGTCCGCCAATGAGCACGATGCCAACGGACTCTCGCAAACGTTTACAAACGCTGGAACAGTTCAGCGATTTGGGCAGTGGTTTTCAGATAGCCATGCGCGATCTGGATATTCGTGGAGCAGGAAATTTATTAGGAGGTGAGCAAACCGGTTTCATGGCCGAAATTGGTTTTGAGATGTACCAGAAAATTTTGGAAGAAGCCATACGGGAATTAAAACGAACTTCTTTTAAAGACCTGTTTAAAGAAGAGATTAGCAAACAGGATGATTTTGTAAGTGATTGCACCATTGATACGGATCTGGAAATATTGATACCGGATACTTATGTGGAAAGTATCTCCGAAAGACTGTCGTTGTATACAGGCTGGATAGTTGTGAGAAGGAAGAGGAGTTATTTGAATTTCACACAGAAATGGTAGATCGTTTTGGTCCCATACCCCCACAGGTGGAAGATTTGTTTACCACAGTTCGTTGCAGATGGATGGCAGTACAAATGGGGTTTGAAAAAATGACATTGAAGGATGATACACTCAGGTGTTATTTCATCAACCGCCCCGATTCTCCATACTTCGAATCGCAGTTGTTTAAAAAAGTATTGGCGTATTTACAAACAGGAACCAATAAAGCCCGCCTCAAACAAACCGGAAGAATGTTCTTACTGATAGTAGACGCTATGAAGGATATGGAATCCATGCATCGCTTCCTATCACACATGCATGAAGAAGTGGTAGCCAAAAAAACGACTGCATAAAAAACTGCGCCTTTGCGTCTTTGCGTGAAAATTTCTCGCAAAGACGCGAAGGCGCAGTGGGGTATTGGATATTACCTGAATGGTTTACATGCCAAGTCCTACTGCAAACCCACGCACTTTACTCGCAAAAGTTCCAGTAGCCGTTGCATTACCTGTTGTTAGGTTTACAGTGTATACACTGGTAGTAGTGCCATTGTTGATCAATGCATATGCCATACCAGTTCTCCCACCAATATCAAATCCGTTGGCGGTAGTTCCGCTAACATTGAGTGAGCCTACTTCTACCAATGTGCCATTATTTGGGGGATCTTGTTTGTATAATTTAGTACCATCTAACACATAAAGTATAGTGCTGGTTGCACCACTAAAATTATTGGTATACGCAGCTCCTGAAACAGTTGGTGTTCCGGGATTGAGGTTGCCATCTGTTGCAGCAAGGGTTCCATCATTCGGATTAAGGCGAAGGTTTTGACCAGTGTTGCTTACCAAACGGATTCTATCAACTGTTGGATTAAAATCAAAACCAAATGAAGTGGCAGCTGCATTTACCATAAAGCCAGTTCCAACCGCGGCTGCGGCTCCGGAAGATAAATTCAATACATACAAACGCGCCGCACCATTGGTGCTTGATGCAAATGCATATAGTTGTCCGGTAGCAGGCCTAATATCAATTCCCTGAACCTGTTCTCCAGCCTGTAATCCGGTGATGGCTTTGGTTACAACGGTTTGGGGTTTGGTTGGATCAAAAATGAGGAGATTGTTATTCTCATCTACTGCATACGCAACCGGTGAAGAAGGAATGGCAATATCAATCAGATTATCAGTTATATCATTAATGTATGTGGCTGCACCCATGCCAAGATTTAATGTATACAATCTTGTTTTATCGTTTACAGTAAAACTGGCCAATGCTGCATTACTTTCCGGGTGAATATCAAATCCTCCCTTACCGGTAAATTGTACACCCAGGCTTCCTACTTCTGCCAGTGTACCATCGTTCGGTGGGTTTTGTTTAAATAATTTCTGTTGCATAATATCAATATCATACAACTCAGTCATGGCCGCACCCGCTTTACTATTGGTATATGCAATAGAAGTAATAACCGAAATGCCAGCGCCATTAATCGTTCCATCAATAGCAGCAGTAGCACCTGTTTCGGGATGCAGACGAAGGTTCTGGCCGATATTGGTTACCAGACGAATTCTATCAACTGTTGGATTAAAATCAATATTAGCTATCTGCGAATTAATAGAAGGTGAGAAAGCTGCGGTACCTACCGGCACAGCAGTTCCATTATTCAGTTGGATAAAATATAAGCGGCTGCTGCTACCCAGGGCATACAACTGACCGGTAGCGGGACGAAAATCTATACTTAACAATTTTTCACCGGCTGGTAACCCGCTGATGGTTACAGATGCATCCACCGTTCCGGGTGTTTTAGCATTGTATACATTGAGTTTGTTATTGTCTGTAAGACCATAAAAAATAATATCCGGTCCCATACCTGGTGTAAAAACAACCGGGTTGGGTACTACTGTTGTTTCTTTTTTACAGGCTGTTGTAAGGCAAATAAATAGGGTGGTAAAAGCAAAATATTGTACCCATTTGATAGGTTGCGCATGTAATTTCATAGTGTTTACTTTAGTTGAGTAACACCATAAACGAAATTTTATGCAGGATGGATTTACAAATAATAATGCAGGGGATTGCCGTTACTATATTCCCGGCTAAACAGTTGATTATTAAGAACTGTAGAGATAAATAGCACTAATCTTTTTTAATCAGATTAATCAATATCAATTTGGCTACGCTGGGGTCAACAATCACACTGTCATGTTCAAAATCGAGTTTCAATCTCCATTTTTGCATGGTGTAGGCACCAATAATTACCTCCTCACTTAGTCCCGGAACAACAAGAAACTCATCACTCAACCTTACCTCTTCATGATAAAAATCTAGGGTAGACCGGTTATTGATTTCCATGTAAGTATTTTCACTGGCAGTAGCTAACCGCATAGGTGTATGCAAGGGCGTTAGTATTTCCAGTTCTTCTACCAATGTTTCATTAATGCAGGAATAGGTAGCTCCGCTATCAAACAAGGCATACAGGTGCTTTTCCCCTTTACTTCCTTCAAATCGCAATGGTAAACGGATGATCATACTGATTGATTCTTTTCCAAATGTAAATAATCATAACAGATTATAAACGCGTATTAACTACCCGTATTAATACCTAATGGACATAAAAAATCCGGCCCTGATTTGGGGCCGGATCCAATTACGTGTTCTTCTTATGGCTTAGAATCCTTTTGTAGCAACACCATCTGCAATGGCTTGTAAGGCTTTGGCTTCGCTCATAATGGCAGCCATTTTATTTCCTTTACCGTCATGACCACCGGCCATGTAACCACCTTTTGCTGTTTTGGTGATAACGGCATCCTGCATAGGAACGTTTTTTTCCTTTGTTTTCAGGCAATATGCTTTGATCATTTTTGAAGTGTCCATGTTGTTAGAATTTAAAAGTTAGTAGATAAACAATGGGTTATAAGGCACAAGCTACCAATTTTTTTCAGGAAAGTGAAATTTTGGAGATAGGTCCGATCCATGGTCCATAGTCTATGGACCATGGATCGAAAGTTACGGAAATGAAAAGCCGGTAACAAGTACCGGCTTAACTATTGTCTATAAACCATGGACCATGGTCTAATTACACATCAATCTTCGCATATTTCGCATGGGTTTCAATAAATTCGCGGCGTGGAGCCACATCATCTCCCATCAGCATACTGAAGATTCTATCTGCTTCGGCGGCACTTTCAATGGTTACCTGTTTCAGGGTACGGCGGGAGGGGTCCATGGTGGTTTCCCAAAGCTGGTCGGCATTCATCTCACCCAAACCTTTGTATCGCTGAATGGTTACACTATCATCTTTACCACCTCCCAGTTTCTCTACCCAGGATTTACGCTGCTCTTCGCTGTAAGCGTATTCCTGGTCCTTTCCTTTTTTAACAAGGTATAAAGGGGGCTGGGCAATGTATACATATCCCTGCTCTACCAGTTCTTTCATGTAACGGAAAATAAAGGTCAATATCAGCGTAGCAATGTGCGAGCCATCCACATCGGCATCCGTCATGATAATGAGTTTGTGGTAACGCAGTTTCACCACATTCAATGCTTTGGGATCATCGGGTGTTCCAACAGTTACGCCCAATGCGGTGTACATATTGCGGATCTCTTCATTCTCGTAGATCTTATGTTCCATCGCTTTCTCTACGTTCAATATTTTACCGCGTAATGGCAGGATGGCCTGGTAACTTCTGTCGCGCCCTTGCTTGGCAGTACCACCGGCCGAGTCTCCTTCCACCAGGTATAATTCGCATTTCTGCGGGTCTCTTTCGCTACAATCGGCCAGTTTTCCGGGTAAACCGCCACCGCTTAATACGGTTTTGCGTTGTACCATGTCACGGGCTTTTTTGGCCGCCACCCTTGCCTGAGCGGCGAGGATGATTTTAGAGATCACATTTTTAGCTTCTTTGGGATTTTCTTCCAGATAAGCTTCTAATGCACGCGCCACAGTAGTTTGAACGATACCGCTCACCTCGCTGTTACCCAGTTTGGTTTTGGTTTGTCCTTCAAACTGTGGTTCAGGAACTTTTACAGATATAATAGCACTCAATCCTTCACGAAAATCATCCCCTTCAATAGTTACTTTGGCTTTTTCAAACAAGCCCTGTTTATCACCATAGGTTTTGAACACACGGGTTAATGCCTGTCTAAAACCGGTTACGTGTGTGCCACCTTCAATGGTGTTGATGTTATTTACATAAGAGAAAATATGCTCTTTAAAATCATCATTATATGTAAGGGCTACTTCCACAGCAATATTGGAAGCTTCGTCATGTCCATCTACATACAAAGGCGCTGGAATCAATGGATTGCGGTTGCCGTTTTTATCCAGCATTTCAACAAACTCTACAATGCCGCCTTCGCTATAAAAATTCTTTACATAGGTAACACCCGCATCATCTTTTTCGCGAAGATCTGTTAGGGTAATGCTGATACGTCTGTTCAGATAAGAGAGCTCGCGTAAACGGCCTTCCAGAATTTCTTTGCGGTAAACGGTTTCCTGAAAAATAGTAGCATCGGGCCAGAAATGAACCAGGGTACCGGTTTTGGTACTGGTGCCTGTTTCTCTTACCGCATATTGCGGGATACCGGTTTTGTATTCCTGCTCAAATATTTTTCCTTCACGATGTACGGTTGCAAGTAAAGTGGTACTCAATGCATTCACACAACTAACCCCTACACCATGCAAACCGCCCGATACTTTATACGTGTCTTTATCAAACTTACCACCCGCATGTAATACGGTCATTACAATTTCCAAAGCACTTTTCTGTTCTTTAGTATTGATGCCCGTAGGAATACCACGGCCATCATCCTGAACACTGATGGAATTGTCTTCATGAATGGTTACTTCGATGTTTTTACAATACCCCGCAAGGGCCTCATCAATAGAGTTGTCTACTACCTCATACACCAGGTGGTGAAGGCCTTTAACCCCTATATCCCCAATGTACATCGCGGGTCTTTTTCGCACCGCTTCCAACCCTTCTAATACCTGTATACTATCGGCCCCGTAATTCTTATTTTGGGCATCGTTGCTTTTCTGTTGTTCGTCGCTCATAAATGCTTGTCAGTCCTGTGTTTAAAGTAAAAATCAGAAGTGGGCAAATCTAATGAAAATAAAGGGCTTTCTGAGGTCAAAACAAGTCAATTTTTCCCCATTTTTAAGGCTTGTGTGCATGGAGAAAATGACCCATTTATGACACCTTAACATAAGCTTGTCTTGTAAAATAGATGTTTATACATTAAATTTGCATTTGCATGGTACAGGTAATGGACATATTAAAAACATCTCACCGCAGCGGTATTGAACCGAGTATGGATTTGTTGTACGAAAAAGGACAGCAAATTCCTGGTTCTATTCAATACAATATCAAGCGATATTATGCGCAGCACCCTTGGGTAGCGGAAGATACCGGTATGATGGTATACCATTACAATGCAAAAAAGCCTGCGGAGAATTATCTGGAACTGCGTTATTGTACCACTGGTAACCGTTATTGTGAAGAGAGAAGTTGCGGACAATGTAACCAGTTGCCCACACAAAACTGTAGTGGCAAACACCAGACGGTAGATGTATTTACGTTTCATTTTACCTCTTCCTTTTTACATCAGTTTGTACACAATGTAAAAGTAACCAACCGGAAAGATGAGGTGCTGGCGTTCAAACATCCGAATGCTTTTACAAAAGTGTTTCCTCTGTGTACTAAAAAAAGAAATGTATTGGATGGATTACTGAATCACAGTTATTCAGGATCGCTGGAGAATATTTTTGTGAATGCCAAAATTCATGAACTGTTATTGTATAGCCTGGAATGTTTGGTAGATGAGAAAGAAGAAGGGTTCGCGTGTAAGTTTTTGGCTGATGAAAGTGGCCGCGACAGGATTTACCAGGCAAGAGAAATTTTACTGCAACATATTGGCGATCCAATTACCATTAAAGAATTGAGTCGTAAAGTGGCCATGAACGAATGTTACCTGAAAAAAGGGTTCAAAGAAGTTTTTGGTACCACCATATTTGATTTTTACCAGCAACAAAGAATGGAACACGCCAAATACCTTTTGTACGAGAAAGGATTGAGTGTTACAGATGTATCTGCTTTGCTCGGTTACTCTTCCATCTCACATTTTTCTGCAGCGTTCAAGAAACATACGGGGTTGAAACCGTGTGAGCTGTTGAAATAATCCCAAGGGAATATCGAATATCGAACAAGGAATGTCGAACTCCGAAGTGTGTTTATTTCTATGTTATAGAGTCCTTCTTCAACATGTGGTTAAATAGAACACGGCTATGGACTCACTATTATTAATTTTTAAACGGCCTCTGAAAAAAAGCGTTAAGAAATTTATGGAATGCAGCGTTAAGAAATGAACGATGCTGGGCTTTAATGAAAGGCTGAAAAAAATATTTGTATCATCATTGATTCCCCAGTTTGGCTTTAGACTTCGTTCATTTTAGCGGAATGGAGTAAATTTTAGCTTTTTTTCAGCAGCCTTGACTTTTTTTGTTACTTTTTTGTGTCAAGACAAAAAAGTAAATAGCGTGACTACAAATAGTGAAATGATCTACGCTTATTCTACCAAATCCCATATTTAATATTGAACAAGGAATTTGGAGCAAGGAGTAAAAAATACTTCGGCGTTCGACATTTCTTGTTCGATATTCATTATTCCATCTCCTCTCTTCGCATTATCTTTATTCTCCTCAAACTACCATTATGCGAAAACTGCTTTCCATTGCACTCTTCTTTGCACTTGCATCCTGTTCCAACTCAAAAGTAGATACCATTATTCACCATGGGGTGATTTATACCGTTGATTCATCTTTCACTATTGCGGAAGCGATGGCAGTGAAAGATGGTAAGATCGTAGCCGTTGGTAAGAATGATGACATCATGGGTAAGTATACTGCTACAGAAAATATTGATGCGAAAGGACAAGCTGTTTACCCTGGATTGATTGATGCACATGCCCATTTTGTAGGCTATGGAAGATCACTGTTTACAGCTGATTTATTTAATGCCACCAGTTGGGAAGAAACTGTGGCACGTATCAAAAAATTTGCAGACGAGCATCCCGATCTTCCCTGGATACAAGGACGTGGCTGGGACCAAAACGATTGGCCCGGGAAAACCTATCCTACTAATGAGGAATTAAATAAACTTTTTCCTGATAAACCGGTAATCATTACAAGGGTGGATGGCCATGCCTCCATAGCCAACCAAAAAGCATTGGATCTGGCAGGTATCAAAGCCGGGCAAACCATTGTGGGCGGATCTATTGAAACCAAAGATGGAAAGCTAACCGGTGTATTGATTGATAATGCGGACAACAAAGTATACGCACAGATACCGGATCCTACCAAAGAACTTTACGTGCAATGGTTACAGACGGCACAGAAAAATTGTTTCGCGCAGGGACTTACCACCATCACTGATTGTGGGTTGAGTTATGAGGATGTGGATGCCATTGATGCGCTGCAAAAAGATGGCAAGCTGGATATGCGTTTGTTTGTGATGTTGAGCGATAATGATGAGAACCTTACCCGGTACCTAAAATCCGGTCCATATAAAACCGATAAATTATTTGTAAAAGGATTTAAAGTGTATGCCGATGGTGCACTGGGCAGCCGTGGTGCCTGTTTGTTACAACCGTATACGGATAAAGCAGGCTGGCAAGGGTTTTTATTACGCAATCAATCGCATTACGATTCGTTGGCCAAAGTATTGGCGGCAACTGATTTTCAAATGTGTACACACGCCATTGGCGATAGTGCCAATCGTGAAATACTGAACATCTATAACAAATACCTGAAAGGAAAGAACGACAGGCGCTGGCGTATAGAGCATGCACAGATTGTAAACCAAAACGATTTTGCATTATTTGGATCTGCAAATATTATTCCTTCTGTTCAACCTACGCACGCAACCAGCGATATGTATTGGGCAGAAGAAAGACTTGGAAAAGAAAGATTGAAAGGTGGGTATGCGTTTAAACAATTATTATTACAAAACGGATGGTTGCCGCTAGGAACTGATTTTCCGGTAGAAGATATTTCTCCTTTCAAAACATTTTTAGCCTCTGCGATTCGAAAAGATGCCAAAGGTTTTCCCGCGGGCGGTTTTCAGATGGAGAATGCGTTAAGCCGCGAAGAAACCATTCGGGGTATGACCATTTGGGCGGCTAAAGCCAGTTTTCTGGAAAAAGAAATAGGCAGTTTGGAAGCGGGCAAAAAAGCAGATTTTATTTTCCTGGATAAAGACCTGATGAAGGTTGCTGAAACAGAGATTCTGAACACAAAAGTGAGTGCTACATATTTAGGGGGGAAGAAAGTTCATTAATTTTTTTGCCACTGAATACACTGATTTGCACTGATCTGTTCAGTGCAAATCAGTGTATTCAGTGGCAAAGGGTTTTTAGATATGATCATATAACTCATCCAAACTTGTTTTCGTAAAAACCCAGAAATGGCTAACTTTAAAACGATAAACAACTTGCTGCATGAGAATGCCCCGCTTTTCCAAACTAACCTGGATTGTTTTAATACTGGCGCTCGGGGCAGTAAGTTTTTCTTTTATCACATCAGGTCATACGGTAGATTATAATACCGAGATCAAACCCATCTTCAATAAAAAATGTATTACCTGCCACGGCGGAGTAAAACGCCAGAGTGGTTTTAGTTTGTTATTCCGTTCAGAGGCAGTAGCCATTAATAAATCAGGCAAGCCTGCCATTATCCCCGGTGATCCTTCACACAGTGAATTGATCAGGCGTTTAACGTTGAAAGATCCCGAAGAAAGAATGCCCTACAAACATCCACCCCTCAGTGATGATGAAATTGCCACACTCAAAAAATGGATCAAACAGGGTGCAGCCTGGGGCGATCACTGGGCCTATGTACCGGTTACCAAAACAGAAATACCTAAAGTAGCTAACTGGTTTTTTGGCACAACCGGTGGTGGAAGCTGGGTAAAAAATGAGATCGATCCTTTTATCTACCAGAAAATGCGTGAAGAAGGATTAAGCCCTTCTGAGGAAGCAGATAAAGCCACTTTATTACGAAGGGTAAGTTTGGATATTACAGGGTTGCCTGCTTCTGAATCGCTCGCTAAAAAATTCTTACAGGATACCCGAACAGATGCGTATGAAAAGTTGGTAGATACTTTATTGTCCTCACCTCAATATGGAGAGCGTTGGGCTGCCATGTGGATGGATCTTGCACGATATGCAGATACCAAAGGATATGAAAGAGATGACTGGCGCTCTATCTGGCGCTACCGCGATTGGCTGATACAGGCTTTTAATAAGAACAAACCTTACAACACTTTTTTAACGGAACAACTGGCAGGAGATTTATTACCCGATCCTTCTGATGCACAATACATCGCAACGGCTTTTCATCGCAATACCATGACGAATGATGAGGGAGGAACAGACAACGAAGAATTCAGAACAGCAGCTATTATTGATCGCGTAAACACCACTTGGGAAACTGTAATGGGAACCACTTTTGCCTGCGTACAATGTCATAGCCATCCATACGATCCGTTTCGGCATGAAGAGTATTACCAGTTCATGGCCTTCTTCAATAATACCCGGGATGAAGATACTTACGATGATTATCCATTGCTGCGTGAATACCATAAAGAAGACAGTATCAAATTTGTACAACTTAAACAATGGTTACGCCTGCAGGCACCTGAGCGGGAAAAGGAGTTGGTGAAATTTGTAAAAACCGGAGAGCCTGCTATCAACTCTATCGCCGCAGATCAACTGGTAAATAGTGCCTTAACGGATACCAAATGGTTAGTACTTCGCAACAATGCTGTTTCGCGTTTGCCTAAAGTTGATTTTCAAAAACATACACAACTGTTGTATCGTTTTAAAAGCTGGAAGCCCGGTGGTAAATGGGTGGTACATTTTGATACCCCTGATGGCCCTGTGGTAAATACTGTTTCGGTAGAAGATTCAAAAGGAGCCTGGAAACTGGCTTCCATGCCATTGCCAGTAACAGCAGGTATGCATGATTTGTATTTTACTTACCAGAATAAAAATATCAACTCTGCTGAAGAAACCGGTATGCAGTTCGATTGGTTTTTCATCACCGATCCCTTTCCCGGAAAAGGAAAGCCGGGGTACGATAGTGCGTACAAATATTTTAACGATTTACTCTTTTCCCGTCAGGTAACTATTACACCAGTAATGGTTGAAAACCCTTCTTCACTTTTCAGGCCCACACATATTTTTGAGCGAGGCAATTGGCTGGTAAAAGGAAAAGAAGTAACACCGGCGGTACCAAAATCTTTAGGTGCCTTGCCAAGGAATGCACCAAAGAACAGAATGGGACTGGCCATGTGGGTTACCGATACCAATAATCCCTTAACGGCAAGAGCCATTGTAAACAGAATATGGGAACAGTTCTTCGGACAAGGAATTGCCGAAACACTCGAAGACCTCGGCACACAGGGACTTCCCCCTACGCATCGTGCATTAATGGATCACCTGGCATGGAAATTTATGCATGAATATAAATGGGACTTGAAAAAGTTGATGAAAGAAATGGTTCTCTCCGCAACCTACAGGCAAGATGCCAAACTGGATAAAGAAACATCAAACAAAGACCCTTTTAATAAATATTATGCACGTGGTCCGCGTGTGCGTTTATCTGCAGAACAGATACGCGACCAGGCTTTGGCGGTTAGTGGTTTGTTGTGTGATAAGATGTATGGACCGGGTGTGTTTCCTTATCAGCCAGATGGTATTTGGATGTCGCCATGGAACGGTGCTTCCTGGAAAAAAAGTGATGGTTGTGATCAATACCGGCGTGCATTGTATACGTATTGGAAACGATCAGCCCCTTATCCATCCATGATCACCTTCGATGGCACTTCGCGCGAAGTTTGTACAGCGAGGAGAATACGAACCAATACACCCTTGCAATCACTCATTACACTCAATGATTCTGCCTACATAGAAGCGGCACAGTTCTTTGCCTATCGCATGCAACAGCAAGGCGGCAAAGAAATCAAAAACCAGATTAATAAAGGATATGAACTGGCATTGCATAAACCCATCAGTAAAGAAAAATCAGCTGTGTTTGAGCGTTTATATATGAATGCTTTTAATCGTTTCAATGCTGATAAAGAGAAAATGAAACAGATGGCAGGTAATAATTTGTCAAAACAAAATGCATCAACGGCTGCGTTGGTGGTTGTTGCCGGCGCCATGATGAACATGGATGAGTTCATTACAAAAAACTAACTAACCGAATGAGTAAAAATCATCATCGTTTATTCAACGAAGCCCGTACCAAAAACCTGGAACTGGAAACCCGCCGTTTATTTTTAAAGGAGTGTTTATTAGGTATGGGAGGATTAGCGATTGGTTCTGTTTTGGGTGGTTGTAATGGGTTAGGTTCTGGAGGGGCGGATCAATTATTTAACAGTGCCAATCCCTTGTTGCCGCATTCGCCACATTTTCCTGGTAAAGCAAGATCTGTGATTTATCTGCACATGGCCGGAGCACCCTCGCAATTGGAATTGTTTGATTACAAGCCCGATCTGATGAAATTAGACGGGCAGGATTGTCCGCAATCTTTACTCGAAGGAAAAAAATTCGCATTCATCAGAGGCGTTCCTAAAATGATGGGTCCGCAAGCTAATTTTCAGCAACGCGGACAAAGTGGTGCATGGGTTTCAGATCATCTTCCTCATTTTGCGAAAGTAGCTGATGAAGTCAGTTTTTTAAAAGCGGTACAAACAGATCAGTTTAATCATGGTCCCGCACAATTATTAATGCATACCGGAACGCCGCGATTGGGAAGACCCAGCATGGGTGCATGGGCTACCTATGGTTTAGGAAGTGAGAACAGTAACCTGCCCGGTTTTGTGGTACTCACTTCGGGGGGAAAATTTCCTGATGCAGGTAAAAGTGTTTGGGGTAGTGGCTTTTTGCCTTCGGTTTATCAGGGTGTGCAATGCAGAAGTGAGGGAGATCCGGTATTGTTTATCAAAGATCCCGCAGGTATGGATCGCGATTTGCGCAAAGCTTCCATTGATGCCATTAATGAAGCCAACAAACTGAGCTACGAAGAATTCAAAGACCCTGAAATTATATCACGCATAGCACAATACGAAATGGCGTACCGTATGCAGGTATCTGTTCCGGATGTGATGAATATTAATGATGAGCCGCAGTATATACATGATATGTATGGAACCCAGCCGGGGAAAGCATGTTTTGCCAACAATGTATTGCTCGCAAGAAAATTAGTTGAAAAGGGTGTTCGATTTGTACAGTTGTTCGACTGGGGTTGGGATAGCCATGGTACCGATGAAAACCTTGCCATCGATTACGGGTTTGTAAACAAATGCAGGAGTATGGATAAACCTGTTACTGCATTGTTGCTTGATTTAAAACAACGCGGTTTGTTAGATGAAACATTGGTAGTATGGGGAGGTGAGTTTGGCAGAACACCCATGCAGGAAAACAGGGATGGTAAAAAAAATCCATTCAAAGGAAGAGATCACCACACAGAAGCATTTACTATCTGGATGGCAGGCGGCGGTATTAAACGGGGAACCAGTTTTGGCGAAACAGATGAGATAGGGTACAGTGCTATCAGTGGCAAAACAACGGCTTTTGATGTGCAGGCAACGATATTAAACCAGTTGGGTTTTGATCATGAAAAACTAACCTATCAGTTTCAGGGAAGACCATTTAGATTAACGGATGTGCATGGTAGGGTGATTAATGAGATAATAGCCTAATGCCAATTATTTCACTAAGAGCAAAAGAGAAAAAGAGCTAAAGAGGAACGACTCTTACTACACTCTTTCTCTCTTTTGCTCTTATTGAAAAAAGACGGTTAAGACTGTAAAAAAATAAAACATGAGTCTAGACAGAAGAAAATTTTTATCAACCGCCGCAACCCTAGGAGCATTCGCTATGACACCATTTGAAGAATTACTCGCATCAAAACCTGCATTCACTATCCCCGCAGATTTTTCATTAAAGATCATGGGTACCAACTGGGGGTTTTCAGGAACGATGGACGCATTCTGTGCCAAAGCAAAAAAGGCCGGTTACGATGGTGTAGAGTTATGGTGGCCCGGAACGGAAGCTGCACAAAAGGAAATGCTCGGTGCCTTACAAAAAAACCAGTTAGAAGTTGGGTTTCTTGCAGGTGGCTCTGATAAAGATCCCGCTAAACAT
Source organism: Sediminibacterium sp. (assembly GCA_965283715.1). Classification (GTDB taxonomy): domain Bacteria; phylum Bacteroidota; class Bacteroidia; order Chitinophagales; family Chitinophagaceae; genus Sediminibacterium. The sequence continues at coordinate 346,760 of CBDIPL010000004.1, read as the reverse complement.
TTTGAACAATTTAAAACTATGTTTGATGGAGCAGTGAATAGTCCACAAAGACCGCTGTACATCAACTGCCATTCGGGTAGAGATTTTTTTTCGATGGAAGAGAATGGAAAATTTATCAACTACACAACCAAAGTGGCCAAAGAAACAGGCATATTGGTTTGTCATGAAACACATAGAAGTCGCATCTTATACGCAGCACATGTAACCAAACAATACCTACAACAACATCCGGATCTACGTTTAACACTGGATATTTCTCACTGGTGTAATGTACACGAGTCTTTTTTGAACGACCAGGAAGAAACGGTTCAATTGGCTTTATCCAAAACAGATCATGTGCATGCGCGTGTAGGCCACCAGGAAGGTCCGCAGGTAAATGATCCACGCGCACCCGAATGGGAAGGGGCAGTAAAACAACATTTGCAATGGTGGGATGCTATTGTTCAAATGAAAATAAAAAGCTCCAACAAATTAACGATACTCACTGAGTTTGGTCCACCACATTATTTACCGGCATTACCCTACACATTACAGCCTGTTGCCGACCAGTGGGGCATTAATGAATACATGATGCAATTGCTTCGTAAACGATATCAGCGCAGCTAATGAATAAAGGGATTGAATTATTTGGAAGATTGCATCCGTTGCTGGTGCATTTACCTATTGGGTTTTTGCTAATGGCACTGGTATTTCAATGGTTATGCCGGAAAGAAAAATATGCAGGATTGCGAATTGCTTTACCAGTTGCATATCTATTGGGAATGATCAGTGCAGTGCTTTCCTGTTTCTCCGGATGGTCATTGGCAGCAGGTGGTGAGTATGATGAAGCCACTTTGGATTTGCATAGATGGATGGGAATCAGTACTGCAGTAATTTCCGTAATAGGCTATTGGATCATCAACAAACCAAATGCAACCATCAAGAATGGGTTAGCTATTGCATTGTTTTTATTAATTGTGGTAACTGGTCATTTAGGCGGAACCCTTACACATGGAGAGGGTTTTATTACGAAAGGAATTTTTGGATCAGCAAAAGACAGTAGCCTGTCTGCCAGAAAGATGATTACCAATGTACAGGATGCGCAGGCATTTACAGATATTATTCAACCTGTATTACTTGACAAATGCGGTAGTTGCCACAGTGCCAAAAAACAAAAAGGCGGATTGCGGCTGGATGGAAAAGAATGGATAGAGAAAGGTGGCAAAGAAGGAAAAGTATTGCTTGCCGGTAATGCAGATGCCAGTGAGCTATACAAAAGAGTTGTGTTGGATCCATTGGAAGAAAAGCACATGCCACCCAAGGGCAAACCTCAATTAACAGAACAGGAAAAGATGTTATTGCACTGGTGGATCACCCATGATGGCGGCTTTACCAAAAAGGTAAAAGAGTTAACCCAAAATGATCAAATAAAACCTGCACTGCTTGCCATGCAATCAGCTGCAGTAACTATGAAGAAGCCTTCTATACCTGAAGCTGCTGTTAACGAGGCCTCACCATCTTCACTGAATGCTTTGCGAAATGCGGGTATTGTGGTACTGCCCGTGGCAGCCAACAGTAATTACCTGCTCGCCAATTTTGTCAGCATTCCCAAACCTACGGATCAAACAGTTGCTTTATTAAGTAAGATCAGAGAACAACTGGTTTGGCTAAAATTAAGTAACACAACATTATCTGCTGATTCATGGAAGCTAATTGCGGAGTGCACTAATCTTACGCGGTTAAGTGTAGAGCACACCAACCTTGCAGATGCTTCGATTAGTTCATTTACTTTACTCGAAAACTTACAATACCTGAATATAGTAGGAACGAAAGTTACTGCACAAGGTGTTGCGCAATTAAAAAATAGTCAAACGCTGGAGAATATTTATCTCGGACAAACCGCTATCAAAGGAAATGATTTCATTGCCCTTCAAAAACAATTCCCAAAAACCATTCTTGATTCCGGAAATTACTTCGTACAAAATCTTGTTACAGATACGCAATTATTAAAAGCATCGAGTGTGAAGAAGTAAATAACAATTAGCAATTAAAAATTAAAAATAAGAAGTAAGAAATAAATAAAAAAGCGGCCGTTCTCCAAGAACAGCCGCCTCAATTATTAATTACTAATTTCTAATTATTAATTAGTCCTTCAGCTCTCCCACCATATTACCCGGAATAACCCATGCATCAAATTCTTCCGGAGTAAGATAGCCGAGTTTTACTGCCATCTCTTTTAAAGTAGTTCCTTCTTTGTGTGCGGTCTGTGCAATTTCTGCCGCTTTGTAATAACCAATTTTGGTATTCAGTGCGGTTACAAGCATCAAACTATTGTCAACATGCTTTTTAATGTTGGCTTCTATGGGTGCCAGTCCTACAGCACACTTATCATTAAAGCTTACACAACCATCACCGATCAAACGGGCACTGTGCAAGAAGTTGAAGATCATAACTGGTTTAAAAACGTTCAGTTCAAAATGTCCGGTGGCACCACCAATATTGATTGCCACATCGTTACCCATTACCTGTGCGGCAATCATGGTGAGTGCTTCACATTGAGTGGGGTTTACTTTTCCAGGCATGATAGAAGAACCCGGTTCGTTATCCGGAATAAACAATTCGCCAATACCACTGCGTGGACCAGAGGATAACATACGGATATCATTCGCAATTTTCATCAAACTAACCGCTACAGTTTTCAAAGCACCATGCGCTTCAACAATGGCATCGTGTGCGGCCAGTGCTTCAAATTTATTTTCTGCAGTTACAAAAGGCAATCCGGTAAGGTTGGCAATATGTTTTGCAACGTTTACATCATATCCTTTTGGGGTGTTGATGCCTGTGCCCACAGCGGTTCCACCCAATGCCAGTTCGCTCAAATGCGCGAGTGTGTTGTTTATGGCGCGTAAGCCATGATCTAATTGAGATACATATCCGCTAATCTCCTGCCCTAAGGTTAAGGGTGTGGCATCCATAAAATGCGTACGGCCAATTTTTACCACATGCATAAAATCTTTGCTCTTCTGTGCCAGTGTATCCCTCAATTTTTTAATGCCCGGTATGGTTGTTTCTACCAAAATTTTATACGCTGCAATATGCATTGCAGTTGGAAAAGTATCGTTGGATGATTGTGATTTATTTACATCATCATTGGGATGGATAAATTTGTCTTTATCCGTCAAGGCTCCACCTTTCACTACATGTGCCCTATAAGCAACCACTTCATTCACATTCATATTGCTCTGTGTACCGCTACCGGTTTGCCAAACTACCAATGGAAACTGGCTGTCTAATTTTCCCTCAAGGATCTCATCACAAACCTGACCAATCAGTGTTGATTTTTCTTCAGGTAATACACCGGCATCAAAATTGGTTAAGGCTGCAGCTTTTTTTAAATAAGCAAATGCTTTAATAATTTCTTTCGGCATTTTATTAATGTCCTGCGCAATTTTAAAATTCTCAATACTGCGCTGTGTTTGCGCGCCCCAATACACATCGGCAGGCACATGTACTTCGCCCATGGTGTCTTTTTCAATACGGTAGTCCATGATCTTTAATTTTTATAGTTGGAAGGTTCTTTTTTGCTTCGCAAAGGTAAGCGTATGGCGTGAATCGTCAATCGTGAATCGTGAGACGTGAGGTATAAGTATTCTGCGAAATCACTCACGATTCACGTCTCACGATTCACGACTCACCCCCCGATGCCAATTATTCGCAGGATTTTGCTATTTTTCAGATACATCCCAAACCACATGAAAAAAACGATTCTGCTTGGCCTGCTGGCAATGGTGCTTTCCGCATCGTCACAGCCCTATCAACCCACCTGGGAATCCTTAGACAAACGTCCGGTTCCCCAATGGTTCAGCAAAGGTAAATTCGGCATTTTTATCCACTGGGGCGTATATGCGGTTCCGGCATATACCACGAAAGGTGGTTATGCAGAATGGTATCTCAATGGATTGCAAAATGGCGATAGTGCCAAGAAAGCTTTTCATGCCGCCAAGTTTGGTAATCAATCTTATTACCAGTTGGCAGATCAGTTTAAAGCAGAATTGTTTCAGCCCGATGAATGGGCCAAACTGTTTGAACAGTCAGGCGCCAAATATATTGTACTCACTTCCAAACACCATGACGGCTTTACACTCTGGCCAAATAAAGATGTTAACCGTACCTGGGGTTTTCCGTGGAATGCAATGGATGTAGGACCTAAAAGAGATTTATTAGGAGATCTTTTTAAGGCCGTTAGAAAAACATCGGTACGTGCCGGTATGTATTATTCTTTGTACGAATGGTTTAATCCTTTATGGAAAACCGATCGTAAAAAATATGCCACGGAACATATGTGGCCGCAGATGAAAGAACTCATCAACACGTATGAACCCGATGTGTTCTGGACCGATGGTGATTGGGATGAAAGTGAAAATACCTGGCAATCCAAAGAGTTTTTAGCCTGGATGTACAATGAGAGCCCGGTGAAAGATAAAATTGTTACTTACGACAGATGGGGTAGTGGTGTACGTTTTAAACATGGCGCCGTATTTACTCCGGAATACCAGCCCGATCTTGATTTCGAAAACCATGCGTGGGAAGAAAGTCGGGGTATGGGCCATTCCTATGGATATAATAGAGAAGAAGATGCCTGGGATTATAATTCTGCCCAATCACTCGTGTATCATTTATTGGATAAGGTTAGCAGAGGCGGAAATTTTTTACTCGATATAGGCCCCGATGAACATGGAAAAATTCCTCCCATCATGCAGGAGCGATTACTGGATATTGGTAAATGGCTGAAAGTAAATGGGGAGGCTATTTATGAAACTACACGTTGGAAACAGGTAGCACAATGGAGTGCAGGCAAGCGCGATTACAAAGCAAAGAAAGGAGAAGATATTATGATGAAGCTGACAGTAGATCCTTCTCCCGGTTATGCTACTAAAGAAGTATTTTATACTTATAATGCCAATACCAATTCTTTGTATGCCATTTTTCCAAAGTATCCGTCAAATAAAAAATTAGTACTTCGCGATTTACCGATGATTGGAAATGTGACAGATGTACAGCTTGTTTCTACCAATCAAAAATTAATTGCCCGCAAAGAGGGGAAAAACCTGGTTATCTCTTTGCCCGAATATGATCCGAATAAAATACAATCACCTTTAGCCTATGTTATAAAGATCAGCAACTTTGGCGCCTTTATACGTAAACCAAATGTAGAATTAGCATATAAGGAAGATATGTCTGGTGCCATGATCAGTATGGCTAATGCAACTAGTGGTGCTCAGATACAATACACTATCAACAATGGTCCGCCTCTTACCTATACCAAACCATTTGAAATTAAAGGCGATGCAGTTATTAAAGCATTTGCCAGTAAACCAAACAATTTTTTACCAAGCGATACGACCGAAGCAAAAACAGTTGGATTAAGTTTGATGAAAGCGGTTACCGTAGGGGCTGTTCAACCCGGACTGAAATATCATTATTATGAGTCTGAGCAAATGAATATGTCGGTATTTGCTGAAAACAAACCATTGAAAGATGGGGTAACAGATAAAGTATCTATAGATAATAAACAGCGAAAAGAAAAATATGGATTACTATTTGAAGGATATATCCGCATTGATAAAACCGCCGGTTATTCTTTGTATACCAGCAGCGATGATGGAAGTATCCTGGAGATTGATGATAAAGAAGTGGTGAATAACGATGGCAATCACGGTTTTGAAGAAAAGGAAGGGAAATGTTTTCTTGAAAAAGGGTATCACAAAATCCGCTTACGTTATTTTGACAGTGGTGGCGGTAATAATCTATTATTCAGTTATCAACCAATAGGACAAACCAAAACAGAAGTACCGGCATGGGTTTTGTTTCATTAATTCAGCAAGTAGTAAGTATATTCATTGAGATATTAGATCGTATGAAAAAGATGTTAAGTACTATAGCCCTTTTATGTATGTGTTTGTTTGTAACTGCGCAACAAACGGAGAACATCATCATCATCACCACTGATGGGTTACGCTGGCAGGAAGTATTTGGCGGAATGGATAAAGAAATTGGTAACGATAAACGTTTTAACCAGGAGGATAGTCTCAAAATATTTACAAAATATGGCTCGGATGATGCCGCTATCCGCAGAAAGAAATTAATGCCTTTTCTCTGGAATACCATAGCAACGAAAGGACAGATCTATGGCAACCGATGGCTGGGTAATAAAGTAAATGTTTCCAATCCCTACTGGTTTTCTTATCCGGGATATAGTGAAATCATGTGTGGGTATGTAGATACTGCTATTAATGCAAATGAATACAAAGCCAATCCGAATACTACATTACTTGAATTTTTTAATCAGCAAAATAATTTAAAAGGAAAAGTAGCTGCCTTTGGTGCATGGGATGCATTCGACAGAATTTTGAATGAAGAAAGAAGCGGGATTCCGGTAGTAGCTGCTTATGATCATTTTGGCGGAATAAAACCAACCGCTACCGAAAAACTGATCAACAAAATGCTTGACAATTCTCACCATGCATGGGCCGAAGAATGTTATGACGTATTTACACACTATGGTGCGATGGAATACCTAAAAACACGAAAGCCCCGTGTGTTATATATTGCTTATGGTGAAACAGATGAGTTCGCTCACGGCAGAGAATATCGTTCTTATCTGGATGCCGCACACCAGGTTGATGCCTGGCTGAAAGAAATCTGGGATTTTGTACAAAGCGACCCGCAGTACAAAAACAAAACCACTGTATTCATCACCACCGATCATGGTCGTGGGGATAAAGAAAAATACAAATGGACAAGTCATGGTGCCTCTGTAGACGGAGCCAGTGAAATCTGGTTTGCTGCCATCGGCCCCAAAATTGCTGCTAAAGGAGAGATGAAAACAGAGGTAGAATTATACCAAAAGCAATTTGCACAAACTATGGCAAAACTCTTGGGGCTTACATATACAGCAAAACATCCGGTAGCAGATGCAGTACCTTCCGTGCTCAAATAAATGCTCTCTAAAATTTAGTGCACATAGTGCCTATGTGAGGAAGCTTTGTCTTATCACACAAATATAATTATCGTTTCAAAGAAAGCTTACTTGCCCGTAAATACTGCTTTTCTTTTTTCAAGAAAAGCGGCCGTACCTTCTTTCATATCTGCTGTACCAAAACAATCTCCAAACGAATCTACTTCTACAGCATAACCGTTTTTAGTTTCATCAAAAACAGCATTGGCACTCTCAATACATTTACCAACAGCAATAGGTGCTTTGGTATTGATCACTTCTAAAATGGACTTTGCTTTGGCTAATAATTCTTCCTGTGGTACAGTATAGTTTACCAAACCATATTGCAAAGCTGTGGTTGCATCAATCATACCTCCACTCATCAACAATTCAAGCGCCCTCCCTTTTCCAATTAATTGAACCAGTCTTTGCGTACCGCCATAGCCAGGTATTAAACCAAGGTTTACTTCCGGTTGCCCAAACTTTGCATTCTCCGAAGCAATTCTAAAATGACAGCTCATAGCTAGTTCGCAACCACCACCCAGTGCAAATCCATTTACACAGGCCACAATGGGTTTGGGCGAATGTTCAATTCTGAAAAAAGTATCTTGTCCTGCTTTGGCCAATGCTTTGGCTGCTTCCAGGCTTAGTCCGTTAAACTCTGTAATATCGGCACCTGCCACAAAAGCCTTGGAGCCCGCACCGGTGATGATCACTGAATGGATAGCAGGGTTTGTATGCACTTCATCCAATGCTGTATTCAAATCGGCAAACACATCTTTGTTAAGGGCATTCAATTTATCAGGGCGATTAATCACAATGGTAAATATCCCATTTTCCAAAAGGGTAAGTAAGGTGGTATACATGTTCAAAAGATTTTCAACAAAGGTAAGTGGCAAGTTTAAATTACAACATACAAACTGTGCCTTTATGCCACTATGAGATAATTCTCTGCTTAAATAAACTAAGAAACGGTTTAATACAAATCGGTTCATTAACAACTGTATACGTTTCATTTCTTTTTCCACCCGTTTAAAGCAGATAAGTTTTAACAGCCTTCCTTTACATCTCACATTTGCATCATCAATTACAATAAAAACATATCAATATGGAACACAGAATTCAATTATCAACACAACTGCTGATTGCAGTGAGAGCAGTAAGAAAAGTAAAAGGGGATAGCTACACCAGAATATCCGGAAGAAAGATAGATGTGAACCCGACTTCACTTCAGCAAAAAAGCCGTCACCTGGTGGATGTGTTGGGAAATATCATCCCGGCCGGAAGTAAAGAAATTATCGCTGCTTAAAATACTTTCAAGGATCTTATCATGCACAGTTGAAGTAATAGCCCCGCTCAATGAGCGGGGTTTGTTGTTTGTTTTGTAATTTGGGTAATGGACCTGATTCAACTTGTTATGTACATCGGCATCTTTGTGTTTGCCGGAACCGGTGCACTCAAGGCCCGTACACACCATATGGATGTATTTGGAGGCGCGGTCATTGCTTTTGCCACGGCCTACGGCGGCGGTACTATTCGCGATTTGCTGATTGGCGCGCATCCGGTTAACTGGATCAACGATTACTTGGCACTGGCACTGGTTATAAGTGCAGTGATTATTGTTTCCTTATTCAAATCAAACCAGATCCGTTTTAGAACAACTATTTTTTTTACCGATGCCATAGGTCTTGGTATGTTCACCGTTACCGGAATTGAACGGAGTGTCAGCTATAATATTAATGACGGATATGCCATCATCATGGGAGTGGTTACGGCAACATTTGGAGGACTGCTGGCCGATTTATTATGCGGCGAAAAACCTGACCTGTTGAAACGTGGCGAGCTTTATGCTACTGCCTGCGCAATTGGTGGCATTATTTATATCCTATTACAAAAAGCAGGCGTAGCGCATAACCTGGGTTTGTTTATTTGTGTTTGTACAGTTGTCTTTATCAGGATCTTTTCCAAAAGAAAACGACTTCGTTTACCGGAAGTTTAAAATTATCAATTCCTATATGAAACAAAAATGCCTGTTAGTAAACAGGCATTTTTGTTAGGATAGAGAACCCGGTTTTTCAACGATTTGTTAGGGACTTAATTAAATAAGTATTGTTTTAAGAAAGCAATACTTCTGCTTCTCGCCAAAACCGAAGCAGTTGCATCGGCTCCTGCAGCAGTTTCACCATCGAAACTATGTGCTGCACCTGTATATTCATGTTTTGTTATGGTTGATGAAGCTGTGTTAGATTGTGCTTTTAATATCAACGCATCATAAGAACTGATTTGTGTGTTGTTATCCCAATTGGTATACATGGTAGTATATAAAGGATCGATACCGGCAGCATGCATCATAATAGGTGCATAGGGTACATACTTACCGTCACTGGGTGTGCCGGGTTTGCCAAAATAACTGAACATGGCTGCGCCGGGATAATACGATACAGCCGCCACAAAGCCACCTGATAAAGGTTTTTGTGCAGGAGAAAGTACACCAGATGTATAGGTTATGTTCGAACTGATCTCAGACCAGGCAGTTGCTTTACTTACGGCAACTGCATCTACCATGGTACCCAATACCGTGGTTCCGCCATGCGAAAAACCAAGCAAACCAATTTTGTTGGGAATAATTTTCGCTGACAAAGTGCGCAGGTATTCCAATCCTGCATAGGCGTCTCTTGGTCTTACAAACTCAGCTGCTATAGGTAAGCTCGCGGGCGGTACCATATTATGAAAAGTTTTTACACCGCGTGCTGTATAGCTGTCTACAAATAAGGCGGCTATCTTATGCACCCTGAAAGAATCTATCCAACCCTTAAATTGAGAAGCCATTTTAGTATTGGTAGAATCGGTACTGCTCCATAAGCCACTACTTCCATGCATTACCACAACGGCAGGTACCGGAATATCGGTTGAAGGGATATACAATACTGCTTTTAACTGGTTACCTCCTGTTGGGTTTGGCAGATACACAATTTGTGTGGTTTCGGGGTTACTGGCATTCGATGCGATTACACTAGGCGGAAGACTACTATTATCGGTGGTTGATACAGCTGTTTTGGTACAAGCGAATAATACCATATACACGGTAAGTTTTGCAGCGCCCATCAGTAAGAAATTTCTCCATCCGATTTTTTTGATCATTTTCATGTTGCTTTTTTTATTGATTGATTGATTGATTTGATTTCTGATGCAAAAATGAAATCAATTCAAAGTCACGCAAAAACTTACACGCCCAAGCTGCTCTAATTTGTAATGAATAGGGCAGGGATGAGGATGAACCGTTTTATAGGAAGTCAATAATTATTTTACGTGTTGAAATGCAAATACAGTAAGGGTTTTAACGTATAAGTGGATGCTTACGCTTTAATCTGATTCTGCAACGCCTCAATGAAAATATCCATCGCTTGAGCCAATGCTTTTTTTGGGCATGGGATCGTTTCCCCATTTTTACGTGATAAAATTAAATGTATGGGTAAGCAACTGTTTTCTCAGATTCAACAAATCAATTATGCCATGTACTTCACATTGGGGTTGGCTATGTGTTCTTTATATGTACATCATGCTTCTGAAAATAATGCAGAATAGTGCAATGGTGAAACAGTATGGCAGGATGGCCAGCAAATAAGCACTGCAGCAGATACATCTTTTTATAAGCACTTTCTTCAATAATCAAATTCTATATTTTTTAAACATTGCAACATGACAAGTCAACAAATCAATTATGTAAAATCAACCTGGGCAATGGTTGCTTCATTAGACGCTGAAATGGTAGGCGGCTTATTTTATAACCGTTTATTCGAGATTGATCCGGAAGTTCGTGGAATGTTTCGCGGACCAATTCCTGAGCAGTCAAAAAAATTACTGACCATGATAGGTTATGTTATTAACAAACTGCATAAGCTAGATGATATTATTGATGAAGTAGCTAATCTGGCTAAACGACATGTGCAGTATGGCGTTACAGCCGATCACTACAATGTGGTAGCCGTAGCATTATTATGGACGCTTGAACAAGGCTTGGGTGAACACTGGACAGATGAAGTAAAAGAGGCCTGGGTTCTTTGTTATACCACTTTGGCAGGTGCCATGATTGCATCAGCAGATGAATCAAAAGCAGCGTAATTTTTTATAATAGTAGAGAATATTGGAATTGCCTTGTTTTTCGGGGCAGTTCCTTTTGTCATTATTGCCAATCAATTCGTTTCTTTACATTCGTAAGTATTCATTTCAATAGCCCCCAATGACCGACAGGCAAATTTTATTGGTAAAAAGCAGCTGGAAATTGTTTCAACGAATCGATTCCGGATTGATTGGGGATGTTTTTTACAGCCGACTATTCCAACAAACGCCTTCTCTAAAACCCATGTTTCAAAACTCTATGACGCAACAGTATGGTAAACTGGTGGATATGCTCACCATGGTTGTTACCAGATTGGATCGCCTGGATATGGTTACAGAAGAGATTGCTCAATTGGCTGTCCGACATGTAGACTATGGCGTTCGACCTGCACATTATAAATTGGTAGGGAATGCTTTATTGTGGACATTGGAAAAAGGGCTGGGTAAAGATTGGAACGAAGAAACGGCACTTGCCTGGAAAACCTGCTACACACTTCTCTCAGATACCATGATTGCGGCAGCAGAAGAAGCTGGTCGTAAATAGACAAACGCTTTATTAGCTTATTCATACGGTTCCATTTGATTTTGCCACGCTTCATGCATGGTTTTTTTCAAAGCGTAGTGAATTGTGTATTTTGTTATCGCATTCTCCTGCGGGAGACCCTGAAAACAGTTCACATGCAGAAAAAAACATTCCTTCATACCAGTCTGCTGCTATTGGTCTTTTGGCTGATGGACTGTTTTTCTATACAGGCGCAATTACCACAGGATCTTAAGATCACCAACTATGATGGATCAACCGGATTTTACAGCCGGGTAGTAAGAGCCATGTTAAAAGATGCCAACGGTTTTTTATGGATCGGCACATCGGATGGGTTGTACCGGTATGATGGATTTAGTTTTCGCAACTATCGCAAACTGGCTAATGACAGTAACAGTCTTGCAGAAAATTATATCATACAGCTGGCTGCCGGAAAAGATCGTAAAATATGGATGGGACTTGCCAAAGGGGGAGTAAGTTCATTTGATCCCGCAACTGGTCGGTTTCGTAATTATCTGATTAAGCATAAAGGCAAACCGGTAACTGGTGCCGTTACCATGTTATTGGTAGATCATGACAATGAAGTTTGGCTGGGTATTAGCGAGAAAGGTTTATGGCACTTAGATGCAACAACAGGCGTGTATACCCCATATGAAATGAATAGCAGCCAGCAATTGATTCCGAATACGCCCGCACTTGCTATGAATACGATTGGTGTTGCAGTAGAAGGTAAGCCGGGAATCTTGTGGTTGGGTACCTACCATGGTTTGTATGAATTTAATACAGGCAGCAAAAAATTAAAGGCTGTTCGCGAAAAGCCATTGGATTTGTCTGTTTTTAGGGATGATGATTTTATATCAATCGCCTTGGATGGAGATATTATTTGGTTGGGATCATGGGCCGGCGGATTATCCAGCTATCACACCATTACGCATGAATGGAATAACTTCAAGATCAATATAAAGGAACCCCAAAAATATACAACAAATATTATCTCAGGTATCAGGATCAAATCTGCAAATGAATTGTGGATCACAAGTAATGATAAAGGACTAGGTATTTTTGATAAAAAAAAGAAAACATTTCATTTCTATTCCGAAGAAGGAACACATGCATTAGATATTCCTGCAACACTTTGTTACGAAGTGGAAACTGATAAAAATGATAATCTGTGGCTCATGCATGAATGGGGACTATCCCGGATACAGCCAAGGGAAAAAAAATTTCAATTCATACAGGTACCAGTTACCAAAACCGATAATGGAGCGTTTTATTATGTGCGCGATCTGATGGAAGACAAGGATCATATATTTATTGCCACTACACTGGCGGATGGGCTACACGTTAAAAATAAAAAAACTGGCTTGACGCGGCATTTTCCTGTAAAAGTAATGCCGGGCGAAGAACCTTTTTTAGCGGTATATAAATTATGGAAGGATAGCAAAGGCAATATATGGGTGGTATCCAGAGATTATATTTATCAGTATAATACCCAAAAAGAAAAACTGGTATTGATCAACCAGCCCTCCACCGCTCCTCTACAGCGAGGGTCTAACCAGTTCAATAACATTACTGAAGACAAACAAGGAAATATATGGATCACCAGTTTGCGCAATGGTGTTTTTCGATACGATGTTGCAACAGGTACCTACCAACATTTTTTTCATGACCCAAAAGATACCACTTCTCTTAGCTCGGATGTATTAACAGCGGTAGCAGCCGACATACAGGGACGGGTATGGGTAGGCGGCCCTTCGGGCTGTTTTGCCTATTTCGATCCATTACAAAGGAAATTTATCAAGTATACTTTTTATAGAGCAAAGGGTAATGAAGAAGCAGGTAATAACATTACATCTTTACTTGCCGACAGAAACGGTACACTCTGGGCCGGGTCTGATATGGGGTTGGTAGAAATAGATATTACCAAAGAAGAACCACAGGTTAAAAAAGTATATACAGCGCAGGAAGGACTTCGAGGAGATCTTGCCTATTCAATTCAGCAGGATGCATATGGTAATATTTGGTGTACCACTACTTCAGCGCTTTGTATGATCAATACAAATACCAAAAGGGTTAGCAGTATTTTGTTTCAGAATGATATTTTAAAAACTATTACGGCAAGAGTATATCTTTCTGCAAATGAAAATAAAGTGAATGTGCTTTCTTATAGTGGCTATTATTCATTTGATCCGGCTACTTTTAAAGAAAAGCAAAAAGATTCTGTTATTACCATTACTTCCTTCAGGGTTAAAGACAAAGAATATTATTATGAAGAACAGTTAAAAAATAAAGGAAGAATTTTTCTAAACGCTGCAGAAAATCTTTTCACGTTTGAATTTGCCGTGTTGGATTTTAGCCAGTCAGACGACCGGCAATATGCCTATATGCTGGAAGGGTTTGATAAAACATGGATCAATGCAGGTAGCAGGCGTTATGCCAGTTATACCAATATTCCCGGAGGGAAGTACACTTTTAAAGTCAGGGCGCTTGATGCATACGGAGATGCCAATAGTGCTGTGATCAGTATACCCATGCAAGTGGGGCAGCCTTTTTACACTACCTGGTGGTTTATACTATTGATGTCACTTTCTGTGGGTGGTATGTTGTATCTGTTATATCGTTTTCGTTTGGAAAAACAAAGGGAAATATTATTACTCCAAACAAAAGCACAAGCATTGGAGAAAGAAAAAACGCAAGTTCAGTACGAAAATCTGAAACAACATTTAAACCCGCATTTTCTATTTAACTCCTTAACCTCACTCAGCAGTTTGATACGGATTGATCAGAAAATGGCCGGTGATTTTCTGGATGCGATGAGTCGTATTTACCGGTATATCTTGCAAAGTAAAGATAGTGAACTGGTATCATTGAAAGAGGAGATCAGGTTCATTCAAACTTTTATTGGTCTGCAGAAAACCCGTTTTGCAGACGGTCTTGACATCAACATCCGAATTGATGAAGAATACTATTATCAGAAGATTGTTCCGGTTACCCTGCAAAATTTGGTAGAAAATGCTATCAAACACAATATTGTAGACAGCGATACGCCGCTGGTGATAGATATGTTTGTTGAGAACGGGTATCTCCTGGTACGAAACAATATGCAGAAAAAGAAATTTGTAGAAACCAGTAATAAACAGGGCTTGGATAACCTGCTTTCTCTGTACAAGTATTTATCCGATCTACCTATGGTGATTGAAGAAGATGAACATTTTTTTACAGTAAAAATTCCGTTGATATGATAAAGGCTGTAATCATTGAAGATGAACAACTGATTGCCCGTGAACTGGCGAATAAAATAGCCGTTGTGGCAGATGATGTAACTATTGTGGAAGTGTTGCCCAGTTTAAAAACAGCCAAAAAATGGTTTATGCAACATGCAGAACCTGATTTGCTTTTTATGGATATTCAATTAAGTGATGGGGTTAGTTTTGAATTATTTGAACATTTCAAACTCAATTGTCCGGTTATATTTACAACAGCTTATGATGAATATGCTATTCGAGCTTTTAAAGTGAATGGGATTGATTATTTATTAAAGCCTATTGATGAAACAGATCTCCAGAAAGCCATTGATAAATGCAGGAACCTGATTAACGGTAAACCTTCGCTACCCGCAGATATGCAACAGTTGATGGCCAGTTTGACATTGCCACAACAAAATCTCTACAAAGAAAAATTTATTGTAAATGTGCGCAATACATGGATACCGGTAGATACCAAAGACATAGCCTGTTTTGTGAGGGATAACCTGAATTATCTGTATACATTTAACGGCGATAAATATATACTGGATTATACCACGTTGGAAGATATTGAGGAATTGCTCGATCCCAAAGTGTTTTATCGTTCTAACCGGCAGAGTATTATTCACATCAATGCCATACAAAGTGTAAAGCCGCATGAGAACCAGAAACTATCCGTTTTTCTCAAAGCCCCTTTAAAAATGGAATTGGATATCAGCAGAGAAAAAGCACCTGCGTTTAAGAAATGGTTTGATAGGTAACTACTGATATTTGCCACAGATTCGCAGTTGTACTCAGAAAGTTACAATCAATAATCTGCGTCTGATGCAATTAAAAATTACGATGCTCCGCTACCCAATTGGAAATATAAATCGCAATATCTCCTGTTGCGGCACCTGGTGCAAAGAGTTTGCCAACACCCAAATCGTGTAACGACTTCATATCATCCTCAGGAATAATACCGCCACCGGTTACCAAAACATCATTCATTTGTTTTTCTTTCAGCAAAGCCATCACTTTTGGAAATACCGTCATATGCGCTCCGCTGAGAATGCTGATGCCGATGGCATCTACATCTTCCTGCAAAGCCGCATTCACAACCATTTCAGGCGTTTGTCGCAGGCCGGTATATATCACTTCCATACCTGCATCGCGTAAAGCCGTAGCAATTACTTTAGCACCACGATCGTGGCCATCCAGTCCAACTTTAGCAACCAATACTCTTACAGGTCTTTTCATAATCAATCATTTAGCAGACAACGAGTGTACAAAATTAGTTGAATTGTGCTTAGGTTTACAGTATAACCGAAATCACCTATGAACTACCGCAAATTTGGTAACACAGATCTTACTGTAAGCGAAATTGGTTTTGGCACCTGGGCCATAGGTGGCGCAGCATTTGTTGGTAATCTCGCAATTGGCTGGGGGCCATCTGATGACCATGTTTCCATCGCTGCCATTTATGCTGCCATGGATGCGGGGATTAACTTTTTTGATACTGCCGATTTTTATGGTCTGGGTCATTCCGAAACGTTATTGGGAAATACCATTGGTAACCGCAAAGATGTTTTGATTGCATCTAAAGTGGGGCAGAAGATCGGCGATGATGCGAAAGTTGCCATTGATTACAGCAAAGACTACATCATCAAAGCCTGTGAGCAAAGTTTGAAACGCTTGAAAAGAGATTGTATCGATTTTCATCAGCTGCATGTGGCACGTATACAACATTTGGAAAATGGAGAATGCATAGAGGCTATGCAGCAATTACAAAAAGAAGGTAAGATCCGTTATTGGGGAATCTCGCTCATTACGTTCAATCCGTTTCCGGAAGCAGAATTCTTTTTTAAGAATCAATTGGGAAATGGATTTCAATTGGTGTTCAATCTAATTAACCAGAAAGCATTACCCATTGTAACCAAAGCTGCGCAAAACGAATATGGGGTTATTGCACGGATGCCTTTACAGTTTGGATTATTGTCAGGCAAAATAAAACCTGATACCGTTTTTACCAGCGACGATCATCGCAGTTACCGTGTAGTGCCACCTATTACAGAAGCGGCACTGAAAATATTGAAGGAAGAAGTGTGGCTTCTCTGTAAAAAATACAACACGACTGAATCGGGTCTCGCGCTAAGTTATCTTCTAAGTTATCCTGAAATTTCCACTGTAATTCCCGGCATCCGCACACCGGAACATGTGGCATTGAATACCCAGTACCTTGTTACTTTGGAGGAAGTAGATAAACACCATCTTCAAAAATTGTATGAAACCCATTGGCAGCCGGTGATGGTGATGATGGAGAAACAAGGGTAAGCGTTAATTAATAATTAGTAATTAAAAATTAATAATTAAACTTTCTCTGTTATATAAATTGTATTGTCTTTTTCATCGTCACCGTATATCTTTTAATTCATTTTATCGAAGTTTGAATTGTTGTTTATCTCTTCTGATATTTCTCTCGGCAATTACCCTGACCGAATCATCGGGATTTGAATAGAGGACGATTTTTGTTCGGTATTCTCTGGCAAGAGGATGCGTTAATGAATCCAGGATTTCACGTTTTTGCCAATGGTTAAAAAAACTGTCATCTGTATCAGGCAAATCAGTTGTTACCAGTAAGAAATTTTTATAGGTAAACTGATCCGGTAACCAGAAAACATAACTTGCATCATCACAGTAAATTTCAGGAAGGCCCAGTTTTTTTCGATAGAAACTCAATGGGCCGGCATGGCAATACTCATCGCCATACACCATAATACTTGCTTTTACTGAATCGGGTAAGGCATGGTATGCTTTGGCTGTTTTTTCCGCCATGGTTTTCCAGCCTAGCATATCAGCAAAATCCTGTGGCAGTGGGTGCTGCTGGTGGTCTTCCCAACGAAGTGCTGCGGATGATTCTACTTTCATGACCTTATAAAGTTTAACCAGCTCATCGGGAGATTCATAGGGTAGAATCAGTGGTAAAATTAACCAGGTAAAACCAAGCATATACACAGGGGCCACCCAGCGTAGCCAGCCGAAATATTTTTGAGTGATGAATTTTGAAAACCAAAAACCACCAAAAGCCATAAGTGTGGGATAAATAGCTGCCGCGTAATAGCCTTTACCATTAAAATACAAGAGCATGCTAATAATGCCAAGATAAATCAAAGCAATTATTATGTATTTGCGACCTTCTTTTTTTATAAGTATATACCATAACCCGAACATCCATATAAAAAATGAGGGCAGTGACATTAATAACTGATCAATCAGAAAATCTGTACGACTATTATATTGCAGTTGTTGTTTGGTTAACAGATCCATGTGGTGCATTAATGGAAAATGGTGCGTTATCTGCCAAATAATATTGGGTAAGCAAATCAATACACCCAGTAACATGGCAAAATAAAAGTGTCGGTTCAATAGCCATTTTCTTTTATCGGTTAGCAGCACAGCAGCAGCAAAAGCAATGATGTAAAAAGCAGAAGAATATTTACCAAGAATGGCGAGTCCGAAGCAAATCCCAAGCCAGTAAAGATATTTTTTATGATCCGAATCTATCAGGCAAATGATGAGGTAGGAGGCCCATGTCCAGAAAAAAACATCCAGAAAATTGGGCTGAAATAAAATATGCATCCGTAAAAAACCGGCACATAAAAAAGCAAGGCAGGCAAAGAATACTGCTGTGGCGTTGCCTTTCAGTTGCAAAACTATTTTGCCTACCAGTATCAACGTGAGTGCACCAAAAAAACCTCCCCAAAAATATACTGTATACACCGTACCGCCTGCTAATTTGCTTAGAAAACCCAATGCAGCCAGTAATGGAGGCATTTCAATATACCCCCATGCCATATGATCGGAATCAGCGAGGTATAGATATTCATCGCGATGAAGTTCAAAATCAGGATGAACCAGTATAAAAGCAACCAGAAACTTGATCAATGCAAATGCTGCAATGATATAGGTAGAACGGGAAACTGATTTCATCCTTAATAATTTGATTTCAAGATATAAAAAAACTGCGCCTTTGCGCCTTGGCGTGATAAGTTTCTCGCAAAGGCGCAAAGGCGCAGTTTAGAAAATCAGATTATTATTGTAGCAAACCTAAGGTATGGGTAATTCGTTTTACGGTTTCTTCTTTACCAATGATCGTCGCAATGTCAAACACACCCGGACCAAACTTGCCCCCTACCAGCATCACACGAAAAGGCAACATCAATTCTCCGGGTTTTAATTGATTGGCCGCTGCCAGTTCTTTAAATTCTTTTTCAAGATCATGCACTTCCCAAACGGTACTTAATTGATAAGCCCGGATGAGTTCAGTGAAGAACATATTTTTTTTATCATCCCATTTTGGTTTGATCGCATCTATATCAACCGTAACTGGTGATTGAAAAAAGAAGGATCCCTGTTGCACAAAATCAGGCAATAAAGTACAACGATCCTTTACCATTTCTATTACTTTGGCCAATAAGATGTTATCCGGAATGGCAATTTGTTGTTTAACAAATTCTGCCCTAACTCCAGACTCCAGACTGATAACCGCTAATTGCTTTATCCATTCATGATTATACCATTTGGCTTTTTCATAATCAAACTTCGCTCCGCCTTTATGAACACGCTCCATTGAAAACTTTTCTACCAGTTCTGCCATTGTAAAAATTTCTGCATCGGTGCCATCATTCCAGCCCAGCATGGCAAGCAGGTTTACAAAGGCTTCGGGTAAAAAACCTCTTTCTTTAAAACCGATGGTTGTTTCATTGGTTTTGGGATCGGTCCAGTCCATAGCAAATACCGGAAAGCCTAAACGGTCGCCATCGCGTTTACTCAGTTTTCCATTGCCATCTGGTTTTAAGATCAGAGGTAAATGTGCCCATTGCGGCATCTCTGTTTCCCATCCAAGGTATTTCCATAATAGAATATGTACGGGTGCAGAGGGTAACCATTCTTCGCCTCTGAATGCATGACTGATCTTCATCAGGTAATCATCTATCACTACTGCCAAATGATAAGTAGGCATGCCATCCGCTTTCAGCAATACCTTATCATCCACCTGAGAGGTGTTGAACGAAACTTCACCGCGTATCATATCATGGAATACAACGGTTTCATCTTCCAACATTTTAATACGAACTACATAAGGAGTTGTCGCTAATTTTTCTTTTACCTCTTCTTCCGAAAGGGTTAAAGAATTATTCATGCTGCCACGTGTAAACTGATTGTATTGAAAATTGGGAATTTCTTTACGTTTAACTTCCAGTTCTTCCGGGGTATCAAAAGCATAATAAGCAAATCCATTTTTTACCAGTTGCTCTGCATACTGGCGATAATTTGCTTTGCGTTCACTCTGGCGATAGGGTGCATAAGGGCCACCATGCAGCGGACTTTCATCGGGCTCCAATCCGCACCATTTCAGGGTATTAAAAATATATTCTTCGGCACCCTCAACAAAACGGCCTTGGTCGGTATCTTCGATCCGCACAATAAAATCGCCACCCTGTTGTTTGGCAAACAAATAGTTAAACAAAACCGTTCTTACCCCACCCAAATGCAATCCCCCGGTAGGTGAGGGGGCAAAACGAACACGTACTTTTTTATTCATACAGTAAAGATAGAATTTGAAAATTTGAAAATTTGAAAATTTGAAAATGGGAGGTGGGCCGACCCTAAAAGTGGCCTGTATTAGTAGGTAAATGAGGTCTGTAGTAGCATATATAACTGCTACAAACCCGCGACTAATTTTCAAATTTTCAAATTTTCAAATTTTCAAATCCTATTTTGCAGCATGTATCTAGTAAAAACCCCTTTTTGGCTCAGATGGTTGTACCCCGGGTTAACCTGGCGTATGAAAGGGGATGATAAAACCATTTACCTCACATTCGATGATGGTCCGCATGAAACGGCTACCCCATTTGTGCTGGATCAGTTGAAACAATTTAATGCCAAAGCCAGTTTTTTTTGTATCGGTAAAAATGTAGTGGCTCATCCGGATATTTACCAGAGAATATTGCAGGAGGGTCATACAGTGGGCAACCATACCCAGCACCACATAAATGGTTGGAAAGTAAGTGATGAGGAATACCTGGCTGATTTTATAGAAGCAAAAAAACACATCTCATCCAATCTCTTTCGACCCCCTTACGGAAGAATAAAAAAATCCCAACAAAAAAATCTCACTACTCACCAATCACCACTCACCATAGTCATGTGGGATGTGTTGAGCGGAGATTTTGATACCAACCTTACCGGTGAAGTTTGTTTGGGTTATGTTTTATATCATACCCGACCGGGCTCTATTATTGTATTTCATGATAGTAGTAAAGCATGGGAACGAATGCAGTATGCCTTACCCAAAGTACTGGCACATTTTACACAGTTGGGATACCGGTTTGCGGCTTTACCTGGTTAATTCCAATAGCACATTAGATAAGTATGCCGGCGTAAATACACCGGCATTTTGTTCCGTACCCGAAAAGTTTATTCTTATGAAGCTAAGGAGTATGGCGACTACCACGACGCCAACCTATATAAAACGATGTAAGTGACATTTTATTTTACCCCTCTTACTTACCCTTGCGCCTTAGCGCCTTTGCGTGAAAAAACTTTCTCGCCAAGTCGCAAATACACAATTTGGTACGGTAACCAATAATTCAGGAATTTTGCATCCATGATCTTAATCGATACCCATTGTCATTTATACGCCGAAGAATTCAAGGATGATATTGCAGAAGTAATAACCCGTGCCCAGCAACAAGGGGTACAACAGTTTTATTTACCCGCCATTGATAGCGAAGCCATTCCCTCTATGCTGGCCCTTGAAGCAGCCTACCCCGGAGTATGTATTGCTATGATGGGTTTGCACCCTTGCTATGTAAAAGCCAATTACAAAGAAGAACTTGCCATTGCAAAAGAATGGATAGATAAGCGCCCCTTTGTAGCGATAGGTGAAATTGGACTGGATTTTTACTGGGACAAAACCTTTGAGCAAGAGCAATACCAAGCCTTTGAAACCCAGATGCAGTGGGCATTGGAGCGCAACTTGCCTATTGTAATTCATACCCGAAAAGCGATGAACGAAACCATTAAAGCGGTAAAACCATTTGCCGCCAAAGGACTAAAAGGCATATTTCATTGTTTTAGCGGCAGTGCTGAAGAGGCCCAACAAATTACCCAAATGGGCTTTTGGCTGGGTATTGGAGGGGTGATTACCTATAAAAATGCCGGTTTGCCCACAGCCCTTGAACAGATTGATGCCCAATGGCTGGTATTGGAAACGGATGCACCTTACCTGAGCCCGGTACCCTATCGTGGCAAACGCAATGAGAGTGCGTATTTGCAGCATATTATTGAACGTTTGGCCGAGGTAAAGCAACTATCTGTAACTGAGCTCGCTGCTATTACTACGTTCAATGCCCAAAAAATATTCGGTGGCTAACGTTGAAAAGCTATTTTTGCAGTCCTTTAAAATACAGAGAGGTGTCCGAGTGGTTGAAGGAGCACGCCTGGAAAGTGTGTATACGGCAACGTATCGAGGGTTCGAATCCCTTCCTCTCTGCAAACAGCTAAAATGCTACTGATGGAAAGCTTGTAACTCAATGGTTACAGGCTTTTTTGTTTTTGTATATCCTTCACTTTAGAGAACAAAGAGGTAACAGTCCCTCTCAAAAAAGGTAACAGTTTGGCAGAAAGAGCCAAATCCCACACATCCTGCACTCAGCAGAAATCATTTACCCTTAAATTTTACAGCAATGGAATACTCCATGAAGCTATTATTCTGGCTATACAGGTCAAGGATAAACAGCAAAGGCTTAGCCCCTATTTCACTCAGAATTTCAGTCAATAACAAAAGAACAGAGGTTTCCACAGGCTTGTCAATAGAAGCCAAAAAATGGGACTCTAAAAGGTCAATAATTAAAGGTGCAACACCTGAGGCAATAGAAATGAATAAAAGGTTGGCTCTATTGAAAGGAAAGGCATTAAAAATCTACAATGAGCTAATTGAAAAGGAAATACCTGTATCAACAGAACAGATCAAGAACAGGCTTCTAAATACAGGTAAGGAAGCCAAAACCTTACTGGAAGCTTTTTGTTATCACAATGCCCTATTGAAGAGTAAAATAGGTATAGAGAACACAAAAGCCACTTACACCAAGTATGAGAGCCTTAAAAAGAAGGTGACCTTGTTTATCACAGAATCACTTAACAGGAAAGATGTATTCCTAAAAGAGCTGAACCATCAATTTGTAGTGGAATTTGAGGTTTATCTGAAAACAGCACATAAACTAACTCACAATCCTGCCATCAAATACATTCAGTTCCTAAAGAAGATCATTCATTTATCAGTGGCTAATGGATGGTTGGTGCAAAATCCCTTTCAGAATTTTAAGTGTACCCTTCAAGTAAAGGACAGAGGATATTTAACAGCCGAGGAGATTAAGTTGATAGAGGATAAGAAGATTGATATCCAAAGACTGGCTATTGTAAAAGACCTGTTTGTATTTGCCTGTTATACAGGGTTATCCTATTCAGACATGAAACAGCTTTGTTGTAGGCATATTGAGAATAAAGAAGATGGCAGCAGGTGGATTGTATTAAACAGGATGAAAACAGGGATAAGGTCAGCCATCCCATTATTACCTAAAGCATTGGAGATACTGGATAGATATGAACCACCATTCATTCCTGATAAGGATAAACCAATCCTGCCTGTAATAACCAATCAAAAGATGAATGCATACTTAAAAGAAATAGGTGATATAAGCAAGGTGGGCAAGAAACTTACATTCCATTTGGCAAGGCATTCATTTGCCACCACCATAACCCTCACCAATGGTGTACCCATTGAATCAGTAAGCAAAATGTTGGGACATACAAACCTGAAAACAACACAGCATTATTCTAAAGTGGTGGATTCTAAGGTGAAGAATGACATGGATGTATTAAGAGGGAAACTCTTATGCAGGAAATAAGTCAATAGAGGTTTCTTAGATAATAAGAAATATAGTCAGTTAGTCAGTATATTAGGATATTGTCTGACTGACTATTTTATTTTTCAATTAATCAAAATGAACCAAACAGTTTTAGCTCCCCATATGCAGATAAGAATTGATTTTTTGCATAAGTCTTTAATGATTGAGGCTACCATATCAGGCTTGCTATCTCAGCTATTAGGGGTTAAAGATGCTTCAAGTTCTAAAAGCTTTGGAAATAGCTCTTCAGCTCTAAGTTATAATGCCAAAGTCTTGCTCTTCTTAGATTTGGGTTTCATAAGAAGTGAAGATTATTGGAAATTTCAAAAGTTCATGGAAATAAGAAATCAATTCATGCACAATTTAGAAGCAGCCTCTTATGAAGAATGTTTTAGTTATTTAAAAGGGGCAGAAGAAAAGTTACTTAAGGAGTATCCAAAAATAAAATTAAAAAGTAAAGAAGCCAGACTAAAGAAAGCAGCATTAACATTGGCTAATGATGTCTTTATTATTTGCATTGGATTATCAAGACATATAATTGATGTAAAAAGGGAAAAAACTTATGGCAAAATATTTCAAAAATGTGTGACTTCTCTTTTGACCTTATTGAAGGAGTTAAAGAAGAAAAGTCCAAATAAAGACACTATTTCTGCTAAAGAACTTTTACATCTTTATCAAGCCTCAGTGCTTAACCTAATAAAAGAGGTTGATTTTACAGAATAAGAAGAGGCTTCTTTGTTAAGAGAAATAAAAGTCAGTCATTTAATACCCTATAAGTATTGAGTGACTGACTTTTTTAGTCAAATCTCTCAGTCAATTGGTCAGTTTACTATATATTCATACTGACTGACTAAAACTAATCTTTATGCAAGGATATCTTTTGAAAGAGTTTCAAGAATTAATTGAAACACCCAATAGAATAAACACTTTGAGAGATGAATTTCTTAGGCAGGCTTTTGAGTTATCAAAGGTAAATAAAAATGAAGATGATGCAGAGTGTTTTATAGGGGATGATTTGGTAGATATTAATGGATGGATTTTAAACTCCTTACATGTAAATGATACTATCATTGCAATAGACACTCTCTTATTAAGTATGTGGGATATAAAACAAAAAGAAGGGTACATAACTACAACCCTGTCTATTATCAATGGCCTATTATCTAAGCTGAAGGAAAGGAAAGATTTATCAAAATATACCTGCATTGAGGAATCTTTGGTAGAGATAAAAAGCTCAATTTACAGCAAGTACAGCATTCATTTACCTCTTAATCTATCTACAAAAGAAACACTTGCTAAGCCTACCCACAAAATTCAGTGGTTAGGAAAGACCAATGTATTAGTAACATTATTCTATGACTTATTAAATGGGCAAGATAAAGGAGAGCCATTAATCAATTATCCAAAGGATGAATTGAAACAGTTTATAGCTAGTAGTTTCTTGGATAAAGATGGAAATGAATTAAGTCAAGCTACAATAGACACCATATTTACCCCAAGTAAAGGGGATAAAAGATCAAAGATTGGTGATAGAATAGAACTCCCTAACAAAAGAGTGATCAAGTAGAACCCTTATAAACATTGAGTTTATGTAACTAATTAGTCCTGACAGACCTTGTCAGGACTTTCTGACTTTTAGGGTTAGAGCAGCTTTGTTTCATAATTAAAAACTTAAAAATTATGAAACAGACAGAGAACAACTTAAACAGTCAGTCATTAGAATCCTTAGAGAAATTAACTGACCATGAAAAATTCATTGAATCCCATGAAGAGGAAGAAGATGCTTTAAAAAAAGAAGCTATTGAAATGGAGTTACTGAACAAGGAAGTTTTAAAAGCATCTGAATTGTTAGCCTATAAATCCAAGTCAGTTCCTTATTTGTGGGAAGGGCTAATTCCTAAATATGGAATCAGTTTTTTAACAGGTGCAAGTGATTGCAACAAAAGTACCTTTCTAAGACAATTGGCCTTATCTATTGCAAATGGGGATGATGAATTTCTTGGAATTCCTCTTAACACCCATCACAGAAAGGTAATCATGGTAATTACTGAGGATTTGGCTGTTAATGTTGCAGCCTTATTAAACAGGCAAATGGAAATGTTTTCTGATCATGCCCTTTTAGATAATATTAGATTTGTTTTCCCTCAATCAAATGTTGTAGCTAAAGTAAAAGAGTTATTAAAACAAGAAAATGTTGATTGTGTTATTATAGATACATGGACTGATATTTTCACAGGAGACTTAAATGCATCAAATTCAGTTAGAGCTTCATTACATCCATTTAATGACATGGTTAGAAAATATGGCTGTTCAGTTCTTGCTTTGCACCATGAAAAGAAAGGTTCTGAGGAAAAGAAATCTTCAAAAGATAATATGTTAGGCTCGATGGGTATTCAAGCTTATGCAAGAGTTGTATTACAGATGAAAAGAGAAAATGGCAATAGCAACAAAAGACTGTTAACTGCAGTCAAAGGAAACTATGTAAGTGACAGTTTTAAGGATATATCATTAGTGTTAGAACTTGATGAAAAAACCATGACACTTTCAAGCAATTCTGAAATTATTTCTTCTAATGGAGTTAAGGGTTCTGCAAGACATTATTCTGATGAGCAGAAGCAGCTATATGAAAGAAATATCATTCAATATAAAGAGGAAGGGTTGACACAGGATGCTATTGTAGAAAAATTAAAACTGGATTTCCCTACATGGAAAAAGACACCCAGTAAAGGAGAAGTGAATAAGGTTATTTATCAATATGGTCAGTCAAAAAGTATTTAGGAAATGAATGACTGACTATTTTAAGATATAACACTGTCAAAGTGGTAGGATTTATCCTGCCTTTTGGCATTAGAGCCTATTAAAACTTAAATAACTCAGAAGGAGTAACATTTAAAACTTCAGCTATTTTAGCCACATGAGAAATGGAGGTATTTATAGTTCCTCTCTCAATCCTACCAATTTGGCTTAATTCAAAACCACAATCCCAGGCCAGTTCTTCCTGACTTATCTTTTTGGCTTTCCTTATTTCTCTAACTCTATTGCCAAACTTCTTTATGAACTCTTTGTCTTGGTATGCCACTAGACAAAGTGAGTTTTAAATTAATTCTTATATTAGAGCAGATTTGCCTCAATATTGATAATTTAAAACTCATTTATGCAGCATAGAAAATACAATGGAGATAACGCCCTTAAATATTTGGGGTATGCAATGTTGGGGGGATTGATTATTATTTTGCTTGTTCAGTATACTTTGGTTTCATTTATAATCCTCATTGCTGGCATTTGTCTTTTTATTTATGGTAGTCAGCATAACAAGAAAAAGGAGGATAATTTATTTAATAGGGCTACTGAATTGATAAAAGAGGGAAATGATAATCAAGCTACAATTGTGCTTGACATTTATATTAAAGAGAATCCTGACAATTATATGGCATACTGCAATAGAGGATTTGCAAAAGCAAGAATGGAATTATTTGAAGAAGCTTATTCAGACTTTCAAAAATCAATTCTAATAGAATCAGATCATACTAAAAATTCTAATGCTCACGAAGGTTTGAGAATGTTAGACACTATTTTATCTGAAATGAAAGAAATTGAAGCTGTTAAAAATAAGGAGCAAATTAAAGATAAATATGTTCCCTATAGAAAGCTGATTAACCTTTTACTTGGGAAATATAAAGGTGCAACAACTGTAAATGAAAATTATTTCAAAATAGTAATTTTAAGTGAAGAGGATTTTAAAACTGAAATGTTATTTCTACCTCAAAATCCTGCTTTGATTATTCATTTTGAGGTAACAAGCCAAAATGAAGGAACAAATAAGTTGAATTGGATTATTCAAGAAGGAGAAAATCAAGAAAATATATTTACCAAAATAACACAAGAAATCTATGATTTGTATATGACCAAATATTTGCATTGGCGGAAACCACCATGGGAGTATGATTCAGAATGATATTTAAATGTATTTGAAACAGGATGTGTGATATCCCTTATTTTCTATTGAATCTTGGATAAAAGCAGAATAATACACTGATCTTTATAATATAGCATTAAGTGAGTCATTTTCCAACCATGAGGCATTTTTAAACTAACTTTATTTTCATGTGTCACTAAGAAAATATGTAAATTTTAAGCGACTTCAACTTGAAATGACAGAACTAAGTATTAAAAATGATCAAGAATTTATGGAACTTGCTTATAGTCTAGGCAATCCTATTGCTTCAAGACTTAATGCTCCATTAATTGACAATATAGTTCCATTAAAGAAAGAAGAAGCTCATAAGCAATCATTGTCAGCAAATTTTGGTGCTGATGATTTTCCATTTCATACTGATGGAGCTTATTTTAAAATTCCTCCAAGATATATCCTATTAAGATATGTAAAAGGTATAGAAAATCCAACTTCCACAATTGTTTGTGACTTAAGTGATATTGATAATGAAGCTAAGATGAGATTGAAATTGGATATGTGGAAAGTAAAATCGAGGAACTTTTCTTTTTATTCAAGTATATTATCTGAGGATGGACAATTTTATAGATATGATAGATGCATAATGACCCCAAGCAACAACAAAATAAACAATGCAACTTTCATTGAAAACTTGGTATCCACAAAGCCTTCAAAGGAAATTGAATGGTTTCCAAACAAAACTATTATAATAGACAACTGGAACTTTATGCACCATAGACCAAGAGTTAAAGAAGCAGAAATAAATTTTAGACACCTTCAAAGAATTATGATATTATGAGTTTTGAAAGTATTTGGACATATGACAAATTATGGAGCAAAGGCAAAGTATATATTCAGAAAGCATTTGCTGAAGATAGAGATGGAGATATGTTTCCTTTTTGGTCTGCAATTGCTTTAGAATTTATTGCCAGAGCCACTTTAGCAAAAGTTCACCCTGTATTACTTGCTGATCCTAGAGTGGGAGAACATCTATTATATGTCTTTGGATACCAAAAGAATCCCCATTATGTGCCAATCTCTATTCCTACAAATTCTGTTTTAGAAAGATGTGAGGTAATAGTTCCAAGTTTTACAAATA
Source organism: Sediminibacterium sp. (assembly GCA_965283715.1). Classification (GTDB taxonomy): domain Bacteria; phylum Bacteroidota; class Bacteroidia; order Chitinophagales; family Chitinophagaceae; genus Sediminibacterium. Next base: position 317,877 of record CBDIPL010000004.1, on the reverse strand, counting down.
GTGAAAAGGAATTTTGCAAAGAAATAACCACTCGAAGAAATGAGGAACTACATAGTGGGGGGCTAGGATTTGATGCTTTTCCAACAAAAAAGTGGCTATCAAAATACTATCGGACTTTAAAAATATTGTTAGACTTTCAAGGGAAAACTTTGACTGATTTTTTGGGAGAGGATGAGGCAGTTGCTGCTGAGGAAATGATAAAAGAAAGGGATGCTACCCTAGAAAAGTTTATTAAGGGTAAAATATCTGCATATAGAAAAGAATTTGAAAGTCTACCACCAGAAGTTCAAAGGGAAAAGATAATTAATTCAGAGAGTGTTAAATGGACAGTCAGAAGCCCATACAAGAAAGATGAAAAGTGTCCTGCTTGTGGTAATAATGGTGTTATAGCAGGAAAATTAATTTCTACTTCTGAAGGAGTGGCAGGTGATGTTGAAATTATTCAAAATCTTAATGTTCTACCTACAGAATTTAAATGCTTTTGTTGTACTCTTGAATTAACAAATCACTTGGAATTAGATGTGGTAGAAATGGGAGGACAATATAAAATTGAGGAAGGTTTTGATCCTAAAGATTATTATGATATAGTTATTGAGCCAGATTTTGATTATGGGAATGACTAATTATATCACTTTTATATTCTTGCATATTATTCTATTCTAAAAATTTAAAAATGGAAATACATGTTATTCTATACTGGGTTATTGGTGTAGTTCTAGGATGGCTTCTTTTATATTACATCATAAAATCAGCAGTTGTTAATGGTATTAGAGATTCAGGTTTGTTAGAAAGAGAACATGAGAGATATGTTGCACAGAAAATCCATGAAAGTGAACCCAGCTCAGCCCAAAGGTTACTCAAACAGAAATATGAGAATGGAGAAATAGAATTTGAGGCATACAAAGAAGAGTGGAATAGATTGAAATAATTGTATGGTTATTTAGTCAGTCAGACAGTTTCCTAGTAATATTGACCATTGACTATAGAATTTTCTTCTCATTACCCAAGTAACCTCAATCACAATATACATTACTCATGTATGCACACAAGGAGTAGTCTTTAAGTCTTATCAAGCACAGTCCATACATTGAAGCACTAATTTTTCCTACCCCACAAAACAGGCTACCCCTTTTCTTATTATCTAAGAATCCTAAAATAAAGTATCCCCCCATTACTATATATACACACAAGTAGTAGGGAAGTCTTTTCTTTCTCCCCATTGAAAATTTCAAGTTGGGATTATCCCCACCCAGAGGAATCAATATTCATTCATCATTTAAAACCTTAATTTTATGGTAACTTAAAAAGTTAGAAAACACAGATTCTCAAATACTTAGGTGAGCAAAAAGGTAACATTTTTAGAGGAAACTCCTGAAACCCTTACTGGATAAGGCAACGTATCGAGGGTTCGAATCCCTTCCTCTCTGCAATGCCCGCCAAAACTTATAGTTTGGCGGTTTTTTGCCGCAGATTCGCAGATTATCTTAAAATAATCTGCGAATCTGCGGCACTTAATCTTTTATTTCGATGTAGATAGAACTTTTTCATGGCAGGATATCGCTTCTAAACAACGATCTTCTAAAGCAGCTGATGATAACAAAGTTCAACTAAATCTCATACCCACTTTTAATCACGGTCTGCAACATTTTGAATCTGCTATTGGCTTTTACTACATGAGATTCATGTGGTGGGATGATAATACTTTGACCACATGATAAAAAAGTACTTTTTTTAGCAATCACAATTTCCGCTTCCCCTTCAATTATTTGAATAAATATGGTGAAGGGGGAGATACTCTCGGTCAGAGCTTCATCTGTATCAAATGAGCTAACCGTTACATTACCGGTCGTTTTTTTAAGGATGGTTTTACGTAGTATCGAATTAGGGATGTATTCGATTAATTCGACTGTAATGTGGGGAACTGATTTTTCAATCTCTTCCTTATTTGCCATTCCTTCAGAAGTTTCAATGGTTTTTGGAGTACTTTTATTTTCTGAGGTAAGTGTATTGTTAGTCATGATAGTACATTTGATTTTTGTAATTTCTGTAAACTTTCATAAAATGTTCTTACAGAATTATTTTTAAATATTGCATAAATCATACATCCTATTATTTACATCCAAATTCAAACCACCTCAATGATTATACTAACGTTTGTTTAGGCAGATACTACCAGAGGTATTACTTCTTAATATTCTTCGGCCTCAATCTGCAAGATGGATTACCTGCTATATAAACTATAATTTCAGAAACAGAATTTATATATTACTACATATAGAACTTGTAAAACTATGTCTATGAAAATAGGTATACTGGGGGTACTGCTCTTCTGTGCCAATTTTTATTTTGCGCAGGCGCAGATCAATCCATCATTAAAAAAGCAACTGGATAGTGTGGGTGCGCTTGATCTGAAATACCGATCGATATTGATTACGTTAACTACCAGCCAAAAAGTGAACGAAACTGCTAAACTATATCACCAAGATCCGAAACAAGTAATAAACTATTTATCTGCGTTACAGGGTAAGGCAGACTCTTCCAATATTATTTTCATGGAATCGGTGTTTGCAAAATATGGATATCCAGGTAAAACATTGGTGGGTGAGGGAACCAACGAAGTGGCCTGGTTTGTTGTACAACATTCAAGAAAAATTGACAAATACCTGCCACTGATTAAACAAGCCGGAGAAGCCGGAGAAATTACCCAGATCCGTGTTGCGATGATGGAAGACAGGTTTCTGATGCACCAGGGTAAGGAACAGATCTACGGAACACAGGTAATTTTTAAAACACTAACAGATGGAACATCCGGAAATATTATTTTCCCGATTAAAGATCCGGAACACGTGAATGAAAGGAGGAAAAAAATGGGTTTTGAAACTACCATAGAAGCATTTGCGCAATCGAGGGGTATTGTGTATCGGGTGCTTCGTTTAGCGGATATAAAGCAATAGTGAGGATTTTTTATTTTCCGCACCTTTTGGGGAGCATTTTTTAATGAATATTAGATTCGATAAGTAACAGCTAATTGTAGCTACTGTCTGGTATCGTTCATTTTTATTTTGATTTACTTTGATAAGTCAACCCGAAAGTTATCAGTTTATCATTCTGCAGGACATTGGTGACGACAACATTCTCATGCGAGTAAGCTAACAGTGCAGTAAAGAAAAAATTTTTCCAGATAGGTAGGTCTATCCCTAAGTCAAATTGCGTTCTGTAATTATTTTTATTGGTCCATACGGGTTGCCAGTACGCATCATAATATAAGCGAATTTGTTTGTTGCACAGATAATGCCATCCACTTGCATATAAAGTGCCACGCCAAACGGATACATTCTCTTTACCGTTATATTCCGAATAATTATATTGGCTGGCTCTGAATTTAGTGCTTTCATATAGTATACATGCAGAAAACTTGAGTACATTTTTTTGGGAATTCACCCATTGCAAGGTAGTACCTGCTCCTGCAAAATACCGGTTGCTTATTTTTCTTCGATAGTTGGAAGAGAGATAGGTAATGACAAAAGGATACACTTTCTTTTTTGGTCTGAAGTAAAGATAGTTTCTACTGAATACATCATTATCTGCTTCTGTTTTATAAAATGACTGATACAAGCTGCTATTTTGCGATTTGAATATCCAATTCGTAGAAGCTGAAATACTAAAGTCCAGTTTGCTTTTAATGGCCAGTACTTCCACATTGCCCTGTTGGTAATTACCCGTTATATTGGCACGCAGTTGAAATTGCACTGTATCACTTTCGTTGATCTGTGCTTGTGCAGTTCCAACCATTACTAACAGGAAAATACATGCACCCTTTGTTATCACAATTAGTTTATTGTATGTTCAGTAATGTTTTCACAAACTGTTGTGGCATAGCTACAAAAGGCAAATGCGATGTTGGTAGTTCATATATTTTTTTAATACTTCCATTTGCTTTGATCATTTGTTGTTGCAGCGTATAGGGAACTACTTCATCTCTGGTTGTAGCGATATAATATTTAGGTATACCTGAAAATCTGGTGGTTAACCTTGCTTTATCATTTAAAGCCTGCACAGGTTCTGCCCTATGATACTTTACCAGAATATCTTTCATATAATCCGGACAATCTGCGCAGATATTATCATGTACCACTTCTTTCTTGATAGAAGCCAGTGAATAATCCTTATTGAATTCCAATGCAGTCGCTACCTTACTGGTATGGTCTTTCTTTGAAAGTTCTAATACACTCTCTCCGCTCTTTGGTAAGTAAGCTGCTACATATACGAGTTTCTCAATTTTATTTGGAATATTTTCAGCTACCTGTGAAATAATCTGTCCTGCCATAGAATGCCCAACCAGGATTACTTTTCCCTGTTGTTTATTAACAGCCTCTGTAACCGTATTTACGTATTCTTTCAAGCCAATTCCTGCACCATAGGTATTATCAGCACCATGCGCAGGAAGGTTAACCACTACCACATTGGCATTTTTTGCCAGATCGTTGCGTACAAAACCCCATGAACTCTCATCAGCCCATGCCCCATGAACCAAAACATAAGTAGGGTATCGTTTTTTATCTTTCTCCAGTTGATGAATAATCAATTTAGCAGCTTCTGCTCCGGAGTTTTGTTGTTGACCGGTAATTAAGTTGCCATCCTGCACTGCATAAGCCTCAAACATGGGAGCTACTGAAAATTGATTGTGGGGCATCTTCTTTGCCAAGTCTTCAATGCGGAAAGGTTGTATCTGTTTGCCAACATAAGCATCGGCATAGTTCTCTTCATTATTTGCAAAGCCTGTCCATTTTTTCCCTTCTACCAGAAATTTGCCATTGGGTAATTTTGTTTTTAACAAAATACAAGTACCATGACAAATAGCAGCGGTAGGTTTTCCGGTTAGATAAAAATCAACAAAAAATTTATGAAGTTCGCTATTGTTAATGAAGGTATACATAGGCCCTTGACCGCCACATACCATGATGGCTTTGTAATCTTTCGGATTAATGGCAGATAGTTTAATGGTATTTTTTAAAAGAGAGGCTTTTGATGGATCTTTCAGAAACCCAAGTGACACATAATCCCATGCGGCGTATTTACTTTCATCTTCCGGATTGCTAAAGCCATCAATGCTAATTTCACCTCCCTCCGGGCTGGCAATATCAACCGAATAGCCCGCAAACGAAAACTCCCAAAAAGGATGAATGATTTCTGCTGCCCAAACACCAATTGGCCAGCCTGTTTGTTTACTGATGGCAGGGTTTGAAGCAATCAATAATATTTTTCCATTATTGCCTGCATTGTGTTGCGAAATGGCAGCATGCATTGCAAAAAAGCAAATGGTAAGTAGAACAGATTTCAGGATTGACATGATCGTATGTTTAAATTGTATGTTACAAATTTGCATTCATACTGTAATTTCAGTATCATACATTCGAAAAGTATTGATACATACTTTTTGGAAAGTATTACACTTTAAACCCACCGTTATGCCTGATTTTATTTTTAATAATAAGGTCTATTACAACCCTGTAGAATTTGCTATGGGAAGAATTGGCGGAACCTGGAAAATGCCTATTCTCTGGCGATTAAAAGATAGGGTAATGCGCTATGGCGAGATTAAAAAGGATATTAAACATATTACAGATAAAATGCTCACTACACAGTTGCGGGAACTGGAAGCTGAAGGTTTTGTAAAGCGGGTGGTGTATCCTGTGGTACCACCCAAAGTTGAATATACGATTACCCCAAGGGGGAAAAGAGCTATTGCTGTTGTAGAAGTGATTCGGAACTATGGTTTGGAACTGATGAAAGAATTTGATGTTGCAGGCGATAGGATAAAAGCCAAAAAAAAGTAAGTCTGGAATGGTTGTTTTTCTTGCCTGATTATATTTAGAAGTATACCACATACCATTCACCGAACTCCTGCTATAATTAGTTGAATTTATCCTATATTGTTCGCCTCTATTCGTAAACAAAAGCATTACACAAACACATGAGAAAATACCTACTCACGGCAACTGCGTTCGCGTTCAGTTTTGCTGCGCATGCCCAAACTAACATTACCGCCAAAGATTATGAACGTGCCGAAAAGTTCATGAACTACCATACCGATCTTTTGGTGGATGGTGGCACTGTTCGCCCCAACTGGATGGATGGTGATCGCTTTTGGTACCTGGCTACCACCAGCCAAAAGAATGAATTTATTTTAGTAGATCCTGCTAAAAAAACACGCAGCGCTGCATTCGATCACCAGAAACTAGCTGCTGCTTTGTCTGCCACCAGTGGCACTAAATATGAAGCCAACAAATTGCCTTTTCAAACCATTTCTTTCTCGGCCGATGGAAAATATGTTTTGTTTACGTCGGATGCTAAAAAATGGAAATACGATTTGTCTACTGCACAGCTTACGGCTGATGAGGGAGTAGCCGTTGCACAATCAGGTGCGACAACTGCAGCAGGTCGTGGTGGTCGCGGTGCCGGTGCTCGCGGTGGTGGTAATGATATTCCATCGCCAGATGGCAAACGTTCTGTGTTCATCAAAGACTGGAACCTATGGCTTCGCGATTTAACTACTAATAAAGAAACACAGCTTACTACTGATGGCGTAAAAGACTTTGGTTATGCAACAGATAATGCCGGTTGGAAAATGAGCGACAGGCCCGTTGTTCGTTGGTCGCCCGACTCAAAAAAAGTAGCCACCTTTAAACAAGATCAACGTAATGTAAGCGATATGTACCTGGTAACTACCAATGTGGGTAAGCCAACTTTACGTGCATGGAAATATCCTTTGCCTGGTGATAAAGAGATTGCTATGATACAGCGTGTAATCATTGATGTGGAAACTGCAAAAGTAATTATACTGCAGGTAGCACCCGACCCGCACAGAGCTTCATTAAGTGATGACATTTCGAGTAGTGGTACTTTTGATGATGTAGACTGGACAGAGAATGCATCGCAACTTGCCTTTCTTTCTACTTCACGTGATCATAAACAGGAAAAATTTCGCATTGCTGACGCAGCCACTGGTGCTGTACGCGAAGTATTTGAAGAAGTAGTAGCCACACAATACGAATCGGGCAGGGGTGCCATTAACTGGCGTTACCTGGCCAATACCAACGAAATACTCTGGTATTCTGAACGCGATAACTGGGGACATCTGTATTTATACGATGCAGCTACCGGCAAATTAAAAAATCAAATTACCAAAGGAGAGTGGGTTGTTAGCCGGTTGATAAAAGTAGATGAGAAAGCTAGGATGTTGTATTTCACCACAACAGGTCGCGATGCATCTAATCCTTATTTCTCCCGCCTTTGTAAAATTGGTTTTGATGGGAAAGGATTGGTTGAATTAACACCCGGTGAAGGAACGCACAATGCCAGCTTTTCTCCCTCGGGTAATTATGTTATTGATACCTACTCGAAACCTGATGTTGCACCCGTTACTGTTTTAAGAGATCTGAACGGCAAACTGATTACCGAGCTGGAGAAAACAGATGTATCCAGATTGACAGCAACCGGATGGCATCCCGTTACTCCGGTATCTGTTAAAGCAGGTGATGGCAAAACCGATATTTATGGATTGGTGTTTACGCCAACCAAAATGGATCCCAACAAAAAATATCCGGTGATTGATTATATCTATCCCGGTCCGCAGGGAGGTAGTGTAGGTAACTGGGCATTCTCTACTTCACGCGGTGATAACCAGTCTTTGGCCGAGTTAGGATTCATTGTAGTGATGATAGAAGGAACCAGCAACCCCAACCGTAGCAAAGCTTACCATGATATGAATTATGGCAATATGGGCGATAATACATTACCTGATCAGATAGCGGCTATCCGCCAACTATCTCAGAAATTTCCAATCGATACCAATCGTGTGGGCATTTGGGGACATTCAGGTGGGGGCTTTGCCACTGCTGCTGCCATGTTTCGTTATCCTGATTTTTTTAAAGTAGGTATTTCAGAATCGGGTAATCATGAAAACAGAAACTACGAAGATGATTGGGGCGAGCGTTACAATGGTTTGGTGGAGAACAGTAACTACGATGCGCAGGCCAACCAGAACATAGCCAAAAACCTGAAAGGAAAATTAATGTTGGCACATGGTATGATGGATAACAATGTGCCACCCTACAACACCTTACTGGTAGTAGAAGCACTGGAAAAAGCCAATAAGAGTTTTGATCTGGTGTTGTTTCCAAACAGTGCACATGGATTTGGTGCTTATGGACCGTATATGATGCGCCGTCGTTGGGATTATTTTGTTAAGCATTTATTAGGTGCAGAACCTCCGGTAGATTTTCAGTTGCGTGCTGCGGGTGGGCCGCCGGCGAGGAACTAACTATTTAATATTGTTCACTACGAGAGCCTGTTAGCAATAACCGGCTCTCTTAGTATAAAAGTGAATCCGTCATTTCGAACGCAGCGTAGCGAAGAGAGAAAACTCATGAATATGGTAGTTGTTTATTTGTAAACTGGTTTTGGCGTGATGAGATTTCTCATCGTCGTTCCTCCTCTTCGAAATGACGCTATTTTTTTCTTGCTCTCGAAGACTCTCTCACCACCAGCTCAGCTGGCAAAATACGTTTCTCGAATTTAGAAGGAGGACGTTTGTTTTCGATAAGCTTAATTAATAATTCGGCAGCCGCGCGGCCAATTTCAAATGCGGGCTGGCTGATGCTGGTCAATGCGGGCTCAAATATTTCTGGTGCACTGAAATTGCTGTAGCCTACCAATGCCATTTGAGTAGGTACTTTAATATGTTTCTTTTTTAAAATGGCCATTGTGCCAATGGTAATTCTGTCGGAGGCTGTAATAATGGCTTCAGGGCGTGGTTTGGTTTTGAGCAGTTCATCAATGGCTTCTTCAATCTCATCCAAATCTTTACCACCATGTTTACAGTATTTAATATAATCTGTGTTGATGGGAATGCCCTGTTCTTTCAATGCTTTTTCATAACCCTGTAAGCGTTCTGAAGTAATGGATAATTCTCTGGAACTGGTAATATGCGCTATGCGTATATATTGGTTACGGATTAAATGCATGGTGCCTGCATAGGCACCGCCTATATTATCAGACACTACCTGATGCGTTTTTATTTCATCTGTAACCCTATCGTAAAAAACAATGGGAATACCGGATGCATGTACTTCTTTAAAATGTTCAAGGGATGTTGTTTCTGCAGAAAGAGAAACCAATAATCCATCTACGGCACGCCAGGTTAGGTGTTCAAGATTTTTCTTTTCTCTATCAACCGATTCAAGACTTTGGGTAATAATAATATGGTAATCTTTCTGATGCGTAATAGATTCCATACCGTTTAATACCTCACTAAAAAAATTATTGGGAATGGCACCGATGAGCACGCCAATACTTCTGCCATTTTTCTGCCGAAGCATTTGTGCCATAATATTGGGACGGTAATGGTGCTTTTGTGCATACTCCTTTACCAGCTTTTTAGTGGCATCGCTAATTTCATGGCTATCCCGCACCGCTTTGGAAACAGTGGCCACAGATAGGTTCAGGGCTTTTGCCATATCCTTTAAAGTGATAGCGTCTGATTTGGGCTTCATCATAACGATTCGTAAGTTAACCGGTAAAGGGGTATTGTTATTTATACTATTTATGTACAGTCTGCAAATTAATGTCTAGTGCTATTAAAATCAATGATCATGGCGAACCTTGCGCATCCTTTGCGGGCATTGCGTTACTGCTTTACTTTTTTAGTATCGCAACGATCGCCAAGAACCGCAATGAACGGAAGGAGGTATATACATCATACAGAAATAGTGGTGCTTTTGTGTGAAAAATAAATCGCGCATCAAAGCACGGTCTAAAATAAACTAGTTTAATAGCATAGTACTTTACAAATTAACCCTCTATCAACTTGGCAATACCAAAGGCGCAACCTGCGGCTAATGCGCCAATGAAAGCCACTTTTAAGGCGCCGTTCCATGGATTGGTGCCGGTGAGTTTGCTTTTGAAATAACCAAATACAAACAAACATAATAGCGTTACTATGGCAGAATATTGTAAACCCGTAATGCCATCCTCTACAAAAAAATACGGGCTCAAGGGAATCATGCCTCCAATAACATAGGAGAATCCAATATTGAAGGCGCTTTTTCCGGCCCTTTTCGGATCTGGTTTTTCGAGGCCCAACTCATGTTTCATCATGAAATCGGCCCATCGGTGCTTATCTTTAATGAGTTCTTCCACCGCCTGTTTTTGAACATCAGCACTCAAACCAAGTCCTTCAAAAAAAACGCGCACTTCTTCTTTTTCTACTTCGGGTAACCTTTCTATTTCATCATACTCCCTTCTTAGTTCACTGGAATAATGATCCTGCTCGGTTTTTCCCGCCAGGTATCCTCCCAAACCCATGGCAATAGAGCCGGCTGCTATTTCGGCAATGCCTGCAATCACAATCAGGTGCACATCTTTTACAGCACCGCTTAAGCCCGCCGCCAGGGCAAAGGGAACAGTTAAGCCGTCGGCCATACCGATAACTATGTCTTTAATGGTTTCAGAACTGTTTACATGTTCTTCGGTATGGTTGTGATGATGGTGCGGGGATGGGTCGTGATGCAGGTGTGTATCCATAAACAACAGGTTAATATTACCAACCTCAAATTAAGGTATTTGATAATAACCTGAACAGGTGTTGCAGAGGTAAGGTTACCCGGTTTGCCTGCTTTGTTAACATGGAGGTAATCTTGAGGTAACAATTTGGTAACATAGTCAGAGCACCTTTGCGTCATTAAAATAACCATGTAGTGAAGAAGTTATTGTCCATTTTATTGCTTGTTTGTATCGCGTTTCAGGTGTCTGCTCAAAAGGGCAGAATCACCGGTAAAATCACCAACTCCCGTAATGAAGGTCTGGCGGGTGTAACCATTAAAATTTCAGGCGGCGCAACAGGGTTTACCAAATCAGATCTGGAAGGGCGATTTACTTTATCCGTAGATGCTGGCAAAAAATACAGCATTGTACTTTCTTATGTTGGATATAAAGACAAAACCATTGAAGATATTGGTGTAGCCAAAGCAGGTGACGAAGATTTTTTGGATGTGTTATTGGAAGAAGCCGGCAAAGCTTTACAAGGTGTAACGGTAACAGCTACTGCCAGAAACGGTAGTGCCAAAGGCGAAACGGTGAATGCATTGATCTCATATCAAAAAAATACGAATACTGTTGCTTCTGTAATTTCTGCTGAAGCCATTCGCAGATCGCCAGATAAAAATACAGGTGAGGTATTAAAAAGAACACCAGGTGCCAGTATTCAGGATGGTAAATTTTTAATTGTTCGTGGTTTGGCTGAAAGGTATAACCTAGCCATGATCAATGGTGTTCAATTAGGTAGTACCGAACCAGATAGAAAAGCTTTCTCTTTCGATCTGATTCCTTCTAATATGATTGATAACATCGTTATCAACAAAGCATTTGTTCCTGAATTACCGGGCGAATGGGCAGGTGGTTTGATACAGGTGAATACCCGCGATATCCCTTCTAAAAATTTCTTTAACATACAAGTTGGTACCGGGTTTAACTCACAAACTATCGGCAACGATTATTACGAATATAAAGGCGGTAAAACAGATTATCTGGGTATAGATGATGGTACCCGTAGTTTGCCCGCAAGCTATACCAACAAGTCTCAGTTTGATGCATTAAACAGCCAACAGAAAACAGCAATAGGCCGTGAATTTCAAAATATCTGGGGTGTTAATAAAGCCAATGGCATTAATCGTTTTAATGGTCAGATACAAATGAGTGGTGGATTTACCGCCAAAACTAAAGGAAGCAGTAAGCTGGGCGGTATTTTTGGATTAACCTATAACCGATCTGCCAAATACCAGAAAGGTACCAATGCCGGTTTTAACTTTATTGGAAACGGAACGTTTACACCAGACTTCAATTTTGTTGATGACCGATATAGTAATGAAGTATTGTGGGGTGCTTTAGGTAACATTGCTTACCAGTTCGATAACAATAACAAGATTTCTGCGAAAACGCTCTTTAATATCAATTCAACTGATTATACCACGCTTCGTACCGGATTAGAGAATAATTACAATGCTTCATTAGATAGTGCTAGAGGGTATGAACTTGGGTTTAAGCAGAATACTTTCTGGAATTCGCAGATCACTGGTGAACACAACGTGGTTCCTAATAAACTAAAAGTAAAATGGAACGGGTCGTTCACTTTATTGGATGGCTATATTCCTGATCAGCGGAGATTGTATTACCTGAAGAATAATGCAGTAGCTACTAATCCATATGTTGCGGTTTTATCCAACGTATTATCTCAGAAAAGTGGTAACCGTTTTTACCAAAGTCTTAGCGATTATATTTATTCTGGCGGGATAGATCTGGCCTACACTTTCGACGCATTAGGTGCTAAGCAAACCCTGAAGGGTGGTTATTTATTACAGGTGAAAGATCGTTTGTTCGATGCCAAACCATTTTCTATTTATCTGCCAAGAGACAATGCTGCGATCAGATTACAAGGACCTGAAACCATTTTCGCCGCAAGCAATTTTGGAGATGGTTCTGTAACCAGTACCCAATTAGCATTCGATGCCATTAAAGGAAATTTATACAGATACATAGGAAATAGCATTTTGAATGCAGCTTATCTGCAGATGGATAACCAATTTGGTTCTAAGCTGCGTGTGATCTGGGGTGTAAGAATGGAAAACTATGATCAGTTAGTAGGTAGTGTAAAAACATCTGATCCTAGACATAACTATTCAGAGGTAAGAGATTTTCTGCCCGGCCTGAATGCAACCCTGAAATTAAATAACCTGACCAATTTACGTTTCTCTGCTTCTCAAACAGTTGTTAGACCTGAGTTCAGAGAATTGGCTACGTTTCAATTCTATGATTTTGAACTGAATGCTGCTGTTCAGGGTTTGCCAACCATACAGCGTACGAAAATAACCAATCTGGATCTTAGGTATGAATTGTACCCGGGTGCAGGACAGGTGTTTACAGCAGGTGTATTTTACAAGCATTTTGACAAGCCTATCGAAATGATTTACAATTTCGGTCAGGGTGGTTCGAGTGTATTCAACTATGCAAATCCGGAAAGTGCAGATGCCTATGGTGTTGAAGTTGAATTTCGTAAAAGACTTGATTTTTCTGCAGCACTCTCAAATTTTACTTTCCAGGCAAACGGTTCTTATATCTATAGCCGTGTGAAAGATTCTAAATTATTACTTGATCGTCCGTTACAAGGACAGTCGCCCTACCTGCTCAACGTTTCCTTAATGTATGATCTGGAAAAATCAGGTTTGACTGCAACGTTGTTGTACAACCAGATTGGTCGTCGTGTAACATTTGTGGGTAGTCTTGATCAACCGGATATCTACGAATCATCTAGACCAGTAGTTGATTTTCAATTAACAAAAAAACTGGCTAAAAATAAAGCGGAATTGAGATTGAATATTCAGGATATTCTGAATCAAACACTTTATTTCTACCAGAATCCCGATGGAAATACGCAGCTAAACAAAGCAACCGATCCATTCAGACTTAGCCGTCAGTCTGGTACCAATATCAGTGTAACATTTGGATACGCATTATAATCACACACAATCAATCAAAAAAAGAATAAATACATACATCATGAAAAAGTCAATCGTTCTGGTAGCTGCTGTGGCAGGTTTACTAATTACCAGTTGTCGGAAAATTGAAATGGATGGTGGTACCACTACCATTATTACCAATCCTGGGCCCACCAATCCAACCGGACAAACCATTACCCTGAGAGGAAGAATTGATAGGGATACCACTCTGCGTTCGGGCAATAGTTATATTTTAAGTGGACTGGTGTACATGGTAAACAATGCCACCCTCAAAATAGAGCCAGGTGTAACTGTAAAAGGTGATTATCAGGGAGCAAATGTGGCAGCGTTGATCATTACCCGCGGGGCTAAAATAGTAGCAGATGCTACTCAGGATAATCCTATTGTATTTACTTCCAATTCACCTGTACCACGTTCTGGTGACTGGGGAGGTATTGTGATCCTGGGTAAAGCAAGTGTAAATTCAACCTATACCGGAACCGGTGGTGGTGCAGGAACCATTCAGGTAGAAGGTGGTATTGATAATTCTTTTGGAGATGGTGTTGGTGGTGGCGGTGCTACTCCTAACGATGATGATAGTTCTGGCGTACTTCGTTATGTACGTATTGAATATGCAGGATATGCTTATCAGCCAGATAAAGAAATCAATAGCTTAACCATGGCAGCTGTTGGAAGAAAAACAGTGATTGATTATGTTCAGGTAACCTATGCAAAAGATGATGCGTTTGAGTGGTTTGGTGGAACAGTAAACTGTAAACACCTGATTGCTTACAAAACACAGGATGATGATTTTGATACTGACAATGGATATAGTGGTAAGGTACAATTTGGTATTGCACTGCGCGATTCTACTATTGCGGATATTTCAAGAAGTGAAGCTTTTGAAAGTGATAATGACCCGAGTGGTTCTCTTAACAACCCACAAACAAGAGCGGTATTCAGCAATATGACTGTGATTGGACCAAGAGCTACATTGGCTAACAGTGGTAACAGTTTATACCTTGCTGCAGCACATGCAAGACGTAATTCAGGTATCTCTATATTCAATTCAATTTTTCTTGGATGGCCCCAGGGTTTATTGGTTGATTCAAGAAACGGGCGTGTAATGGAATTGAATATCCAGGATAGTACTTTACGTTTTAAAAACAATACGATTGCGGGTTGTGGTCCTGTAAGCGGAACGGATGTTTCTTCTTATGCTTTCATCGGATCTACAGCAAATGCACTTTTGTGGAACAGCGATTCTGTAAAGAACCGTATGGCCAATACATTTTTTGCTAACACTGTTCTTACCAATGTTTCTGATGCAAGAATGATTGCTCCATTTAATTATGCAGCACCTGATTTTGTTCCTTTCGGTGGATCAAACGGTTACCAACCTATTTTAGTAGGTGCTAATTTTGCAGATCCTAAATTAGCTGGTCTTACTACCGTAACTTTCCGTGGTGCTTGCGATGCAGCTGGTGTAAATGCAAACTGGTGGAGAGGTTGGACAAGATTCATAAACAACTAAGTAAACGAACAAAGAGATACTTTATAAAAAAAGAGAAGCGAAAGCTTCTCTTTTTTTATGTTCTTTTTTATCTCACCAGTTATTCATTTGTTCAGGAACAACTCTTTCTGGTTTTTCGAACGGATGATCTTTCCAATTGGGATCGTAGCTAACAAACCAGCTCAACCATAAGGTTCTGGATAAGCGCATGAGCACGGGCTGCAGAATAAAAAGGAGTGTAAAAGCGAATCCCATCCAGTAAAATATGCGATCATCATCGGTCGAGAAAGTAACACCAATCAATACTTTCCATGCTACAAAACTGGCAACCAATACGGCAATACTTAAGGCATAGCTAACATAACCGGTACCGTAATAAAAACCTACTTCAATTTCCGTTGGCTGACCGCAAACCGGACATTCCTGGTGCATTTGAATGCTTTTTTTTGCGTAGGCACTGTCTTTTTCAAAAAGTTTACCCTCGCGGCACCTGGGGCATTTATTGGTAAGAATACTGGGCAGGTAATACTTTTTTTTATTCTCCGGCATGGGATAGAGATTAATTCAGCTGCAAGGTACTCAATACTTGGGAGAGAGGGGGAATTTGGAAATTTCAAAATCATCCCACAATCCTTTCCATTTGCATACTACGCGAACCTTTGATCAGCAAATGGGTATTGTTGAAATCCTGTTGTATAAACCATTCTTTGGCCTCTAACGAATCGGAGAAGAAAAGAAAACCATGATCTATCTTTCCAAAATCACCACCTACCAGTACTACTTTTTCCCAACTAAATTGTTTGATGAGGTTTGCAATGGCTTCATGTTCGGCTATACTTTCTTCTCCCAGCTCCATCATACCACCCAGCATCAACACTTTTGCAGAGGCCTGTAAATGCGCAAAATTTTCGATGGCAGCTTTCATGCTGGTGGGGTTGGCATTGTAAGCATCTAATATAATGGTGTTCGTTCCCAACTGAATTAATTGTGAGCGGCTATTGGATGGTGTATAATTTTCAATAGCCGATTTTATTTTTTCTGCTGGTACCGAAAAATATTTTCCGATCAATGCGGCACAGAGAATATTGGGGAGATTATAATCACCCACCAATTGCGATTGAATGGTAAAGGGCTGGTGAAAACCATTTGTAATGTTCACTTCCAGAAATGGTTCATTAGATTGAATGCTTCCCTGAACCAGGCCCTCTGATTGGCCGTATTTTACAATATGTTTTACTGCAATGCTCATGGTTTGCAGATAATCATAATCGCTGTATACAAAAGCAGTTCCATCAGTGGCTGATAAATAATCATATAATTCCCCTTTCCCTTTTCGCACACCTTCCACACCACCAAAGCCTTCCAGATGAGCTTTGCCACAATTGGTAATTACCCCATGAGTGGGTTCGGTATAAGCACAATAGCCGGCAATTTCTTTTTGGTGATTGGCGCCCATTTCTATCACAGCCATTTGGGCATCGGGCCTAATACTGAGCAGGGTTAAGGGCACACCGATATGGTTGTTTAAATTACCCTGTGTGGTATACGTTGTATAATGCGATGATAACACGGCATAGATCAATTCCTTGCTGGTTGTTTTGCCATTGCTTCCGGTGATCGCTATAAATGGTATCTTGAATTGCCTGCGATGGTATTTGGCCAATGCCTGCAGTGTTTCCAATGCATCGGTTACTTTGATGAGTCTTTCGTTAGCAGCATCTACATCTTCATCAATAATGGCATAGGCCGCACCAGCCTCAAGTGCTTTAATGGCAAATAGATTGCCATTAAAATTAGGTCCCTTCAAGGCAAAGAAAAGATCGCCCTCTTTTAGTTTTCTGGTATCGGTTTGTATGGAGGGATTTTGGAGAAATAGGGTATAGAGATCGGTTATGGTCACGTGCTGTTTTTTTCAAACTTATTGAATACTTTTTTGGGAAGGAAAATAATTTATGGCAGGTAGTACTTTGTTGTATTCAGTTTAATACAATCATAACAGGCGGGGATATATATTTATGGTGCAATTGTGAGGACACAATTGCAGCAATTACAATTGCAGCAACAACAACGGCGGCACCAAATAAAAAAACCACCCCTTATTCAGGGATGGCTCTTTTGCTGTATTGCTACCTTTTCCTTTCTCTCTTTTATCTCGGATTTCACGGATTTGAGTATGAATGATTCTTTTCAATCATATTCAAATCAGCCAAATCAGCGCTTATTGCGTCGGTTAGGGAAGAATGTTCCCGTCTGCGATTTTTTAGAAGTAGATTCTGGTGCACCATAATGGCTCATGGCACAACGGAAACCCAGCTCTTTGGTGCTCAGGTCTTCTTCCAGAAAACGGCGGGCACCCGGACTTAACCAATAAGCCCTATCGTTCCAGCTTCCACCTTTAAATACCCTTGACTTATCGGAGATCAGGGTAGTGATACCATAATTGTACAGAACGGTGCTGCTGGAGTCACCATCTAAAAAGTTGGTTGCATAAGATTTCTGGTAGTTTCTGCGGTTACGTAAAGCAGAGTCTGATTCAGCTACCATTTTAATACGGCCTTTATCATCACGCAGGTTACCCGCACCGCCCGTCATATCCACTTTCTGGAAAACGTTACCACGGTATGGGTTAAAATCATCATCACCAATATTGGTTATAGGGCGGTACACATCAGATACCCACTCGTTTACGTTTCCACTCATATTATACAAACCAAAACCATTGGGTATAAAAGAAGTTACTTCTGCAGGAATGGCGGCATTATCATTCAATCCACCAGCCACACCCATGTTATCACCCGCACCACGTTTAAAGTTGGCTAAGAAAGCACCCTGAAAAGCACTTTTTTTGGTGTAGCGGATATTGTCGAAACCATCGTTTTTCCAGGCATAAATTTGTTTGTTTGAGATCACCTCTTCTCCACGACCCTTACCGCTTTGTTTTTTCTGCGGGTTCTGCATAATGTAACCATAAGCAGCATATTCCCACTCAGCTTCTGTTGGCAGTCGGTAATCGCCAAACAAAATACCATCTGCAATATTTACGGTGGTTCTTGGTCTTCCCTGGGCATCTTTTAAAGGATTGCTTTTGGAAGTGGCTTCTTTACCAGGGGTTGCCTGGTATTCGCCCATGATATATGATTTGGTATTGAAGTTGTCCTGTCCGGCACCATTCAACTCTTTTTTAATCTGACTTCTTTTGTCCAGAAAGCCTTTTCCTATCAGGGTCAGCTCATTTACACGATCTGTGCGCCAGATACAATATTCGGTTGCCTGTTTCCAGCTTACACCTACTACCGGATAATAATTATACGAAGGGTGACGGAAATAATATTCTACATAAGGCTCATTAAATGCCAGCTCGCTTCTCCAAACCAGAGTATCAGGTTTGGCCTGCTCTACTACAGAATCCATACCCGCCTGTCCAAACACATTCTCCAGCCAGTACAGGTACTCGCGGTAGTGTACGTTGGCCACTTCTGTTTTATCAATAAAAAATGAGTTTACGGTAATACGACGGGGTATATTGTTCCAGTCGCCCATTACATCTTCCTGTGTGGCACCCATGGTGAATGTACCACCCTGAACAAATACCAACCCCGGAGCCGTTTTAATATCCTGTGGCTTGGCAACAGAGAAGTTACCCTGGTCCTTATCATTGTAATTCCATCCGGTGGCTGTAGACTTTTCTTTCTTTTTCTTCAATAAGCTACACGAGGCCACAGAACCTGCTATTGCCAGAAGCAACACAAAATTTCTGGATGTTTTCAATAACTGCATTTTCAAAAGATTGAATTTAGAATAAGGTTTCTATCAGATATTCGGATATACGTCAATGCGAATATAGAAGATTTCTGCTAATCAATTATACTGCCTTTTGGCTTTCGTGTTAGCAAAAGCCTAATTTTAAACAGGATTCTATAACAGGGCTTATTGCTGCCTCAAATAATTACGATCTTACAAGTATGAAGTGTTGGGTAGTTTCTATGTTACTTGGTTTAGGGCTGGTGGGATGTACCCATTCATGGGCACAAAGGGCTTATGCGGCAAATGCTGTTCTCTCTTCCGGCAACTGGTACAGGATGGCTGTTAAACAGGAGGGTATTTATAAAGTAGATGTAGCACTACTTGGTTCACTCGGAATAACTACTTCTGCACTTTCTTCGGCTTCTATTCGTTTGTATGGCAATGGAGGCGGTATGCTGGATGAGAATAATGCGGGAAACAGGGTCGATGACTTGTTTGAAAACCCCGTAGAAATGGTAGATGGTGGCGATGGGTTGTTTAACGGAACCGACTATTTTCTGTTTTATGCACCCGGCCCGCACAGATGGATAAACGACAGTACCAACCAACAATTCCGGCATCAGAAAAACCTCTATTCAGATACTGCTTATTACTACTTAACCATAAGTGGCACAGGTAAAAGAGTGGCTGCTGCCGTGGTTACGGGTTCGCCTACCGTAACGGTAAATAGTTTTACAGAAAGGTATTTTTATGAGAATGATCTGGTGAATCATTTAAATAGCGGAAAGGAATGGTATGGGGAAGAATTTTCTGCCAACTTAGGGGGAACGCTAACCAGAAATATTCCGGTAGACTGGCCTGGATTAATCACTACCCAACCCATAAAAATTATTACAGATCTGGCATCAAAAAGTGTAGGGGCCGGAAGCGGGTTTTCTGTAAAAATCAATGCACAACAGGCCCAAACGGTAAACCTGCCTGGTGTAACAGGTAGTTTTTTGAGTTTGTTTGGAACCTCGGCTACCACGCAAACAAATCTTACTGTTTCGCAGGGTTCTTTATCGGTAGGATTTACTTTTTTGCCATCGGCGGATGGAGCGAAAGGTTGGTTAAACTGGTTTGAATTATTTGGTAGAAGAAGTCTATCGTTACCTGCCACATCCCCTCTTTTTTTTCGCGATTGGGCTTCCGTTTCAGCAGGGGCGGTAGCCAATTATGTGATTAGTAATAATGGCAATACACCTTTTGTATGGGATATTACCCATGCGTTAGAACCCATAAAAATGAATATGCTATCTGGCGGTTCTTTCAGCAGTTTTTCTAATGATGCATCGCGGCTTAGGGAGTATGTAGCTTTTACTAGTGCCAATGCTTTAGTTCCAATGGCGCTGGGCAAAGTAAACAACCAGAATTTGCATGGTGCCTCAGCAGCTGATTATATTATTATCACACAGAATAGTTTAATAAATGAAGCACAGCGTCTGGCACAGTTTCACCAACAGCGAAATGGATACCGAACGGTGATTGCTACAACGGATCAAATCTTTCATGAATTTTCTGGTGGTATTCCTGATCCAACTGCTTTGCGCGATTTTGTGAAAATGTATTACGACAGGGCAGGAGCTGTAGCTGCAAACAGGCCTAAATATTTATTGCTTTTTGGAAGTGCTTCCTTTGATTACAGAAACCGGATAGCAGGTAACCATAATTTGGTTCCCGGCTATGAAAGTGTCAACTCTCTCGATCCGCTGAATACCTATACCTCGGATGATTTTTTTGGGTTATTGGATGATGGAGATGATATCAACAAAAACGATCCTGCTGCCACAATCGATATAGGTATTGGAAGAATTCCGGCACGCAATGTAATAGAAGCCAAAACCATGGTGGATAAAATCATCCGTTACCATAGCAAAACAAGTTTGGGCGTATGGCGAAACCAATCGGTATACGTGGCAGATGACCAGGATTTTAACCTGCACCTGAATGATGCAGAAATTGTATCAACAGATGCCGGTGCAGCTAATCCATTAATCAATCAACAAAAAATTTATCTGGATGCCTATCCTGTAGTTGGCAGCAGTGCGGGGGCACGTTATCCGGCGGTAAATAATGCCATCGTTAGCCAGTTGTTTAATGGAACCTTATTATTGAACTATAGCGGGCATGGCAGTTACCAGCGATTGGCCGATGAATCCATTCTTACGCAGGATGAATTAAACCGGTTGAACAATCCTGACAAACTTCCCCTGTTTATCACTGCCAGTTGCGATTTTGCACCACATGATGATCCCACTAAAAGCGCATTGGGCTCTGGCATACTTACCGCTAATGCCAATGGTGCCATTGCCTTGCTTACCACAACACGTTTGGTGTTTGCATACAGTAACCGCATTATTAATGATAATTACTTGAAAATAGCCCTGAAACCCTTATCCAATGGGCAGTTTCTTACCCTCGGAGAATCAGTACGACAGGCTAAAAATATCACTTCCGCCAGTTCAGGGGATTTTTTAAACAATCGGAAATTTACTTTACTGGGAGACCCGGGTATGCGCCTTGCTTTTCCTGAATTAAGGTTAGCGTTAACTGGGGTAAACGGTATACCCATTTCGGGTACGGATACATTGCAGGCATTACAGAAATACACGTTCACCGGTCGCGTTACCGATGGCTTGGGTAATCCGGTTAACAATTTCAATGGGAACTTACAACCCACTATTTATGATAAAGCACTGACTGTAAAAACCCTCGGCAACAATGCAACCAGTTTGGTTACTGCTTTTAACCAACAGGCAGGTGTGCTGTATAAGGGCAGTGTAACGGTTACCAATGGTCAGTTTAGTTTTACTTGCATCATTCCCAAGGACATTAGTTACCAGGCAGGTAAAGCGCGCATCAGCTTATATGCGGAAGATGGAACACGTGATGCCAATGGCGTGAACACTACTTTTTATGTAGGTGGCAACGGCAATACATCAATTACGGATAATACCGGTCCGGATATTAAACCTTATTTAAATGATGATAAGTTTCTGAATGGTGGTCTCACTCATGAAAACCCTGTGTTGCTGGTAAAGCTGGCAGATTCTTCCGGCATCAGCACATCCGGAAATGGTATTGGGCATGATATTACGGCGGTTATCGATGGTAATGAAAGGAATATTATGGTTTTGAATGATTTTTATACTGCGGATCAAGACAGTTACCAACGGGGCCAGGTATTGTTTCAATTACCACAATTGGCAGAGGGTAAGCATACCATCAAAATCAAAGCATGGGATGTGGCCAATAATTCCAGTATAGCTGTATTGGATTTTGAAGTGGTAAAACAAAACAAGCCGGTAATTACGCATGTACGCAACTATCCTAATCCTTTTAACGTATCTACCACAATTGCATTTGAACACAACCAACCCAATACCGATCTGGATGTAACCATTCAAATTTATACCTCCGCAGGGGCTTTGGTAAAGCAGATAAAGCAGGTACTTAACACCGGTGGAACCCACAATTGCCAGATAAATTGGAACGGAGATAACCAATCAGGTGCAAAACTCAAAAAAGGTATTTATATTTACAAAATAATGGTTCTCGCTGGGGGCGTTCAAACAGAAAGCACCCAACAGCTGATTCTACTCTAAAATTGTCTGAATGGTTTGATGTCTACACTTTTTTTAGGTTCTTTACGGTACTGTTTTAACTAAGTTTATTGAGTTATGTTGTGGTATACTTGGGTCAGGGGCTCTGTATTCCAACCGTTTGCCAAAGCAGGTTGTAACAATCTTTTTGTTTCCGGCAAGCGTAATCTGTAATTTAATGCTCTTAACGCTATCGGTTTCATTCACAACGCTGCGGCGATTTGAGCGATGATTATCCGATGTATGAAGCAGTGTTGTATAAAATCAGAAAAGGCATTGAATAATTTACTGTCAGAAATATTGACAGCATTAAAAAATAAAATCAAAACCATTTTGATGAGTTCGATCAAGAAAAAAATAAGTACCTGCACAACTTTGTTGTTCTTTTTTGCCCTGTCGGTACAGGCACAAAGCGATTCCATCAACATTGTTTCTACAGCCGTTCCTTTTCTACGCATCTCTCCCGATGCACGGGCAGGTGGTATGGGCGATCTGGCCATTGCCACTTCACCCGATGCCAATGCACCCTTCTGGAACCTGGCCAAAGTACCCTTTGCCAAAAAAAATACTGCCCTTGCTGTAAACTATACACCCTGGTTAAAAGATCTGGGTCTTACGGATGTGTATCTGGCAAGCCTGGCAGCTTATCATAAATTAGATGAGCAGCAGGCTATTTCTACCTCACTTCGTTATTTTAGTTTGGGCAATATTCAATTAACAGATTTCTCCGGTAATGTGCTGAATACAGTAAAACCCAGTGAATTTTCCATTGATGCAGGATATTCAAGAATCTTAAATGAAAAAATGAGTATCGGTGTGGCTTTGCGTTACATCAATTCAAGATTAGTGGTTGGTGATGTGGGAACCGGTGTGGTTTACAAAGCCGGTAATGCAGTAGCGGGCGATGTGTCTTTGTTTTACCATGGTGTGAATGAGGAAGGCGAAGGGTTGAACTGGGGTGTGGTACTATCTAACCTGGGCAGTAAAGTGGGTTATACCAATGATTCAAGAAACAAAGATTATATACCTGCCAATTTGGGGTTGGGGGTTTCTTATACCAAAGCGATAAACGAAAGCAATAAGGTTACTTTCGGATTAGATATCAATAAACTATTGGTGCCTTCTGCGCCCACAGCCACCGGAAATTTCACAACCGATTCTGCCAATCTTGCCAGCTATCGTTCTACCAGTGTGGTTTCCAGCTGGATGAAATCTTTTAGCGATGGTACCAACCAACTTTCCTCTTTACAAGCATCATTAGGTGCTGAGTATGCGTATAATGAACAATTTTTTGTTCGGGCAGGTTATTTTTATGAGAATAAAAATAGGGGTAACCGTAAATTCTTCTCGGTTGGCGCAGGTTTTAATCTCGACCAGATGAATATCAACTTTTCTTACCTCGTACCTTCCGGAAGCGGTGTAACCAGAAATCCGCTATCCAATACGTTGCGGTTTGGTATAGTATTTAACATCAATAAGGCGGAATAAAGCATAATTGAATGATATTTTAGCCGCAGATTCGCAGATATATTTTCAAAAATCTGCGAATCTGCGGCTATTTTTTATCTGTACTTTTACCATCATCAATAAAATAATTGGCAGCATATGGGTTTACGAATCGGATATGGGATAGATTTTCACCAGTTGGTTACAGGAAGGGATTTATTTATTGGTGGCGTAAAAATTCCACACGATAAAGGTGCTTTAGGACATAGCGATGCAGATGTACTACTTCATGCCATCTGCGATGCTTTGTTAGGTGCTGCCTGTCTTGGCGATATTGGCGTTCATTTTCCAGATACGTCACAGGAGTTCAAGAATATTGATAGTAAAATATTATTGGCAAGAACGAATGAGCTTATCAAAAAAGAAGGGTATAGTATCATTAATATTGATTCTACCCTTTGCCTCGAAGCACCCAAAATCAAACCCTTTGTACCCCAAATGCAACAGGTGATTGCAGACATTTTGGGTATCACTATAAAAGACATATCCATCAAGGCCACCACCACCGAAACCATGGGCTTTGTAGGTAGGAAAGAAGGGTTGGTGGCGCATGCTTGTTGTTTGATAGAATCCTAAGCATGGTTGGGGTTAAGTAACCTATTTACTACTTCAATGACTCACCCCTTTACTAAATAGCACTTGAGTAAACGTTTTGATGATGATTTTTATATCAAACCAGATAGATTTTTTAGCAAGGTATTCTTCTTCGAGTTTTACTTTTTCTTCAATAGAAATATCATCACGTCCGTTGATCTGGGCCCAACCGGTAATGCCGGGTTTTAGTGCAGCTACTCCTGCAGTTACCCGCAAAGCCATTAAATCGTCTTGATTATATAAAGCAGGCCTGGGGCCCACAAATACCATTTCGCCTTTCAAAATATTGATCAGATTTGGCAATTCGTCTAAGCTCAGTCTGCGCAAAATACCGCCTATTTTCAATAAATACTGTGCGGGATTTTCTAGTAAATGAGTGGCCACATTGGGAGTGTTTTTTTTCATACTACGAAATTTATAGATCTGAAAAAAAGTATACTGAATGCCTACTCTTTTTTGGGTAAAGAAAACAGGCATTCCGTCTTCCAATAAGATAATAAAACCAACTATTAAAAAAACAGGAGAGAAAACAACCAGAAAAACCAGTGCAAACAGTCGATTGATCATTTCTGCAAAATGTATTTAGCCCACAAAAATAAGAAAGAAAATGAAGAATATTTGATCAAGGGTGGTGCCGAATGTATGAGAATGAGATCATGGCGGTGAAACTTTCTACCTAAATAGTAATTCCAGCAACGCTTAAGAGGCATTGCAGAATAAACTATTGAAGTCTGTATACAGTTATGCGACAAATGTAAATTGCAATTGGCAGTGAGCATACCTGCTAACAATAGTATGACGCTGCTGAGCTAAAGAGCTCAAAAACGTTATCCGTCAATTTAATGCCGAAACCCTATAAACACTTATTTTCGCACAGATATAAAATAATGAAATGAAAAAAGCCCTTATAACTGGCATTACCGGACAAGATGGTGCCTATCTGGCGGAACTGTTGTTGAAAAAAGGGTATGAAGTGCATGGTATTAAAAGAAGAAGTTCTCTGTTTAATACGCAAAGGATTGATCATTTTTATGAAGATCCGCACATTCCGGATAGGCATCTGATTTTACATTATGGTGATCTAACAGATTCCTCCAACCTCATCCGTATTATTCAGGAAGTTCAACCGGATGAAATCTATAATCTGGCTGCCATGAGCCATGTGCAGGTAAGTTTTGAAACACCAGAGTATACAGCTAATGCGGATGGTATTGGCACCCTGCGTATTCTGGAAGCCGTAAGGTTGCTAGGGTTGATTAAAAAAACCAAAGTATACCAGGCGTCAACATCAGAATTATATGGACTTGTTCAGGAAGTACCACAAAAAGAAACCACACCGTTTTATCCACGTTCGCCCTATGCTGTAGCGAAGCTATATGCCTATTGGATCACGGTTAATTACCGGGAAGCATATGGCATGTTTGCATGTAATGGTATTCTGTTTAATCATGAATCTCCTTTGCGAGGTGAAACGTTTGTAACAAGAAAAATTACCAGAGCAGTTGCAAAGATTGCATTAGGATTACAGGATACTGTATACCTCGGTAATCTGGATGCCAAAAGAGATTGGGGGCATGCTAAAGATTATGTAGAGGGCATGTGGCGCATACTACAACACGACACACCGGAAGATTTTGTATTAGCTACAGGTATCACAACCCAAATCAGGGATTTTGTGCGAATGGCATTTACTGAAGTAGGCATTGAATTGGTTTTTGAAGGAAAAGAAGAAAACGAAGTGGCAAAAGTGTTATCCTGTAATGGGAAATACCAGATTCCTGTTGGCAAAGTGGTAGTTAAAGTAGATCCCCGTTATTACCGCCCAACAGAAGTAGATCTTCTGATAGGGGATGCCACTAAAGCAAAAGAGAAATTAGGTTGGATTCCGGAATACACCCTTGCAGAAATGGTAAAGGAAATGGTGATAAGCGATGTTACATTGTTTGAAAGAGAACAGTTTTTAAAGCAGCGTGGATTTGATGTGAAAAATGAATTTGAGTAAGCATGGAAAAAGAGGCTAAGATATATGTGGCAGGTCACAGAGGCATGGTTGGCAGTGCCATTGTTCGCGCACTTAAAAAAGATGGCTATCATAACATTCTTGTTAAGACCTCAGAAGAACTGGATCTCCGCAACCAACAGGCGGTACATGATTTTTTTCAAGATCAGCAACCACAATATGTATTTCTTGCTGCCGCCAAAGTAGGAGGTATTATGGCCAACAGTACTTACCGTGCAGAGTTTATTTACGATAATATCATGATTGAAAGTAATATCATTCATGCTTCGTATGTAAACAAGGTTAACAAATTGCTTTTTTTGGGTTCATCCTGCATCTACCCCAAACTGGCACCACAGCCATTGAAAGAAGAATATATTTTATCCGGTTATCTCGAACATTCGAATCAACCCTATGCAATTGCTAAAATAGCCGGCATAGAAATGTGCGATGCTTATCGTTCACAATACGGATGTAATTTCATTTCTGCCATGCCAACCAATCTGTATGGACCAAATGATAATTACGATCTCGAAAAGTCTCATGTACTTCCGGCATTACTGCGAAAATTTATTATTGCCAGAAACCAGGGCGATTCATCCGTAATACTTTGGGGAACGGGCACCCCTTTGCGTGAATTTCTGCATGCAGACGATTTGGCACAAGCCTGTATTTTCCTCATCAACCATTACAATCAATCCGGTCTCGTAAATGTGGGTTCTGGTAAAGAAATATCCATCCTTGGCCTCGCACAACTGATCAAAAAAATTGTGGGGTATACGGGTGATATCATACTTGATCAAACCAAGCCAGATGGCACGCCACGAAAATTAATGGATGTTTCTAAATTGTCTGCCCTTGGCTGGACTGCCAGCATTGAATTGGAAGAAGGTATTACACGCGTTTATACAGAAATCAAAGACCTTTTCTAATATTTTTCCTGCTTATTACTACGGCCATTTTCATCTTGCATGTCCTTCAAATAAACTTCCTGAATACAATAGGGAAAGTTATATTTGTATATATCGTTTATTATAGTATTTCTCATTCTTAGAGGCTTGATTATTAGTGCCTTATTGGGAGTGAGACTGACGTAGTCATACCTAAAATTGTTTTTTGAAAATATTGTTCATTATAGGAACCCGGCCTGAAGCTATTAAAATGGCACCCTTAATCAGGAGATGGCAACAGATACCGGATGTAGAGATAAGGATATGCAATACCGGCCAGCACCGCGATTTACTCGATCCAATACTTAATTTCTTTGAACTTACCATTCACTACTCTCTTGCAGTAATGGTAGAAAGCCAGGGGTTACACCAGCTTACAAGTGCTATTGTTCTTAAAACACAAGCTGTTTTTGAGGATTTTCAACCTGATTTTGTATTCGTTCATGGCGATACTACGACTTCCTTTGCAGCATCTTTGTCTGCATTTTATTCGGGAATTAAAGTGGCACATGTGGAGGCCGGATTACGCACTTATCAAAAGCTGGCCCCTTATCCTGAGGAAATGAACAGACACTTAACGGCAGTATTGGCCGATATTCATTTTGCCCCAACACAAACTGCAGCCAACAACCTTTTGTCAGAAGGTATTTCCAAAAATGTGTTTGTTACTGGTAATACAGTGATTGATGCATTGATGGATGCAGTTTTGCTCATTAATGAAGAGTCAGCTGAAGTAAGGGAACTTAAAAATAAAATTGACTTCTCAAAAAAAATAATACTCTTTACCGGACATCGAAGAGAAAACTTTGGCAATGGATTTGAAGAAATTTTTTCCGCATTGCAAGTTATTACAAAAGATAGAGATGATGTGGTCATCGTTTATCCTGTTCACCCCAATCCGAAAGTAAAAGAAGTAGCTGAAAAATATTTTGATACCAGCGATAAAATTCACCTGGTTGCACCTTTAAATTATGGTGCATTTATATGGTTGATGAAACAATCCTACATCATCCTTACAGATAGCGGCGGTATTCAGGAAGAAGCACCTTCTCTTGGTAAACCTGTTTTGGTTTTGCGCGAAGTAACTGAGCGGCCTGAAGCAGTGGAAGCAGGTACAGTGTTACTTGTAGGAACTGACCAACAGAAAATCATAGACACTACCATTCGTTTATTAGACGACACTCCCTTTTATGAACAAATGTCTGCTATCAACAATCCTTATGGCGACGGAAAAGCTTGCGACAGAATCATTGAATATGTAAAACAATTTTCTGTTGCAGATTAATCAACTGTATGCTTCCGGGCTGGCACTGGTGAAAGCGAGGTTGCCTTTTATGGTAATTCTGCTGGGAAGAATAGGGATTGCTTTGGCTGGAGTGGTCACGGTTAAACTTTCTACGGTGCTGTTAAAGCCTGAACAGCTTGGTAGTATCTCTCAGTTAAATAGTTTAGTGAACCTGTTTAACATAACACTCATCATACCCGTTACACATTTTATGACACGCGGGTTTCTTGATTGGTACGATAGTAATCAATTACAAAAAAACACTAAAAAATATCTGGGATATGTACTCGCTGTTACCGCCGCATCAGTGCTGGTGTCGGGTGCCATTCAATGGCAATGGAATTTGGTAAATGGTTTTGGGATTCTGTCGGTAATGCTTTTAGTAGGACTTAACATCATCGCCCAGCCAATCAATTCGTTTGGTACTACCGGGTTTAATTTATTTGGATTCCGTAAAACCAATGTGTTTTTTACAAACCTCGTCGCATGGACCTCTCTCGGCGCTTCCGTACTCCTGTTTTATATTTATCGGAATACACTTTCGTGGAGTATAGGTCAGGTAACAGGTTTTGTAGCCGGGTGTTTTTCTTTTTTTCTGATCTGGAAAAAAATTTCGAATCATTCAGTAGCAGCCTTGTCCGATAATGAACACACAATTGTTTTTTCAAAAAAAACAGTATTTGCCTTCTCATGGCCTTTCTTGTTTACATCCTCTCTTTGGTGGATACAAACACAGAGTTACCGGTTCATACTTGAAAAAATACAAGGTCTTTCTGAAGTGGGTTTGTTTGCAACAGCATACGCATTGGCGGCTATGCCCATTATGCTTTTTGAATCCATTATGCTACAATACCTGGAACCTAGTTTTTTTGGCGAGTTAAAAAACCAGGGTCGCGAAGGACAGGTAAAAGCCTGGAATAAGTATGCCTATCTCTATTTGCCGGGCATTGTTTTAGCAGGCGTTTATGTGGCAGCGGCAACACCATTTTTGGCAAAAATATTTTTGGGTAAAGAGTACCGGGCTGTAGCCCTTCAGGTAACCTGCTGGGCCGCCATCATTGAAACCATGCGTGCTGCCGGTGCTATGATGTTTCAACTGGGTATGGCCAAAGTAGATAATCGAATGACCATTTTGCCTTCTATTGCAGGAGCTATTTTAGCACCGCTGGGAGTGATTTATTTTGGAGGCATGCATCCCATTACCGGAACCATTATCGGTCTTTTTATCACAGGATTAATTGTATTAGTGATCAATATATTTTTAAGTTATAAAGTATTGCCAATAACATGGCCGGTAAAAAGAATTGTGCAGGCTTTGCTGTTAAGCATTCCGGTTACAGTGGGGTTACCTGTTGTGCACTACTTTTTTCCTGAACCTGATTACCTGTTCTCTTTTCTCGCCCTTGCCATCAGTGGTTTGTACATTGCAGGGATACTCGTTTTGGTATTGGCAGGTAAAGGCAAAAAACACACATCCATTTCATAAAGTATGCGATTTGTTTTTCTTCAATCTGAATTGCGCTCAAAAACCAATTCGCATTTTTATCAATACCTGCAGGCAATTGAAGATGCACTGATTAGCAAAGGGCATACCTGCCTTACCATTGCGAATGAAGTATTTGATATAGAAAATTCAGATAAAAAAGGTACGATTGCCTTTAAAAATCACATAAGCCGATATAGTAATCCACTGGCAGTATTATGGCGCATACTCTCAAGAAATGTTAGTGGCTATTTTGAATTTGCAAGGATCATGAATCTGATCACAAAACAAGATTCGCAAACAGTTTTCTTTGTTGATACCATACAAAACGAACGTGTGATAGCACTAGCTTGGGCATTCAAAAAACTGGCACGTAAAAATGCATCCATTAGAATGGCGGTTGTTTTTAGGTTTACTTATCAATCTAATTCTGCTATACTAACGTGGTTGCAAAAGAAACTTCATCTCCTATTCTGTTCTATTTTACATGATCTAATCGGTGCAAAAAAATGTATTCTTTTTACAGATAGTAAAGCATTACAGGAGGCATACCGGCATAATATCTCTGCGCCCGTTTCGGTAATGCCTATTCCACTTCGTTCTCATCTCTATGAACAAATGCAAAATGCAAACCAGCATAGAATATCCATCAAGACCATAGGTTTTATTGGAGGGAAAGTAGGCTACAAGGGTCTGGATAAATTTTTAATACAATTTATTTTATTGGTTAGGTATGATATTCGTTTTTTAATACATGGTATTCGGGATAGCGAAGATCTTTTGTCATTTGCCCAACTCGTATTAAGTAATGAAGCGTTTTGTGTTGTAAAACAAAATATTGATAAAATTGAAACCTGCTACCATCTTGATGAAAAGGAATACATGAATTTGTTTAACAGAATGGATGTTATACTGATCCCTTACACTTCTTTACAGTTTGCAGAAGGTACTTCCAATATTTTTGCAGAATCCGTTTCAGCCGGGGTAATACCTGTTGTGCCTTCAACAACATGGATGGGAGATGAACTCATGTCAGGCGGTTTTCAAGAGCTGGTGGTCAATTTCAGTGATGATCAATCTACACATAGAAGCATTACAGGTATTTTAGAAAATAGTATAGCATTGAAACAGAAAATGAATGCTTTCTCTTCTTCATGGCGCGCTTATCATTCTTCGGATAATTTTGCCAACCGGTTTATTCAGGCTTTACAGAATTAATAAGAATTAAGAAATATGTTAATTAGCAGAACGCCATTCAGGGTAAGTTTTTTTGGAGGAGGTACCGACCTTCCTGAGTTTTACAGAAACCATAGAGGTGCAGTTATTGGAACAGCGATTGATAAATATATCTATCATACGGTATCACGTTTTCCCTCTGAATTATTTGATTACACTACCAAGATTTCTTATAGTAAAGTTGAATGTGTAAAAAGTATTGATGATTTACAGCACGCACCTTTCCGCGAAATACTTCGTGAATGTGGTATTCAAAGAGATGTTGAAATTCATATTGCCGCCGATCTGCCTTCATTCTCAGGCCTTGGCTCTTCTTCCTCTTTTACCGTTGGATTACTAAAAGCATTACATGCTTTTCAACATAAAGAAATTAGTCCATTGGCTTTAACCAATGAAGCCATTCGCATTGAGCGTGATGTGTTGAAAGAAGCAGTTGGTTGCCAGGATCAGGCTTTCGCTGCATTTGGCGGAATGAACCTGATCAGTTTTGGCGCAGATAACAGCATCACTGTTGAGCCATTATCTCTCTCCCCCCAAACCATGGAAGAGTTATCTGCTTCATTAATTCTTTTTTTTACGGGCATTACCCGTCGCGCAGCCAATATTGAAGCCGATAAAATTAAACGTATTGGTGATCTGGATGCCAACCTAAAATCTATGTTACATATTGTTGATGATGCCTACACCTTGCTCACCAATAACAAAGGACTTTCGGGTTTCGGAACATTGCTTGATAAAGCATGGAAAGAAAAGAAAGCATTGGGCGCCGGTGTTTCTAATGGACAAATTGACCAGATGTATCAAACAGCCATTGATAACGGTGCACTTGGTGGAAAATTATTGGGTGCGGGAGGTGGCGGGTTTTTATTGTTTTTCGTTCCACCGGAAAACAGAGCCAAATTGAAAAAATCGTTATCCCAATTTAGTGAGATTCCTTTTTCTATGAATGCACCTGGTGCAACCATTATTTATTCTTAAATCTTAATTATTACTCATGAATATTCTTGTAACAGGTGGGGCAGGTTATATTGGTTCCGTTTTGGTTCCTAAGTTATTAAATGAAGGGCATGATGTTACTGTGCTAGATAGTTTTATGTTTCATCAGAACTCTTTGGCAGATGCATGTCGCTTTGATAATTTTAATGTGGTTCGTGGTGACACACGTGATAGAGCCTTAGTGAAAAGTTTAATGTCTAAAGCGGATGTCATCATTCCATTAGCCGCATTGGTTGGTGCCCCCTTATGTAAAATAGATCCATTGGCAGCAGAAACCATCAACCAGACTGCTGTGGAAATGATCTGCGAACTGGCATCCAAAGACCAACGTATTTTAATGCCGGTTAGCAATTCAGGATACGGTATCGGCGAAGAAGGCAAATTTTGTACGGAAGAATCTCCATTGCGTCCCCTATCATTATATGGTATCACCAAAGTAAAAGCAGAAGAAGCTGTGTTGGCACGTGAAAACAGCATTACATTTCGACTGGCAACCGTCTTTGGTATGTCTGCAAGGATGCGGATAGATTTATTGGTAAATGATTTTGTATACCGCGCCTTGCATGATTCTGCTGTTGTTATTTTTGAAGGCCACTTCAAAAGAAATTATATACATGTGCAAGATGTGGCAAGAGTGTTTCTGCATGGAATTGCCAATTTTGAAAAAATGAAAGGACTACCTTATAATGTGGGTTTGGATAATGCCAATCTTTCAAAAAACGAATTGGCTGAAGCCATCAAAAAACAGGTTCCCAAATTTGTTTATCTCGAGGCACCCATTGGGGAAGATCCGGATAAGCGTAATTATATTGTATCTAATGCCCGCCTAGGAAATACCGGTTTTATTCCTGAGTGGGATTTGGATCGTGGCATTACAGAACTGATTAAAGGGTACACTATTTTACGAAATAGCCATTACGGTAATATCTAAAAGCAATATTGATGCATTGCAGAATTTGTGATTCAGAAGACCTCACACTAGTGATAGATTTGGGTGAACAACCCTGGTGCAACCATTTCCTTACGAAAGACGAAATTGGCAAAGAACCTTTCTATCCACTGCATGTGCTTTTTTGCCAGGATTGTCATACGGCTCAACTTGACTATACGGTTAAAAAGGAGATCATGTTTGGCAACCACACCTATTTATCCGGTGTTACAAAATCATTATCAGATAATTTTAAAAAAATTGCAGAAGAAGTACAGGAGCGTTTTAATCCCGATAAAGAACAAATGTCTGTATTGGATATTGGCTCTAACGATGGCACCCAGCTTAAACATTACCAGCAACTAGGATGGGATGTGTTAGGCGTAGAATCTTCAGTAACCACTGCACAAATCGCTGTTAATGCCGGAGTGCCAACGCTGAACGCCTTTTTTAACCTGGATACCATGCAGCAGTTAAACCGAAAATTTAATATCATAAATGCAGCCGGTGTGTTTTTTCATTTAGAAGAATTACATTCTGTAACGCAGGCTATCAAACTTGGTTTAGATGCTGAGGGTGTTTTTGTAGTACAGTTTCTTTACATGAAAAGTATCATGGAGAATGATGCGTTTGATCAGATTTACCACGAACATCTTTTATATTATACCCTTGAAACCATTCAGGTATTACTGGGTAAATATGATCTGGAAATGTTCGATGCCTATCTTTCCCCAATGCATGGCGGACAAATGATTGGCTTTGTGGGTCATCCCGGTGTTCGGCAAAAAACAGAACGACTAACTAAGTTGATTGAGGATGAAAAAAATGCAAACTGTAATAGTATAGCTGCCTATCAGGCATTCAGTGAACGGATAAAGCAGATGCGTGAGGATAATCTTACTTATTTGAAAAATGCTAAGCAGGCTGGAAAAAAAATATTTGGTATGGGAGCGCCGGTAAAAGGAAATACCATGCTTAACTATTTCAAAGTAGGTACGGATCTGATTGATTGTTTACTCGAAAAAAATACGCTTAGAAAAGGATTGTATTCTCCCGGTATGCATATTCCCATTTTAATCGAAGAAGAAGTATCAGATATTCCTGATATCTATTATGTACTTGCGTGGAATTTTAAAAAAGAAATCCTGAAAAACAACCAACACCTAATTGAAAAAGGTGTTGAATTTTATTTTCCGGTTAATCCGAAAGAATCACTATGAAAATATTTGTTACGGGAGGAAATGGATTCTTAGGTACCGCACTTTGTACATCACTCCGTTCATTGGGTCATATAGTTACTGCCCCTACATCAAAAGAATGTGATCTTACGCATCCGCAAAGCTTGTCGCTTTTTACCTCTGAAAAATATGATCAGCTGTTTCATCTGGCTGCGTGGACGCAGGCCGGGGATTTCTGTTTGTATCATCCCGGTGAACAATGGATCATTAATCAAAAACTGAATACACATGTACTGGAATGGTGGCAAAAAGATCAGCCACAGGCCAAACTGGTATTCATGGGTACCAGTTGTGCGTATGCCCCTGATTCAGCGTTGGTTGAACCAATGTATATGCATGGAGAGCCTATTGAAAGTTTGTATACATACGCCATGACCAAGCGTATGCTTTTTCAGGGAGCACGGGCTTTACAAAAGCAATATGGTTTGCAATGGGTATGTTTTGTACCATCAACGCTATATGGTCCAGGATACCATACAGATGGAAGGCAAATGCATTTTATTTTTGATTTGATGCGAAAGATCATTCGGGCGAAGGAATTTGGTGAAACAGTGGTTCTCTGGGGAAATGGATTTCAGAAAAGAGAGATTGTACATGTGCAGGATTTTATCAACACCATGTTGTTTGTTACCAATATAACTACAAACGATATCTTTAATATTGGTTCAGGAGAAGAGTTCACTATCCGTTATTTT
Source organism: Sediminibacterium sp. (assembly GCA_965283715.1). Taxonomy (GTDB): domain Bacteria; phylum Bacteroidota; class Bacteroidia; order Chitinophagales; family Chitinophagaceae; genus Sediminibacterium. The sequence continues at coordinate 282,519 of CBDIPL010000004.1, read as the reverse complement.
GCAGAAACCATTTGTAAAATCATTGGCTACGATCCCGCGCTGATTCAATATGATACTTCTAAATATGTAGGTGCTACTTCCAAGTGTTTGGTGATTGAAAAAATAGTCGAACTGATCCCCGATTACAAACAAAAACAGATATCTCTTGAATCAGGCTTGCGTAGTACCATTGACTGGTTTTATTCGGCTAAAGCATATTGATACATGAACCCATCTATTCTTGTTTTTTCTTATTATACCAATATGCCCGGGGCTTGCCAGGCTGAATGGATTGACGACCGTATGTTTGCCTTTGCTGATAAAAATTATCACATAACTGTTATCAGTGCAACCTGCTGCTTTACACATACCAACCCTAACATTAAACATATTAAAGTGCCGGCATTAAGTCCGCACGGCGCCGGATTTGAGTATGAGGAAAGTAAAAGAAGAAACATTCCCATTCAAAAATCTTTCTGGTATGTTTATCTATATGTGATGCAACTCATAGATAAAGGCTTAAAGAAAATCCACATAAGTTCTGGCGAAGGAAGGTGGAGTTGGTTCTTTACATCTTTCTTAGCCGGGTTTCGTATAAAAACAATTCGGCAGAGTTCATTTGTTTTCACCACCGGCGGACCCGCAAGTGCTCATCTAAGCGGTATTCTTCTGGCAAAATTATTTGGGAAGAAGGTGATGTGTGAATTACAAGACCCCTTAAGCGGTAAAGATATTGGGCGTAATAAATTATCCAATGCCGGATTACAATTTGTAGAACAATTAATAGTGAGGTTTGCTGATTGTACTATTTACTGCACCCGCAGCGCAATGGAGTATGCACGGAACAGGTATCCACAACAAGCTAAAAAAATATTTTTTGTGTATCCTGGTTCAAATAAAATAGAGGAACAAACCGGTTTTACTCCATTAAAAGAACAAGTAAATCATCCTTCCATAAACATTACGTATCTCGGTTCTCTTTATCAAACGCGTAATATGGATGCTATTATGGAAGCGATACAAGAATTGGTTTCAGATGGCGTTTCAATAGTAGATCGTTTAGAGATTAATCTATACGGAAATATGAATGCGGATATCAAGCAGCGGATAGAAGACTTTCCCATTCCAATTATTACAATACATGGGTTAGTAAACAGAGATATTGCTATCCGGAAAGCCATGCAGGCGGATGTTCTTTTATTGATTCAGAATACAGATGATAGAAGTATTGGTACCATCCCTTTCAAAACCTACGATTATCTGCATACCGGAAAATTAATTTTGGCATTGGTGTATAAGAACGAGGAATTGGAAGATATGATGCTTTCCCATGGCCACTTGGTTTGTCAGGCAAACGATGTAGCCGCCATCAAAACTAATATTTTAGGGCTGATGAATAATCCTCATAAATTGTATAGCGATATCAAACCCAGTAATCTAACTCCGCAGCTGGCGGTTAAAAATATGCTTACCCTGATCGATACTTTAGGATGATACTTTTCCTGAAAGGAGTGTATCAATCACTTCAAATACAGCTACCGATACTTTTTTACAGATTTGCCGGATCTCAAAAAAATCAGGTTGAATTAGTAAAACATAAACTACTTGCCAAAAAGTTTACATGGCATACAACAAAGAAAACAAAAGTATTTGCCATCTTTTCTGTCAGTAACTGGGAAACTGTTTTTTTAGATCCTTTGTCTGAGTTTGGTGAAACACATCATTTTTCATGGCCCAATGCAAAAGAATTCTTTCCGGATCAAGAAAAATGGAACACTTATTATCAAAAGTTAAATACAGATTTGGTTAGAGATTTTGATCAGTTTTATGATGAAGAGGCTAACCTACTTATTTTTATCTATGCTTCTGATTTCAGTATAAGCGAAGCGTCTATGCGGCATATGAACAGGCCGAATGTGCTCGTGGTTAGTTTTTGCTGGGATGATCTTCTTTATTTTAAAGGAAAAGTAAAAGGTCAACCTGTGGGCATTAGTAAACTGTCGGAGATGGCAGATATTAATTTGACAATGTCGCCTGAAGCAATCCCCAGATATAATTTTTATAACAGCCCTTGCTTTTTCTGGAGTTCATTACCGATTAATGATAAAATACCAAACGAGTTACTTCAAGTTGCAGTAGATCCTACGTTCTATGTACTGTTTGTAGGATCAAAATATGGTTGGCGGGCTCATTTCATTAATAAACTAAGAAAGGCTGGGTTTGATGTACAATGCTTTGGAGCGGGTTGGGAAAATGGACAACTGACCTATGATGAGATGAAACTGGCCATACAAAAAGCACCGGTTACACTTGGGTTTGCTAATATTGGATATACTAAAAATTGCACAACCATTAAAGGACGCGATTTTGAAGTACCCTTGTATGGAGGCCTCTATCTCACCCAATATTCTAAGGGGTTGGCAAGGTATTATGAACCCGGCAAAGAACTGCTTACCTATCGTAATTTTTCAGAGTGCATCAGGCAATTAAACAAAATTAAGTCGAATAAAGAAAAGGCTGATACCATACGTATTGCCGGTTACCAAAAAGCAATGGTATATGGTAGCTGGGAATCCCGTTTTGTTTATTTAAAAGAATTAATCAATCAGGTCATTGAATGAAAAAAAAGCAGGAGAGTGCCTACCTGATCGGGCTGGATGTATTGCGTTTTCTGCTGGCAATCTCCATTCTCATTGTTCATTTTCCTCATTTCCTTTTACCATTTGGTACTGGAAATCATACTGCAGCAACAGCATTACCTTTTCAATTTTTACTGTCATTAATTTACAAGTATGGTGGGTTTGCGGTTGAAATATTTTGGATGGTATCGGGAATTATTTTTTATCATTTTTATCTCCAGGCAATAAGTGATAAGAAAATTTCTATTGCCCGTTTTTTGTTTCTCCGTTTTTCCCGTTTATATCCACTTCATTTTATTACACTCATTGCTGTTGCTTTTCTTCAGCTTAGTTACCAGAAAACCTTTCATACCACATTTGTTTATAGTAACCATGATGCACTCCATTTTGTATTGAATGTTTTTATGATCAATTTTTGGAACGCTAAATTTGGCCTGTCATTTAATGGTCCTTTCTGGAGCGTATCTGCTGAGTTATTTGTATACATTGTTTTTTTCTTTTTTGCTGTTATACAATCTTCTAATAGAAAAGCTAATCTGTACATTCTAGTCATATTTTTCTTTGCCTGTTATTCGTTAGGCATTTTGAGCCCTTTTTATGAATGCTTGCTTTATTTTTTTGCCGGGTGCTTATTAATACAGCATATGCACCGGATAACGATGCCAATATTTGCAATTTTAATTTCCAGCATTGCGATATTATTATCCGTTAAATACGCTACGCCTTTACTTCCGGTTAATGAATATGTTATACGGATATTTGACTGTTTTACTAAATTGCTGATCGCATCGGCAATGGTTGTACTTTTTGCGGGTGTTTTTTCAAAGCAGGGTACGAAGGTTACTGCATTTTTGCGTCAGTTGGGCAACATGACTTATGCTATTTACATGATCCACTTCCCCATTCAATTGGTGTTGATTCAGTTATTTTTTAACAAGGGTGTTTTGTTTTTTAATAATACTTATTTTTTTCTAGGGTATGTAACCCTTACACTCTTAATGGGATTCTCCTTATATCATTTTTTTGAAATGCCAGTACAGAATTTTTTACGAAAAAAGTATAATACTAGATTTTCATGAACATTTGTTTGTTGGTGATTAATTATAACGGGATGAAGTTCCTTCCTTTATATCTTCCCTCATTATTATCGCAATGCAAACAACACGATATTGATATATGCATAACCGATGATCAATCTACCGATAATTCTGTTGCTTTTTTAGAAGAATTATCTTGTAGGTATACAGTTAATCAAACAAATAACCATGGCTTTGCTGCCAATGTTAATAATGGTATCAGGTATGCCATGCTGCAAAAAAAATTCGATTACCTGATTATAGCTAATAATGATATCGTTATTCCAGAGGGACTCTTTGCATCTTTGAAAAAGGTGTTACACTTTTTATCAGAATCAGACACTCGTTTTGGATTGTTGGGATTTAGTGATATTTCTCCCAATGATAAACAACTCGCCCAAAATTTTTCATTTGCAGCATACGATCCAGCTTCCATTAAGCAGGTTGACGAAATACTCGGCTTTTTCTTTGTGATTACCTCTCGATTGATTGATCACATTGGCTACATGGATGAATCCTATTTTATGTATGGTGAGGATAATGATTATTACACAAGAACCATTAAAGCTGGCTATCATATATATAATTCAGACCTGCCTGTTATTCATTTTTCCGAAGGGTCTTCTTCTAATGACAAAATAACTTCATGGTATGTTTATCGAAATGCTTTTTTGTATGCCCGTAAAAATCTAGGTTTTACAGGAGTTGCCCGGATGTTCTTTTCGTTTATTTACCAGATTTATAATCCTTTTTATAAATCACAGAATCCTGGAAACAATCGGGTCGTTAGAAATGGTTTTTTTTATAATAATTATTTACTTGCCAAAAGTATTCTCTGGAATATAAAAGACAGCCTTTATCCTAAAAACAGAGAACACCAGTAAACTAACCTTCACTTTTGCTATTTAATTCAATTTCATTTGCGATCTTCCTGCCAATCGTATTTATACTCTATTGGTTTGTTGTGCCCAATAAGATTCGCTTACAAAATGGATTATTACTGATTGCAGGGTATGTATTTTATGGTTTTTGGGACTATCGTTTTCTATTTTTACTGGCTTTTTCTACATTACTGGATTATGTGTCAGGTATTCAAATTCACAGATCACAAAATGATAAAAGCAGAAAATACTGGTTTTGGTTAAGCATTGGTATTAACCTTGGCTTGTTGGGCGTATTTAAGTATTATAATTTTTTTATCGAATCATTTCAAGATCTATTAGCCGGTTTGGGAATGCATTTGAATGACCTCACCATTTCTGTTATATTACCGGTAGGCATTTCCTTTTATACGTTTCATGGAATTTCTTATGTGGTTGATGTTTATCATAAAAAAATTGAACCGGAATATAATTTTGTAAATTATTCTGTTTTTGTTTCCTTTTTTCCGTTGCTGGTGGCGGGACCCATTGAAAGAGCTACACATCTTTTACCTCAAATTAAACAGCCAAGGGTGTTTAATCAGGCCAACGCAATTGACGGGATGCGTCAGATTTTATGGGGGCTGGTAAAGAAAATTGTCATAGCCGATTCATGTGCCATTTATGTAAATATGGTATTCGCTGATCCCGGTAGTTTTTCCGGAAGTACGCTTGCATTGGCAGCAGTACTTTTTGCTTTTCAGATTTATTGCGATTTTTCAGGGTATTCTGATATTGCCATAGGCACTGCAAAACTTTTTGGAATTTCTCTTTTACGAAACTTTTCTTTTCCTTATTTCTCTAGAGATATAGCTGAATTTTGGCGGCGTTGGCATATGTCGCTTTCGTCATGGTTCAGGGATTACGTGTACATACCGCTTGGTGGTAGTAAAGCAGGTAAAGTAGTTGTCATCAGAAATGTGTTTATCATTTTCTTATTAAGTGGTTTCTGGCATGGAGCCAATTGGACTTTTCTTGCTTGGGGATTTATTAACGCTGTTTATTTTTTACCGGTTTTATTAGTAAATAAGAACAGAATACATATTAACACAGTAGCATCAACAAGTTTTTTCCCTTCAGGCAAAGAGTTTTTACAGATCAGCTTTACATTCCTGTTAACCGTTATTGCATGGATATTTTTCAGATCGGGTACGATACACGAAGCCTTTGTTTATTTGAAGGGTATTTTCACAACATCTTTTTTTCAACAACCTCAACTGCTTCCTTTTACAACTGTAATCCTCGTTTGCATATTTGTGTTGATAGAATGGATACAACGCCATAAAGAGCATCCATTACAGTTTCAATTGCCACAGTTTGTTCGTTGGATGGTATACTATGGTTTATTACTGGTGATTTACTTATTTGGCGCCAAGCAGCAGGCTTTTATCTATTTTAAATTCTAATGGTTGTGAAGGGTTTTTTAAAGAAGATTGCTATTTTTCTTGTAATACCGGTTGTTTTCATATTTGTGGGTATACTATTGCCGGCTTATCCGGGTGCATCAGCTACCTATCTGTTTGCCCGGCTTGATAAAGACGCTTTGTTAGCGAATACAAACCCAAAACGTATTATTCTTGTCGGCGGTTCTAATCTTGCGTTAAGTATGAACAGCCAAGAATTTCTCGACTCATTGAAAATGAATCCGGTTAATACCGGACTTGATTGCAATATAGGATTAGCGGGCATGATAGAGAATACACTTAGCTATGTTAAAAGAGATGATATAATATTACTCTCTATTGAGTATGAACAGTTTTTTGGCAGGTTACTATATGGGGGCTATCCATGCCCTGTTATTGACTTTGAAGTATCTCCAAGTAACTTGCAAAAGTTATCTGTGGAACAATGGTTCAATTTAGTAAGGTATACACCGGGCTATGCATTCGGCAGATGTAAGGTTTGGAAATATTTTACAAAGCCGCAAGTGAATGTAGATGGAAATTACATGCGTGGTTCCTTTAATAAATATGGAGATCATGTTTCTCATTGGAGTTTGCCAAGTAGAAAACCAATAGCAACAAGAGAATTTACAGGCAACTATAATCAGAAAGCAATTGGCTTATTGGTTGATTTTCAAAAAAGACTTCAGGAAAAAAAAGCTATTCTGTTAATTACTTTTCCACCTTATCAAGCCAGTTCTTTCAAGAATACACAACAACAAATTAAGCAAGTGGTAAATGGATTGCAATCAGCTCCATTAAACATTATCAGTACGCCGGAAACATACATGATGCCGGATTCGCTTATGTTTGATTCTCCTTATCATTTAATTAAGAAGGGTATTGATCAACGAACGCACTTGGTGATTAGTGATGTAAAGAGGTATTTTAAAAATAAAGGATAACTATTGAATGGATAATTCAACAATCTTTGATCATCCCCAGCCCCTATCATTACCGGGGTTTGCTAAGCAGGAAATGTTTGTAGATAAGCATATTGTTTTTCCACCTGATAACATTCCTGTTAGCGAATGGTATGAAAACTTTAGGATACGTTTTTTTGATGCCCTTGATAATGGAAAAAAGTTCCCTGTATTCAGATCAAGCCATGGTGAAATCGGTTTTGTGACAGGAAAAATGGGAGCACCCAAAGGATCATTCAAGGTTAAGCTTCGTTTTTTTGTGAGCAGGGTATATCGCATTGCATATTTTCAATCGCTATTCTATAGTAGTGGAGTGCCAGGCCATGGTTATGAAACATACAAGCAGTGGACTTTACCTAGGCTTCGTAAAAAATTTGCAGAAGCCATGAAATGGATAGCTGACAACGGAGTATTATGTATGTATTTTGCAGATCGTGGTGCGTATGCAATAGCTTATCAGAAGGCCTATCTCACATGGTTGAATAAACATGGGGTATATCTGAATTCAGATAATTACGGACATATCTATTTTGTGTATGCACTACTAAACGGTTACGAGAAAGAACGAATTTTTAAAAACAGAAAAATATTGGTGGTTTCATCAGACCAGCCAGATCGTACGCCACCTTTGATTGAGAACTTGAAAAAATTAGGAGCGATATCTGTTGACTTTATAGCCATTTCGCCCGGGTCTTCTATGAACGATTCTATAGCGCTACAGAGTACAGATTATAATTTATGTATAGTAGGGGCGGGTGTAGGTGCTGCCAATGTTCTTTATCAGTTGAAAGAATTGAATTGTCCGGTAATTGATGCAGGATTTATTATCGATCAAATCGCCTACCCTGACAAAATTAAACCCCGAATTTATACTGTAAATGATCAAAATTGGGAGCGGGTTTTTCCTGATAATAACCCCGAATGGAAACCCATTTTTAGCGATCGGTTTGCTGAAAAAATTAAGTGATACTTAAAACGATACCATGCATATTGATATTGTAGAAGAAATGTATTTAAATAAGCAGGCTGATTATTTCTCATTGGAACGGGAAATTTTCAAGAATGCAGTTAAAGGCGCTGGTCTTTCTATACTTGATGTGGGTTGTGGAACGGGAGTACTCGGTAAATACTTTAGAACGCATCAGCAGTGTCAGGTATATGGGATTGAGATCAATCAGGAAGCATATGAAATTGCTAAAGAAAACCTCGATGAGGTAATCAGGGCGAATGTAGAAACCATGGAACTTCCTTATGAAAAAAATAAGTTTGACGTAGTAATCATGGGTGATGTACTGGAACATCTGGTAAATCCGGTAGTCGCTATTGGAAAGTTAATGCAGGTTGTAAAACCGGGAGGAAAAATACTTATTACAGTTCCCAATGTGCGGCATTGGAAAATTGTGTACAAGCTGGTGTGCAAGGATGAATGGAAATATATGTCATGGGGGATTCTGGATTATACGCATTTACGATTTTTCACAAAAACATCCATTGTAGCTATGATGGAAGATAATGGGTTTCAGGTGGCCAAGGCTGAATGGGTAATTCAAAACCCCTCAAAAAGTAACCTGATCAATAAGGCAACGTTTGGAATGTTCTCGGGTCTTTTAGCATCACATACATTTCTAACCTTACAGAAATAAAGAGATCCTATGCTCTTAATTGATGCTGTATATATTCATGAAAGCGGAGGTAAGGTATTATTCGAATACTTGGTTGCTGAGCTAAAAAAAGAAGGAAGGTCCCTTTATTTGTTACTGGATAAGCGATTGGAATCAAAAGCTGCAAACATGATAGCAGGGGTTCGATTTTTTTTTATTGAGCGAGGTGAGCGTAGCAGGAAAAAATTTTATAGGAAACTTCCCCAAGACATTGACACAGTTTTTTGTTTTGCCAATGTGCCTCCACCGATACCTTTAAGAAACATTCGCGTATTTGTTTTTATGCAAAATGTATTGCTGCTGACAAGCTTTGCCGATCGGAATTTGTATCCCGTTCTAGACAAAATAAAATTTATCTTAAAAAAATATTATATCCGTTTTCTAAATAAGCAAACATATCAGTGGGTGGTACAAACGCCATCGATGAAAGTAAAACTTCGGAATGCTATTGGGGTACTACAATCACAAATTCACACAATCCCTTTTTTCCCAGAACCCAGTACCCCGGTTTCTCCCGGAATACATGATAGAACAAAATTCATCTATGTGGCAGATGGGGTACCGCAAAAAAATCATGATACTTTACTGGATGCATGGCTGATACTAAAAGAAAAGTATCAGTTAACACCTGAATTGCATCTAACTGTGCCGGAGAGATTTGAAATAATAGTAAAAAAAATAAACGCATTAAATTTAATGGGTCTTAAAATAATTAACCATGGATTTTGTACATCTGAGAAACTTGCAGGGTTATATCTTGAATGTAAATTTCTGGTATTTCCATCACTGGTAGAAAGCTTTGGTTTGCCTTTAATTGAAGCAGCAGCACATGGTTGTGTGGTAATTGCTCCAAACTTACCTTATGTATTAGATGTTGTATGTCCTGTTATTTCCTTTGATCCGTTATCTTCAGAAGATATCGCCAAGAAGGTATCAAATACATTTACTACTTCAGACATTGCATATTCTGGTATTATATGTAAAAATGAAATTGATAAGCTTGTAAACTTGCTTAATAACGGTTATATTAGTAAATATGATAACTAACCATTTATTTGATACTTATGTTTTCTGATAAAATTATTTTACTTACAGGTGGAACTGGCTCTTTTGGTACAGCTGTTCTGAAGCGATTATTACAAACGGATATTAAAGAAATTAGAATATTCAGTCGGGATGAAAAAAAGCAGCATGATATGCGTTTTGATTTTGCAGATTCCCGAATCAGGTATTTTATTGGAGATGTTAGAGATAAGGATAGCTTAGATTATGCGATTCAGGGATGCAATTATATTTTTCATGCTGCTGCTTTAAAACAAATTCCTTCCAATGAATTTTTTCCTATGGAAGCAGTAAAAACAAATATTCTTGGTACCGATCATGTTCTTGAGAAAGCTATTTTTTATTCTGTTGAAAAAGTGGTTTGTTTAAGTACTGATAAATCTGTTTACCCTATTAGTGCCATGGGAATCTCCAAAGCTATGATGGAAAAAATAATCATAGCCAGGTCTAGAATGAGTACAAATACGATTATTACGTGCGCACGTTACGGAAATGTTTTGGCAAGTCGTGGATCAGTAATTCCACTATTCGTTTCACAGATTAAACAGGGTCGTGAAATTACAGTTACTGACCCTGAAATGACACGTTTTATGATGTCGATTGATGAAGCAGTTGAACTTGTGTTATTTTCATTTGAGCATGGAAGGTCGGGAGATATATTTGTGCAGAAGGCTCCTTCTGCAACTATTGGTCAACTAGCGTCCATCTTATTAGATATTTATAAGGGCCAGAGTAACATTCAAATCACTGGCACTAGAAATGGTGATAAGACACACGAAACACTTGTTACAAAAGAGGAGTCTGCTAACGCAGAAGATATGGGAAATTTCATTAGAGTTGTCCCTTCACATAATGATCTTAGCTATACAATAAATGGAGTTAAAAAAAATCCTTTAGATTCATATCCAGACGGTTACCATTCTCATAATACAAAAAAATTGAGTAGCCCTGAATTAAAAGAGTTGCTTCTACAGTTAGATTTCATAAAAAATAATATAGAGGTAAAATGAAAAAACTGAAGATTATAACTGTATTGGGTACCCGGCCCGAAATTATTCGACTATCGGAATGTATTAAAAAATGTGATATTTTCTTTGATCACGTTCTGGTCCATACTGGACAGAACTATGATACCAACCTCAATGATGTTTTTTTTAATGATCTGGAATTGCGCAAGCCAGATTATTTTTTAAATGTCGCAGGGAAACACTTAGGTGAAACAATTGGAAATATTATTTCTAAGTCATACGAGATATTTTTAACTGAAAAGCCAGATGCACTTTTGGTTTTAGGAGACACAAATAGTGTTTTATGCACAGTTGCTGCTAAGCGCTTGAAAATTCCCATATTTCATATGGAAGCTGGAAATAGATGTTTTGATCAAAACGTTCCTGAAGAAATCAATCGTAAAATTTCAGACCATATTAGTGATGTTAATCTTTGCTATACGGAACATAGTCGTCGTTATTTACTTAGTGAGGGCTTTAGAAAGGATCATATTTTTGTCACCGGATCTCCGCTTTGGGAAGTGCTTCAAAAATATGATGTTCAGATCCATTCAAGTGGTGTGCTTACGAAACTGAACATAGAAAAAAATAAGTATATTGTTGTAAGTGTACATCGTGAAGAGAATACCGATGTTAAAGACCATTTTTCAGTTTTGGCTCATTCATTAAATAAAGTAGCTGAAAAATATAATATGCCGGTGATTTTTTCAACTCACCCAAGAACAAAGAAAAGAATTGAAGAGAGTGGAATTCAGTTTCATCATTTAGTAATCAATGTCCCACCACTTGGTTTTTTTGATTATGTGAAACTGCAAGTGGATGCTTTTATTGTACTGTCTGATAGCGGTACCATTAGTGAGGAGTCTGCCATGATGAACTTTGATGCGGTTAGTATCAGAACAAGCACCGAAAGGCCTGAAGCTGTTGATGCCGGTACAATCGTCCTGGGTGGTATTACAGAAAATGAGGTACTTCAAGCCATCCATCTTGTAAAATATAATCAAGAAAAAAATCAAGCAAAAAAATTGCCGGTAGAATACACCATAAGTGATACATCTAGCAGGGTAATCCGTATAATACAAAGTTATACATCTATTATTAACAAGGTTATTTGGGATAAATGAAAAAAATCCTCATAATAGGCTCAAAGGGAATGGCCGGACATGTATTGTATTACTATCTCAAGAAACTTCAAAAATATGCTATATCCGATATTTCGCGATCTAATGATTTTTTTCAATCAACTTATCAGATAGATGTTACAGAATTTGATCAATTAAGGAAAATTATACAAAGGGATAAACCTTCTATTGTAATCAACTGCACAGGTATACTTAACATGGATGCAGAATTAAATCCTGATAAAGCAGTTTTAATTAATAGTTATTTACCTCATCTACTAGCTAGGCTTGGATTAGAGCAGGGGTATAAAGTAATTCATTTGAGTACAGATTGTGTTTTTAGTGGTAAAAGAGGAAGTTATCAAAAAAATGATTTACCAGATGGGGAGGGATTTTATGCAAGGTCAAAAGCTCTAGGTGAGGTACTTTACGGTAATCATCTTACACTGCGGACTTCTATTATTGGGCCTGAATTGAAAACAAATGGAATAGGTTTATTTGATTGGTTTATGCAGCAATCTGGTTCTTTGAAAGGTTATACAAATGCCTTGTGGACGGGGATATCAACTATTACATTGGCAAAATGTATCCATCACGCTATAGAAAATGAAATTTCCGGTCTCCATCATTTGGTTAATGGAAATTCAATCTCTAAACACGATTTAATTTGCCTGTTTAAGAAAGTATTTAAACGTGAATCTGTAAGTATCGAACCATTTGAGAACTATGTTACAAATAAAACACTTTTAAAAGGGGATTCGCCATTTGACATTAATAGTTACGAAAACATAATTGATGAGATGCGGATATGGTTAGATGAACATGCGGGCATGTATCCTAATTATTATTTTAATAAATGAAAATATTAGTTGTTACACAATATTTTTGGCCTGAGAAGTTCAGGGTAAATGATTTTGTTCTTGGGTTAAAAGAAAAAGGTCACGACGTTATTGTATTTACCGGTAAGCCAAATTATCCAGTTGGTACTTTTTTTGCTGGATATTCGTTTTTTGGAAGATCTAATCAAATCTGGAATGGTATAAGTATTTTCAGATCTCCGCTTATCCCCAGAGGGAGGGATAGCGGATTTCTATTGTTTTTAAATTACATATCTTTTGCTTTTTTTGGGTCTATAATGGCGTTTTTTAAGAAAATTGATTGTGATGTAATTATTGCATATCAACAATCGCCTGTAACCGCAGCATTACCCGCAATTGTGTACAAATGGAAATGTAAAAAGAAAATGTTTTTGTACATACAGGACTTATGGCCCGAATCTGTTACAGCCATAACAAACATCAAAAATCGCTCTGTTATCAATGTGTTATCTAAGATTACTGAATGGATTTATACGAAGTCTGATTATATACTGATTCAATCAAGGGCTTTCAAGGAATTTTTGAAAGACAGAAACGTTCAATCAAATAAAATTTTTTATCTACCTAATTCCACAGATGCCTTTTATAAAAAAGTAACACCTTCTCCAGCTTTAAATCAATATTTCTCCGAAGGGATGAATATTGTATTTGCAGGTAATATAGGAGAGGCGCAAAGTTTTGAGACAATTGTAGAAGCTGCAAAAATTGTAGTTGAAAAAGAAAGAAAGATTCATTGGATAATTATTGGAGATGGGCGTAAGAGGGATGCAATTGAACAATTGGTAACCAAAATGGGACTCAATGATGTTATCCGGTTTATTGGTTCATTCGAACCAGAAATGATGCCAGATTTTTTTGCAAAAGCAGATGCCCTATTAATTTCATTAAAAAAAGATTTCATCTTTTCGATTACAATCCCATCTAAATTGCAGTCATATCTGGCTTGTGCAAAACCTATTATTGGATCTCTAGATGGTGAGGGAAAAAAGATTATTGAAGATGCTCAATGCGGATTGACATCAGGGGCGGAGGATGCAATTGGATTAGCAGAGAATGTCTTAAAATTCTATTACTTAACAACTCAAGAAAGGGCTAAGTTTGCTGAAAATGCCTTGTTGTATTTTGAAAAAGAGTTCAACCGTGATAAACTAATTAATCTGGCAGACAAAATATTTAAAGAAAATACTACCCTTATATAAATTACAGTATGATCAAAAAACTAAACATAGTACCTAAATGGGTTATCTTTATTATTGATCTCTTAATAAGTTATTTCGCTTTTCTAGTTGCTCATTTTATTAAAGGAAATCTTTCATTATCATCAGTCGATTTACACACTTTAAGTGGCAATATCCTTGTACTACTTTTATTGTCAGCCATTAGTTTCACAGTATTTAAAACATATGATGGGATTATTCGGTATGCTGGATTTCAAGATATTTTGCGGGTCTGCTCTTCTGTTATAGCAACTTCTGCTTTCTTATTCTTTTTTAGTCTTTTTAGTACTTTTTTCGGAGTCGGCTTTTATTTTTCAGCAGTAATACTTATTCTTAATTTGGTTTTTGCTACCCTTTTCCTTGTTTCATACAGAATGGTTGCTAAATCAGTCATCAATCACTGGCAATATATTGAAACCGATAAAAAAAATGTAATCATTTATGGAGCAGGTGAAGCGGCTTTTGCTACAAAACGTGTACTGGAGAATGATTATAGTTCAAACATACGTTTTATTGCTTTTATTGATAGTGATGTTCGAAAGGTTAGAAAAGTAGTTGATGGCATTCGTATTTACCATCCTGATGATTTAGAGAAAATAATTAGTGGCGACACAATCGATGAGGTGATAATAGCAGACTTTTCTCTTTCTTCCTTACAGAGGAAAGAGGTTGTAGATGTTTGTCTTAATCACAATATTCAGGTGCTCAATGTACCTCCAGTTGAAAACTGGATTAAAGGGCAGTTTTCTGCACGGCAATTGCAAGCCATCAAAATTGAAAGCCTCTTGGAGCGTGATCCTATAAAGCTTAATAATCTTGAATTAGCGGCACAAATAAAAAATACATGCATTTTGGTAACGGGAGCGGCTGGGTCTATCGGAAGTGAATTGGTTAGACAGCTTTTGAAGTATGAACCGCAAACCATCATTTTATGCGATCAGGCTGAGACACCATTACACCATCTTGAGCTAGAATTACAAATTCTAAATAAATCACGTACTGTATGTGTACCTTTTCTTTCTGATGTTACCAACAAAGAGAGAATGCGTGAATTATTTAAAAAATTTCACCCTGATTTTGTATACCATGCAGCTGCATACAAACATGTACCCATGATGGAAATATCTCCATCAGAAGCAATTTTGAACAATTCGTTTGGAACTAAAATTGTTGCAGATCTTTCTATTGAATTCAGGGTAAAGAGATTTGTGATGGTCTCTACTGACAAAGCAGTGAATCCTTCTAATATTATGGGCACTTCCAAAAGACTTGCGGAGGTATACATACAGCATTTACATAAAAGAGAATCCTTACAAATAAACAGCATCAACTCTGGTGATACATTGGAAAATGAGAATACTCGCTTTATCATAACAAGATTTGGTAACGTTTTGGGAACCAATGGATCTGTTGTTAGTATTTTTAAAGAACAGATAGAAAAAGGAGGTCCCGTTACTGTCACACATCCCGGAATTACCAGGTATTTTATGACAATTCCAGAATCGTGCCAACTAGTTTTAGAAGCCGGATCTATGGGTAAAGGTGGAGAAATTTTTGTTTTTGATATGGGCGAGCCGGTGGCAATTGCTGAATTAGCTAAAAAGATGATTCGTTTGTACAATATGGTGCCTGGTACCGATATTGATATCATTTTTTCTGGGTTGCGACCCGGTGAAAAACTGTATGAGGAGTTATGGACGGATAGTGAAAGTCTATTACCGACTCACCACCAAAAAATTATGATTGTGGGAAGCCAAGATAAAACCAAGCCTGATTTCGATAAAGATTTTGATTTTCTGATATCCATTGCCCGTCAAAATAAAAGTGAACTTGAACTAGTTTCCATGATGAAAAAAATGGTTCCTGAGTTTTTAAGTCATAATTCTGATTTTCAAAAGCTGGATAAAGCTATAGGTAATTGATGTAAACATGCTATCTTTTTGATTTTCTCAGTTGTTATTGTACTCAGGAAATCTTTATGACAAAATATTATAAGCCAGCTATCAATCTTGGTACGTCTCTATTACTTATATTTGCCCGCTTTCTGGTACTTAGTTGAGCAAGTTGCTATTTTTAATAGTAACTTCTTTCAATAGTTCATTTGGTTTTTCGCTACAGGTGTATTGGTTAACTTCAATTACTTGGTTGATAGAGAATATTTTTTTTGGAAATATATTATTTGCTTCGAATCGAAATAGTTTCTACTTTAGCTACTCGTTTATGAGTTGTATTCTACTCAATATGTGAGTTAGATAGGCATAGCCATGCATGCAGCGTAAAAATCCCTCTTCATTTTGATGTTAAATAATTTACTCTCGGGAAAAATCAGATTACAGTTATTGACTAAGCTACTCCTCAATCCTGCCAGTAGAGTATATTTACGCGGTCTAGAGAAAGATTTAGGGGTTAGTAGTAATACAGTAAGACTTGAACTGAATAAGCTACATCATATTCACTTGATTGAGGTTGAGGAAGAAGAAACTAAAACTAATTTAAAACAATATAGAGTAAATACAACTCATCCATTATATTCATCACTTAGAGGGATTATACTCCAATATGTGGGCCTTGACAAAATTGTAGAGCAGATAATACATAAATTGGGAAATGTTGAAAAAGTATATTTAACAGGGGACTTGGCCCAAGGCAAAAATTCAATGTTTGTAGATTTAGTATTGGTGGGTGATATTGATAAGACATACTTATATCAATTGATTGAAAAAGTAGAGCCAATAATAGGTAAAAAGATTAGAGTAGGTTTATTTGCCACCAACGAATTCCACCAACAAGATCAAGGGACTATGGGGGTAATGATGGATCTGCTCGGTTAAAATTTATCTTGATAAATAATTTAATTAATTTCTCAACCATTTCTTTTCAGTAAAAACTGCTTAGGGTTTAATTTTTTTTCCAATAGTATATTTTTCCAAGCGATCATTCAGCTCAGTTCTATTCTTTTGTTTCAATTACATAACTCTTTATAGTAAGTAACTTTTATTAGACTATATTATTTATCAGATGAAAAAAAATACTTTAATAAAAATCCTCTTCTTTTTATTTTGTTTGTTTTTTTATGGTAGTACAGTATTTGCTCAGGATATTCTAAAGGGTAAAGATCTAAGCCAGATAAAAGTTGACCAGCTAAGCGACGCAGATATAATCAAACTAAAAACGCAATTAACCAGCGCAGGCATGTCTATTGACCAAGCTGAGCAAATGGCTTTGTCTAAAGGGATGTCAGCTAGCGAATTTTCTAAATTGAAACAAAGATTGGGAGCATCAAGTGCAAATTCGAGTTCAGGTACTGGGAAACTAAAATCAGGAGTCAATAATCAATCAGCAGAAAGAATCAACAACAGTTCTGATTCCTTGGATACAGAGAGATACAAAGAAAAACCGCCGAGACCCCTTATTGATCCTTTAATCTTTGGTTCTGAATTGTACACCTCCGTATCACCCAATTTTGAACCAAATATGAAACTGGCTACCCCAATGAATTATATACTCGGGCCAGATGATCAGGTATCAGTTTCATTATACGGTATCCAAGAATATAACGGTGATTTATTAGTTTCTTCAGAAGGTACTATTTCTATTCCCAATGTAGGACAAGTAAAAGTGGCAGGGTTGACGATTGAAGCGGCAACGCAAAAAATGCGTTCTGTTATGGCTAATACAGTCTATTCCTCACTTAGATCCGGCAACACTAAATTGTCTGTTACGCTGAGTAAAATTCGAAGTATCAAGGTAACCGTTATTGGTAGCTTTTATCCTAATAACTATAATCTATCTTCTTTATCAACAGTATTTAATGCATTGTATGTGGCAGGGGGGCCTACTGCGTTTGGTAGTTTCAGGGAGATTGAATTGGTTAGGAACAACAAAGTAGAACGGAAAATTGACTTATACCGGCTTTTGTTACATGGCGATCAATCTGATAACATAGGCTTGAAAGACAATGATGTTATTCGCATACCTGCTTACAAAAAGAGGGTCGAACTTCAGGGTCAAGTAAAACGTCCTGGTATTTTTGAAGTATTACCGGGGGAAAGTTTTGCTGAAATTTTGGAATTTGCTTCAGGATTTACTGATACAGCTTATCAGGCATCCGTGAAAATTTTTCAACGAAGTGAAAAGGAAAGAAAAGTTCAAGACTTAGAATCAACCTCTTTCAATACTTACCAGCCTCAAAGTGGTGATGTATTTATTGCATCCAAAATCTTAAATCGTTTTCAAAACAGAGTTCGTATCACTGGTGCTGTATTCAGACCGGATGTGTATCAGCTAACAAATGGCTTACGTGTGGCAGATCTGATAAGGAAAGCAGATGGGTTGAAGGAAGACGCTTTTACTGGTCGTGGTCAGATTATTCGATTACAGGAAGATTTATCAAGATCTATTATTGCTTTTGATATCAAAAAAGCATTGGCAAATGACCCTACAAGTAATGAACTTTTACAGAGAGAGGATGAAGTGTTGATTAGTTCTGTCTTGGACCTCCGTGACTCTTTTAAAGTTACCATACAGGGTGAGGTACGACTTCCTGGAAAGTATGATTATGTTGATAATCTAACATTAAAAGATCTAATACTTCAAGCCGGTGGATTTACAGATGCGGCTTATAAAAATATCGAAGTAGCACGTTTAATTAAGCGAGATTCTTTGTCAGCTACAGATAATCGCGCCAGTAGCATTCTCTACACTGAAATTGATGGAGATCTTACTTCCTCCGCTGCTAATATTTCTTTACAGGCTTTTGATGTTATTACTATACGACGCAAAGCGGGGTACACAATACCCGAAACTATTACAGTTGCAGGACAGGTTCAATATCCAGGGCCTTATGCTCTGAGTAGTAGAAATGAAAGAGTTAGTGACTTATTGAAAAGATCAGGTGGTTATACACCCGATGCTTACCCGGAAGGTGCCTATCTGAAAAGGTATAAAACTCTGGAGGAAAAACTGAAATCGGAGGAAGTTGCAAAAAAACTCCAAAAGAATATAAACGATACTTCTTCAAATATTGCTAATGAGATTACAAGAAATTTTGACCAAATTCCGCTAGATCTGCCTTTGATTTTAAAAGAACCTGGTTCAATTGAAGACCTAGTTGTTCGGTCAGGAGATGAATTGTTTATTCCTAAGTTTGATGGTCAGGTTAAAATCAGTGGCTCTGTGCTATTGGTTACACAGGTGCCCTATCAGAAAAACAATAACATGAAAGATTATATAAATGAGGCGGGCGGGTTTAATGGGGATGCATGGCGTAAAAAAGCTTATGTGGTGTATGCCAATGGTAAAGCAGCAACTACTAAACATTTCCTCTTTTTCAAATTTTATCCAAAAATATTGCCCGGAAGCGAATTGGTAGTGCCTAAGAAAATAGAAAAGAAAGGAGCTAGCACCGGAGAAATTATTGGAATCTCAAGTGCATTGGCAAGTCTGGCCGGAGTTGTAATTGCCATACTAAGATTGTAACCGATTAAGAACTATAAAGGTATTTCAATGACAGAAGAGCAGTTAAAACATAAAAACATGCAAGAAGATGATGAGATCACGCTGCGTGAGATCATTTTAGTGGTGAAGGATTGGTTTTTATATTTAACAACAAAGTGGATTTTGATAGTCTCGGTTGGCCTCATTGGTGGAGGTCTTGGATTTTGGTACGCTTATATTCAAAAACCTGTTTATACAGCGGCACTCACTTTTGTTTTGGAAGAAGACAAAGGTGCCAGTACCGGTTTTGGTGGCGCGTTGGGTCTAGCAAGCCAGTTTGGATTTGATGTAGGAGCAGGTTCTGCCGGTGGAATTTTTACTGGCAACAATCTGATGGAACTAATGAAGTCAAGAACGATCGTTGAAAAGGCTTTATTAAATCCATTAACTGTAAACGGGAAAACCACTTCATATGCCCAGTATTATATAGATACCAAGTGGAAAAACCCAGAGAAGCCAAATCCGGAATTAGAGATGTTGAAATTCTTACCTAATGTTTCAAGGGAAAATTATACACGTCAACAGGATAGTGTTCTTGAAATAATCTATTCATCAATAATAGGGGGGGGACTATCTATTGCTCCCAAAGATAAAAAGGTAAGCATTATGGTGGTTCAAATGAAAGACAAGGATGAACTGTTTGCCAAAAATTTTACAGAAAATATTGTACAGGAAGTTTCTGAGTTTTATGTTGAAACCAAGAGTAAAAAAGCCAAACTCAGTGTGGCCACACTTGAAAAGCAAACCGATTCAATTCGAGGAGAATTGAATGCAGCCATGACCGGTGTTGCTATTGCCAATGACCAAACTTATAACCTGAACCCGGCATTAAACATAAACCGGGTTCCATCCGCTAAAGAACAAATTGATGTTCAGGCAAATTCTGCATTACTTACACAACTGATCGTTAACCTAGAAGTTGCCAAGGCCAATCTCCGAAAAGAAACACCATTGATACAGGTAATAGACAGGCCCATGTTCCCTTTATTCAAAGACAGAGCTGGGAGAAAAAAATACCTGATGATCGGTGGAACAGTTGGAGGTATTTTAATTATTGCTATACTGGTTTTCAGGAGGCTGTTTTCAAATCTGATGGGTGAAAGCAATAAGAGGTCAGTTGCAAAGTAACCCGAGGGTTACCAGAATTTTCATCTCATGCAAAGGGTTATATAATAAGCAAATCATACAATGAATTTAGAAAATAAGAAAATTGCCATTATCGGGTTGGGATATGTAGGTCTTCCGTTAGCAATAGAATTTGCACACAAATTTCCGGTGGTAGGTTTTGATATCAATAAGAACAGAATAGGAGAATTACTTAGCGGGGTAGATGCAACTGCCGAGGTAGAATCTTCTATGCTGAAGACGCTGATCAAAGAAAAAAACGAACCGACTATTTCAAATACAGGGTTGTTGCTTTCCTATAATCAGGAGGACCTGTCGGATTGTAACATATATATAGTAACAGTTCCTACGCCTATCGACAAATATAAAAAGCCTGATTTGTTTTTCCTAGAGCATGCCAGCGAAATGATTGGTAAGCATCTTAAAAAAGATGATATTGTTATCTATGAAAGTACCGTGTATCCGGGTTGTACAGAAGAAGAATGTGTACCTGTACTTGAAAAAACAAGCGGACTTGTTTTTAATAAAGATTTTTATTGTGGGTATTCTCCTGAAAGAATTAATCCTGGTGATAAGATAAATACACTCACAAAAATCAAAAAAGTAACATCAGGCTCAACTCCTGAAATTGCAGAAGTGGTTGATAAATTATACCAAAGCATTATTACTGCTGGTACCCACAAGGCACCAAATATAAAAGTGGCAGAAGCATCAAAAGCTATCGAAAATGCACAACGTGATGTAAATATCTCTTTTGTAAATGAACTTGCTTTAATCTTTGACCGCATAGGCATCGACACAAGCGATGTAATCGAAGCAGCAGCAACAAAATGGAATTTTCTTAAGTACAAACCGGGGTTGGTTGGGGGACATTGCATTGGTGTAGATCCTTATTACCTTGCACATAAAGCGGAATCATTAGGATACCATCCACAGGTGATCCTTTCCGGCAGACGTGTAAATGATAATATGGGGATGTTCGTAGCCAACAAGGTGATCAAACTCCTTATACAAAAAGGGGTAAAAATAAAGGGAGCCAAGGCATTGGTTCTCGGCGTTACTTTTAAAGAGAACTGCCCGGATATCCGTAACTCTAAAGTAGTAGATATATATAACGAACTAAAGCAGTTTGGTCTGCAGGTAGATGTCTATGACCCACATGCAGATAAACATGCTGTTACAGAAGAATATGGCATTAACCTTTGCAGTACGCTTGATAAATATGAAGCCATTATATTAGCTGTTTCCCATACAGATTTTCTGAACCTTAATTATTCATCATTAAAAGCATCACCTGATTCTGTGATCTTTGATATCAAGTCTTTTCTGGATAGGAATATCATTGATGGCAGGCTTTGATTTTTTTATTATAAAATAGTATTGTAATGAATTGTTATTTATGTAATAACCAGGAATTTATTGAAAGACCTGGCATTGTTAGAGATGCCCCCGAATTGAAAATTATGGAGTGCGCTCATTGTGGTCTTGTGAGTTTTGAATCACTTGATCATATTGATGAATATTTTTACGAGAATTCGGGAATGCATTCTGACGATGTGTTAGAAACTGATGAATGGTTGCGTTTGTTAGAGCGTGATGACGCGCGTAGGATTAAGTATTTCAGTGAAAAAATTACTAATAAAGATGTATTGGATTTTGGTTGTGGCCCCGGGGGGTTTCTAATTAAAGCAAGACCAATTGCAAAAAGTGTTTTTGGAATTGAACTTGAAACTAGGTTACAACCTCATTATAAAGCCAATGGGTTTGAAGTGGTACCTAATATTGATGACATTCCTGATTCTCAAAAATTTGATGTGATCACCGCCTTTCATGTTGTTGAGCATTTGAAAGAACCGGATGTTATTCTAAAGCAATTGCAGAAAAAATTAAAACCAAGCGGCCAGATTATTTTTGAAATTCCTTCTGCTTCTGATGCGCTGTTGACACTATATAAAAACAAACCATTTTCAGAGTTCACCTATTGGAGCTGCCACCTTTTCTTATTTAATTCGACCAATTTGAAATTACTTGCTCAAAAAACGGGAATGAAACTCGATTATGTTGACCATGTTCAGCGTTACCCGTTGTCAAACCATTTGCATTGGCTGGCAAACGGAAAACCAGGCGGACATCAAAAATGGAATTTCCTGAATAGTGAAGAATTGAATAGCGCGTATGAAGCAAAACTGGCAGGATTAGGAATAACAGACACGTTAATTGCTTCTTTCTCTTTTTAGAAGTCAGTTATAATTAATCGGAAACACACATGAAATTGGAACTTTTTACAATAGAAAGTAAAGCCACTATTAAAGAAGCATTGGCGTTAATAGAAGCAAATGAAAATGGCTTTGTAGTTATACAAAATGAGGAAGGTGTCGTTTTAGGTATAGCAACTGACGGAGATATTCGTAGAAAATTATTGATAGATGTTACATTGAATGATCCGATAGAAAATTGCACAAATTATGATTTTATATGGGCACATAGTGATACACCCCGGGAAATCCTTCTAAAGCAATTGGATCATCAAATACGCATAATCCCGATACTGGATGAAAATAAGAAACTTTTATCTGTTGTTAGCAGGGATCATCTCCCTGAAAAGCTGGAAGAAAAAGTTTTTTCAAGAGCCAAAGCGCCGGTTCGTGTGAGCTTTGGTGGTGGTGGTTCTGATACATCTTTATATTTCAGTGAAAATGCAGGCGCAGTAATTAACGCTACCATTTCACTTTATTCGCATGCGACATTAAAAGTGCGTGAGGATGCAAAGATCCATATTCATTCACTGGATCTGAATGATTCCGTTGAATATGATAATTATGAAACAATGCTTACAGATAGGGGCAAATTTGTGCTTATCCAGGCAGTGATAAAAGCGATCAAACCTTCATTCGGATTTGAATTATACCTGCATTCGGATTTTCCGATGAATTCAGGATTGGGTGGATCGGCAGTGGTTGCAGCATCTATTCTGGGCTGCTTTAACCAATTCAGAAATGATAAATGGGATCAATATGAGATCTCAGAAATCGCTTACCAGGCAGAAAGGCTTTACCTGGGAGTAGCAGGTGGTTGGCAGGATCAGTATGCAACTGTGTTTGGCGGATTCAACTTTATGGAATTTAATCCAAAACAGAACCTGATTCACCCTATCAGGATGCCTAAACATGTATTGCTTGAACTTGAAGAAAGCCTTGTTCTTTGCTACACAGGAACAACACATGATTCGGGAAATATACATACTGATCAAAAAGAACAAACCAAATCCGGCAATGTTAAAGAAAGGATACAGGCAAATGTTGATCTAACCTATGATATGCGTAATCATTTGCTTCGCGGAAGATTACACGAATTAGGATTATGTCTGGATACTGCCTGGCAACTAAAAAGATCATTTAGTTCAAAAATCAGTACCCCCTGGCTAGACACAATTTATACAGGGGCAATTTCAAACGGAGCTATTGGCGGTAAACTTTTGGGTGCAGGTGGAGGTGGCTACTTCCTTTTTTATGTTCCAGCTTTTTCCAGGCAAAAATTTATGCAGTGGTTGAAAGCAGAAAAACTCACATATACACCATTTAAATTCGAAGAATCGGGTCTTCAATCGTGGACAGTTAGAGATAATAAATAAAATAAAAGAGTAAATGAAAATAGGAGTATTTGATATCTGTAGTGACAGAACTTTCATTATTGCTGAAGTTGGCAATAATCATAACGGAGATTTTGACAGGGCTAAATTAATGATTGATAAAGCTGTTGAAATGGGTGCTGACTGTGTTAAATTCCAAATGCGTCAGCTAAAAGAAGTTTACCGGAAAAAAAGCCTTGATAAATCAGGCGAAGATCTCGGTACTGAATATATCATTGATTTATTAAACCGGTTTGAACTTTCGGTAGAGCAGCATAAAAGCCTTTCTGAATATTGCGCTGCGAAAGGAATTTTATATTTATGTACACCATGGGATATTTCAAGCGTAGATATACTTGAGTCTTTTGGTGTGTTAGGATATAAAGTAGCGTCTGCAGATTTAACCAACTTGCCATTACTCGACAGGCTGGCCAAAACGGGTAAACCGTTGATTCTGTCAACCGGTATGAGTAAAACAGATGAAGTGAAGTTTACCGTTGATTTTCTTACAAAACGAAAGGTAGATTTTGCATTGCTTCATTGTAACAGTACTTATCCTGCTCCATTGCACGATATAAATTTACGATGGATGAAAAGCATTGCAAAGATCCATCCGCTGGTTGGTTACTCAGGACATGAAAGAGGCATCAGTGTATCTATGGCCGCTGTTGCTCTTGGCGCAAAAATTATTGAGAGACATTTTACGCTCGACCGTTTTATGGAAGGGCCCGATCACGCGGCGAGCCTTGAATATTCAGAATTTAAAGAAATGATTACCGGTATCCGCGAAATAGAGATCGCGCTTGGAAGTGATAAAGAACGAGTGTTAAGCCAGGGTGAAATGATTAACCGCGAAAATCTTGGTAAGAGCCTGGTATCTTCCCGGGAATTAAAAAAAGGGACCATTCTTGCATCTCATCATATTAAAGTATTAAGTCCCGGACAAGGACTTCCACCAAATAACTACGATAAACTGCTGGGTGTTGAACTGAAAAGGGATATGCTTGCTGAGGATTATTTTTTTGATAGCGATATTGAAGACAAAAGGTACAAACCCAGAAGTTATTCTTTCAAACATAGATGGGGTGTTCCGGTAAGGTATCATGATTTTCAGGAATATCATAAAATTGTTAAGCCAGATCTTTATGAGTTTCATCTCTCTTATTCTGATATGGAATTAGATCCGGCAAATTTTCTTTCCGGAGAATATGAATGTGGATTTGTGGTACATGCGCCAGAATTATTCAAAGGTTCGCACCTAATGGATCTGGCAACACCAGACAAAGCTTACCGTGAATATTCCATGCAGGAAACACAAAAGGTAATTGACATTACCCGTAGCCTGAAAAAATATTTTCCAAAAGAAACCAGACCACAGATCGTTGCCAATATTGGCGGCTTTAGCATGGATGCACCATTTGCAACTGAAATGAAAGTTGCTTATTATGACCAGTTCTTTAAAAGCCTTGCAGAATTAGATACAGAAGGAGTGGAAATTACGCCTCAAACAATGGCGCCATTCCCATGGCATTTTGGTGGGCAACGTTACCAGAATATTTTTGTGCATGTTGATGAGATCGTTTCATATTGCAAACAGTATAGCCTGCGTATGTGTTTTGATGTTTCACACAGTATGCTTACCTGTAATTATTTTAAACAGGATTTTTATGCATTTGCCGAAAAGATTGCCCCTTATACAGCACATCTTCATTTGGGTGATGCAAAGGGATTGAACGGGGAAGGTTTGCAGGTAGGCGAAGGTGAAATGGATTTTGAAAGACTGGGAAAAATCCTAGCAGAAGGATGTCCTGATGCGACTTTTATACCGGAAATTTGGCAGGGACATAAAAACGGTGGCGAAGGATTTTGGTTTGCTTTAGAAAAACTTGAACGTTATTTATAGTATGAGTAAGTATGCGCCCGGTTTTGGAATCATGCAAGGACGTTTATTGCCTAAATACCAAAATAGGTATCAGGCACATCCAGTTGGATCTTGGTCGGAAGAATTTCCAATTGCCCAAGAGCTGGGCCTCGTTTCCATTGAATTCATTCTTGATTATAATGATGCAGAGAAAAATCCTTTATTGAGCGATAATGGGATTGTTGAAATTAGAAATATGGTGCAGCAAACTGGCGTTGCTGTAAACACGGTATGTGCTGATTATTTTATGGAGGCTCCGCTGCATCATGCAGATGCGGACATCCGTAAAAAAAGTCTGGATGTATTAAAAGTGTTGATGGAAAATGGAAGACAGATTGGTTTGAAAGATATTGTATTGCCATGTGTTGATCAATCCTCGTTACAGGATGCTGCAGCCAAAGATCGCCTGGTGGAAACACTTACACCGGTGTTGGAACTGGCCGAAAAAGCAAATATAAATTTATCGCTTGAAACAGATCTGGCACCAAAGCCATTCAAAGATCTGATCGATCGTTTTGATTCAAAAAAGATAACGGTTAATTACGATACAGGTAACAGCGCCTCACTAGGTTATAACCCGCTGGAAGAATTCAGTTTATACGGGAATAGAGTTTCCGACATACATATTAAAGACAGAACACTGGGTGGCGGTTCTGTTTTCCTCGGAACAGGCGATGCCCGTTTCACAGATTTTTTTACCGCATTTTCTACGTTAGAGTTTAACATGCCTTTGATTTTCCAGGTTTACAGGGATGATGAAGGGATTGAGGTTTTTAAAAAGCAATTGTCTTATTTCCAAAAAATATATACTGACTTTTTTCAATCATGAGTATAGTAGCCATTATTCCAGCAAGAAGCGGATCCAAAGGAGTGCCTAACAAGAACATCAATCTTTTGGGTGATTTCCCATTGTTTTCTTATAGCATCGCAGCCGGTAAGATGACCCCGGAAATCGACCGTGTTATCATCTCAACAGATTCACAGGAATATGCGGATTTGTCGGTAAGTTATGGAGCAGAAGCTCCTTTCTTAAGACCGGATTTGATTTCGGGCGATAAATCAAGCGACCTCGATTTTGTTCTACATGCTTTGCAATGGTTTCGCGATAATGAAAAAGAAGTACCAGAATATGTCGTTCACCTGAGACCCACAACCCCCCTTAGAGATCCTGCAATTATGAGTAAGGCAATCAAACTTTTTCTTACCTCACAAAATGCAAGTTCATTAAGATCGGGACATGCTGCATCCGAATCACCGTTTAAATGGTTTTTAAAAGACGAAGAAGGATACTTCAAAGGATTGCGTGATGACCTCACACCAGAAAAAGTGAATCTTCCTCGCCAGATGTTTCCGCCTGTTTATATACCGGACGGATATATTGACATCATCCGCAGTTCATCAGTGCTGGAATCGAATAGCCTGCATGGAGACAAAATGATGGTATTTGAATCTCCACTTTGTCATGAAGTTGATACGCAGGAAGACTTTAATTATATAGCATATCAGTTACAAAACCAAGGTACGCCACTGCTTAATTATTTAGAATCAATAAAAAAATAAACTATGTCCGGATTAGGTTTTTCTCACAAACCCAAAGAGGTTGCTCAGGTAAAAACAAAATATAGATCAATTGCAACAGCTATTCCTGTACCGGAAAGTATTCCGATCCTGGAAAGAGTGTATGAAACTGAGTCGCATTCTATGCATGGGCAGTTACCCATTATATGGGATCGTGCAGAAGGTTTTCAGGTATCTGATGCATGGGGAAATCAATGGATCGATTTTTCGAGTACCATTTTTGTAACCAATGCAGGACATGGAAATAAAAGAATTGTAGATGCTTTGCGGAAAGTAATTGAAAAACCACTTTTACATACCTATACTTTTACTTCTCCTGAAAGATATGCTTACCTGGATTATTTGATCTCACATACACCGGCACAGTTTGAGAAAGCATTTTTACTTTCAGCAGGTACCGAAGCTACGGAAGCATGTTTGAAACTGATGCGGTTAAATGGTCAGAAGTTGGGAAAAAGAAAAGGTGGTATCCTTTGTTTTGAAGGAAACTGGCATGGAAGAACAATGGGCGCGCAAATGATGGGTTGGAACCCAGGACAAAAAGAATGGATCGGTTTTCTTGACCCTAATATTTACCATCTTCCCTTTCCTTATCCATGGAGAAAAGAAGCTATGGAAAACCCGCGCAAATATTTCAGGGATGCTATCCAAGAACTGGTGGCTAAAAAAAACATAGATCCTAAGGAAGACCTGTGTGGTATCATGATGGAAACTTTCCAGGGATGGGGTGCTGTTTTTTATCCAAAAGAATTTGTACAGGAAGTAGCTGCCTTCGCAAAAGAAAATGATTTGCTTTTAACCTTCGATGAAATGCAGGCAGGTTTTGGGCGTACCGGCAAATTATTTGGTTATATGAACTATGAAGTGGAACCAGATTTGCTGGCTTGCGGTAAAGGTGCCAGTTCAAGTTTACCTCTAGCGCTGGTGTTGGGAACAAAAGAAGTAATGGATCTTCCTGGTGTTGGCTCAATGAGCTCAACGCATTCTGCCAATCCATTAGTTTGTGCAGCAGGATTAGCTAATCTGGAGGCATTGATTGAAGATGGTTTAATAGATAATTCAAGAGACCTGGGTGTTAAGTTCCATCAGGAACTGGACAGGATCAAAACAAAGTATGCCGGTTATATCTCTTCAGTGCAGGGAGTAGGACTTTTGGCAGCAGTAATTTTTAATGATGACAAGGGTGTTGCTTTAAGTTCGCTCTGCGATCTGATCAGCGAAAAATGTTTACAGACCGGCTTATTAGTTGTACATACAGGTAGAGAATCCATTAAGCTTGCTCCGCCTTTAATGATTCATGAAGAAGCCATGATGGAAGGTTTATCGGTATTTGAAACGGCGATAGCTGACAGTATCAAAGAAGTATATGGTAGTTAATACAAGGCACACAGGTATTGTTGTTAAAGATCTTGAAAAAGCAATTGCTTTTTACGAAGGGCTAGGTATGCAGTTGTTTTCGCGTATGACTGAAAAAGGGAATTATATTGATACACTTGTTGGATTACAAGAGACCATACTTGACTGGGCAAAATTAAAACTGCCCGATGGATCTTTGGTAGAGCTTTTACAATACATCTCACCGGCTTCTCCGGACCTAGAGCATGCAGGTCTTCAGGAATCTAACCGGTTAGGCTGCTCTCATATTGCATTTACAGTTACCGATTTAGAGCAAGTAACAAAATATATTATTTCAAATAAAGGAAGTATCAAAAATAACTACCAGGTATCACCAGACGGTAAAGTCAAAGTGATGTACTGTTATGATATGGAAGGGAATATTTTGGAAATTGTACAAGAATTAAAATAAAAACATGGCAGATTATCTTAAGGTCATTTATGACACCAATTCTCACCCACAAACTACGTATCCAGGTAAACTGGCCTCTTACCTGTTTCACCAGTTTGGCATGCAGGCAGGACAAAAATTTTTGGAACCTGGATGTGGCCGCGGCGAGTTTCTGGCTGAGTTTCAGAAACTAGGACTTGATTGTTATGGAGTAGACCTATCTGCTCATGCCGGAACACAATGTCCCACAGTTCCTATTCAAAAGGAAGTGAACCTTGAAGATGATGTATGGCCTTTCCCCGATAATCATTTTGATATTATTTATAACAAATCATTACTCGAACATCTCTGGCACCCTGATAAGTTTCTGAAGGAAGCGAGAAGGGTGTTAAAACCCGGTGGTAAAATACTTTGCCTGGTTCCGGATTGGGAATCTAATTATAAAATATATTTCGACGATTTTACACACCGTACACCGTTTACAAAAGTGGCATTGACTGATCTCTATATGATGAGTGATTTCAGCGATATTAAAGTTTATATTTTCAGACAGCTTCCTGTTGTGTGGAGATATCCGGCCATCAATTTATTTTGTTCACTTATTTCTCCGTTTATACCCGTGAGAACACAAAATAAATTCCTTCGTTGGTCAAGGGAATTAATGCTGATAGGATACGCAACCAAGTAATCATTATTAAACAATCGTATTGTGAACCTGTCCCTCGAAAACAAGAATATTGTCATAACAGGAGGAACAAAAGGGATCGGGCTTTCACTTGCCCATGGATTTCTGGAAGAAAAAGCAAATGTCTTTATCATTTCACGAACGAAAGATGAAGCAACGGAAACTTTTTTGAATGACCGATTTCCGGGAAAGTCTTTTTTCTACCAATGTGATGTGTCCGACGAAGAGAGCCTCGTTGAAATCTGTCAGAAAATCTTACAGGTAACAGCCGGAAAGATCGATACGACTATAGCGAATGTAGGTAGCGGAAGATCCGTACCCGACCCTGTCAGTGATAAGGAATCCTGGAATAAAGTATGGGATACAAATTTTAACTCCGCATTGAATACGGCCCGCGTATTTCATCCATCGCTATCAGCAAATAAAGGGTCACTCTTATTCATTTCATCTATAGCCGGCACCGAGTTCATTGGTGCGCCTACCGATTATTCTACCGCAAAGTCGGCTTTACTGGCATTTTCAAAATCATTATCACATCGACTCGCTCCCGCCGTCAGGGTGAATGTTATTGCACCAGGTAATATTTTTACTGAAGAAGGTACTTGGGGTAATAAGATGCGTGAAAACCCCGGTAAAGTAAAAGAAATGCTGGAAACAAAAGTTCCTTTGCAACGATTCGGTAAGCCCGAAGAGGTAACTGACCTTGCACTTTTTTTAAGTTCAGCGCGTGCATCATTTATCACCGGTGGGTGTTTTGTAATAGATGGAGGACAAACGATACAGTTTTAAAAAGCTATATGGAAATTTTTTCGCTTAAAGACAAAGTAATTGTTATTACAGGTGCATCAGGTTTGCTGGGAAGGAAACACGCAGAAATTGTGGCTGAAGCAGGAGGCATTCCGGTATTACTT
Organism: Sediminibacterium sp.; assembly: GCA_965283715.1. Classification (GTDB taxonomy): domain Bacteria; phylum Bacteroidota; class Bacteroidia; order Chitinophagales; family Chitinophagaceae; genus Sediminibacterium. The sequence goes on along the minus strand of CBDIPL010000004.1, from coordinate 251,464 downwards.
GACCTGAACCTGCAGGTAGTAACGGAACAAGCAGCATCGTTACAGGAAAAATATGGAGTTGCTTGTAAAGGATATTTGGTAAACATTACCAACGAAGAATCAATCCGTCAAAACTGTGAAGAGATCATACGCGATTTCAAAAAAATTGACGGTCTTGTAAACAACGCGGCCAATAATCCTAAAATTGAAAACGCGGAAGAAAAAAATTTTTCACGGCTTGAATTTTTTCCTTCCGATATATGGGAGAACGACCTGGCAGTTGGCTTAAAAGGATCTTTTCTCTGTATTAAATATTATGGATACGAGATCTCAAAAAACAGTAAAGGTGGCAGTATTGTAAATATTTCTTCAGACCTCGGCATCATTGCACCTGATCAAAGATTATACCATATCGAAGGTCTACAGGAATCGCAACAGCCGGTTAAACCCATTACCTACTCTGTTGTTAAAACCGGGTTGATAGGCATCACAAGATATGTGGCCACTTATTGGGCAAAACAGGGCGTTCGCTGTAATGCACTTTGTCCAGGGGGTGTTGAAAATAACCAAAATGAAACTTTTTTAAAAGAGGTTTGTTCACGTATCCCCATGGGTCGTATGGCCAGACCTGATGAATACCAGGGGGCACTGCTTTTTCTGCTGAGTGATGCGTCAAGCTATATGAATGGTGCGGTGATCAGTATGGATGGAGGAAGAACAGCATGGTAGAAAGGATCCTGATCACATCTCCTTTTGAACAAACATGGCCCGACAATTCAGTACCAGTTTTGTTTCTTGGGGAATGGTGCCGTTTGTATTCCAGAAAAGAAAGATGGTTACAGATGGATGCAGAGGTTGTAAAATATCACTGGGATGACAGGCAAAAATACCATGCAGATTATCAATACCTTATTGAACTTCATGAAAAATTACTTGTTGAAATCTCGGGTAAATTAAATGCGATACATAACACAAAATATAGCACCAGGTATTGGCGGATATTGGTGGGACCATGGCTTGGCTATTTTGTCCAGATGCTGTTCGATCGATGGAGCATGCTTGAAAAAGCAATAAAAGAATACCAGGTATCAGATGCTTATGTATTAGGCTCGTCGCTGGAAGATCTTGTGCCCAACGACATGGCAGATTTTCAAAAATTATTTGTTGATGATTTCTGGAATGAAGGGATCTTTCACGAAATACTAAAACGTTTTACCAGTGTTAACATACACATAGCGGCATTGGAGAATAGTTATACAATGCCAGGCAATGTAATGGTCGAAACTGCTACATCTTTATCCGCAATATTGAAAAGTGGCATGAAGGGGGTAAGTAGACTTTTTAATTTTTTTGTTAAACCCCGTGAAGCTTTTTTTATATCAAGTTATCTTCCTGCAAAGAGTGCAGTACAATTACAGTTACAGATGGGACAGGTGCCCAAATTCTGGGAATTGGTGGAACCGCCTAAAATAAATACCCTTTATGCAAGGCCTACTTTTTCTATCGGAACAATACCTCCGGCAAACAGGTTTGAAGAAATCTTGTTCGGAATGATTCCCGAACACATACCAAGGGTTTATCTTGAAGGATACGAGGCGCTGCAATTAAAAATCTCTCAACTGCCATGGCCCTCTAATCCGCGGTTGATGTTTACGGCAAATTCTGATAGCCTAGATGATGTATTTAAAGCCTGGGCAGCCAGAAAAACCGAACAGGGGTCTCAACTTGTAATAGCGCAGCATGGAGGTAACTATGGTACCGTTGCATTTGGATTCACAGAAGCTCACCAGAAAGCAGTCTCCAACAAGTACATCAGTTGGGGGTGGGATAGCATTAAAACCCCGGTGGTAAAACCATTTGCCAATCTTGTGGTGATGAATAAAACGCAAACCTGGGATCCACAGGGAAATATTCTGTTGGTTACCATGGCCCTGCCGCGTTATTCTTATCACTTGTTTGCAGTGCCTTTGTCTTCCCAAATCCTAAATTATTTCGAAGATCAATACCAGTTTGTAGAGGCGATACCACACCCAATGCAGGAGAATGTATTGGTTCGTTTATTTAAGCAGGACTTTGGATTATCACAAAATCAAAGGTGGCAGGACCGGCTACCTGAAATCAAACTAGATAACGGGGCTGTTTCTATGACGGCTTTGATCAGCAAATCGCGCTTGTTTATTTCAACTTATAATTCTACCACCTTTCTTGAAACCCTTTCTTTAAATGTTCCCACTATTATTTTCTGGAATCCTGATCACTGGGAACTAAGGGAGGATGCGCTGCCTTATTTTGAATCACTTAAAAATTGTGGTATTTTTCATGAAACACCCCATGCTGCAGCAGCTAAAGTGGCTGAAGTATACGATGATGTAAAAGGATGGTGGAATCAACAAGATATACAGGAAGCGCGCAGATCTTTCTGTGAGCGTTATTCGCGCAGTATCTCAAATCCAATAAACGTATTGAAACATATTTTGAATGGCGAATAAAGAAACTAGATTGAACAGAATGGTTCATGGAAGAACGAAATACAGTTAAGGCAAGAATTGCAGCCAGTCTAATCGCTAATATCCTTCGGAGTGGGGTAAGTTTATTGACAGGCGTTTTATTAGCCCGGTGGTTAGGCCCAACAGACTTCGGACGTATGTCGTTTTTGCTGGTTTCATTTGCAGCTTTCCGGCAGCTGCTGGATATGGGTACCGTTACTGCTTATTTTACTTTCTTATCGCAAAGAAGCAGGAGCCGTAAATTTGTTCGGTTCTTTTGGAATTGGACGGGTATTCAACTGCTGCTTTCTGTTTTGGTCATCGGTTGTATTATACCTGAAAATTGGGTTGCCGAGATTTGGAAAGGAGAAAGCAGGGGGTTGGTTTTGCTGGCTCTGATCGCAACCTTTATGCAGGGTTCGGTATGGTTGATCGCTTCGCAAATGGCAGAAGCAAATAGGCAAACATTCTTAGTACAACGCCTAAACACGGTGGTAGTGTTTCTTCATCTGATTGCCATAGTGTGTTTATGGCTGTTTGGCAAACTTGGGCTGCCCGTAATTTTTATAGCTACTGCGGCAGAATGGGCAATAGCCGGTTGGTATGCAGCCAAAATGTATTGGCATAATAAAGAAAACAATAGTGAAGGTGACCAACACCCGGACACGCCCAGTTCTTTTTTCCGCGAATTCTGGATATACTGCCTGCCTTTTATACCTTATGTATGGATCTCATTCACACATGATTTTGCAGACAGATGGATGCTGCAGAACTGGGGTGGCGCCAGGGAACAGGCTTATTACTCAGTTGCCTATCAGTTCGCTGCTATATCGCTGTTGGCAACAACTTCCATATTAAGAATCTTCTGGAAAGAAATTGCCGAAGCATACCATATCAAAGACCTGCACAGAGTTAAAAGCCTTTATCATAAAACATCACGTGGTCTTTATTTTATAGGAGCAATGGTTGCTGGTTTCGTGCTTCCATGGACACCTGAAATCATTCAGCTTACACTGGGGGCAGCCTATCTTGGAGGTGCTACTACCATGATGTTGATGTTTCTGTATCCCATACATCAATCAAATGGTCAGATCTGCAATACTATGTTTTATGCAACAGGCAAATCGCGGATACAGGTAGTACAGGGTATTATCTTTATGATCTCCAGTATAGCGGTTTCTTATTTTATGCTTGCACCTGCTGACGCCTTATTCGGCGGGCTGGGTTTAAAGTCACTGGGACTTGCCTATAAAATGGTGTTTATGCAGGTAATATTTGTAAATGTGCAGGGTTGGATATTGGCAAGAATGTTTAAATGGAAATTTGACTGGACCTACCAGATAGCCTCACTTTTATTGGCGCTTGCTGCCGGTTGGGTGGCAAAGTTTGCGATCGTTTCCGTTATTCATTTACCCGTTATCATAGCGATGGGAATTGCTGGGTTGTTTTATGTTGTAATATCGGCTACAATGTTGTACTGGCAACCTTGGATCATTGGCTTTACAAGGTCCGACTTGGTGCTCGTTTACCAGAAGATCCGTCGAAAATAATCACAGATTAATATTTAAATACATAGTATCAATGCCCCGTGCTTTAATCACTACCGTTCCATTTGCTGATAAAGATCCACTGCCAATTACGTTATTAGAACAGGCAGGCATCGAATACGTGATCAATCCGCATAACAAAAAACTTACAGCAGCGCAACTTGCGGAATTAATTCCCGGTTTTGATGTTGTGATCGCAGGTACAGAAGAGATCAATTCATTGGTACTTGATCAGGCCGATCAACTAAAATTTATTTCAAGGGTGGGTATAGGCCTGGATAGTGTTGACCTCACAACTGCAAGGCAAAAAGGTATCAAAGTATCCTATACCTCCGATGCACCGGCTGCAGCTGTTGCCGAACTGGCTATGGGTTTGATGTTAACACTTCTGCGGTCTGCACAGGTATCCAATTTGCAAATGCACAATGGAAACTGGCACCGCTATTTTGGAAGAAGGCTTGCAAAAGTAACCGTAGGAATTATCGGAACGGGCCGTATAGGAAGCAGGGTTATTCAGCATCTGTTGGGTTTCGCACCGGAAAGGGTATTGGTACATGATATTAATCCGGATCCAAATCTTCAGATTCCTGGTCTGAAACTTGAATGGGTATCTAAAGAAGAAATATTTACACAGGCAGATGTAATCAGCATTCATGTGCCACTTACAAAAGTGACAAGGAATATGATCAACAAAGAGGTTTTATTATCAATGAAACCCGATGCAATGATCATCAATACTTCACGCGGCGGCATTGTAAATGAGAATGATCTGTTCGATGTATTGGAAAGCGGCCACCTGAGCGGTGCAGCGATCGATGTCTTTGAAAAAGAACCCTACGAAGGGCCACTTCAGCAAATAGAGAAATGCATCTTAACGGCGCACATGGGTTCCATGTCTGTTGACTGCAGAACGCGCATGGAAATAGAAGCCACCGAAGAAGCCATCAGGTTTATAAAAGGCGAAACATTATTGGGGGAAGTACCTGAGAGTGAATATGAAGAGCAAAGCAGGAGTAAATGAGTAATCAAACGACGGAGATAATAAGTTTTGAAGATCCTCATTGGGCAGTGGAATCGGCCGGTGTATTGAACCGGTATGTTGAAAATGTTTGTGCTGAAAAAGGTTCCTGCAGTATTCTGTTAACAGGTGGGCGCGGCGCACAGTGCGTTTACAACGAGTGGCGCAATTTTTTATCATCTCACAAAATCGATTTTTATTTTGGTGATGAACGTTGCGTGCCACTTAGTGATCCTGAAAGTAATTATCGCCTGGTTATGGAATCTTTATTAAGCGATGAACCCACAGAAAAGATTACAATATATCCCATTCAGGGAGACGCAGTTCATAAAGAGGAAGAGGCAAAAAGATACGCGGCTTTATTACCCGATACAATAGACATATTGTTACTTAGTATTGGTGAGGATGCACATATTGCATCTCTTTTTCCGCAAAGCGAAATATTGCTTGAAAAAGAAAGAAAAGTAATGCCTGCTACTGGCACTAAAAAACCATTTTCACGTTTCACAATCACGCCTGTTGTTATACGTGCTGCCGGCAGGATTTTTTGTTTTGGTCAGGGACCTGCAAAAGGAAAGGCATTGGCATTAATATTCAATGGGCAAAATGATTTTTTATCCGTACCGGCTAAACTGGCTTTACATGGCACATGGCTTCTGGACCATTCTGCCGAAAATGCCATGAACCACGCATCTTAAAAGAAAAATAAATTATGAGAGTAACCGTTATCGGCGGCAGTGGATTTCTAGGATCACATGTGGCTGATCAATTAAGCGAGGCTGGACACAAGGTCTGTATCTTCGACCGCAAAACTTCTCCCTGGTTACGTGCAGATCAGGAAATGATTGTAGGTGACCTTCTTGATGTGGCAACACTTGAAAAATCCATAGCGGGTTCTGATGTAGTCTATCATTTCGCCGCACTTGCCGACCTCAATGATGCATTGGATAAACCGGTTGAAACAGTACGCATAAACGTACTGGGAACCGTACAGGCACTGGAAGCGAGCCGTAAACATGCTATCAAACGTTTTGTATATGCAAGCACAGTGTATGTTTACAGCAGGGAAGGCGGGTTTTACAGATGCAGTAAACAGGCTTCAGAACATTATGTTGAAGAATACTCCCGCGCTTTCGGGCTTGATTATACTATTCTGCGTTATGGATCTTTATTTGGACCAAGATCCGATGAAAGCAATGGACTATACCGTATAGTAAGAGATGCATTGCAAAAAGGATTTATACAGATCTCAAAAGTTAGCCCCGATGCCATTCGGGAATATATTCATGTAGAAGATGCTGCGAAAGCAAGCGTGGTTGCTTTAGGGGAAGATTTTAAAAACGAAAGCATTGTGTTAACAGGCCATGAACCGATGAGTTTTTCTAATCTGATGAAAATGCTGGCTGAAATACTCGGATTTTCAAAAGAGATTGAATTCATCAATTCAGAAGACTCCGGTCATTATATAAGAACTCCATACGCGTACCAGCCAAAACTGGGCAGAAAATATGTGCATCCTATGCACGTTGATTTAGGGCAGGGACTTATACAGCTTATCAATCAAATTAATGACTACCAATCCTCCAACTCAACAAAATGAAAGAAAAATTAAAAAAGCTCATTTCGGGTTTTTTCTCGCGCTTTGCATCTATACTCGGTCCTACCGCTATAGGCAAACAGTTCTATGAGCAGGTGATTAATTATTCAATGAACCGTTCAGCGGAAGTTAGCCATAATGGACTTAAGTTTAAATTTGCAATACCGAATACATTAAGCAAATGGCGCATCAAAAGTTTTTCCACCAAAGAGCCCGAAACGCTTGAGTGGATTGATACTTTACCCGAAGGCGCTGTTCTTTGGGATATTGGAGCTAACATAGGTTTGTATTCTGTGTATGCGGCTCATAAAAGAAACTGCAGGGTATATGCCTTTGAACCATCCGTGTTCAACTTAGAGCTGCTCGCCCGAAATATTTACCTGAATAAATTAAGCGATAGGATTTGCATAGTTCCTCTTGCATTGAGCGATCGCTTAAGCATCAGTCAAATGAGAATGACCAGTACAGAATGGGGTGGAGCTTTATCAACTTTTGGAAAAGACTTCGGATGGGATGGACAGGCCATTAAACAAACATTCGATTACCAGTTGATCGGTTTGAGTATGGAAGAGGCCATCTACCATTTATCTTTACCTGTTCCCGAATATATCAAAATGGATGTGGACGGACTGGAACATTTTATTTTGAAAGGTGGTGTTAGTGTTCTCGCTAAAATCAAGGGTATACTGATAGAAGTAAATGATGATTTTACAGAACAGGCAGATCAATGTAAGGCATTGCTTACAGCCGCAGGACTTACCTTAAAAGAAAAAAGACACGCCATAGAAATCGACAGCTCTGAATCAGGTTTTGAAAACACCTTTAACCAGATATGGATAAGACAGTAACTGCGGCAGAAGCTGTTAAAAAAGCCAGGCTTGTATTCTGGGATTTTGATGGTGTGATCAAGGAATCCGTTGATGTTAAAACAAAAGCATTTGTTGCATTGTTTCAGCAATACGGTTCAGAAATAGCAGATAAAGTTAAACAGCATCATGAAGCCAACGGGGGAATGTCGAGGTTTATTAAGTTTCCTATTTACCTGCAATGGGTCAATGAAACGGTTACACCTGAACGGATCAATGAACTGCATAAACAATTCAGTGCATTAAGTTTTGATGGCGTGATCAAAGCACCATGGGTTACAGGCGCTGAAGAATACCTTCGTAGTAATATTCACCGGCAACTGTTTGTAGTGATTTCTGCAACGCCACAGCATGAATTAGAAAGTATCTTACATGAGCTTGACCTTGATTCTGTTTTTTTTGCAGTGTATGGAACACCCGCTACAAAAAAAGACGCCATTGCCGAAATGCTGCACCAACAGCAGCTTCCTGCAGAAGATGCCATAATGATCGGCGACGCCATTGCGGATTATGAAGCAGCACTTGCCAACAAAGTGCCGTTCCTCTTACGTAAACATACCTCCAATCTAAACTCATTTCCTAATTATGCCGGTTACGCGGTTGATAATATGTCAGAACTATGAATCGCCTTGAAAAAATAAGATCAATCCGCGAAATACTCAAAGGAGGTAAACCAACCATAGGCAGCTGGATGCAGCTACCCAACGCTTCTGTAGCAGAGATCATGGGGGATGCAGGTTATGACTGGGTTGCCATAGACCTTGAACATGGTGCATTTAGTTTGCATCAATTACCAGATATGTTCAGAGCGCTGGAACTTGGGGGAACCTTGCCACTGGTACGTTTGGCGCAGGGACATATAAAGGATTGCAAACAGGCACTGGACGCAGGCGCTGGTGGAGTAATTGTTCCAATGGTAGAAAGCGCAGAAGAATTACAGATGGTAAAAGATGCCTGTTGCTGGCCTCCGGCCGGTACACGTGGTGTGGGGTTTTCACGGGCCAATCTTTTTGGAAAATATTTCCAGGCATACCAGGAAGAAGCACAGGCTCCCCTACTGGTAGCTATGATTGAAAATATAAAAGCAGTAGATCAACTGGATAAAATATTGCAGGTAGAAGGATTGGATGCAATATTGGTAGGGCCTTATGATCTTTCCGCATCAATGGGTGTAACGGCACAGTTCGATGCTCCTGCATTTGTTTCAGCAATGGAACGCATTCTTATTTTATGCCGCAAATATGGGATACCGGGTGGTGTACATGTTGTGTCACCTGATCCGCTATTACTTAAATCAAGAATTGATGAAGGCTATCGTTTTCTTGCCTATTCAATTGATTCTGTTTTCTTATCGAATGCAGCTGCGTTTGATCGTAAGCAAATCAGTTAAGCATGGCGCAAAGGAAATATCACAAATTATAAAAAATGAAAAAAAAAGTATTGGTTACCGGCGTAGGTGGATTTATTGGTTCACATGTTGCCGAAAGATTTCTTGCGGAAGGCTATGAAGTAATAGGTGTGGATGATTTTTCAACCGGTAAAGTTGAAAATGTACCGCAAGGTATTACGTTTTTGAAAGAAGATCTCAGCCTGCCAGCCACAATGGAAAAGTTCCCGAGAGATTGTTCGGCTATTCTTCATTTGGCAGGACAGTCATCAGGAGAGATCAGTTACGATGATCCGGTTGCCGATCTCGAAAAAAATGTAGTTTCCACGTTGAACCTGATCAGATATGGTATAGATATCAAAGCAGACAGGATCGTGTATGCAAGCTCTATGTCTGTTTATGGAAATGTTCCGGATGAACCTGTGAATGAATCTCATTTTCCAAAACCACTTTCGGTATATGGTGTAGGAAAATTTTCAAGCGAAGGATATCTTCGCGTATACCAGGATAAACTACCTTTTGTTGCGCTCCGTATGTTTAATGTATATGGACCTGGGCAGGACCTTAGTAATCTAAGGCAGGGAATGGTGAGTATTTACCTGGCCCAGGCATTGAACTCAGGAAAAATACTTGTAAAAGGAAGTCTCGAACGTTACAGGGATTTTATTTATATAGAGGATGTTGTGGAAGCTTGGTTCAGATCGGCTACTTATCGATCAGCAAAAAATAAAGTGTTCAATGTAGGTACAGGTGTAAGAACAACCATCGGAGGATTACTGGAAAAAATATGCAAGAATATCCCCGGTGCAAGTTTTTTTGTAGAAGGTTCTACACCCGGCGACCAGAATGGTATTTATGCAGACAATCAATCACTGAAAGAAATATTAGGAATGGAAACATTCACCAGCCTTGATAAGGGGTTTCCCGTATTTACAGAATGGGCACTTAAACATAAAAACAATCATTAATTATATCTAGTATGACCAACATTATTGCATTGATACCCGCACGTATGGGCAGCAGTCGTTTCCCGGGAAAGCCGATGGCACAAATACTTGGAAAACCTATGATTGGACATGTGTACGAGAGAGTATCACAGTCACCAAAACTAACCCTTACCGCAGTAGCAACATGCGATCAGGAGATTTTCGATTACATTGAATCAATAGGCGGAACGGCGGTGATGACCAGCGATACGCACGAACGTGCATCAGACAGGTGTGCAGAAGCATTGGCAAAACTTGAAGCCCTGAACAATACAAAATACGATATTGTTGTAATGGTACAAGGTGATGAACCCATGACACATCCTGACATGATCGATGAAGCATTACAACCCATGCTTACAGACGAATCGATACAGGTAACCAATCTTCTTGGAAAAATAGAATCTGTAGAAGAATTTGAAGACCGCAACTGCATCAAAGTGGTATGCGATCTGAACAGTGATGCATTGTATTTTTCAAGGGAGCCTATTCCAACACCAACAAAAACGGATAATATCCCGATGTATAAACAGGTTTGTATTATTCCATTCAGAAGAGATTTTCTGCTTGAATATATTCAGCTTACACCAACTCCACTGGAGGTGGCCGAATCTGTTGATATGATGCGGATTCTTGAACATGGAAAGAAAGTAAGAATGGTTCCTACCGCTTTTGATACCAAGGCGGTGGATACACTGGAAGATCTTAAACGCGTTGAAAAAATATTAAGTAAAATATGATAAACGGACGTAGTGTATTAGTTGTGATCCCGGCCCGTATGGGTGGGTACAGGTTTCCTGATAAACCGCTTCGCATGATTTATGGGAAAGAAATGCTTCGGTGGGTTTGGGAAAATATAAGTAATTCAAAATATGCTGATGAAATTCTGATAGCAACACCTAACCAGGAAATAGTGGATCGTTGTGAAGCTTTCGGCGCTAAAGTTGTATTAACCAGCGACTCGCACCGCAGGGGAACTGAACGCGTACATGAGGCTTATAAGGGTACCGGAAAGAAATGGGACATTGTTGTTAACTTTCAAGGAGATGAGCCTCTTGTAACAGGTGAATGGCTGGATAAGGCAATTAGCGAACTGGAAGCAAATGCAGATGTTTCTTGTGTGAACCTTTACAAGTGGATGAGCTATTCGGAATCTGAAGCAGATCAGAATGAGGTTAAAGTGGTGATAGATACGCAATCTAACGCAATGTATTTTTCAAGAAATGCATTGCCGGCTATCTGGCTTGGTGATAAGAAATTTGAATGCCGTATTGAGATCTGCGTAATGCCTATGTGGGCAAGCGCGCTTGAGAAATTTGTGGAATTACCTAACGCATACTATGAAGAGATCGAGTCAGTAGATATGATGCGGTTTGTTGAAAACGGGATGAAAGTTCGTATGATCGAATGCACTGCGCCTGTAAAAAGCGTTGATTGTGAAGAAGACCTAATTGAAGCTGAAAAAATGATAAGAGAACTTCACGAGGGAACCGGCAAATAAAATCAATGATCGCAAAGACCTTAACTGTTGTGGAAGATATCGGCCATCTTCCACTCAATAGCGTTGATACCTTTCTATGGGATTCGTTTGAAGAAAGTCAGGGTGTATTTTCTATTCCGAAGATTGTTGAAGAAGACGTATTGGAACTGAGAAGTGAATATCTTAACTGGACAGCAAACCTGGCCACTGCTTCATTTAATGGTGCAACCTTATCTGAACACCTGTGCACAGAGTTATTAGATGGAGGCTCATATTGGTGGCAAACACTTATTGCTGATAAATCTCCTTATAAAACCAAAGCTGTTTACGATGTGTTGCGGATACGTGTTATTGAAAAGAAATTTATCAGTGGAAATTACCGGCATCTTGTATACATAGGAAGCAATAAAAAAGTTGCACAGGTATTAAGTAAATGGCTCAGGCAACAAAGGCATTCATTTAAATGGACGCGTACAAAAAGCGAAAACAAATCAGCTTTACAAGGAATAGACAAAGTATACCAGTCATTGCCATTGATTTTTCAGGCTTTACTGTACCTCGTGCATATTGTAATGAAACGTCTGCGCTTCTCTAATCATGTTAAGCCGGATCCTAGTGCAGCCTGTACCATAGTTACCTATTTCCCCGGTATTGATTTAAAAAAAGCAGATCACGATGAATTTTATTCTAATTACTGGGGTTCTCTGCATGATCTGATACAACAGGAAAAAATTCCGGTAAACTGGGTATGGATGTATTCAAATATGCGTCAGCTTTCTTACAAAGAGAGCGTTCATTTCCAATCACGTTTAAATGCATCTGCTGCTTATAAGGGAAGTAGGTTTTTGTTTCTGGAAGATTTTATTGGTATCCGCTCTTTTTGCAAGGGGCTTTTTTTTTATGGTAAGCTCTTGTATAAAAAAAATTTTCTTACTAAAGCGCATGAGTTCTTTTCATTCCCGGGTTCTCAACTGAATTTTTTCCCTCTGTTAAAAAACGACTGGGATGAAACTTTTGTAGGCCATACAGCTATCAATAACAGTATGCAGATGTCGGCATTTAATGAAATGTCAAAAAAACTACCTGCACAAACCAACCTTATTATCTACGTATGGGAAAACCAACCATGGGAGCAATGCCTGTTAACCATCAGAAACAAATTGCATCAGGCTTTTTTTGTGGGCTCCGTTCATACACCTGCCAATTGTGCCTTATATAATTTAAAAGTTTTTCCTGGCAATGCAATGGAAATCGAAGGCGGCAAAGAAAGAAGGCTGGTGCCTGATTTACTTGCGGCACCAGGCAATCAATCCAGGCAAATGTTGGTGAATGGGGGCTGGGAGGCAAGCAGGGTAGAAACATTCGAAGCTTTACGGTATATCGCATCTTTACAGCCTATCGAAAGTGTATCTGAAAAAAATGCGCAGGCAGGTTACAACCTGTTAGTTGTTACGGGATCTATTCAGACAGAAACAGAGATCCAGATCGGGCTTCTGTCGCTCGCAGAGAAAAAAGGGGCATTAAAGAAATTCTCACAGATCATTATCAAACCCCATCCTTTGATACCGGTAGAATATATGGTAGAAAAGGCCAATTTTACAATACCTAATACTATTGTTTATCAGCCTCTTTCTACATTGTGGGGTAATTCACATGTCGTATACACATCTAATTCAACGTCTGTTTCTTTAGAAGCCGTATATCATGGCATTCCTGTAATCATCGTAGGAGCTTCCGGTAACCTGAATATTAATTCCTTGTTTGGAACCGATGATGTGGAGTTTATTCATTCGGTTGATGAACTTTGCGAAAAATTATCCTTATATCCATTTGAGGTAAAACCAAAAAAAGATTTTTTTGAATTGAACCCTGCTTTATCCAAATGGGCAGGTCTTTTTAGAAGACATGGCTTTCCTTTCATTAAAGATTTGAAGTTTAATCACACATAATAAATTAAAAATGCTTACACCCGTACAGAACTGGCTCACCCAGGATCAATTACAAAACATTTATTCTGCAGAATATTGGAACGATCTTGAGGCAGAGAAAAAGAAAGAATGGTGGATCGTTGATGGCGACTACGACAGATGTTTGAACTACCTTAAAAAATCCGGTCTGTTTGATGAGTATTATGATGCAGAAGCGATTATAAAGGGACTTCCCGGTTGCAATTTGAAGATTGCCGATCTTGCTGCAGGTATTGGCTGGACATCAAGCCTGCTTTCTAAAATTGATGCAGTAGCAGAAGTGCACTCAGTGGAGATATCACAACACAGATTGGCTGAATTATATGAGCACTCTATAAGAATGCTGGGTGGTGATGAAAACAAGCTGCATCGGTACATAGGAAGCTTTTACGATCTTAAATTTGAAAAAAATTCTTTCGATGTTATCTTTTTTTCCCAAGCATTCCATCATGCCGACCGCCCACTGCATCTTTTGGTTGAATGTGACAGGATATTAAAACCAGGGGGAAGCATCATATTGATAGGAGAACATTATTTTACATTTCTAAAAAAAGCAAAAGGTTTTTTACGTAATCTGATCAAAAAAGGAAGTTTTGAAACAGACTTTCATAAAATATTTCCTACGGACCATGATTTAGGTGACCATTATTATCCGGTTTCAGATTATAGGTTTATGTTTAATTCGATGGGCTACGAAATGTCTGTACAAAAAGCTGTAACAGGCAAAGCCATGTTTTTTGCAACCAAAATTGTATAATGCCACTATTCTCTGTCATCATTCCAACCTATAACAGGTCAGGTAAAGTAAAAAAAGCTGTTGAGTCTGTACTGTCACAAACATTTACTGATTTTGAAATTCTGGTAATGGATGATGGCTCTACTGATGATACAGGAGATGTCATTAAATCAATAAAAGATCCAAGAATAACGTATCAATGGGATACCAATTATGGTGGTCCTGCAAAACCCCGTAACAGAGGCTTAGCTATTGCCCAAGGTAAATGGATCTGTTTTCTAGATGCAGATGATTGGTGGGTCCCAGGCAAACTGGAAAAATGTTCGCAGGTAATCAGTGAGACAACTGATTTGATATACCACGATTTTTTTCTGGTTGACGGGGAATCTGGATCAAAAAAAGGGATTAAAAGCAGGAAGCTTCAAAAGCCTGTACTGATTGATCTTTTGATTGCAGGTAATACGATAGCCAATTCTTCTGTAGTAGTTCGTAAGTCATTGTTAGAACGCATTGGTGGAATTAATGAAGATAAAGGGGTTATAGCTGCGGAAGATTTTGATGCATGGTTGAAAATTGCAGCTATCACCGATCAGTTTAAATATATTCCACAAAACCTTTGTTATTATCTACAGCATGAAAACGGCATATCCCAAAAAGACATGTCCAATGTATATGAATCAGTTGTGGAGAAATATTTTCACCTGCTATCCGTAAAACAACAGAATAAATTGACAGCACTTATACAATACACGCGAAGTAGACACTTGTTTGTAGATAAAAATTATACAGAAGCCCGAAAATATTTTAGATTTTGTTTCAAGTATGCAGATGTACAAATAAAAATCAAAATAGCACACATGTATCTCTCAGTATTACTGCGTTCGCGCGAATCAAAATAGAAATGACAGACAAACAAGTAAATATATCAATCGATGCATTGTCTGTTTCAACATCTCAAAAGATAAATATTACCCAGATATGGAATATGGTGTTGATTTTTTTAATGACTGCCAATGCCATTCTTGCTGAAACTATTTTTGAAACACCACATTTCATACTGGAAATACTGATCATTCTTATTTTAGTAGGTTTAATAGTAAAAGGAAAGTTAAATAAACAGGAACTTTATCTCCTCGGCGTATTCTTGTTTTCTCAGATAGGCTCATTCTTAATAAATGATTTGTCTGTATTCATGCTCAATGCAAAACAACTGGGTCTTGCGGTATTGGGGAGCATTTATTTTAGGCGTCATGCAAAAGAAAATGGTGTTATTCATTTCATTATTCTATTGTGTATTGGATTAATTTTTTTTCAGGCAGTAACAGGGTATTTCCCATTGGATATACCCCAATACATGAAATACCTTGGCACTGATATGAAATCCCGACCACTTGGATTATTCCTTAACTATCATTTTTCTGCTTTTTTGGTAGCAGTATATTTTTTAGGGCTTTCACAAAAAAGAAATGTTTACTTCCTGGATTATATAACCATTTATCTGATTGGCGTTCGAACCTCTTTGTTTTCTTATATTGGACAAAAAATATATAATCGCTTTGGGAAAAGATTGGGGATCGATAATATTCGCGGACAAATCATTGTGATCTTCCTTTTTGTATTAATGGCCATCGGTTCAATTGGACTGCTAAGGAGTTATTATGATAAACTCGATAAACAGGATAACAGCCTTTTTGTGATTGCCCACCAGATCAGCCAGGCCGATACTTACATCAGGATGTTCTCAATCTTTCCAAAAGATATTATCCCGTTTACAATCGGGGAGATCTATGACTATGAAGGAATGGGGTTGGAAGGTTTTACATTAGGCGGAAATGAACTGTTCCTCGTAACCTTATTTGTACAAAGCGGATTTTTTTTAGCTGTTTTCTTTATGGCTTTCCTGTTAAAATCTTTACCCGAATGCAGGTTTTTTATATTGCTAAGTCTTCTGCACTACTCTTTTTTGTTCAGTCCATTGGTTCTATACGTTTTTTTCATGTTTAAAAATGAAAAAAAGAAAAGTGATCCGGGTAAATTATATCAAGCTCAAACTAATCAATTTTTAAAAAACATCTATGAGTAAAAGAGCGATTATTCTTGCTGGTGGTAAAGGCACGAGGCTAAAACCATATACCATTTCCCTTCCCAAGCCACTGGTGCCGGTAGGTGATGTGCCGATCCTTGAAATTATTATCAGGCAGCTAAAGAAATATGGTTTTACGCACATTACTTTGACCGTTAACCATATGGCCGATATCATTCAGGCTTTTTTCGGTGATGGAAGCAAGTGGGGACTTAAGATCGACTATTCGCTTGAAGAAAAAGCATTAAGTACAATGGGACCTCTTACCTTAATTAAGGACTTACCTGATAATTTTTTAGTGATGAACGGTGATGTATTAACTGATCTTGATTTCTCTGAATTTTATGATACACATGTTAACAGAAATGAACGCTTTACAATCGCTTCTTATAAAAGATCGGATAAAGTAGAGTATGGTGTTTTAACATGTGATGAAAATGGATACCTTATTAAATTTGAAGAAAAACCTTCCAAAGATTATCTGGTAAGCATGGGTATTTATATGATGAGTAAGAAAAATGTTGAACAAATACCAAAAGAAACATTCTTTGGGTTTGATCATTTAATGAACAAGCTTATAGAAGAGGGTACCTATCCTCATTTACAACCATTTGAAGGATTTTGGCTAGATATTGGACGACCTGCTGATTATGAAAAGGCTTTGGAAGAATTTAATGAAGGCCAGTTTCTATAAGCTAACATTCGCTTTAATCTAATTATTTACGCAATTAAATATTTACTATAAACTTCTATTAAATCTTTTACTATGAGTACAGCTTTGGCGAAATTTGTTATGAAGATGTTTCCATTTCATTTATCATTGGACGACAGGTGGGCAAAATACACTGCAGAATACATTAGAGGTGATAAATCAACTGCCGTTCAATCAGCAAGATATAGATATGAGTATGAGAGTGAGACAGATTTTGTACAAAAATATTTTCCTGAATTTGATGTTAATGAATTCAAAGGCAAGCATCTCTTTGAATTAGGAAGTTTCACAGGAGGTGCTCTGGTAAGATGGGTTGAAAGATATGGTTTTGCAAAAGCAGATGGCATTGATGTAAATCCTTTGTATGCAGAAGCTGGTAATATTTATGCAGCAGAAAAACAAATACCTGTAAAACTTACCACTGGTTTTGGAGAAGCTCTCCCATATGCTGATAATAGTTTTGATTTTGTTTTTACACATGATGTAATGGAGCATGTTAGAAATGTAGAAACAACCATGGATGAATTGTTTCGGGTTCTAAAACCAGGTGGCAAATTACTATGTGTTTTTCCGCAATTTTTACAACCTCTGGAGTCTCATTTAGATTTTTCATCTCGTATGCCAGCGTTGCATTGGGTTTTTTCAGGAAAAGCATTGGCAAAAGCACACTATGAAATTATTAAAGAAAGAGGGGAGAAGGCAGAATGGTATGCACCAAGCAGCCCAGATCTGGATCCATGGGAAAAACTACCAAGTTTAAATGGCATCTCTATTGCTAAGTTTAGAAAAATTATCCGAAAAAAAGATTGGGAAATGAAATATGTAGGATTAAATCCAATACTGTCAGATGGACGTAGAGCCAAATTACCTTTATTCAGGGCATTGAGGTTATTGTTTTTTATACCCGCACGGATTCCTCTTTTGGAAGAATTGTTTCGCGGGAGAATTAATTATGTATTACAAAAAAAGTAGCTCCATTTTGAGTATTGATACCTTAATTAATTACACAAGTTGTATTGTTCGATAAACTGGTTGGGAGATTTTGGTGATGAAAAAAATTTTAATTACCGGTGCTAATGGTTTTGTTGGCAAAGCCCTGGATAAATATTTGAGGACATTCAATACTTTTGAAAGTATTGAATTGATTAGGCATTCGAAAATAGATCTAACGGATGTTACTGCTGTACATGAATTGCCAAAAGCTGATGTTATTGTTCATCTGGCTAGTAAAAACTTCATCCCTGAATCTTTTACCAACCCTGCCTTATACTATAACAACAATATCAGTTCTACCATTAACTGCCTTGAAAAAGCGAGAGTGGATGGTGCGGCATTTATTTTTTTCAGCACCTATGTGTATGGACCACCAAAATACCTGCCCATAGATGAAAAGCATCCCACACATCCGCTTAATCCATACACGCAATCTAAATTAAGCTGCGAGCAGTTATGCGAAGCGTTCCATCGCGATTTTAATGTACCCGTTACCATCTTTCGACCTTTCAATATATATGGGCCTGGTCAGAACCCGGTTTTTTTTATTCCTACTATTCTAAGACAGATTCATGAATCTGTTATTCAGTTGAACGATTCTCGCCCCAAGCGGGATTTTATTTTTATCAGTGATATTATAGAAGCAATCTACCTGGCCATCAATCAGGAAAAAACAGGAATGCATGTTTTTAACCTCGGCACAGGCTTGTCAACATCCGTGCGTGATGTTGTAAATACTTTGCATATGCTTACCGCGTCCACTGCAGAAATTCGTTTTTCTGATAAAAGCAGGCAGGGGGAGATACTTGACACGGTAGCCGATATTAGTAAAATCAAATCAGAATTAAATTGGGTTCCTAAAATTTCACTCGCAGAGGGGCTACAAAAAGTAATTGAGGCTGGCAGCAAACCCTCCTAATGCATGTTTGCTTGGAAGCTTGTAAACGAAAAGCGATATTTTCGCAAAAAAATAAATTTTGAGGAACGTAATATTTGTAGGGAACGGCAGAGATTTTCATGCTATCGATTGGTTCAGAACCATAAAAAAGATCTGTTATAACCGCGAGGTCCGTTTTGCAACTGATTTGATTGAGTCAGAAGGTCACGCAAAAATTGTTAACAGAGAAGAGGATGGTATTATTAATCTATACAATATTGATTGGCTCTTATTTCGTGGTCAATCAACAATAGGTAATTTCTGGCGTAATTTTATTAAACTGGCTTTCTTTCCGGTACAGGTTGGCAGGTTAAAAAAGTTGGTAAAAAACAACCCGGATTGTGTGTACCATGCACATACCATGTATTATCTTTTTATATGCTGGAAAGCAGGTGTAAAGTATATCGGAAGTCCGCAGGGAGATGAGATATTAATACGGCCTTACCGTTCAGCTATGTACCGTCGTTTTGCAGTAAAATCATTGACCGCAGCTGATCACCTGATCGTGGATTCTGTAAATCTTCAGAATGGTATTATGAAATTGTGCGGTAAAAAGGCTGATGTTATTCAGTATGGTATCGATGTGGATGCCATCTTTGCCAATAAGAATTCACAAGTACCTAGAACTAACATTGCATCTATCCGGGCATTGTATCCTTTGTATCGAATCCATGAAATTTTTCAGGCAAGGGAGAATACTTCACCCCATCAGAATCTGATATTGTTCTATCCTTTTTGGGAAGAGGGCTACAAAGAAAAAATATTGGAACAACTAAAGCCAGGCGATACCAATTATGGCCGAATGGCTACCAAGAAAGAAGTGTACAGTGTTTTAGCTTCCACGCAACTTGCCATATCAATACCGGAAAGTGATTCTTCGCCAAGAAGTGTGTATGAATCTATCTTCAGCGGATGCTGCGTTGCAATAACCTATAATCCCTGGATAGAAACAGTACCTTCCTGTATGAGGGAAAGAATCTGTTTGATAGAACTGGAAGATGCTAACTGGTTAACAAACGCAATTGCACATGCCAAATTTGTAACACAGAAACCGTATGTTCCTTCAGACAAAGCTTTGGATATGTTTGATCAGCAAAGGTCTATGCGCCTGGTAGCTGATAAGTTTTATAGTTAATAATCGGGCTCAATTTAAATAAATTATATGTGTGGAATAGTAGCTATCAGTTCATCGCGAAACGAGCAGTTTGATCTTGCTGGCTCAATCAGGTGTATTGCGCACAGGGGACCTGATGATAGCGGTATCTTTTATTCAGATGCAAATGATGCGCAGTTAGGTCAGGCGCGCTTATCGATTATCGATCTGTCACCGGCAGGTCACCAACCGATGCTGGATGCATCGGGCCGCTATATTATGACCTTTAACGGGGAAATCTATAACTATACAGATCTTAAAACTGAGCTGGAAAAAAAATATGGTTTCTTTCGCTGGAAGTCTACTTCAGATACAGAAGTGATACTGGAAGGTTTTGCAAAAGAAGGGTATTCTTATTTTTCCAAACTCAATGGAATTTTTGCGCTGGCCATTTATGATAAAGCAGAAAAAATATTGCATGTTGTCCGCGATCCTATCGGTATCAAACCTTTGTATTATACTGAACAGGGTGGAAGTGTTTTCTTCTGTTCTGAAATAAAAGGACTATTGAGTTTTTCTCATCTTAAAAGAGATATCCGTAAACAGTCACTTGCCGATCAACTAACTTTTATGTATGTGCCTGAGCCATATACAATGTATGAGAACTATTTCAAACTTGCGCCAGGTGTGTACCATGCCTATAGCGAAGGAAAAAATATTTACAAGGAACAACTCTTCAATCAGCTACACGATAAAATTTCGTTTTCTTCAGAAGATGACATGATTGGTGCTTTCAGGGAAACCTTTGCAGCTTCTGTTAAACGCCAGTTAATTGCCGATGTACCGATCTCGCTGTTTTTAAGCGGAGGACTGGATTCTTCAGCTGTTGCTTATGAAGCAGTGCAGGCAGGTGGTCAGATAAAAACAGCTTACACCATTTCTTTTTCAAAAGAAGATAACCAACATGATGGCCAAAGTAATGACCTGTTTTACGCAGAAAAAATGGCATCAAAACTTGGATTGAATCTGCAGGTTATCAAAGCCAAATCAGAATTCATTTCCTTGCTTCCTGACCTGGTTCCCTTTCTTGAAGATGGTATTTCTGATCCCGCAGCGATTAATACCTATCTCATTTGCGAAAGTGCAAGAAAGGATGGCGTAAAAGTGATGCTTTCGGGTCAGGGCGCTGATGAATATTTGTGTGGGTATAGAAGATATCGTGCCGAACAATTTATAGATAACATGTCAGGCATTACAAAAGCAGGACTTGGTATTGTTGATTCGCTTCTTCCTGCATCTATACCTGGAAAACTTAATGCACCAGTACGAAGGATAAAAAGACTGGCAAAAGCGGCACGTCAAAATAAAAACGACCGCCTGCCAGGATATTTTATGTGGAACGATCCAACTGAAATCAGTAACTATTTTGCAGATAGTTCTACGGTAAGACCTGGTCATGATCTTACAGATTTTTTTAGCGCCCGTAGCCATATGGATACAATGGAAGCGATGCTGCAGGCCGATCAGCAGTTTGACCTGCTTTCACTCAATCTGTCATATAGTGATAAAATGAGTATGATTGTAGGAGTAGAAGCCAGAGTGCCTTTCCTTGATTTTGAAATGGTACGGTTGATGAATTCGGTACCTATTGATATGAAGTTACGCAACAAGCAACAGAAATACATTCTCAAAAAAGCAATGGAACCTTATCTGCCGCATGAAGTAATTTACAGGCCCAAAG
Source organism: Sediminibacterium sp. (assembly GCA_965283715.1). Lineage (GTDB taxonomy): Bacteria > Bacteroidota > Bacteroidia > Chitinophagales > Chitinophagaceae > Sediminibacterium. Next base: position 229,856 of record CBDIPL010000004.1, on the reverse strand, counting down.
CAGGATTTGCCTTACCCATCAGATCGTGGTTCAGACATGCAAATCCAATGTTTCAGAAATATTTTGATCCACAGCGCATAAAGAAACAGGGTATCTTCAAGGGGGAAATTTTTGATAATATGTACAAGGAACAACTAGCAGGAAAAAAAGATTATTCATATACTCTTTTCGCCGTCTTATGCCAGCAGATCTGGCTCGAAAAGGTATATGGTATATAAGAATTAAAATTTATTAGAATGAGTGAAAGAAAGTATCAGGTATGTACAAATTGTGTGATGGACACGACAGATTCAGCGATCGTTTTTGATGAGAAAGGCGTATGCGACCATTGTAAAACTTATTACGAGAAAACCCTTCCTTCATGGCATACGGATGAACGTGGCATGAAGGAGCTTATGGTAACCGTAGATAAAATAAAAGAAGAAGGGAGAGGGAAAGATTTTGACTGCATTATTGGAATGAGTGGTGGGATCGATAGTTCTTTCCTGGTATATATCGCCAAAGAAAAACTGGGTCTACGACCCCTGTATTTCATGTGGATGCTGGATGGAACTCCCAGATCGCTGTAAACAATATTGAAAGAATCGTTGATAAATTAGGACTTGATCTTTATACGCATGTAATTGACTGGGAAGAAATGAAAGACCTGCAATTGGCTTATTTTAAATCAGGTGTTCCCCATATCGATACGCCGCAGGATCACGCTTTTTTTGCCACGATGTACAATTTTGCATCTGATTACAAAGTGAAAAATATACTTACCGGTGCTAATTACTCAACAGAGTGTGTACGCAATCCTGTTGAATGGATGTATTACCAGTCAGACAGCATACAGTTAAAAGATATCCATAAAAAATTCGGAACGCGGCCCCTAAAGCAGTACCCGTTAACTAAAATATTATGGCATAAGATCTACCTGCCCTATATTAAAGGGATCAAAGTGATAAGGCCATTGAATCATGTTCCTTATATTAAAAAAGAAGCGATGCAGCTGCTGGAAGAAAAATTTGGATGGCAGCCTTATCCGCAAAAACATTTTGAATCAAGGTTCACTAAGTTTTATGAAAGTTATTGGCTGCCGGAAAAATTCGGGTACGATGTAAGAAAGGTGCAGTATTCGAGCCTGATACTTACTAATCAGATGACACGTGAAGAAGCACTTGAAAAACTTAAAGAACCGACTTACGACGCAGTCACTATTCACCAGGATTTTGAATACATAGCCAATAAGCTTGGTATTACCGTTGAGGAATTAAATTCTTATTTTAAAGCGCCCAATAAAACATACAAAGATTACGCATCTCAGGAAAGTATTTATAAAATAGGAGCGAGGTTATTGAAGGCATTGGGTATTGAAAAAGCGGGAAAACGTTAATGGGGATTTAATCCTTGCCAATTATTATACGGGATATAAAATAGCAAATCGTGATAGGAATCGTTAATTATGGCTCAGGTAATATTTATGCCATATCTAATATTTACAAACGTCTCAATATTGAACACTTTATTTCAGACGATACGAGGGAATTACGGAAAGCATCTCACCTGATTCTTCCCGGTGTTGGTGCATTTGATGAAACGATGCGCATTTTATACAGTTCAGGTTTAAAAACATTTCTGGATGAAATGGTGTTGGGAGAAAAGAAACCGATCATGGGTATCTGTGTAGGTATGCAGTTGCTTGCCGAAGGAAGTGAAGAAGGTGTATTGGAAGGTTTTGGATGGATCAAGGGAACTGTTAAAAAATTTGATCCATCAAAATTAAAAGAAAAACCCTATCTGCCACATCTTGGATGGAACACGGTTGAATTAAAACACCAGCATCCCATTTTTGCAGATATAGAACACGACCGCGGATTTTATTTTTTACATAGTTATTATTATGATTGCCGTTCCGCAGATGACATACTTGGTACTACTGATTATGGTACAGCTTTTTCCTCTGCTGTAAACCATGAAAATGTTTTTGGCATGCAGTTTCATCCTGAAAAAAGCCATCAGAACGGGATCAATATTTTCAGAAATTTCTCAAAAATCTAATACATGCTCCGACCTCGTATCATACCATGCCTTCTGGTAAGAAATAAAGGATTGGTAAAAACCGTCAAATTCAAAGATGGTAAATATGTAGGCGATCCTTTGAATGCAGTAAAAATCTTCAATGAAAAGGAAGTAGATGAACTGATACTTTTAGACATTGATGCAACTGCAGAGAACCGGGAACCTGACTTTGAGTTGATTCGAAACATTGCCATCGAAAGTCGTATGCCCTTGTGCTATGGCGGAGGGGTTAAAACGGTAGAGCATGCCAAGAAAATTATTTCGCTTGGCGCAGAAAAAGTAGCGATCAGTTCCATTGCACTGGAAAATCGTAGCATCATTACAGAAATGGCACATGCTGTAGGAACACAGAGTGTGATAGTTGTGATCGATGTGAAAACAAAATCTTTTTTTGGAAAACAGGAAGTAGTGTCGCACAATGGAACAAAATCAACAGGGCTAAGTCCAGTTGATTTTGCAAAGCAATGTGAAGCAGCAGGCGCCGGAGAAATCGTGATCAATTCAGTTGACCATGATGGAATGATGGACGGATATGATCTGAAACTTATCAAAGAAATCCGGCAGGCAGTTACACTTCCACTTACTGTAATTGGGGGAGCCTCATCACTTGATGATCTTTCTGATCTGATCAGTAAGGTTGGGGTGATCGGGGCAGCAGCGGGTAGCCTGTTTGTTTTCAAAGGAAAATATAAAGCGGTACTTATTAATTATCCCAACCGTATAGAAAAGCAAACCGTTCTTAACCGAAGCGGTTTTAGTTATTAATATAATTTCTTTCGAATACTATGCTACAAATTATACAGGATCTTAAAAAAGGGGATACAATCTTAGAAGAAATACCTGCCCCAATTGTAAGAAAGGGCCATGTATTGATCAAAACACACCGATCACTGGTAAGTCTTGGTACAGAAAAAATGCTTGTTGAGTTTGGAAAAGGAAACCTCCTGAGTAAAGCCAGACAGCAACCTGAAAAAGTAAAACAAGTTCTTGAAAAAATCAAAACAGAAGGGTTGCTTCCTACACTCGAAGCTGTATTCAATAAACTTGATGAACCATTACCACTTGGTTATTGCAATGCCGGCGAAGTAATTGCAGTAGGAGAAGGTGTTTCAGAATTTTCTGTAGGAGATAGGGTAGCAAGTAATGGGCATCATGCAGAGATCGTATGTATACCTAAAAACCTGGTAGCGAAAATACCTGATAATGTAAGCTATGAAGAAGCTTCTTTCACGGTAATTGGTTCTATAGGGTTACAGGGCATACGTCTTGCCAATCCTACCATGGGTGAAACAGTAGTAGTGATTGGGTTGGGGTTGATCGGATTAATTACTCTAGAATTGTTACTGGCAAACGGATGTAATGTAATCGGATTCGATTTTGATGCAAAGAAAGTTGCTATTGCTAATGAGAAAGGCGCGAAAGCTTTTGTGGCTTCTAATACAGATGTTGTAAAAACAGTTGAATCGATTACCAATGGTATGGGATCAGATGCAGTGATCATTACCGCCTCTACCAAAAGCAATGATGTGATCAGCCAGGCTGCACAGATGAGTCGTAAAAAAGGAAGAATCGTATTGGTGGGTGTGATTGGGCTTGACATACAACGTGCAGATTTTTTCAAAAAAGAACTAAGCTTCCAGGTTTCCTGTTCTTATGGACCTGGCCGCTATGATGAAGATTACGAACAAAAAGGAATAGACTACCCGGTCGGCTATATCCGCTGGACCGAAAAAAGAAACTTTGAAACGGTACTAAATGCCATTGCCAAAAAACATATACAGGTTCAGCCACTGATCACTGAGCGTGTAGCATTACAGGATTATCTGGCTATCTATAATAGTATCGGTGGCGGCTCAATCGCCTCAATTCTCGAATACCCGATACATGAAACATCAACAGGAACAACCGTAGCTGTAAAATCATATGTTACCAAACCTTCCAATGGTGTAGTGGGTATTATCGGTGCAGGAAATTTTACCAAGATGACAGTAATGCCCGCTCTGAAAAAAGCAGGTGCACACTATAAATATATTTCCAGTGCCGGTGGTCTTACTGCAAAAGCGCTCGCTAACAAGTACGGATTTGAATTTAGTACAACGGATTACAAAGAGATACTGAATGATAGCGAGGTTGATATAGTAATGATTACCACAAGACATCATATGCATGCAGCCATGGTAGTGGAAACACTCTCTGCTGGTAAAAATGTTTTTGTTGAAAAACCATTGGCAATTGATGAACACGGTTTGCAAAATATTATTGAAGCCTATACCAAAGCATCAAAACCCTTATCTATAAGCGTTGGGTTTAACAGACGATTCTCTCCCTTTGCTGAAAAAGCAAAAAAATTATTGGGTGAGCCTTCCCCGGCAATTAATATCATAGCTACTATGAATGCCGGGTTCATTCCGCCGGATGTATGGGTGCAGGATATGCAGGTAGGTGGCGGACGCATCATCGGTGAAGCTTGTCATTTTATTGACCTTATGATCTATCTAACGGGAAGTAAAGTAAAACAGGTAATGATGAGTGCATTGGGTACTAGTCCTTCAGACAATACAGACAATGCGATCATTACGGTAAAATTTGAGAACGGATCCCAGGGCGTGATCAATTATTTTTCTAATGGAAGTAAGGCGTATCCTAAAGAAAGGGTGGAAATTTTTAGCCAGGGAAAAACAATGGTCATTGATAATTTCAGAAAACTGACAGGTTACGGTTTCAAAGGATTTTCTTCTTACAGCAGTACAATTGATAAAGGTCATAAAGCACAATTTGCCGGTTTGATCAAACAGGTAAAAGAAGGTGGAGCGCCACTTATTCCCTTCGATGAACTGATAAATACTACAAAAACTTCTTTTGCTGCATTGAAAAGTTTACAGGAAGGCAGCTGGATAAACGTTGATTAAAGAACTATGAGAATAACACTAATTGCAGGCGCAAGACCTAATTTTATGAAGATTGCGCCCATTATTGAGGCTATTGAAAAACATAATACGACTAACCGTAGTATTGCATATCGCCTTGTTCATACAGGTCAACATTACGACAAGAACATGAGCGATAGTTTTTTTGAGCAGTTGGGTATCCCGCATCCACATGCCAATCTCGAAAGCGGTGGCGGCACACAGGCCGAGCAAACGGCAGGCATCATGGTAAAATTCGAAAAAGAACTTATTGAACATCCCGCTGATGTTGTACTTGTTGTTGGTGATGTTACTTCTACACTTGCCTGTTCAGTGGTGGCCAAAAAATTATGCGTACAGGTAGTACATGTAGAAGCAGGCATCCGCTCGAACGATCTAACCATGCCCGAGGAAATAAATCGAATGGTTACAGATGCTATATCAGATCATTTCTTTACCACATCCGAAGTAGCCAACAGTAACCTGCGTAAAGCAGGTGTAGCTGATACCCGCATACATTTTGTAGGCAATACAATGATCGATACACTACTCAAACAGGAAGCAAATTTTTTGCAGCCATCCGTATGGAATGAAAAACAGCTTCAGAAAGGCAATTATTTTGTGATCACTTTGCATCGCCCGGCAAATGTAGATGGTGAGCAGAAATTAAAAATATTACTCGAAACCATTATTGAAGGTTCAAAAGGGTTACCTATAATCTTCCCGGTACATCCGCGAACAGCTAAAAACCTGGAACGTCTTGGTATTACTGCAGCCAATGTAATTATGGTGGAACCAATGTCTTATCTTGAATTTAACTATCTGGTAAAACATGCGAAAGCTGTTATTACAGATAGTGGTGGCATTACGGAAGAAACAACTGTAATGGGAATTCCTTGTATCACGTTACGTAATAACACAGAAAGACCTGAAACCGTTGAGATAGGGACCAATGAACTGATTGGTACCGATCCGGCTAATCTTCCACCTGCTTTTGAATTATTGTTCTCAGGTAAGTGGAAAAAAGGTGCCATTCCTCCACTATGGGACGGGCACACTGCGGAACGCATTATTTCAACATTGGTAAATCTCTATCCATAGTGCTGGGGAGATTACTAGCTGTTTTTAATACCGTAAAGCATTTACAACTTGTACAGGTAAGGTATCAGTTATGGTACCGTTTTAAAACACGATTCATACGCCTGGGCAACTATACAAAGTATGCTCAGCACACACTTCATGCTGTTCCTTCTATTAATTACACAACGTTGATACCAGCTAAGGGCAGGTATCTTGGCAGCCATTCTTTTTCCTTTCTTAATCTCACACATCATTTCGCAGAAAACATTGATTGGAATTTCAGCGCCTATGGAAAATTATGGAATTACAATCTCCAGTATTTTGATTTTCTTCATGACTCAGTAATAAATAATTCAGAAAAAGCATCATTGATAGAATCATTTGCGGCGGATCTTATAAATGGGATTGTTAAACCGGAACCATATCCTGTTTCTTTACGCGTGGTGAACTGGATCTTGTTTTATACTAATACAGGCTACCGTTCTGATCTGTTCGAAAAAGCATTGAAGCTTCAGATTGATTATTTACAAAATAACCTTGAGTTTCATATTAAGGCAAACCATCTTTTAGAGAATTATGTAACACTCGTATTTTCGGCAATGGCATTGCAAGATGAAGATCTTGCAAAAAAAGCCTGGAACGGGTTACAACAACAGGTGAATGAACAGGTACTCCCTGATGGTGGCCACTACGAATGCTCACCCATGTACCATCTTATCTTAACGGGTAAACTTATCCTGATAGCCGGTACCGTCGATAAAGCTCACTGGTATTTTTTTGATACAGCTTTTATAAAGAATAAGATATCGGATATGTTAGGCTGGTTCAATTCCTTTTCTTTTAGTGATGATAGTTGGGCCTATTTTAATGATGCCACCGGCGGCATTGCCCCCTTAGCTAAAGATGTGAGGAGCGCAGCGGCTGAAGCAGGAATTGTTGCCAATGTAAAAGAATTAAAAGAATCCGGTTATCGCAAAATGTTGAACAATAAGTATGAATTGATTATTGATGCCGGTGATATTATTCCCTCATACCAGCCTGGCCATGCGCACAGTGATATGCTGAGTTTTTGTTTACAACACGATAATCAACCCATCGTTGTTGATACAGGCATCAGCACTTACCAGTCAAATGCTGAACGGGCGCGGGAAAGAGGAACTTCCGCTCATAATACGGTTACCGTAAATGCTAAAAATCAGTCTCAGATATGGGGCGGGTTTCGTGTAGGTAAGAGAGCCAAAATGACCATTCATGTAGACTCAGCCGGTTTTTTAAAAGCATCGCATAACGGTTACCAAGAAGAATTCGGTATCATACATTCAAGAACATTTACAGCTGAAAAAAATGGAATTGATATCAGGGATGAGGTTATCGGCAATAAGACGAATTTGCCTGTTACCGCCTGTTTTCATTTTGATTGGCACAGTAGAATAGAAATAAATGAAACCTCGGCAACAGTTATTGTCAACGATACGGTTCACCTTAATTTTACGGGGCACCTGCAGATTATGAAACAAACCTATCAGCAGGCAACAGCATTTAATGAAACACGGGAAAGTACTTGTGTAAAAGTTAACTTTGATTCTTTACTTACTACTACAATTCGTTTTAATTGAAAAAGATTTTATATCTCACCTTTTATTTTGAACCAGATTTGTGCGCAGGCTCCTTTCGTAATACACCGCTTGCAAAAGAATTATCGGAACAGCTGGGCGATTCAGGGGAAATTGTGATCATTACTACAAAACCCAACAGGTACAATACCTTTAAGGTAGATGCGCCTTTACTGGAAACAAAAGGAAATATTACTATACACAGGATAACTATTCCGGAACACAAAAGTGGCTTTACCGACCAGATTCTTTCATTCTATACTTTTTACAAAGAAGTGGGGAAGATAGTAAGAATCGAAAACTATGACCTTGTTTTTGCATCATCAAGCAGGTTGTTTACTGCTTTTTTAGGCTACCGTATTTCAAAACAAAAACATAAGCCGTTATATCTTGATGTGCGTGATATTTTTACGGATACAATGGAAGATGTGCTGAAAAATCCAGTATTCAAAATATTTGTAATACCCGTATTAAAATTTATTGAACAAAGAACTTTTTCACACGCCAAACACATCAACCTGATATCGGCTGGCTTTGCATCTTATTTTAAGAAATACCGAAAACCGGCCTATTCTTTTTTCTCAAATGGAATTGATAATGAGTTTCTTACGGTAAATAAAACGGTTCCTCAAAAAAACACAAATGAAATTGAACCGGGTAATGATACCGGTGTACGTAAAATTATTTATGCCGGTAATATCGGGGAAGGGCAGGGTTTGCATATTGTTATACCCGCTGCAGCACAAAGATTGTGTGGCAAGTACGAATTTCTCGTGGTAGGCGATGGTGGCGCAAAAAGTAAATTAAGCAATGAGATAAAAAAAATGAACTTAACCAATGTACAACTAATCGACCCGATGAAAAGAGCGGATTTGATGAAGCTGTATGCTGAATGTGATTTTTTCTTTATACACTTAAATGATTATGAGGCATTCAAAAAAGTCTTGCCTTCCAAAATATTTGAGCTTGGGGCATATGATAAACCAATTATCGCCGGAGTAAATGGATATGCCAAAGAATTTATACAAACGCAAGTACCCAATACAATTGTATTTAACCCTGGCGATGTGGATTCCTTTGTGCAGCAACTCCTCGATTATAAATATCACTCCGAAGTAAGAACTGAATTTATTAATAAGTTCAAAAGGTCAAACCTTAATAGTCAATTGGCATCCTCTATCTTAAATTATTTGAAGTGAAAAAAATAATGATAACGGGTGCGTCAGGTTTTGTAGGAAGCAACCTGGTAGCGTATGCTAAAAATAATGGTATTGATACCTCTAGTGTAAGTCTTAGAAACGGTATCTCCGAAAAATTGCCAGCCCATATTGATGCTGTCGTTCACCTGGCAGGTAAGGCACATGATGTTAAAAATATATCAGATCCATCCGTTTATTACGAGGTTAATACTGAGCTCACCAAAAAAATATTTGATACATTCCTCTTATCAAATGCAACAGTTTTTATTTTTTTGAGTTCGGTAAAAGCCGCTGCGGATACTGTAATAGGTTCACTAACCGAAAACACGACTGCGGAGCCGGCAACGGCGTACGGAAAATCAAAATTGCTGGCAGAAGAATACCTTCTTTCAAAAACAATTCCTGCAAATAAAAAATTATACATACTTCGGCCATGCATGATACACGGCCCAGGTAATAAAGGCAACCTCAATTTATTGTATAATCTGGTAAAAAAAGGTATTCCTTACCCACTGGCAGCTTTTGAAAATATGCGGTCTTTTCTTAGTGTAGACAACCTTTGTTTTGTGATCAGGGAATTGGTGCAAAGAAATGATATTCCACAAGGGATTTACAATCTGGCAGATGACAAAGCTTTATCAACAAATGAGGTCATCAGAATAATGGGTGAAGAGCTTTCAATGAAAATCAGGTTCTTAAAAATAAGCCGCTCCTTTATTGAATTTGTTGCGCGCGTCGGAGATAAAATACATTTCCCGCTTAATACGGCAAAATTGAAAAAGTTAACTGAGAATTATATAGTGGATACACAAAAATTACGCAATGCGCTAAAAAAGCCCTTGCCTATAGATAGTGAAAACGGCCTGAGGATATCGATTCGAGCTTTTTCCCAATAATAATATTTACCTTAATCATGTAAAAAAAGCTTTTAAAACACATTCATACAATGGAAAAGAAAGGTTATATATTAGGCAAGATTGATAAAGTTAATAATTTTGATCTTATCCGTTTGTTTGCAGCTTAACAGGTATCTGCCTTCGGCATTTAACATCCTTGCTTTTTTTCCAGGTGTATCAATCTTTTTCGGGAGCTCTGGTTTTTTAATTACCAATTCATATTTGCGAAACCCAGATTTTAAAATTTATTTCCGAAATAGGATTTACAGGTTATACCCGGCACTGTGGATATGCTTTATGATTACAGTAGTTGCTCTTCTGTGCTTTCGCATTATTGGTCCTGCCACATTATTATCGCTTGACTATACTAAATGGGCGATTTGTCAGGTCACCTTTTTTCAATTTTATACACCGGAATACTTGCAGGTTTGGGGTGTTGGGGTGCCTAATGGCAGTTTATGGACCATTGCAGTAGAATTGCTGTTTTATCTGTTTCTTCCCCTTATAATTTTGATGCTGAAAAAGGCAGGTGCTAAAATTTTCTACAGCATCATAATGGCAATTTTTATTCTTTCAATAGTTACAGGCGTTTTATTGAAAGATATGGATAATCAATTGATATATAACAAACTGCTGCATATTAGCCTTGCCCCTTATTTTCACTATTTCTTTTTAGGTATTGTTACCTGTTTGAATTGGGAACATATTAAAAAGTTTTTTACGGACAAGTTTCACGTATGGCTTATTGTGTATGGAGTGTATTCTTTCTTCTTTAGTTTCACATTGCATTTATACGAACCATCTTATTATCCCAATCTTTTTGGCTGGATATCTACCTGATCTTATGGTGCCTGATATTGTCTGCCGCATTTATCAAGGGATATCTTTCCAAAAGATTATTGAACGGCAATGATATTTCTTATGGCGTTTACATTTACCATATGATCGTGATTAATTCAATGATTAGTTTACAGCTTTCAGATTTGATTGGGAGCTTAAAAATGCTGATCGCTGTCGGTTCTACCTGTATTCTTGCCTTTTTTATTATGGAAGTTTATTAAGCATTCTGTATTAAGGAGGAAATAATTACTCCTGCAATTCCTTAAAAGATCATTATAATCCTTTTTGCCAACAGGCTTATATGATCTTTTTTGCTTCCGAAGGGTTTTGATTATTATTGCAGCGCTTGAACAAGCACCTGAAATATATTTTAAAAACGAGCATCATTAAAACAGTATGAATACAGAGAAATTTATTCTACAATATTTAAAAAGAGAGAAGAGTCTTTTTTTTAACGATCTGGAAAATAATAAGGCAGCATTATCGGCAAGTCTTACCGGCAAGAACCTAATCGTAATCGGAGGCGCCGGAACCATTGGCTCTTCGTTTATTAAGGCGGCTTTAAAATTTCATCCGAATAAACTGGTGGTGGTTGATATTAATGAGAATGGATTAACCGAGCTGGTACGCGATCTGAGGAGTACCGAGAACCAGTTTATCCCTGCTGAATTCTATACTTATCCTTTGTCTTTTGACAATCCTGCTTTTGCAAAGTTATTTAAAGCGCATGGACCTTTTCATGTGGTAGCAAATTTTGCAGCGCACAAACATGTACGAAGCGAGAAGGATATTTATTCAATTGAGGCATTGCTGGAAAACAACCTGATTAAAGCGAAAGGTCTGCTTGATCTGTTAATCGATTACCCACCTCAAAATTTTTTCTGCGTATCAACTGATAAGGCGGCCAACCCAGTAAATATCATGGGTGCAAGTAAAAAAATGATGGAAGAATTGATCCTGTCTTACTCAGGTCTTTTCAACATATCAACCGCAAGGTTTGCCAACGTTGCGTTCTCTAATGGTAGCCTGCTCGAAGGTTTTCTGAAACGAATAGAAAAGCAACAACCTTTGTCATGCCCTTCGGATGTTACCCGTTTTTTTGTATCTCCACAGGAATCGGGCGAAATATGTTTGATGGCTTGTATTCTGGGTAAGAGCGCTGAAATATTCTTTCCTAAACTGGATATGAAAACTGACCTTATCAATTTTGCAGATATTTTCCCTGTATTATTAAGAGAACTTGGGTACGAGCCTTATATCTGTTCTTCAGACAGTGAAGCCAGAAGTATGATGCATTTACTGTCAGAAAGAAAGTATCCTGTATACCTTTTTAAAACAGATACTTCCGGAGAAAAATTATACGAAGAGTTTTATACAGACGATGAAGAATATTCTTTGGAAAGATATACTGCCTTAGGTGTAATTAGCAAGAAAGCTACCTATACTCCCAGTGCGTTTAACGAGATCATTGATGAGTTGAAAAAATTGTTGCTTAAACCTGATACTGAAAAATCCGACATTGTTACATGGTTGAATAAGTATATACCAGAATTTGAACATATTGAAACAGGCCTCGGGTTAGATAAGAAAATGTAATTTAAATTTTACAACCTGTTGCATACTTTTTTTCTTATCTCGTATTAGTTTTAAACTATTGATCAGATATGAAAAATGAATTTAAACTGGTGGTAATCACAGTACTAATAAATTTAAATTACATACAAAAAATGGCATATCATTTTCTTTTACATCGATTGTTATTACATTATTCTAGACTATAATAAATATAACGAATATTTGTTATATATATTTAGGTCTCTGTCTACATATGTGAGAATAAGCAAATGGTTTAATTAAAATCAGCTATAATAATTCATGAAATAAAACTTTGATAAAATAATAATTTGCCTTTTCATCTTTTTAGTATTTTGAAAGCTAAGTAATACCATTTGGGCAAGTGATATCTTGATAATGTCATAGTTTATGATTATTCTAATTTATGTTATATTTATGTTCAATTTTGAAATTGTTCCTGTATTACAGGGCCTATTTATATTGATCAAATCCTAAATATGTTTAAAAAAATTAATATTGTACCCCGTTGGATCATTTTTATGATAGATCTGGGTATTTGTTGCTTTGCGCTCATTTTCTCGTACCTAATAAGGGTAAATTTGACGGTTGAGGCGATTAATATGCAAGATATGAGTGGGAACCTGTTAATCTTGGTTCTAATTAATTCTATTGTCTTTATCAATTTCAGAACCTACGCGGGTATTATCCGCTACACCGGTGTACAGGATGCTTTACGGATTTGTTATTCCATTGTAATGACAACCAGTGTGCTTTTCTTCATAAGTCTGGTAGCATCTAATTCAGGCGGCCCTTTATCGTTTTCTAATGTTACTTTAATCATTTACGCCCTTTTCAGTTTTTTATTCCTGATTTCTTACCGGGTTTTAGTAAAATATTCGTTCAATTACCTTCGTAACTACAAGATGGATAGAAAGAACGTAATCATATATGGAGCCGGTGAAGCAGGGTTTGCCACCAAACGTGTTCTAGAGCATGATACTACATCTAATGTTAACATTGTTGCATTTGTTGATGATGATACCCGAAAAGTTGGTAAGGTTGTAGATGGTATCCGTATTCATCACACATTAGATCTTCAGTCTCTTTCTTTGACCCAGAAAATTGATGAAATCATTATAGCAGCGTTCACTTTAGCCCCTTCGAAAAAGAACGAGCTGGTTGACTTTTGTTTAGATCACGATATTACAGTATTGAATGTACCTCCATTGGATAAATGGATTAATGGTCAATTCTCTGCCCGTCAGTTACAGACTATTAAAATCGAAAACCTTCTCGAAAGAGAACCTATACGTATCAACAACGAGGAAATTGCGAATCAAATCAGTAATAAAAGAATATTGGTTACAGGTGCTGCTGGCTCTATCGGTAGTGAGATTGTACGTCAGTTACTTAAGTTTAATCCACAAACAATTGTGCTCTGTGATCAAGCCGAAACGCCTCTGCATCAATTAGAGCTAGAGCTTCAGGATATTCGGACATCTACTAATTGTGTTCCCTATTTGGGTGATGTGACTAATGAAGGACGAATGGAGGAAATGTTCAGTCTATTTGAGCCTCATTACGTATACCACGCTGCTGCTTATAAGCATGTACCTATGATGGAGCTTTGTCCTACAGAAGCCATTCTTACTAATGTGATGGGTACCAAAATCATAGCTGATTTGTCGATAAAGCATCATGTACAACGTTTTGTAATGGTATCAACTGATAAGGCTGTGAATCCTACGAATGTGATGGGAGCTTCCAAACGACTAGCAGAAGCGTATGTACAACAACTTCATTATAATAGTAACCACATTGAATCGAAAAATTTAAATGAAGGTTCCGGGCGGGGTACAAAGTTTATTACTACGCGTTTTGGAAACGTATTGGGCTCTAATGGTTCTGTAATTATCCGGTTTAAAGAACAAATTGAAAAGGGTGGACCAGTAACAGTTACACACCCAAATATTACCCGTTTTTTTATGACTATTCCTGAAGCGTGCCAGTTGGTTTTGGAAGCAGGATCTATGGGCAGGGGCGGAGAAATTTTTGTATTTGATATGGGTAAACCTGTAGCTATTGTAGAATTGGCAAAAAAGATGATTCGATTATATGGACTGGTTCCTGGCATAGATATTGACATTAAGTATACTGGCCTAAGGCCTGGCGAAAAGCTATATGAGGAACTTTTAACTGACTCAGAGAATACTACCACTACTTATCACGAAAAGATTATGATAGCTAAAGTAAGGCATAATCAACTTGATAATTTGCAGGCCCATTTTGAAGAATTGGTGGAGCTTGCCAAACGCAAACAGGGGTCTATGGAAATGGTGGCAAAAATGAAAGAGTTGGTACCAGAGTTTGTAAGTAATAATTCTATATTTGAAAGTCTTGACAAAGAAAAGAGTGGAAGCAATGTTATTTCGATATCGAAAGTTGTTTAAGCAGATACAAAAAAATAGCTATCCCCAACTTTTCGTTGCGGGATTTTTTTTGCTTCAACTTTTGGGTTTGCAAAATGAACTGTCGGGTCAGTCTATCCCGGTTGGGACTTTTGAGGATCAAGAGCTACGGTCTAAACAGTTATTAGGATTATATGATTCTACGGTTTCATTTGCTGTGCGGTCGCTGATAACCGATCCCAATGCAAGGATGAACTGGAAGCGACCAATTATGAAAATTCTTCCCGTTACCTTAACACAGCAATTCAACTCCCACCACCCTTATGGTTGGAATGATGGTGCCATGATATCTGCAAAAGGATACCAATCGTTTATAAGTGCTGGTATATATGGCTCTTTTGGGCCACTGGATATTCAGTTGCAACCAGAATATGTGTTTGCTGCTAATACTAATTACGAAAACAATACTTCGTATGGTAGTAAATCTACCGGCTCGTTTTCTAGATTATTCGCCGGGCAATCGGCAATAAGTTTGTCTGCTGGTGCTTTTTCTTTGGGCTATACTACGCAAAATATTTGGTGGGGGCCGGGAGTACGCAGTTCTCTTCTGATGAGTAATAATGCACCGGGGTTTGGACATTTTTTCTTTAAAACAAGAAAACCCTTAAAAACAGCCATTGGTAGTTTTGAATGGCAATTAATTGGCGGACAACTAAACTCTAATAATAAACTGGCATATGAGAATCAACATTTGATGCCTAATACTTTGGCAAGCAAATCAAGGTATTTAAGCGGCTTGGTTATTAGTTATCAACCTAAATGGGTTCCTGGTCTTTTTCTTGGATTTACAAGATCGGTTCAAACATATTCAGCGTATAATAGTTCTTCTAATCTTGGCGCTTTCGAACGATACATACCCGTATTGGCACTGGCTGTGCAGAAAAAAAACAATTTGGGAGATGATACGCTCAATAGAGATCAGCTTGCCTCTTTTTTTATGCGATGGGTACTTCCGAAAGCCCAAATAGAGTTTTATGTAGAATATGGGTTTAATGATTACGGATTGAATACCAGAGATTATTTGTTAGGTCCAAGTCATTCTGCTGCTCATATAGCAGGGATTAAAAAAATAATGCCCCTTCCCAAGAAGGCGAGTCTTGAATTGGGGTTGGAGATAACACAGATGAGTCAATCTCCAGATTGGATAGTTCGGAATTCAGGGAATTGGTATGAACACGGTCAGGTTGTTGAAGGATATACGAATCAGAATCAAATTTTAGGTAGTGGAGCTGGCTTTGGTGCAAATGTTCAAAGTATCAAAGCCACATTGATAAAAGGGGAAACCCAACTCGGCTTATTGATTGAGAGAGTTGAGCGAGATCCTCAGTCGCGTCCCAACAAATGGATAGATTTAGGCATTGGAGTTTTACCTCAATGGAAATATAAAAACATGTTGATCTCTGGCATTGTGGAGGTAATTAAAAATAAAAACTATGCATGGGAAGCCGGACGTAATACCTTAAACCTGCATACCCGGCTTTCTGTTAATTATTTTTTTAATAAGTGATATTGATGCATAAGAAGATGAATCTATTTTTTCGACTGATATCTTTACTTTATTTATCAATAAGCGTACAAGCTATATGTTTGGGTCAGTCTGTTTCAAATGAAATATTGAAAGATGTTCAACGAAACCAACAACTTCTCGGGAATGATTTTTATAAACAATCTTTTTCAGTAAACAGTAACCAGATTCAACTGAATGATGATGGTGATTCCATCCTGGATAAGAGCGCTTTTTACAAGGGAAAGAGTTGGAGTCTCAGGAAAAAAATATTTTCTTTTGAGCTGCTTCCGGTAGTTGTTACACAATTATATAATTCTGCCTTACCTTATGAATGGAATTTGGGTGGTATGATTCCTGCTAAAGGCTACCAGATAGCCGCCAGAACAGGTGTATATGCCAGAATAGGCAAACACATTACAGTTCAATTAGCTCCCGAAATTGTGTATGCAGATAACAAAGAATTTGAACAGTTCTCACAACAACTCAGTAATGATAACTGGGCTTCTTATTACAGATTTCTGAACACTTCCGATATTCCTACAAGACTGGGTAATAGCTCTTATTCAAAAATATTACCTGGTCAATCGAGTATCCGCTATCATTTCCGTTCTTTTTCTACCGGTATTTCCACCGAGAGTTTGTGGTGGGGCCCAGGTTGGAAAAATTCGCTTATTATGAGCACGAATGCACCAGGTTTTCTTCATGCTACTTTCAATACAATAAAGCCCATACAAACGAGAATAGGTAGTTTTGAAGGACAGGTAATTGCCGGTAAACTCGAAGAATCAGGAATCTTACCACCCCGTATCTACAGTTCTTTTAATGGGTCATTTTTATATCAGCCTAAGAACCAGGAATGGAGGTATATAACTGGGATGGTAGTATCCTGGCAGCCTAAGTGGGTAAAACACCTTTACCTGGGAATTGCCAAAGCCTCTTATTTATATCACTCCGATATATCCAATCCATTGGATGTTCTGCCGTTACAAGGATTTATGGGCAGGGTTAGAACTGCTTCTGAACGTAATGGTAAAAAAGCTTCAATGGGTTCTTTGTTTGCGCGTTATATAATGCCTGGGGATCATGCTGAAATATACATGGAATATGGTCGAAAGGATATTTCACTAATGCCCTGGAATATCCTGCAAACGGATGCGTATCGAAGAGCATATGTGGCTGGAGTAAGAAAGTTATTCCCAACCAGAAATAAAGCCAATATTCTGTTTACAGCTGAGTTTACGCAAATGCAGGCACCTACTGCTGAACTGATTCTGGATCCTGATAGTTGGTATACCCATCGGTATGTTCGACAGGGATATACGCATTCTGGTAGATCTATTGGTGCAGGAATCGGACCGGGAAGTAACAGCCAATCCTTTGAAATCAGTTGGGTGAAGGGGTTGAAAAAAATTGGTCTTGAGTTCGAGCGAGTTCGCTACAACAGTGATTTTTATTATTATGCTTTCGCAAGTACATTGGATTTCAGACGCCATTGGATTAACCTGAGTGGGATGGCAAAAGTAAATTGGGATTTTAAAAAGGTATATACGTTTGCACAATTTGGTGTCGTTCGATCTTACAACTATCAATGGCTGATTATACAGGTTGACCCAAATAATTTTTTTGCACCCGGTAATGAGATATTAAACTGGACAGGTAAAATAGGGGTTATATACAAGTTATAATTTTTGATAAAAACCCGATTAGATAGATATTAGCGTAAAGCTAAAGAGTAGTTAATCTCAAGGGATTTGTGTAATATTAAAAGGCATCAGGTTTAATCTTGATGCCTTTTGTTTTATTTACAAGTCGTACTATTGATTTAATTAGATATTCCTTTTATTTTTTCTCATTGGAAACTCCTCTCAAATTTGTAAGCAACAAAAGACTTGTTTAAGAAAAAAAATTTCTCACAATGAATACTGGCTTCTGGAAAAAGTGATTGCATTTGTTTATAGGATAGTAATTTAATCTCCCTTACTTGTTTTTCCGCATCCACTTTGTTGTGGATTTTTTTTATGTGACCGAGAGAAAGATGTTGGGTTAGAAAAACCCGGGTAGGAAAGGGTAGGTATTGAAAAAATGGGAATACCCAATGCGGTTCTATTGGAAACCAGTAATTAGGCGTTTGGATAAAATAACATTTGCCTACCCTTTGTATTTCTGCTGCCATTTTCTGTTGACTTTCCTGATCAAATAAATGTTCAATAACTGAATTTGAGAAGACAATATCAAAGCTTTGATCCGGGAATTGTAATTTGGTTGCATCACCCGAAACACTAATAAAACCTTTTCGATCTACGGGCTGTGCACTGAGATTTAACAAGGTAATGGTAACCCCTTCGTTGTTAAAATTCATCGCTTCCCAAAATGCAGTAGTGCCTCCAATATCCAAAATAGATAGTGGCCTCGGTAAATGATTAATCAGTGATAAGAAGAATTTAAACCGCTTGGTTCTTAACTTATGTGAAAGGGAAGCAGGGTTATTATTGTCTGCAATTTTTTTTATGATCATCATCCCTTCCGTTTATTTTTTTACAGCAATCACAACGATTGCTGTGACAAATACCATCAAAGTGGCGCCTGCAAAAGCAGCTAACCACCAATTTGTTTGTTATCTTTCAATGGTATTTCCGGATCATCTACTATCTGTATGGTAGGTGTTTCCTGTATCAATGCCGTTCTGCTTATCTCCAGATTTTTTACAATCTCCCCATATATCGTAGCCTGCATTATTTTATCACGATAAGATATTTCTGCTGATACCTGCGGTTCTGCATAAACCGGATTGGCGTCAAGTAA
Organism: Sediminibacterium sp.; assembly: GCA_965283715.1. Classification (GTDB taxonomy): domain Bacteria; phylum Bacteroidota; class Bacteroidia; order Chitinophagales; family Chitinophagaceae; genus Sediminibacterium. Next base: position 210,909 of record CBDIPL010000004.1, on the reverse strand, counting down.
TTTTCTGTCGGCATCTGCTGCAGAATAGGTTTTTCTGTTCAGGTAAATCGCAAGACTATCGGCTTTTCCCTGCAAGCGTTTCACGTTATTCGATAACCTTCTTGTTTTAGTAGTGATATAAAAATCCGTTGCTACTTTTAATAATCTTTGATTAAATAGAAGGCTAAGCCTTTCGTCATTCATAGTAACCGATAATTCGAAGAAGCCTAATTTTCTGTCGGGTTTTGCAATGTTGAGATCTGATTTGATGATCTCTTTTGTTATTTTTTGTAAAAGACTGTCTTCTGTTCTTCCAAGAGTGGTTCCATTGTAAGGGAAATTAACAGCCTTGCCCACTTTACTATTTTTTGCCCACTTCTCTTTCCACCCCTTTGTGTCTGCATAGATATCTGCAAGCGAACTTTTTGAATTGGTACTGTCGTAAGCTGATAAAAGTGTTTTCCTGATCAGGTTATGACTTTTTACGAGCTCCAGTACATTATCGCCGGATAATATCCCGCCTGATCCTCCTGCTAAACTTCCCATATCCAAACCAAATTGTCCGGCTAATGCCGATGCAATTGAACCTCCGCCCATTTTTGATTCTTCTACCACAAAAGTGGTACGAGCTGTATAGCGTACCGGTTTCATCCAACTATACAGAACACCAGCCAGAAAACCTAAAATGGCCACAATACCCAGTAATCGCCAATGTCCTAAGGCATAAGCAACAGATTTACCGACTCCCTTGATTTCGTTTAATAAAGAGAAGGGTTCATCTTCAGGCAAATCGCTGGTATTGATATGTTTGGTTTGTTCCATTTTTTTTCTTTACAATTTTTGCCGTTGACAGCCTATAGCTCATTACTAATGGCTAAAAGCTTTACTTTATTACACTAATGATAGCCGCCAGCGCACCCAAAAGCGTTGCTAAGGCTGATATTTCCAATACAGAAATTGTTCTTTTGTCGGACTCTGATTTTTCAGGAACAATAATTTTACTTCCCGGTAATACCTTGGGATAGTTCCTGAAAAAAAGAAAACGGGTGATTTTTTTATTTACACCATTGCCATATTGGATATAGGCCTTCTTCAGATTACCTTTATCTGTAGTACCGCCTACTCCGGAGATATAGGAAGTAAAACTGCTCGACCCATACTTAAGGATTTGCGGATTAAATACTGCACCCGTTACCTCCACGAATGTTACATGGCGTGGAATAAAAATGCTATCGCCCGGAAGGAGTGGAAATTTTTCGGAAGTTCCCTTTTCGTCAGAAAAAATGGTAGTTGCTACCCGTACCCCATTCCTGAAAACCTGTGTATTGGTTAAAGAAGCATACGGTGTAATACCTCCGGAACGTTCTATTAGTTCCTGTATACTTTCATCCCTTCTCTCTAATGTGTAGTCGCCTGTATATTGAACTTCTCCACGAACTTTTACACTGCCCAGTATGCGGTAATTGAGTAGCCGTGGTACAAAAACATTGTCAAGTGGTTCCAATAATGTTTTGCTGCCGCTGTTGGAAAGACTGGTATCTACATCTGCCTTGATCAGATTGATCAGTTTGTTGGCGAGTGTATCGGAGCGGTTCATTTCTAACCTTGAAATTTCTACTTTGTGATTCGCCGCGTCATTTGTAAAACCACCGGCCATCAGTACCAAATCTTCCAAAGACATTCCTTTGCGGAACTCAAATGTGCCGGGCGACCTCACATTGCCACCAATGGTAACATACGGCACATCACGGAGGCTATCGCGTGATGGAATGAAAATTGAATCATCTTTAATAAGCAGTATATCTGAAGCAGTTCCCGACTGTACTTTGTTAAGATTAAAGGATATTAATTCTCTTTCCGCATTGCCGGCTTTCTTTCGCATAATGTATCCATTCGTAATAAAGGCATCTTCGCGAAGCCCTTCTGCATTGCTGATCAGCTTTAAAAGGCGCAATCCATCTGTTAGTTGGTAACCTCCCGGGCGGTACACAGCACCGCCTATCAAAACACGATTTGTATAGGTGGTAAGCACAGAGCCAATATGAACAGAGTCTGCATTTTGGGGAATAAAATTTGAAAAATCAATGCGGTTGATATCCCTGATCGTTCTTTCCTTACCACCAACTTGCACAATTTTTGCTGATTCTTTGTATGCAGTTCCTTCCATTCCGCCCGCATACTCAATAAGATCTGTCAGGGTTTCTTTGTCGAGCAGTTCATAAATCAGCGGTCTTTTTACTTCTCCATTCAGAATTACCCGTTTATTATAAACAGGGATCCTGATAATATCCTGATCCTCTAATTTCAAGTCGGTATTAAAAACACCTTTCTGTAAAAAACTGTAGAAATCAACGGTTGCAATCAGTTTGTTATTCCGGATCAATTCAATTTTACGCAAAGTTCCTTGTTGCGATGGCCCTTCAGAAAGATACAATACATTGAAAAAATTTGCCAATGCTGAAATGGTATAAGTGCCGGGTCTTGCTGCTTCGCCAATGATATGAACATCTATATTCCTGGCATTATCAAGTGTGATAAACAATTTTGTTTGTCCGCTTGCCAATGCCGGATATGCCCGTTGCATTTTGGCTTTAATTTTCTGCTGAGCCTGATCCATGGTTAATCCGCTCAGGTTAATAATATCCCCATGCGGAACCTGGAAACCACCATCACGTGCTATTTTATCCGTTAAGGTGGTTTCGTTTACGCCAGTGAGCGTGAGGGTTAATGCATCGCCGGGGCCAAGGATATAAGTTTTTGGCGGATTGATATTTCGGTTCGTTTGGAAAGAAACATTGGGGTTGCTAAAGAGATCAAACCCATAATAGGGAGAAGACTTTCTCATCTGCGGAATACTCTGTACCCAGCTGCTATCTTGCATAAAAGCTGTTGTATCACTAATTTTACCCGCGCCTTTTGTTTGTGAAGATGATTGAGCTTGTAGCAATCTTTTTTTGAAACTGTTTACATCAGAAGGGCTCATACCATTCCTTACGAGTTGTTTAATAGCATCATTATCAGAACCGCCACCTTTTTGGGCCTGTTGCCACATGAGTAAGATCTGCTGGTTTGATAACTGTGATGGGTTCATTGAACCACCAATCGGTTTCTGTGCCATAACCGAAACTGCGAGCATGCAAAATAAAAGCAATAACCAACTCTTTTTTGCCCGCAGATAAAGGGTACTTTTCATCATAATAAGAAATTACCCAAATATAGTAAAAACATAAGCTACAAGCTGTTACGCAACAGCTATTACCCTAAACTTCGGCCCTTTGTGGCAAAGCGAAACCACATTAATACAAAATAGCCTTGGTTTATAACCCATAACGTACACCTAATGTAACCAATTGGTTAGTTTGGGTGCTGTTGGAGACATAATTTTTGATGTGCTGAGAATCGAATTGCCCGTAGAGATTTAATTTGTTGATCCACTCATAAACCACCTGCAACTCAAATTCCTGTTGGTTGGTTTGCTGGTCGAAGAGAAAGCCTGGCTGTGGTTGCTGAAAATATTGTTGATTCAGGGTACCCATACCCCCCTTACGAATATACTGGTATCGCATCAGACATTTAAGTTTTGGAATAGGGGTATAGCGAATGGTATAAATAAACCGGTCTGCGTTGTTGCCCATCCAGTCGCCCATTGTGTAATTACTGTTGGAATAATTCTGTGAAGGAAGGAGGTTACGATATACAAATGGGTTGATACGGGTATATTCCACACCCATTGTGAGGTAGGGAATCATGAGATCTGTTGTAGAAGCTCCCACCGTAAATCCAAGTTGGTTTCTGCTTTTATTTTTGTCAAAGATTGAGGCAATCCGTATCTCATCAATAAACAAACTTCCATACAAATGTGTTTTGGGGATATGGTTGCGTGAGCTTACTTGCGCAAATAATTGGCCATTAGAGCCTGCATTAATGTTATTATTGTTTACCAGGTTATCGTATGCTTTATAAAAAAGTACCGGTATGAGATAGCCAACATCTAATCTGTCGCTGTAAACAATCGACTCGCCAAAACTAATATCAAGACCTTTTATCGGGGTAACCTGGATACTGTGCATAGCCATGAATTTAGGAATGAAAAATTCACGTTGCCCATTAAATGCACCTCCCGGGATACCGGTTGGATAGGTTTTTGCAGAATCAATAATTCCTGAATTAAGCCATGCATGCACATAATTGAAACTTAACCAGCGTAATGGTTTATAATCAAACCGGATAAAAGGGTAGGCTGGGCTTTTGTTTGATAATACAATGCGTCCATTATCTCCATAACCCCATAATAACTGGTCCTGGGCAAAACTGATAGAGCCATTTTTAAAACTGTAAGTGATGCCACCGCGTAGCTCACTATAGTTGTGACTTTTTTTATTTGAGGCGATCTTGGTAACAATACCCGATTGCGGTGTAAACAGGCGAAGTGTATCCAGTCCGGTACCTTTTTCATTTACATCGTTGTATGAAAAGTAGTAAGACCAGTGCTTCCCTGCATACCCATATAATGAAACTCCCGAGCTATATTGCTGTACATTTTTGTTAGTACCCTGTATGGTTGCCGCTGTGAGTACAGGATCAACACGCATCATAAAATTATCCGTATTGATATCAAGTAAGCGCCATCTGTTGTAAGCATCTTTTTTTAAAAAACGGGAAGGTGCCGTTAGGGAATTGAGTTGTTTATCAGTGTATTCTTGTTGGTAAAAAACGAGTTCCTTTAATTCGGTCTTTGAGAGTAAAGATGTTTTTACAGACAGAGAATCTAAACAAGATCCCAAATATATTCTGCTCAGTGGTCGTATATTATCATCAAAATCAATGATTCCTTTCTGTGCCATACGGTACAGAAAATGGTACACTTCGTTCGTATTATTTTCCCATACTGCCTGGCTTTTAAGGGTGCTGGTAAAAAGGAGAGATATGACTATATGTAAAACAAGTAATATTCTTTTTCTATTCATTTTTTTGATGACTTTTAGCATACTAATATTATCTGTTATTTAACCGATGAAACGCAAAGGTCGCAAGGAATAGGCAAAGATCGCAACGTAGATTAGTTAATTCTAGGAATTTGCAAAACGTACTTACTAATTTATAAAGTAAGCTTAATAAGCATTTTGATCACCACGCACCATATTGATCACCGTTTGTAATATGATTTGGCAATCCATCCAAAAAGTCCAGCGATGTATATAATAGAGGTCAAAGTTTACCCTTTTTTGCATAGCACCAATTGCTTTTGTTTCGCCCCTGCAACCATTTACCTGTGCCCAGCCGGTAATGCCGGGTTTTACTACATGTCGTAACATGTAATTCTCAATGGTGTGTATAGATTCGAGGTTCAATGGAGTTGGATGTGGTCTCGGACCAACTACAGACATATTACCAAGCAGAACATTCCAGAACTGAGGCAATTCATCAAGATTAGATCTTCTGAGCAAAGCACCAAAACGTGTGATACGGGGGTCGTTTTTTGTGGCCTGCCAATAATAGCCATTATCATCAATATCATGGTTGTCTGCTACCATGGTTCTGAATTTATAGCAGGTGATCTTTTCATTATTCAATCCCCATCTTTCCTGTTTGAAATACGTAGGACCTTTTGAAGTAAGTTTAATTAGGATAGCAATCAGTGGAAAAAGCCAAATGCCGATGAAGATGAAAAAAAGAAGGGAGAATATAATATCGAATACGCGTTTCAGTATCCTGCTTGAAACGGTATCAAGCGGCAAAGACCTGATATTGATTACAGGCAGCATGCCGATATTGTTTACCTGTATACTGGATGAAGTGTATTGCTGAAGATCGGGAACAATACGCGCTTTGATAGCATAAAAATCACATACTTCAATACATTCCTGGATCTGATCATTCTCTGTGTTTGGTAATGCAATGACCACTTCATCCACATGGTTCTCTTTAAGAATAGTTGATAAATTTTCAATTTTTCCTTTGTAGGAACAGCCATTCATTTTATTGGTGGTATTATCTACAAAGCCAATACATTTATATCCATAATAGTAATATTTATTGATGGTTTCATAAAAATCGAACGCCGATGCAGTAGCGCCAACTATAAGCAGGTTATCAAATAGTTTACCCTGAAAAATGGCTGAGTGAAGATATTTCCGGATGATATATTTGGTGAGTGTGAGTAGAAAAAATAACAAACTAACTAGCAGAATAAAAAAAACTACATTATGCTCAATCGGGATAAAAGTATTCAGGAAAAAAAAACCGGAACTCAGGATGATAACATAGATGATTAGTGTGTAAATAATAAAGACGATTTCTTCAGAATACTTATTTGAGCGCCTATCAGCATATAAATGAGAAAAAGCCGCTGCTATATACCACAAAATCAATGAAAGCAATATCATGATCAGGATATTGCCCGGATTTCCGGGAAAGCTCCGCTGGTTTGAGAAGAAAATGGCGAGTAAATACGAAACACAGATTATCGGTGCATCAATAAAATATCTGATCGCAGTATACTTATTATAAGTCTTTGGCATAAATTTCTGGATATATCAAATATTCCGACACCAGTAAGCCCAAGGGGAGGCTGTTTTTTTGCTAAATTAAGGATTAATAATTTTTATATAGGAGTTGTGTTCATTTAGTTATGTTGAAATGACTCCGCAGCTCTAAAAAAAGACCTTAAATACCCTCTTTTTTATTTACAAGACCGTAAAATTTGCTTTTATGCTGCCCTAAAAGGTATTTATGGCTTTTTTTTTGTCTGGCGCCTCATAAATTTTTGCTGAAAAAGCAGGGGGATAATCCTGGGGCTTCTATAAAATACCTGCGGAATAAACGTTGAGGCTCTTTATAAAACCTGAAAAACCATTCCAGACCATTTTTTTGCATCCAAATGGGAGCCCGGCTGATATTTCCGGCCATAACATCCAGTGCTCCACCAATGCCTATTATAATTTTTGCATCAAGTGCAGTAAAAAATTCATCTATCCAGTAGTCTTGCTTAGGGGCAGTAAGACTTACCCATACAATATCTGGTTTGCTTTTGTTGATCTTTGATAAGATTTTTTGATTTTCTTCTGTACTGAATTTATCGGCATAAGGAGGGCTGTACATACCAGCAATCCGAATACCCGGATATTGTTTTTCCAATTTCTGTTGTAAGAGAATAAGGGTTTTCTCGGCAGCGCCGAGAAAGAACATGGAATACCCTTTTTGATAACAATGTTCGGTAAAAGCGGGTAAAAGATCGAGACCGGTAACGCGCCCACGTAACTTTCCGTTACCTAAAAAATTGGATGCCCAAATAAGCGGAACGCCATCACATAAAGTGAGGTCTGCACTGTTATAAATATTTTTCAATGCTTCACTATCGTTGGCCCATACTACACAGTTAACCGGCGTTACACATACACGTTTTTTTTCGTCTCCGGTTATCCATGTATCAAAAATAGCAATCGTTTCCTCTAAGGTAATATTACTAATCCCGGTTCCGGCTATGTTTATTTTTTCGGCACTGGTTTCATTCATTTCATTTTCGGATTTTCGCGTTGCCAGAATGACCATAACCAATCGGTGGTGTGTTTTGCTCCTTCCTGTTGTGTGTAAGGAGGCATTCCCAATACGCTAAAAGTTTTTTCCATAGGCGCTGGGTTATCGGTTGTCATGCTCTTATACCGTGATAAGGTAATGGGGAAGCGCACCTTGAATATTCGTAGCATTGATCCGGTGATGGCTAATGTGTATACAAAAAAACCAGGCACAATACGAACTGGTTTTTTTTTGATCTCCATTGAAAATGCATTTACCCAGTCAAGCATATTTACCGGTGCATCTCCCACATAAAAAACATTCCTGGAAATAACGGGCTCATTTCTACGTCTGATCAATTCTAATATCTGCCAGCAAACATTACCCACATACCCATAAGAGCGTACTACTTTCTTTTTACCGGGATGAAAATATTTACCTTCTTTTAAAACTTTCCAAAATTCATGCGGATACCGCAGGTGCCAAGCCCCCCAGATATTAGTGGGTCTGATCATACACCAGTTAAAACTGAATCTTGTTTCGCGTAACATTTCTTCTGCAATCACCTTCGACTCACCGTATACGGTATGCGGCGCATAATCTGTATCAGAAGCCGGCATACCCACTGCCTGATTTACAAACTGTGTAGAAGTATGTACCAAAAATTCGATACCATATTTTTCACTGGCTTCAAATATGTTTTCTGATCCTTTGGTGTTTACCAGATAATCGTCTAAGGTCATTTCAGGCTCACAACTTGTTTGTGCGGCAAGATGAATGACTATGTCGGGTTTTGCTTGCAAAAAAATATTCTCAATAGCCTCTTTGTCCAGGATGCTGGACGGTATCCAGGTTTCGTGGGATGCTAATTCAATTTTTGGAGTATCGATATCCAATAAAGTTGCAGTATAAGGCTCTTTTATTCCTGTACGTAATGCTTCAACAAGATTGGTTCCAATAAAACCATTGGCACCTGTAATTAAGAAACGGATCATTTGAACGATTTATAAACGGTAACGATAGATTCTTCAAAAATACCCAAGGTATACCTAGTTTCAAAATCCCTTCTTGCATTTGCGGTAAGTTGCCTGTAACTGGCATCTTTTTTAGACAATTCAATAATTGATGTGGTCATGCCTTGTATATCATGTAGCTCATGCAAAAATCCGTTATGGTTATTAACCACCTGTTTGCAATGCCCCTCCACCTTGAACCCACTACCGGAAGCCCGGCAGAAAAAGCTTCAATGATAACAGTTGGAAAATTTTCAGAATCAAAAAAACTAGGAAAAAGGAATGCATGGGCTGTTCTGAAATGTACATTTTTTGCTTCACCCGTCTGAATTCCCTCATAACTAACGAGTCCTTCAGAAACGGCGGCTTTTATAATGGTTGCTTCTTTGGAAGAAAACATCTTTCCGATAATCTTCCCATGTATATTGGGGTTACTCTTTTTCGCGGAACGGATGATTTCTATGAATTCGAGAATGCCCTTACTTTCGCAACAAAGTCCTGCGAAAAGTACGATAAATTGTTCTTGCTTTTTTTCTACATCGATGTAGCCAATATCTTCCACACCAGATGGGATAACCCATATTTTTTTTGACTGAAGAAATTCAGGGTCTTTTTTGCCCTGCTCACTTAAGCAAATTGAGTAGTCGGCTTTACAATAAACAAACCGATATACTAACTGAAGCAGTTGATTAAAACTTTTGTATGCACCTGACACTCCTCCCGCATGAAAATGAAATACGATTTTGAAACGAAAGAACCTTATCGGAAATAATAAGATCATATCCCGAAAAATGGGAGTGCGCAGTGGTCCCGCAGGTGGATAGTAAACAATATCGGGCCGGTACAACAACAGTAGCTTGAGTAATTGGAAGAGTATGCGTAGGAGGCGAAATGTTTTTTTCAGGCTAAAACGCCCCATATCACTGATATCGTCGCTAAAGTTCATGCGAATCACCCGGTAATTGAACTGATGCCGGTGTAATACCGCTATCATCTTTTCAATGTTAATAGTTTGCCCTCCGTAGGGTGGTGGTGTTTGACCAAGGATCAAAATCTTCATAACAGGTACTGTCGGATGGGTCTTTAGATAATTGCTCAAAAGTTCTTTTCAAAAGTAGAGTAAGAAAGCTGTATCACAAAGTTCATCAAGAACGAACGCATACGTATCCTTTGGGTAATTTTGATACTTGCTGGCAGGTTAGTTCAGCTTTTTATGCTTGTTTACTGCAGCCTGTTCAAAAATGGTAATCATGCTGGCAGCAGATTTTTGCCATGAGAAAGATTGTAGTCTTTCTTTTCCTTTATGGATCAGAGATTCTCTTATATCATCGCTATCCAATACCTGCTTTATTTTGCCGGCAATATCAGTAATGTTATACGGGTCGAATGTAAGTACAGCATTACCACCAACCTCAGGCAAACAGGTATTATTGGCTACCAATACTGGTAAACCTGCTTCGAAAGCTTCGAGAATGGGTATCCCAAAACCTTCATTAACAGACGGGAATACGTATAGGGATGCCCGCTGGTAAATGATGGGTAACAAATTGTCGGGCAGGTATCCCGGTAGTATTACATCGTTTTCGAGCTGATTGTCTGTTATTGCCTTCATGATTTCCTGTGTATCATCAGAATGGATCTTTCCATTTCCTTTTCCTGCCAACACCAATTTATATTGGGTATAGCCAGCATCTTTAAGCAACTTATAAGCTAGTATCAGGCGAGGCAAATTTTTTCGCTTCTCCATAACACCTACATGGAGTATGTATTGAAAGCCGTTTTGTGTTGGTAACCAGTCTGGTATAGTTTCTATTTCTCCGGATGAGACCATGGTTTTTGGCCCATGGTAAACCGGATAAATTTTTTCCGGGGTTATACCGGTAAAATGCTGAACCCTTTGTTTGGCAAAATGAGTAGGTGTAATAATAAAAGCTGCTCTTTTTGCTGCAGGCAAAGCAATATGTTTAAATAACTGAAGCCATATTTTATTCGAGTATTCGGGATGCTCAAAAAAAAGTGCATCGTGAAAAAGCAAGGCAGTTTTATAATTGAGGTGAATAAACGGAACAAAATAATCGTTACAGTAAACTATATCACAATTTTTTTGCCATGCTTTTACAGGAAGGATGACCTGTTTCCACAATTGCTGTCTCACATGCTCCATCATCAGCATGAATTTATTTCTACCTGTGTACACGGGGAAGGAAGCATCAAAGAAATGAAACTGGTGTGGGTTGTTATCCAGCAACCTGAATTGCTTGCAAATCTCCTCCAGCGTTGTTTTCTGTCCCGTTCTCGCAAGTCTCAGGTCCCTGATATCTACTCCTATCACCATCTGTATAATATTTTATATTAATCATTAGTCCTGAAAAAAACCAGGTTATATAGCTTACATATACATAAGACTCTGCTTCTGCGGTAAGAAAAGGAATGATCATTCCGATTTTTAACAGCAGAATAAATAGCGCAACTTTTCTCGCTTTGCCTTTTAACTCATGTGTCATTTTGTAGGCTGTGCGCAGTATGTAAATATAAATAAAGAGATATAGTAATAAAGCAATTAGTCCCGCCTGTACGCCGATAATGAGAAATTGATTTTCGCCACCCACGTTAATTCCCTCGGCCCCGGATATTTTTCCGGCACTACCTAAACCTAAACCCAGTGGGTTAGCTGCAATAGCTTCAATGCCTTCTAACCAGGCAATAATATGATAAACACTGGAAGAGTTGCTGAAGTTGAGAGTGCCGATAATGAACTGGTAAATATCACCACTCATGGAAGTAAAAAAAATAATGACAGCCAAAGCAACGCCATAGTAAAAATATTTCAACCAGGATCTTCTGTTCGTTATAAATGCGTAGATATATAGAATAATAAAATAGCTTACAAAAGCGGCTCTGGATAAAGCAAATAAAATTGAAAAGAATGTACAGATAAAAGCCACAAGCAAAAAGCGATTTATTTTTATTTTACTGGTATCTGTTGTGATAAGGGCCAACAATGCGCAAAAGGTAGTAAGCGTACCTGCCGCATGATCAAGTGGATTGGCGAATATACTGGCAAAGCGTTTTGGTCCATCGTTTTCCGCTTCGAATGTCCAGTTTAAGCCATGATTACCAGATGGTTCGAAGTTGAAAAAATAAGACATATATTCTGCATAGCCTGTAAACAACTGAAAATGGGTATAGGTAAAAGCTTCCCAGCAAACAACTACGGCGGCAGGAATGGCAACAATACAGATATATTGAAAGTATTGACTGAGGTTAATTTTTTTACTATCTATTAACCTGCCAATAAAATAAATAAACGGGAAAAATGCAATACTTTTTAAAGAAAGCAATCTTTCTTTAAAACTAAAGCTACCCAATGGTACCAATACATAGCACGCAACACAAATAAAATAAAGGATGATAATTTTATCTAAAAAGTGTAACCGCGGTTTTTTTTTAAGGGATAAAATAACCGCTATAAAGGTTAGTAGTACGATAATTTCTTTGAAAGATTGCAATATAGGTACCAAGCTTTTAAAGCCATACATGGATACAATAGAGAGTGAAGTAATATATATTGGAAGGCCAAAAATTATGAATAGGAGGACCCCACCCGTTTTAGCTTTCAGAATTTGAAAAACGGCGACTGCAAAAAATATGATATATATAATTGGGAATAGAAACATTATTTTTTTCAGAACCCATAAATACCTTTTTCAAGTTCGTAAGCATTCCATTCTTTTCTTTTTGAACGGGTTGTGTTTTTGCTCACTCCCACATGGTAGTAAGTCCATCTTTTAATGAAGTTTTATCTTCATAATTTAAATATTAAATTGACTGCTCATAAGTTGAATAGTCAATATGTGCATCCTTAAAAATAGGATGGATGTAGCTAGATACGAGATCTAACTTATGAAACTGAACATTCTCAGGAACATTTTCTATATAACTACCAGACAAATAATCTATGCCAATTACTTCATAATCGGGTTGGTTGGCAGCAATCCACTTAACATTCTGGATCCGATCACACCTGCCACACCGGTTATTAATATACGCTTCATAGCATTACTTTACTCGTATTTGATAGACTTTAAAAGTCCGTCTTTAATAGCGTTCAGCATCGCTTTAAGCTTGCGAAACCTTCCACGTGCCGCAAAATACCCCATAACCATCATAACATAAAAAAAATTAAATAGTAAAACAGAGGGTACATACTGCCATTTTGTATATCGTTTCAATAACCAGATACGATTGCGCTGGTTGAGGTAATGAACAATGGGATTTACAAACCCTTCTTTACCTTTTACTTTGCTTTTATTTGACATGCCAGCTATATGGTATATAATAGATTCAGGAATGTACATTAATGAATGCCCCTTTTCTTTTATTCTGAACGATAGATCAACATCTTCACTGTACATAAACATGTTCTCGGCTAATAATCCCGTTTCTTTTAAAATGCTGTTGCGTACTAAAAAGGCACAACCCGTTATCCAGTCTACCTCTTTTGTAATGAGGTGTTCGGGCTCTGGTAATTTATTTTCACCTTTTGTGTACATATATCCAAGCCAACGATTCAAATAAGAGCCACCATTCCACAAAAGCTGCCTATTGTGATTGAGATAAATTCTCGGTTGAACAGCTGCTGTATCAGGATGCTGCGATAAATAATAAACCAAATGGTTTAGAAAATCTGGTTCTACAAACGTATCGTTATTCAACATTAACGAATACTCGAATCCGTGTTCAAGCGAATACCTGAAACCAATGTTATTACCACCTGTAAATCCACTGTTTTTAGAAGAGTATAAAACAATAATGTCCGAATGTTCCTGCTCTATTTTTTTACCAGAACCGTCTTGGGAAGCGTTATCAACAACAATGATTACATAATTGGGGTAAGTAATGTGTTGTAAAGAAAGGATACAGTCATGCGTAACCTCATAACTGTTCCAGTTCACCAGTATAATGGCCACACTGGGGTTTTGTATGAATGATGCAGATTGATTTGTCATTTTATCAGGAGCGATATCCTCTGTATTGACTTAATAATTCATTATCTGGCAACGTATAGCCCGTTTGTTTCTGCCCCCAAAAATAATACCCGCAAGCGGCATCATAGGCGCCATTTGTTGATGAGATCAGGTAATCGAAATATTTAAGCCAGAAAACCAGGAAACTGGAACCATAACTAATGATTCTGTCTATTTTTTTATTAGGGGCAAAGCTCAGCATAAAATAACGCAACGCCCATGCTAGTGAAGAGCCTGGTCCGCAAACAATACCACTTTTCACTTCTTCGAAATGCCTGAAAAGTCGCCTGTGCCCTAAGTGCGTAAACCGGTGAAAATCGTATTTGCCGCCATGCACCTGTTGCATAAAAGGCGTTTCGGCATAGATCATGCCACCTTGTTTTAACACGCGGTTGATTTCTGATACGCATTGGAAAGGGTCCAGCACATGTTCTAAAACAGCTTGTGCAATAACCAGATCAAAGGAAGCATCTTTAAATGGGATCTGGTGCGCATCAATAATAATATTGGTATTAGGGCCATGCGCTACATCTGACTCAACCAGAATAGTGCCTTTGGGCAAATTCGCCTTCAATTCCAGAATACCCATCCCGTCGATACTGCCACCAATTACTAAAATGGCACAGTTCTTTTTTCCTTCCAGTGCTTTAGCAATGGCAGTATAATTTTTTTTACTGGCAATATTCAATGTAACATCGGGCCGAATGTTTTTCAGAAAACGTATAACAGGGTTTTTGTATTCCTTGAAAAAAATATCGGGTGGTGCCTGCGTAGAAAAATCAGACTGGTTAAAAACAGGGTTAAGAGGTGTGATCAAAACAGGGATGTTGAAATAAATAGGATAGGCACAGTTACAATTACCATTGCAAACCATTGTATCTTGTTTGTTGTCCAGCGTTCCTCCGCACTCAGGGCATTGTAAAATATCTTCAAACTGCCTGTAATTCATTTATGTTAGTGTTTAAAACAATAATAAACCGCAAAATAAGCCATTATCAGTTAGATAGCGTTAGGGCAAACTAGATAGCTTTCAGGTATCAATATTTCTTTTGGAGCCGCGTTTGATAAAATAGAGATATAGTGGGATACTGAATACTTCCACTATCAGGAAATAGTAACCAAACCATTCACTTTTATGTCTCATCAGGAAAACCTGTGAAGCAATAACAGATATGGCTAACAAAATAAGGCCAATGAAGAAAATATCAGCATATCTATTAATCACAATCAGGTCCAGCACATTCAACGCATTTAAAGCTGCAATGAGTGGAACAACACATACTGATTTGATGTACAGGGATGCAAGTGCATCAGACGTGCCGGTTATAAATATTACCAAGTGGTCTGAAAAAAAATATAAAATAGCAGCAATTGAAGAGAAAGAAATGAATAGCAGAATATTCAATTTTTTTTTAAAAATTTTCCATGATTGGGGGTTGCTTTGAAACTTCAAGACTGCTTTTGGATAAACGGCATTGTAAAAGGCAACAATGATTAAACGGAACGACGACACAATTTTGTCTGTTAGTGAATACGCGCCTACTACAAGTGGGTTGTGTGATTTGGAAAGGGCAAACAGAAAAAATGACTGTTGCAATTGAATAGAAACATAGTTTCCGGTTAAGAAAAAATTTTGTTTCAGGTATTGCATAATCGCCCCCCATTCAATCTTGGTATAGGTGAGTTTGTATTTCCGGATTAAAAAAATACATAAACCCAGATTGCCGATTACACCTGTCATTCCAAGAAAAAAATTAACCCAAGCACTATCAGATGCTGTATGAATAAGCAGCATTATTAATGCAACAGAAATGATTTTAGAAACCAGGTTCACAATATTATACAGAAATAGTTTCTGGGTAGCTATAAAAAAGAAAAGCGGATTTATTGTTTCTGATAAAATAATCGCATTGGCTAGCAACAAGTAGGCAATGTTTGCTGAAAATAATACCCCCCATAGCAATAGCCCAATAAAAGAAAGTATGAAAAAAGACAATCGTACCAGATAGATGGTATAGAAAGTTTTAGACAGGCCAATGCGGTTGTTCAGTTGAATGGTTACATCTTTTACTCCGGATTGGTTGCTTCCATAGTTGATAACAATCGATGCCAATGCAGCGTATGAAGCCGCCACCATGATGAACCCAAACGCTGATAGGCCTACAATACGGGTAATAATGGGGATGAGTAATAACTGTATCAGTACATTAAACCCCTGGATAAAACCTAGATGTATGAAGCTGAAGATGGTAGCCAGATTTCGTTTGATGGATTCAATGGGCATGGTCTTCGTTTTCTACGTAACCGATAAAAGGGTTGATTTACTTATAATCTACGGCTGTGATGAGCATATTATCAATCGACCAGCTTTTAAGGCAATGACTGTTTAATGGTTTTAATGCATCGCTTACGGCAAGTTGGAGCGGACCTGTATGCGAAGTGGTGTATTCTATTTTATATAATGTGGTACCATTGGCCGCACCCCCACTGGCGCAAACACCGGGTGATACTGCCCATGCATTACTTCTTGGGGGATTTTTGGCAATAGTTCCCAAAATATAATTTCCTGGAAAGACTGGTTGATGAGCCATTTGAAAAACTTGTGGTATACACCGGAAAATTATCTACAGACATTTGCCAGATATCCGGATAAAGTTGTCCAGCAGCAACCCTGTCTCCATCCCATTGGTCGTGAATGTATAAGTCAAATTCTATCTTAACTGCATTATGCTGGGGCAGATCAATAAAGTTGAATGTAATATAATTGTTATTGAATCTTCCAAAAACCATAGATCCGTTATAGTCAACAATTTTTAAAGAATCCATAGGGCCGTTCATATTGTAAACAATGATTTTACTGGTATCACCGTTTTCGAAATCATTGCGATAGATCACATTTTTAACAGGGATATCTTTGAAACAGGAACTGAAAAGACTCATTGTAAAAATAAGGGTAACTGCCCGCATAACTAACCGGGCTGTTGGTTTACTGCTTGTATATTTTGTAGAAATTGAGATCATGGGTATATAAAAATAAGCTATCTAAACAGTCTGGTTGAATTAATTTCTCGTTTTAGTTTTATTTTAGTAAGTGGGGGTGTCTATTTTCCAGGGATA
Organism: Sediminibacterium sp.; assembly: GCA_965283715.1. Lineage (GTDB taxonomy): Bacteria > Bacteroidota > Bacteroidia > Chitinophagales > Chitinophagaceae > Sediminibacterium. Next base: position 194,258 of record CBDIPL010000004.1, on the reverse strand, counting down.
GGCTTTGTTTACCGTAATAACTGCTTCGATGGAATCTTTGAAGAATGGGATGCTGTTGCTCATTTTCATGATACCGATCCAGCACTTTCCTTTGAAACTTGTTTGTGGTGCGTATAACTGGTAGTGAAATTTTCGAAGACTAACTGAAAAACCATCGTTCAATTGGTTGAAATATTCTTTGATCTCAGTAGCAGAATATTCCTTCCAGTGATGACCATAGGTAACGGTTCTTAAAATGGGGTTCACACCTATTCCAATTCCTTTTAATCGTATTGCATTAAAAAGGGTTCTAGCAATACCGAATATTGTTAGTGAATTGGGCGTGGTAAGATAAATAATGCCATTATCTTTTATAACACGGTGAATTTTTTTCCAAAACGAAATGGGGTTGAAAGTAATGTGTTCAAATATTTCAGTGAATAATACCAGATCAAATTTGTTGTGTTCCGTTGCAATACTGCTCATCTTTTCCAGATTATTCTCAATGATAGGAGTGAGGCTATTATCATTGGCCCGCTGTTGTATATAGTCTATTTCCCAGAATGCTTCCACATCCATGGAAACAACTTTAAACCCCAGCAAACTTAATAATAGTGAGGAATGTAAAAAATGGCTGCCAATATCCAGCACAGTACCTCCGGGCCGGCATACCCGCAAAACGGTTTCGGCCATGATACGGAAACGAATACGGTGAAATCTGAAATAAGTCAAATCGTTTGCATTGCCAGATGCCTCCACCATTTTTTCGATTTTCACCAACGCATCTTCAATGTGATCCATGAGTATTGTTTTGTCAAAAACTGTTTTCAGGCCCACAATGTAGTAAAAATGTGATATATCAGTTTGCTCACCCGGCCCGTGGTAAACAGGCATTATTGTTGTAACTTTTTATTAATGTCTTTTGCCTCAATAGCTGAGTAGCCGTTATTCTGAGAAAGAAATACATCTTACATTCGTTTACCACACAATTTGAAACAATGTTATGCGAGTAATATTTAAAAAATGGCTGTTCAGAGTAATAGATCTGCTGTTATTGCCCTTTGTGTTGTTATTACTGCCTTTATTGAAATTCATCAGGCGATATGGCATTGAGTTTTTTCCGTTGAATCGAAGTGCATTTTCAACGATTGGTGTGTTTCCTATTCGTGATCATTTTTATGAGCCACAATTGCGCTATTCCAAAACATTTGATGCAGGGTTGAAAAGAAAGCTGCACCTGGATTATAAGATTGATGCACAGCTTGAATCACTCAAAAATCTTAGCCATATAGAAGAACTTGTTGATTTGCAAAGCCTGAACAATGGTAGCTTTGGTCACGGCGATGCAGAATTGTATTACTTATTGATTCGTAATCAAAAACCCAAACGTATCATTGAAGTAGGCAGCGGCTACAGCACAATGCTTGCCATACAAGCTATCCATAAAAATAAATCAGAAGGAGTAAACACGATACTGACCTGCATTGATCCGTTTGAGAAAATAACTGCAGGAAAAACAGAAGGAATACATTTTATAAGGGAAAGAGTAGAAACCCTTGATCCAGCTCTTTTTTTATCATTGGAAAGTAACGACATTCTTTTTATTGATTCTTCTCACATTATCCGGCCTGAGAATGATGTGTTGTTTTTGTACCAGCAGGTAATTCCATTGCTTAAAAAAGGAGTGCTGATACATGTGCATGATATTTTTACGCCACGGCATTACCGTCAGGATTGGCTTACCAAACTGTTCCGTTTCTGGAATGAACAATATCTGCTGGAGACTTTTTTGTATGCCAATGAATCGTTTCAAATTTGCTATACACTCAATTATCTGAAACATGATTATTGGGCTGAATTGAAAAAGATCATGCCTCAATTACCCGAAAGTTGTGAGCCTTCTTCTTTCTGGATGAAGAAAGTGAAATGAATCGAATGTGAGAATGATAATAAAATATTTGTATTATTATTCCGCCTCAATCATTCTCTCTATCACCTCCTCCAGTGATACGCTTGCTTTCCAGCCCAGTATTTTCTCTGCCTTGGCAGGATTGGCCGTTCCACCATGTAAATCTGTTAAACGGAAAAGAGAAGGATCGGTAAATACATGTCCCTCTATTGAGAGACCTAATTTCGAAAACGTAATAGCAATAAAATCGTTGAGTGAATGCGTTTTACCTGTTGCAATAATATAATCATCGGCCTTTTCATATTGCATCATCAACCACATGGCATTTACATATTCCGGTGCCCAGCCCCAGTCGCGGTAAATATCTGTATTACCCAGGTATAGTTTTTCTCCACTGCCTTTTTTAATCCGACAGGCAGTAGCAATGATTTTCTTTGTTACAAAATTCTCTTTTCGCAACGGTGATTCATGGTTGAACAGAATGCCTGTACAGGCAAATAGTTTATAGGCTTCGCGATAATTGGCCAGTTGCCAAAAAGCGGTGGCTTTGGCCACAGCATAAGGGCTTCTTGGCCGGAAGGCGGTTTGCTCATCGGCCGCATCGCCTACCGTATCTCCAAAACTTTCACTGGAGCCGGCATTGTACAATTTAATAGGTAGCGAAGCAAAACGTATGGCTTCCAACAGGTTCAGGTTACCCATGATAATGCTTTCCAGTGTTTCTACAGGTTGTTCAAATGAAAGACCCACAGAGGTTTGTCCGGAAAGATTATAAATTTCATCGGGTTTGATTTTCTGAATGGTTTGTAACGTACTCCTGAAATCGGTAATGTTGATGGATACCAATTGAATATCTTTTTTAATACCCAGTGTTACCAGATTTTTAAACAAACCCGATTGGGCATCTCTTGAACCTCCATATACTTCATAGCCCTTTTCCAGAAGCAGTTGAGCCAGATAGGCGCCGTCTTGACCGGATACACCACAGATAAGTGCTTTCTTCATTACTCTTTTTCGTTTTTAAAACCGGAGTTGGGTATGATATGGATTGTTGTTCAGCGGTATAAACTGCGCAATACTCAAAAATAACAAATCTTAGTCCGGATGAACTATTTTTGCCGTCATGGAAGTAAATATCCCCCCCATTAAAATTATCAATAACTCAGACAATCCTTTACCGGCGTATGCTACCGCCGGTTCTTCGGGGATGGATATCAGGGCTTTTTTATCCGCTGCCATTGTTTTACAGCCCATGGAAAGGGTATTGGTTCCTACCGGCCTGCAGGTTGAGTTGCCGGATAACTATGAGATCCAGATCCGCCCGCGTAGCGGCTTGGCTATTAAACAAGGCATTACCTGTTTAAATACACCCGGAACCATTGATGCAGATTATCGTGGCGAAATAAAAGTAATTTTAATCAATCTCTCACAAGAACCGCAAACTATACTGTCTGGTGACCGTATTGCGCAAATGGTGTTACAAAAAGTAGCAAAGATTAATTGGCAGGAAGCTGTAAATATTAATGAAACCGAAAGAGGAGCGGGTGGCTTTGGCCATACCGGTAAATAAGCGCCCATGAGAAAATGCCTGATTTTGTTGATAGCACTGGTTACCATCGCTTACTCTTGTAAAACTGTGAAAAAAACGCAGGTGATACAGGAAGCGATCATGAAAAAAGATACCGCACAAACCATTGTTATCAAAGAAACGCCTATGGTAGATTCTGCAGCAATCGTTAAAAGCATTTTGGGTAGGGTAGTGCAAAGCAAGATTGACTTTAACACCTTCAACGCCAAAATAAAAGTATCCTATGAAAGTGCGGAACAGAGCAATAATTTCACGGTGTACATGAGTATGAAAAAAGATAGTGTGATTTTGATTAAAGTAACCGGTACTTTTCTTGGTATTCCGGGTCTTGGGTTAGAGGCCAAAATTAAAAAAGACAGTGTGGTGGTAGTAAGGCATGCCGGTGAAAAATATGTGATGAACCGCTCCATCAATTACCTGCAGGAAGTAACGGAAATTCCTTTTGATTTTTCAACCCTTCAGGATATACTAATTGGTAACCCGGTATTTATTGATAGTAATGTGGTCTCTTATAAAGCCGGTGCCAATCAATTATTGGTGTTGATGGTGGGCGATATTTTTAAACACCTGGTAACACTCGACAATACAGATTATAAGGTACTGCATAGTAAACTGGATGATGTAGATCTGCAACGCAATAGAACCTGCGATATCACGTTTGGAAATTACCAGGCTATGGGCACATTTCGGTTTGCTACTTACCGGAGTATTTCCATTGCCGAGAAATCGAAACTCACTATTTATATGGATTTTAAGGAGTTTAGCCTAAATGAACCGTTAAAATACAATTTTGAACCACCAAAAAAATACATGCGTAAGTAATTTACCTGCAACTTAGCCGTTCTGTAACCTACAGGCTGTATACCATAAACCATAGATTATGCTAAAAAGACTTTTTTCTGTGCTCTCCATCGTTCTTGCAATGGCATTTTGTGCGTCTGCGCAAAATACAAGAGAAGAACTGCAGAAAAAAGAACAGGAACTGCAAAAGGAAATAGCAGACCTGAACCGGATGATGAATGAAACCCAGAACAACAAAAAAATCTCTCTCAAGCAACTGGCTATTCTCAAGAGCAAAATCAATAAGCGCGAAGAACTGGTGAACAGCATTAACAAACAGGTGCGGCAAATGGATGAAACCATTTTTTTAAACGAACGTGATATCTATCGTCTTAGAAAAGAACTGGATACACTTAAGGTGAAATATGCCAAAAGTATTGTATTTGCCTATAAGAACAGAAGCAGTTACGAGTACCTCAATTTCCTGTTTTCAGCCAGTAGTTTTAACGATGCTATTAAACGTATTACCTACCTGAAAAGTTATCGCCAAAACCGCGAAACACAGGCTAATACCATTATCAAATCAGACCAGTTACTGCAAGAAAAAATAGTTGTACTTAGCACCAACAAAAAAGAAAGACTAGGCACTTTACAAACGCAGAGCGAACAATTAAAAGTACTGGAAGCAGATAAAAAAGAACAGGATCAGGTAGTGGCACAACTGAAAGGGAAGGAAAAAGAACTGGTTCGTCAGATCAGTGATAAAGAAAAGCAAAGGCAAAAAGTACAACAGGCATTTAATGCCATTATTCGTAGAGAAATTGAAGATGCCAAAAAAAGAGAGGCTGCCAGATTAAAAGCCGCACAGGATGAGCAGAAAAAAAATCAAGCATTGGATAATACGGCTAAAAATGGCAATGCTGCAGTGAAAACGCCCAAGCCTTCCAACAATAATGAACCTATCACCGGCGTAACACCAGGTGCAAGAGACCGCAGTTATACACCACTGGAATCCACACCGGAGGGAAGGGAGATGTCGATCAATTTTGAAAACAACCGCGGGCGTTTGCCATGGCCTGTATCAACAGGTGTGGTTACCGCTCATTTTGGTAAAGAGAACATTCCAGGTACCAAACTGGAACGTAAAACGGATGGTATTGAAATTTCTGTACCTATCGGGTCTGCAGTGAGAGCTGTGGCAGATGGTAAGGTAATTTATGCCGGCGAAGTGGATGGCGAAAAATTACTGGTTGTGCAACATGGTAAATATTTTAGCGGTTACCAGTATATGTCGGCTGTATCTGTTTCTGCAGGACAGGAAGTAAAAGCCGGATCGGTATTAGGTAAAACAGGAACTTCCATTGATGGAGAAGGTGTGTTACTGTTTTCTATCATGAATGATAAAAGTATCCAGCAGGATCCCGAATCCTGGCTGAAATCAAGAAGATAAATCTCAATAGCAAAGTCGTTACAATAAGGATGGGTTAAAAAGGTAATTGAAGCTGTTACCCTTTTAACCCATTTTAACCTTTTTTAACCTCTTTAACTAAGCCCACTATCTTTCCGCTCAATCAAGTAACTTCAATAAAACGATTGTTTCATGAGCCAATATATTTTATCCTTCGATCAGGGCACTACCAGCAGCAGGGCCATTGTGTTTGATAAAAAAGGTGCCATTATTTCTGTGGCCCAGAAAGAATTTACACAAATATTTCCGCAGCCGGGCTGGGTAGAACATGATGCCAATGAAATATGGAGTACGCAATTGGGTGTTGCTGCAGAAGCCATTACAAAAGCAGGTTTAACCGTAAAAAATATAGCTGCCATTGGTATAACCAACCAGCGCGAGACCACGGTTGTGTGGGATAAAAAAACGGGTCAGCCCATACACAATGCCATTGTATGGCAAGACCGGCGCACGGCAGATTTCTGTGATGCATTGAATGCAAATGGTTCCAATAAAATCATACAACAAAAAACAGGATTGGTAGTAGATGCTTACTTCTCGGGAACCAAAGTGAAATGGATTCTGGATAATGTGGCAGGTGCCCGGTCCCGTGCCGAAAAGGGCGAACTCTGTTTTGGAACCATTGATAGCTGGCTCTTATGGAAATTAACCAATGGTCAGGTGCATGCTACCGATGTTTCCAATGCATCGCGTACTATGCTGTTTAATATCCATACGCTGGAATGGGATGAAGAATTACTCAGGTTATTAGATGTGCCAGCTTGTATGTTACCCGAAGTTCGCAGCAGCAGCGAAGTGTATGGGCACACGCAAAATATTTTAACCGCACATAATATTCCAATAGCAGGGATAGCCGGCGACCAGCAGGCTGCTTTGTTCGGACAAATGTGCACACAACCCGGCATGGTAAAAAACACGTATGGTACGGGATGTTTTATGTTAATGAATACCGGTGAAAAAGCGGTTCCCTCAACCAATAACTTGTTAACTACTGTGGCATGGAAAGTGAATGGTGTAACACAGTATGCACTAGAGGGCAGTGTATTTATTGCAGGTGCGGTGGTGCAATGGCTGCGCGATGGATTAAAAATTATCCGTACATCTGCAGAAGTAGAAACACTTGCTGCAGAAGTGGAGGGTAGTGATGGTGTATACGTAGTTCCGGCATTTGCCGGCTTGGGTGCGCCCTACTGGAACCAACATGCCAGAGGAACCATCGTTGGTATTACACGAGGTACCACCGGCGCTCATTTTGCTCGGGCTGCCCTGGATAGTATTGCTTATCAAACCATGGACGTATTGAAAGCAATGGAAGCAGATGCAGGCATTGCCATTAAAGAGTTAAGGGTGGATGGTGGGGCAACTGCCAACAACTTGCTAATGCAGTTTCAAAGCGATCTGTTGAATACAAAAGTAATACGGCCTACAGTCGTTGAAACAACTGCTTTGGGTGCAGCCTATCTTGCCGGATTGGCCGTTGGTTACTGGAGCAGCCTGGAAGAAATACAACAGCAATGGCAGATGGAGAGAACCTTCTCGCCCACCATGTCTGATCAAAAAAGAAATGAATTGGCCGAGGGTTGGAAGCGAGCCATTCATACAACTGTTAGTTGGAGTGTATAATTATTTGAACTACTGATCAAAACCGGATGAATAGAAATGAGATGTTAGGCCAGTTAATCACTACCTCCGAATGGGAAATGGTTATCATTGGTGGTGGTGCAACCGGTTTGGGTGCAGCATTGGATGCCGCTTCACGGGGCTACAAAACCTTATTAGTAGAACAGCATGATTTTGCCAAAGGCACTTCCAGTCGCTCTACCAAACTGGTTCATGGCGGTGTTCGTTACCTTGAACAGGGTAATATAAAATTAGTACGCGAGGCATTGCGCGAAAGAGGATACCTATTACACAATGCCCCCCACCTCACTTCCGTACAACCCTTTATTGTGCCGGTATATAAATGGTGGGAGAAAATGTATTATGCCATAGGTTTAAAAATGTATGATCTTCTGTCCGGTAAATTGTCATTGGGCAAAACACAGGTCTTGTCAAAAAAGGAAACTATCGCAAGGCTTCCAGCTATTGACGCTTCCCGTTTGTCAGGCGGCATTTTGTATTTCGACGGGCAGTTTGATGATAGCCGACTTTGTATCGATCTGGCCACTACGGCCGCAGCAAAAGGTGCTATCCTGATTAACTACTGTAAAGCAACTGGTTTCGAAAAAACAAACGGAAAGATAAATGGGGTTCTTTTAACGGATACCATAAGTGGGGAAGGCTATATCATAAAGACCCGGTCAGTGATCAATGCCACCGGTGTTTTTACCGATGCGGTTTTGCAAATGGATGATGCGGAAAGGCATGAACTGGTATCACCTTCACAGGGTATTCACCTTGTTGTAGACAAATCATTTTTTCCCGGAACGCATGCAATGATGATTCCCAAAACGGATGATGGGAGGGTATTGTTTGCCGTTCCCTGGCATGATAAAGTAGTATTGGGTACCACCGATACCCCAATAGAAAAAACCTCACTCGAACCCAAACCATTGGAAGAAGAAATTGAGTTTATTATTGCGCACATCAACCGTTATGGTAAGCACACCATTCTGAGAAGTGATGTAAAGAGCGTGTTTGCCGGTTTGCGGCCATTAGTAAAAGTACAAGGCAAAGAAAGTACGGCACTTTTATCACGCGATCACACATTAGTTATTGCAACCAGTGGCCTTGTTACCATTACCGGGGGTAAGTGGACCACATATCGCAAAATGGCAGAGGATGCTATTGATAATGCAGTGTTTGTTTCTAAACAGGAAAAACATGCCTGCATTACGCGCCAATTACCGATTGGATATATTACGGAACAGCAAAAAATAAAAGAGACGTTGTTGCTTCAGCAACCCCTACTTGCAGCATATATAGTGGAAGGTTTTCCTTATCGTATGGTGGATGTATGGTATGGCGTTACATATGAAATGGCACAAACGGTAGAAGATGTGTTGGCCCGAAGAACCCGGATTCTTTTTTAGATGCAGCGGCAGCCATGCATGTGGCACCTAAAATTGCGAGTATGATGGCTTCCTTGTTAGACAAAGATGCGGCATGGGAAGAAGAACAAGTGGTGGCCTTAAACGAACTCGCTAAACAATATTTACTTTCATAATTTTCCTATCTTTCTGCCCAAACGATTGTTGTATGACTCCATTTGTAGCCGAACTAACTGGCATGACACTACTCATCATCCTTGGCGATGGGGTTGTGGCCAATGTAATACTCAATAAAACAAAAGGTAATGGTGGCGGATTAATGGCCATCACTTTTGGTTGGGCCATTGCTGTTTTTGTGGGTGTATACACCAGTGCTTCGGTAAGTGGGGCACACTTAAACCCAGCGGTAACCATTGGTCTGGCAACCATAGGCAAGTTTGAATGGGCATTGGTTCCTGAATATCTGGCTGCACAATTGTTGGGTGCTATGCTGGGCGCCTTCTTTGTGTGGGTTACTTACAGGCAGCATTTTAACGCAACAGAAGATGCGGCTACCAAACTAGGCGTTTTTTGCACATCTCCCTCTATCAAAAATCCAATGGATAATATATTTTCCGAAGTAATGGGAACGTTTGTATTTATTTTGTCGATTCTCTTTATTACCAAGTCGCAAAATTCTTTGGGGGCATTGGATGCTTTACCGGTTGCCTTGTTGGTATTGGGTATTGGGTTAAGTATGGGCGGACCTACGGGATATGCGATTAATCCGGCAAGAGATCTGGGACCTCGTATTATGCATGCATTGCTGCCCATTAAAAACAAAGGAGGAAGTAACTGGGGGTATAGTTGGATACCTGTTGTGGGACCTATTGTGGGTGCCGTACTTGCAGCTTTGGTTTACCAATGGCTTGCTTAAAAAAATGCAGAATCATTTTTTATATGCAGGAGATTATTCTCCTGCTTTTTTCTTTGTCTTATTCCCCAGGAACGGAACATTGAAATAGGAAAAAGAAGGACTTGGCTTTTTTCGTTTTATAGGAGCGGTCTTCTGGTATTCTATATAATAAATTCGCAATAGAGTAATGAAATAAGAAATAATCAGCGGACCAAATACCAAACCGGTAATACCAAAATATTGCAGGCCGATGATCACTCCTAGAACAGTTACAATCGGGTGTACATCTGCCATTTTTTTTGCCAGCACAAAACGAACAACATTATCCATACTGCTCAACACAATTAATCCCCAGAGCAATACAAATATGCCCTGCCAGGTTGCATCACTGGCTAGTAAAAAAATACCGATGGGTATCCATATTAATCCGGTTCCTACAATTGGTATTACTGAAGCAAAGCCTGTTAGTACGGCCCAAAAGCCAGCTTCATTTACACCGGCTATCAAAAAAGAAATGTAAGCGATAAAACCCTGAACTACTGCAATAAGCGGAACACCCACCGCATTACTAAAGGTTTGTGCTTTCAACTCATCCCCAAATATTTCAATTTTCTGACGGCTGAAGGGTAGGTAAAAAACAATGGCTGCTTCGAGGCGGTTAATATTGACAATAAGGAAGTAAAGAAAAAAATACATCATGGAAATGGTACCTAATAAATTCAATCCCTGATTTAATAAAGAAGAAACAAAACCGGTAATGAATGACTGCGCCTGCGCCATATTTTTATCCGAGATCAGTGTAAAATGGAATCGGGTTTGTAAAACAGCATCCAGGTGTTTTAAAGGTTGCACAATAATGGTTTGTGCATCATTACCCACCATTTGAATTTTTTTAAAGAGCATGGCAGCCATTAATGAAACTGGCAAAAGGATGATGAAAAAAGAAATCACTATAACAAGAATTGCTGCAGAAGATTTTTTCCATCCTTTCACTTTTATCAGCCACTCCACAAAATGTTTACTTAACACATAAAACATAACAGCTCCAGGAAGGCTGTGAAAAACGGCATTAAACTAAACATCAGAAAAATCGCAAATAGAATAATTACTGCGAGGAAAATATACCGGTTGATCTTATGGTCTTGCTGGTTTTCCATGTAACTTGTGTGAATGGTACGAATTGTGTAGTGAAGATAGAGAAGAAAACGGTGGTTTCTTAGATAAGATAGCTATTGTGAGGTGACAGATATCAGTTTTTTTATCCCTGATCATTGGTAACTTGCCTGTATAATACAACTAACTATGACTGACAATCAGAAATTCATCGCAGGTTTACTCTTGGGTGCAGTGGCTGGCGCCGCTCTGGCCCTTTTTTTAAAATCAGAAAAAGGGGAAGAACTGGTGACAGATGTAAAGGAAGGGGCAGCACATGTGGAAGAAGACCTGAAAGCCAAACTGCATGAGTTTGATACTGCCGTAAACCGGTTGCTACAAAAAGGCAAATCGTTCATAGAAGATTTGGAACAGAAAGCCAGAGAGTCAGCTTCTTAAAATAAATGTGATGGAAGAAACGCAGGAAGATTTTTTTAGTGAATCCAAAAAAGAATTGGAGCAATATGTGCGCGATAGGGTTTGGCTGCTCAAATTGCAGGCCGGTGAAAAAACGGCACAATTAATGGCCGTACTATTTTTCACCCTGGTAATAGGGTTGCTGGCTTTTTTCGTACTTCTTTTCTTCAGCATCATGGCCGGGTATTATTTTGCCACACTAACCGGTAGTCTTTTTTCAGGCTTCGCTATTGTTGTGGGCTTCTATCTCTTATTATTATTACTATTGTTCCTTACCAGAAAACGAATAGAGAAAACCATTATCAATACCGTCATCCGCATCCTTTTTGCCAAAAACTCAGATGATGAAGCCTGACCGAAAAACACATATTGCGAATCTGACCGACTTAAAAGCGGAAATCATTCTGGTAAAAAAGGAATTGCAGAATAAAGAAGCAGATTTGGGTAAAAGAGCCGGCCGTATTCCGGCAGAAGCAGCAAAAGCCGCCATCGGGGCTGTTGTACCCATGATTATTGGCGGCAAACTGGCTTCCGGCGCATGGAAATTGGCAAAGGGGGCTTTGGATATGATTAAGGGGAAAGACAAGGAACCTGGGCAGGAGAAAGAGGGTGCCTGGAAAGAAACCCTAATGGGAGGAGCCAAGCAATTGGGATTTTTTGGTGCTTTACAACTACTATTATCCCTCTGGAAAGGAAAATAAGCCAGCGAGCTACCTCATTATTCAACATTCAATATTCGGTATTCCCTCCCCATTCCTTCGATTTTACTCACATTTTTCCAATTTAATTACCCCTTTTTCTAATTTTTAAGGTGCATCCCCTTACCTTTGCCGCCAAGTTGGAAAACAGATAATCCGACCTGAAAAAAGTACATTTTTAAACCTTAATTATATCTCCTGATATGGCTACAAAAGGTAAGATCAAACAGATCATCGGTGCGGTAGTTGACGTACATTTCCCAGACGGTAACGCATTGCCTGAAATTTACAATGCTCTGGAAATTACCAGAGATAATGGTGAAAAACTGGTATTGGAAGTGCAACAGCACCTTGGTGAAGACAGTGTTCGTACCATTGCCATGGACGGAACCGAAGGTCTGGTACGTGGAATGGAAGTAGTTGATACCGGAATTGCCATTGCCATGCCAATTGGTGAAAACATCAATGGTCGTTTATTCAATGTAACCGGTGATGCCATTGATGGTTTGCCACAGGTAAGCAAAGTAGGTGGTCGCCCCATTCACAATAAGCCACCATTATTTGAAAATTTAAGTACAGCTTCTGAAATATTATTTACCGGTATTAAGGTGATCGATTTGATTGAGCCTTATGCAAAAGGTGGTAAGATTGGTTTGTTTGGTGGTGCGGGTGTAGGTAAAACCGTATTGATTCAGGAATTGATCAACAACATCGCCAAAGGCCATGGTGGTCTTTCAGTATTTGCCGGTGTAGGTGAGCGTACCCGTGAAGGAAATGATTTGTTACGTGAGATGATCGAAGCGGGCATCATGAAATATGGTGACAATTTTAAGCACAGCATGGAAGAAGGTGGATGGGATTTAAGTAAAGTGGATATGGAAGGATTGAAAGATTCCAAAGCCACTTTCGTATTCGGACAAATGAACGAACCTCCTGGAGCACGTGCGCGCGTGGCTTTGAGTGGTTTAACCATTGCTGAATATTTCCGTGATGGTGATGGTACAGGAAAAGGAAAAGACATTTTGTTTTTCGTAGATAATATCTTCCGTTTCACACAGGCAGGTTCTGAGGTATCCGCCTTGTTAGGTCGTATGCCATCGGCGGTAGGTTACCAGCCAACATTGGCTACTGAAATGGGATTGATGCAGGAACGTATTACTTCAACCAAAAATGGTTCTATTACTTCAGTACAGGCGGTGTATGTACCAGCGGATGATTTGACCGATCCGGCTCCGGCAACTACATTTGCTCACCTGGATGCCACAACGGTATTGAGCCGTAAAATTGCGGATTTGGGTATTTATCCTGCGGTAGATCCATTGGATTCTACTTCAAGAATCCTTACTCCAGCCATTGTTGGTGATGCGCACTATGATTGTGCCAACCGCGTAAAACTGATTCTTCAGCGTTACAAAGAATTACAGGATATCATCGCCATCCTTGGTATGGATGAGTTGAGTGAAGAAGATAAAATGACCGTACAACGTGCCCGTAAAGTACAGCGTTTCCTTAGCCAGCCTTTCCACGTGGCTGAGCAGTTTACCGGTCTGAAAGGAGTGTTTGTAGATATCAACGATACCATCCGTGCGTTCAATGCCATTATGGATGGAGAAGTGGATGAATATCCTGAAGCCGCATTCAACCTGGTAGGAACTTTGGAAGATGCTGTTGAGAAAGGAAAGAAAATGATGGAAGCAGCTAAATAGCTTCGCTATAATTAGTAATTAATAATTAGCAATTAATAATAAAAGGCTGATTACAGAATTACTAACTACTAATTACTAATTACTAATTAAGTATGACCTTAGAAATATTAACTCCCGAAAAAAAACTCTACAGTGGCGAAGTGTACGGTGTATTATTACCGGGCATTACTGGTTTGTTTGAAATTTTAGACAAGCACGCACCATTGGTTAGTGCCTTGAAAAACGGGACCTTAAAAATTCTGAAAGACAAGAGCGCTAAAAATGTAGAAAGCTATACCATACAAAGTGGTTTTGTTGAGGTGTTGAATAATAAAGCAACGGTATTGGTAGAAGGTGCTTCTGCCTTGTAAGGGGTACTAAATTTTGATAGAATATTTTAAAATCCCCCATTTTGGGGGATTTTTTATGCAACTATACGTCCCAATAAAAAAGGATATCTAAAAGTTTACTTGAGCTGGTGCGTTTATATCATTCCTATATTTCACCTATGAGATGGATATCTTTTATAAGAAAATTCTTCTGTGGCAGTAAATATTTTTTTGTTTAATGCATGGTCCAGATAGTGAAAGCGATAAGCGCCTTTTTGAACAGACTGAAAATAAGATAGTAAAACACTTTACCACAAATAAAGCTGATGATGAGGTTGGCCCACCAAGGTTTATTGGTTAATCGCCTGAAGGCTAGAAATAGCCAGGGCACCCAAAACAACAAATGAAAAAATTCAAATGAACTAACAAAGAATAAATTAAAATATTTGGCAAGCGATCCCTCAAAAAGCGGGAAAATAGGTCTTGATAAAATCTGTCCGTATGCTTCACCCCAAATTTGGGCAGGCAGCCAATCAATGAGACAGTGAAGTATGAAAAAGCAAAGATTGAACACCATAAAATGTGCGCTAAATATCAATGCAGCTCCATAGAATTTTAATTCTTTGTAAAAGAAAAGAAAAATCAGACATGCCATTAATGGCAGAAGAATAAAGATGAAGGTTTTAGAATAAGCAGATATCGTTGAATCAAATGATTTTAAAAATAATTTTTCTGAAACATTCCCTGCCATAACCTCCAGTTGGTGCCGGGTTAAAAAAGCAGTATCAGGCTGAGATTGAACACGCACAGGATATAAACCAGTAACCGAATCCTTAAGATTCTCAAATCTATCCAATATTTTTGTACGGGTATCTATAAAATGCCCTTGCTGCATTTTGTCAATACCATTCAATATGGCATTATCAAAAGGTTCTGCCCATCTAAAAAATCGATAACCAGAAAGCCCGTAATATCCCTGATCCCCATAACTCGGGGTATAGTCTTTCACATGCACCTTGGTAACCGTGAAGTAGAAAAGAATACTTACTACCAGATATAATTGAATTGGGTTAGCGTATGGCACGCGTATTCCTTTCAGGTTTTGCGCTGTTATAAAACCGGGCTTCGTAAAGTTGAGCCAAATAGTTTTTAGCACCTTACTTTCATAATGCGTAAAAAAATCAATGATTTGATGAAAGAAATGTTTGGCCGATAGCTGGTGATCATTAAAAACCTTTTCACCACACTTATTACAAATATTTCCGGTGAAATGATTCTGGCAATTTCTGCAGGTAACCGGATGTTCAGAATGAATAAATTGCCGTGTAGTAAGCTTCACTTTTTTTGCTAAAATAGTGATTAATTCAATTGAGGATCTATAGGGTAATGGATCATTTGGCTATATTCTCCACCCAATTGTTGAAGTGCATTTTTCCAGAGTTGCGCTGTGTTCAGGGTAAACACCAATTGTTTATTTGCATCGCAGGTAATCCAGCTTTTTTCTTTCATTTCTTCATCTAATTGTCCTTCGCCCCAGCCACTGTAGCCAAGAAAAAACCGGATATCATTTTTACCCAATTTGTTCTCCTTTAATAAAGTTAGTACTACTTCAAAATCACCGCCCCAAAAAATACCTTCCGTTACTTCTATACTACCAGGAATATGTTCAGGGCATTGATGTAAAAAGTGAAGGGTATCTTTTTGAACAGGCCCTCCCTCATACACCGGGAAACGGATACCTTCCGCACCTTTAATCAGATCGCCAATTTCCTGGTCAAAGGTTTTATTGAGTACAAAGCCAAAACTGCCCTCTGGCCTGTGCTCGCAGAGGAACACTACGGTACGCATGAAATTAGGGTCCTTTAAAAAAGGATCCGAAATCAATAATTTGCCTGGAGCCGCATCAGTCATTACGAAAAGATAAGGCAAAGACGGTAATCCATGAAGCGATTTTGCAGTTAAAATCCTGATAAACCTGCCATTGATGAAGCAGTAAATTACAGTTCCTGTTATATTTGTAAGGATGAAGAGAACTTTCCCTGCTATTGTTATACTGATTTCCCTGTCACTATGCGGCCTGATTTTATTGCAGGTTTCATGGTTGCAGAACCTTGTTGAGGTAACACGGAACCAGTTTGATAATAATTTTAATGAGGCAGGCACTTCTGTAGGTAAGGAACTTAGTAAAAGCGTGTACACCGGACAAGTTCTTCGTTTGCCAAGAAGAAGCGGACTCACCTTCAGCTCCGATTTTCATTTGCATGTGCTCAAACAACCTACAGTAGAAGAAAAATTTACACAGCAGGAAATCTATACCAAAATTCGCAATGCATTCGATAGATTAAATCTAAAGCAACTCAAATTTGAATTTGGTGTTACCAACACAAATGATGATTATGAGATGTATACCAAAGGATATGAAAAAGAATTTTGGGATACACTTAATAATAAGCGACGTTATTTCCCAATTCTACCGGAGAACAATGCCGATATAGAAAGTATGTCTTCTTTTGAGCACCTGATTATAGTGGTGCCTGATTTTCAGAAACAAATATGGGCCTCTTTACGTTGGATTATTTTTGGAGCGGTATTGTTTATGTTGGTGATCATTGCTGCGTTCTACGTAACTGTAAAGTCTTTGCTGAATCAGAAAAAGTTGAGTGAGATCAAAAGTGATTTTATCAATAATATGACGCATGAATTTAAAACACCATTAGCTACCATTTCATTGGCGGTTGATGCTTTGCGCAATGAGAAAGTGCAGAACGACAAAGAAAAAACAACCTATTTCAGCAACATCATTAAGGAAGAGAACATACGTATGAACCGGCATGTAGAAACTATTTTGCAAGCCGCTTTGATGGAGCGACAGGAATTGCAGTTAAACCTTACCCCCATGCATGTGCATGAATTAATTCAGGATACACTGGAAAATTACCAGTTACAACTGAAACAAAAGGAAGGGGATGTGCAATTATTACTCAACGCCAAGAACGATCTGGTGAATGTTGATGAAGTACATTTTTCCAACCTGTTTTCTAACCTGATTGATAATGCCATTAAGTATTCCAATGATAAACTCAAGATCAGTATTTCTACACACAGTACTAAAAATTATCTGGTTATCAGAATAGAAGATAACGGTATTGGTATGAGTAAAGAATCGGTAAAAAGAATTTTTGAAAAATTTTACCGCGCCCATACCGGAAACCTGCATAATATAAAAGGGTTTGGACTTGGAATGAGTTATGTAAAAACAGTAATCGATGCCCACAAAGGAAAAATTAAAGTAGATAGTACCTTAGGTAAGGGAAGTACGTTTACCGTTGAAGTACCGATATACAGGAATCAGCTTCTTAGTAGTCATTACTTAATCCACAACAAACTTCCGTCACCATAACTAAGAAATCGAAAATCATTCTCTAACGCATAACGGTAAATTTTTTTCCAATTCTCGCCTGTAATGGCAGCTACTAATAAAAGTAAAGTGGACTGTGGTTGGTGAAAATTGGTAATCAAACCGCTAACCATTCTGAACGTATACCCCGGTGCAATAATGATCTGTGTTTTGGTAACCAGTCTTTCCATTTTTCTTTGTGTAAGCCATACCAGTAAAGCCTGTAAAGCATCATATGCAGTAATGGTATTTTCTGTAAGATCGTAGGGTTCCCATTGGCTTACTGGTAATGCTTCAGAAATAATAGTAGGGTCTTGTTTTATTTTCACCCCCAGCCAATACAAACTTTCAAGCGTACGTAAAGAAGTGGTTCCAACGGCTACAACAGGGTGATGCAGTTGCTTCAATAATTTTTCAATGAATGCAACAGATACATCAATAAACTCTGCATGCATCTCATGCTCCTGCATAGTAATACTTTTTACGGGTTTGAATGTGCCCGCACCAACATGCAGTGTTACAAAATCATGTTGAATATTTTTTAAGCGTAGTTTACTGAATAAGGAATCTGTAAAATGTAAACCTGCAGTAGGGGCCGCCACAGAACCATCGTGCTTTGCATAAATGGTCTGGTACCTTTCTTTATCTGATTCTTCTGCCGTGCGGTTTAAATAAGGAGGCAATGGAATGGCGCCAGCTATGTATAGTAATTCTGCAAAACTCAAATTCAAATCGTCCCAGCTTAATTCAATAAGATAAGAGTCGGTTAACTGCGCCACTTTTTTCGCAGTCAAAACAGTTTCCGTACCATCATATTTCTTAATCCGCGAAATCAGCGATCCCTCTTTCCATTTCTTCGCTCCACCTACCAAACATTTCCATAACACTTTTTCTTTTTGCAGCATAGCTGATGTGATGTCGTGGTATTGATCATCAGGCTCCAAACAAAAAATCTCAACTTTTCCACCATTGCTTTTTTCAAATTGTAACCTGGCTGCTACTACTTTGGTATTGTTAAATACCAGAAAAGTATTTTCGGGAAGATGGTCACTAAGATGGGCATAGATATCCTTCCTTATTTGTTTATCCGCATATATGAGAAGTTTACTTTGATCGCGTTCAGCTAGCGGATAACGTGCAATAGAAGCATCGGGCAATTCGTAAACAAAATCTTTTATCTGTAGGTCTTTCGGATGCATGTGCGGTAAAGATAAAAGGAGAATTTCAATAAGAGGGTAAGAGAAAAAGAGTGTAATAAGAGAATGCTCTCTAACTCTTTTTCTCGTTAGCTCTTATTGAAGCATCATCTTTCTTTGAGGCGTTTCACAATCTTCAGTCCACTCCACAATTCACTAACTGCACAAACTTTTATATCAACCCATCCGGTGGGTAATACAATTTCCCGAATCACATCTTCCGTAACATCTATAGGTATTTTTGCCGATTTTTTATACCATGAAATCCAAATGATCGCCGTGGGAGATAACTTTTTAGAGAGTGAAAGAAACTGCTTTTCCAGTTCTTTTCTGGATGTAACAAACAGGTGTACAAAATCGGCATTACTCGTTTTTACCAACTGTTTGGTTAGGTCTACTTCCAATAAAGCGAAATAATTATCAGGGGCATTAATGAGCAAGAGCTTCATTTCGGGTTTGATGCCCAACTTTTTCAACAAGGGAGTACCTGAATAACCTGTTGTTGCCATCTAATTGATTTTTAAGTAGATACGTAATCAGATTCCATCAAATGCACAATTTTCGAGGCCTCATTCACCTGTTATCCACAGTAATTCACATTTAAATCGAAAATAATACATCACAAAAGCCTAAAACGCTTAGCTGTATTGCATTACAGCTCAATACTTTCTGTGGATAAATAGAAATAAGCTAAATGAGGTTTAAAAGTGGGAAAAAGTGTTATTTTGTGTCAACAAGTGGTAAACTTGGAAATATTTATACCCAAATGAACGGATTTCACGGAGAATATGAAGCTACAGTTGACGCGAAAGGTCGCTTCCTCATTCCGGGCGGACTGAAAAAACAGTTGCCTGAAGGGGAGGGGCGTTTCATACTCAGCCGTGGTTTTGAAAAATGTCTCACGTTATATCCGATGAAAAGTTGGGAATTGATTATTGCCAAGATCAGCCAGTTGAATGATTTCGACCCCAAAGTACGTCAATTTCGCCGCCAGTTTTTGGGCGGGGCAACAGAAATAGAGCTGGATGCTGCCGGCCGTATGTTGCTTCCCCAAACACTGAAAGAATTTGCCGGGTTAGGTAAAGACATAGTTCTTGCCGCCGCGCTTGACCGATTCGAGATCTGGGATGCCAGTAAGTACAAACAGCTCTTTGAGGATTTTTCACCCGAGGCCTTTAGTAGTCTGGCGCAGGAAGTGATGACCGAAAAAATTTGAAAATGAGGCAATTTGAAAATTTGAAAATGAAGCCAGCTAAACGCTGCATTTTCAAATTTCTCAACGCTTGCCATCTTCAAATTTTCAAATTTTCAAATTTTCAAATTCAATGAATTATCACATTCCTGTTTTGTTTCATGAAACCTTACAAGGTTTGGCCATTCAACCCGATGGTGTGTATGTGGATTGCACATTTGGTGGTGGTGGTCATAGTAAGGGAATATTGGAACAGCTTTCTGCTAAAGGAAAACTGATCGCTTTTGACCAGGATGCGGATGCGCAGGCAAATATGCCCGATGATGATCGGGTGATTTTTGTAGCGCAGAATTTTCGACACCTGCAACGTATGCTTCGACTGCATAAGATTACGCAGGTAGATGGAATACTCGCAGATCTTGGCGTAAGCAGTCACCAATTCGATGAAGGCGACCGCGGCTTCTCTATTCGCTTCTCTGGTCCGCTGGATATGCGTATGGACAGAAGACAAGGTGCTACTGCTGCCGATATTATTAAAACCTATAGCGAACAACAGTTGCACAAACTGTTTGAGCAATATGGTGAGGTAACCAATTCTAAAACATTGGCCAAGCACATTGTTCATGAACGTAAACATTTGCAATCAGAAACAATAGAGCAGTTCAAAGCTTTAATCAGTCCCGTGGTGAAAGGAAATCCTAATAAGTACTTGGCGCAGGTATTCCAGGCTTTGCGAATTGAGGTGAACGACGAAATGGGTGCGTTGAAAGATATGCTGCAGCAGGTTCCTGCTGTGCTGAAACCGGGTGGCCGTGTTGCCATCATCACCTTTCATTCTATAGAAGACAGGGTAGTGAAGAATTTCTTCCGCCAGGGCAGTTTCGACGAAACTCCCGATAACCCCTTTTTGCCTACAGTGAAAGAAGAGGTGTTTCATATCGTTACTAAAAAACCCATAACCGCAGCAGACGAAGAGTTGAAAAGAAATAATAGAAGCAGAAGTGCAAAGTTAAGAGTAGCAGAAAAGGTATAGCGTCTATTGGTTTACTGGTTTATTGGTACATCATAATGTTGTCACATCCTAAACCAATAAACTAATAAACCAGTAAACCAGTAAACCAATAAACCGATAAACCAGTAAACCGATAAACCAGTAAACCAAAATGTCTGAACCAACACTAGAAAAAACAACAAAGAATCCACTGAAAGGTCTGTTCAACTATCAATGGATTGTGAAGAACATTCCGTTCTTTCTGTTTTTGTCTGTGTTAACGGTTTTATATATCGCCAATGGTCACAGGGCAGATAAAACCATACGAAAGATTAACAGTACAACAAGTGAGCTGAAAGATCTGCAGTATGAATTTAAAACACTGAAAAGTGAAGTGATGTTTAAAAGTGAAGAAGGACAAATTGTAAAAGCCACAGAACCATTGGGCTTGCAAATCAGTAAAGAAATGCCTACGAGGCTGAAGCCAATTAAAAATTAGTAATTAATAATGATTACTGATTACTTGTCAATAGGAATGCACATGAAATTATTAATTACTAATTATTAATTTTTAATTAAACACCCTTGGATGTAAAACGCGACATATTATGGAGAGTATACCTCAGTTATATACTGGTGGTGCTCGCTTGTGTGGCCATCTTTGGTAAGGCAGTATATATTCAACAGGTGCAGGGAACGCATTGGCGTAGTATGAGTGATAGCCTTCACCAGAAACTGGATGAGATAGAAGCAGAACGTGGTACCATTTATAGTGAAGATGGACAAATGCTGAGCACCAGTATTCCGCAGTTTGATATTTATATGGATTTCAGGGTAGAGGCACTTCGTGAGAAAAATGGATTGCGGTTTCGCGAGAATATTGATTCATTGAGTGAGTGTTTGTCTAATTTGTTTAAAGACCAATCTGCAGGAGAGTATAAAGCATTATTACAGGACGGATATAAAAATGAAGACGGCTATTTTTTGTTGAAGAAGAAAATATCCTTTCGAGAATATGAAGAGCTCCGTCATTTTCCATTATTTAAAATGGGGAGATATAAAAGTGGGTTAATTGCCAATGAAAAAACCATTCGCCTTAACCCATACAAGATGCTGGCTTTTAGAACCATTGGCCTTGCAAGAGATTCTAATAAAGTAGGATTGGAAAAAACCTACGACAGTTTATTGAAAGGCAGAAATGGAAAACAGTTTGTTCGCAGAATTGCCGGTGGTGTAAACGTTCCGGTTGATGATACTTATGAAATTGAGCCTGAAACAGGCAAAGACATTGTTAGCACGATTGATGTATTCATTCAGGATATCACTGAAAATGCCTTGATGAAAATGTTGATCAAGAATGAAGCTGAACATGGTTGTGCCATTGTAATGGAAGTAAAAACAGGAAAGATCAAAGCCATTGCTAATCTGGGTAAAAGAAGTAACGGAACGTATTTTGAAGATTTTAATTACGCTATCAGTCCCACAGAGCCTGGCTCTACTTTCAAACTGGCAACCATGCTTGCTTTACTCGAGGATAAAAAAGTATCGCTCAATCAGTCTATTACACTGGAGCATGGTGCGTGGAAGATTGCCGGACAAACTGTATACGACTCTGAAGTACACAAAGAAAATGATGTTACTGTTCAGCATGCATTTGAATTGAGCTCCAATGTAGCTATGGCAAAAATGGCGTCTATTCATTATGCAGATAATCCACGTTTGTTTTTGCAGCACCTGAAAAAAATGCGCATGGATACAGTAACCGGTGTTGATCTGGTTGGAGAAGGAACACCTGTTATTTATAAACCCGGCGGAAAATTTTGGGGTCCTACCACATTACCATGGATGGCATTTGGATATAATTTATCGGTTAGTCCATTGCAAACTACGGTATTGTACAATGCTATTGCCAATGGAGGAAAGATGATGAAACCTTACCTGGTGAGTGCTGTAAAAGAAGAAGGTGTTTTGTTGCGTGAGTTTGATCCACAAGTAATTGATGAAAAAATTTGTAGCCAACAAACCCTGCAGGAACTAAGGGCTTGCCTGGAAGGTGTTTGTACAGCTGGAACCGCAAAAGAATTGTTTAAAAATACCGCCTATCCAGTTGCCGGAAAAACAGGAACCGCTTTAGTGGCCAATGGTAACAGAGGATATGCAGATAAAATTTATCAGTCCTCATTCGCCGGTTATTTTCCGGCAGATAACCCACAATATACCTGTGTGGTTATCATAAAAAATAAAGCACATGCTCCTGTGTATTATGGGGGCGCTGTTGCAGGGCCGGTTTTTAGAGAGATAGCAGATCGTTTGTACAGCACTTACATCCGCCAAACCAGTACGCAAACAACAGCAACACAAAAGAAAGATAGCAGCAGGTATAGTTACACAGGAAATAAAAAAGATATCGCATACATCAATACCAGAATAAAAATTCCTTTTGTGGATTCTGCAGCCAGAACAGATGAGTGGGTTGATATGAATGCGTTTAATGCAGCAGTTGTTTTACAGAAAAAAATAGTTGAAAAAAATACCATGCCTCTTTTGAAAGGGATGGGTTTAAAAGATGTGGTATACCTGTGTGAGAACCTGGGATTAAAAGTAAATGTTAGGGGAAAAGGAAAAGTAGCAGGGCAGTCCATACTAGCCGGACAACCAGTAGCAAAGGGACAGTTGGTAGATATTGAATTGAATTAAGGGAAGTATAAAAATAAAGCATGGTTCGGTTGTGTATGCAACTGGATTGTAACCTATGGCAATATTAAAAGACATATTATATAAGGTACACCTGAAGCAGGTTCAGGGAAGTACGGGTATTAGTGTAACCGGTATTCAGATCGATTCACGTAAAGTGGTAGATGGAAATGTTTTTGTTGCCATTCGTGGCGTGCAATCTGATGGGCACCAGTTTATTGATAAAGCCATTTCATTGGGGGCGTTGGCCGTAGTGTGTGAAGAAATGCCAGCTACAGTTACAGAGGGTGTTACCTACCTGCAGGTAACGAATACAAACGAAGCAGTAGCCTATATGGCACACCAGTTTTATGAAGAACCTTCTGCTAAATTAAAACTGGTAGGTATTACAGGTACCAACGGCAAAACAACAATAGCTACTGTTTTATTCAAACTCTTTACACAACTGGGCTATCACTGTGGTTTGGTAAGTACCGTTCAAAATCAGATTGGTAATAAAATTATTCCGGCAACACATACTACACCGGATGCAGTTAGTTTAAATGCATTGTTACGCCAAATGCTGGAAGAAGGTTGCAGCCATGTATTTATGGAATGCAGTAGTCACGCCATTCACCAGCATCGTATTACCGGGTTGCATTTTACGGGAGCCTTGTTCAGTAATATCACACATGATCACCTGGATTATCATAAAACCTTTGATGAATATATCCGCGTAAAGAAAAGTTTCTTCGATCATTTGCCCTCATCTGCATTTGCTATTTCTAATGCAGATGATAAAAGAGGAGAAGTGATGCTGCAGAATACGCACGCAAAAAAATACCTGTACAGCCTGAAAACGATGGCTGCTTTCAAAGGAAAAATACTGGAGAATGTATTAACTGGGTTAGTGATGACTGTTAATGACAAAGAAGTGCATTTTCGTTTGATAGGAGAGTTCAATGCTTATAATTTGTTAGCTGTGTATGGTGCTGCTGTTTGTTTGGGAGAAGAGAGTGAGAATGTATTAACCGTACTGAGCATGCTTACCGGAGCAGAAGGACGTTTTGATTACAGCATCAGCAGCGGAATGATTATTGGTATTGTAGACTACGCACATACACCCGATGCATTGGAAAATGTATTGGCCACGATAAAAAAATTACGCAAGGGGCATGAGCAAATCATCACCGTTGTGGGTTGTGGTGGCGATAGAGATAAAACCAAGCGCCCCATTATGGCACAGGCTGCTTGCGATCTGAGTGATAAAGTAATTCTAACAAGCGATAACCCAAGAACGGAAGATCCCGCAGACATTCTGAAGGATATGGAAGAGGGATTGACGAGTGCAGCCAAAAGAAAATACATCTTAATTGCTGACAGAAAAGAAGCCATCAAAGCAGCGGTAAGTTTTGCGAATAAAGAAGACATCATTCTGGTAGCAGGTAAAGGACATGAAAAATATCAGGATATCATGGGCGTAAAACATCCTTTTGATGACAAAGAAGTGTTGAGGGAAATGTTTGAATTATTGGGAAAGTAAGAAGCCATAAGCTATTAGCCTTTAGCTATAAGGGGCTAATAGCTTACAGCTAAAAGCTAACAGCTTTAAAGAAAGATTATCATGCTATACTACTTATTTAACTGGCTAAACAAAGAATTCCATGTACCGGGTGCGGGACTGTTTCAGTTCCTTACTTTTCGTATTGCGATGTCGGTAATATTATCGTTGGTAATTGCAACGGTATATGGAAAGCGTATCATTCTTTTCCTCAAGAAAAAACAAATTGGCGAAAGTGTTCGCGACCTGGGATTAGCTGGGCAGGAGCAGAAAAAGGGAACGCCAACCATGGGGGGAATCATCATACTGTTGAGTATACTTATTCCAACCATCTTATTTGCCAATCTTGATAAAGTGTATATCCGCTTAATGGTTCTTTGTACTGTTTGGCTGGGTGTGATTGGATTTCTGGACGATCTCTTCAAGATAAGGGCAAGAAAAGCTGCACAGAATAAAGGCGAAGCGTACAAAAAGAAAGATAGCGATGGACTGGCTGGTATTTCAAAGATCATAGGACAGATTGGGTTGGGAATTATTATTGGTGTAACCCTGTATTTCAGTAATGCAGTAACTGTTGAGCGTGAAGTATTAACCAGTCCGCAGGAGCAACTTCAAAAAGGCGAGCGTCTCGCAAAAGACACCAACATTATTGTAAGAAAATTGAATGGTGTAGAAAAGCGTTTTGTGAAAGTAAAAACACCAATCACTACGATTCCTTTTGTAAAAAATCACCAGTTTAATTACAGCAAACTCATCAGTTGGATGGGACCCGGTGCAGAAAAATATACATGGATCGTATATATACTCATTGTCACTTTCATTATTACAGCCGTATCAAATGGTGCCAATCTTACAGATGGCCTTGATGGATTGGCGGCGGGTGTAAGTGCGATCATTGGTGCAGGCATAGGTGTATTTGTGTATGTAAGTGGTAACTATGTTTTTGCAGATTACTTCGATGTAATGTATATACCTAACCTGGGTGAGTTGTCCATTTTTGTTGGCGCATTGGTGGGTGCTTGTATCGGTTTTCTTTGGTACAATGCCTACCCTGCTCAGGTATTTATGGGCGATACGGGTAGCCTTGCGCTTGGTGGAATCATCGCGTCATTGGCCATTATAGTTAGGAAAGAATTATTAGTAGTGATTTTGTGTGCGGTGTTTTTTGTAGAAACGCTAAGCGTAATCATACAGGTTAGTTACTTCAAATACACAAAGAAAAAATTTGGCGAAGGAAGAAGAGTGTTCTTAATGAGTCCGCTTCACCATCATTACCAGAAAAAAGGATTTCATGAAAATAAGATCGTGATACGTTTCTGGATCGTAACCATCCTATGCGTGGTGTTGTCGATCGTTACGTTGAAAATAAGGTAGTGAATGGGTGAATGAAGAAAAGGATGTTGAAGAGTGCGACGCAACAAAGATGAGTAATGATATAAAGCTTGTAACAAAAAATGAAACACAGATTAGTTATACTTGGTTCGGGCGAAAGTGGTGTGGGTGCTGCACTACTTGGGAAGAAAGAAGGGTATGACGTATTTGTAAGTGATGGCGGAACGATTAAGCCATCATACAAGCAAGAGCTCTTTGATAACGGAATTGAATTTGAAGAAGAACAACATTCCATTGAAAGAATTTTATCAGCTGATGAAGTGATGAAGAGTCCGGGTATTCCTGAAAAGAATGAGATGGTAAAACAGATCAGGGCAAAAGGGATTCGTGTAATCAGTGAGATTGAACTGGCATATCGGTTTAAAGGCAACAGTAAAATTGTTGGTATTACAGGCAGCAATGGAAAAAGTACCACCACTGCATTAACCTACCATATCTGCCAGACTGCAGGATTGAGTTGTGCGATGGTGGGCAATATCGGAATCTCATTTGCCAAACAGGTGGCCATGGATCCGAAAGACATTTATGTAGTAGAGATCAGTTCTTTTCAACTGGATGATATTAAAGAATTCCGTGCAGACATTGCGATGCTGCTGAATATTACAGAAGATCATCTCGACAGGTACGATTACAAATTCGAGAATTACATCAACAGTAAGTTTCGCATCATCGAAAACCAAACCAACACTGATTATTTCATTTACTGCGAAGATGATGAAGTGATCATGCAAAAACTCCCATTACTAACCATTCATACTAACCCATTACCATTCTCTATGAAACACGAAGTAAAAAAAGGCGGCTACATCAAGGGAGACCAGATGATGCTCAGAATCCAGGAAGAAAGAGTAAGCATGAGTATTTATGACTTTGCTCTGAAGGGTAAACACAATAACTACAATACTATGGCAGCAGGCATCGCAGCAGCTACGCTCGGCATCCGCAAGGAAAAGATCCGGGAAGCAGTGAAGAATTTTCACAGCCTTGAACACAGAATGGAATTTGTAGCCATGGTGCGTGGGGTTGAGTTTGTTAACGATAGTAAGGCTACCAATGTAAACAGTACCTGGTTTGCCCTGGAAAGTATGAATAAGCCAACTGTATTGGTATTGGGTGGTACCGATAAGGGTAATGATTACAGTCTGATTGCTGAACTGGTAAAAGATAAAGTAAAAGCAATTGTATGTATGGGAGTGGATAATAAAAAAATCATAGAGGCTTTTAAAGATATTGTTCCGGTAATTGTAGAAACAGATTCTGCTAAAAAAGCGGTGAATGCTTCTTTTAAATTATCTGCAAAAGGAGATGTGGTATTGTTAAGTCCGGCTTGCGCCAGTTTTGATCTCTTTAAAAATTATGAAGACAGAGGAGTACAGTTTAAAAATGCAGTGAAAGAGCTGTAAGAATTTGAAAATTTGAAAATAAGCTGATTTGAAAATGAGGACAGTCAGTATCTCAGATTCTCCATTTTCAAATTTTCAAATTGCCACATTTTCAAATTAATCTATAGTATGAGCGAGATCAAAGACACACTATTTTCTCAAATGCCCAGCATTGGTGGTATGCGTGGACAGTTGGTAGATCGTACCCGGGGAGATAAATATATCTGGGGTATCGTGGTATTGTTATCGCTCATTTCTATTTTGGTAGTGTATAGTGCTACCGGTTCATTGGCGTATAAAATGTATAAGGGTAACACCAATGTATATTTATTTAAACAGGTCTCTTTTTCGTTGGTAGGGTTATTGGTGATCTATTTTCTGCATCGTATCAACTATACCATTTTTTCTAAAGTGGCTACTATTCTTTTTTTAATATCCATACCCTTACTGTTATACACTTTATTTTTTGGTGCCAAAATTAATGATGGTAGTCGCTGGATTAAACTACCTATTATTAATATGACCATACAAACCAGTGACCTGGCTAAGCTAGCGCTGTTTATGTATATATCAAGATTGCTTAGTAAAAAGCAGGAACTGATCAAAGATTTTAAGAAAGGATTTCTTCCGGTGGTAACACCTGTGTTAATTATTTGTGCCCTCATTATGCCCGCCAATTTATCCAATGCATTATTAACCGGAGCTACGGCTTTGTTACTG
Organism: Sediminibacterium sp.; assembly: GCA_965283715.1. Taxonomy (GTDB): domain Bacteria; phylum Bacteroidota; class Bacteroidia; order Chitinophagales; family Chitinophagaceae; genus Sediminibacterium. The sequence goes on along the minus strand of CBDIPL010000004.1, from coordinate 165,864 downwards.
ATGTTTATTGGAAGGGTAAGTGTCAAACATATTTTATTAACGATCTGTGTTGCTTTGATACCGGTAGCATTGATTATTATGATGGCTATGTTTACCTATGATGGTAAACAGAAAGATGATGTGAAGAAAGCAGGTATGGCTGAAAAAGCAAAATCTTTCGGTCGTGTCGGTACCTGGGTAAAACGCGTACAGGATTTTATGTATGCCAAAGACAATGAAACTCCTTACCAGGTGCAACAGGCAAAGATTGCTATTGCCAATGGAAGTGTGTTGGTAGGATTAGGCCCGGGTAACAGCCGCCAAAGAAATTTTTTGCCACAGGCCTATAACGACTTTATTTATTCCATCATTATTGAGGAGTATGGATTGTTGGGAGGCGCATTCATGATATTTATCTATCTCGTTTTTCTATTCCGGTGCATACGAATTTTCAGAAGATGCCCGTATGCATTTGGTGCATTTTTAGCATTGGGGTTAAGTTTTACATTGGTGATACAGGCAGTAGCCAACATGGCCGTAAATGTTAACCTCGTTCCCGTAACAGGTGTAACACTTCCATTGGTAAGCATGGGGGGAAGTTCTTTTCTGTTTACCTGTGGCGCTATTGGCATCATATTAAGTGTGGCGAGAAATGTAGAGCAGATGGAAGGTAAGGCAGAACCTGTAGCAGTTGTGCCACCTAATAATGAAACAACTGTTCCTGCATCAGGCAGTGCAAAACTTTTTATACAGAAGTAAATGGAGGAACGTTTACATAGTGAGTCAATTGATAGTTCTGTCTTAAGTGGACAGCCAGGAAATGGTTTGCGCGTGATTATGGCAGGTGGAGGAACGGGCGGACATATTTTTCCAGCCATTGCTATTGCCAATGCATTGAAAGAATTGCATCCGGGTATAGAGATCCTGTTTGTTGGGGCAAAGGGAAAAATGGAAATGGAAAAAGTACCTCAGGCAGGTTATACCATCAAGGGATTGGATATAGCTGGATTTGATAGACAGTCGTTAATAAAAAATATTGGGTTACCATTAAAGTTATTAAAAAGCTTTTTTCAGGTTAAGAAGATCATGAAGGCGTTTAAACCTCATGCGGTAGTAGGGGTTGGCGGGTATTCTTCTTTCCCGGTTTTGCGCTATGCTCAGTCTAAGGGTATACCAAGTTTTATACATGAGAGTAATTCATTTGCAGGAAAATCGAATAAGCTGCTGGGAAAAAAAGCAACGGCCATTTTTGTCGCAACAGAAGGAATGGAGAAATTCTTCCCTGCAAAAAAAATATTCATTACCGGTAATCCGGTTCGTAAAGAAATTGCTCACTCAACGATTTCCAGAACAGAAGCCATTCAATTCTTTGGATTGGATGCAACAAAAAAAACCATTCTGGCAGTTGGCGGAAGCCTTGGTGCCAGAAGTATTAATGAAGCATTGGCTACGCATATTGATGAGTTTGACAAACATGCGCTGCAACTGATATGGCAAACAGGCAAGACCACTGCAGAGGAATATAAGAAGAAAGGAGGAGGTAGAACGAATGTATGGGTTAATGATTTTATCAAAGACATGCAACAAGGCTATGCTGCTGCAGATGTGGTAGTCAGTCGCGCTGGTGCCATGGCAGTAACTGAAATATGTGTTACCGGAAAGCCTGCCATTTTTGTTCCGTTTCCATTGGCATCGGAAGATCACCAGACATCAAATGCCATGACCCTTGTAAGTAAGCAGGCAGCATTGATGGTAAAAGATAGTGATGCCAAAGAAAAATTAGTGTCAACCGTAATAGCATTGGTGAAAGATGAAGCCATGCAGCAACAGTTGCATCAGCACATCAGCATCATGGCGATTAGTAATGCAGACGAAATTATTGCGAAAGAAATATTGAAATACATACAGTGAGTAAACTGAATCAAATACAAAAAATCTATTTCATCGGTATCGGTGGTATTGGCATGAGTGCTTTGGCAAGGTATTTCAAGGCCAAAGGCGTTTCTGTAAGTGGGTATGATAAAACATCAACACCACTTACGCGCGAACTGGAAGCTTCCGGTATTGACATTCATTATGAAGAACGTGTAGATCTGATTCCAAAAGATGCAGATGCTGTGGTATACACACCTGCCATTCCTGCACAGCAGGCAGAATTGGTCTATTATCGCGAGAATAATTATACCGTAGTAAAAAGAAGTGATGTACTGCAATGGATCACCGAAGCATCTTTTAATATCTGCATTGGTGGTACACATGGGAAAACCACCGTTACTTCTATGACAGCACATTTACTGCGTCATACAGGTTATGGTTGTAATGCTTTCCTGGGAGGAATTGCTGCTAACTACAACACCAATTTCTGGAGTAGTGAGAAGAATGTAGTAGTTGTAGAAGCAGATGAGTATGACCGTAGCTTTTTAAAACTGGTTCCGGATGTAGCTGTAATCACCGCTATGGATCCTGATCACCTGGATATTTATGGAACCCCCGAAGAAGTGGTCAACGCATTTATACAGTTTTCACAAAAAGTAAAACCGGGCGGGTGCCTGGTAACAAAATACGGATTAGGTAATGAAGCAGCACTAAAAGCAGCCCATCGTTTCACCTATCATTTTGAAGATAATCGGGCAGATGTATATGCGGCTAACCGTAAAGTAGCCAACGGCAGTTATACATTTGATGTAGTGAATGTGAACTGGGTCATGAAAGATGTGGTACTGCACATGGGTGGCTTACATAATATAGAGAACTGTGTAGCTGCCATTACGGTAGCTAAATATCTTGGAATAGACGAGGATAAAATCAAAGCCGCCGTAGCCGACTTTAAAGGCGTTAGACGAAGGTTTGAATACGCTGTTAAAAATGAACAGCATATTTTAATTGATGATTATGCGCACCATCCCGAAGAGCTGCGTGCATTGATCAGCGGTGTGAAAAGCATTTTCCCTGATGAAAAAATGGTGCTGGTATTTCAGCCACATCTTTTTAGTAGAACGAAAGATTTGGCCGATGAGTTTGCGGTAAGTCTTGATATGGCTGATGAAGTAATCCTCTTACCCATTTATCCCGCAAGGGAATTACCGATGGATGGTGTAACCAGCGATCTATTACTTAATAAAATGAATATGGCTAACAAACAGGTATTGGGTAAAGAAGAAATGAAAATATGGATAGCATCTCATCAACCCAAACTGGTAGTCATGGCCGGCGCAGGTGATATAGATGCATTGGTGCAACCCGTAAAAGAATTGTTGCTGAACAAGTAAGTATGCGTAAGTACAACTGGAAAAAAATATTGATCAATACGCTGTGGACGCTTGCGGCAATTGGCACCATTGTGCTCTTGGGTGCGGCCATGCAGAAAAAAAACCAGAAGGTTTGTACTGCTGTAAAAGTTGAGATCACCGGGGTGGAACGGCATATGTTCATTGATGAAAAAGATGTGATGGACATGTTAACGATGGGTGGCCCGGTAGCGGGTAATACAATATCCCGGCTTAATCTGCGACAGATGGAATCCGTGGTAGAAAAAAATCCATGGGTTAAGAATGCGGAAATGTTTATTGATAACAACCAGGTACTGCAGGTTCAGATAGAAGAAAGGCAACCGGTAGCCAGGGTATTTACTTTGGGAGGAAATTCTTATTATCTCGATAGTAACGCACTTCGCTTGCCATTGAGTGAAAAATTATCTGCAAGGGTGCCTGTGTTTACCAGCTTTCCATCTGATAAAGCCATCTTAGCCAAACCGGATAGCTTACTACTAAACCAGATTGTTTCAATAGGGAAATATATACTGGCAGATTCTTTCTGGATGGCACAGGTTGCGCAAATAGATATTACTCCGCAGGCCGGATTTACCATGGTGCCTGTTATTGGAGACCATACAGTAACCCTGGGAGATGGAGAGGGATTGGATAGAAAATTTAACCGGCTATATACATTCTATCAAAAAGCCTGGTTACAGAATGGAATCAACACATATGAAAAACTAGATGTGCAGTATGATAACCAGGTAGTAGCTGTTAAAAAAGGAACGGCAAAGGCCTGGGTAGACTCAGCCAAAGTACAACAGTTAATTCTGGGTCTATTAGCGCCACCACCATTGCCTGCCTACGACAGCAGCAATAGTTTGCCCGCCGCTAAAAGCACGATAGATACTGTAGCAAAATTAAAACCTGCCCCATCAATTGCAAAGCCGGTTACCAAATCAACAACCATTACAAATTCTGCTACTGTTACAAACAATAAAACAGCGGTTACACCGTTAACGAATGGGAAGAAAGCACAGCAGAAAAAAACACCCGTTAAAAAGCCTGCAGCAACTGTAAAAAAGCAGCCTAAGGCAGTGATGGATAAAAATATAAAATCGTGAGTGGTGAGATGTGAATCGTGAGTGTTTTTTCTTTACTCACGATTCACGTCTCACTACTCACGCCAAAATAACACAACGCCAAACAAAAACAACTAAAACACACCATTTATGAATCACAACGAATCGCCCATCATTGTTGGTCTGGACATTGGAACAACAAAGATCGCAGCTATTGCCGGCCGTAAGAATGAATATGGCAAGCTGGAGATATTGGGTTTTGGCCGCGCCAATAGCAATGGCGTTCAGCATGGTCAGGTTTTGAATATCGATCAAACCATTAAAGCCATTCAGCAGGCATTGGAAAATTGTTATGAAAGCAATCCCGATCTCGAGATCAATGAAGTGTATGTGGGCATTGCCGGTCATCATATCAAGAGTCTGCAAACACGTGGTGATATTGTACGTCAGGATGCGGATACCGAGATCAAGCGGCCAGAGATAGAGCAGCTGATCAACAACCAGCGTAAAACATTCATCCCAGCCGGCGATCAGATCATTGATGTGATTCCTCAGGATTTTCATGTAGATAATATTCAAAACATCAAAGATCCAATTGGATATAACGGTGTAAAAGTGGGAGCTAATTTCCATATCATAACAGGCGATAGAAATGCCATCCGAAACATTAACCGCTCAGTAGAAAGAAGTGGATTAACCACCAAAGATTTGGTATTACAACCCCTGGCTTCTGCCAGTGCTGTAATGAGTGAGATTGATATGGAAGCCGGTGTGGCTATCCTTGATATTGGTGGTGGCACCAGTGATCTGGCTGTTTTTTATGAGGGTATTTTAAAACATACCGCCGTGATCCCTTTTGGTGGAGAAAATATCACTAATGATATCCGTATGGGGTTGGGTGTACTGAAAAGTCAGGCAGAAGCCATGAAGGTTCAGTTTGGCAGTGCTTTGTCTGATGAAGCCAAAGCCAATGCCTATATCACCATACCCGGTTTAAAAGGAATGCCTGCGAAAGAGATCAGTGTAAAAAATCTCGCAGCCATTATTCAGGCAAGAATGAGTGAGATCCTGGATTTTGTTACTTATCATTTAAAGCAAGTTGGCCTTGATAGCCGCATGTTGAATGGCGGTATCATATTAACAGGCGGTGGTTCACAATTGAAACACCTGATACAATTAACAGAATATACCACTGGTTTAAATGCACGCATTGGTTTGCCTAATGAACACCTGGCACCTAACCATATTGAAGAACTTAAGAAACCTATGTACTCAACCTGTATCGGACTGATCTTAAAAGGATACAGCGATTACGATCACAAGTACAAAGAGTTTAACGAGAAATTTAGAAAAGTAGAAGTGCCCCGCAAACTTACTGTTGAGCAGGTAGCACCTGTTGCTGAAACCGTTGCTGCTGTTGCATCTGTAGATGTAGCCGTAAGAAAAGGAAAGTTCTGGGATAAGTTTAAAAACAACTTGATTGATCTCTTTAAAGAAGAAGAGGACCAGGTAATAAAATAAATCGGTTGGTAATGCCGTTATAAGGTATCCGACTTTGTAGAATGTGGTTTTGGTTTACTGGTTTATTAGTTTATTGGTATAATACAATTTATCAGCAAACCAATAAAAAACGAATAAACCAGTAAACGAATAAACCAGTAAACGAATAAACCAATAAAAAAGTAAGCTATGATTCATTTCGATCTTCCCAAACAGAAATCTTCCATCATCAAAGTATTGGGTGTGGGAGGTGGCGGAAGCAATGCCGTTAACTTCATGTTTGAACAGAATATCGAAGGTGTAGATTTCATCATCTGTAATACGGATGCGAAAGCCATCGAACAAAGTAATATTCCCAATAAAATTCAGCTCGGGCCACACCTTACACAAGGTTTGGGTGCCGGTGCTAATCCGGAAGTGGGTAAAAAAGCAACCGAAGAATCGCTGGAAGAAATCAAACGCATTCTGGAAGTAAATACCAAAATGGCTTTCATTACCGTAGGTATGGGTGGTGGAACCGGAACCGGTGGAGCGCCCATTATTGCGCAGATCTGTAAAGAACTGGGTATTCTTACCGTGGGTATTGTTACCACACCCTTTGGTTTTGAAGGTCCGCGCCGCCACCAGCAGGCAGAAGAAGGTATCATGGCATTAAAGCCTTATGTAGATACCCTGCTTGTGATCAGCAACGATAAATTGCGCATGCAATATGGTAACCTGAAAATGAAGGAAGCCTTTGGTAAAGCTGATAATGTATTGGCCACTGCAGCTAAATGTATCACCGATATCATCAATAGCCGCGGACATATCATTGTAGATTTTGCAGATGTATGTACCGTTATGAAAAACGGTGGGGTAGCTATTTTAGGGAAAGCAGAACTGGAAGGCGAAGACCGTGCCCAGCGTGCCATTGAAGAAGCTTTGTCTTCTCCATTGCTCAACGATAATGATATACAGGGAGCCAAATGGATCCTCATCAACATCAACAGTGCAGAAGGAGAACATGAGTGTACAATGGATGAACTTGAAATTATTAATAACCACCTGCGTATGCAGGCCGGAGAAAATACCGATGTGATTGTGGGTATGGGTTATGATCCTACATTGGATAAAAAGATTGGTATTACTTTAATAGCTACCGGCTTTGAACACAAAGATCCTTTTGCCAAACCTGTAGCTTCCAAGAAGTCTGAACCACAGCCTGAAAAGATTGTGATGGTATTGGAAACAGAAGCGCCTAAAGTTGTTGTAGCTGCACCTGTTGTAGAAGAAGTAGCCCCAGTAGTAATAATAGAAGAGAAAGATGTATTTGCACCTACCATGCAGGAAAGAATGCCATTGGAAGACATGCTTACAGTTTTCAGCAGACCTGATTTTACTTCAAGCCCGGTTCAGATATACGAGGAAGTGAAGGAAGAAAAAGAATCGATGGTATTGCAGTTTGAATTGAGCACCGAGATTACCCAGGAAGTAAAAGTTGAAGAACCGGTAGCAGAAGTACATGTACCTAAAACAGTAATAGAAGAACTCACAACTTTTCAGGTGAATGAGAAAGCAGAAGCACAGGCACCTATCACCACCATGAGTTTTTTAAGCAAGCCTGCTAATATTTATGCCGAGCCCGAAGTGCCATCACAACATATCAATGCCCGGGTAATGGAAATGGAACAACCGGCACCAGCACCTATGCCCGAACCTGTTTCTAAAGTAGAAGAGCATGAGGAAATGGAATTGCATTTGGTAGAAAAAGAAGCAATCGTTACTCCAGTTGCAGCGGCGCCGCGGGCTGATATGCAGGCCGCATTTGAAGAAGATTCTATAGATGAAGCGGAAGACCAAAAACGCAGGGCAGCTGAAAGAATTCAGAAGCTTCGCAACCTATCGTTCAATATGAACAACGCAGCGGATGCCAATAATGAATTTGATGCAGTTCCCGCTTATGTAAGAAGGAATATGGAACTGTTTGGTAACACCTTAACTTCTGTAGAAAATTTCTATAGTAAGTATACGGTAGGAAAAGATGAGAACGATCAAACACAGATCTCTACCATTAACACTTTTCTGGATGGTAAAAAGCCTGACTAACCCTTGCTTGCTATATATCTTGTGTACTTAAATTGGTGATTTTAGTTGTGAACCCCTGATGATGAGTCAGGGGTTTTTTATGCGCAAAACCGCGAGAAATGGAATGCAACTTTTATTAACCATCTTTGTTTAATTATTGATAAATTCAATTGCGCCTTTGCGCCTTTGCGTGAGAAATTTTCTCGCAAAGGCGCAAAGACGCAGTAAAAAAATGCTATGGCAACGATATTGATTACTGGCGGAACAGGTATGATTGGAACAAGGTTAACAGCCTTGCTGGTAGAGAAAGGGCATGAAGTGATTATCGTAAGCCGAAGTATTCCCGTATCCGGTAAGGAACAAAAGGGTGTAAGCTTTGCTAAATGGGATGTTGAAAAACAAACCATCGATACAGAAGCTATTGCTAAAGCAGATCACATCATTCACCTGGCAGGTGCGGGAGTAGCTGATAAAAGATGGAGTGCAAAAAGAAAAGAAGAGATTCTTAATAGCCGAACGCAAAGCAGTGGGTTACTGGTGAAAGCATTGTCAGAGAATACCAACAAAGTACAATCAGTAATCAGTTCCTCAGCCATCGGTTGGTATGGTGCTGATACGGCAGCCAGTAAAAAAAATGGTTTTACTGAAGATGCACCTGCTGATACGGAATTTCTGGGCCAAACCTGCCTTGCATGGGAAGCCAGTATTGAACCGGTAAGCGCATTGGGAAAACGGTTGGTAAAATTAAGAACCGGTATTGTGTTAAGTAATGAAGGCGGCGCTTTTGTTGAATTTAAAAAACCATTGAAAGCGGGCATCGCGGCTATTCTTGGTGGTGGTGATCAGGTGGTGAGCTGGATTCATGTAGACGATCTTTGCCACATGTTTATATTGGCCATTGAAAATGAACAGATGCAAGGAGCGTACAATGCAGTAGCGCCACACCCCGTAACCAATAAAATATTAACACTGGCGCTTGCCAGTAAAATGCGGGGCAGTTTTTTTATCCCAATTCATGTGCCTGAGTTTTTGTTGAAAATTATTTTGGGAGAAATGAGCATCGAAGTACTCAAAAGTGCTACTGTTAATTGCCGGAAAATACAACTGGCAGGATTTGATTTTCAATATTCTTCCATCGAAAATGCGTTAGAGGAATTGATTAAGTAAGCATCATTGTGTATTCAACTACGGCTTCTAAAAACCGTGCCTTTGTTCCTTCGTGTGCAAAATATTTCTCACACGAAGGCACAAAGGCACGGTTTGATTGCAGTATGATTTCGGATAAAACAGCCCTACTGCTTTTATCAAGAGTTATTACAGATCTCTTTTTCTATGCACCGCATAACAAATAAGCCAAATGATAGCCGTAAGCACAATAGTATACACCACATGCTCCGGCACAATACTCAACGCACGATCATAACTTGCCTTAGCATCCTTCCCAAATCTTGAAAAGAAAGCCGGAGAAGGAAGGATACGGTCTGAGATCTCAAACGGTAAAAATCTTCCAATATCATTCATCTTAAAACGGGCATACGCTACAGCAATATTTTCTACCACCAGATAATAGAATAAGAAAATACCCAGCGCAATAAATGCTTTCTTCACTAAATATCCCAACAGAAAAGCAATGCTTAATTGTGCAAACGTTTGTAACAAGAATAAGGGAATATATTGCAATTGCTCAGACCAACGATTTAGTACCGCATTATCAGCATAAATACCAAAACCGGTAGCCACCGCTAAATATACCAACGAAGCAATCACAGAAACAATAGCTACATCAAACAGCTTACTGGTAATGAACTGTGGCCTGCTCCATCCATCAATAATATTCTGACGATGGGTTTTAAAAGTATACTCATTGGTTACCATCATAATCACGAGGATAGAAGGCAACAAAATAAAGAACGATGAAAAATACGCAACCGAATGCCAGGTTTCAGGAAAGGCAAAGGGATTGCCTAAAAGCATTTTGGCAACCGTGCTCGTCATTTCTTTTCCTTTTGTAGCTTCGAGGTAACCATAATAGGTCATGATATTAATACCCGGGTAGGTTAACGCCACAATCCCCAGCATCCACCAGAAAGCTGGATACTTTTTAATTTTAAGCCATTCAATTTTTATAAGTGATAACATGTGATAGCAGTTTTGGGTTAGTCGTTGGTTAATTCAAAGAATTTAGTCTCAAGGCTTTTCTTCTTAGCGAATAAGAGATTGAGTGTGATCCCTTTTTCAAAGCAAAATCGGTTCACCTCTTCCAGTTGTGCCGTGCCGATAGGAAAGAATAACTGTATCTTATTTCCATCCTGTTTAATATGGGTATATCCATGAAACGTTTTGAGCAGTTCATGCAGTTGCTCAGGATGCTGGGAAGATACTTCCACAATATCTTCATTGGCCAAAACCTCATCTACATTACCGGCAGTAAGTAAAGTGCCTCTTTTTAATATGGCCACATGCGTACATACTTTTTCTACTTCATCCAGTAAATGACTTGCCATTATGATGGTTTTACCACGTTTGGCCAATTCTTTTATCAGTTCCCTGATCTCTGCAATACCTACGGGGTCTAATCCATTGGTAGGTTCATCAAATACCAATACCTGCGGATCGCCGAGTAATGCGGCACCAATGGCAAGTCTTTGTTTCATACCCAAACTATACGCACTAAACCGGCTCTTTTTACGCTCGGTTAATTTTACTATTTCCAGTACACGATCAATATCAGCAGCATCGCCCCTGCCACTGATGGCTTGAGTAATATTGAGGTTATCTACCGCAGACAAATAATGATAAAAATTAGGAGTCTCCAGCAGCGAGCCAATTTGCTTTCGAGTTTCGGGTGAGCCCGGTTTTCCAAACCAGGCAAAGCTGCCGGTATCGGCTTTTAAGATATCCAGTATAATACTGAGCATGGTGGTTTTACCACTGCCGTTGGGTCCGAGAATACCGAATACGGCACCTTCAGGAACATCGAATGAAACACCTTTCAGTGCCTGGATTCTGCCATACGATTTGGCGATGCCATTCAACGAGAGAACAGGTTGCATATAGCTTTGGTTTAAGGTTGTGTTTCGAAGATAAACAGTTATAGTGGATGTTGGGGCATTATTGATAAATGCGGTTTCGGGGGTATTAGCGGTAAAATAGGGGGAGTAAGTTTCAACAGGGTTTTAGAAAACTGGAAGAAATTAGTATATTCAAAAGTTGGTTGAGTTAATTGTTTTTAGTTAACCATATATTTTTTCTCTGCGAAACCTCCCTGCTCTCTGCGGCTCTGCGGTTGGTGCAAGTCCATCCAAGCGCAGAGCCGCAGAGCTTTTAGCGTTTTCGCAGAGACATAAGTTAATAATTATCGCAAACAGCCTCTTTGTTTGATAGGTTTTGGATGCCCTTATAAACAGTAGCTAAACATTGTATACCATGCGACTTGCCAATCTATTTTGTATCAGTTGTACCTTATTATTAGTAACCGCTTGCAGTAAGGGAGGTGGTTCAACTGCCACCACTACCACCCCTGTTACGCCGGTTACCCCAGTAACACCCACTACTCCCTTAACTTATCAATTGGTTTGGTCTGATGAATTTGGTAAAGATGGCCTGCCCGATACCACCAAATGGGGCTATGATGTGGGCGGTGGTGGATGGGGTAATAACGAGTTGCAATACTATACCAATGCGCGTTCAGAAAATGCAAGAGTCAGCGGCGGCAACCTTATTATTGAGGTAAGAAAAGAAAATTTTAGCGGAAGAAATTATACCTCGGCCAGACTGCTTACCAAAAACAAAGCCAAATGGACTTACGGAAAATTTGAGATCAGGGCAAAACTTCCACGGGGAAGAGGCACCTGGCCCGCTATCTGGACGTTGGCTGCTACTAATCCATTGGTATGGCCCGATGATGGTGAACTGGATATTATGGAAGAAGTTGGCCATGATCCTAATATGATTCATGGAACAGCACACAACAAATCATTTAACGGCGCAAATGGAAAACAGAAAGGTGGCAGTGTATTAATTAAAGATGCACAAGATTCTTTTCATGTGTATAGCATGGAGTGGACGGACACACAGGTTACCTGGTTTGTAGATGGTAATTTTTATTTCACCTACAATAACCCAAACGCCGGCAATGATTCATGGCCCTATAACAAAGATTTTTTTCTCATTCTAAACGTAGCTATCGGCGGCAACTGGGCCGGACAGCAAGGCATAGATGATACCGTATTTCCACAGAGTATGTTGGTTGATTATGTTAGGGTGTATCAGAAGAAATGAGGACTCTGTAGAGGATAGGATAATCCATCTTTGATTTTCAATAAGTTGTCTGTTTAGTTGCGTAAAGCCAACAGCTTCATTTTGCTTTGCGCAATTACGTATTTACGATTGCGTATATTTAAGTGTTATGCGTCATACAAGGGAGACCCTCTAACAATTAAAGTTCTTATGGTAAAAACTTTGACACTTTACTTATTAGTTTCTTTATTACTCCTGCAATCTTCTTGTGGACAGAGTACGGTTACGAGAAATAAACCAATAAATGGAGGAGCGGAAACACTTTTATGGACAGCGGACTGGAGTGCCGATGATAAAAGAATTGCTGTGGGTGGCGATGACAGTTTATTAAAAATTTACGACACTAAAAATTTAAAACTACTTAAAGCCTATCAACTTAAAAGTATGATAAGGCAAGTAAGCTGGCACCCCACAAATAATATTTTAGCCATAGCAACCAATGACGATGAAGTAAGCATTTTAAATACTGAGACAGAAAAATTCATTAAACTAAACGGAATAACTAATGGAGCAAGAGGAATTGATTGGAATTTCAATGGTCAAATTCTTGCAACTGCAGATAATGATGGGCTGGTTAAAATTTGGGACTCAACAGGTAATTTACTTCGGACAATAAAAAAAGAAGACAACAATAGCTATTTTTCTATTAGCTGGCATCCAAGTAAAAATATCATCGCTGTTAGTGGAGACGATATAAGAATTATTGATACTTTGGGCATCACATTAAAGGTAATTAAACATCGAAAGGAAAATACTGGTATTTTAACTATTTGTTGGCATCCGTCTGGAGATTTTTTTGCATCAGGCGATTATGGGCACGAGAAAGAAGGTATAAAATCCATTATTCAGTTTTGGAAGCCCGATGGGACACTGACTAAAACGCTATATGGAAGCAAAGCAGAATACAGAAACATTCGATGGAATAAATCAGGAACTCTTTTGGCTTCTGCCAGCGATGCTCTTCGAATTTGGAATGTAAATGGAAAATTATTATGTACTGGAAAATCCAAAGACTTGTTATGGGGGTTGGATTGGAATAGCAAATCTGAAAAAATCATCACTTCAAGTATCACAGGAAAAATTAAGATTTGGAATGCAAATGCCAAATTAATAACTGACGTTACTGAATAGAAACAAAAGCATAAGTGGACAATTATTGACAGACAATATGTACGAACGCACAACATAAGGCTTTGCGCAATTTGGGCTTCCGCTTTTGGCCCTTCAACTTTTGGTATTGCTAATCAACTGTAGTAATTTGGCTTTAGCTAATCGCGTCTATAGTGGCCAAGCCAGCAGTAGGATCACAGATTATCCAAACTGCGCAAAGCCTGTGACGTTAGCCGTTACTTAAACTCGTTATAGAAAATTATGAAAATGAGTAAAATAATATTATTTGTTTTAATTATTACATCTTCATTGAATTTTGTTTATGGCCAAAAATATTTTGAAAATAAAGAATATGGATTTGCAATTCAAGAACCAAAAAATTGGATTGAAACGAGTAATAAAGTATTGTTGAAAAATCTAGAGAAGTTTGAGGTAACAGAAGAAAATCTGATGAAATTAATTTCAGACAATAAAGGTTCAATATTGTTAACTTCATTCTATAAATATGATCCAAAAACTCACGCAGGAATAATTCCTACAATTCAAATAAATGTAAGATCAAAGGGTAAAAGTGATTTTGAAAATTTTAAGAACCAAATGGGTGAAAGTACTAAAGGTTTTAAAAAGTATTTTCTGGATTTTGAGTTTATAAAAGAATTAACTGAAATTGAAATATCAGGAATACAATCTGTTTACTTCATAGGTAAATTCACAATGAAAACTCAAAACGGTCAAGAAATGAAAGTCCGAAGCCGTACTTACGCAATTCCATACAAAAATTATTTTTTTCAATTAAATTTCACTGATGGACAATTTGGCGAAGATTGTACTAAAGAATTTGACGAATTAGTAAAAACAATCAAATTAGAAGAAAAATAAACAAAGGCTAACAATAGGCTTTCCGCTATTTATTCTACTCAATGTCTCCAGTAATAAAATAAAAAGAAGTTCACCGCAAACGTCTCTCGATAGAGGACTTTGCGGATTAGAATTGCTACATAAAATTATTGTTGTGATGATAAAGAAGAAAGAGAACGTAAGCAGTGTATCAATATAAATTTATCGAGAGAGAAGTCAGCAATTTTAGCCGCAGATTCGCAGATTAGTAACCAAAATCTGCGAATCTGCGGCTACAGCACGCTGAATTTACTTAAATACACACTATAAACACCCTCTTTTTTGTATCTTTAGAAGGTGGTAAAACAGACTAAATATCATTTAGAAATTGAGATTGACAAGCTAACAAACAGCATAGTCAATACCATTTCAGGCGACAGTTTTCCGACTGACGTTCATCCTCTATCCAAAGCAGACTTAAAAAATGCTACTAAGAAAAATGGCTGGCTTTTCAATTGGGAGAGTGAGTTCAGGCTAACAGACAGACAAATTTTCAAACTGACAATTAGAAACAATCCTGATATTGTACAAGGGCTTTTAAGCATCAGCGATTACAAGGATCATTACTATTTACACCTTATTGAAAGTGCACCATTCAATTTAGGTAAGAACAAACTTTATGAAGGTGTTCCTGGTAACCTATTTGCTTTCACTTGTAAATCTTCGTGGGACAAAGGGTATCAAGGGTTCATTTCTTTCACTTCTAAGACTAGACTGATTGAACATTATGAAAAAACACTAGGTGCAACACATGTTGGGGGACATAAAATGGTAATATTTCCACAAGAGTCACTCAAACTAATAAAAAAATATTTTCCAACTTAAATCATAAGACAATGGGATACATAAAAGAACCTGTAGGCATTGACTTCGTAGTTGACCCAACTCCGTTGACAGCGGCAGATAAAAAAAAATCAGTGAGATAATTGCTTATTACAAAGCAACGGGTAAAAAAATGCCATTGAAAAAATCAACAACAAAACCCCGTTTGATAAGTACCAGCAAGAAAAAAGCATTGGCGTAATTCAACTTTCATTTCTCCTTAGGGTGTTCCCTGCAATTTTTTTCTCCGTACTGTCTCCTACAAAAAAAAAGGTTCTCTGAAAACGTGCTCGATAGAGGACTTTGCGGATTAGAATTGCTACATAAAATTATTGTTGTGATGATAAAGAAGAAAGAGAACGTAAGCAGTGTATCAATATAAATTTATCGAGAGAGAAGTCAGCAATTTTAGCCGCAGATTCGCAGATCAGTAACCAAAAATCTGCGAATCTGCGGCTAAATTTTTTTGGTAAAGATTTCTTCCGCCACGTCATTGCGAGGAACGAAGCAATCTGTGTTACAACACTCGAAATGACTGAAATTAGAAGCGTAGATTGCCTCGTTCCTTGCAATGACGTTCCGATTAATAAAAACTTCCACAATTAAATATTGAAAGTGACACGTATAAAAAAAGTCTCCAAACATATGCCTGAAGACTTTTAATAAAATCAAACGGATTAATTCCTGATCGGCCTTCCACTTTTCAACACACTCTGAATTCTCTCCAGTGTTTTCTTCTCTCCACAAAGACTTAAAAAAGCTTCTCTTTCCAGATCCAATAAATATTGTTCGCTAACAAGACTTTGTTCGCTCAGGTCACCACCACACATTACATAGGCTAATTTTCTGGCAACCAGTGCATCGTGGTCAGTAGCGTAATTGCCACGCCACATACCATGTATACCGGCAAGCATGGCACCCAATCCTAAACGGCCCATTACTTTTACATCTTTGCGGGGTTGTGGCATGGAGTAGCCCTGGTCGTATAATTCAATTACTGATTTTTTGGCTTCTGCTATGCGGCGGCCAACATTCATCACTACTTCATCATGCCCCTTGCGTAAAATACCCATATCAAAACCTTCTTGTGCCGAGGTAGCTACTTTGGCAGTAGCAATAGCGAAGAAACGGTTTTTCAAGGTCACAGTTTCCGGTTCATCTTCATGCAATTCATCACCTGCGCGTAATGCAAATTCTTTGGTGCCTCCGCCTCCGGGTATCAATCCCACACCTAATTCAACCAATCCTATATAGGTTTCTGCAGCGGCACAAACTTTATCTGCATGCAAATTCATTTCGCAACCACCGCCCAAGGTTAAACCATGTGGTGCTGTTACCACCGGTATAGATGAATAGCGAAGCCTCATCATACTATTCTGAAACATGCGGATGGCCATATCCAGTTCATCATATTCCTGTTCAATTGCCAACATAAAAATCATACCCACATTGGCACCAGCACTAAAGTTGGCACCTTCGTTACCTATTACCAGTCCTTTAAATTTTTCTTCTGCTACGCTGATGGCTTTGTTCAGTCCTTCTAACACTTCACCACCAATGCTGTTCATTTTGGTGCTCCATTCAAAACCGGCTACACCATCTCCAATATCGTACAGTTTACAGGCGCTGTTCTTCCAAACCAATTTATCGGAATGGTTATTCAATATCAAAAAGGCATCGCCACCGGGCAGGGTTTTGTATGATTTGGTGGGCACATCATAATACAAACGTTTGCCGGCTTCTACTTTGTAAAAACTGGTAGCACCGCTGGCAATCATATCATCAACCCATGTGGCAACTGCATAGCCTGCGGCTTTCATGGCTTCTACGGTTTTGGCAACACCTACTGTGTCCCAACTTTCAAAAGCACCAATTTCCCAGCCAAAGCCGGCCATCATAGCATCATCCACACGATATACTTCATCACTGATCTCAGGTATGCGGTGAGAAATGTAAGAGAAAAGTGAGTAATGAAACTGCCTGTAAAACTCACCTGCTTTATCGGGTGCGGCACTCAGCATTTTAATCCGTTGCTTTAGATCTTCTACAGGTTTGGCTGCTTCAAGGCTGGCAAATTTTGGTTTCACCCTTGCTGCATACTCCATGGTTTGCAGGTTAAGGGTAAGTATTTCTTTGCCTTCGGCTGATTTTATTTTTTTGAAAAATCCCTGTCCGGTTTTATCTCCCAACCAATTATTGGTAACTACTGTATCCAACCAGGATGGGATGGTAAAAATGTCTCTGGCTTCATCATTGGGACAATTATCTGCAACTCCTTTGGCAACTTTTACCAAAGTGTCAATACCTACTACATCAGCTGTTCTGAACGTAGCAGATTTTGGGCGGCCAATAATGGGTCCGGTTAAAGCATCTACCTCATCAATACTTAGTCCCAACTTATTCATGATGTGAAAAATGCTCATGATGCTGAACACGCCAATACGGTTGGCGATAAAAGCCGGCGTGTCTTTACAGAGAACGGTTGTTTTACCAAGATAGAGATCGCCGTATTGCATCAGAAAATCCACTACTTCAGGATCGGTATGCGGGGTAGGGATGATTTCTAGTAAGCGCAGGTAGCGGGGCGGATTAAAAAAATGCGATCCGCAGAAATGTTTTTTAAAATCATCACTTCTGCCTTCAGCCATCATATGTATGGGGATACCCGAGGTATTGGACGTGATGAGTGTTCCGGGTTTGCGAAACTTCTCTACTTTTTCATAGATCAGTTGTTTGATATCCAGCCGCTCTACCACTACTTCTATAATCCAATCGCAGTTGGTTATTTCTTTCAGGTTATCCTCAAAATTGCCGGTGGTAATTTTCTTAACTACGTCTTTGGTAAACACCGGCGAGGGATTGCTTTTAATAGCAGCCTGCAGGGCATCGTTTACCAGTTTATTCCGTTCAGCGGATTTGGTACTTTCTTCGGCGCCTTTGGCAACCATATCAAGCAGCAATACCTGCACACCAATACCTGCAAAATGACAGGCAATACGAGAACCCATAACGCCGCTGCCTAAAACGGCAACTTTTCGGATAGAACGTTTCATATGACGATGCTTTGTGTAAAATTAGTTAGTTATGCAACTAATTGTATCGAAGGTAGGGCAAAATATTTTTTTATGAGGTTCCGGATGCAATTAAATTATGGGAGGCAGGGCTGCAAAATAAAAAAGGTATTCTCCTTTGATGTTGATCAAAAAAGAATACCTGGTTCAGGATACCGGACCTTTTATGGAAGTCAGAATTTCTTTCCTTCCGAAGGTGCCGCGCCCTTGTAAGCCATATACAGGCAAACAAGGTAAACGATCAATGCAGCATATACTAGCATAGTGAGGGGGGATTTTGTATATACAATTTAATAATTTAAATCTATTGCCCGACATATTTTAACGTTATCATTTATACAGATTTGTGGATTACGCCGTGAATTCTCTAAAAAGACACCATAAATAACAGATTGTTTAGAATACAGTCTTAACAAACGCTTAAAAAAGAGTCATTTGTTACCGTTCCCTTCCTATTACAGCCTTTCAAAAATTACAACTACATTTTGCCCTGCTTTCTGTTATTTTTGTTAAAGATGAATATTGATGTTAACACGGTAAATGAACTGGCCCATTTGGCAAGGCTTCGTTTTGATGAAACGGAAAAAGTATCCATTGCTGCAGATTTGCAGAAAATGGTGTCTTTTGTAGAAAAACTACAAGCCGTTGATACAACTGGAGTGCCTCCATTACTTCACATTAGTGATGCAGTAAATGTATTGCGGGATGATGTTGTGCAGGGTTCAATTACCAGAGAAGAGGCATTGTTAAATTCACCCGTATCAGATCCTGTTTTTTTTAAAGTGCCCAAAGTAATCAAGAAATAGTTTTAACTCATTTTATAAACTGCATTTATGAGCGATGCCATCATCCGTTTAGAAGATATCCAGAAAAGTTATTTTATGGGTAACCAGGCCATCCCTGTTTTAAAAGGGATTACACTCGATATTTTTAAGAACGAGTATGTGGCATTGATGGGCCCCTCGGGTAGTGGTAAAAGTACGTTGATGAATATATTGGGTTGTCTGGATTCACCAACCGGTGGTAAATACATCCTCAATAACAAAGACGTTAGTAAAATGGCCGATGATGACCTGGCCGAAGTGCGCAATACCGAGATCGGATTTGTGTTTCAACAGTTTAATTTATTGCCCCGCCTTACCGCTGCAGAAAATGTGGCTTTGCCGCTGATTTATGCAGGCGTTAATAAAAAAGAAAGAATTGAAAGAGCGCTGGAAGCATTGCGTAAAGTGGATTTGGCAGATAGAAGTCACCATAAATCTAATGAACTGAGTGGTGGGCAAATACAACGTGTGGCCATTGCCCGTGCATTGGTTAATAATCCTTCTTTGTTGCTTGCCGATGAGCCCACCGGTAACCTTGATTCAAAAACTTCGGTAGAAGTAATGAAAATATTCGGAAAAATACAAGACGCAGGAAACACCGTTGTATTGGTAACCCACGAAGAAGATATTGCCCATTATGCCCACCGCGTGGTTCGCTTACGCGATGGCTTGGTAGAGACGGATACTACGAAGGAATTGTCGATGATACATCATTCGTAGTTAGAAGACGATAGTCCATAGTCCATGGACCATTGTCTATGGACTATGGTCTATTTCCCCAACGAACTTTTCCCTTTTGCTTTTGTTGCATACCTGTTATCTACTAATTATACCTACACATGGCATCTAAAATATATACCAAAACAGGTGATCTGGGCAAAACTTCATTGATTGGCGGAACCAAAGTGCCCAAGAGCCATATTCGTATTGAAACCTATGGAACGGTTGATGAACTGAATTCCTACATTGGCCTGGTAAGCGATCATTTGAACGATGTACACTCCAAACAAACCCTTAAGGAAATACAGGATCGCTTGTTTACCATAGGTTCTTCACTGGCATGTGACCCGGATAAAGAGCCCTTGATGAAAATGCCTGATCTCAAAGAAACCGATATCATCGTTCTAGAAAAAGAAATAGATGCCATGAATGAGGTATTACCATCCATGAAATTTTTTGTATTACCCGGAGGGCATGTGGCGGTATCAACTGCACACGTTGCGCGCTGTGTTTGCAGAAGGGCCGAAAGACTATGTGTGAATATGCAGGAGCACGAATTATTTGTAGACCCACTGGTGATCAAATACCTGAACCGTTTGAGTGATTATTTATTTGTGCTCTCCCGCTATATTGGTCATCTGTTACAAGTGGCAGAAGTTGCGTGGAAACCGAGAGTGAGTTAATTTGAAAATTTGAAAATGTGCAAATTTGAAAATGAAAGTCTTTTTTTAAGATGGATGAGGGTTCCATTTTCAAATTTTCAAATTGCCACATTTTCAAATTATTCTTCCATCCTTCATATGTAACACCCTGTTGCTCATGCCCGCCAGTTCTTCGTTGTGGGTAACAATTAAAAAAGTTTGCTGAAACTGGTCGCGCAGTTGCACAAAAAGATCGTGTAATTCTTTAGCATTGGTGCTATCAAGGTTACCGGTAGGCTCATCTGCAAACACAATGGAGGGGTTATTCATGAGTGCTCTGGCAACCGCTACCCGTTGCTGCTCGCCGCCCGATAATTGCTGTGGTTTGTTGTGAATTCGGTCTGACAACCCTAAAGTTGTCAACAATTCAATCGCTCTTTCTGTAACCGCTTTCTTTTTCTGGCCCGCAATCCATGCGGGTATAGAAACATTCTCCAAAGCAGAAAATTCAGGTAACAAATGGTGAAACTGAAACACAAAGCCAATATGCCGGTTACGAAAGGCCGCTAGTTTTTTTCCGG
The DNA here is from genome assembly GCA_965283715.1 of Sediminibacterium sp. GTDB lineage: Bacteria > Bacteroidota > Bacteroidia > Chitinophagales > Chitinophagaceae > Sediminibacterium. Next base: position 145,020 of record CBDIPL010000004.1, on the reverse strand, counting down.
TAAGCTGGTCTATCCGTTCATTGTTTAGCCAAATGGCGCCAGCATCAGCGGTATCAAGGGTTCCGAGGATATGTAATAAAGTGCTTTTTCCCGCTCCGGATGAGCCCACAATGCTTACAATTTCGCCTTTGGCTATAGTAATATCCACCCCTTTCAGCACCTGTAAACTGCCGTATTTTTTGGTAATATGTTCTGCTTTCAGCATGCTGGATGGTTAAATTATGGTTACGAAACTACAACAGGAGGCGGGTTAACAGTCAATTTTTAAACATTTCTTTGCAAGTTGTAAAAACTCAGGTTTGGTAGTTTCGTTTATACGGCTACATTTGCAAAAAATTAAAAGGTAAAATATGTTCTGGACATTAGAATTGGCAAGTTACCTGGAAGAGGCCCCTTGGCCTGCAACAAAAGACGAATTGATTGACTATTCCATCCGAAGCGGTGCGCCGCTGGAGGTAGTGGAAAATCTGCAGGAACTGGACGACGAAGGAGAGGTGTATGAGAGCATTGAAGATATTTGGCCGGATTATCCTAGTCAGGAAGACTTCATGTTTAATGAAGACGAGTATTAAATAGTTTGCTGCACTGCTCTGCGGATGCAGGAGTTGTGTGCCCCATATTAAAAAAAGCTATTCATTTTTGTGAATAGCTTTTTTTGTTTAGAGGTCGGTTTATGTGCCGCTTATGGTTTCTTGAAACTGTATTTGAAATATAACAATACCAGTGTTAACAGAAGCACCACAGTATTGGCAACAATTACGGGTCCGCTATTAATGGCAAAGCCGTAGGTTAACCATACCAATGTGCTGGTAACCACAATCAGGATCATCCAGATACTCAGATCACCTACACTTTTTGATTGCCAGGATTTATATACCTGCGGAATAAAAGTAATCGAGGTAAGGAACGAACCGAAATACCCAATGAACTCAACAAATTGTGCGGGTATATTCATAAGACTAATTTTTAAGCGCTGATTGTATGATTTGAATAGGATTCGTATGAGTGTAATTATTTTTTTGACAGAAAACGACTCCATTGTATCAATCCGTGATTAATCTGCGATTCCCAGTTTCGTCATCACTTCATTGCTCACGCCGGTGGTTGAGTAACCGCCATCGTGGAATAAATTCTGCATCGTAACCATTCTGGTTAAGTCTGAGAACAAAGTGATACAATAGTTGGCACAATCTTCTGCAGTAGCATTACCCAATGGGGCAATGGCATTGGCATAATCGTAAAAATCACCAAAGCCTTTGATACCGGTACCCGCCGTGGTTTTGGTAGGTGATTGCGATACGGTATTGATACGAACTTTTTTCTCCAATCCATAATGGTAACCAAAACTGCGTGCAATGGATTCGAGCATGGCTTTGATATCAGCCATATCGGTATAAAAAGGATAGGTTCTTTGTGCAGCCATATACGTTAAGGCAACCACGCTACCCCATTCGCTGATGGCATCTAATTTTTTGGCAACCGCCAGCATTTTGTGAAACGACATAGCCGATACATCAATCCCTTTCATAAAGAAATCGTAGTTGGCTTCTGTATAAGGAATGTTCTTACGAATGTTTACACTCATACCAATAGAGTGCAAAACGAAATCTATTTTACCGCCGAGTATTTCCTGTGATTGGGTGAACAGATTGGTAAGTTCTTCCACACTGGTAGCATCTGCCGGAATAATTTGAGAGCCGGTTTTCTCAGCCAATTTTTTAATTTCTCCCATACGCATGGCGATAGGGGCATTGGTTAAAACAAAAGTGGCACCTTCTTCATGTGCTTTTTCTGCTACTTTCCATGCAATGGAGTTTTCATCCAAAGCACCTGTTATAATTCCGCGTTTTCCTTTTAGTAAGTTGTAGGCCATGGTCTTCGTTAGTTTAGATTAATTACTGGTGGTAAAAGTATAGAAAAGTTAGGAGTTAGAAGACTGGAGTCTGGAGTTATACTGGCTTATAGCAACTCCAGACAGCTACCTCCAGATTCCAGACTTAATTCATCATCTCCCGTGCATTCTCAAGTGCCGCAGCTGTAGGTTTTTCGCCACTTAACATGCGGGCAATGGAAGTGATGCGTTCGTCTTCGTTTAGTAAGCGGATATTGGTTTTTACAGCATCGTTTTTGATCTCTTTATAAACAAAGAAATGTGCATTGGCTTTGCCCGCAATTTGTGGTTGGTGAGTAATGCAAATAATTTGCCTGCTGGTAGCCAGCCCTTTCATAATGGCGCCTACCTGTTTGGCGGCTTCACCGGAAATACCGGTATCAATCTCATCAAAAATCATGGTAGGTAAATCAATTGATTGCGCTACCAATGATTTGATACATAACATTAAACGGCTTAACTCGCCACCACTGGCCACTTTACGTATGGGTTCAAAACGATTACTCTTGCCTGCCTGTCCGGCAGGCAGGTTGGCATCGAATAAAAAATCAATCTGGTCTTTACCGTAAAAAGAAAGTGAGGCTTCTTTCAATTCCACTTTCAATCTTGCATTGGGCATACCTACCTGTGATAATAAGCGATTTACTTTCTCTTCTAAAGATGCAACCTGTTTGTGCCGTGCATCGGAGATCTTCTTTGCGAGGGTATTGGCTTCTGTAAACAAAGCAGATAGCTGTTTCTCTTTAGTTGTAATTGCATCATCCATATCCAGTACTGCACGTAATTTTTCTTCCAGCTCGTTCTGAATGTGAAGCAACTGGTTGGTATTTTGCACAGCGTGTTTTTTGATGAGTTTGTAACCATCCATCAAACGCTGGTTAATCCATTCAATTCTTTTTTCGTCAAAGTTTACAGAGCCGTTGATGCGGTCAATTTCCTCTGCAATATCCTGTAGTTCTATCTGTGAACTTTGTAAGCGCGCAATAACAGTAGTAAGGTCGGGGTGATAAGAAGCATAACCTTGTAACTGATTTAGTAATTGTTTTAATAAGGGTACTACCGGCTGCTCACTTTCTTTCAGATCAAAATATACTTTGGCCAAGGTTGTTTTAATACCTTCTGCATTGCTGAGTAATTTCAATTCGTTATCCAGATCTTCGAGTTCATTTTCTTTGAGCGATAGTTCATTTAGTTCATCGAATAGAAACTGGTTATAATCGAGTTCTTTGGTGAAGGCTGCTTTTTTTTGTTGCAGCAACGCCAATTCTTTACCCGCGGCTTGCCATTGCTGATATGTTTTTTGATAAGATTTGAGAGCTGTTTCTGTATTTGCTAAAGCATCCATTACCTGGCGCTGAAAATCGGCATCGCCTAATTCAAGCGTATCAAACTGCTGGTGAAGGTCTACCAGTAACGAAGCCAATGTTTTCAGCTGTTGTAAACTTGCAGGCGTATCGTTAATAAATGCCCTTGATTTTCCGTTGGCAGCAATTTCTCTTCGCAATACCAGTTCTTCTTCTATATCCAGATCATGCTGTTGCAAAAAATCCAGTACCGCTTGTTTGCCATCAATTGTAAAGTAGCCTTCAATAAAACACTTTTTTTGGGTGTTTACCAGAACAGAACTGTCTGCCCGTTCTCCCAAAATTAAACTCAGGGCACCCATTAAAATACTTTTACCCGCACCGGTTTCGCCGGTAATGATATTCAGCTGAGAGGAGAAATCAATCCCAATCTCATCAATGATGGCGTAGTTCTGTATGAAGAGTTTACGAAGCATAGTTTTCGTGAGCGTGAATCGTTAGTCGTGAATTGTGAATCGTCAGTCGTGAGTGAGGGTATTACTCACGACTGACGATTCATAATTCACGGTTCCCACGCAATTTATACAAGACATTCCTGTTATACAAATACATGTAAGAAATACCTGTTGTTCCCCCCGTTTATTCACCCTTACACCTGGCTATGCCCGATTTGGCTCGCTGATCCAATGAATCTTTGTATTCATGATCTTCCATATCCAGACATCTTTGGTAATAAGTGATGGCCAATGCTTTTTGCCCGCGCTTTTCATAGATCTGGCCAATCTGCAAAGCAGCCCTTGCAGCAAAATATTCTCTGCGGTTTTGTCCCAGCCGAATAGCGATCAGGTAATTACGAATGGCATCATCACCACGGTTCAGGTCATCATAGATACGTGCTACGCGGTAAGCAAATTCAAGTTTGTCTTCTTCCTTTGTAAAATCATCTTCTGTTTTACCCTGCAGTAATGCCGCAGCATCATTTGCATACCCTCCGTCACTTAATAATCTTGCTTTCAATAATAATTTGTTAGGCCATTTGCCCGATTTGGCATCTTTCAAAGCCTGTTTGTCTGCATCAGCATCCGTAGCCCCTTTTTTAAGGATATTTTTTCTCACTTCTTCTGCCTTGGCCTGGTTACCCTGCAAATAATAGCACCAGCTTAATTTTTGGTAAGCATCTTTTACGTAAAATTTTCCTCTGAAATTGGCTAGAAATGATTCAAGATAGGGGATGGCTTCCTGTGTTTCCAGATGATATATTTTGGTAAAGCCCAATTCAAAATTCCAGATCTCCGTTTTTAAATATTCATCTGATTTGTTACGGTTCAGTATGATATTTTTAGCGTTATCGGATTGTTTGTTATTGATGGCCAAATTGGCTGCCATATACACATGCAGGTGATTATTGATGAGGTCCAGTTTGCGTTGCTGCGTAAACGCGAGCGCTTCCTCTTTTTTGTTTTCAATATAAAACAGCAGATAAGGATACATGAAAGCCGCTTCATTAAAAAAGATTTTTGCCCAGGGGTCGTTACTGTTGATAAATCCCCTAACGGTTTTCATGCCTTCTGTTAAAGAACCGCGCATACCAAACAAACTGGCTATCCATTGGTATCCTTTTGGTATAGTGCCCACTACTGCCTGCAGTGATCCATACACCAGATCGTTAGGAGCGAAGGTTGGGAATTTTTTTTTGTTCTCTTTGATGAGTTGATACGCTTTGCGAAAGTTCCAGCTTCCATCCCAAAGCTTCCCAAACTTAATGGCCGACCCTGCCTCATGCATTTTTACCATGCTTAGGCAATACAAATAAAATGGTGAATTTTTCGGCCCATCTTCCAGCACCTCTAACCTGTCTGAAAATTTGGGATATTTTATTTGAAAATCTTTAGGGTCCTCATTTAAAAACAGCACATAAAAATCTGCATAGCTTTCTAACAAAATAGGGATGAGGTTATCAGGGTTTTGCTGTTTGGCTTTTTCAACAAGGGCAAGGCCACTGACAATCTTTAGTTTAGTAATATCCTGATAGGCTTGTTGGCAAAGACTGTTGAAGTCGTATACTTTCTGTGCATGCGCGTAAGATAGCCACCCAAGAAAAAAACAAATAATGATCAAACGCTTAGCCATACACGAAAATAAGGTATCTCAGATTACACGGATTTTTTTATGATTAGTATGATTGGGAAAAAGGCTATACCCACAAAAATAAAGGCTACCACAGGTAGCCTTTATTAAATCATATCAATCATATAGAAAATCCGTGTAATCCGCGATCTTATTTAGCCTCTACACTATCATTCAAATCTGCATCAACCAGAATACGTCCGCAGTTTTCACAAACAATTATTTTTTTGTGTAAACGAATCTCACTCTGGCGTTGTGGTGGGATGGAGTTAAAGCAACCACCACAAGCATCACGCTCAACCGGCACAACGGCCAGGCCATTGCGGTAGCTTTTACGGATACGGTCGTAGCTATACAAAAGGCGGTCATCAATATGGCCACGTGCATCAGCACTTTGCTTATTAAAATGGGTTTCTTCTTTTTCTGTGTCGGCAATAATTTTCTGTAATTCGCCTTTTTTATGGTTCAAAACACCTTCTTTCACTGCCACTTGTTTTTTGGCAACATCCAGATTTTTGATTTTTTCAGAAAGTTCTTCGTTAGCATCACGGATATGTTTTTCGGCAAGCTTAATTTCCAGCTGCTGCATTTCCATTTCTTTGTTGATGGCTTCGAACTCGCGGTTGTTTTTTACATTCTCGCTCTGCTTCTCGTATTTAGCGGATAGGGCCTCACTTTCTTTGATGGTGTTTTTCTTACCCTCAATAAATTCGGTAATGCCATTGATCTCTTCTTCAATGCGTGTCTGGCGGGCGGTTAATCCCTGGATCTCATCTTCCAGATCACTTACTTCCATGGGAAGTTCACCTTTCAGAATCTGGATCTCATCCAGTTTGCTGTCAATTTTCTGCAACCGTAACAGGGTTACCAGTTTTTCTTCAACAGAGAAATCTTTAACTGCGGCCATATTGTGTTTACTGTTTAAAGTTTGGAGTTTTGGGTTTGTTGGTTTATTGGTTTATTTGTTTATTGGTATTGTTTGTAATTACTAATAAACGAGTAAACTGATAAACCAACCCCCGCCTCAACCCAGAAAGTAGTTAACCGGATTGGTTTTTACGCCTGATTTGAGGACGGCAAAGGTAGGGAATTTAGCCTGTAAAATCTCAATCAAAAGGTCGGTGGTGAATTGTTCGCTCTCCCAATGGCCAATATCTGCGAGGAGAATGCGGTTATTGGCATCAAAAAATTCGTGGTATTTGATATCTGAAGTTATATACACATCTGCACCAGCTGCAATAGCTTTTTCGCTTAAAAAACTCCCTGAACCGCCACAAACCGCCACTTTTTGGATCTTTTTGCCCAATAATGGGGTATGTTTTATTACTGAAAGCTCGAATGAGGTTTTGAGCATATGTAAAAAACCGGTTTCGTCGAGGGCTTCTGGTAATTCGCCCAATATTCCGCTGCCAACTAATTGATTATCATTGTTCAAACTAACCAGATCGTAGGCTACTTCTTCGTAAGGATGGGCATGTAGCAGGGCTTTGATTACGGATGTCTGTGCATATTGGGGAAGAATTACTTCAATCTTAATTTCTTTTTCTTCATGTCGGGTACCCGGCTGGCCAACAAACGGATTGGTTTGATCAGATCCTGTAAAGGTTCCGGTTCCCTCGCTGTTAAAACTGGTTTCACTGTATTCACCAATGTTTCCGGCACCGGCTGCGAAAAGTGCATTTCTTACCTGATTCGCATGCGCAAGGGGAACAAATGTGTACAATTTTAGTAGCAAACCTGTTTTTGGGGAAAGGATCCGGCGGTTAATCAGACCTAGCTGATCGGCAATGCGACCATTTACCCCATCCAATACATTATCCAGGTTGGTATGTATGGCATAGATGGCAATATCATTTTTAATGGCAGCGATCACGGTATTCTCTACATAATTTCTTCCGGTAATTTTTTTCAAACCGCTAAAAACAATGGGATGGTGTGCTACAATTAGATTACAATTCCTTTTTTTAGCTTCTAAAACCACCGCTTCTGTTACATCGAGGGAACAAAGGATACCGGTGCATTCCCAATGGATACTTCCGGTAAGCAATCCTGCATTATCGTAAGATTCCTGTAGTGAGGGGGGGGCTTTATGTTCCAGTTCATGAATAATATCAGCAATCAGCATAGGGTGTGGTTGAGGAAGTTAAAAGGGTTAAAGAGGTTAAAAAGGTTAAGGAAGTTATAGGGTATGACAATTAAAAATAATGCAAAACCTGAAACATGGAAGCCCAAAATTGCCGCACTCACTATATTTGAAGCATGGTGGCAGGCAATTTCATTTTTTACAATGGTAAGATTAGCAAAGCAGGGAAGCCGATCATTACCCCGGATAGCCGCTCTTTCCGGTATGGGGATGGTTTTTTTGAGACCATGAAACTGGTAAACGGTAAATTGATATTGGCTGATTACCATTTTGAAAGATTGTTTGCTTCACTTTCGTTACTGCAGTTTCAGCAGCCGGTTTATTTTACGCCAGCGTATTTGTATGATCAGGTTACTACGCTGGCCAAAAAAAATTACCATCATAAAATGGCTAGAATTCGCATCACTCTATTTAGGGGAGAGGGCGGGTTGTATGAGGTAGAAAACCATTTCCCACATCACCTGATACAAAGCTGGGAGCTGAACCCTGCTAACAACCATTTGAATGAAAATGGGCTGGTTGTGGGTGTTTATCAGGATGCTAAAAAAATCTGCGATGGATTTTCGCATGTAAAAAGCAATAATTATTTATCTTATGCCATGGGGGCCTTATGGGCAAAAAAGCAAAAATGGAATGATGCCATACTGCTAAATCCATATGGACGTGTAGCTGATGCTACTATTGCCAATGTGTTTGTGGTAAAAAATGGACTTGTAAAAACGCCTGCACTAACCGAAGGTCCCGTGGGTGGGGTGATGCGCCGACACCTTATTCAACAAATGCGCAAAGAAAACATCCCAGTAGAAGAAACACAAGTAGAAGCCGAAGATATACTTGAAGCATCAGAACTTTTTCTCACCAATGCCATATACGGTATCCGCTGGGTAAAGCAGTTAGGTAAAAACGGGTATAACCATTCTTTGGCAGCTATGTTACACAAGAAGCTCGTGGTTCCTTTGTTTTAGTTTTTTTGGTTTATTAGTTTACTGGTTTATTAGTTTATTGGTATGTTGGGTTTTATCTTTCTTCTTTCCTACCAATAAACCAGTAAACTAGTAAACCAACAAACCAATAAACCAGTAAACCCATAAACCTTTCCCCTTCTAAAGTGTTTACAATAACAATGAAAACTGCCATTAATATCATTTGGTTTAGAAGAGATCTGCGACTGGCAGATAATGCTGCGCTGTACCATGCATTGAAAGCCGGAATGCCGGTACTTCCCATTTTTATTTTTGACAGAAATATTTTGGATAAACTAGAGGATAAGGCGGACAGGCGTGTTGAATTTATTCATGCAGCTTTGTCTGGCATGCAGCAGCAGCTGATGCAATTAGGTAGCAGCCTGGAAGTGTTTTATGGATTTCCGGAAGCGGTGTTTGCTGCATTAACGGATAAGTATACGGTTAAAGGTGTTTTTGCCAATCACGATTACGAGCCTTATGCATTGCAGCGGGAATCAGTAATCAGTCATTTATTGCAATCAAAAGGTGCTCTTCTTCATACCTATAAAGACCAGGTAATTTTTGAAAAAAGCGAAGTGGTAAAAGATGATACAAAACCTTATACCATTTTTACACCGTATGCCAATAAATGGAAAGCAAAGCTGACGGCCTTTCACCTCAAATCTTATCCAACTGAAAAATATTTTTCTCAATTCTATCAACAGAAGCCAGTAAATATTCCATCGCTGAAAAGTATGGGTTTTCAACAGGTTGATTTGCCGTTTCCTTCCCTTGAAGTAAAGGAAGATGTGATACGGCATTATTCGGAGAAAAGAAATTTTCCGTCACTGGAAAACGGGACTTCTAAAATGGGGGTACATCTTCGTTTTGGTACCATCAGTATCCGTGCATTGGCGCGGCGCGCAAGGGCATTGAATGAAACCTATCTGAACGAATTGATCTGGCGCGATTTTTACCATATGATTCTATGGCATTTTCCGCAGGTGGGTGAGGGTAAAAGTTTTAAACCTGCGTATGAAATGATTGAGTGGCGTAATAATGAAACAGAGTTTCAGCAATGGTGTGATGGAAATACCGGTTACCCAATTGTAGATGCAGGCATGCGCGAATTGAATGCCACTGGTTTTATGCATAACCGTGTTCGCATGATTGTAGCCTCTTTTTTAACCAAACACCTGTTGATTGATTGGCGCTGGGGCGAAGCTTATTTTGCCCAAAAGTTGTTGGATTTTGATTTGGCCGCCAATAATGGTGGCTGGCAATGGGCCAGCAGCAGTGGATGCGATGCAGCTCCCTATTTCCGTGTATTTAATCCCAGTTTGCAAACGGAGAAATTTGATAAAGACCTGAAGTATATAAAAAAATGGGTACCCGAGTTTCAGGAGTTCAGTTATCCCAAACCCATTGTGCAACATGAACTGGCAAGAAAGCGTGTGCTGGAAGTATATGCTAAAGCATTAAAACCCTAACGTCATTTCGAGTGAGGAACGAACGAGAAATCTCATGAAAGAAATTGAACAGTTGTTTGAGCTAATTAGTTTAGAATAATTATATCTCTGCGAAAACTCTGCGGCTCCGCGGTTGGAGCAACATAAACCAACCGCGGAGCCGCAGAGAACAGGGAGATTTCGCGGAGAAAAAATAGTAAGTGGACTAAAAAAGCTAACCCAAACAACTTCTTAATGAGATCATTCCAATCAATCCGAAGATTTCTCATTCCGTTATCACTACATTCGAAATGACGTTATTGAAAAATAGTTTTGTCAGCAATAGCTGTTTCCGGATTAAGTTGTTGATAAACGGCTAATAATTTCTCTACTGCTTTTTTACCATCCTCTCCAAGATCTAAGGAATAATTATTTACATACAGGTCAATATGTTTGCGCATCACCTCTTCACTCATTTCCTGTGAATGGGCTCGCACATAATCTGTGAGTTGGGGATAATGTGCAAATGCGTAATCCAGACTTTTGCGGATAAGTTTGTCTACTTTTTTTTGAAGTGTTGAATCGAATGATCTTTTCATAACAATGCCGCCCAATGGTATCGGCACCTGTATGGTTTCTTCCCAATATTCTCCAGGTCTTTGATTTTGGTAAGGCCTTTATCCTGATACGTAAAACGATTTTCATGAATGATCACACCCGCATCTGCTTTTCCACTCAACACAGCCTCTTCTATTTCATGAAACACCAGAAAGGTTTTGTTTTTTGCTTCGGGATAAGCCATTGAAAAAAGCATGTGTGCAGTAGTGTTCACGCCGGGTATGGCAATCTGCATATTATTTATCTCGTTTGTAGTTGGTACTTCTTCCTTAGTAATTAATAAAGGTCCTACACCTTTGCCTAAAGCACCGCCACTATTCAAAACAAGATAATTATCCAACACCAATGGCAGAACGCCATAACTGATTTTTGAAATGTCCAGCTTGCCTTGTCTGGCCCATTCATTCAGGGTTTGTACATCTTCCATCACAACCTCAAATTCCAATCCTTCAGTATCGATCTTATGATTCACCAATGCATCAAAGATGAAAGTATCATTTGGGCAAGGAGAGAAGGCGAGGGAGAGGGTCATTGTGAGTTGTGAATGGTGAATGGTCAATGGTCAATGGTGAATGGTCAATGGTCAATGGTCAATGGTCAATGGTCAATGGTCAATGGTCAATGGTCAATGGTCAATGGTCAATGGTCAATGGTCAATGGTCAATGGTCAATGGTCAATCATATTTTTGGAAGTGCAAAATATTACATTTCTATTCTTCTACATTCACAATTCACTATTGACCATTCACCATTCACCATCTCACGCAATCTTATACAGCTTCTCAACATACTTTACTAAAACTTCGTTCAGGTTGCTGATGGCTTCTTTCATTTGCCAGTTGGCTTTGTTACGCTCACCAATATAATTGGAGATAGCTCGTATTTGCAGAAAAGGGATATTGGCTTCGCGGCATACATAATGTAGTGCGGCACCTTCCATACTTTCCAGCACGGGTGAATATTTTTTTTGTAACTGCTGAATCCTATCAGTATGCGTTGAAATTTGGTTTACGGTAACGCCACTTACCTCGGGCAGTTTCAATAAATTGAATTTACTGAGCCAGGGATTTGGGAGTTTTCTTTTTTCAAAGGGATGGTAACTGCTTTTTTCCAGTTTCAGATCAAACAGATCTTTCCATTTGCCTTCTTCTTCCACACCGGTATCTGCCAAAGCTTCGTCGCTTACCACCACTACTTTGCCAAGGGCCATCGATTTATCGAAACAACCGGCAATGCCCGCCTGAATAATCAGATCGGGTTTATCTTCTATGGCCATTCTGGTAATGGAAACTGCCGAAGCCAGCATGCCCACACCACTTTGGTGAAACTGCACTTTTAAACGCTGGCTTTCACCAGTATACAAGTGATCCATTTCCAGAAAGGAAGGCATCCATTCAGCAACAGTAGCGGCGGTAATAATGACACGCATAGAGACAAAGGTGGGTAAAAAGTCGGAAAGTTGGGTAAGTCGGGAAGTCTGTAAGTCTGGAAAGAAATAAAGGTTGCTGCTTCCGGACTTACGGACTTCCCGACTTACGGACTTTCTTAACTTGCTGACTTTTCCGACTTCAATTCTTACCTTTGCCGAAATTTTTGAGGAGAATGGTGTATTTAACCAGACAGGAGCATTTTAACGCAGCGCATAAACTCTTTAATCCTAAATGGAGTAAAGAGCAGAATGAGGCGGTATTCGGGGTTTGTGCCAATGAGAACTGGCATGGGCATAACTATGACCTATTTGTAACGATTAAAGGAGAACCCCATCCAGATACGGGTTTTCTGTATGATGTAAAGAAATTGAGCAAACTGATAAAAGAACATGCCGTAGATAAACTGGATCATAAAAACCTCAACATGGATGTTGATTTTATGAAAGATACCATGTGCAGCACTGAAAACCTTGCTATTGCCATTTGGCAGCAATTGGCACCCCATTTACCCGCAGAAGTAAAACTGCATTGTATTAAGCTTTACGAAACACAACGCATTTACGTGGAATACTTTGGCGAATAGCCTTTTTTCATTTTTTTCAGTCAATTTCTCTTTTTTCAAGAAAATATTTGCCCCTTTTTAAACAAAAGAAAGTGTATGCGGGTTATTAATAACCTGTGTAACTTTAGGTACAAGTTTAACAGAATAGATCTTCAAGCTCAGTTATCAATTCTATGGCTCCTTATATGCCCGGCCACTTGATCAGCACACTTCTGAAACAGTGCCGGCAGTTGATAGCAGAATCACTTGAAATTTCTTAAATAAAAGCTCATCCCTGTTACGTGTGTTTAAGTGTGCGACGCAACAGAAGTTGGGTAATGTATTGAAGTTGGTTACAAAAAATACACCATCATTCATGAACCATAAAGTAGCGGTTTACCGGAAAGAACATTTTAATGCTGCCCACAGGCTGTACAATCCGGCGTGGAGTGATGCGGAGAATGATCGTGTTTTTGGATTATGCAATAACCCCAATTACCATGGTCATAACTACGATCTGATTGTGAAAGTGGTGGGCGTGCCCGATCCACTAACCGGGTATGTGATTGATCTGAAAATTTTGAGTGACCTGGTGAAAGAAGAAGTGATGCAACGTTTTGATCATAAGAACCTGAACCTTGATACGGTTGAATTTGCTAACCTGAATCCTACCGCAGAAAACATTGCGGTGGTGATTTATGAATTATTAAGAGCAAAGATTGATGCAAAACTGGATCTGCAGATTCGTTTATATGAAACAGAAAGAAATTTTGTAGAGTATCCCGCATAAATAAAAAGAAAACAAAGCATTATGGCTTATACAAAAATTGAGAAGTATGATGAAGAGGTGACTTCGGGGTTAATAAAAAATTACCACGAGGCATTGGGTTTATTAGGTGAAGATCCGGATAGAGAAGGATTGATTAAAACGCCTGAACGTGTGGCCAAAGCCATGCAATTTCTAACACAAGGATATAGCCAGGATCCGAAAGCGATTATCAATTCGGCAAAGTTTAAAGAAGAAGTAAGTGAAATGGTGATTGTGAAAGACATAGAATTATACTCTATGTGCGAGCATCATATGTTACCTTTTTTTGGGAAGGCGCATATTGCTTATATCCCCAATGGATGGATTACGGGGTTAAGTAAACTGGCACGTGTGGTGGATGTGTATTCCAGAAGATTGCAGGTGCAGGAACGTTTGACTACACAAATTTTGGAAGCCATTAAAGAATCCTTGAATCCTGTAGGTGTGGCGGTGGTTATTGAAGCTAAACATTTATGCATGATGATGCGTGGCGTAGGCAAACAGAATTCCGTTACTACCACCTCAGCATTTGATGGAGAGTTTTTGAAGAATACAACAAGGGGAGAATTTTTGAAATTGATTAGTAAGAAGCAGGATTAGGGGTTGGTTTATTAGTTTATTGGTTTATTGGTTTACTGGTATGCTCTGTTAACGATTAGGTATAAATACCCTATGAGTGTATTTTATTGGGTAGTAGATTAGGGTTTATTTACGTAAACCCTTTTTTATGCCTTTTATTCTGGAAGATCTATCTGTATACCAGTTGTCTGAAACACTTGGGGATTCGGTATGGAAAATTGTAGAGGAATGGAACTCGTTTGAGAAATATAGTCTGGGTAAACAATTGGTATCTTCTGTTGACTCAATTTCTGCTAATATTGCAGAAGGTTATGGAAGATTTTCCGTTAAGGAAAACATCCACTTCTGCTTTTATGCCAGAGGATCGTTACTGGAAACAAAAACATGGGTTGGAAAAGCATACCGAAGAGGTTTGATTAGTGATTCTCTCTATCAGTCGCTTTACCATGATATGGAAAGCATACACAAAAAATTAAATGGATACATTAAGGTTTTGAAACAAAATTCCGTTCAGTAATTTTACTTTATAATAAAACCTACCAATAAACCAATAAACCAATAAACCAATAAACCAATCAACGATTGCTATGAAAAATGCCTACATATTCCCCGGACAAGGCTCACAATTCAGCGGGATGGGAAAGAACCTGTATGAATCCAATGCCTTTGTAAAAAATCTGTTTGAAAGAGCCAATGATATTTTAGGTTTTCGCATTAGTGATGTGATGTTTAGTGGAACGGATGAAGAATTAAAACAAACTGAGATAACCCAACCTGCTGTTTTTTTACATTCTGTAGCTGCTTTTCGCACCATTGAAAATGCGAAACTGGATATGGTGGCCGGTCATTCACTTGGCGAATTTTCTGCGTTGGTAGCTAACGGCGTGTTGGATTTTGAAGATGCGTTGAAATTGGTAAGCATTCGTGCGAAAGCCATGCAGAAAGCATGTGAAGTACAACCTTCTACCATGGCAGCCGTGCTGGCATTGGCTGATGAAAAAGTAGAGGAAATCTGTGCAGAAGTTTCGAAAGAAACAGGAGAAGTGGTGGTGGCGGCCAATTATAATTGTCCCGGCCAGCTAGTGATCAGCGGTTCAATAAAAGGAATTGAAATTGCTTGTGAAAAAATGAAAGCAGCCGGTGCCAAGCGTGCATTGGTATTGCCCGTTGGCGGTGCTTTTCATTCGCCACTGATGGCGCCTGCAAAAGTTGAACTGGCCGCAGCAATTGAAGCCACCGCTTTTCATTCACCCATATGCCCGGTATACCAGAATGTAGTTGCCAAGGCCGTAATAAATCCTGATGAAATAAAAAAGAACCTGATTGATCAATTAACCGGTGCCGTTCGCTGGACACAAAGCGTACAAGCCATGGTAGCCGATGGAGCAACTAATTTTACAGAGGCAGGTCCGGGAAAAGTATTGCAGGGGTTGGTGCAGAAGATTTATAAGGAAGCAGTTGTTGCAGGGGTAAATTAATTAACAATGAAAAATTAACAATTAAAAATTTATACAACCAGTTATATATTTTCAATTGTTAATTTTTCATTTTTAATTAAAAGTCAAGTATCCCGTTAATCCATTCCGGATCTAGTGTTGCGTTGTATTTTCTGTAAAAATTGAGGGCAGGTTCATTCCATTCAAGCACCTGCCAAACCATTCTTTTGAACCCTTTTTCTTTGGCTTCCTGAATAATTCTATCGAATAGTAATTTGCCTGCACCGTGGCCGCGCAGTTTTGCTGTTACTAAAAAATCTTCCAGGTACAGGCATTGTCCTTTCCAGGTGCTATAGCGGATGTAGTACAATGCAAAGCCTTCAACATGTCCATTAATCTCGGCTACAAATGCCCACCATACAGGGTTTGATCCGAAACCACTTTCTTCAAAATGTGATAGTGTTACGGTAACTTCTTCTGGTGCTTTTTCGTAATCGGCCAGTTCCTGTATTAATTCGAGTAATCGTTGGCAGTCTTTTTTTTCTGCTCGTCTAATGTGGATCTCCATAAAATTATTTTATACAGCTTGCAAAGCCTGTTCAAAATCTGTTAAGATATCGCCGATGTTTTCAATGCCTACACTTAACCTGATCAATCCATCGGTAATACCATATTGAATTCTTTCTTCTTTTGTAATCCCGGCATGGCTCATGGTTGCAGGGTGCGATAAAAGTGTATCAACTGTACCGAGTGAAACGGCACGAACACACATTTGTAACGCATCAATAAATTTTCGGCCTGCTTCCAATCCGCCTTTTAATTCAAAACTCATCAATGCTCCGGGATGACGCATTTGTTTCATAGTAACGCCGTAATCAGGATGAGAACCCAGACCATTATAATTTACATGGGCAATGGCTGCATGTTGATCAAGATAATGCGCTACCTCCATAGCATTGTGGCAATGTCTTTCCATGCGAAGTTCGAGTGTTTTCATTCCCTGTGTAAGCAGAAATGCATCGAATGGATTGCTGTTGCCTCCGAGTAAAGCATGCCATTTCCAAACTTTGGTGCGCATGAATTCCAGGTCTTTCCCTAACAAAACACCGCCGATAGCCGTACCGTGACCATTTAAAAATTTGGTGGTAGAATGAAAAACAAAATCCACACCATAACGAAAGGGTTGTTGCAGATAGGGCGTGGCAAATGTGTTATCAACGGAAACAAGACAGTTGTGTTTTTTTGCCAATAAGGTTACCGATTCAATATCTACACACTGAATGGTTGGATTGGCAGGTGTTTCAATATGCACCAGTTTAATAGAGGGGTCTTTTTTTAGCGCATCTTCTACCAGGTTCAGATCGCGCATATCAATGATGGTGGTTTTTACACCGGTATCTGCCAGTACTTTGTTCAGCAGTTCATGCGTACCACCATAGAGTGAAAAATGTGAAAGAACCGTGTCGCCGGTTTTTAGTGTGCTAAAAAAAAGTGTGGTCATAGCGGCCTGCCCGCTTGCATGCAGCAACGCTTTTACCTGAAGGGGCGATCCATCTTCATTTGCAATACCAAACGATTCTAATGCAGCGATGGTTTCTTCTGCAGTGGTAAAAGTGGGGTTACCCCAACGACTGTAAATACGTGTTTTATCGGCACCTGCAAAACGGTCGCTGCCCTGTTGTGCAGAGTCGAATGTGAAGGTAGAGGTTGCGTAAATGGGTGTTAAATGCGAATATTCTGCGTTCTCTTGCCCAGCGCTGTGCATGGCTACAGAACTGATACCGCTTAATGGAAATTTTTTATTCATTATTTTTAGGTTGATCAATAATCGGCGAAACTGGTTCTTTCTTTTTTTCACTTCAAAAGTAGTATTTAACATGAAGCAATTATTAGTCTCTTTTGCACGATACGAAAGATGGGCAAATGAAAAATTGCTGTCTGTTGTGTTCGAGCTTTCAGAAGAACAACAGCAACAGGAAATGAAAAGCAGTTTTCCTTCTTTACATAAAACCTGGTTGCACATTTGGGATGCCTCGAGTATCTGGTGGCAACGGATGCAAAAGCATGAGCAGGTGCTGGTACCAAGCCTTACGTTTCATCCAACCATGAAAGATATTGCCAATGGTTTGTTGCAACAGAATGCCCAATGGATACAATGGGTACAGGATCTGGAAGAAGCGGAATTGGAAAATCTGCTATTGTATAAAACCATGAAGGGGGATGTGTTTGAACAGCCGGTAAAAGACATTTTATTGCACCTGAATAACCACGGAACCTATCATCGCGGTCAAGTGGTTACCATGCTTCGGGAGGCAGGTGTAGAAACTGTTCCGCAAACTGATTATATTTTATTTAGCAGGTCTTAACCACCCCGTTTTTATTACTGCGTAATAAAAAATCCCCTCCTTTAAAAGGAGGGGAAATGATTTATAAGTTGTTCAAGAAAAACATATTTAATACGACCATTTCACCCAGGTAGCACCCCAGGTAAATCCGCCACCAAAAGCAGCCAACACAATATTGTCACCTTTCTTTAACTGGCTTTCCCATTCCCATAAACATAAAGGAATAGTAGCTGCGGTGGTATTGCCATATTTCTGGATATTGATCATCACTTTTTCTTTATCCAATCCCATACGGTTGGCAGTAGCATCAATAATGCGGAGATTGGCCTGGTGTGGAACCAGCCAGGCAACATCATCACCAGTAAGGTGATTGCGCTCCAGTAATTCGGCACTTACATCGGCCATACCTTTTACGGCAAATTTAAATACGGGTTGTCCTTCCTGGTAGGCAAAATGTTCTTTGGCCAGAACGGTTTCTACAGTGGCGGGTTTTACAGAGCCGCCAGCTTTCATATGGAGGTATTGGCGACCGCTTCCATCGGATCGTAAAATGCTATCGAGAATTCCTGTATCATCCGTAGAGGGTTCCAGTAATACGGCGCCGGCACCATCTCCAAAAATAATGCAGGTAGCGCGGTCGGTATAATCTACAATGGCACTCATTTTATCAACGCCAACCACAACAACTTTTTTATAGCGGCCACTTTCAATGTACATGGCGCCTGTAGTTAGGGCAAATAAAAATCCGCTGCAGGCGGCACTCATGTCGTAGCCCCATGCATTGGTAGCGCCTAATTTATCGCATATGATATTGGCCGTTGCCGGAAAAACCATATCAGGTGTTACAGTGGCGCAGATCAGGCAATCGATATCTGTGGGGTCGAGGCCTTTTTTGCGAAGTAGTTCCTGCACGGCAGGCACCGCCATATCACTGCTTCCTTTTCCGGGTTCTTTTAAAATTCTTCTTTCTGATATACCGGTACGTGTGCGGATCCATTCATCATTGGTATCCACCATTTTCTCCAGGTCAAAATTGGTGAGTTTGGTTTCGGGTACATATCCGCCTACACCGGTAATGGCTGCTTTAAGCTGAGTCATGAATTGTT
The DNA here is from genome assembly GCA_965283715.1 of Sediminibacterium sp. Lineage (GTDB taxonomy): Bacteria > Bacteroidota > Bacteroidia > Chitinophagales > Chitinophagaceae > Sediminibacterium. The sequence continues at coordinate 126,300 of CBDIPL010000004.1, read as the reverse complement.
GAATTAAATGCGTCTAAAAATTCTTTAGGTGTTTGTATTAATAGTTGTTTGTTCTTGAAATGTTTTGGATTTCTGGTTACCAGTGCATGCAGGTTTGGTATTCCCATGGCACTTTCAAACTGAATGCCATCTTCAAAATCCGGGTTGCCGCTCTCCAGGGCTTTGTCTATCACGTGCCCATCCACCGTAACAGTGCTAATTAATTCACGCATATCCTTAATGGCCATAAAAGCTTTTTGCTTACCGTTTAATTTTGATAAAAGATAAAAAACGGTTGCATAACTAATGGCTGAACAAAAAAGGGTCACTTCTTTCTCGTATGCCAATTCCATAATCTCTTCGGCCTCTTTATCAAAGGGTTTTCGCTCTGCAAAAAAATCAAACAGAATATTGGTATCTAAAAAAACGTTGATCATGGATTGTATTTCTCCCAGATTGCATCAGCTAATATTTCTTTATAATCTCTGTTATCTTCTGTTTTAAAAGCACCATGCCACCTTTTTAAATGCGCCGGTAATTTAGATTTTTTCTTTTTGGTAGGATTGGTAATGGCTTTCAGGTATGATTCGACCAGTTGCGAAACACTTCTGCCACTTTTATGGGCATATTCTTTCGCATCTCTAATTACCGTTTCGTCTATGGATAAGGTTAATTTAGTTGCCATACGTATAAAATTTAATCAAAGATACGTATAATGGGTATTTTTAAAAAGACTATTTTTGGTAAAGCTATGATCGCTTTTGTTAGAGGACAGTTTGCTGTAAAAACACCTGCCCGTGTGGTGGTAGATGTAAATGGGGTAGGTTATGAGTTGCAAATTAGCCTCAATACCTACTCTTTTATCAGCAATAAGGATAGTGGTCAGCTCTTTACTTATTTGCACATCACCGAAAATGCACAAACCCTGTTTGGTTTTGCTGAAATGGCTGAAAAAGAGATGTTTCTGAACCTCATCAGTGTTTCCGGGGTTGGTGCAGCAACTGCCAGAATGATGTTGTCAGGTATGCGGCCCGATGAAATAGCCCGTGCCATTGTACAAGGCAACACAAGGCAACTGGAAGGTATCAAAGGAATAGGAAAGAAATCTGCTGAGAGATTGGTTGTGGAGTTGAGGGATAAATTGGGTAAACAATCGCTGGATCATGCAGTTGTTTTAACAGGCGCACCCGCAGTAGATGCAGATGCAGTAAACGCGCTGATAGCCCTTGGTATTGGAAGGGTAATGGCAGAACAAGCAGTTAAAAAAACAATGGGCTCTTTATCAACAGATACAGCGTTGGAAGAAATAATTAAACACGCACTCAAAAATTTATAAGCTATCGCCTCTATTTCTACGTAACTGTTTTATCATTCTATCTGAATTTAACAAAGCTTAACTGTTGAAGGCGATTCTTTATTTTCTACATATTGGCATTCTCCTGCTTTCAGGCTTGTGCAGTTATGCGCAGCAGAAAGACTCTGTAGTGCACTATCCTATCAGCGATAGAAGAGGCGACCCTTTATCTTCTTACAGTAAAAATCCTTTTGATATACGTGATACGACTTTGATCAAACGGGATATTGAATATGATCCTAAAACACGTCAGTATTATATTATCGAAAAAATAGGCAGTAAATATTACCGTGTACCTACTGCACTGAGCTATGAAGAATTCTGGCGACTGGAATCCCGGAAAGCTGAGACTGATTATTTCAAAAAAAGAGCGGCTGCCTTAACTGCACTCAACCTGAAATCGGGTCGACCTAAAATGCAGATATACAATAAATTGTTTGATCGCATTTTTGGCACAACCGGTAATGGGTTAAAAGTAGATATTCGCCCTTCGGGTGAAGTGAATATTATGGCAGGTTATCAGGGACAGAACATTAAAAACCCAACCTTACCCGAAAGAGCCAGAACAAAATGGTGGGTTTGATTTTGATATGAATGCCAAGCTGAATGTGAACGCCAATATTGGTGAAAAACTAAAATTTCCTATTAATTACAATACATTATCCAATCTTGGTTTTGATAACCAGCTGAAACTGGATTACAAGGGTATGGATGATGAGATCATCAAAAGCCTGGAAGCAGGTAATATATCTTTTCAATCCAGAAGCACATTAATGCCAAGCGCGCAAAACTTGTTTGGTGTAAAAACACAATTACAGTTTGGAAAATTATTTGTTACCGCTGCATTGGCCAATCAACGATCTACCCGGCAGTCGGTAGGTTTACAAGGCGGTACCTCAACCCAGAATTTTCAGAAAAAACTGGATGATTATGAAGAGAACCGTCACTTTTTATTAGCGCAATACTTCCGCGACAATTTTAATAAAACCATGGCCAGTTTACCGGTGGTAAATTCTCAGGTTCAAATCCAGAAAATGGAAGTATGGGTTACCAACAGAACCGGTGCTACTACTGATGCACGTGATATTGTGGGTTTGATGGATTTGGCAGAACCCAAACCGTATAATCCCAATGTAAGAACATTAACTACCAATCCATTGCCGTCCAATGCATCGAATGATTTGTATGCATCACTCGCTGGTAACGCAGCAGCCAGAAATCCGGCTGCTGTCAACTCTTTGTTATTAGCCAAAGGCTTACGGCCGGTGGATGATTATGAAAAAACATTTGCGCGTAAACTAAACCCTTCTGAATATTATTTTAATCCGCAGGTAGGTTTTATGTCTATTAACGTGCAGTTACAATCTGATGAAGTGTTAGCTGTAGCGTATCAATACACTTATAACGGCAGAGTGTATCAGGTGGGTGAATTATCGCAGGATGTTGCATTGGATTCTTCCCGTGGTGTACAAAAAATATTGTTCCTTAAATTATTAAAAGCTACATCACAACGAATAGAATTACCTACCTGGGGTTGGATGATGAAGAACGTATATTCCCTTGACTTGTTTGGCGGTATTCAGCGGGAAGATTTTAAACTGAATGTGTTGTATGAAGAGCCAAGTGGTGGTTTAAAAAGATATTTACCCGAAAGCTCGCCTGCTGTGGATGGTAAACCTTTGCTGCGCATTTTAAACCTCGACAGATTAAATAACCGTAACGATCCACAACCCGATGGTGTGTTTGATTATATAGATGGATTTACCATTTTACCACAAATGGGCCGCGTAGTATTTCCTGTGTTGGAACCCTTTGGGCGCGATCTGGATACGCTGGCCTTTTCGGGGCAGTCTGCTGCACTCAAGAAAAAATATGTGTACTACCAGTTGTACGATTCCATTAAAGCTATCGCACAAACCTATGCCAACTTGAACCGGTTTGTGATGCAGGGACAGGTAAAAGGAAGCGCAGGCGGATCGGAGATTAATTTGAATGCATTTAATATTCCGCCGGGTTCGGTAACGGTTACTGCGGGCGGACAAATTTTAAGGGAAGGATTGGATTATACCATCGATTATAATCTGGGAACCGTTAAGATTTTAAATGCAGGTATCCTCAGTTCCAATGTACCGGTAAAAGTTTCATTTGAAAACAATGCGGGCTTTGGTATACAACAAAGAAATTTTACGGGCTTGCGGTTGGATTATGTGGCGAATAAAAAATTAACGTTGGGTGCTTCTTTCATGCGTCTTTCTGAAAGACCTTTTTTTACCAAGGTAGATTATGGAGAAGATCCCATTAAAAATACCATGTATGGTTTCGATGCCAGTTATCGTTCTGAACTTCCTGGATTAACCAGATTGCTGGATAAATTGCCTTTCTATTCTACAAAAGCAAAATCATCTATTACCGCATATGGTGAGGCGGCTATTCTAAAGCCCGGTCATCCATCTCAAATAGGAACCGGTGAAAGCGGATTGATTTATCTGGATAATTTTGAAGGCACACGTACCAGTATTGATCTTCGTTTCCCACTGGTGGCATGGGCACTTGCCTCAACACCACAGGGCAATCCTAAATTTCCGGAAGCAACTTTGAATGATTCGATCGATTATAATTTTAATCGTGCTAAACTGGCCTGGTATAATATTGAACCCAATTTACAGGATAGAAACAGCCCTAACAATCCATTACGCAGAGATCTGGTTGAATTGAGTGATCCACGCGTTCGCCAGGTATTTACCAATGAATTATTTCCGCAGCGTACTACGAATATTACCGATGTACAATCATCTACTTTCGACCTGGCTTTTTATCCAACTGAGAAAGGTCCCTATAATTTCGAAACTAGAAACACGCAAATAGATGCGAATGGAAGACTCACCCGGCCAGCCAGTCGCTGGGGTGGTTTAATGCGTTCGATAGACCAAACCGATTTTGAAACAGGCAATATTGAGTACACGGAATTTTGGGTACAGGATCCTTTTATAAAAAATCCGAATAGCCGTGGTGGTAAATTATTTTTAAACCTGGGTAATGTAAGTGAAGACATTCTGAAAGATGGAAAACGTTTTTATGAGAATGGAGTGAATACACCAAACATACCTTCTTCGGTAGATACCACAAACACCTGGGGTAAAACACCGGTAAATCCTATTCAGATTACACAGGCATTTAGTAATAACCCCGATGACAGACCTTACCAGGATGTAGGGTTTGATGGTTTGGATGATGCTGCAGAGAAAATAAAAAAAGCATACGTACTGAATAAACTGGCCGCTAATTTCGGAACAGCATCGCCTGTGTACCAAAGGGCATTGATTGATCCTGCAACGGATAATTATAAATGGTATCGTGATCCGAGCTTTGATCCATTGGGAACAGGGATCCTGGGCAGGTATAAAAATTTCAATAACCCGCAAGGTAATTCGCCTATTGCCACAACCGGCGGGCAGTTTACTTCTGCAGCTACATTGTACCCTGATAATGAAGATTTGAACAGGGATAATACATTGAATGAAACTGAATCTTATTACGAGTATGAAATCAACTTGCAACCCGGTATGGATGTGGGCATTACTCCATACATCACCGATAAAAGAAAGGTAACTGTAAATTCTGCAGATGGTGTGCGAAGAACAGAAGACTGGTTCCTGTTCCGAATTCCCATTAAAGGTTTTGCGCGTAAAATTGGTAATATCCCAGATTTTAAATCCATTCGTTTTGCACGTTTATACCTTACCGATTTTGAAGACTCGGTGGTATTGCGTTTGGCAAGATTGGATCTGGTAAGAAACCAATGGCGTCAGTTTACATTTAACATCGATACTACCGGTTCTTATACACCTATCAATAATGCAGCAGGTACCATAATCAATACACTCGCTGTAAACCTCGAAGAGAACAGTAGCAGACAACCGGTTAATTACATCATGCCTCCGGGTATAGAACGTGTTCAATTATTAAGCAACAATGGCGTAAACCTGCAGCAGAATGAGCAGGCCATGAGTTTAAAGATCAGTAACCTGCTTACAGGCGATGCCCGTGGTGTATTCAAAACGTTGAACCTAGATATCAGGCAGTATGGCAAATTGTCTATGAACCTGCACGCAGAATCAGTTACCGGTCAGCGACCAATCAAGGATAATGAAATGAATGCCATCGTGCGCATTGGTCAGGATTTTTTGAACAATTATTATGAGATCAAAATACCGCTGAAAATAACCCCTGCCGGAACTTATACACGTGGACAGGAAGAAAAAGTATGGCCATTGGAAAACAACCTTGATTTTTCATTGCGCTCATTGATTGATCTGAAATTATTGCGAAACAATTCGGGTGGATCTGTAACAAAAATATTCCGACAACCGCTGGATAACAAAACCATCTCCATCATGGGTAATCCCAATTTGGGTGAAGTGCGGGGAATTATGGTAGCTATAGAAAATCCATTGAAACCCGATGGCGCAGTAATCAATACCGAAGTGTGGGTAAATGAACTGCGTTTATCGCAACTGGATGAAAGTGGTGGCTGGGCTGCCTTAGGAAGGGTGGATTTGAATTTGGCTGATCTGGGTACATTAACCGTTTCCGGAAATACCTATACACAGGGATTTGGTACCATTGAACAAAGGGTAAACGAAAGGGCAAAAGATAATTTAGTACAGTTTGATGCGGCTGCCAGTATTGATGCCGGTAGATTAATTCCGAAAGGGGCAAGACTTTCTTTACCCGTATACGCCAGCATAAACCGAACCATTCTTACGCCACAGTTCGATCCGTATGATCTGGATGTGAAGTATAAAGAAAAAATAAACGGAGCACCCAAAGAGAAGCGCGATTCTATCAGGAATGCAGCATTGGATCAAACCACCATCAAAACACTCAATTTTACCAACGTAAGAATGTTGCCCGGTAGCAGTAAGCCAGGACTGCTTCGCTTCAGTAATTTTGATTTCAATTATTCTTTTTCTCAGATCACACAGAATAGTCCGGTGATATTGCAAAACACCGTAACCAAACAGCGCGGCGGTTTTGGATATACCTATGTTGATCAAAGTAAATTTATAGAGCCGTTAAAAAGAATCATCCGTACACAAACCCCTTGGCTGGCTTTGTTCAGGGATTTTAATTTTAATCTCAAACCTTCTTACTTAAGTTTTCGAGCAGATATTAACCGGCAGTTTGGAGAATTTATCCCTCGTATTGTTAATACCGTGGATAGTAAAGTAGAAAGAGTAGATACTACGTACGATAAGTATTTCACCTTCGATCGCTTTTATGGTATGCGTTGGGATTTGACAAGATCATTAAATTTTGATTTCAATGCAATCAACAACGCCCGTATTGATGAACCCTTTGGAAGAATTGACAGTAAAGAGAAAAAAGATACGGTAAGAGAAAACCTCTTCAAAGGCGGAAGAAATACCATGTACCAACAGAAGGCGGTTTTAAATTATAACCTGCCATTAAATAAATTACCTTTTGCAGATTGGATAACGGCGCGTTACAGTTATGGAACTTCTTATAACTGGATAGGTGCCAGTAGACTGGCCATCGGTTTGGGAAATACCATTGAAAACTCACAGGAAAATAACCTGAATGCGCAATTTAATTTTGCCAGCCTGTATGCCAAATCAAAATGGTTACGTGCATTGGATAATGTGCCCCCGCCAAAACCAAAACCAGATCCTAATCAACCGCCGGCAGTAAAAGATACCAAACCCAAAAATGCCTTGGGTACGGATATTCCTACCAAAGCAGAAGTAGTAAAAGGATTAAAAGGAAAAAAACGAAGGGATGCTCTGAAGAAGTGGAGGCAAATGAAGCGTGATGCGCGCATTGCAGAACGATTGCAAAAAGCCAATGAACCTACTGAACTGAATGGGTTTACCAGAACTATTGGTAAAATGATCACGATGGTTAGAAACGTTAATCTGCAATATGCTGCTAATTATAGAAGTCGGGTACCGGGTTATCTGGATAGCACCCAATACGTCGGACAAAACTGGAAAAGTAGTGCCCCTGGTTTGGATTATGTATTTGGCAAACAGCCCGATACCAACTGGTTAAATAAAAAAGCTTCGCAGGGTTTGATCACGAGAGACAGCACCTTCAACTTTCTTTTCCGACAAAGTTTTGAACAACGTTTTAGTTTAACGGCACAGTTGGAGCCCATCAGAGAATTGATCATTGATATTAATCTGGATAAAACCTTTACCAAAGAATATTCTGAATTGTATAAGGATACAACGGGAAGCGCAGGATTGCGTCACTTGAATCCATTGGCCAGTGGAGGTTTCAGCGTTTCGTACATTGCTTTCAATACCTTGTTTGGTAAGCAGAATCCGAATGAGATCTCCGAAACATTTAAAACTTTCCAGGATAATCGCCAGATCATCAGCAGGCGTGTGGCAGAGCAAAACCCTTACTGGCAGGCATTACCGGCGGGACAAAAATTTGCAACAGACGGATATGCCACAGGCTATGGCCGTTATGCACAGGATGTATTGGTACCTGCGTTTATTGCAGCTTACACTAAAAAAGATCCCAATTCTATTTCATTGATCAAGCAATCCAATCCTAATATTACTTCTAATCCATTTAGCGGTCTATTGCCAAGACCCAATTGGAAAATGACGTATACGGGTTTGAGTAAAGCACCTGCGTTGTCATCCATCTTTAGCAGTATTATTATTACACATGGATATAATGGTAACCTGAGTATGAACAGTTTTAATAGTGCGTTATTGTATCAGGATCCATTCCGTTTTAGTGCACCGGGTTTTATTGATACGGTAAGTGGGAATTATATTCCTTACTTCCTGGTACCGAATATTACTTTGAAAGAAAGTTTTGAACCATTGATTGGGATAGACATAACAACCGTTGATCAGTTGAACCTGAAATTTGAATACCGTAAGAGCCGTCAATTGAGTTTAAGTTTGATTGATTACCAGTTAACGGAAAGTCGCAGTACCGAGTGGACTTTCGGTGGAGGACTTAGAAAAAAAGGTGTGCGCCTACCATTCAAATTACCGGGAGCCAAAGGCAAAACATTAGAGAATGATATGAATATCCGATTGGATTTGTCAATGCGCGATGTGGCTACCAGTAATAGTCGTTTAGATCAGGCGAATGCTTATGGTACGGGCGGACAAAAAGAAATTTCTATACAACCTTCGATAGATTATGTATTGAATAATCGAATAAATATTAAACTCTTCTTTGACCAGCGTAAAGTGATACCGTATATATCTACATCTGCACCAATTACCACAACAAGAGCTGGTATTAATGTAAGAATATCTCTAGCCCAATAAATCAATAAAAAACGTCATTTCGAACCCCGCTTCAGCGGGAGAAAAATCTGCTAATCGATTGGCAGATTTCTCACTTCGCTTTGCTTCGTTCGAAATGACGGTTGGATTGATATAAATATTTGCTACTTAAGTAAGGTTTTTCTTAAATCAATAAATCAATAAAAAAACGTCATTTCGAACCCCGCTTTAGCAGGGAGAAATCTGCTACTCGATTAGCAGATTTCTCCCTTCGCTACGCTTTGTTCGAAATGACGTTGTGATTATTTTTTCTTATTTAGCTTTTTCTAAAAGCCCACTTAAACATTTCTTTCCAGCTAACTTTCTTACCATACATTAAAATACCGGTACGATAAATTTTTCCGCTTAACCAAGTTGTGAAAAGAAAACCACCTACCAGCGTTAACATACTCAATCCCAATTGCCAATAGGGAACCGTTCCGGGAATACCATAAGCAATTCTCGCCATCATTACCATGGGTGAACTGAAAGGAATGATACTTGCCCAAACAGCCATTGGCGTGCTGGGGTCCTGTACCGCATTGGTCATAATAATAAAAGAAAAAATAATGGGCATGGTGATGGGCAGCATCAAACTCTGCGCATCCTGCGGGTCTTCGTTCACTACACTGCCAACAGCTGCAAATAAGGCTGCATAAAAAAGATACCCCCCTAAAAAATAGAAAACAAAAAGGCCAATAATTACCGGCCAGTTTGCCGTGCTGAACGTATGTTGTACTTTATAAATTTGTTGTGCTGCATCTCCGGCTTTCATCATACCACCTCCGGCCATAGGCATTTGTCCGTTGGCTTGTTGCAGGGTTTTCACCTGTTCCATCACATCATGCGGAATAAACGCCTGGGCTACAGCGGTGAGTCCAACAATGAGAATGATCCACATCAGAAATTGTGTAAGTCCTACAGCACCAATACCAATGATCTTTCCCGACATTAGCTGAAATGGTTTAACACTGCTAACCATTACCTCGGCTATACGGTTGGTTTTTTCTTCCATCACCCCGCGCATTACCATGGCACCATAAATAAACATGGTGATATAGATAAGCATACCACTACCAAAACCAATCGCATATGATAAACCCGCACTGCTTTCTTTTACAGTACCACCATTTTCTTCAACCGCTTTTAATTCTGCAAACTGCGATTGTTTGTGGATGGAATCCAGTTGCGCTTTGTTAATGCCTGCTGTTTGAAGCATATTATCTTCAATAGCTGCATTAATACGATCTGAGATCTCGTCTTCAGTAGTAATACTGATTCGCTTTTTAGAACGGATAACATATTTCATCTTTTCCGTGCCATCAAATTTTGGCATGAGTATGATATCGGTATATCCTTTTTGCAAATAGTTACTCGTGTCTACATTTTCGGGAAATTCAAAAGTGAATGATTTGGTATTTTTAATATTACCCTTAAAAAATCCGTTATTATCAATCACCGCAATTTTGTGCTCTTCTTTTCCTTTGATGGAGAGAAAAGTAGTGCCACCAATAAGCAACACAATTAACAAGGGTGTTAAAATAGTAGTTAATACAAAACGTTTGTTTTTTACCCTTGTCAGGTATTCACGTTGTATAATAAGAAGTGTTTTGTTCATATAAACAGTTTGAATAGTTTGGTTGAATGGTTGTGGGATTAATCAGTCACTGGTTGAAAAGCTCGTGTGGTAGCTTTGGTTCCCTCTACCAGGTTGATAAATATTTCATTCAGCGAAGGAAGTATTTCATGAAATGCCTCAATAGTTACATTTTGCTGCAACAAATAATGCAATACATCATTGCTTTTATACCCTTCTTTTATTTTTACCGTTAGCTGGTTAGCTTTTTGTTCAACTACTTCGAACGAGGCAGCATTCAATTCTCCGGGCACTTCACTTAGTTTGATGCCGAATTTGTTTTCTTTAAATTGTTGTTTGATTTGTCCTACAGTACCGTCCAGAATTTTAGCACCCATATTTACCAGTACAATATGATCACAAATTTCTTCCACCTGTTCCATGCGGTGGGTACTGAAAATAATGGTACTGCCTCTTTGTGCCAAACCATAAATTTCATCTTTAATCAGATTGGCATTTACGGGGTCAAGACCACTAAATGGTTCATCCAGAATAATCAGTTTGGGTTCGTGCAATACAGTAATAACGAACTGCAATTTCTGACTCATACCTTTACTCAGGTCTTCTACTTTTTTATTCCACCAGCTTTCCATTTCCAGTCGCTTGAACCAGAATTTTATTTTGGTCATGGCTTCTGCTTTGGATAAGCCTTTTAACTGTGCCAGATAAAGGGCCTGTTCACCAATTTTCATTTTCTTATACAAACCACGCTCTTCCGGCATATATCCGATCTTTATGATATCGTTCAATGGATCAAATGCTTTTCCATCAAACTGAATATTACCACTATCGGGGTAAAAGATCCCTGTGATCATTCTCAGCAGGGTAGTTTTACCGGCACCGTTGGGTCCGAGCAGGCCAAAAATGCTGCCTTTTTCAATGTTGAAACTAATATCATCCACCGCTTTTTGGGTAGCATAATATTTTTTCAGGTTGTGCAGTTCTAAAATGTTGTTCATGGTTGGTTAGGTTGAACTCAAATGTAGGGTTTAATTTTCTGGCTGATTAGTAGCAGCATTCACCTAATTATTACAACCCGCTGGCAAAAAATGATACATTTGCGCCTATGATGAAAAATAAGATAAGGGGATTGATTTTATTGACTGTTGTGATAGTAACCACCAGCTGGGGGTTTCTGGTTCACAAAACCGTACACCAATTGGCGGTATATGAGTTGCCAACAGATATCAGACCTTTTTTTTACCAAAATATGGAATCGCTGGTAACCAATGCACCACGGCCTGATACACGACGTAATACAGATAGTACCGAAGCCCCCAAACATTTTATTGATTTGGAAATGTTTGGCGAGAAAGCAGCTACAAAAATGCCGCTGGATTGGGAAGCAGCCACTGAAAAGTATGCTAAAGACAGTTTGTTAAAATATGGGTATGTGCCGTACCATATTGTTTACATGAAAGAGAAGTTAACAGAAGCTTTTAAAAGCCGTAAAAAAGACAGTATCCTGTTTTATGCAACAGATCTGGCACATTATATAGGCGATGCCAATGTGCCTCTGCATACTTCGGTAAATTATGATGGACAATTAACCAACCAGAAAGGCTTGCACAGTTTATGGGAATCCATGATACCCGAATTGCAAATTGGGTCGTATGAGTTGTATTCCAGTCATAAAGCAACATACCTGAGAAATCCCTCCAAAGCCATTTGGGTGGCGATACGGAGGTCGGCAAAACTGGTTCCGCAAATGCTGGCTACAGAACTGGAAGTAAGTAAAGGCTTTACCGAAACCCAGAAATTTCGTACCCAGTTACGCCGTGGGCGCGAAACCAAAAGCTATACCACCGAATTTGCCAAAGCATATGCTGCGGCATTGGGTAATACCATTCATAACCAGTTAATTAACTCAGCCAACCTGATTGCCGATTTCTGGTATACCAGTTGGGTAGATGCCGGCAAACCCAATTTATCTGCTATTACCCCGGGCTGGACAGCCGATAGCCAGGCAAAGCTGGACATAGAATTAAAAGCCTTTAAAGAGAAAACATTACTGGAAAACAAGCTCCTCCTCTCCAAAAAAACCGAGGCTAGGGACGTGGAATAAAAAATAATTTCTACAAAAAGGGTGAAAAAACGGTTGTCTGGTGATGACCGTTTTTTTATTTTAGGGGAAAAAAGGAAAATTTATTTCCTTGAATCGTTCTTCAAGTTTTAATTGTATAGTAGATTATGCAGTATGTATTTCACAATATATTGGAATTAATAAGCTTAATAATCGCATTTCTATACTACCCTTCTATTAAGGGTTGCTTTATGAAATTCTTTTTACCATTTCTACTATTTATTTTCATTGCAGAAGCAATAGCTAGTCTTTTCGTCATTCGTGATGATGTCAGATCAAACATTGGATTACAGTATCTGATATCAATTGTTGAGACTATTTTTTATGGCTATATTTTTTATAATCTATCAGACAAAAAGTGGATTAAAAAAGTTGCTTTATTACAAAGTAGTTGTTTCTTTCTCATTTACATTAGCTCATTTTTTTTCTTAGGACGTGATGTTAACATTTTTACTTTATGTCTAACTCTATATGGGTTTTCTCTTTCGATAATTGCAATTCTTCATATCTATAATAAATTTATCGATGAAGAGTATATTGATATTGTAAAGGATTCTGGATTTTGGATAGCATTTGGCATTTCAATTTTTTTTTCAGGGATTAGTATTGTTTTAATGCTTCATGAATTTATTTTGAAGAATAATCTTAATTTATTTGGAATTAAATTATACAATTTCATCCCAAGAGTCCTTTCAATCATACTCTACTCAAGCATCTCTATCGCCATCATCCTATGCAAAAAGAAAAACAAGACCTCGTTATTGCCATTGTAACGGGTAGTTTATTTGTTGTATTGTTTGGCATTGCTTGCTTTGTGGTGGTAGTAAATTATATGCGGCGGAAACATGCGCTGGTATTGGAAAGAGAAACAGAATCTGCCCGGTTTGCGCAACAGTTGTTGGAAGCACAATTGGAAATGCAGGAACATACTTTTCGAATGGTTAGCCAGGAAATTCATGATAATGTGGGACAGATCCTTAGTCTGGCCAAACTAAACCTGAATATTATTACACTGGAACAGAAAGAGAATGACTCTTTTCTCACCATTAAAGAGTTGGTGGGTAATGCCATTACAGAGTTGCGGGATCTGGGGTCGGGATATTATGCAGATAGACAAGTTAAAGAAGGGTTGGTACTTTCCATAAAACATTTAGCCGATCAATTAACAAGAACCGGATTGTTTACCACTCGTTTTCATTCTTCGCTTGAAAGCATCCGGCTCGACAAAAGCAAAATCATTTTCCTATACCGCATGGTGCAGGAATCGTTGAATAATATTGTGAAACACTCAAGTGCAACCCACGTAGACATCCGGATTGGCAAGGTGGAGGGTAAAATACATATTGTAATCAAGGACAATGGTAAAGGGTTTGATAGTACAAATTTTGATGCTACAAAAGGTATCGGACTAAACAGTATTAAAAACAGAGCCCGTATGATAGAAGCCGATGCCTTCATCGTAAGTAAACCCAATTCCGGAACAACTGTTACATTAGTATTTAATGCATGACTATGATAAAAATTGCTTTGGCTGATGACCACGTTGTGTTGCGCAGAAGTCTTGCCGTAATGATCGGCATGCTGGATGGTTATGAAGTTGTTTTTGAAGCAGACAATGGCGCTACTTTAATTGAAAGTCTTGCAAAAAATACAATACCGGATATCATCCTTCTCGATATAACTATGCCGGTGATGGATGGTATGGAAACAGCCAAATGGCTGAAACAGCATTATCCCCAGATCAAAGTATTGGCCCTCACCATGATCAAGAATGATCTTGTGGTAATGCAGATGGTTAAAAACGGGGTCAGGGGTTACCTCCTGAAAGATTGTGAAGTGGCTGATCTGCAAAAAGCACTTACCGAAGTAGAGGATCAGGGGTACTATTACAATGAATGGGTTACATCCAAAATGAAAGCTTATCAATCCTCTCCCACCATAATTACGTTGAATAGCCAGGAAATTGCTTTCTTACGATGGTCGTGCACAGAGCTAACCCATAAAGAAATTGCCCATGAAATGCAGGTTAGTCCACGCACCATTGATGGTTACCGTGATACCCTTTTTAAAAAACTCAATGTGAACTCACGTGTAGGCATTGCGATCTACGCCATTAAACATGGGTTTGTTCAGGTATAAAACTATTATCCCATTAAAAAAACGGGATTTTTCCCGTATGTAGGTTTGCAGGCACGCCCTATTTTTACGCTACTAAAGAGAACTAAACCGGTAGACTTTACCGTTTTCCGGTTAAGCAGAAATAGTGGCCCAATACCGGGGGGAATTTGGAACTACTATTTCTGCCTCTTTTTAAAATTGTTTTTGGTGAATTTTCAATTTTTCAGTTAAGCAAGTAACTGTTCAATTGTTTTTGGGTAGGAGAGGGATTACCTCTCCTTTTTTATGATGTTGGCTGCCACCCTTTCTCCATCCATCGCAGCACTTACAATACCACCTGCATAACCTGCTCCTTCACCGCAAGGATAAAGATTGATTACCTGTGGATGCGCAAGGCTTTCTGTATTTCTTGGAATACGAACAGGCGAAGAAGTTCGACTTTCTGTAGCCACCACTATAGCCTCATTGGTTACATAACCTTTCATTTTTTTACCAAATGCACGGAATCCTTTTTGCAGGCTTTGCTGAATAAAGCCCGGTAATACATTTTTCAGATCAGTACTCACTACGCCGGGTATATAACTGCAATCCGGCAGGGTAGCAGAAGTTTTGCCATTGCAAAAATCTTCCATTCTTTGTGCAGGAGCCTGTAATTGGCCGCCACCTGCTGCAAAAGCAGTTTGTTCTACCAACTGTTGAAAATACAATAAGGCCAATGGATCATTTTCTTTGATACCCATCCCTTTTTGTTGATTAAGATAATGAAATGCATCCTTCATCTCTACCTGAACCACCATACCACTATTGGCATAAGGGTTATTGCGTTTACTGGGGCTCCAGCCATTTACAACCAATTCTCCGGGACTGGTTGCCGCAGGTGCAATAATGCCTCCGGGGCACATACAAAAACTAAACACGCCCCGCTTATTTACCTGTTCTACCAATCCATACGAAGCAGGTGGCAAATGCCCGTCTCTCAACACACAATGATATTGAATGGTATCTATCAAAGTCTGTGGATGTTCTATCCGTACCCCTAAGGCAAAAGGCTTTGCCTCTATCAATAATTGTTTGTTGTGAAACAAATGAAAAATATCTCTGGCCGAGTGGCCGGTTGCAACAATTACTGCATCTGCTGCTATGGTATCGCCGTCTGCGGTAGTAACACCTGTGATCGTTTCTTTATCAATAATAAAATCAACGACTTTTTTATCAAAGAAAAAAAGACCGCCACTCTGCAGGATCTGTTCTCTGATAGCCGTAATAATGTGAGGTAACTTATTGGTACCAATATGCGGATGGGCTTCATATAAGATATTTTCATCGGCCCCAAATTGATGTAGCAGATTCAGTATGCGGTTGATATCGCCGCGCTTACTGCTGCGTGTATACAATTTTCCATCACTATAGGTGCCGGCCCCACCTTCGCCAAAACAATAATTGCTTTCCGGATTTACAATGCCTTCTTTATTCAACAATGCCAGATCTCTTCTTCTTGCCCTTACATCTTTTCCTCTTTCCAGGATGATGGGTTGTATACCTGCTTCCAATAATTTCAGTGCTGCAAATAATCCGGCAGGGCCAGCACCAATGATGATTACTTTTTTTTGGGCTGTATGAACTTCTTGAAAAGTAACCGGTAGCAGCGCTCTTTGTAAAAAGGGTTCGTCAATAAAAGCCTGTACAGTAAGGTTTATCCAGACCTGGTTACGGTTTCTGGCATCGATGGATTGGCGGATGCGGTGAAAACCGGTAATCAAAGAAAGCGACTGGCCCGTAGAGCGGGAAAGGTATTCTTTGATGATACCATTATCTGCCGCTTCAGACGGCGTAAGCTTGATGGAGATTTCTTTTTGCATACTGTTAGGTGTTTATCCTAAAAAGCAATGGTTACTAACTAACTTTTGGAAAGTTGAGAGCTTTCCAAAAGTTGTAAAAACTAAAATGGCAAATCATCTATATTATCTGATGGCGGCGGCATATCATTGTAATTTGCAGAACTGCCTCCATTATCTGTCTGGCTCATTTTCACGGTTTCCATTCTCCAGGCATCCAGATTGGTAATATAATTTTCCCTGCCATCTTTTACCCACTTGGTTCCTTTGATGTTGAACTGCACTTTTACCTCATCGCCTATGTTTACTTTATCCGGCATGGCCGTTTTATCCTGCACACATTGAAACTTTACATAATTGGTAATTACTCTGCCACCAATATCTTCTGATTTTTCAATTACAAATTCGCGTGTTTTAAATGTTTCGGTGCGTTGTACGATATCAAAAACAGCCACCAGTTTTCCAACAATTTCGTAAGACATATTTCATTTTTTAAAGTGCCCAAAAGTAGGATTTAAATTGGCTACCCCGTTAAAAAACCCGAGTAATGGCTTTATTAATATTGTATCTTCCCTATACCAAGCTCATTAGCCCATGTTCAGAAACCACTGCTCTCTTTCCCTTATTTTTTTTCTCGCTATTGCCTGCAGCAGTCCGCAACAAACCACTTCTGTTTCTTACCAGGGTTACCGGATTGAAAAAGGAACGAAAAACGATACCGCACTGATAGCTATGTTGCAGCCATACACCAGTTCTTTGAATGTTACCATGAATAAAGTAATCGGGTTTGCTAACATGAACTTATCAGCCAAACAGCCTGAAAGCGGACTGGGTAATTTCATGGCCGATTGTATGCGATTGATGGCTGAAAAAAAATTTGGAAAAAAAGTAGATGCAGGCTTCATCAACCAGGGTGGTATTCGTTCGTATATACCGCAGGGCAATATTACGGTTGGAAAAATATTTGAACTCATGCCCTTCGATAACCTCATTGTTTTGCAGGAAGTAAAAGGATCTGTTTTGATGCAGTTATTGGATAAAACAGCCGCAGATGGTGGATGGCCGGTATCCGGACTTACCATGGGCATTCGGGATAAACATGCGGTGAATGTACTTCTGAATGGTAAGCCGATTGATGCAAATACCCTATACACTATTGCGAATTCAGATTATGTAGCCAATGGCGGCAGCGACTGCGCAATGCTTCGCAACATTCCACAACAAAACAAAGGGTATCTTTTACGGGATGCATTGATAGAATTTGTATCAGACCTTACCCAACAGGGTAAACCGGTTGATTTTTCCATCGAAAAAAGAGTGGTCAATGTTAATTAACAGGCGAAAATTTATACAACAAACCGCATTGGCCAGCGGCGCATTGGCCACCACTGCTTTATTGCCGGAAGAAGCATCGGCAGCGGTAAGCAGGCGCATTACCATTCTTCATACAAATGATGTGCATAGCCGGCTCGATCCTTTCCCCATGGATGGTAGCCGTAACCAGGGGCTGGGTGGTGTTGCAGCAAGAGCAACATTGATTCAGGAAATACGCAATGAAGGCGGACAGGTTTTGTTACTGGATGCAGGCGATATATTTCAAGGCACTCCTTATTTCAACATCTACAAAGGCGAACCAGAAATGAAAGCCATGAAGATGATGGGATATGATGCCGCAACGATAGGTAACCACGATTTTGATTTGGGCCTCGATAATTTTGTTACCCAATTACAAAAAGGTGGCTTTCCCTTATTGATCTGCAATTACGATTTTGCCCAAACGCCGATGGAATTTATTTACAAGCCCTATACCGTGTTTCAAAAAGGAGACCTGAAGATTGGTGTATTGGGTGTGGGGATTGAATTAAAAGGATTGGTGCCGGAAAATTTATATGGTAAAACTGTTTACCTCAATCCCGTAGAAGAAGCCAACCGCGCAGCCGAAAAGTTACGCAAGCAAGGTTGTGATATGATCATTTGCCTTTCTCATCTGGGCGATAAATATGAGGAAGATAAAGTAAGTGACGAAATTTTGGCGAAAGAGTGTTACGACATTGACCTGATCATTGGCGGTCATACCCATCGATTCTTTGATGAACCACGCAAATACCGCAATCGAAAAGGAGGCGATACCCTTGTAAATCAGATGGGTTGGGCGGGTATTCAGATGGGGCGACTGGATTATGTTTTTTCCGGCAACAAACGAAAAAATCTCTCAAACGCCCATACTGTTGTTATAGGGAAAAAAACAAGGGAATAAAAAATTTTTTTTTCAACATAAAGTCTACATATTCGCAGCCCCAATTTATTTTTTTTAGTTATCCACATGTGGAGAAAATAAGATAACTTGAAGGCTTGAACTGACAATTATAACTCATTATAAATTCTTTCTTTTTGTATGGCTAAGAACGCTGAATCTGTCTGGAGCAATTGTTTGAAGATCATCAAAGACATTGTGGAATGGCAACATTTTAAAACATGGTTTGAACCCATTACACCGGTTGAGTTAAAGAGTAACGTTTTAATGATTCAGGTTCCCAGTCAATTCTTTTACGAATACCTGGAAGAACATTACGTTAACCTGCTGGCAAAAACTTTAAAACGTGAATTGGGAAAAGAAGCAAGACTGGAATACCGCATTATGGTAGACAGTGGCAACACCAATGGCCGTAACGGATCTATGGATGTGCCGGCCAGTAATATGAAAACATACAATAACAACGAGATGAATTTTCCGTTGGTGATTGATAATCCCGTTAAGAATCCTTTTGTAATACCTGGTCTGAAAAAAATGCAGATCGATCCGCAGCTGAACCACATGTATGTTTTCGATTCTTTTATAGAAGGCGATTGCAACAGGGTAGCACGCAGAGCGGGCAAAACCGTAGCCGAAAAACCCGGAGCCAATTCTTTCAATCCTTTAGTAATCTATGGTGGTGTAGGTTTGGGTAAAACCCACCTGGCACAGGCTATTGGGAATGACGTAAAGAGATTACATCCCGGCAAAGTGGTATTATATGTTAGTAGCGAAAAATTCATTAACCAGTTTCAGGATCATAGCCGTAACAATGCCATCAACGATTTTATCCATTTTTATCAGTTGATAGATGTGTTGATTATTGATGATGTTCAGTTTTTCAGTCGTGCAGAAAAAAGTCAGGATGCCTTTTTTGCCATCTTTAACCATTTGCACCAGAGCGGAAAACAATTGGTATTAACTTCTGATAAGCCACCGAAAGACCTAGATGGTATGCAGGAAAGATTGTTAAGCCGTTTCCGTTGGGGATTAAGTGCCGATTTACAGATACCCGATTACGAAACCCGTATTGAGATTCTGGAAAAGAAAATGAAGAACGACGGGCTGGATATGCCGAAGGAAGTAGTAAAGTATGTAGCGTATAATATCAATACCAATGTACGTGAGCTGGAAGGAGCATTAATTTCTTTACTGGCACAATCTTCTCTGAATAAGAAAGACATAGATGTGGAACTGGCTAAGAAAGTACTCCGCAATTTTGTAAAAACCAGCAGCAAAGAAATTACCATTGATGCGATACAGAAAATGGTGTGCGAATACTTTGATGTATCCTACGATAAATTATTGCAGAAAACACGTAAGCGAGAAATTGTTCAGGCAAGGCAGATCACTATGTACCTGGCCAAAGCATTTACCAAAAACTCTTTAAAAACCATTGGAGAGCATTTTGGCGGTAGAGACCATACCACGGTGATCCACTCCTGCCAAACCGTAAAAGATTTGATGGATACCGATTCTATCTTCCGCGAGAATGTGATGGAATTAACACAGAAAGTACAGTTGGCTGCAATGTAAAAGCCTCCTTTATCAATAGCCTATTGCATCCCGGACAGATTTCTATCCGGGATGTTTAATTTTTACCTTTTTGCGATACATTTTTTGGCAGTTACCATACGGAAACCTATTTTTGCAACCCTCTCTGAAAAGAGCAGGACGGTGAGGTGGGAGAGTGGCTCAATCCAGTAGTTTGCTAAACTGCCGTACGGGTTAAACTGTACCGAGGGTTCGAATCCCTCCCTCACCGCTGGATAACACAACAATCGGGAAGTAGCGCAGGCCGGTAGCGCACCTGGTTTGGGACCAGGGGGTCGCAGGTTCGAATCCTGTCTTCCCGACGTAAAAGAGCAATCAGAAATGATTGCTCTTTTTATTTCTAAAATGATTAATACCTCATTTATTTTATAACGAATACCGTAACGTCACACCATATGTTCTCGGGTCACCCAATACACCAGCATAATGCCCTGCATTTCCTCCGGCCGGTAATAATTGCTCGTAGTAATTTGTATTGAACAGATTACGACCCCATACAAAAAAGGAAAAACCATTCGCCACCCGGAAGCCAACTCGTCCATTGATGATTGAATACTCATTAATATTTAAGTATGCAGATGGTGATGGACTTGAGGAAAATGAGGAACGATAGAATATATCAGACGCTAAAAAGAATTTTCCTGCTTTACCCAAAAATACAGCAGGTGTTGTATACTCTCCACCCAATGAGCCGGCCCATTTTGAAATACCGGGAAGTTCACCTCCTGAAATATCTTTAAAAGCTACTTGTACACCGCCCTGCGTTGCTCCCGTTTCTTCCAGTGGAAGCGGTGCATTGGTAAAACGAACATACTTTGCATCTGTATAAGACAATGCCCCATAGAATGAAAAACGCCTGCTGGCCTTAACATTCGCATCCAGTTCAATACCACGCACCCTTACTTCTTCTGCATTGGCGATATAACCCCGGTTAACACCCAGCTGGGGCGACTGCACATTGGCCTGATAATCTTTGATATCAGAGTTGTGCAAGGTCAGATTCAAAGTGATATTTTCTGATGGAGAAGATTTAATCCCTGCTTCGTAATGTGTTACATATTCTGGTTTAATAACGGAGAGTTCGGTGGCAGCTTCACCACTGCTGTTGGTTGGCAAACCGGCCACATTAACACCCACAGGTTTATAACTGGTAGAATAGGTTGCGAATGTATTGATGAATTTGTTGGGTCTGTACGATAAGGTAAACTGATAGGTTACATTATTTTCTTCTGCACCGGATATGTATGACTGGCTACCGTACACACTGTTTTTTAATGCAAGCAATGCGGGATCTGTTGTTTGTAAACCTCCGGCTGCTACGCGGTTATAGTTTACATTTTTCTTATCGTAATTAAAACGGATACCGGGTAAAAAGTGAAGGCCATTTATTATTTCCCAATCAAAGTTTGCGAATACTGCGGCACTTACCGATTTGATGGATGCGTTTGTTTTAATGCCATATCCTTCTAACAATCCGGGTGTTTGCCATAAGGTACTGGTGCTGCTTTGTACAAAGCGCCACTGGTCTTTTCCGGATTCTTCGTTGCCGTTTATTTTTACTTCCTGATCAATTAGAAATAAACCAAAAACACCACTGAGTTTTGATGAAAAATCTCCTGAATAGCGAACCTCCTGCGACCACTGCTGGTGTTTAGCCGGATTCTGCGATTTAGCCAATGCCTGCAAACCGGTAAAATCCCTGTCGTTCGAAGGTCCCCAGTTCCAATAGCGCCATGCAGTGGTAGACGTTAACGTTCCGTTTCCGATTTTGGTATCCACATTTGCAGAAGCACCACCCAAATCGTTGTCAGAATTCCAAGGTGTATCATGATCTATCAAACGATCAAATGCATTGTTACTGGGTAATGCATATTTGAGATCTGAAATGATGGCATTGAATTGACGGTAAGCAGGGCGTTTAGTAACCACTACTCCGGCAACTACCTGCGCGTACCCATCAGGACGTTGGCTGGAAGCATCGCCTGAAAATGTAATAGAAGTATTTTCAGATGCCTTGAACAATAATTGTCCGCGAAAGCCTAGGTTATTGATATCATTCGTTTTCTTTCCGGTACGTATATTTTCAATCACACCATTTCGTTGTGTGCCGGAGAATGAAAGACGTCCTGCCAATTTTTTACTTAATGCACCAGTGATAGAACTTTTAGCCTGTATATATCCGATGTTTCCATAGCTTACTTCAAAATTAACACCCGATTTAAAACTGGGTTTTCTGGTAGTAATATTAAAAGCACCTGATGTGGTATTCTTGCCGAATAAAGTTCCCTGTGGGCCACGCAATATTTCAATGCGTTCTACATCAATAAAATCAAGTGTGGCGGCAGCAGGGCGTGCAAAATAAACACCATCTACATAAAAACCTACACCAGGGTCGAGGCCATCATTGGTGAGCCCGAATGGTGAACCAAGGCCACGGATATTAATTCCGGTATTTCGCGGATTGGATGTGTACAATTGCACGGAGGGTACAAATTCTTTAACCCGGTTTACATTAAAAGCCCCGGCATCTTCTACCTGCGAGGCAGTGATTACCGAGATGGGAATCGGAACATCCTGCAATACTTCTCTGCGCCTGCGTGAGGTTACAATAATCGTATCTCTTTGGTACAGTACCTGTAACTGAACCAATACATTGTTCACGTTACTGGTTCTGATAATGCGTTCAACAGGATCAAATCCTATGAAGGATACGAGCAATGTAAAAGGAAATTGTTGAATATTGGAAAACGAAAAATTTCCTGTAGAGTCGGTTGCGGTAACGGTTGTGGTATTCTTGATTTTTACAATTGCATTAGGGATGCCTTCATTATTACTGTTAACTACACGGCCGGTAAACTGCGCAAATACCAAGGCAGGTAATAATAATCCTGCTAAAAAAATAACCTGTTTCATGTGAGCTGTTTTGATTAATTAGTCTACTATTTTACTAGACTAAAAGAATAAAAAAATAGTTATGTTAAAGGGATAGCATGTTTATTCAGCAACAACATCGCTGCGTGTAGCAGTAGTGATTCAATATTTTCTGGTTGAGTAACCAGGAAAAACTTACGTGTAATTCAATCGATTTCATAAGTAGTTAAAACAATTTTATCAGTATTCGAAGGCTCCAGAAAATGACCAAGGCACCCAATAGAATAAAAGATATTTTTTTAGGAAGTCTGCCGGCCAATTTAGCTGCAAAGGGTGCAGCTACAAATCCGCCAATAATCAATGCCAGAATGGTTTGCCAGTGGCTTACACCAATCATGGTAAAAAAAGTAAAGGCGCTTGCAAGGGTAACAAAAAACTCCGTTAAACTCACAGAACCAACAACGTATTTATGACTTCGCCCATTGTTGATTAAGGTGCTTGTTACAATCGGCCCCCAACCACCACCACCGAAAGAATCAAAAAAACCTCCGCAGGCAGCCAGTAGTCGGTAACGCTTGAATTTCTTTTGCTTCCTTACGCCACGAAATGCTGTTAGGATAAATTTGATACCTAAAAAAAGTGTGTAGGCTGCAATAATCGGTTTAATGAAATTTCCATATTGATCACCTATCCAAACCAGTAAAATAGCTCCCATAATAGCACCGAGTACACCGGGAATCACCAATGCCTTAAACAATTTTATATTAACATTCCCAAATTTGTAATGGCTATATCCGGAAGCACCGCTGGCAAACATTTCTGCTGTATGGATACTGCCGCTCATAGCTGCCGGGCTGATACCTGCAGAGAGTAATATGGTTGCACTGGTTACGCCATAACCCATACCCAGGGCTCCATCTACCAACTGCGCTGTAAATCCGGCCAGTAATATGATTGAAAACTCCTTACCCGAGGTTAGATACCATTCATAGGTTCCATCCAATACTTGTTGTAAAGGAAGGTATATGGCAATAAAATAACCAATAAACACAAACCCAAATGCCAGTAACGAATAGGTAGCTATTTTTTTCCAGCGGTTATTCGATTCTCCTTCATTGATCAACACTTTGGTTGTTGCATCCAAGTTCTTTGTGTTGTTGATAAATCCATTTCTTACATGGTTTTCTTCCCCTTTAGCAAAACCAATCGGCATGTTGCCTTTATAGTTTGTTTTATCAATGTAAAAAGGACTCAACCAAATGGTATCATTTTCTGTAACGATTAGACCTTGTGCATTGGCTATTGAATTAACCTGCTCAAATAATTCCGCATCATCCGATGTGAGTATCAAGATATCTATCGCGCCGGGATGTAACGCTTCCAATGAAGGTTGATTGATTGTGTCAAAAGCATTCTGTGAAGACAATTCATTTTTTCCTTCCTTCTCAAGTGTGGCAAGTAGGGTAATGCTGGCATTGGAAGCATCCGGCAATAAAGAATGCAATTTGGACAGACCAGTATTTCCATTACCAATGATCAGTATCCTGAAATTCTTTAATTTCAGAAATGCTGGATACAATTGTTTTTCTTCTTCTAATTCGATCATGGAATGGTCTGTTATCCTGCAACAGTTTTGCAACAGGAATTTCTGCAATATTAGCAAGATTTAATTAGTCTACCAAATTGGTGTACTAAATATTTTCTTTTCCCCTATTGAAACACTGAATGAAAATGACCAGGCTGCCTTAAGTACGGATAATCTGATTAACGTTTTGTACTATTAAAATTAATTACGCCGCTATTTAAGACATATTATCGCTCACGGCCGCTGGGCCTCGTGCCTGTTACCGGGCTGCTTTGGCCTCTGATCAGATCTGCTTCGCATGATCTGATCTGTCTACGCTTCGCTGGACACCGAATCCAAAGAGGCCCGTCCACAGGCACTGATTAGAATTTATTCATCAAACACCCTGAATTCACAGTCTTTTTATTTTTCTATTAAAATAATATTTGAAATGGCCTCTGAAAAAAAGCGTTAAGAAATTTACGGAATGTAGCGTTAAGAAATGAACGATGCTTGGCCTTCATCTACAGTTGAGGAAGATATCAGTTAAATCATATTTAAACAGTTTGGCTTTAGACTTCGTTCATTTTAGCGGAATGCAGTAAATTTTAGCTTTTTTTCAGCAGCCTTGACTTTTTTTGTTACTTTTTTGTGTCAAGACAAAAAAGTAAATAGCGGGACTGCTATTCATAAACCTATTTACGATTAGTATACCGAACCATATTTGGAATATTCAATAGTACAACTCATTTTGATCAATCATTTTTCTTGCATGAGCGTATAGGAATAAACCATAATTTCATAACAGCTACAAAGCCTCCATCAACATAAGAAATCATTACACATGAAACAAAAACTCAGAAGCCAGGATTGGTTTGGTAAAAAAGACAAAGACGGAATTATTTACCGAAGCTGGATGAAAAACCAGGGCATGCCTCCGGATTTGTTTGATGGACGGCCCGTAATTGGCATCTGTAACACATTCAGCGAGCTTACACCCTGTAACGCGCATTTCAGGGATTTTGCGGAAAGTATTAAAAAAGGGGTACTTGAAGCGGGTGGTTTTCCGGTTGAATTTCCCATCATGAGTTTGGGCGAAACTTTGTTGAAACCCACTGCCATGCTGTTCAGAAACCTGGCCAGTATGGACACGGAGGAATCCATTCGTGGTAATCCTATTGATGGTGTTGTATTGATGACGGGTTGTGATAAAACAACACCCTCTACTGTAATGGGGGCGGCCAGTGTGGGCTTGCCAACCATTGTTGTTCCGGGTGGACCTATGTTGAATGGACGATATAAAGGACAAACCATTGGTTCCGGCACCCATGTGTGGAAGTTTGACGAAGACATGAAAACCGGAAAGATGACGCAGGAAGATTGTGAGTTTGCCGAAAGTTGTATGAGCCGGAGTATTGGGCATTGTATGACGATGGGTACGGCAAGCACCATGGCATGTATGGTTGAATCGCTAGGGTTAACCTTATCCGGTGCTTCAGCTATTCCCGCTGCTGATTCCAGAAAAAAAGTAATGGCGCAACTCAGTGGCAGAAGAATTGTGGAGATGGTAAAAGAAAATCTTACCATCGATAAAATTTTAACCAGAGAAGCTTTTGAAAATGCCATCAAAGTAAATGCTGCTGTTGGTGGGTCATCTAATTTTTTAATTCATCTAACAGCAATTGCTGGTAGGGTGGGCGTTGAGTTGAATCTGGAAGATTTTGATGCGCTTGGTAGTAAAATTCCATTGTTGCTAAACCTGATGCCATCTGGTAAATATTTGATGGAAGATTTTTATTATGCAGGAGGTTTACCTGTGATACTGCACGAATTAAAAAAAGAACTGCATCAGAATGTGATCACCGTTACCGGAAAAAATCACCATGCCAATATCGAAGGAAATACAACCTGTTATAATGAAGATGTGATTGCTACCTATGAAAAACCATTACAAGCCGAAGCAGGTTGTGTAGTTGTAAAAGGTAATCTGGCCATCAACGGAGCCGTATTAAAACCTTCTGCTGCCACACCCGCCTTACTAAAACATACAGGAAGAGCAGTGGTATTTGAAAGCATTGAAGATTATCATGCCAGAGTGGATGATCCTGAGTTGGATATTGATGAAACCTGTGTAATGGTTTTAAAATATGTTGGCCCGGTTGGTTATCCGGGTATGGCCGAAGTAGGTAATATGGCATTGCCTAAAAAAATATTACAGAAAGGAATCAAAGACATGGTTCGTATCTCCGACGGAAGAATGAGTGGTACCGCTTATGGTACCGCTGTATTGCACGTTTCGCCCGAGAGTGCTATTGGTGGTAACCTGGCATTGGTACAGAATGGAGATTTGATTGAATTAAATGTGGAACAAAGAAAATTGCATTTGCATGTAAGTGATGAAGAATTGGCTAAGCGAAGAGCCGCATGGATGGCGCCAAAAGCCGCATCTGACCGCGGCTATGTTAGTTTGTATGTAAAACATGTAATGGGTGCGGATAAAGGTGCCGACTTTGATTTTCTACAAGGAAGTTCAGGAAGTATTGTTACCAGAGATTCTCATTGAGTAGATCTCTTCGGTTCTGCGTTTAGTACAAAGTTACACCAACCGCAGAGCGGCAGAGAACAGGGAGTTTGCGCAGAGAAAAAGTATTAGCTACTACAAAAGAATACAGAATCGATATGAAGACTACAATTATTGTTTTACTATTTGCTGCTATCATAGGTTGTAACAATCATGCCAATCATATGCAAAATACCTCTGAAGAAAAATACAAAACCATCGGAACCATTGAACGGTTTGATCTTGCATTGGATGACATTCTTTCTAAGGATGCAATAGCTGAAGTAATTGCAGAAGGTTTTGAATGGAGCGAAGGACCTTTATGGATTGAAGAAATGAACACACTTTTATTCAGCGATGTTCCTGCCAATACCGTGTATCAATGGACGGAAGAAAAAGGTAAACAGGTATACCTGAAACCATCCGGATTTACTGGAGAAGTGTCTGATAGCAAAGAACCAGGTAGTAATGGATTAACATTAGATACTAACGGCAATTTGGTTTTATGCCAGCATGGCGATAGAAAAATTTCCAGGATGATGGCACCTTTAAATAAGCCCGAAGCAAAATTTCTTCCGTTGGCAGAAAAGTATCTTGGTAAAAGATTCAGTAGTCCCAATGATGTAGTGGTTGCCCCAAATGGAGAAATTTATTTTACCGATCCTCCCTATGGCTTACCAACACAGAATGATAAAGATCCTAAAAAAGAAATTCCATTCAATGGTGTATACAAAGTAAAGAATGATAGAACGGTTATTTTGTTGTCTGCTGAAATAACCCGCCCTAATGGTATTGCTTTATTTCCTGGTGAGAAGAAACTATTGGTTGGCAGCAGCGACCCCAAGGCCCCGGACTGGTATGTGTGGGATATTGAGGGCGATTCATTACTCAATAAAAAAATATTCTATAGTGCAGCTGGTTATGATCGTGCATGGCATGGATTACCGGATGGTTTAAAAATTGATAGAAATGGAAATGTATTTGCCTCTGGTCCGGGTGGTGTATATATTTTTAATAAAGATGGAAAAAAACTAGGCTTACTTCGATTAGAAAATGCCACCAGTAATTGTGCGTTATCCCCAGATGAAAAAACATTGTATGTTACAAATGATATGTATGTATTAAGGATAAAAATGCGATAGTTTATAAAGAAGTAAAACCGTGCATTTGTGCCTTCGTATGAAAAATAATTGTACACGAAGGCACAAATGCACGGTTAAGAAGCGGAAGTATTATAGCGTAACACGTTATATTTAATCATTTAGAACAAATCAAATAGTATCGGTAACCATGGCAATACAATTTCCAGACATACGAACAGTTGCTGTTACCCGATATGTAGCACCCCTGCGCGAAGGAGGCTCATTGCCGGCTATTGCAGAAGCGGATGATGGATTTTTATACGTACTTAAATTTCGGGGAGCCGGTCAGGGAGTAAAAGCATTAATAGCAGAATTCATTGGCGGAGAAATAGCGCGTGCGATTGGATTGAAAGTACCTGAAATTGTTTTTGCAGAACTGGATACTGCATTCGGAAGAACTGAACCTGACGAAGAGATACAGGATTTGTTGAAAGCCAGTGTAGGAAAAAACCTGGCGCTTCATTATTTATCCGGTGCCATCACATTCGATCCCAATGTTACCGTGGTTGATCCGTTGATGGCTTCAAAGATTGTTTGGTTGGATTGTTTGCTCAATAATGTAGATAGAACCGTTCGCAACACCAATATGCTCATCTGGAAAAAGGAATTGTGGTTAATTGATCATGGTGCTTCATTGTATTTTCATCATGCATGGGATAACTGGCAGGAGTATATTACAAAGCCATTTGCGCAAATAAAAGACCATGTACTTTTACAACAGGCATCTGCACTTAATGCAGTACAGACAGAACTTGCTTCACAGATTACGCCGGCATTAATTGATACGATTGTAAACTTGATTCCCGATGAATGGCTTTCTGGCGAAGAAGGTATTTCTGCACAAGAACGCCGAAAAGTATATGCCGGATTTTTACATGGCAGAGTGGCTATATCCGATTCTTTCACCAAAGCAGCAGTACATGCAAGAGAATCACTTATTTGAGTATGCCATTATACGTGTTGTGCCTAAAGTGGAGCGCGAAGAGTTCTTCAATGTAGGCGTAGTACTGTTTTGTAAAAAACAGGATTTTTTAGAAGTGAAGTACAAGTTAAAGGAAGAAAAAATCCGCATATTTTGTGATGAGTTAGGTATGAATGATCTGAAAGAATATCTTTCCAGTTTTGAAAAAATATGTAATGGCAGTATTGATGGAGGTCCAATAGCACAATTGGATAAAGCCTCCCGATTTCGCTGGCTTACCGCTACCAGAAGTACGGTAATTCAAACTTCAAAAGTTCATCCTGGTTTATCGCATGATACGGAGGAAGCACTGCAAAAATTATTTCAACAACTTGTTTTATAATATTCATCTGTTTATAATACATCCATTTATACGCACATGTACGATATCTGTTGCATTGGTCATATTACACTCGATAAAGTAGTTACCCCTCATCAGGTAGTATACATGGCAGGTGGAACTTCCGTTTATTTTTCCAATGCCATCCGCACAATGGGGTTATCCTATCATTTGGTAACAGCCATTGCAGAAACCGAAATGCCATTTGTAGCCGAACTTCGATCTAAACAGATCGGCGTTACTGTTTTACCCAGTAAGCACACCGTTAATTTTGAAAATATCTATGAGCAGAACCAGGATCATCGTGTGCAGCGTGTATTGCAGAAGTCCGATCCATTTCTGAAAGAACAGCTTAGTTCTGTTGAAGCCAACATTTTTCACCTGGGCCCTTTACTGGCGGATGATATGACCGTTGAGCTGATTCAAATGCTTGCTCAAAAAGGGAAAGTGTCTCTGGATGTTCAGGGTTTTCTTCGCGAAGTGATCAACCAAAAAGTATACCCGGTAGACTGGGCCGGGAAAATGCAAGCGTTACCTTTTATAGATATACTCAAGGCTAATGAAGAGGAATTGGAAATGCTAACTACTCAGTCAGATATCAGAAAAGGTGCAGCTATATTGGCTGACTGGGGTGTAAAAGAAATAGTGATTACCCTGGGTAGTAAAGGATCCATAATTTATCGGGATAAAATCTTTTATGAAATTCCCGCGTACAAACCATCAGCAGTTGTAGATGCCACAGGTTGTGGCGATACCTATATGGCGGGTTATTTAGCCAGAAGAATTCAAGGGGATGATGTGCAAGCTGCGGGCTGCTTTGCTGCTGCCATGGCTACTTTAAAAATACAGGCATCCGGTCCTTTTACAGGTAGCGCAGACGAAGTGCTTGCTTTGATTTCTGGAAACGATTAGTTTTTTTATAAACAATATTTAATAAGCTTCTTCTTAAAATATTGGTCATGCCTTATTTAACCAGATGCATAGTATGCATCAGTATTTTTTGTACATCATTTTCACTATTCAGCCAAACTGGAACACAATTGGTTTTATTGGGAACGGGTACCCCTTTTTCTGATCCGGATCGGTCCGGTCCCTCCTTAGCTATCGTAGTGAATGGTACTTCATATGTGGTGGATTGCGGTCCCGGTGTGGTTCGCCGTGCATCAGCAGCCTATCAGAAAGGAATTAAGGGACTTGAATCTTCGCAACTCAAAAAATTATTCATTACACATCTTCACTCTGATCACACAGCAGGATATGCAGATTTTATTTTTACACCTGCCGTGCTAGATAGAAATGAACCTTTGGAAGTATTTGGCCCGAAAGGATTGCAAAACATGACCGATCATTTGTTACAGGCATATAAAGAAGATATGGATATTCGTATACACGGATTGGAATATGGTAACGCCAAAGGATACACCGTAAATGTTCACCAGATTGAACCTGGTGTTATTTATAAAGATTCCAATATCATCGTAAAAGCATTCAGGGTAAAACATGGTGCATGGCCTGAGGCATTTGGTTATCGTTTTGAAACAAAAGATAAAACCATTGTGGTTTCGGGAGATTGTACATTTAGTGAAGAACTGATAGCGAATGCGAAAGACTGCGACATACTGGTGCACGAAGTATATTCCATGGAAGGATTAGCCAAACGTGAGCAGCGATGGAAGGATTATCATTCTACTTTTCATACATCTACACAACAACTGGCTTCTATAGCCAATACCGTAAAACCCAAAATACTCGTATTAATTCACCAGTTATTATTTGGATCAACACCGGAAAGCCTGATGAAAGAAATCCGGCAATACTATTCGGGGGTGGTTATGTATGGTAATGATCTTGATATTGTAAGGTAAAATTGGTGTTATGTAAACTTTTACCGCAAAGCCGCGAAGTCGCAAGGGTACGCAAGATTTTTTAATTGTATCCTGAGCGCCCCTTTGCGCCTTCGTGTCCTCGCGGTAAAATAACCACTAACATAAAGCATACAAGTACCCTTTAGCCCACCAATGTTTCCCCATTTTCGCGATTTGGAATTTTATGAATACATTCATTTCCCAAATTAAATACACACATGAAAAAATCTGCCATTCTCCTGCTGCTTACTTGTATATACAGTCTTCAGACACAAGCACAGGAAAATCCTCAATGGAATACAATCTTCGCAAAAATCAATGCAGAAGTACTTGCCAATTCAAAGGCTTACAGTTCTTTGCAAAAAGCAACTACTACCATTGGTCATCGCTTAACAGGCTCTGCAAACGGTAAAAAGGCAGAAGAGTTTGCATACAATCTTTTAAAATCTTACGGCTTTACAGATCTGCATTACCAGCCTTTTGAAGTAGAGAGTTGGAGCAGGGGAAAACTGGCAGTAAGCATGGGTACTGATGCTGGCAATCTGCAGCCAGTAAAATCGGTTACACTTGCACACTCTCCTGTAAAAGCTGATGTAACGCTGGAAGTGGTTGATATGGGTAATGGGCTTGATGAAGACTACGCAACCAACCCGGATAAAGTAAAAGGTAAAATTGCGCTGGTATACCTTGGTGTGTTACCAGGTTCAAAGCCGGGTACCAAATCACTGCATCGTTCAGAAAAAACAGCTATTGCTACTAAGTATGGTGCAAAAGGTATTATCATTATCAATACAGCAACCGGTGGCATTTTATTAACGGGTACAGCTTCTGTAACTGGTAAACTCATTCCCATTCCTGCGGTATGTATTGGAAAGGAAGATGGAATGCAATGGAAAGAAAAACTAATGACTGGAAAATTATACAGTCATATTACCATGACTAATTTTTCAGGATTGATTAAGGCGCGTAATGTAGTAGCCAGAATAAAAGGTAAAACCATACCCAATGAAAAAGTAGTGGTTGGTGGTCATCTGGATAGTTGGGATCTGGCAACGGGTGCTATCGACAATGGTATCGGATCTTTTTCAGTACTGGATATGGCCAGAACTTTTCAGGTATTGAAATTGAAACCGGCGCGCACAGTTGAGTTCATCATGTTTATGGGAGAGGAGGAAGGCCTTCTCGGATCTAAAGCCTATGTAGAAGCAGCGATCAAAAATAAAAGCATTGATCAGTTGCGTTATATGTTGAACTATGATATGACCAATGATCCCAAAGGATATTCAACTACAGCAGAGGATAGCAGAGAGTTGTTTCAGTCAATAGGAAATATTGCCCGTTCGCTGGATACTTCCTTTAAAAACTCTTTCCGTGCCGGCGCGGGTCTGCATAGCGATCACCAACCATTTATGTTGCAAGGTGTTCCAACAGGTGGTGGTGCAGGTGGTGCCTTACCTAATAATGCCGGCCCTTGCTATCATGCAGATTGTGATGGCTTTAACCTGGTTGATGAAAAAGGAATGAAGAACACCGTTCGTTTCAGTGCCATGTTATTATATGGCATAGCCGATGCAAAAGAAATTAAAGCCAAACATTTTACAGATACAGAAACCAAGGAATTTTTACTGAAGAATAACTTGAAAGAGCCATTACAGATAGCAGGAGAGTGGCGGTGGAAAGACTAGGGACTAGGAATATCGAATATCGAATGTTGAATGTCGAATGTCGAAGTGTTGGATGTAGATTTTCACTTCGACATTCGACATTCAAAATTCATTATTCGATATTCAATCGGGTTTTATCCCACTTATTCTGAACAAATACAGCTGCCACAATCGTAATAACCGCCGTAATCATCCCTCCTCCTACATCCAGCGGAAAATGTTGTGCCAGGTAAACTCTGGAATAGCCCACCAGCAGGGCATATACAAATCCGACAGGAATGATCCATTTTTTTTTGATGAGCAGGCAGGCCAGTAAATAAATGGTAAAGGCTGTTGCGGTATGTCCTGATGGGAAACTGAAAGCAGTATGTACTTTCACACCCGTTACAGTATGTATGGCCGAAGTATTTGCAATAGCTGCTATCGGACGGGGTTCTGCAGGAAAGACGAAGTTTTTAGTGAGTTGTGCAATCAATGTAGATACAACTATCGCTGTAATCAGTAAAGGAAATTTCTTTTTTTGAAAGAAGAAAAATAGAATAGCTACTCCCACCCAAATGGCACCATCACCTAATGTGGTACAGAATACAAAAAAATAATCGGCCCATTTGCCAAGATCTGCATTTAATGCCAGAAAAAATTCCTGTTTACCAACAATAAATGAATCTGCTATGATGCAAATGGCTGCCACCAATGTAATAATAGATCCAATAGCCAGATTACTATTTCGTGTTGATGAGTTTACTTGCATGAAAAAACCATTTTTACGAATTTACTACTTGATTTCGTATGACGGAATATAAAAAGCCCCGCCTGTTGGGCGGGGCAACTCAAAAATGGTACCGATAAAAAATTATACAACGCCTGCAAGTTCCAGGCTTCTTTTTTAAGGTTAATAATGTCTAGATTATCAATAATTGGATCATTGGTTACAATCAATGAAGTTCCGTTTTCACGCCACCAGTTAGAATCAGTTAATCGACTAATATGCAATACCCCAATCAGGTATTTTCTTTCCGCTTCGGCATGCCATTCTTCTATCCATTCAAATTTTTCTCTGGGGATATATTTCCAGTCATCAAAACTTACATACACTTTCAGGTAATAATCATGTGTTAACTGATGTGGGGTATGATGGTATAATTTTTTGTATTCATAGCGATAGTCATAACGCAAAGCACCAATATCACTCAATACCGCAGAGGCTGTTGGAAAACTGCCGGCCCCTTTGCCATAAAAAAATTGTTTATCAGCAAATCCGCTTTCAATCACTACTCCATTGTATTCATTTTTTACAAACGATAATGGCTCATTCAATTTTACAAACTGCGGCAAAACAAAAGCAGCTACCTGGCCGTTTTTCAATTTGGTTGCCTGCGCAATCAGTTTAATGTCGAGATTTTTTTCTTTAGCTACCACCGCATCACTCAACTGTATATTTTGAATACCGGTAAATAAAATGTTATCCGGATGTTCAACAATACCATAAGCGTGATTGAGAAGTATGGCCCATTTATTTACCGCATCATAACCTTCTATATCCAATTTGGGATTACTTTCTGCAAAGCCAAGCTGCTGAGCTAATATCAATGCCGCTTGAAAATCTAACCGGTCTTCAAACATTTTGGTCAGGATGAAATTGGTTGATCCGTTTACTATGGCTTTGATGGAATGCAGCAGGTCATTATCGTAATACTCTTCAAGATTTCGGATGACTGGAATGGAGGCACAAGCGGCGGCTTCGCATAAAAAGGGCAATCCGGTTTCCTGTTGTAAAGCAAGAATTTCAGGTAAATGTTCTGCAATCATTTTTTTACTGGCACTCACTACGGCTTTTCCATTTCGTAATGCGATGGATACAATTTCAAAAGCGGCATTGGCATCATCAATCACTTCCACAATTACATTAATACTTTCATCAAACAGAATCTCTTCTTTGTCTGTTGTAAAAAGAGAGGCAGGGGCATTTCGCTGCTTGGATGGATTCTTGATACATACTTTTTTAATGCTTGCTTTCAGCGAAGGGGTTTGCTGTAATACTTTATAGAGACCTTCTCCTACAACGCCGAATCCGAATAAACCTATTGTTAACTGTTTGTGTGCGTCCATATTTCTTGATTACTTTTATCTTTTTTTTTTAATATCCCACAAAACTAACCGACATCTTTTTCGAGTCTGGAAAAATGTGGATGGATATTATGAATGGTTTGTTAATACCTGTTTTTTAGATTTGTTTATATTTTTTTCAATCTGTACAAAGGTATTACTGATGTCTTCAATAAGATCTTCCGCATCTTCCAACCCAATAGATAATCGAATCAAACTATCCTGTACACCGGCAGCTCTTCTTTTTTCAGCGGGTATCGATTTGTGTGTCATGTTTGCAGGGTGAGATACAAGACTTTTAATGCCACCTAAACTTTCTGCCAGCTTAAACAGTGTTGTATTGGTTACAAAAGCCAGAGCCGCTTCTTCGGTATCTTCTTTCAATGTAAATGAAACAATACCACCAAACCCTTTCGATTGTTTTTTCGCGATCGCATGATTGGGATGTGTGGTTAATCCTGGATAAAATACCGTATCAACAGCAGGATGCGTTTCTAAAAATTCAGCAACAGTTAAAGCACTGGCACAATGCTGTTTCACTCGCAGATGAAGTGTTTCTATACCACGTATTACCAACCAGCTATCAAATGGTGCCAGTATTGCACCACAGGCGTTTTGCAGGTACTTGATTTGATCACCCAGTTCTTTGTCTTTGGCAACTACCAGTCCTGCTATCAGGTCACTGTGTCCACCCAGGTATTTGGTTGCACTATGAATCACAAGATCTGCACCCAATGCAAGCGGTTGTTGTAATACCGGCGAAGCAAATGTATTGTCAACGCAGAGTAAACAATGATGTGCTTTGGCCAGTTTGGCAATCGCTTCTATATCGGAAATTTTTAGCGTAGGATTAGTAGGGGTTTCTAACCAGATTAATTTGGTATTGGGTGTAATCGCATTCACAATATTTTCTACTGCAGATGTGTCAACATAATTTACGGTAATACCAAATTTTTCATACACATTGGTAAACAAACGAAAGGCACCACCATAAATATCATCCACCGCAAGAATCTCGTCTCCGGTTTTCAATAATTTTACAATGGCATCAATAGCAGCCAGTCCGCTGCTGAAGGCAACACCTGTTGCACCTTTTTCCAGTTGTGCAATCAGTTGCTCCAGTACGGCACGTGTAGGGTTACCAGTACGTGCATAATCATACCCTTTGTTTACGCCGGGTGCTTCCTGCACAAAAGTGGAGGTTTGGTAAATAGGAACTGAAATAGCACCTGTTAAAGGATCTACCGGAATGCTGTGAATTAGTTGTGTGGCTGTACTCATTGTTAATCAGTTTTTGTACCTCCCACCTATTGGTATTGGTGAAGAGATGGTTTAGAATTTTGTAAAAATTCTTACAGAACTTAACAAGAGAAGCGAGTAGACAATGACTTACTGAATGAGTTGTATTCATGCCCTTTTCCCTTTTCAGGGTGGGGTATAAAAAAAGCTCATCCGGTAAGTCAGATGAGCTTGAATATGTTATCTCACATTACTGTGATCTAATTAGCAAACTTTACTCTGACTTATCTTTTCCCGCCAATGACGGGATCGGAGTTGGCACCTTCATATAACTGAGTGAGTTATATGGGTTGCCAAGGCTTCATAGGGCCAAATTCCCTCTGCCTTTCTTGATAAGTATTCTAAAGAACTGGTGCAAATATAAGTGCACTGTTTTCATATTTCCAAAATAAAAGTCTACTTAATTTATAGGAATATGTGATAAACCCAATATTGGTAAGGGTTTCATGATGAAAATTATTTTTTGTGTGGGCCAATCACTTTATACAATCCTATCCGCAAAGCCTGGGTACTCATACTCAGATCAAACGAGTTTCTTCTTCCGAAATAGGCAATACCGCCACCTAACGAGGGATGTAAGGATGTTTTTGAGAAGCGACCCGGTGAGCCGCCGCTTGAATAACTGATTCTTTGTGAAGCAATATTACATTCCAATGCCCCTGTGCCAAAGACTTTCAGTTTTCCTTTTCTGGTAAGATCAAGGTAGAATCTGGTAAATGGTGCCAGTCCAAAATCGGTAGATAGTGTTCTTGAAGTGTATGGAATACCTCCGGCATCAAACTTTGAAGTTTCAAATCCAACGGTAGCCTGAACACCAATTAACCAGTTTCGATGCAGCGCATAACCATAAGTTGGAACAAGGCTGATGCCGAAATATTTTTCATAGCCACTGTTTCCAAAGCCTAAACTGGTGTAGTACATATCATTTACTAATAGATTCAATTGTACACCGGCCAGTTTTGACCCTTTCTCCAATTGCGCATAAGAAGTAGAGAATACAAACATGAGCAAAACAGGGAATAGTTTTTTCATAAGCAGATTTATATGAAAATTTATCAAATATAATGCCGTAAAATGATAAAAAATTTAGCAAATTGATGCTTTTCGAACCTATTTCTTTTAGTAATGTTAGTACCTTTACTACTTATCAATAAGGGAAATGGGAAAACAAATCAGCAAGAAGAAAGAGCAGAAAGAAAAGGTGTTGGCGGAAGAATTTATAGAAGTATTTGGTGCGCGTGAACACAATCTTAAGAATATTGATATCAGTATACCTAAAAACAAATTGGTTGTTTTTACCGGAGTAAGTGGCAGCGGAAAATCTTCACTTGCGTTTGATACCATTTATAATGAAGGCCAGCGCCGTTACATGGAAAGCTTTAGCGCCTATGCCCGACAATTTATGGGCGATATGGAAAGGCCGGATGTAGATAAGATCACCGGGCTCTCTCCTGTTATTTCTATTGAACAGAAAACCACTAACAAAAATCCTCGTTCTACAGTTGGTACCGTAACAGAAGTGTATGATTTTTTGCGACTGTTGTATGCACGTATCGGCGAAGCGTATAGTTACAATACGGGTAAAAAAATGGTGAAGTTTAGTGAAGAAGAAATTGTAGAGAACATCTACACCAAATTCAAAAATAAAAAAATCACTTTACTTGCTCCTTTGATCCGCGGCCGAAAAGGACATTACCGCGAGCTGTTTGAAGACATCCGCAAAAAAGGTTTTTTAAAAGTGAGGGTCGATGGAGAAGTGATGGATCTGACACCCAAGCTTCAGGTAGACCGTTATAAGATTCACGATATTGAAGTGGTGATAGACAGGATGCAGGTTACAGACGATATGAAAGTACGCCTGAGCCAGAGTGTACAGCAAACATTGAAAATGGGAAAGGAACTGATGTTTCTTTTGCTGAACGATGCAAACAAAACGGTTCAGTATTCCAAACAATTGATGTGTGAAGATACCGGCATCAGTTACGAAGAACCTTCGCCAAATGCATTTTCATTTAATTCACCGTATGGTGCATGCCCTACCTGTAAAGGATTGGGAAATGTATACAGCATTAGTATGGAAGCCATAATACCTGATCCGAAATTAAGTGTGAAAGAGGGTGGTATTGTTCCATTGGGCGAGCAACGCGATGCATATATGTATCGAAATGTAGAAGTGCTTGCGAAGAAAAATAAAATTAATCTTGATAAGCCCATTAAAGATCTTCCGCAAGTTTCCTTGAATATCTTATTATATGGTAACCCCGATGGCAGCTCATTAGAAATTGGGGATATGGAAGAAGATGCGGTTGGCACGCCTTATGAAGGTGAGTTTGAAGGGATTGTTCCCATGCTCAAACGTTGGTTTGCCGGCACTAACAGTACCGAAACCTTACGTGAATGGGTTGAGAAATTTATGGAGCTCCGTGTTTGTGGCAGTTGTGAGGGAGCAAGGTTGAGAAAAGAAAGTCTTTGGTTTAAAGTAGATGAAAAAAATATTGCCGAACTCAGTAACCAGAATTTAGATAAACTGCATGCGTGGTTTACCAATATAGAAAAACGATTGAGTAATAAGCAGAACCAGATTGCTAAAGATATTTTAAAAGAGATTCGTGAGCGTGTGCAGTTTTTGCTGGATGTAGGCTTAACCTATCTATCGCTTAACCGTCCCTCCAGAAGCCTTAGTGGTGGCGAATCGCAGCGTATCAGGCTGGCTACACAGATTGGTTCGCAATTGCAGGGTATTACCTATATTCTTGATGAGCCCTCAATTGGTTTACACCAGCGCGATAACCAGCAATTGATTGTAGCCTTACAAAACCTGCGGGATATTGGTAATAGTGTTTTGGTAGTAGAACATGATAAAGATATTATGATGGCCGCCGATCACCTGGTAGATATTGGCCCAAAAGCAGGCGTGTATGGGGGACATATTGTTGCAGCCGGAACACCGAAAGAAGTATTGCTTAGTAAATCGGAAACTGCCTTGTATTTAAGCGGGAAGAAAAGTATTGCCGTTCCTGCAGAAAGACGGCAGGGCAATGGTAAAATACTGGAATTGAAAGGCGCGCAAGGCAATAACCTGAAAAATGTAAGTGTAACTTTTCCGTTGGGTAAATTAATTGTGGTGAGTGGTGTGAGTGGCAGTGGAAAATCCACATTGATTAATGAAACGTTGTATCCTATTCTTTCCAAACATTGTTACAACAGCCGTGTTACCCCCATGCCTTTTAAAAGTGTGAAAGGGCTTGAGCATATCGACAAAGTAATTGAGATTGATCAATCGCCCATCGGCCGAACACCCCGTAGTAACCCTGCCACCTATTGTGGTTTTTTTACCGAGATCAGAACTCTATTTTCAACCATTCCGGAAGCTAAAATTCGTGGCTACAATGCAGGCCGTTTTTCATTTAATGTAAAAGGTGGCCGTTGCGATGTTTGTGAGGGAGGCGGTATGCGTGTGATTGAAATGAATTTTTTACCTGATGTATATGTGCATTGCGAAAAATGCAATGGCAAAAGATACAACCGCGAAACATTGGAGATTCGTTACAAAGGAAAATCTATCAGTGATGTGTTGAACATGACAGTAGATGAAGCCTGCGAATTCTTTCAGCCGATTAATTATTTGTTCAGAAAAATAAAAGTATTGCAGGATGTTGGGCTGGGCTATATCACCCTCGGTCAATCTGCGGTAACATTAAGCGGCGGCGAAGCACAACGCGTAAAATTGGCAACTGAGTTGAGTAAAAAAGATACCGGAAAAACTTTTTACATTCTTGATGAACCTACTACCGGTCTTCATTTTCAGGATATACAGCATTTGCTGGACGTATTGAATAAACTGGTTGATCGTGGAAACTCTGTTCTGGTAATCGAACACAATTTAGATGTGGTAAAAGTAGCCGATCATATCATCGATCTCGGCCCTGAAGGTGGTGACGGCGGCGGAACAATTTTATTTGAAGGCGTTCCAGAAAAAATGGTTAATGTAAACAAAAGCCATACGGCAAGATTTCTCAAGATTGAGTTGGGGATGTGAGGGGGTAGTGGTGAGTGGTGAGTGTTTTTTGTGAATGGGCAATGGTGAATTGTGAATGTGGAAACGATACCTAGACCCTAGACCATAGACCATAGTCCATGGTCCATGGACTATGGTCTAATCATTTCTATGTGCTCAATATCATCTTCCAGATACACCCCACTGGTTTGAACAAATCCGAACGATTCGTAAAATTTTTGCAAATACAATTGTGCACCAATGTGTATGGGGCCTTCTCCAAATAAAGTATGGCAGGCTTCTATAGCATGTGTTAACAATAATTTTCCTGCTCCTTTTCTTCGATAGTCTGGTGAACTGATCACCCTTCCGATCGACATTTGTTCGTAAGCCAATCCTTTGGGTAATAATCGTGCGTAAGCGGCAAGAACATCCCCATCCCAAATCATCAGGTGATGGCAAAAAGGATCTTTTTTATCTGCATCCTGGTAAATGCATTGTTGCTCTACTACAAATACTTCATTGCGTAAACGCATGATTGTGTAGAGTTCCAATGGTGTTAACGCATCAAAAAAATTGCAAGAAATGCGGTATGTATGTTGGCTCATATTATTCTTGGTTTAACTAACTCATGTCCCTTCAGGGCCCTAATTGCAGCACAAAAATAGCGGTAGAACCACAATTATTTCACACCTTTGCCCCTTTACCGGAATTACTTTCATTTATACCATTCAGCATGTCAAAAAAAGTAGCCATCATTGGTGCGGGCCCGGCAGGATTAACGGCTGCCTATTTACTGGGTAAGGAAAACCAGCAGGTAACAGTTTTCGAAAAAGATCCCCAGTATGTGGGAGGGATCTCCCGTACCGAATCGTATAAAGGATATCATTTTGATATTGGCGGTCACCGTTTTTTTTCAAAATCAAAAGAAGTAGAAGATTTTTGGACGGAAATTCTGGGAGATGAAATGCTGGAACGTCCGCGTAGTTCTCGTATTTATTACAATAAAAAATTCTTTTCTTATCCATTGGTGGCATTTGAAGCGCTGAACAAACTGGGTATTATAGAAAGTGGTTTATGTGTGTTAAGTTACCTGAAAGCAAAAGCATTTCCCGTTAAGAATCCAACCAATTTTGAAGACTGGGTAGTGAATCAGTTTGGACAACGTTTGTTTAATATTTTTTTTAAAACCTATACCGAAAAAGTATGGGGTATTCCCTGCAATGAAATTTCTGCAGATTGGGCGGCACAACGTATCAAAGGATTATCACTCAGCAGCGCTATCTGGAACGCTTTGTTCAAACCCAAGCAGGGCGGTGGTGATAAAGACAAAGTAATCAAAACATTAATCGATTCATTTAGATACCCTAAGTATGGTCCCGGTATGATGTGGGAAACATGCACTACCAAATGCAAACAAATGGGTGTAGAGGTAAAGATGAATTGCGGTGTAAAAGATATTAGTACAACAGATGGTAAATGGACGGTGCATACTTCAGATGGGCAATCCATTAGTGGCTTTGACTATGTATTGTCATCTGCACCCATGCGCGAATTAATTGCTGCTGTTTCACCCCGTTTTCCTGAAAAAGCATTTAGTTCTGCACAACATTTGGGTTATCGTGATTTTTTAACGGTGGTATTGATCTGTAAAGATGAGGATGCGTTTACCGATAACTGGATATACATTCATGATCCTAGTGTAAAAGTAGGACGGATACAAAATTTTAAATCCTGGAGTCCTTTCATGGTACCCGATCCCAATATGGCTTGTTATGGATTGGAGTATTTTTGTTTTGAAGGAGATGGATTATGGACAAGTAGTGATGAAACACTGATCAACTTGGCAAAAAAAGAAATTGAACAGATTGGGTTAACAACAGATAGTGCAGTGGTAGATGGTTATGTGGTTCGTCAGCCCAAAGCGTACCCAGTGTATGATCATTCTTATAAGGAAAATGTAGAAGCAGTTAGGGAGGCATTAAAATCATATCCCGGATTATACCTGGTTGGCCGCAATGGTATGCACAAATACAATAACCAGGATCATAGTATGATGACGGCTATGCTGGCCGCGAAAAATATCATCGCCGGAAAGGAACTGTACGATTTATGGGATGTAAATGAAGATGCGGAATACCATGAAGGCGGAGAAAGGGGCGCAGAGGAAACGGAAAAAGTGGTTGGCAGATTGGTTCCGCAGAAAGTAAAATAAAATAACCGTCATTTCGAATGGAAATACAATTCATAACGTCATTTCGAATGAAATGAGAAATCTCATAACCAAGTAACAGATTTCTCACTCCGTTCGAAATGACGTGTTTTATTGAAGAACTCATCTTATCTCCCCGCAATTCCCGGAACAACAGCCAAACTCTCATTACCTGTTTCACTTACTGATTGAACAGCGAAAAAATAATTGTCTTTCGAATAGGGTAACGTGTAAGTAAGTTCTGTTGTAAATATTTTTTTCTGCCAGAAAGCACTGGTTGTTTCTCTCACCAACACATAATACCCTTTTACTTTACCTGCTTTAGGGGCTTTCCATGTAATGGATGAAGTATTGGTTAATCTTCTGGTTTCTATTTTCACTTCTTCCGGCATATCCGGAGCTTTGGCAAGGTTGGCCAGGTTGGAAAGATTCATAGCAGAATTCTTTCTCAAATATTCAAAGTCAATATGCTCCGGAAGGTCTCCATAATTAATACCATTTTCTGTACGAACATTCTGATGTTGTCTGGTATAGTTTTCATTCATTTCTGTAAAACGAACAGCCGCAAATCCGTTCTCAACATACGGCGTGTGATCTCCACCGCGTAAAAAACGGTCGTTGCGGTAGATCATCACTACCTCTAAATTTTCTACATAGCGTTCTCCGGTTTCTTTTACATAACGTGCTAGTTGTCTGGCTTTACCATCATTTTCCAATCCTAACTGGCGAATGGTTTTTGCATTTTTTTCTGTTTCATAAGCAGGAAGCCCTTCGCTAAAAACGCGTATGCGGGTATTGTCGATGATATTGGTTTCATTGCTGTTATTACTGCCCATGATATCATTGTTCAAAACCGCTTCAATATTCCATCCTTCTTTTTTGGCTTTTGCTGCCATAAAATTGGCACCCAGTAAACCTTGTTCTTCACCACTTACGGTTACAAAAATAATGGTGGCGGGAAAATTACGTTTACTCATGATCCTTGCACATTCAATTACAGCGGCACATCCGCTGGCATCATCGTTAGCACCCGGGGCATCACCAATTTTATCCATTACACTGGTACGCATATTATCCAGGTGACCGCTGATTACAAATATGCGGTTGTCATTCGGATCCGTTCCTTTTAAAGTGGCTACCACATTGCCTAATAATAATATTGTATCAACCCTTCTCTTATCAGGTTGTAAAGTAGTGGTATCAATAAAAGCAGTCAACCTTCCATTGGATTGTTTTGCAAACTCATTGAATTTACTCAATACCCAGTTTCTGGCAGCGCCAATGCCGCGGTTAGCATCAGTTTGTGTACTCAGGGTATTACGGGTTCCAAAACTCACCATTTTATAGATGTAAGATTTGAGTGAGTCTGAAGAAACCTCTTTTACCATTTTCTCAATCTCAGGATCGCGATGAATAGTGGTTTGCGCAAAGGTTGTTTTTCCTGCCAATGCAAGCAGGCATGCAACAAAAAAATGTTTTCTCATGGGGGTGTGTAGTTAGAATCTAAAGATAACGCGGATGTGATGAATTTTGAATGTAGTATTTTCAATACTTCGACATTCCTTGTTCAATATTCGATATTCGTTATTCCCACAGATCTCCCGCCAGGTATTTCATACCAGAATCACAAGCTACCGTTACAATGGAATGCCCCGGCCCAAGTTCTTTTCCTAATTCAATGGCGGCACACACATTCAGTCCGCTGGAAATGCCGGCAAAAATGCCTTCTTCTGCGGCCATGTTGCGAGCGGTTTCACGGGCTTTAGTTTCGTCAACAACCATGGCGCTATCGTATACTTCTTTTGTAAGTAAAGGTGGAATTCTGCCGGTGCCGATACCTTCTACCCTATGACTACCTTTTTCTCCTTTGGTAAGCAAAGGTGCGCTAGCTGGTTCCAATGCGATTATTTTTATGGAAGAATTGGCTTTCTTTAGCTCACCTGAAACACCATGCAACATACCTGCAGTACCCACACCTGCGCAAAATATATCAATAGGTTTATTGAGTTGATTAATGATTTCTTTGCCCAACTTACTGTAGCCTGTGATCGCATCACGGTTATG
Source organism: Sediminibacterium sp. (assembly GCA_965283715.1). Lineage (GTDB taxonomy): Bacteria > Bacteroidota > Bacteroidia > Chitinophagales > Chitinophagaceae > Sediminibacterium. The sequence goes on along the minus strand of CBDIPL010000004.1, from coordinate 81,484 downwards.
AAATTGTTGTGTCCAGTAAGCACCTTCTTTTTGCAGGGCAAGAACTCTTTCTTCCATTCGTAGAAATAGATCGGGTGTTATTTTTCCACCAATACTGGGAACGATTTCTAACGCTGCACCGAACAGGCGGATCGTTTGCCTTTTTTCTTTTGCAAATGCATCAGAAGAAATCGCTGTGAAACGATGCCCTTTTACTGCACAAACAAAAGCAAGAGAAGTACCTGTACTTCCACCTGTGTATTCAACAATAGGCGTTCCTTTTTTGATGTCTCCTCTTTTTTCAGCTTCTTCTATAATAGCCAAAGCCATCCGGTCTTTATATGAGCCGGTAGGGTTAAAGTATTCCAGCTTAACATAGATATCAGCACATTTTTCCGGAACTATTTTGGATAATTTAACCAATGGGGTATTGCCTATGGATTGTAGTATATTGGCATTAAAGGCGGGTAACATAAACGTGGTTTTGTTAAAAGTAAGAAATATATGGCTCAACTATTTTGGTAAGGTGGGTTATGTGTTTTTATTGAATTCAACACTCATTCACAGTTGGTTATGAATTTGCCTTGTACTTGCAGTAAACATACCTTTAAAATGTGCTATCTTTCTTGCAATTAATTGAGCTATGATGCGTAAAAATAAGGTACTGCTTTTATGGATACTGGCTATTTTCTTTTTCAGCATTAAAGAAGCTAATGCACAGAAAACAGCTCCGGATACGGTTAAGACGGGGTTGTATGTAACCAGTATTCATGATATTGATTTCAAACAAAATGAGTACATTATTAATCTTTGGTTATGGATGCGATACAAAAGAAAAGAATTTGATTTTGTTCAAAATCTGGAAATTCCGCAGGCAAAAACATTTAGTAAATTGTATTCAACTATCGATACGAGTAATGGAGGCATATATGTTTTAATGAAACTGCAATGCGTGATGAAAGATTCCTGGAAGATCAGCAATTTCCCGTTCGACAAACAAAAATTACGTTTGTCTATTGAGAACTCTCAGTACGATTCCAAAGCATTGGTATTTGCTGCCGATACAATTGGTAAGAAGTTTGATCCACGTTTTACTTTACGAGGGTGGAATATTGACAGTTTTATTGTTACTACCGGCATTAAAGCCTATGAAACCAATTTTGGTGATACAGCAATCGCTAAACCGCATACAGAATACAGTAGTTTTCGTGTGCGCATTTCACTAGACAGAGATGCCAGTGACCTGTTCTGGAAAATGTTTCTGGGTATGTATGTGGCTTTTCTGATCTCTTACATCTGTTTCTATATTCATGCAGATAATATTGATTCACGTTTTGGATTGAGTGTGGGTTCGTTGTTTGCAGCGATAGGTAATAAATACATCATCGATTCTTCAATGCCCGAGTCTACATCTTTTACTTTGGTAGATGCATTACATGGGATTACCTTATTGTTTATCTGTTTGATTGTAGCTTCATCTGTATATTCATTACGACTGGTGAAACAAAATCAACTAAAGCAGGCCAATCGATTTGATTTTATCATGGCACAGGTATTATTGGGGATCTATGTTTTGTTGAATGCGTATTTAATTACAAAGGCGCAAAATGCTTGATAGGTAACTAAGGTTTCACGCAAAGAAGCAAAACAATTTCTTTGCTTATGCTGCTTCTTTGCGTAAAATGATTTCTTCAACCCCAATCACCGTTGCTACTCCCAATGTATAGGCAACCAGATCGGCCCAGGCAAATGAATTCCCAATAACAATATTGGCGATCCTGGAATCTTTCAGATTCAGCATGGCTACAAGATTGAAATACTGTAATATTTCAATCGCATAGGAAAAGATCAATGTAAATAGAGCGATCTGCCACACACTTGCTTTTATAAAACTTTGCAGAAAGCAATAAATTAAAATCACTACCAAATAGTCTCCAAAATAAGGGCGTACAAAATTGTCGCGCACAAAGACTGCAATCAATACTTCAGTGAAGAATAATAAAAGAGCAATACCAAAATATCGTTTGTTAAATTGAAACATCAGGTCTTCTTTAATGGTTTAATACCCATATTTCCCCTTCCATCTTTCACGTAAAAATTTGCGCAATTCATTTTCTCGTGCATTGTTGCCGGGATTGTAGAATGTGGTACCTATTATTTTTTCAGGAAGGTATTCCTGATCCAGAAAATTGCCTTCTCCCAAATGTGAATATTGGTAGCCTTTTCCATAATTCATATCCTTCATCAGTTTCGTGGGTGCATTGCGGATATGTAACGGTACCGGCAGGTCGCCAAATTTTTGAACAGCACTCAGTGCAGCACCAATGGCAGTTACGGCTGCATTGCTTTTGGGAGAAGAAGCTAGGTAACTGGCACATTGCGATAAAATGATCTGACTTTCTGGGTAACCAATTTTAGATACGGCATCAAACGTAGCATTGGCTAATAACAGGGCATTGGCATTGGCGTTGCCAATATCTTCACTGGCAAAAATGAGCATGCGCCGGGCAATAAATTTTACATCTTCTCCACCTTCTATCATACGAGCCAGCCAGTACAAAGCCCCATTGGGGTCGCTACCGCGCATGCTTTTAATAAAAGCCGAAATAATATCGTAATGCTGTTCGCCCTGTTTATCATACAACGCAATTTTTTTCTGTGCCACCTGCATTACCAATGCATTTGTAATGATTAAACCGGGTGCTGTATTTTTTATTGTAGATGTGTTTTCTGAAAAGGGTGTATGAATAACGAGGTCAAACAGGTTTAATAATTTTCTGCCATCGCCACCACTAATCGTAAGCAGGGCTTCAGTTTCTTTTAGTTGAATGTTTTGTTGCCGAATGGTTTCGTCTTTATCAATGGCCTGTTGTAATAAATTGATGAGGTCTTTTTCCTGCAATGCTTTTAAAACATATACCTGACAGCGACTGAGTAATGCACTATTTACTTCGAAGGAAGGGTTTTCTGTAGTGGCACCAATTAAAGTGATGATGCCTTTTTCAACTGCGCCTAGCAAAGCATCCTGCTGGCCTTTGTTAAAGCGATGGATCTCATCAATAAATAAAATAGTTCCTTTTTGCTGTTTGGCCTCTTCAATTATTTCGCGCACTTCTTTTACCCCGCTGCTAATGGCACTCAGTTGAAAAAAAGGAGCTTGTAAACTATGTGCAATGATATTGGCAATCGTGGTTTTACCAACGCCAGGTGGACCCCACAATATCATAGAAGGTATGCGACCCTGTTCAATTGAGTTGCGAAGGATACTTCCTTTGCCGGTTAGATGTTCCTGTCCCACAAGGTCGTCTAGTACCACCGGGCGCATTCGTTCTGCTAAAGGAATAGATGTATTCACACCTGAAAAGTAGTGAAATTTTAAAAGAGGTACTAAAGGTTTTCGGATGGACGTAAATGCTTATTCTGCACGTGGAACTTCAAACAAATAACCATATTGTTTGAGCATTCTAAAATTGAGTATAATATGACTGAGCAATAAGATGCTTACTACGAGCATAAAATAGGCCATCGATTTTAAAATGCTAAGAAACAGTTCTGGCGTTAACATGGGTGGGATGTTGGGTTGCGACTCTCTGAACTGGGCAATGAACTGTCTGAGACTGATATCACCCATAAATAAAATACTCACCGCATTTAGCAAAAGCATAAAGCCAAGAAAGAAAGAAACAAATGCGTTTACACGTATCCAGTCTTTTAAAGAAGTTTTGCAGGGTCTCTCAATATCAATTCCTTTGGTGAGAAATTTTAAACTGGCGAAAGTGTACATCACAAAAGCCGCCAGTAAAAACACCATCAGTAATAAAGCAGGGTTGGCCAGAGCAGAGAATAATAATAGAAAATCAATAAAGCCAAACATGGCAGCGATGGGTAATAAAATAAACGTCAAGATCCTGAATATGGTTAATTGCTTCATTGGGTAGGCAGGCTGTTATTGTTGTTGCTGCCCCCCAAAGGTATCAATAATTATTTCAGGAACATCCGTAGCTGATTGCTTTTCTAACTGCACTTTGGTAAGCTCTTCAAAAATTTCTCCATCTTCATAACCAACGGATACATATACCGAAAGTGATTGGCGGGCCGGTCCTTTAAAAGATCCTTTTACCGGTGTACAATCTGCAAAGTCTCTGCCAACTGCCAACCGTACATGGTGGTTGGTAGCCCATACATTATTCGTGGGATCAATTCCCGCCCAGCCAAAGCCCGGAATAAATGCTTCTACCCATGCATGGGTAGCACCTTCACCACGCATACCATTTTTATTAGGACAAATATAACCACTCACATACCTGGAAGGAATGCCCATCATACGTAAAAGTTCGAGCATAACGTGTGCAAAATCCTGGCAAACGCCTGCTTTCTTTTCTAATATTTCATCTACGGTGGTCTCAATGGTAGTAATGCCTTTGATATAGGTAAAATCGGTAAAAATAAAACGGCAGGTATCTTCTACAATGGTGCGAATGTCTTTTCCAGATTGGTTAATTGCAGCTACATATTGCTTCATTTGTGTGAGTGCCTTTATGTAAGAAACCCTTTCCAGTTCCAACAGATGAAGATCATTATAAGCAACGGCTTCTACATCTTTACCAAAGGTATTAAAAGGAACAGATAATGTTTCAGGCAACAATGTTCGGATCAACAGCTTACTTTCAATCACCAATTCTCTATGCGGACGTAGTACATTAAAGGTTCCGGTTTTGTTGCCCCAGTAATCAATATACGTATATACTTCAGGCTTATCCGTGATAAGTAATTCATGCTGCAATACTTCCTGGTCAGCTGATTGAAAAGGATAGATCATGATATTGTTCATGCTTTCTTTTACCGGCCTATCGTATTCGTATTTGGTAATGTGGTGAATCTTAAAAATGGGCATGCTTGTTTTGTTTACGCATACGAAAAATAGGTCTGTCCCAACATCCTGCTAAATTCATTCAACTCATACCTGATCTCTTTCAGAAAAGTTTCCATTCCGGTTTCTGCTACAAGGGCAAGGTCTGCAAATTTTACAGAACTGTGCAGCCTGCCAAATGAACGACACAAAGGAGGTGTACCTTCTACAGGATTAGATTCTGTTACTTCACACAGATACTTATTGGCCCTTTCCAATGCGTAGTGCAAAGAACGGGGGAAATTTTTATCAAACAATACCTGCTGTGCCACATTGCTGTTGTGGTTCTGGTTGCTGTAGTTTTTTAAATGCAGTTCATATCCGGATAAGGCAAGTAACAAACTTCGCCAGAACAAAATATCCTGTTCATTGGAAAAATCGTAATTCACTTTTTTGAAAAAAGTATTGGTAAATTCTACAGTAAGCAAACAACGCTCTGTAAATTTTCCAGGTTCATATAATTCCATCCCTGACCGCGGGGCATGGTGCTATCCGTGATACCACAGAATTGGTCACTGCTTGTGATAAGTGCATCAATTACTACAATGGCATCTGGACCTGATAATTTTTCTGATAAAGTAGGATGATTGACCATATGGTACAAATGGTTTACCTGCTCCCATACTTCTTTGGTGATCTGATCCTGCACCCCGCGTGCATTTTCTCTGGCTTTGGTAACAATTATTTTTAAAGAATTAAGGTTAGCCGTATCGGTGATCATGTATTGCAATACAGCCGCATCATTCTTTTTTAATGATTCAATTTCTTCGTTTGATAGTAAAGTAAAAATTTTCAGGGCTGGTTCCCAGGTAATACCACTTGCTTGCACTTTATCAAACGAGAGTATATAACTCGTTTTCAACAAACGTAACATTCCATCGGCCCTTTCCATGTATCGGTGAAGCCAGAATAAAGAGTCGGCGATTCTGCTGAGCATAGGTTATAGTTGTAGTGTTTTCAATTTTCGTAAGTGGTGATCGTCATTCGTGAATCGTGAGTGAAACAAAACCTTTACTCACCACTCACGATTCACGACTCACGATGGCATATCCACCACCCAGGTATCCTTACTGCCTCCTCCCTGCGAAGAGTTAACCACTAATGATCCTTCGCGAAGAGCAACACGAGTTAATCCGCCTGGAACCACTTCTATTCCATTAGGGCCACATAAGGCATAGGGTCTGAGATCCACATGCCTGGGTTGTAATTTTCCATCCAATAAACAAGGAACGGTAGAAAGTGATATAATGGGTTGTGCAATAAAGTTCCGTGGATTACCCAGAATACCCAGTTTTGCAGCTTCCAGCGCTTCTTTGGTAGCACTGTTGCCCATTACCATACCATAGCCCCCGGATTGATTGGTTTCTTTGATCACCATTTTTTCCATGTTGGCAAACACATGTTCTCTTTCATCATCATTCTTCATCTGATAGGTGGGTACATTTTTCAAAATGGGTTCTTCGTTCAGATAATATTTGATCATGGCGGGTACATAAACATAAACTGCTTTATCGTCAGCCACGCCATTACCTAATGCATTTACAATAGCCACATTGCCTTTGCGATAAGCACTGATTAAACCGGGCACACCCAATGCACTATCGGGCTTGAATACCAGTGGGTTTAAAAATTCATCATCCACTCTTCTGTAAATCACATCCACCTGACTTAACCCGGCGGTAGTTTTCATATATACTTTCTGGTTATCCACCACCAGATCACGGCCCTCTACCAATGGGATACCCATTTGCCTGGCAAGAAACGTATGTTCGAAATACGCAGAATTGAAAACACCGGGCGTTAACAAAACCACTACCGGATTTTCTGTTGCCCGTGGTGAGAGTGCCATTAAATTATCGTGTAATATTAATGGGTAATTATTAATCATGCGCACATTACTGTTGGCCAGCAGATCGGGAAAGATGCGTTTGGTAACTTCTCTGTTCTCCAGCATGTATGATACACCAGAAGGGGTGCGCAGGTTATCTTCCAGAATATAAAAATCCCCATCATCGCCACGTATCAAATCAATGCCGGCTATGTGAACGTAAATATCATACGGCACTTGTATACCAAAAATTTCTCTGGTAAAATGCGGACAGGAAGCAATCAGTGCGGCAGGAATGATATTGTCTTTAATGATTTGCTGTTCATTGTAAATATCTTTCAGAAATAGATTAAGTGCTTTCAACCTTTGTTTGATACCGCTTTCAATATGAGCCCATTCGGTGGAGGTAATAATGCGTGGAATGATATCAAACGGAAAAATTCTTTCAATGCCTTCATTATCACTGTAAACGGTGAAGGTGATGCCCTGGCTCATAAAGAGTTCACTGGCCAGCCTGTCTTTCTGCTGCAGATCATGCAGGTTTAGTTTACTGATGGCCTCATAAATGGAATGGTATTGTTGTCTGATCTGTTCTGCATGTTTCATTTCGTCCCAGATATGGGGCACAACAGGGTATTGCTTAAAGAGAAGGTCTCCGGTCATATGCAGTTAATTTGTATGGTCAGGTACAAATAAAAATGTTGCCACCCAGTTGGATTTGGACGAGCAACAGCTACAAGTTAAGGGAAAAACAAAACGAAACCAATAGGGGATAAAAAAGAAATACATTTATGGTATCGAAAAGCATACATGCATGAAAAAAGCTTCTTCATTTTTTTCTCTACTGATCTTGATTTGCGCAACTGCTCATGCAACATCAGAGAACCCGGTTAGCTGGACTTTTGAAGCTAAAAAAGTTGGACCCAAAGTATATGAATTACATATCAAAGCAACCATAAATCCTTTCTGGCATTTGTATTCGCAGGATGCGGGCGTGAAGTTCATGAATACCCTTGTCAATTTTACACCAAACCCCATTGTGAAGCTCGAAGGGAAAGTAAAAGAATTGGGAGACTTGAAAAAAGAAAATGATCCCAATTTGAAATTAACCCTTAACTATTATTATAAGCAGGTTGATTTTTTTCAAACAATAACCATTAGATCAAGGGTGAATACTTCTGTAAAAGGGTTGATTACTTATGTGGTTTGTAATGATAAGGATGGGATGTGTTTGCCTACTAAGAAGGTGCCGTTTTCTATTACAATTGCTGCGAAATAAATTTAGTTCTCCGCCATGTCTCTTGCAGATGATCCTCGGTTACCGCATAAGGCGATGTTCCTACTATTCAGTCATTCTAGTAGTTAAATCTATACCCTGTAAATCTATTTAAGTTATCACAGGGTACCTCTCTTGTTGTAAAGTAGCAGTTCGCAGATTTCAGTTGAAATAATCTGCGAATCTGCGGCCAACAAAAAATTGATTTATCCTTTCAAATTCAACTTAATCTGTAACTCGTCAAATTGTTTATCATCAATCGTACTTGGAGCATCTAGCATAATATCGCGTCCGCTATTATTTTTAGGGAAGGCAATAAAATCACGAATACTTTCACTGCCGCCGAGAATAGAACAAAGACGGTCAAACCCAAAAGCAATACCGCCATGCGGTGGTGCACCATATTCAAAAGCACCTAATAAGAAACCGAATTTATGTAAGGCTTCTTCATCACTCATACCCAATGCAGCAAACATTTTTTCCTGCAGCTCACGCTGGTAAATACGGATAGATCCTCCGCCAATTTCATTGCCATTCAAAACCATATCATACGCATTGGCTTTGATATTGGCATAGGGGTGATCTAAATATTTTTCCGCATTTTCAATCAATGGATTGTTATCAATCATTACAGATATCTGATCTGGTTTAGGCGATGTGAACGGATGGTGGCGGGCAACCCAACGGTTATCCTCTTCTGCATATTCAAATAACGGAAAATCCAGTACCCACAAGAGTTTGAATTCATCGTCTTTACGAAAGCCCAATTTTTTACCCATTTCCAAACGTAGTTCGCTGGTGGCTTTACGTGTTCTTTCTTCGCGCCCAGCCAATATCAAAACAAGATCACCGGCTTTGGCACCTGCTGCTGCTGAAATGGCTTTTAATTTATCTTCTGTGTAAAATTTATCTACGCTGCTTTTAAAGGTACCGTCTGCATTGCATTTGATATACACCAATCCCTGCATACCAATCTGCGGACGTTTAACCCACTCTGTTAATTCATCGGTTTGTTTGCGCGTGTATTCACTGCAACCCGGAGCGGCAATGGCCAAAACCGTTTCTGCATTATCAAATACACCAAAGCCCGCACCATTGATCAGTTCACCAGTTGCCTCAATTTTTCCACCTTTTAAAAAAGCAGATTTAAGATTGGCTATCTGCATGCCAAAACGGATATCGGGTTTATCATTTCCAAACTGCCACATGGCATCTTCCCATGTCATGCGTTCTACCTGCTCGGTATAATCTATATTCTTAACATCTTTAAAGATTCGTTTGATCAGGGTTTCGAACATGTTCAAAATATCTTCCTGCTCTACAAAAGCCATCTCACAATCTATCTGGGTAAACTCTGGTTGCCTGTCTGCACGCAAGTCTTCATCTCTGAAACATTTTACAATCTGGTAATAGCGATCGTAACCGCTTACCATTAATAATTGTTTAAAAGTTTGTGGCGATTGCGGCAATGCATAAAACTGCCCGGGATTCATTCTGGACGGAACCACAAAATCTCTCGCACCTTCCGGTGTGGATTTAATTAGAAAAGGTGTTTCAATATCCATGAAATGATTTTCATGCAGGTAGTTTCTGGCAGAACGGTTAACCGCATAACGCAGTTCCAGGTTTTTCTTTACCGCATTTCTGCGAAGATCCAGGAAGCGGTATTTCATGCGTATATCATCACCTCCATCCGTATCATCCTGAATGGTGAAAGGGGGAATAGCAGATTTATTTAGAATTTTGAATGAAGTAACAGCTAGTTCGATATCGCCTGTGGCAATGTTTGCGTTTTTATTACTTCTTTCAGAAACCTTACCTGTTGCCTGTAAAACAAATTCCCTTCCCAGTGGATTGGCATCCAGCAAGCCATTCAATTCTTCGCCCAATAACAATTGGGTAATGCCATAACGGTCTCGCAGATCTACAAACGTAATAGCACCAAATTTTCTTACTGTCTGAACCCAGCCTGCCAGCGTAACTTCTTTACCTACTTCACTAATTCGTAATTCTCCACATGTGTGCGAACGATACATATAACTTGTTTATTTTTTCGATTGCTTAATTCGTAAAAAGTGAGTCGTTAGTGGTGAGTTGTGAGTGAAAGCATATTTTCACGATTCACGCCTCACAATTCACCCCTCACCCGGGAGGCAAATATAACCGAAATGCCGAAAGCTGCCTGAATTAGGCTATTTCCTTATGAAAAAGCGGGCAGTTTCTGATTTTGGTAGCATCTTTGTTCTCATGATCGAAGCCACTGTTTCAAAAAGGGCCAATCGGGCTGCTGTGGCGGCTTTCTTTTTTATTGCTGGATTGAGTTTTGCCAGTTGGGCAAGCCGTATACCCGATCTCAAAGCCAAACTGCAATTAAGTGATGGGGCATTGGGAGGTGTGCTGTTTGCCCTGCCTTTGGGCTCTATGTTGAGTTTGCCTTTATCAGGATGGCTGGTTGCTAAGTATGGCAGCAAGCAAATGGTAACCATTGCCGCTGTTTGTTATCCGGTTGTGTTAACCTTTATTGGATTGGCCAATAATGTTTGGCAATTGGTGCCCATTGTATTTCTGTTTGGACTATTGGGTAATTTTTGTAATATTTCTATCAATACACAGGCCGTTGGGGTTGAATCTTTATATGGTCGTTCTATTATGGCTTCTTTTCATGGCATCTGGAGCCTGGCGGGGTTTACGGGTGCTGCTATCGGTACCTTTGTGGTGTCGAACAATATTTCTCCCTTTATACATTTTTGTTTTGTGTGTGCCGGATCTGTAATTAGTGTGTTTTTGATTCGAGGTTTTGCATTGGAGCAAGATGCTGGCCATCCCGATCAACCTTTGTTTGTAAAGCCGGATGGTATGTTATTAAAATTAGGATTGATTGCATTTAGTTGTATGGTTTGCGAAGGAACCATGTTCGATTGGAGTGGTGTATATTTTCAAAAAGTAGTGGAGGTGCCCAGGAATTAACCACGCTGGGCTATGCCGCTTTTATGGGAACGATGGCTGGTGGACGGTTCATCGGTGATATTGTGGTAACAAAAATTGGCAAGCAAAGAGTGTTGCAGGGCAGTGGTATCATCATTACCATCGGTTTATTAGTCGCCGTTATTTTTCCTACCGTGGTTTCAGCAACCATTGGATTTTTATTGGTTGGGTTGGGTGTTTCTTCTGTTGTGCCATTGGTATATAGTTCCGCAGGAAGATCTAAAACTATGTCGGCAGGTGTAGCGCTAACTGCTGTATCTACAATTGGTTTCCTTGGGTTTTTATTAGGTCCGCCAGTAGTGGGTTTTATGGCAGAAGCCTTTAGTTTGCGCTGGTCATTTACATTGATAGCGGTATTGGGTTTTGGTACAACGGTATTGGCTTCTTTTATTAAGTGGGAGTAAATATGCGAAAACAATAACTATGCGGCGTCTGCGTGATTGATATAAACTCATCTAACCGCGGAGCTGCAGAGGGCAGGGAGTTTTCGCAGAGATTTTTTTATCGAGAGCAATTCAAAAAATTTTTCGCTTTCAAGGTTTGAATTGTTAAATAAAATTTAAAAGCCATCCATTTTTTTCATAATGGTATTTCTGGTTTCAGAATTGGATACATATCTGTGTATTGATTTTGTAACCTAATACCTTTTGTATGAAAAGAAGTCTACTTTACTTATCCCTCTTGTTTGTGTTATTCTTTACACAAAGCTGTGTAAAATCTGTAGTTGTTGCAGATAGATCTCCTGTAACTGGTTCATGGGTGTTGAGTGAATCGTTGCGGTCTAAAGGTAATGGCTGGTATTACTTTAATACCGGACTGGAAAACGGTGTGTTTGATTTTTACAACAATGGTTCTGCGCAATACGATGATGGATATAGCCTGATGCGGGGTAGTTGGTTATTACGTACGGTTTCTTCGGGTTATTATGACCAGTATGGAGATTACTATAATGATCTGCATGATAGTTTTGAAATACATGTGTACGATAGTTACACACATGGCTCAGCAGACCTGTATTTTGATGATGTGATATTTACAGGGAACAAGATCATTGCTACTAATTACAATGGCGGGTTAATATCAAAGTATGTATTTAGGCGATATTAAATTTTCTTCGTTTTCCTTTGCGTCCTCGTGTCTTGGCGGTAAAAAATAACCGCGAAGGCGCGAGGTCGCAAAGGATCGCTAAGCGGGATTAAAGGATCATGTGGGGTACGAAGCGGCTTTTGTTATCTGTGACCAATGTATTTGCTTCGCGGATACCCATGCCGGCTGGCTCCTGGCCAATGATCCAACTCCCGATTACCGGGTAATGATCTGAATGGTTGGGTAGCGTAAACAATTCCTGATAAATGTATCCTTCTGCACCATACACACCTTCTGTTTTTTCAAGAGAAATGTTTTTCATCACCAGATCAATATTGGCTCCCTCGCGTGAGAGGATAGGTTTCTTTACGTAGTTGGTCAGTTTGCCTTCTTCAAAATAGGCTGGCAATAAGTAGGGGCAATCGGGATACAATTCCCATAGAATGGGTAAGATAGATTTATTGGATAAAATCATTTTCCATGCGGGTTCTATCCATAATGCATGGTTGGTGTCTTCCGGTATTTTTTTTCCGAAGTCCTCACTCAGCAACCATTCCCATGGGTAAAGTTTGAAAATATTTTTTACCGGAACATCTTCCAGATCAATAAATACTTTGTTGTCTTCATCCCAACCCAGATCATCAATAAAAACCAGCTTGGTTTCAATGCCCGCCTGTATGGCGCAGTCTCTGATGTATTCTGTATTGGTCAGATCTTCCAGTGTTTCTTTTAAACAGGTAAAGTGCAGAATGCCGGGTTGTAAATAATTTTTCAAATATTTCCAGTAAGCAATCATCTTTTCGTGAATACTGTTGAACTGGTCTTTGTTAGCGTCCATATCTTTCAACCAGAACCATTGTACAATACCTGCTTCATACAAGCTGGTAGGCGTATCGGCATTGAACTCCAATAATTTTATTTCGCCGTTTTTATAACAGAGATCAAAACGTCCATAGATAGAGGGATGATCTTCTGTCCAGCTTTTTGTTATCTGCGGAACCATCCATTCCGGTATGCCAAATTTTGTATACAGGTTATTATCCATTACATGCTGAACGGCACCCAGACAAAGATCCCATAATTCAGCAGTGGCTTTCTCAATGGCAATAATTTCCTGCATCTCAAAAGTATAATACACACGCTCATCCCAGTAAGGAAGATCGGTTGTATGAAAACCAAAGCCCAGTTTTTCTACTTCGGCCTGCCAGTGATTTCTGGGTGTGGTGGTGATTCGTTTCATAGATGAGGGCTCTTAAAAATATTTTTTTTGTAAAAGAATTTGAATAATAAATGTCGAACAAGGAATGTCGAATGTCAAACGATTATGTTCTGCTTGTTCAATAAACATTCCATATTTCTAACTGCTAACACTAAAGCCACTTCGTCCAAACCCGCCTCTGGTTACTGCTGATTTGAATCCATTTCTACCAATATTTGAAAAGCTGCTGATGCCACCGGAATAATAACCCGCTCTTCTGTATTCGCCATTTCTATAATTACCATAGGGACGAAAAGCATAATACCACAACAAGGCAGTACCAATGCCGGCACCACTGTGGTGTACGCGGGTATAGGGTGCCGTGGTATCACTTCGTAAGTGAACTTTATTATTATCGTCCCAGTCTTTTTTGGGTTGGTTACAACTGGCCAATGCAGCGGTAATCAATACCAGTTCTATGTATTTCGATTTTTTCATTGCCATGCGTTTACTTAATGGTGATAAAGATTTCGTAATCTTTTTTCACCCGTACATTTTTGGTATCACCTTCTTCATTTTCTGCAATGGTGGTTTCCATGCCTAATGTAGGCAAGGTATCCCGGTAGATCACTGTTTTCTCCAACATATTTTTTGTCCATACCTTATGTGTGGTAATCAATATGTCGTGCAAACTATCCAGGTGTTCTACCTCTATGGCAGATTCAACGGATCCGTTTTTGTTAACGGTTTGGGTAATGTCTTCATTTTTATTTTTACAGGAGAACAGCAATAATAAAGCGGCGCCTCCCAAAATCGCCAAAACGATTGGTTTCATTTTCTTTTGCATAAGTAGTCAGTTTGTAAAGTTGTTCATACGGTTTCACTTCCGCAGTATTGCGGTACGGCTGCCATTGGAAAGATAAGGGTAAATACAACGCTGTACTGTAGTTGCGAATAGCAGCTATGGATGCAGTAATGAGTTACCTTTTTCTTTGTAAGGAAGGTTGGTGAAACGGAGGATTTTAGTTCCCCGGTGGTTTGATGTGCTGACGAAATCTAAAAAGCAGGAATTCGAGCAAGTGGTTCATATGTCATGGGAGCGAGGCTCCATTTACTTTGATCCGGTAAAGATATATCGAACGGGGGCAATTGGTAAAGAGGAACCGTGTCAAGCGGGACTTGCGGTTTCACAAGTGGTAAAGTATGTTTGATGAGCGGTAAAATGGCAATTTTTGCGGCATTTTTGCTACAATGTTTCAAGTTCGTTCTTGTGGCGGGGTTTCCAATAGCCGTAATAGAAGGCTAATATCAGTATTCCAATAGTAAATGGTATTAATGCGAGTTGCTTATACGTAAAATCACCAAACAGTGGTATGGCATCAAAATGAAGAAACTCACTGATCATCCAGTAAGAGTTGGCACTGATCCAGAAAGTTACGGCAAGGTTATGGCAGAGTTCAGACATATACTGCCGCGTACGCCATGAAATGATGATGGCAATGATCAGTGTAGGAATGATCATGGCAATACCCAAAGGCCGCCACACCATGCACCAGGCAACATCTTTAAACAACCAGAATACAATGTGCAGGTTTTCCATTTTCCGGTATTTCTGTGGGATGGCATAGCTATTGCTTGCCTTTTGTTCTGTTTGGGTAGAAGCACCAGTATTCATTCATCCTGCGTTAGAAGTGATTGGAATGATGCAATATTAATTTTTTGTGATGAATCAGCGGCTTAAAATCTTTGTAAACCTGCGCACATCTACTTCGGGCATAAGGGGAATATCGTTAACGAGTGCATTGGTAAAAGCATCGGCAAAATAAGGTGCCAGTGAGCAACCCTTGGTTCCCATGCCATTAAAGATACCTACCGATGGCATTACGGGATGTAATCCTACAAACGGCCTGCGCTCCATATTGGCGGGGCGTTCAGCTGCTATATGGTCAACCGTTTCAAAGGGTAGTTGTAACCAATGTTGTAAATGCGTTTCTGTTTTGGTTCTGAAATCAGGGGAGGGGTTAAGGTCAGCAAAGTCCCACTCATAGGTAGAACCTATCCAAAACAAATCTTCCTGCCAAGGTACTACGGTAATGCCCTGTTTAAAAATATTTGTTCTGGGCAGATCCGGAATGCGAACGATCAATGCTTGTCCTTTGTTTCTTGCATAGGGAAGCAGATGGAAATATGGATTCTCAAAACCCGCCACGCCATCGCAGAAAATAATTTTTTGCGCAGAGGTTCCGTTATAGGTAATTGATTCTTTTTGTATGATACAATCATCCAGTATAAAACGGGTATCCAGTAACTGGCTGTGTTCTTTTAAAACGGAACGCCAGTTAGAAAGAAGTGTGTTAAGATCTGCCAGCCAGCAGGGATTAATTTCTCCCACGCTAAAATCATAATTGAAATATTTTCTCCACTGATCGGGATTATCCGGATAGCGCAGGTATTCATTTTCTATTGGTTGCCTTTCTGCAAATGCCAATACCATTTGCGGAGTGGGATGAAAGTCGAGTATATTGCATTGACGAATTAAGGGTACCTCCAATTCTTTTCCGAATGCCTGGTATGCCTGAATAGCAAATGGCATCAGCGTTTCTATTTGCCAGGTTCTTACCATTCTTCTTCCGGTTATGGGGTTGATAACACCACTGGCTACTTTAGAAGAGGAGTGTGGTTTGCTTTCATCGATTACCAATACCGTTTTCCCGGCTTTAATCAGTTCATGACTAAGAAAGGTTCCGCAAATGCCCTGGCCAATAATTAGGTAATCAACATTCATGGTTACAAAGATGCCATAAAAATAATTTTCAACGAATCTTGCTTTTCATATAGTCTTCCCGTAAAAAAAAACTGCGCCTTTGCGCCTTTGCGTGAAATATTCTCGCAAAGGCGCAAAGGCGCAGTTTTTAATTGGCTACACGTATTTTAATGCCGGCAGAATGACTTGTGAATTCCGGTGCATACATACTTTGTATGGTGGCAATGCCAACTGAGAACTGCCCTGTATGCGTTATGAACAAAGGATAGTCAAACACATAAGTGCCCTTAGCTAAATGACTGATGAAGAAATTACTGCTTACATCTTTTGTGCTTTCATAATAGCCCAATCCATTCTGCCATTTGTATCCGCTTAGTACATTAACCGGTTCCATTGCAGAAGCGCGCATATCTTTCAGGTGCAGGTACTCCATATCACGATCGCTGCGAAGTTCTATGCGTACAATAATTTTATCGCCTGTTTTTAGTTCATCGCCTTCATTAACTGGGTTAAGAACAATACCTCTGTCAGTATTTTTTTCAACAAATAATTTTTTGGTGAGTGATAAAGGAGATACGGATGGTGTGATTTTATCAAGGTCTTCAAAGTACTGCCAATAAATACTTCCCCATGCCGGTGATTGACTTGTCTTATTATTCGTACCTCGTACTTCTGACTTCGTACTTACAACAATCTTTCCCATATCGGGGGTAACCAATTTTCCATCAATTCTTTTTTTGAAGTAACCGGTACCGGCTTCGGTTTTTTCGTTATTGCTATTGATCACTGTTTTACCGAGTTGTATGGTTAGTTTCTTTTCTGTTTGCAACCAGTCGGTACCATTCAATAACAAAGCATAACAGGCATCTGCTGTGGCAATGGTTGTTTTCCAGTGATTGGTTTGTTTGTTTAATAATAGCCATGTTTTCATGGCATCCAGGTCTTTGTTAAGTGTGTTGTCTTTTTTATTTTGAGCAAGCTCAGAGAAAAAAGCAATCATCATCGACTGGTGTTCTATGGGAGACGCATACCAGTAGCCCGTATACGTTGTTTTCCAATACATGCCCTGTTTACTATCCGTAATGGTATTTTCCAATAATGCTGGCAAAATACTCGTTGAAGCAAATTTTTCTTCTGCATTGCGATAATAGATCAACCCCAGTTTTGCTTTGTAAAAAGTATTTTGTGTGTTCCAGAATTGTTTGCCCTGGGTAAAATAATATTGGTAAGCTACCGGAGATTGTTGTGCCAAATCTCTGAAAAAACTGCGCATATACAGGTAGTCAATTTGGGTTGAACCGATATGTTGTTTACTAAGGTCAGCTTTGTTTTTTACCAGCCAGTTATAATCTTCTTCATTTTTTTCGTCCATGTACTGAATGGCTTTTAGCAACATAGGTCTGATAGCAGCACTTGTTTCGGGAGGTAATGCACCCAGGCGTTTTAATTTTCCTATACCGGTAAGTATGTAATTGGTCATGAACCTGTCTTCATTGCCACCTTTAAACCAACTAAAGCTGCCATTGGGTAATTGCAGTTGAAACAGTTTTTGTAAAATGCTTTCTGTTTCTTTACCTAGTTTAATGAGGTCGAATAATAAAGCCATATTTTTTTGTTGCTGTTCTTCGCTCTCTGCCTGAAATACCCAAGGGGTTTCCTGTAATAAGGTTTGTTTTAATTCTTCATTTTTCTGCAGATTACTTTTTAAAGAAGCAGTATCAGATTTCCACTGCTCAAATACTTTTTTAATTTTTGGGTCTTTGTTTACAATCCATGCAGCCAGTGCATTTGCATAAAAACGGTTAAAGGTTTGTTCGGCACAGTCGTAGGGATATTCCATTAAATACGGTAAGGCTTTTACAGCATACCAAACAGGATTTGTGCTGAATTCGATCGTTAGTGCCTCATGCGTTAAGCTTTCGCTGGTATTGTTTATCAGTTTGTCAAAGCTGAATTTTTGTGTTGTATCTGTTGGCAGAAATAGCGGTAAACTTTCTGTAACCAATTGGCGGTTGGTTAGAACTGGCAAACTGTTTTCTTCCCCATCACTAAACTCACCAGCCCTTGCTTTAATACGCCAGGTAAGTGGACGATTAAAACTGAACGGAATTTGCAGGGGAAATTTAACCGCAAAACTTTGTCCCGCTTCTACAGAAAAATATTGCGAAGGAAAAATATTCTGAAACCATCCGTCTACAGAAGTATTGGTTGTTGCATCCACCAGTTCTAAACTTACCTGCCCGGTAACTTCTTTGTCAGACAGATTTACAATTTTAGAACTGAATTCAATATGATCTCCTTCACGTAAAAACCTTGGCGCATTGGGTTGTACCATCAGTTTTTTCTGTGTAACAATATTCGCGGATTGAATACCAAAGGCCAGGTCTTTCGTGTGTGCAAGGCTCATCCATTTCCATTGGGTTAATGCTTCGGGCATGGTGAAACTGAATTGAAAACTGCCCGTAGAATCGGCATAGAGTTGGGGGAAGAAGAAAGCGGTTTCGGAAAAGTTTTTGCGGGTAATAATATTGGGTGTACCGGTTTTGGATTCTTCTTCTTCTTTTTTTACTTCTTCATCAGCAACTATTTGTGGCGGAGTTAACTTAGCGAGAGATACCTCTTTTAGTGCATTCCCATCTAAGAAGGCAACTGGTGATTTTGATTTGTTTTGATCCCTGGATGCCATCCCTCTGATTTTGATAGCACCTGAATTGGTCCCCAACTGCGCTCCATATTCAGCAAAATTATAATTTTGAAAATGGTTCCCAATCGAAACGTACACAGTGCTATCGTTTAACCATCGCGTGATGTTCTTATTCAATAATTCAGAAGCATCCGCTGCAAGATAATCATGTGCTATAAACAATTCAGGTTTGAATATTTCGGGAATATAATTTTCCTGCGATTGCTGGCTGTTGAAATTAGTTACCCTCGTAAAATCTGTTTCAGACCCGTGTGTTTCCCATATAGAAGGAACATTCCAGTCGATTGGTTTGAACTGATCAAGTGAAGCATCATACATCGCCGTCATTAATTCGGCAGGCACTTTTTCGTACTTGTCATTCTGAACAGTTACTGTCCAGGTCTCTTTACTACCAGGCTCTGTTTTGTCGCGGTAAGTGGCATATTTTACTGCTAACTCTTTATTGTTCCATGGAATAGTAACATTGTATTCATGCGTATACACCCGGTTGTCGTACACATATACTTCACTTATGCCTACGCCGCCACGATCCGTTTCATCAGGTGTGTAAGTAATTGTTTCAAATTTGGAAAGTTTATCCAATAAAATGTAATCCTCATTTTTTCTGCGCGGTCTGTCTGTTTTCCTGATAATGAACAGATCCTCTGCTACACTGCTCCTAAAAAAAGTAGCCTTTTCTCCTGGTTTAGCCGTTCCTTGTTTTGTATAATTAAACTGAAAAGTTTGGGAAGGCATTCGTTTATTCGCTGAACTGAACAAGGCGATGTATTTTACCTCTTTTACTTTTTCACCGTATTTGTCGGTTGATGTAATTTCTATGCGGTAATGCCCTGGTTGTAATGTTCCGGACGCTATTGCAAATGAATCTTTTTCTTTTGTGTTAACTGTTTCTTCTGCTACCAATGCAGCGGTTGACCATGTATTTACATTAGACTCCTCCTGATATTCATCGTTTGGAAAATTGTTGGCAAATTCTTTTTTGCTCATCACAAACTGATCAGGTCTTTCCCAATACCGTTTTCTTACCGCGTATTCGGGAGCAACCAACGAATATATTTTCAGGTTAACTATTGCCGGTTCTTTTTCGTAGGAAAGATTGGTGCTGCTGATTTTTATGTTTTTAAGACTGTCAGTTTCTATCACGTTCGGTGCGCCAATTTGCAGCAGCATCGAAGAATAACCAACGGTAACAGTTGTATTGTTGCTGCGTGTTTCACCGCTAATATCAGTTACATCAGCAGAAACATAAAAATCAAATAAGGGGTTGCCCGTTTTATCAACAATATCGTCGGCGGAAGCTTTGAAAGTAATCGTAAATCTTCCCTGCGTATCGGTATTGATCTCTCCGTGTGAGATCTCGCGGTTATTAGTTGATGGGTAAGGTCTCCTGTACGACCAGTTGTCATACCTGAACCGCGTATTCCGCCTCACCGAATAAACAACATTTGCACCATCAATATGATTTCCTGCAAAAGCATTGGCGGTACCAATGATGGTAACGGAATCGTTCAGGCGATAAGCGCCTTTGGCTTTTTCAAATGTTATATTGAACTTAGGTCGTTTGTATTCTTCCACATTAAACTCTGCCAATACCTGGTGAAAGTTTTCTGTCATAACAGAAAAACGGCCGGTTAATACATTTTGTGGTATTTGAAATTTTCCGGTGAGAGAACCATATTCATTCAGAGTTACACTAAGCGAGTCATATTTTTTACCATTGGCATTTCTTAAATAGATCAAAACAGGTTTTTTAGTAGTATAAAGTTTACTCAGCTTTGTTTTGGAATCAGTGGTAACTGCAATGCCTTTAAAGAATACAGTTTGTCCAGATCTGTATATGCCGCGATCCGTGTAAAAGAATAGGCGTCTATTTTTTTCATAGTCACTATCATTTGTATTGCGGGAAAAATCATTGTCGTAATAAAGCCCTTCGCGTTGACGCAGGTCCAGTTTGTCATTGCCGTTTGTAAATTGTAAACTGATATTGTAATTGTATCGTGGAACGGTGTAAGTAAAGTACCCGTTATTATCACTGATTTTCTCATCAATTTTCTCATCAATCCATTTAGAACTTTTACTATTATAGGTTCCTTTAAGTATTGTAACGGCTGTGTTGGGAATTGGTTTCCCATTGTCCCTTCTAAGTACAAAAAAGTCACGTTTGTTTTGTACATAGCTTATGTTTGAAATGGTAAAGAACTGTAGCCCAAGTTTATCTAAAGTGTCGTTAAAAGAAGCGTTATTCGAGAATAGCATAGCATATTGGCCAAGCGGCAACGCGTCTGTTTTAATTTCAACAGAATGTGTTTGGTGGTCATTCGTAACTGGCAAGGTCTGCGTATAGGCTGCATACGATTTTCGCTTTGTTATGGATTGCCAGAATTCTTTATCCCATGTTTCATTACGTGAAATTTCATTACTGTTCATACGAATGATGCGTATGAACATTGTGCCAACATTTCGGTAAGTTACTAATGAACGAAAGGGTTTCTGTGGAATATTCACAGTTTCTGTTTGCACCCGCAACTCTTTTCTTTCTATTGTCAATAAAAGATTTTTAAGATTACTTACTCCGTTTGTGTTTTCACCGTTAAGTGATAAAGCTTTTTCTATAATCTGTTTTGCTTTTACATAAGCATACCGGTTAGTAGTATCACCCAATGGTTCATAAGTAGCCGCTTTGTTAGCATATAGATTTGCTAAAAGATACCATGCTTGCGAAGCAACTGCAACAGAATTGTATTGTTCCGTTATGTTTTCCAGTGTCTGTTGGTAAATGATTTCTTTATTGTTGAAATTTGCCTGTTGATACATCCATTCAATGCGTTCAATATCTATAGTTAGCAGGGCGTTTTTATCAACATCATTTTTGTGAGCAAGCAATAATTGCTGAAATATCTGTATAGCTGCCCATTGTAATGAGCTGCTATCTTTTGTAGGGAAGGATGCTTTTGTGAAAACATCCATTGATCCCAATGTATTTTGGTCTGTGATGATGAATGTTTTTACAGGCTTTGTAACATACATTTCGCCGGATTTGAAATAGTCCAAAGCTTCGTGAGCCAAAAGATCAAAGATTGTTGGGCGTAAGTTGCGACTGTTTCCATTGATAACCACCGCATCATACGTCTCTACTTTTTGTTGCAATAAAAGAGTTTTGTTTTTGAGAGATAATAAATAATAATGATTGATCGCTGTTAGGAAATCATCAACGCTCCAGGTGGCAATATCTTCTTTGTTTTGTTGTACTGTATTTTTTCGGCTTAGCAGGTTCCAGCGATGATTGGTATAATACCTTCGATATTGCTTGGCAAGTAATGAATAAAGTATTGCTTTTTGTATTTCATCTTTCGACAAATCAACTTCGTTTCTTATGCTTTTTACGATTTGATTTGGGTCATTGGATGTGATTTTATCCTGAAGTGTATAGCGGTAAATAAGACTTTTGGTTACTTGTGCTGACAATTGCCGTAGCTTTGCTTTTTGATAAATGATATTCACCTTATTCAACGCCGTTTTCGTCAAATCATTCTTAATAATCAACGTATCAATCTCCAGCCATTCTTTCTGAAATGCAGTATCCGTTTTCTGAGCAATTGACACCAATGATGCTCCAATCAATAATAAAAAAGTAAATAGTCGTATTCTCATGTATCCGGTTTTCAATTAAAGGATGTTTCCGTTTTGTAAAGATGCAAGTCTGCTGATTACTACATACAAGTTACATTGTCTTAACAAAACATTTTAGTAACAGAGGGAGTACCAAAAATAGTGCCTTATATTCGGCAAGTTGTTGAACTGCGGAATAATGGCATAGGAATGATGCGGAAAAACGGGTCTGAGCTGATTTATCCAGGTTAATCGATTTTTTTGCATTGTGCGTGTGCCATTATCCGCAAAAAAAAGAGGTTGCCTGTTTTAGGCAACCTCTTTTTATATCAAATCAAATATTATTTCTTCAAAATCGCTGCCATGGTTTTACCAATATCCGCAGGGCTCGCAACCACTTCAATACCACATTCAGCCATGATCTTCATTTTAGCAGCGGCCGTATCATCCGCACCGCCAACAATGGCACCTGCATGACCCATACGGCGACCAGGAGGGGCGGTTTGTCCGGCAATAAAACCTACAACCGGTTTGGTCTTATTGTCTTTAATCCAACGGGCAGCTTCGGCTTCCATGCTTCCGCCAATCTCACCAATCATGATGATACCATCTGTTTCCGGATCATTCATCAATAATTCAACGGCATCTTTGGTAGGTGTACCAATAATGGGATCTCCACCAATACCGATAGCTGTACTGATACCGAGGCCGGCTTTTACCGCCTGGTCTGCTGCTTCGTAGGTAAGCGTTCCGCTTTTTGAAACGATACCAATACGACCGGGTTTAAAAATAAAGCCTGGCATAATACCCACTTTCGCTTCTCCAGCAGTGATCACACCCGGGCAGTTTGGCCCGATCAGTCTGGTGTGTTTACCGAGCATGTAGTTCTTTACTTTCACCATATCCTGAACAGGAATGCCTTCAGTAATACAAACCACCAGTTCAATACCGGCATCGGTAGCTTCCATAATGGCATCTGCTGCAAAAGCAGGTGGTACAAAAATAATACTCACATCGGCGCCGGTTTGCTTAACGGCATCAGCCACTGTATTGAAAACCGGTTTGTCAAGGTGGGTGGTACCGCCTTTGTTGGGGGTAACGCCGCCTACCACATTGGTACCATATTCGATCATCTGTGTAGCATGAAATGTACCTTCTGTACCGGTAAAACCCTGTACAATGATCTTCGAGTTTTTATTCACTAATACTGCCATGGTGCGTGTCTGTTATTTTGAATTTCGCGGCAAAAATAGGTTAAAAGAGACTAGTGTTTACCGTTTAAAGGCCAAACTTTGGTGTTTTTTTTCTTACCGGTTCCATGGCTATTGTTTTTTGGTAAAAAACAGGGAATATTCAAAACTCAGACTGGCCCAATAGCTTTGCCAATCGGCACCCGAGTCTTTTTGGGCAGGTTCCATATGAACGCAGCTAACCATAACGGGGCCGGGTATGCGTTCTATGCTGATCATCCCTCTACGGTTGGTTCTGCGTGTTTGCATTTGTACGCCTTTGCTTTTATCCTGTTGCCAGATTTTTACCAATGCGTTGGGCAGGGGCTCATTTTTAAACAGGATGCGAAACATAACAAAGGCCGGTCCGGTTTGGTAAGGATTAGGGATGGCATACGGGTTTTGAACGGGGATGATATCCAGTGGCAAAGAGGTAGGTTGTGTACATGCATTTGATAAAGTGCCGCCTACCTGCAATAAAGTTTTTACGCTTCGCTGGTAAAACTCGGTGCCTTTTTTCGTGTCTTCTTTTTTTTGTTTGCGGTAAGCGGCAGTGGCATCAAGACCATCTTCTTTGAGATAGTCATTAAATTTTTCAGGCTCAAGCTCGATAAAGGTATTTGTACTGTTGAAGATGATCATGTGTGTACCTTCTTCCTGAAGGGGTACTCTTATTGAATCACCTGGGTTTTGAGATAGTCCGTTGCTAAGGTCATTGATTTTTCCGGAAGGAGTAAAGTGTTCCAATTGATGCACTTTATTGCGGGTGCCTTTCCAGTTCTCCCCGGTAAAATTTTCGCCCACTCTAAATCGGATCAGGGCTACTTCGCGGATGGTGAAAAAAAATTTCTGTGGCAATAACCAAAACTCATGTGCCATCGCTAAAAGCGATAACAGAAGGATGGTGGTAACCAGTAGCATTTTTTTCATTCATGCAATGTAAACAAACCTCCTTGATTATAAGCATAAAAAATAGCCGGTATTAACCGGCTATTCAACAAACAAAACTCACTCGGTGCAACAAACTATTTGTGATTTCTTCTGGCTCTTATTATTTGTTTTTCGGCTTTCTTTACGGGGTGTTTTACACCATCGGCTCTCAGGTCGTTCGCATCTTCACGGATATCTTTTTTGTCAGCCCTTATGTCTTTGGTAATTTCTTTGGCACTGGCTTTATCACCTTCTTTGATTTCATGCCGGCGGTGAGCTTTGTCTTTGTGCACATCATGTATATCCTTACGAAGTTCTTTCATGTCTCCTTTCTTGTCAGATGCAGGCGGGGTGGCTGTTTGGGACATAGCACTCAGAGAAAATACCAATGCGGATAAAGAGGCGAGAATAATTTTTTTCATAAATAATATTTTTGAGTTTGATGAATAATAAATAGACTTTAAATAGATACAATGGTTTAGCAAAGCATTATTGTATTATCATCTTTTTAACAATTGGCTGTTCATAAAAAAGGTGATCAATGTAATAACTGATCACCTTTTTTAAATTCCCTTGTGTGTGTTTATTACAGTTTGTAAAATGCCTTACTGTCTCTTCCGTTCCTAGATGTTACTTTCAGAAAATAAGGGCCATGGTATAAAGATTCGCAACCGATCTCAATCATATTATTTCCCTGCAACAATAGTTTCTTCACGGTAAGTTTACGTGTTCCATAAATATCAAACACAGAGATCTCCGCTTCTACATTGCTGTTTCTGCTGTAGATGGTTGTCATCATTCTGGTTATAACCGGATTTGGATTGATACTGATGATCTTAATATAATCTACACTTGATTGCGGTGTGTTAATAGTATCCTGCACTACCATCTGTTTGCAAACCTGTGCCTCACATCCATTCAGGGTTCTTACCTGTAAGCAGGTATTGTAAATGCCCAGTAAAGAAAACTCTTTAACAGGCTTAGGCTCATTGCCCGAAAGAATAGTGTTATCGCCAAATTTCCAGTTGCGTTGTATGATACTGTCGCCAGGTTGTGCTTTACTCAAACTACTATTGAACTGTATTTTTTTCAAGCTGATTCGTTCAGCGGTAAAGGATATTTCAACAGGACAGTTAACGGTATTGATGGTTACGATAGCCGTGTACTTACTTTCGCAACCTGATTTGGTTTTGATGTATAAGGTTACGGTATACTTTCCGGCTTTGGTATAGGTATGAAGCGGGTCAATACTGTTACCCTGCATTGGCAAAGTGCTATCGCCAAACAACCAGGTATGACTGATGATGCTGTCTTTTTCTCCGGCAGCTTTTGATTCACGGCTGTTAAACTTAATTGCTTTATCCTGTAGAAGGAAAGAGAAATACGCTTTGCAGGTAGCAGGAGCCGGTGGTGCAGGAATAACAACTGGCAAAGAGAATTTATTTTCACAACCCTTTTTGGTTTTGATAAGCAGGTATACCATATAGGTTCCCGGCTTGGTGTATTTATAAGAAGGTGTAATGATATTGCCACCCAGTGAAACAGAAGTGCTGCTGTCTGAATAATACCAGGTGCGGCTAATAATGCTATCATCGTTGGAGGTTCCTTTAGAGCCCACACTGTTAAAGTAAATGGTAGAGTCTTTGATGCTGTAAGTAAAGAAGGCTTTACAATTATCAGGTACAGGTGGGGCTGGTATCACTACTGCCAATGAGAACTTACTTTCGCAACCTGATTTGGTTTTGATGAGCAGGTATACTGTATACGTTCCGGGTTTACTGTATTGATAAGAAGGGTTCACCACATTACCACTCAATGATACTGAATTACTGTTGTCTGAATAATACCAGGTACGGCTGATAATACTGTCTTTGTCTGAGGTTCCTTTTGATCCTTCGCTATTGAAACGGATAGTCGAATCTTTGATGCTGTAAGTGAAGAATGCTTTACAATTTACAGGTACTGCAACAGTGGTATCTTCTACTTTGATCTCTACACAGATTCTATTCTCACAACCTTTTTTTGTTTTGATGTACAGGCATACAGTATACTTTCCTGCTTTTGCATATTGGTGCGATGGGTCGAAGCGGTTTCCGGTTAGTTGTGCAGTGGTATCTCCCCAGATCCATGTTCGGCTGATAATACTATCACCTACAGGTGCATAACTATTAAAGCTGCTGAATTTTACGGTTGTGCCTTGTTTGGTAAAACTGAATTGCGCTTTGCAATTTGTGTTATTGGGGTCTGTTCCCGGAACGCTATCTTTTACTTTGAGTGTAAAGCAATATTGTTTTTCGCAGCCTTTTACGGTTTTAATAATTAGGCATACATTGTACACACCAGTGTCTTTGTATTCCTTCAAAGGATTTATCTGGTTGCCATCCAGTGAGCTACCATCTCCAAATTTCCAGATACGTTGAAAGATGCTATCGCCGGCAAGCGTATTACTTTGTGCGCTCTTGAACCTGAATTTTTTGGTAGCCAGTTTTTCGGTGGAGAAAATAGCTTCCACCCTACAATCATTGGAAGCTGGCGTATACACTACTGTTTCACAATAAGTACTCTCACAACCTCTTTTGGTTTTGATGGTTAAGCAAACTTTATAAATGCCTGGTTTAGTATAAGCATGTGTTAGATCAACGCGATTTCCTGTTAATGGTGCAGAACTATCGCCAAAGGTCCAGGTGCGGCTAATAATACTATCACCGCTCACCGTTGCAGATCCAGCTGCATTAAACTTTACACCTGTTGCAAGCGATACATAACTAAATGCTGCCTTGCAGTATACAGTTGTTGTTTGTGGGGTGCATATAATAAAATTCTTTTCTATCAGGGAGTTAAGTCCAACAGTTATTTCATAGCTGATCTTATTACCATTACAGTTCTCAACCATGATCACCAGTTTACGGATATCTCCATTACACTGTAAAGTATCTTTGTAATAACCGTTTGGATTGGTTATTACTGTATGCGATAATAGGCAGCCACCATTGCTGCTATCGGTACTATAAATTTTTACGGTTCTATTGGCAACCGGGCGGTTGGCCGAATCGGTAACGGTTCCTTTTACAATCACTGTATTGGCTGATAATTGTGTCTGTAAAAAAAGGAAACAAAGGATATAAGCAAGGCGTAGAAGTTGTTTCATAAAATTGGTTTTACTGTTTACTTAGATACCCGCTGTTTTGGGTTTGCAGCCTGATTGTGTGAATTTTTTTAACAGATCATTCCGTTAAAGCAGTGATTACATTTCATATACAGTTGTGTTTAGTATCATAGAATACTTGGTAAAAACAAAAGCCTAATACTCGAAATATTGAATAAATGAAGTAAGACAATCCCGTATTTGCCAATTGCATAAGAAGAAATGGCTTTGTTTTTAGATGAAGGTTATTGTAAGGCGATTGTCAGCTGGCTTAGCGCTATATATTACGGTATGTATCAGATTAAATAAATTTAGAATTCCGAGGCCGCAGATTCGCAGATTATTGGCCTATAATCTGCGAACCTGCCTCGCCGGCAGGCAGGTCTGCAGTTAAAATTCCTTACCATCCACAGATAAATCTCAAACTGATTCACTAGTTATCATACATGCATTCGGCTATTTGCCCGCCAATCCCTACTTTTGCGCCTGTCTGTAAAGGACATTACATTTAAAACAAACACAATGGCAACAACATCCGACATCAGCCGTGGTATGATCCTGAAATTAGACGGCAGCTTATATTCTGTAGTAGAATTTGGTGAAAACAAAACCGCCCGTGCCGCCGCAAAAGTATGGGCCAAGTTAAAAGGCGTTGATAACAAACGTTCTATTGAAAAAACCTGGAACAGTGGAGAAAATATCTTTCCGGTTAGGGTTGAGAAAAAAGCTTTTCAATTCCTTTATAAGGATGATACAGGGTATAACCTGATGAACAACGAAACTTTTGAGCAGATTGCTTTGGCAGAAGAAATGATTGATGCGCCCCAGTTTCTGATGGATGGTTCTGAAGTATTTGTATTCATCAATACCGAAACCGAACAGCCTATTGGTGCGGAACTTCCTGAAAAAATTGTTCTTCGTATTACGTATTGTGAGCCGGGACTACGTGGCGATACCGCTACCCGCGCCCTTAAAGCCGCTACGGTTGAAACCGGCACTACTGTTATGGTTCCGCTTTTTGTAGAAGATGGTGAACTGATCAGGGTAAATACCAAAGACGGTTCATATGTAGAAAGAGTGAAAGAAGAAAAATAATTATTTTGTTTAATAGGATTGTCCTGTTAATCAACCCCAAAAAGGACAGCTATTCGCTGTCCTTTTTTATGGTACTTATTCGAAGCTAAATAAGGGAAACAGGAAATAAAGAAAATACCCGGTTTTATCAAAAAAAGGCTATTTTGCCCCCCTAATCGACCCAAAAACACTGTTTTTACCCCTAAAACTTGCCATTTATGGACTTAAAGCAAATTCACGAGTTAATCAAAATCATCAATAAAAGTAATATTGGTGAGATCAGTATAGAAGATAAGGATGGTAAAGTAACCATTAAGCAAAAAGAAGAAGCCGTAGTAACCGTTGCTGCTCCACAGCCACAGGTATATACAACCGCTGCTGCGGCGCCTGTTCCAGTTGCTGCTACGCCAGCTCCTGCCCCTGCTGCTGCACCTAAAGCTGATAACCTGATTACCATTAAAAGCCCAATGATTGGAACCTTTTATAGAAGGGCCTCTCCGGATAAACCCATTCTGGCAGAAGTTGGTACGGAAATCGCACCTGGTAAAGTAGTATGTATTATTGAAGCCATGAAACTATTTAACGAGATCGAAGCAGAGATCAAAGGAACGATTGTAAAAGTTCTGGTGGATGATGCCAGTCCGGTAGAGTATGACCAGCCTTTGTTTCTGGTGGAACCATTTTAATGTCTCAATTTCTCAATACTCAATGTCTCGATAAAAGATTTGCATAAACATTGAATATGCGAAAGCAGCTTTTTGACAAAAATCCTATACTGAAACTTTCATTTGATTTTTCTCTTCTCATAATAGAGTATTGTGAGTTACTGGAAACCAAGAGAAAATATGTTTTGTCAAGGCAGTTACTCAAATCAGGAACTTCTATTGGCGCAAATGCCATGGAAGCCCAAAATGCGGAGAGCAAAGCTGATTTTATTCATAAAATGAAAATAGCAGCTTAAGAGGCCGAAGAATCGCAATATTGGTTATGGTTATGTGACTATTCACCCACCTATCCCGATTGCAAACAATTGATTGAAAAACTGGAAGAGATCAATAAAATATTGGGAAAAATTTTGCTCACATCAAAGACAAACTTATCATAGGAATCATTGAGTTATTGAGCCATTTTCAAATTTTCAAATTAACTAAATGTTCAAAAAAATATTAATTGCCAACAGAGGAGAGATTGCACTTCGTGTTATTCGTACCTGTCGTGAAATGGGTATTAAAACAGTGGCGGTTTATTCTACTGCAGATAAAGACAGCCTGCACGTAAAGTTTGCGGATGAAGCCGTTTGTATTGGTAAACCAGCAAGTGCAGATTCTTATTTAAACATCCCCCATATTATGGCGGCGGCAGAAATTACCAATGCAGATGCGGTGCATCCAGGCTATGGTTTTCTGGCGGAGAATGCCAAATTCTCTCAGATTTGTGCCGATCATGGTATTAAGTTCATCGGGCCAACGCCAGAGATGATTAATAAAATGGGTGATAAAATCACTGCCAAAGAAACCATGATCAAAGCCGGTGTTCCTGTAGTACCAGGTGGCGAAGGTTTATTGGAAAGTGTGGAAGGTGCCAAAGAATTAGCCAAAGTGGTGGGCTATCCCGTTATTTTAAAAGCAACAGCCGGTGGCGGTGGTAAAGGAATGCGTGTGGTATGGAATGAAGAAGAAATTGAAAAAGCCTACGGTGCCGCTAAGCAGGAAGCTGCTGCTTCATTTAAAAATGATGGTATTTATATGGAGAAGTTCGTAGAAGAACCTCGACATATTGAAATACAGGTAGCGGGAGATCAGTATGGTAATGTTTGCCATTTAAGTGAGCGTGATTGTTCTATCCAGCGCCGTCACCAGAAGTTGGTAGAAGAATCTCCTTCTCCTTTTATGACGCCTGAACTGCGCCAGAAAATGGGAGAGGCAGCTATCAAAGCAGCATCTGCCATTAATTATGAAAGTGTGGGAACCATCGAGTTCCTGGTAGATAAGCATCGCAATTTCTATTTCATGGAAATGAATACCCGTATCCAGGTAGAACATTGTGTTACCGAAGAAGTGGTGAGTTTTGATTTGATTAAAGAGCAGATCAAAATCGCCATGGGCGAAAAAATATCCGGCAGAAATTATGAACCACAGATGCATGCCATCGAATGCCGCATCAATGCAGAAGATCCGTATAATGATTTTCGACCATCACCCGGAAAAATTACGGTGTTGCATACTCCTGGCGGACATGGTGTTCGCGTAGATAGCCATGTATATGCAGGCTATGTAATTCCTCCGTATTATGATTCTATGATTGGAAAATTAATTACCGTAGCACAAACCCGAGAAGAAGCGATTGATACCATGTACAGGGCATTGAGTGAGTATGTGATCGAAGGTGTAAAAACAACCATTCCTTTTCACCTGCAACTGATGCAAAACGAAGATTTCCGCAAGGGGAATTTTACCACTAAATTTTTGGAATCGTTTAAGATGAAGTAAATATTTAAATACACAACGTCATTTCGAACCCGAAGAATGAGGGTGAGAAATCTCATACACGTGATGAGATTTCTCACTTCGCTATCGCTTCGTTCGAAATGACGTTTTTTTTGAAGTATTTATTTACTTCCCAATTGGTGCTCCTTAAAAAACTGTATCGTCGTTTCTATTTGTTCATCACTTAAGCCAATCGCTTTATACCTGCTTTCCCTTTGCTTGTGCATGGCCACTGTTCTGCGGATCCTGTCAAAATCTGTTACAGGAATTTTTGAAATAGTAAGCGATTCAATTTGTTTCCACACTTCTGTTTCAAACAACATATCTGCCTGCCGCCCATTGATTCCAAGTTTATCTATCAGTGCTTTACGATTAGGTGTTTTGTACAACAATAGTGCCCTTTGAGGCGACATGGTATCAAATATTTTATTGTATTCAAGTGTGATAGCAGCGCAGGGGGTGGGATTATTTGCGTTTGCCTTTTTCATATCCATTACCGTTTTTACCTGCTCGGCAGATAAGAAGGCTTTGTATTTTTTGGCTACTTCCTGCATCAGTTCGCCGGTGGTTGCATATACTTCATTGGTATTGGCATCAATACTTACTTGCTGCAATCTGGCCCAGTAATCTATTTCGCCAATCTTATCTGCTGTTTCAGCAGAAATTTTTAAAAGTTTGATCAGTATCGGTTTATCACAAAAACCAAACAGCTCTCTTAACTCGTCAGGTGATCGTTTGGGTTCTGCATCCTGGGCAAATGTATTGCTTGTAAAAAAGCAGAAAATCAATAGGGCTGTTATAACAAATCCTTTTTTCATATGCATAATTGTATCATTGAAAATAAGAACATTTTAAAAAACGGATTCGTTAAAATAATAAAGGCGCTTCTTTTGGAAGCGCCTTTATTATTTTAAGAGGGTAGTAAATGATTATTGACGACCACCACCGGGGCGCTGAGACATAATTTCCATTACTTTTTTAGTTGCTTCGGCTCCGATAGCTTTTTCAAGCCTCTTTTGTCTTGCTTCAGCAATAGCAGGTGCTTTAGCTTGCCTGTCTTCACGAGTTACGCTCTGCATATCAGCGGTTCCGTACACAGCAGTCATAATATTTCTGTCGTTCCAGATAGCCAAAACTGAATCAGCCTGAACCGGAGTTAAGCCAGCCGGCGCAAGTCTTTCTTTCATCATGGCAGCTCTTTGTTCAGGAGTCATTTGCTGACCACCACCACCTTGTGCCATGGCAGTTGTTGCAGAAAAGCAAACAACCACGGCTACGAATGCAATTACTTTTTTCATATGGGTACTTTTTAGTTTTTTGTTTAGGGAAAGTAAAACATTTCTGTATTCGGCGTAACATTTTTCGGTGGATGGTATTTGGCAGTCGGCAGTGGTGGCCAATTAACGTTATTTTAAGAATAAAAAAAGCCCCGTTCTTAAGAATAGGAACAGGGCTGTATTTGCTCAAGTCAAAAAGTAATCTTAGCGTAAAAACAACATTTCGCGGTACTTAGGCAGGGTCCAGATATCATCGTCTA
Source organism: Sediminibacterium sp. (assembly GCA_965283715.1). GTDB lineage: Bacteria > Bacteroidota > Bacteroidia > Chitinophagales > Chitinophagaceae > Sediminibacterium. The sequence continues at coordinate 48,745 of CBDIPL010000004.1, read as the reverse complement.
CCAGGTGTTCCAGTTTATCTACACTGTAACGTATATCATCAAAGAAGGCAGCTTTTACCTGGCTTTCATAAGCGATGGCTTTGGTGCGGGTGTCTTCTATATTGTTAACGATCTTACGGGCTTCTACCATATCATGTACTTTGGTGTGTATGATCTGGATATGCTCGCTAACCGCTTTCAAAATGCTCAGCTGACTGGCATAAGCAGATTCCGGTAAGCCTGCAACTTTCAATCCGTTTATGTTTTCCAGTAATCCGTTCTGGTATTTAATAGCGGCTGGTAAAATATGGTTGATGGCCAGATCGCCCATGATGCGTCCTTCGATCTGTACTTTCTTAATGTATTTTTCCAGTTCTATCTCGTGTCTTGCTTCCAGTTCAGTATGGCTGTAAACACCATTTGATTCGAACAGTTTTTTGGCTTTGTCAGAAATCATTGCATCGAGGGCAATGGGGGTGGTTTTCAGGTTAGGCAAACCACGGCGCTCTGCTTCATGGTGCCATTCGTCTGAGTAACCATCTCCTTCAAACAATACTTTCTTGCTTTCTACAATGTATTTCTGAATCACCTGCATGATGGCGATTTCTTTCTTATCACCTTTTTCAATCAGGGCATCTACATCTATTTTGAATTTCTTCAAAGTATCAGCCATGATGGTGTTCAAAACGGTCATGGAGATGGCACAGTTGGCAGAAGAACCTACTGCACGGAATTCAAATTTGTTTCCGGTAAAAGCAAAAGGAGAGGTACGGTTTCGATCAGTATTGTCCAGCATCAGTTCTGGAATGCTGCGATGCAGATCCAGTTTCAAGATAGCTTCATCCTGCTCGTCGAACTTAGTGTTTACGCGTGTTTCCACATCAGACAATACTTTGGAAAGATATTGACCCACGAATACAGAAATAATCGCAGGTGGTGCTTCGTTCGCTCCCAAACGGTGATCGTTAGGGGCAGATGCAATAGCCGCACGCATAATATCCGCATGGTCATGAACCGCTTTGATGATGTTCACAAAGAAAGTAAGGAACATCAAATTGGTTTTAGGCGTTTTGCCGGGGGCTAACAGGTTTACACCTGTATCGGTTGCCATGCTCCAGTTATTATGCTTACCACTTCCGTTGATTCCGGCAAATGGTTTTTCGTGCAGTAATACCACCAGTTTATGACGCTTGGCCACTCGGCTCATTACGTCCATTAATAAAGTGTTATGGTCAACGGCAATATTTACTTCTTCAAAAATAGGAGCACACTCAAACTGTGCGGGTGCTACCTCATTGTGGCGAGTACGTAATGGGATACCCAGTTTGTAAGCTTCCTGCTCATAATCGCGCATAAACGCATATACACGCTCAGGGATAGAACCAAAATAATGGTCTTCCAGCTGCTGTCCTTTTGCAGGGGAAGCACCATAAACGGTACGACCGCACTGAACCAGATCAGGACGTGCATTTACCAAAGCTTCATCAATTACAAAATACTCCTGTTCCCAACCAAGTGTTGCCGTTACTTTGGTTACGTTCTTATCAAAATAATTACAAACGTCAACAGCAGATTTATTTAATGCTTCCAGTGCTTTTAGCAAAGGCGCTTTATAGTCCAATGATTCACCTGTATAGGAAACAAAGATAGTAGGAACACATAGTGTTTTGCCTTGTCCGATCTCGATAATAAATGGGGGAGAAGATGGGTCCCATGCTGTATAACCGCGTGCTTCAAAAGTGGCACGTAATCCACCACTTGGGAAAGAGGAAGCATCAGGCTCTTGTTGAATCAGGGCAGCACCATCGAACTCTTCAATAGCTGTTCCATCGCTTTTCAAAGTGAAAAAGGAATCATGCTTTTCGGCAGTTGTACCTGTTAGAGGTTGAAACCAGTGTGTATAGTGTGTTACTCCCTTACTCTCTGCCCAGGCACGGAGGCCGTTGGCAATTTGGTTAGCTACGATGCGGTCAATTTTTTTACCACCGCGGATACTGGTCACAAGGCTTTTATACGCTTCATCGCTTAAATATTCACGGGCCGTTCTGACTGTAAAAACGTTCTCATTAAAAATTGCAGTAATCTTGGAACTGGCAGGAACCGGACTCCCGGTTTCATTGGTAATGTTACCAATCGCTGTAAATCGTAAAGACATAGGCTTAATTTTTTTAGACGCCTCAAAATACGCCTAAAAACTTCATTTTATCAACTATCATTTTATTTTTCTTTGAAAAAATGACCAAAATGTGGAAAAATAGAAACATAGAATTTATTTTAATTTGTATTTTTTATAATATGAAATTGTGTTCTGACAATTATTTTTTTAATAAGCTAGTTGTAACTTATTTTTTTGAATTGCGTTTAACGGTTATTCATTCATTAAAAATAAACTAGCATGAAACGGATCTTGATCGTATTTGCCATACTGGCCAGTGTGCCAGCCATTGCCCAATGGGGCCCTTGGGAAAAAATTGAAGGAAATGGGCATGTTAAAAAAGAAACCAGACAGGTAAGTGATTTTACAGCAGTAGCTTCTTCAGGGTCATGGGATGTAATGCTCGCATATGGCGAAAGCAATACCATACAGGTAGAAGGTGATGAAAACCTCCTCGAGTACATAGAAACCAAGGTGGAAGATGGCAAGCTCACCATCAAATCCAAAAAATCGGTCAACCTGCGTTCTAAAAATAAGCTTACTATATATGTATCACTTACCCGGCTAACAAGCATTTCTTTGTCAGGCAGCGGGGATATGATCGGTAATGGAAAATTTGCCAACGACGGAAATACGGAATTTAAACTGTCGGGCTCCGGTAATATTAAAATGACTTTTCAGAAAGTAAAAAAGGCCGATGTAAGTATTTCAGGTAGTGGTAATATCGAACTCAGTGGTACAGCCGGATCGGTTGATGCCAGTATCAGTGGCAGCGGCAATGCCGATTGTATTGAGCTGATTTGTGATGATGCATCTGCCCGTATCAGCGGCAGTGGTAATATAAAAATTAATGCCAATAATAGCATAGATGCTAACATCAGTGGCAGTGGCAATATCACTTACCGTGGCGCCGCTTCGGACGTAAAGAAGCGTGTTTCAGGTAGTGGAAGGTTGGTGAAAGCATAGTTGGCTTATAGTTCATGGTTCATAGTTCATGGAAAAAGTATTTTTCTTCCCATGAACTATGAACCATAAACTATTAACTCTTCCTGTAAAACTTCATCTTGCCTCTTACACGTACTTTCTTACCTTCGCGGCATCATGGAAATAACCGCTAAAACCGCCCAGGAACTTCGCTTAACAGCTGAAGAATTTGAACTTATCAAACAGAAATTAGGCCGTACCCCCAACTTTACCGAGTTGTGTGCTTTCAGCGGCATGTGGAGTGAACACTGCAGTTACAAGAACTCCATTAAATGGCTCAAAACCTTACCACGTGATGGTGGCCGTATGCTGGTAGCCGCCGGCGAAGAGAATGCAGGACTAATGGATATGGGTAATGGCTTTGGCGTTGTGTTTAAAATTGAAAGCCATAACCACCCCAGTGCCATAGAACCTTTTCAAGGTGCTGCCACTGGCGTAGGTGGTATCCAGCGTGATATTTTTACCATGGGCGCAAGGCCCATTGCCTCTCTCAATAGTTTACGTTTTGGAAATATCAATGATAAAAAAACACAACGCCTGCTAAGTGGGGTGGTACATGGCATTGGCCATTACGGCAACTGCTTTGGTGTACCAACTGTTGGTGGTGAAGTATATTTTGAAGACTGCTACCATACCAACCCATTGGTGAATGCTATGAGTGTGGGTATTATGGAGGCCAATAAAATGGTGAGTGCCACTGCAGCCGGAACGGGCAATCCTGTTTTTTTTGTGGGAAGCGCCACAGGTAAAGATGGTATTGGCGGTGCCTCGTTTGCCTCAGCCAATATTACTTCGGATAGTGTGGAGGAATTACCTGCTGTTCAGGTAGGAGATCCTTTTCAGGAAAAGAAATTACTGGAAGCCTGTTTGGAAGTAATTGAAACCGGTGCCGTTATTGGTATGCAGGATATGGGTGCCGCAGGCATTATTTGTTCTACAGCCGAAATGAGTGCCAAAGGTGGCGTGGGTATGCGCATTGATCTGGATAAAGTTCCTACCCGTCAGAAAAATATGAAAGCCTGGGAATTGCTGTTAAGCGAAAGCCAGGAAAGAATGTTGGTGGTAGTAGAAAGAGGTAAAGAAGCGGGTGTATTAAAAGTATTTGAGAAATGGGATCTGAGCTGCAGCGAAATTGGACAGGTAACCGATGATGGTCTCCTTAAATTTTACATGCATGGTGAACTGGAAGCAGAGATCCCTGCTTATGAACTCGTACTGGGCGGAGGTGCACCGCAATATACACGCGAATATAAAGAGCCCACCTATTTGGCAAAAATAAATGCCTTTGATATCAACAGTGTTGATGATGTAACTGATTTGAAAACAGTGGCAGCACAATTGGTACAAATTCCCAATATCGCTTCTAAAAGATGGGTGTACACACAGTACGATAGTATGGTAGGTGCAGCCAATGCATCCACCAATGCGCCAAGCGATGCATGTATTGTTCTGGCAAAAGGTACCGGTAAGGCATTGGCCATAACGGTGGATTGTAATAGTAAATATGTTTTTGCTGATCCGTATAAAGGCGGCATGATTGCCGTTGCAGAAGCTGCCAGAAATATTGTCTGCAGTGGTGGTGAACCCATTGGTGTTACTAACTGTCTCAATTTTGGTAATCCCTATGATCCGGAAGTTTATTACCAGTTTGTGAAAGCCGTTAGCGGAATGGGCGATGCCTGCCGCAAATTTAAAACACCTGTTACGGGCGGTAATGTTAGTTTCTATAACCAGAATCCTGACGGTCCAGTATATCCCACACCTACTATTGGTATGGTGGGTATTCTGGATGATTTTGATAATCGCATGACCATGGATTTTAAAACCCCCGGTGATGTGATCTTGCTTATTGGTAAACAACAAAACTGTATCGGCTCTTCAGAATACTTACACAAACTGAAGAAAACAGAATATTCTCCAGCCCCTTATTTTGATCTGGACGAAGAATTGGCGGTGCAAAACTTTGTTGCGGGTATTATCAAAGAAAAACTGGTGCAAAGTGTACATGATATCAGCGAAGGTGGCCTGGCCATTACCTTATTGGAAAGTGGGTTCAACAGAAACCTCGGTTTTTCTGTAAATGCCACTACTACGCTTCGTAAAGATGCCTATTGGTTTGGAGAGGCACAGGGAAGGGTAGTGGTATCCTGTTCAACGAAGAATGCTGAACGCTTAACGCAGAATGCTGAAGCAGCGGGTATTGTTGTAACGCAGTTGGGGATGGTAACTGCGGGTAATATTGAAGTGAATAGTGAGAACTGGGGAAGTATTGGTGAATGGAAAGAGAAATATGATACTGCGATTGAGAAAATTTTGAATACCAGTAATAAATAATGAATATTGAACAAGGAATTTTGAATGTTGAAGTTTGATGCGACACCCATTTCAATGTTCAAAATTCCTTGTTCAGTGTTCGATATTCAATGCGATACACGCCGTTGTTGGTCGCCTGACCAACAATGTACGATCATGAATGTTGTTGGTCAGGCGACCAACAATGGTGATGTAACTACAATTTAATAACCATGTCAGAAACCTCATCAAATCAAATCATTGTAACCGGCGCCGCAGGTTTTATCGGCTCTTGCATGGTGCAGTACCTGAATGAAAATGGTTTTGATAATTTGATATTGGTGGATGACTTTGGAATTGAAGAAAAAAGGAAAAATTGGGAAGCCAAAAGATATACTTCCATCGTTGAACGATATAATCTCTTTGATTGGTTAGCAACGCATCAACCTAAAATCGATATCGTTATTCATCTGGGTGCCAGAACAGATACCACTGAGTTTGATTACGCCATTCACGAAGAACTGAATGTGCAATATTCAAAAGACGTATGGCAGTATTGTACCGCCCACCAGATCCCATTAATCTATGCTTCTTCCGCAGCCACCTATGGTGCAGGCGAATTAGGGTACGATGATGACCATGGGTTGGTTGACAAATTACAACCCCTCAATCCGTATGGTATCAGCAAAAATGAATTTGATAAATGGGCCTTGCATGAAATAGCTGCAGGCAATGCACATCCTCCTGTTTGGGCAGGATTAAAATTTTTCAATGTGTACGGTCCAAACGAATACCACAAAGAACGGATGGCCAGCGTGATATGGCATGCATTCAACCAGATTAAAAAAGATGGGGTAGTAAAATTATTCCGCAGCCATAAAGAGGGTTTTAAAGATGGCGAACAGCTTCGCGATTTTGTGTATGTAAAAGATGTGGTGAGTGTTATGGGATGGATGCGGGAGTCCATGGTCCATGGTCAATGGTCTATAGACAAAAACGGGTTATATAATTTAGGAACCGGCACCGCCCGTGCATTCAACGATCTTGTGAAAGCTACTTTTGCTGGATTGGATCTTCCCTCCAATATTGTATTTATAGATATGCCCGAAGATATCCGTGATAAATACCAATATTTTACCGAAGCCAATATGCAGAAGCTGCGGGCGGCCGGTTATGCTCTGCCTTTCTACACTTTAGAAGCAGGCGTTGATGATTATGTTAGGAATTACCTACGAACAGCTCATTATTATTAGCATTCTGTGACCATAGTCCATAGACCATGGTCCATGGACTATTTCCTATCTTCACGCAAAGCAATCGTTATGCATAAAAAAATAGCCATCATTGGTGGTGGAAATCTGGGAGCCGCTATGGCTGAAGGTTTGGTGAATAGTGGGTTTGTATTACCAGAACACCTCATCGTTACAAAAAGAAATATCAGTTCACTAAAATCACTGGAAGAAAAAGGCGTGCTGGTTAGTAATAATAATAGCGAAGCAGTTAGCTATGCCGATTGGATTGTGCTGGCAGTAAAACCATTTCAGATTAAAGAAGTACTGGCGGCTATTCAACCGCAATTGGATTCCAAAAAACATGTTTTGATCAGTGTAGTAACGGGTATCTGGATTAAGGATATTCAGGAGATCGTAGGCAATGAATTTGCTTTGTTCCGTGCCATGCCCAATACTGCTATTGCCATACAGGAAAGTATGACCTGTATCTGTGCACACAATGCCAGTGAAGAACAGGTGTTATATGCCAAAGATTTTTTTAACCAGTTGGGCAAGTCTGTTTTTATTGAAGAAAAATTAATGGATGCCGCTACTGTGTTAGGGGCTTGTGGCACAGCCTATGCCATGCGCTATATACGTGCCAATATACAGGGAGGTATTGAAATTGGATTTAGTGCCGCCACTGCTTCACTCATTGCAGCACAAACCGTAAAGGGTGCTGCTGAATTATTGTTGCAACGCAACACACATCCCGAACAGGAAATAGATAAAGTAACCACACCCAAAGGTTGCACCATTGCAGGATTGAACGAAATGGAACACCAGGGTTTTAGCTCTTCACTAATCAAAGGAATTGTTACGAGCTATAAGAAAATTGTAAATGATATGTAGTTGCGCAGAATGCTGTGATAAATAAAAAGGTCAGACAAAAGAAGATTGTCTGACCTTTTTATTTATCATAGTATATTACATATGTGCTTTTAAGAAAGCAATGGCTTTTGCATGTGCATCTTCTGTAGCAGCCTTATTAAAACTGGGATTACTTGGGTTGGCAAATCCATGGTTGGCCTCGTATTTATTTGCAGATAATTTTTTACCTGCTGCCTGCATGTCTGCTTCAAATTTGGTTACCATTTCAGGTGAAGGGCTGCGGTCCTGGTTACCGAAGAAACCGATCACATCACAATTCAGGTTTTTTAATTTTTCGATATTGTTTTCAGGTCGGCCATAATACATTACGCAACCAGCCGCTTGTTTGCCGGCAAGTAAAGAAGTTTGTAAACTCCACATCCCTCCAAAACACCATCCAATGGTATAAATCTTTGCATCTTTTCCCGCATAAGCCAATGCACCTTTAATGATATTTTCCAGCCTGTCTGTTTTAGCAGCCTGAACCAGCTTCATCGCACTATCTGGTGTGGCGGCAACTTTACCGTCATACAGGTCAAGTGCAATTACATTTACGTTATCCAGTTCTTTGGATAAGGTTTCACTTTCTCTTTTGATATAATCATTCAATCCCCACCATTCCTGAATCACAAAAATCCATTTATTGCTTTTCGTTTTGCTTTTGATCTCATATCCCATGGCAGTAGAACCATCGGCTGCCGTAAAACTTATATTGGTTCCTGTTGCGTTTTGCAGTTTGTAGTAGTTGGGTGCTTCGTGCATATTGGCAAATGCCATGGTATTGGCTTCCTGGCGAAACTGCTCACGTACATCTGCATTAAAGCAGCTAACATAGCAGGAGGGGGTAAGTAATTCGGGCTCAGGACTCTTGTAACGGTGGCCAAGAAAAGCCGCGGTTACAAAGGCAGCAATAGCTAAAAGCAGTATTTTTTTCATATTGGTATTTTTTTGTATAAAGATGTACACCTCAAATTAACACTTTACACGAATGAATGGTTGGCAAAGCATTGGCTATTTTTTTGAACAGAGATTTTGCTGTAGGTTTGTACGACCTCTGAAATTTTTCTGCACGGTATTTTTTCCAAGGTCAACATTCTTTGATTAGTAAGGCATAAAAGCAGCTTCCTGCTTTTAGTGGCCTGTTTTTTTGTTCAATACAAAAGTAGAGAACCAGTGTGCGATTTGTTGGCCAACAGGCGCAATCATATTCGAAGAAATAATATCGACCCCTGAATAAGCGGTAAATAATAATAAACAGATCAATTAATAAATATATCATGGCCAAATTTATTTTTGTTACAGGTGGTGTAACAAGTAGTTTAGGAAAAGGGATCATTGCCGCCTCGCTGGCAAAGTTGTTGCAGGCAAGGGGTTTGAAAGTAACCATCCAAAAATTTGATCCTTACATCAATGTAGATCCGGGTACATTAAACCCTTATGAACATGGCGAATGTTATGTAACAGAAGATGGCGCAGAAACCGATCTGGATCTGGGTCACTACGAAAGATTCTTAAGCATTTTTACCACTCAGGCCAATAATGTAACTACCGGCCGTATTTATCAAACCGTTATCAATAAAGAGCGTGCCGGTGATTTCCTGGGCAAAACAGTACAGGTAGTACCACATATTACCGATGAGATCAAAAGACGAATGCTGTTATTAGGAGAAGGCAATAAATACGATATCATTCTTACCGAGATAGGCGGTACGGTAGGTGATATTGAAAGCTTACCATTTATAGAAGCGGTTCGCCAGTTGCAATGGGAGCTGCCGGAAGAAGATGTAATGGTGGTACACCTTACCTTGATTCCGTATTTGAAAGCTGCCAAAGAATTAAAAACAAAACCTACACAACACAGCGTTAAAATGCTCAGTGAAACGGGCGTGCATCCTGATATCATTGTATGCCGTACCGAAGAGCCGCTTAATAATGATATCAAAAGAAAAATTGCCCTGTTCTGTAATGTAAAACAAGAAGCAGTAATTGAAGCCATGGATGCTGCTACCATTTACGAAGTACCCTTACTCATGCTGCGCGAAAAACTGGATCTGATCTGTTTGAAGAAACTCAATCTTTCTGGTTATGGCGAACCTCAATTAGATAAATGGAAGGGCTTTTTAGATAAACTGAAATATCCCAAAGCAAAAGTAACCGTAGGGTTGATCGGAAAATATATTGAGCTGCAGGATGCCTATAAATCTATCCTGGAAAGTTTTGTACATGCCGGTGCCATGAACGAAGTAAAAGTACAGGTAGTGAATGTACATAGTGAATTTATTACCGCAGATAATGTAGCAGAAAAATTAGACGGACTGGATGGCCTGTTGGTGGCACCCGGCTTTGGCCACAGAGGTATTGAGGGAAAAATTGTAGCCGTACAATATGCCCGTGAAAAAGGATTACCCTTCTTTGGTATCTGTTTAGGAATGCAAATGGCAGTGATTGAATATGCACGTAATGTATTGGGTTTGAAGGATGCACATTCTACTGAAATGGATACAGCAACTACTCATGCTGTAATCAATATGATGGAAGAACAGAAAAAAATCCGGATGATGGGCGGCACCATGCGTTTGGGCGCATATCCATGCGAGATCAAAGACGGAAGTTTAGCCCATCGCATTTATGGAGAAACATTGATCAGTGAAAGACACAGGCATCGTTATGAATTCAATGATGAATACCTGGAACAATTTGAAAGCAATGGCATGATAGCCAGCGGACGTAACCCCGAATCTGGTCTGGTAGAGATTATGGAAATACCTACGCACCCTTTCTTCATCGGTGTTCAATACCACCCCGAACTGAAAAGTACCGTAGAAAATCCGGCACCCTTGTTTGTGAGTTTTATTGATGCTGCCAAAAAATATAACGATAAAAGAAGTTCTTTAAAAACAACTTCTTTACAGGATGCATTGATTTAAATGTATCCTCATAGGTAAAAGGAAGCCCCAGTTTTGTTAGCTGGGGCTTTTTTTAGATAGATCTGAGAACTATTTTTTCTTAACCTTTCGGCTTTTGCATCAACCCTCCCCGCAAAATCATAACCTATTCTTTGCGTGTTTTAACCTTTGGGCGCAACACATCTTTTAATTAAGTATTTTCAACATCTTAAAACTGTATCATGAAAAAAATCCGCTCATTTTTCGCTATTTGGATAGTATTGTTCGCCGTTTCGGGTAGTCAGGCACAGGGCTTGCGCTGGACAAAAGACGGCAATGCTTTTTTTACCATAACAGGTGGAGAAATTAGTAAAAACGAATTACCGTCTTTTGCCAAAACAGTATTGGTTAGCAAAAGTCTGCTGAAACCCAAAGGCGATACGGCTTCGCTATCCATCAGCGATTTTAGTTTTTCTGCAGATGATACCAAAGTACTGATCTATACCAATTCTAAAAAAGTATGGCGCGATGAAACGCGCGGCGATTATTGGGTATTGGATCTGTCTGATAAAAGTTTAAAAAAGATCGGGAAAACAAAACCGGCTTCTTCACTCATGTTCGCTAAGTTTTCTCCTGATGGAAAAAAAGTAGCGTATGTAAGTGAGTACAATATTTATGCAGAAGATTTGGCAACTGGTAAAATAACGCCATTAACTACAGGCGGTAATCGCAAAATCATCAATGGTACTTTCGATTGGGCATATGAAGAAGAATTTGGTTGTCAGGACGGATTCAGATGGAGTGCAGACAGCAAAAAAATTGCCTACTGGCAAATTAATGCTACTAGTGTAAAAACGTATTTGATGTTGAATACAACCGATTCTATTTATCCTTTTCCTGTGCCGGTTGAGTATCCAAGTGCAGGAGAAGCGCCATCGCCTTACAAAATTGGTGTAGTTGATGTAGCTACTGCTAAAACCAACTGGATGAATATACCAACAGATCCGGTTTTACAATCGTATGTACCCAGAATGGAATGGGCGGGTAACAGCACACAATTAATTATGCAGCATTTTAACCGTAAGCAAAATAGCAGTACCATTTTATTGGGAGATATTGTAACAGGAAAAACAAATGCCATTCATACAGAAACAGATGCTGCATGGATAGATGTGGCAGAATCTTTAGAAGATAAATTCTGGCTCAATGGCGGAAAAGAATTTATGTGGGTGAGTGAAAAAGATGGCTGGCGACATTTGTACCGCATCAGTCGCGATGGCAAAACCGAAAGCCTGATTACCAAAGGAAATTACGATGTGATGAATGTAAATGCATTGGATGAAGCCGGTGGGTATGTATATTTTTATGCCACACCTGATAATGCCACACAACGATACCTGTACAGAACAAAACTGGATGGCTCCGGCAATGCTGAACGTTTATCTCCAATGAACCAGAATGGAACACATAGCTATACCGTTTCACCAACCGGTAAATATGCACAGCATTCATTCTCTAATTATTATACACAACCTTCCCGAGAATGGGTTACACTTCCTGATCATAAAAGTTTTAATGGCGACAATGTAAATACTGCTGTTGCTAAAGCCGACAAAACAAAATCAAATGTTGAATTTGTAAAAATAAAAACAGAAGAAGGTGTTGAGATGGATGCATGGGTAGTGAAACCCGAAAAAATGGAAGCCGGTAAAAAATATCCGGTTGTATTTTTTGTGTATACAGAACCTGCCGGACAAAATGCTAAAGACCAATGGGGTGCCGGCAGTAACCGTATGTACAATGGCAATATGGCTAAAGATGGGTATATCTACATAACCGTTGATAACCGTGGCACACCCGCACCCAAAGGAAGAGAATGGCGCAAATCCATTTATCGTAAAATTGGTCAACTCAATATCCGCGACCAGGCCATGGCTGCAAAAGAAGTGATGAAATGGTCTTATGTAGATACTTCACGTATTGCCGTTTGGGGATGGAGTGGTGGTGGCTCAGCTACGCTGGGTTTGCTATTCCAATATCCTGAAATTTATAAAACTGGTATTTCTGTTGCCGCTGTGGCTAACCAGCTTACCTATGATAATATTTATCAGGAACGATATATGGGATTGCCTCAGGAAAACCGCGAAGACTTTGTAAAAGGGTCACCTATTACACACGCCAAAAATCTGAGAGGGCATTTATTATATATTCATGGAACCGGCGATGATAATGTACATTATAACAATGCAGAGCAACTGATCAACGAACTGATTGCCAATGGCAAACAGTTTCAGTTAATGAGTTATCCCAACCGTACACACGGCATATCCGAAGGCAAAGGAACCAATGCGCATTTACGACAATTGTATACAGATTATTTGAGGATGTATTGTCCGCCGGGAGGAAAGTAGGAGGGGGGAATATCGAATATTAAACAAGGAATGTCGAATGTTGAATGGGAAGATACTTTTACATTCAACATTCCTTGTTCGATACCTGCCTGACTGCAGGCAGGTTCATTATTCAATTCTCCTGTTTCGTTAGCATATCCCTTTTCATCTCATCCCATAATCCATCGAAACTGGTTTGTTTTTCTTCTTTCCATTTTGTTAACTGCTCCATCATCCGTTCTCTTCTTTCTTTTTCGGAGAGTGTAAAAAAATCTTTGATAAAGAGTGAGTCTTGTTCAAAGGCTGTGTGGTTGTATAATTCTTTTAGGGCAAGTTCGCGGTCGTGATTTTTTTGCGTCAGTTCTTTTTCTATCTTCTCGCGTAGCATTACTTTTTCATCATACGTGCCCTCTGGTAACAGGATTTTAGAAATAACAGGCATCAACTCTATCAACAATAAAATGGCCACCAATAAATAATAACGCAATGCTACCGAGGTGTTGTTTTGTACCAGATGATTCAGTGCTTCAATACGTGTGATAAAACCATCGTTTAATAGTGTTTCAAAAGCGGCCTGCTCTTTTTGAATAGCAGCATCTATCAGTAAAATACTACTATCACTGGTTTTAATTTGGGGAAGTAATTGCTGTTCTTTTAACCGGTAATCTGCATCCAGCTTTTGGTATTCACGCTGTTTGGCCTGCGCAATATCTTTCAGCCCTATTTTTTTACTGCCACCTGTGCCATCGGTTTCTTTAATAAATGCATCGCGTGCCGCACTTACTTCTGCATAACGACTATTCAGTTCCTGCTGCAGATTGTTTTTCTTTTGTTGCAACAGGGTTCGCTCAGCAAAATATACCGAATCCTGTTTTTGACGTTTGTCTTTTTTACGCTGTTCATTATCCAATGAAATCTGCACATGAATTTCTTTATCGAACAAATACAACAGCGCGGGTTGTGCCATAAACAATCCAATCACCAATGCCAGCACGCCGCGAAAAGCCAGTGGAAGGAATCTTTTTTTATTGCTTCTGCTGATGCCTTTGATCAATGCCCTGTCTATCGTCAATATGATCCCACCCATAAATAACCCAAGCAATAAAGCAATCAACCAGTTGGTTACTACGGTACTGAAAAAATAGGTCCATGCCAGTGTAGCAAAGGCCCAGGTACCCAAAACCGTAGTGCCTACAATGGCATATCGATTACGGTCTATCACACAATCTGCCAGAATTTCGGGCTCAGCGGTTGATAACCACCAGAGAAAACGGGTAAACCGGGTAGGCGCATACACTTCCCTTTGGGAAATAGACGAAGTATTTTCCTGCATAACATGTTTTTAATGTGTAAAATGGCTGGTAGAAGTTGGGTTATATGCCCGGTGGTTGAAGTTGAAACTAAAGAAACGATGAAAAAATGGCATTTTACAACTGCCGCAGCGTTTTATGGCTATTTTAACGGGAGATATCCTTTTACACTCAATAAATGCGTGCATTACGCGCTGCATCTGCCAATCGCCACTATTTTAAAGGGTTTGGAACTTGGTACACCTCCAAATACTACCTTTGCCGCTCAATAAAATGTAGTATGAAGACGGATAAGAATACGGTCGTTGGTTTTGTATTGCTGGGCCTTTTGTTTTTTGTGTATTTCTGGTACAGCAACAAACAGCAGAACGAATTGCTTGTTTTTAAACAGAAACAGGAAGATTCCCTTAACCGGGTAAAAGCGGCCAATATTAAACCGGCAGATACCCTTGCAGCTCGTATTGACTCTTTAAAAAGAGATACGGCTACCCGTTTGTTTGCTGCAGGCGATTTTACCACTGCCGCCATTGGTGCTGAACAACTGGTTACGCTGGAAAACAGTGTAATGAAAGTGACGTTCACCAACAAAGGTGCTCAGGTAAAAAGTGTAGAACTAAAAAATTACAAATCCGCTGTTGATGCAAAGCCGGTTGTTTTGTCGCAGCGTGATCAATTAGGCTATAGCGTAAACACTGCGGCCAATCAATCTGCACAAAGCAGTAGTCTTTTCTTTACTGCTGCCCCGGCTGTTACCGGTGCGGATAAAAGCCAGTCGATACGTTTTACCCTGGCAGCTGCCAACGGCGAAACAATAACGCACGAGTATATCCTGAAAGAGGATCAATACATGATAGACTGGAACGTATCTATGACAGGTGCGGATAAATTATTAACCCAGGGGTTACTGAATATAAACTGGCATGCCGAAACTTTTCAGCAGGAGAAAACGGCTGATTATGAAAGACAGATGTCGAATATCTGTTTCTCTGAAGGCAATGAATTTGATTATATCTCTGCCAAGAATGAAAGAAAGTTTGAAAAACCTGTACAATGGGTAAGTGTGGTACAGCAATTCTTCAATACAACATTGGTTGCCAAAAACAGTTTTACCGGTGGCCAGGTACAATGGGCTCGTAAAACAGATTCCAGTAATGAACTGGCTACAGCTGATGCAGCCTTACAAATGAAATTACCGGTGAGTGCTTCCGTATCGGTTCCTTTTCAATTGTATTATGGTCCTAGTGATTATAATATTCTGAAGAAGCAGGCCACAGATATGGATAAGATTGTAAACCTGGGAAGGGATATGTATTCTTTTGTGCGTCCGATCAATAAATACATCATCATGTATGTGTTTGATTTCTTTGCAGGCTTTGTAAAGAATTTTGGATGGGTGGTATTGTTACTTACTTTATTCATCCGTCTGGTAACAGCTCCATTAACTTATAGCAGTTACCTGAGTGGTGCCAAGATGAAAGTATTACGCCCTGAACTGGATGTACTGAAAAAGAAATTCGGATCCGATCAGCAGGGCTTTGCCATGGAGCAAATGAAGCTTTTCCGCGAAGCAGGTGTAAACCCTTTAGGTGGTTGTATACCGGCTTTGTTACAGATCCCGATCTTCTTTGCGTTGTATAGCTTCTTTAACTCGAATATTGGATTACGCGGACAGGCATTTTTATGGAGTAAAGATCTTTCTTCGTATGATTCCATTGCGCACCTGCCTTTCAATATTCCGGCATTTGGCGATCATATCAGTTTGTTCACCATTACGGCTGTGGCAACTAGTTTCCTGATTTCTATTTATAACATGAGCATGACCCCCACGCAGGATAATCCTGCATTGAAATATATGCCGTATATCTTTCCTTTCATGTTGTTATTCATCTTTAACAAATTACCATCGGCCTTAACCTGGTATTATACCGTATCTAACGTAGTAACACTTGGCCTGCAATTTGTAATACAGAACTATATTATTAATCATGATAAGATTCTGGCAAAGATTGATTTGAAGCGTAAAACACCTAAAACCAAAAGTAAATGGCAGGAGCGCTATGAGCAGATGATGGAAAGCCAGAAAAAATTGCAGGACCTGAAGGATAAAACGAATAAAAAGAAATAACGCAAACAGGATTTTGGAATTGGGAGATTGGGAAATTTTGGAATGTAATTTTCAATTTCCCAATTTCCCAATTCCAAAATTTCAAAATCCAAACATCATGAAATACATCAGCTTATTGACACTTTTTGTTGCGGTGCTCGTAACAGAAAGCTTTGCCCAGCGGGTTGTGGCTGATTGTACCATTACCTATGCCATCAGTACCGAAGATGGTAATGCCGATAAAGAAGTCATCGAATCTTTGAAAGCGAGTACCAAAACGGTATACATAAAAGGCAACGACAGCCGCACTGATCTGGTGAGCCCTTCCTTCACACAATCTTTGTTGTATAATAAATCTACTGGCAACGCAGTGATTCTTCGTGAGTTTGGTAATAATAAATTCATGACCAAACTCGACAATGCCAAATGGGCCGCAGAAAATAAAAAATTCGAAGGGGTAAAAGTGTCTCTGTCTAATACAGAAACCAAAACCATTTTGGGATACGAATGTAAAAAAGCATTGTTGCAAATGAAAGATGGTACTTCTTTTACCTTGTACTATGCAACGGCCATTGTGCCTTCTGTAAGAGAATATGAGTTTCAGTTCAAAGATATTCCGGGGTTTGTATTGGAATTTGAATCGCAGGAAGCGGATAGCAAGAAAATAAAATATACAGCTACTAAAATAAATCTGAGCCCTGTGCAGGCATCAAAATTTGATATTCCGGTTAGCGGGTATCGTTTACTAAATTAATTTTGTGGAGGAGCAGGCGTTTTGAACTTAGGCGCCTTTATTTTGAATTTGTAAGGATATACATACGCTGTATTCCCATTATCAAAACGTAACATAGAACTCACTTCAGAACCATTGGTGGTTTCTTTAGTAGTGAATTGTGTTCCCTTGTACTGCAGGCTGGATTTCAATGAAGAAAAAGACAATCCTTTATGAGATAACACACTCAGATTCTTTAAAGAATACTTGCTTGTTTTTGTTTTCTCATCTGTTATTCCAGTGAATGAAAATGCCGCATACGCAACCTGTATACCCATCAAAAGAAGGGCAACAATAGAAGCTTTTTTAATATGTGTGCGGGTTATCATTTGGTCAAAGGTACTATTTTCTTAAATAGTACACAATTCTGATTTTATTAACAAACGTTAACAAATAGGAAAAAGTTTTCAAAAACCAAAAAAAACTGGTTTTTTGTCATAAATTGTATAAACCTAATAGCCCATGCGAGAGAATCCGTACCGCGAAGACCGCGAAGAGCTAAAAGAATTACTGAAACAATACCAGAACCTCAAAAACGGCCGTTCTCACTCTTTTTTGGAAGAAGATGCCTTTGAGCGCATTATTGACCATTTTGATGAGAAAGACAATATTCCCGAGGCTTTAGAGGCTGCTGATACCGGTTTGTCTCAATTTCCCTACTCTTCCCAATTAATGATCAAAAAAGCGGATCTGCTTTTAGCATCCCGTAAATACCGGGAAGCCCTGGATATATTGGAAGTAGCCGAATTATACGATAGTAGCGACCTAAATTTATATATCCTGAAAACCGATGCTTACCTCGCGCTCGATCAGCAAGCCATGGCAGTGGATCTTTTGGAATCGGCCCTGCAATTATTTGAAGGCGAAGAAAAAATTGATCTGTTATTTGAACTGGCAGATGTGTATGATGATTACGAAGAATTCGATAAAGTATTCGATTGCCTGAAACTGATACTGGAAGTGGAACCCAATAACGAAGAAGCATTGTATAAGATTTGCTTCTGGACAGATTTTACCGGCCGCAATGAAGAGAGCATTCGATTGCACCAGCAGATTATTGAAGAGTTTCCTTTCAGCGAATTGGCGTGGTTTAATATGGCCGCAGCTTATCAGGGATTGAAACTGTATGAAAAATCAATTGATGCTTATCAGTATGCAGTAGCCATAGATGAAAAATTTGACTACGCATACCGCAATATGGGCGACGCGTATTTACGCCTGAGAAAATATAAGGAAGCGATAGAGGTGTTGGAGAAAGTACTGGAATTAACACGTCCTGAAGATGTGATTTATGAAGCCATTGGCCACTGTTATCACCGTATGGAAAATTATGCACAGGCCCGGTTTCATTATAAAAAAGCAAGTCATCTGAACCCCGACGATAGTAAACTGCATTATAAAATTGCAGTAACCTATATGCTGGAAGAACAGTGGCAGCCAGCTATTAAACAATTGGAAAATGCCATGCGCATTCACCGCACAGTACCTGAATACAATCTGGCCATGGGCGAGTGTAAAATGCACCTGACCCAGTTTAAAGATGCCATCCAATATTTTGGAACGGTTGTTCGCCATAAGCCACGGAATGTAGCTGGTTGGGAAGCGTTGATTAAATGTTTGATCAAAGCCGAATTTTATGATGAGGCCATCGAACAATGCATCGCTGCCATGAAAGCTACCGATGCAAAACCCGTATTTCTTTTCTACTATAGTGCCATTCTGTTTGCATTGGGTAAATCCAAAGACGCCCTGTTGAAACTGGAAATGGCCATGGAAAAAGCACCGCGATTATTGAAGAAATTTGTAGAACTAAATCCTTCTATCCTCCAGAACAACCAGGTAGTGGATATTGTGGCACGATACAAGAAAGGGAAAAAAATTTAATCACATTTTCCCCTTAGGCTCAAAACGCGGGTTCTTCAGTGGCCCGTTTCCTGTATTTTTGCGCCGGTACAAAAAGTTATAGACTATGAATTTTAATTTAAGCCAGATTCCTGCACGTACAGCACAGCCCAGAACTTCCGGATTAACCATGGTAATGGACAAAGGACTTAGTATTAATGAAGTGCATGATTTTGTAAGCGTAACCCGACCGCATATTGATATTGTGAAACTGGGTTTTGGAACTTCTTTTGTAACGCCTAACCTGCGTGAAAAAATTGAGGTGTACCACTCTTACAATATCCCCATTTATTTTGGCGGAACTTTATTTGAAGCGTTTTTGATTCGTAACCAGTTTGACGATTATATAGCTGTTTGTAAAGACTATGGTATTTCTTATATAGAAGTTAGTGATGGATCGATTACCATACCACACGCTGAGAAATGCGGATACATTGAAAAGTTAACCAAGCATGCTACCGTATTGAGTGAAGTGGGCAGTAAAGATGCAGCACATATTATTCCTCCATATAAATGGATTGAACTGATGCGTGCCGAGTTAGAAGCTGGTTCTTCTTATGTAATTGCAGAAGCAAGAGAAGCTGGTAATGTAGGTATCTATCGTGGCAGTGGGGAGGTAAGGGAAGGATTGGTGCAGGAGATTCTAACACAAATACCCGAAGAAAAAATTATCTGGGAAGCACCACAAAAAGCACAGCAGTTATACTTTCTGGAATTGATTGGTTGTAATGTAAACCTGGGTAATATTGCTCCTAACGAAGTGATTCCGCTGGAAGCCATGCGTATTGGTTTACGAGGAGATACCTTTGATCTGTACCTTGATAAAAAATAATGCATGCGCCGTTTCGGATTGTTAGGGTACCCTTTATCTCATTCCTTTTCGCAAAAATATTTTACGGAAAAATTCTCGCAACTGGGTATCACCGATGCCTCGTACGAGAATTTTTCTTTACCCACCATTGAGGCTCTTTCCGACATATTGAAAGAGAAGAATGACCTGTGTGGTTTCAATATCACTATCCCTTATAAAAAACAGGTACTTCATTTTCTTGATGCGCAATCGGATGTGGTATCATCCATTGGTGCCTGCAATTGTGTACATATCAAAGATGGTAAACTCACAGGCTATAATACAGATGTAGTGGGCTTTGAACAATCGCTCAAACCTTTTCTCAAACCCAATCATACAAAGGCTTTGGTACTGGGAACGGGTGGTGCTTCTGCTGCAGTGGTCTATGTTTTACAGCAATTGGGAATAGACGTGCAATACGTTTCCAGAACCGCAACTACAGCATCCATTTCCTATGATCAGGTTGATGAAGGATGTATGGCATCGCATCATTTACTGATCAATACCACACCTTTGGGCATGTATCCAAAAGTAGATGATTGTCCCGCATTGCCTTACCAGTTTCTTACGCCGCAACATCATTTGTACGATCTGATTTATAACCCTGCCGAAACAAAATTTCTTTCTCATGGGAAAGGGAAGGGAGCCACGATTCAAAACGGGCAGGAAATGCTGGTGCTGCAGGCAGAGGAGAGTTGGAGGATTTGGAATAGCTGAGATCAGGAAACCCAGGTTCTTTCGCGAAGGGCAACAGCCCATTTTCCTTTTTCTTCACAAACATAAAATATTCTCCATACCCAATGTGGCGCGTTAAATAGCAGCTTATGTAAACCGATGCCATCGTTCTGGTTTTGTTGATTGATACACTGGAAAAATAAAACCTACAAATAATTCTCATTTCATCATTGATACCTTGTTCCTTTGGTGCAACCTGTAATCCTATAGTTTGTTCCAGTAATGGCAGATGAATTTGTTGATTCTTACTCGTATTTACATACAAAGCCTCGTCGGAAGAATGGTCGTGATTATGAATCTGCAGATATTTCTGAAAATCTGTTTTATCTATTAAGGCAATGTTGTTCAAAGTGTCCTGTATGATCAGGTATACTTTTGCAGTATCGAGTAGAGATGAGATACTATCGTTGATTTTTTTTGTTTCTGCTATATCTTCTTTTGATCCAAAAAGCGGCATTAATTTATAAAAATATCGTGCTGAGTCCGCTTTACCGATGGTTTCTATGATACAAGTAGAAATAATTTCTTGCACATCAGGGTCAGCTGCCTCCCTAACCGGTGATGTTTTGCAGGCAACAAGGCAGAGAATATACAATTGAAAAACGACAGAAATTTTTCGCATCAAATATTAGATTCAGAAAAAGGTAGTTTCCATACGGGCACTAATGGCCTGATAATTTTGCAATCACTTCTTCCGGCACTGCTACTTTCTTTTTCAAAGAATAATCATAACACATCATTCCTGTTTTTGCCTTTCCCGCTAAAATGATTTCTTCTCCATTGATCAATTCCATCTTATAAAAAAGATCAAAACCAAGTTTGTCAAAACCCGCTGCCGCAACGGAGATTCTTACCATATCCCTGTGATTCAATTCTTTTCTAAATTCTATGGCTACATCTGCCATAATCAGTCCTACTCCTGCAATGGATAATTCCTGATAACCATGCGATAACAAAAACTGTTGTCTGGCTTCCTGTATCATCGATAAAAAACTATCATTACCCACATGTCCACCATAATTCAAATCCGTTACACGAATGGCGATAGTAGTAGCAAAGGCAAAATTTTCAGGGAGTTCTATTTTAATCCGGTTCATGCGGGGTAGTTGTGTAAAAATGCTGTGAGTTTAGTTACGGCTTTCTGGCGGTGACTGAACTGGTTTTTTTCATCCATGCTCATTTCTGCAAAACTTTTTCCCGCACCATCGGGCACAAAAACAGGATCATAGCCAAAGCCTTGATTACCTTTCTGGTCTTCTATAATTCTGCCCGGACAAATGCCTTCAAAAAAATATTCCTTTTCATCCAAGATCAATGAAATCACAGTTCTGAAACTTGCTTTCCGGTTTGTTTGACCTTTCAAATTCAATAATAATTTGTCGATATTTTGCTGAAAATCTCTTCCATCCCCTGCGTAACGGGCACTTTTAACACCGGGTTCTCCATTGAGTGCGGCTACTTCCAGACCGGTATCTTCACTAAAACAATTTTGTTGTGTTAACCGGTGAATGGTTTGTGATTTTTCGGTGGCATTGGCTTCCAGTGTATCGTGTGGCTCTGGTATATCTATATCAATACCGGCTTCTTTCAGGGTAATGATGTCAAAAGCATCGCCAATTACAGAGCGGATCTCGGTTATTTTGTGTTCGTTATTGGTGGCGAATATCAGGCGGGTTTTCATTGGGTATGTTTTCTCGGTGCAAAGGATCTGCGGAGCGGTTTATATATTGAACATCTTTTTTAAACTAAGCCATAGTTTACTTTTTTCCAGTTTTGCTTCCTGCGTTGTGCCCAGCATGGTGTTAAGTGGCGGAGCCAGTAAAAACTGACAGGCATCGTATTTCTGTACCTGGTAATTGGGTATGGTAAAAGGCAATTGCACCTGTTGTGCCGTTACGCCAAATAGTATCAGATAGGAAGGGGATAGTTTTTCTTTGAGAAAACCATAGTCAATTGGGTCATTCTCAAAATTCACAATAGCCACATCACCCAGGTTTAATTTGCATGCACCCAAAATGGTCGATAAAAACTGTAAAGAATCTTCCTGCAGGTATACTGCCTCCTTTTCACTGACCAACAGTGTAATTTTTTGTAAATTGCTGCCCAGATACCACTCCCGCTCAGCTGTAGGCTTGCCCTGTTTTGGTTTGGTTTTTACCGGCTTAGGTACTTCATCGGTTATTACAAGACTGTTTTTATACAGTTCGGCAATCAGGAAGTCCGGAAGCTGGATGTTTTCTTCATTCATACCGATGAAAATATTAACAGTCGTTAGTTTTCAAATTTTTTGTTTATTTGCGTCAAATATAAAACTATGGTAGCAGCAGCAGGCATAAACATTACGAAAGTTGAAACGAGTAAATTAAGGGAGCAATCTCTTGAAAATCTTCCTTTTGGCCGATATTTTACCGATCATATGCTGGAGGCAGATTATGAGAATGGGGAATGGAAAAATGTTGAGATCAAACCTTACCAACCTTTGTTGATGGAGCCATCTTTGGCCGCCTTGCATTATGGACAGGCCATTTTTGAAGGGATTAAAGCTTATAAAGATGCGGATGGCAATGCCGCTATATTTCGTCCCTACGATAATTTTAAACGATTTAATATTTCTGCTGAAAGAATGCAGATGCCCACCGTTCCGGAAGAAATTTTTATCGAAGGCATGCGCATGTTGATTGATCTGGACAGAAACTGGATCCCTTCTTTACCGGATCATTCCCTGTATATCCGTCCCTTCATGTTTTCATCCGATCCTGTAATTGGTGTAAAACCTTCTGATACGTATAAGTTCATGATCATATTAAGCCCTACAGGTCCTTATTATGCAACGCCTATGCGGATTTATGTAGAAGAAACATACACCAGAGCAGCACCCGGTGGTGTTGGTTTTTCTAAGAATGCGGGTAACTATGGAGGTAGTATGCTTGCTACGGCTCTGGCTAAAAAACAAGGCTACGACCAGGTTTTGTGGACCGATGCTTTTGAACACAAATACCTGCAGGAAGTAGGTACCATGAATGTATTCTTTATCATTGGCAACAAAGCCATTACCCCTTCTTTGGAAGATGGAACCATTCTGGCAGGTGTTACACGCGATAGTGCTATGGTAGTGTTGAAAGAAATGGGACTGGAAGTAGTAGAAACCAAAATCAGTATTGATGAGTTGATAGAAGCCCATAAAAGCGGTCAGTTACGCGAAGTGTTTGGAACAGGAACAGCAGCGGTTATATCAATGATCAAAGAATTAAAGTATAAAGACTACACCATGTTGTTTGATACGGATAAATCTACAGTTGCTGTTGAAGTAAAAGCACGTTTAACTGCAATCCGTGATGGTAAGGCTGCGGATGCACATGGCTGGATGTTTAAAATTTAAATAAGTAATTGGATAATAAATACTGTGTAGTCATATTGACATGAAGCAAACCTATAAATTTTCTTTGTGCATCTTTGTGTCTTCGTGGTTTCGTGGCAAAAAATCGCCACTAAGACGATAAGGCACAAAGCGGCACCAAGATTTTCGAATCTATTCTAAATAACTCAACACCATAGTAAATGCTTTGTTGCCACAAATGCAGAAAACATTTGTGGCGTTTTTTTGATTTATTGTTTGATGAATTTTTGTGTTCGGATCTGTTTACCACATGTCAGTTCTAACAGGTAAATACCAGTTTGCATTTCTGCAACTGAGATATTGATTTGTGCTTCTTTTTGCTTGCCCAATTCTATTATTTTAACCGGCTTCCCCGAAAGTTGTAATAACCGCACTGTTGTATTTCCTTTTTCTGATGCCATGAAGCGAAGAGAGATTTTATCTATAGCAGGGTTGGGCCCAAACTGTTGTATAATTAATGTATTGGCCGGTGGTAAAGGTTTAGGATAACTGGAAATTTCAAAACGCTGGTTGCCACTGCTGGCGCTGTCTTGCGTAGTATTGAATTGATATATGCTGTCGGTTTCCAGTTTCATCCATCGGTTCAGGTATTTGTCGTGTAAAAGCAAGGTACTGGAGCCTGGCAAAGTTGATTTGGCAACCCGTATCCGAAAACTTCGCGGCTCATCGGTTTGTATGCCTAATGGAATCATGGTTTCATTGGTAACCGGACGTGCATCAATGGATAATAATTTTTGCCCGGCAGCGATACTATAAAAATTTACATCGTTGTTCATCAGTTTCTCCGCGTCGTTCCGGTCGTAAAAATTTCGGGCGCTATCCATGGAGAGTAATGCCATTCTGTCCCAGAAAATGGTATCTGTTTCTAAATTGAGTTCAACATAAAAAATATCATCCAGGTTTGTTACCCTAATACTGTCATTAGCGGGTTCTATAGATTTGCTATTCTCTGTAAATAACAATGAATGATTATTGTTCCCATTTGATTTTGTAATGAAAGCCCCGAAAGGAGGGAGGATGTATTTATTTCTGAAAGGGTAACTGGTATATCCACCTTGCTTGCCCTGCAACGGATTCCAGAGCCAGTAATACCTGCCAATGTCTGATCCCCGCGTTATGCGGGATAGGTCGATGTTGGCGAGGTAAGGATTGCTCACCACATGATAACCTGCATACACATCTTTGGGTAAGCGTATTTCCAGATCACTATGGTTAATCTTTTCTGAAAGAGTGAGCATGGTAGCTAATGGCAGATAGGTACCATTGGTTCCATCACCCGCTGGTGTTCCATCCAGACCTTGACCAGGTTTGCCCCTTGCCAATAAACGAATTCCGCTGTAGGGTTTCCATGCATTATCACCCAACCCATTGGTATGGGTAAATGGTATCCATCCGGTTTCTATTCCGGTTGAATCATTTCCCAGTAATGAATTGTACCAGAAGGCAGATGTTTGATTGGTAGCTGTGGTTGTAAATCCATTTGCCAATCCATTCTCGCCGGAAATATCTACACTGTCGCTGATCATGTTTAATGGAATGGATGTTGCGAAGGGATGACCAAGCAGACGAAAATTTCTTTTTCCTCCTTGCAATTTATGTGAAACAAATACTTTGCCTATGATACCGGTTGCAATGGCAGAAGGTGCAATCACTGCTGTATGCATAAAATGCAGTTTATCATTTGTGTACAATGTTCCGCTGTTCAAAACCAGACTACCATTGATGATCAACTTATTCTGAATAGAAACACCTGTTGCATTTTGGATGATTAATCTTTGCAATGTTTTTTGCTTCAATAAAGATCCATTGATCTCTTGTGGTGTATTTCCGCTCATGAATAAACTGCCATTTTTAAGTTCAACGGATGCAGTATCACCATCCAGGTATCCATACAATTGTAAAATGCCATTGATTGTAAGATGTGCGTTTGAGCCAAGTACTAACCGGTTACAAACCGCGGTATCATTCACTATTGGTTGATGGGTAGCTGATGCAGTAATCAATACATCTGTAGTGGGTGTAGGTAATTTACTTAAACACCAGTTGGCAGTATTGTGCCAGTCGTTATTGTTGTTGCCTATCCACAAACCTTTTTTCACTACCGTTATTTTCACAGGTAAAGAAGTATCAATGCAGGAAGCGGATTGTACTTTTCTTCTATACCATGTATCGGCAAATAAGGGATTAGTTGACACAAAGAATTCTTTATTATTACTAGTAACCGTTACAAATTTTGTTGAATCAGCAACAGTAGAAACTTCCCATGTATATTGATACAGGCCATTTCCACCGGTTGGTGAACTGCCCGAAAGCGTTGCCGGTATTTGTTCTACGCAGATCAGTTGCGCTTGGCCCACTGAATTTTTTTGAATGGCAGGATGAACAATAATCACAATTAATTTTTCTGTTCGGTTGATGCCGTCAGAAATTTCTGCGAACAAAGTGTCGCTGCCATTTTTATTAAGTAAAGGAATATAATCAATGCCTGTAGGAAGTATTTTCTTCCCATTTGATTTTGCTGTGAATTGAGTGGAGGAGAGTACGCCAGCACCAGGATTGGTTTTTATTTTCCATTGAAGTGTTTCATTGTTTTCGTCGTCTATGACTGCCAAAGCATTTGAGAGAGAGATGGGTGCACTGTTTTCACAAATTGTAATTTGTGTAGTTGCCATATCGCTAAAGAAAGGAGTAACTGCATCAATATTTATCTTGCTAAATGCAGCATTGGTTTTAAAATTCATAATAGCTCTGTTGCCTATGGCATCCGTTATTGTACTGTTACCAGTTTCCAAAGGAGAAATGGGAGTGATACCGCTTTTGGTAAGGTCTCCTGGTTGGATGGTATAATAGAAAGAAAGCAGGGAACTGCCTGTACCTTTTTTGTATAGTACATTTTTTATCGAGTTACCAATGGTTAGTTTCAGATAAGGGGTATCTGTTGTTTGTTTTACAAAAACTTTTTCGGTGAAAAGTAGACTTACCTGTAAGCTGTCACCCGCCTTATACAAGGTGTCTGATGAAGAAATGAGCTGCATAATCTCAGGCGCTACTGCATCTATCAGAACCCCCGTAGTGTTAATCGCGTTATTAAAAAGAAGCGGTGCCTCATTGCCATAACTGTCTTTGATGCTGCTTCCATTTAATGTAATCGCAGTATTTATTTTTATACCATCCGTATCTTCTTCATCGGGTTGTATAGTATACATAAAGTGAAGTGTGTTTGTGCTGGATCCTTCTGTATATTTTGCCTGCCTGCTGGTAGTGCCTATCGTTATTTTAATCGAAGGCAATTCATTTTTAATACTCACCCATACTTTCTCATTATAGGTAACCATACATATCAATGTGTTTCCCGAAGAATACATACCATCCGGAGAATGTGTAACGGATAGCATTTGTATAGTTGGTGTATTGATACGGAGGCCTGCGGTATTGCCAATATTGTTCAGTTGTGTTGCGGCGGGGTTACCAACAGAATCTCTAATGGTTGTGTAGCTGTCCTGAAGAGAAGTATTTATTTTAATACCATTGGTATCTACATCTTCTTTTTCTATTACATAGCGAAACAATAAAGTCTTACTGGCAGAACCATTTACATAGAACGCTTTTTTTATTTTACTACCAATACTTATACCAATTGATGGAATTGAATCCATCGTCAATACAAATACTTTTTTTGAATAGTCGATGATAAAATCAAGCACATTTCCTGTTTTATATTCCGCTGAAACAGGCACGGTAACTTTACTGATTATAGGAATAATGGCATCTACTAAAATATCTTTTGTTCCGGTTGTGTTATTAAAACTCACTGTTGCAGTATTACCCGCCAAATCTTTGATGGTTGCGTTGTTCAGTGTAATGGTGCCTGCAGTTCTTATACCATCTGTATCAAAGTCGCCACTTACATTTACATATGTAAAAAGCAGGCTGTCTGTACCATTGCCTGACGTATTCACTGCAGTGCGCGATCTGCTGCCAATGGTTAAACTAAGAGAGGGAATACCATTGCTGATGGTTATTTTTTCTGAAAAACGTATGCAAAATGTAAGTGTATCTCCTGCGATATACATTCCTTTTTGTGGGTTTTGTATGGAAGTAATCACAGGCCTGTTTGCATCAATCAGATCGGCGGGTTGTTGTATAGGTATTTGATAGGTGCTTGTATTCCCCAACGAATCTGCCAGTGAAATACGTAGTGGAACATCCTGTAAAGCTGTTACATCATTCCCTCCAGTTGTTATCACAAAAAAACATGTATACAGCGTGTCATTTCTCTTGGTAAAAGCGAGTAAAGGAAATCCATCTATGGTTCCTGTTTTCATGGTAAGTACATCGTTATCCAATTTGATAAAAATATTAGCCATTACTGTATCTCCAATTTTCATTGGCTTATCCGGAATACTGATTCTTGAGATAACCGGTGGTGTTTTGTCAATCAAATACATACCAGTAGCCAGCAAGGGTTTGTTACTTACCGGAAGAGAAAGGTTACTGTCGTTCACAAATTGCAAGCCAAGTGTGCCATCACCTGTTCCGGTATGTACTGTTACGGTATAGGTATTTGCAGATAGAGAAATATTTGTAATAGCAGCATCTTGAATGCTATTTGCGATAACACTAAAATTAGCCGCCGACAAACCGGTGATAGCCTGTGTTGTTTGAAAACTGAATGTTACACTGTTGCTATTGGTTTTTGTTGCAGATACCTTATTGAAAAATGAAATCAGTGTTGGTGTAATCAATCGAATACTTTCTCCATACGCAATACCACCTGCATTAATGGCATACGCTCTGGCATACAAAACCGCACCTTGCGGAAGTTGGGAAAGGGTAACCGAATAATCTGCATTACTATTGGTTACGATTATTTTATTGTCTGTTAGCGAGGGTAGTAAACTGGTTGACCACACAACGCCTTTCTCTGTAATAGCAGCACCACCAGCTGATGCAATACGGGCAGCAATCACAGCTCCTGTATTACTAATTTGTGAGGCGCCGATGGTTTGAACAACTGGTAAACTGATGGCGGTTGTAAAACTTTTGACAGCACTGCTAACGGTTCCGTTTTGATTGGTTGCTTTTATTCGAAAATGATACATTACTCCAGATGACAGATTATTAGCCGTTGCCAAAACCTTTGTGTTGCCAGTTCCCGGTATAAGCGAGCTGGGTGTTGGAGTAATGGTTTTTGGGTGCGGAAAATCCGGTAACGAATCATATTCAATTCCAACAGTAGTATTGGCAAATTGATCATTTACTATTCCGCCTACTTCTGCAGATTGTGTGGTAATGTTCGTAACAGAAGTACTAACAATGGATGGAATGGTACTTTGTAAACCAGCAGAAAAAATAAAATTATCTAACCCCACAATATCATCATTACCACTTTCATCTGCATCGTCCCAACGCAATAATAGCTGTTCCCCTTTTTTCCAGGTAACTCCTCTTACTATAAAAGAAACGGTTTGCTGATTCTCTGTCAGGTTACCATTCATACTGCCAGCCCCCGATGTGGTGACAACAGAACTAAAATCAAGATTCGGTTCTGCAACCATATCGGGCTGATCTATATGAACAATGGTTCCTGTTTTATACCGGAAGGTCCAGTTGTTTTTATTCGTTGATCCGCCTTTACGCCACTGCTCTGCTTTAAAACTGATGCTGAAATAATTGAGGATTTGATCGGTTTGATTGGTTATTATCACTCCAAAAGCATAGGCCCCCGTACTGGATGATAGGGAACCAAGTGCCCTCTCCCCTGAACCCGAATTTCCCAGGCTATACACCCCATTACCTGTAGAGGAACCGGTACCGGGAGCAAATACTGCATTGATATTGGTACCCGAATGCATCAAAATTTGCCAGCCGGAGATATTGGTGGCGTTTATGGGAGAAGCAAAAAGGTTAAAAGGACCTTTACCTCCCAATGAAAAACTTCCGGAAGATGGCAACCCGTCAAAATTCTGGGTGTAAACAGATTCTGCCAGACTGTACACCATCGGAGTAGCCGCAGTTTGGGCTGAAATTGTGCCCAATCCGATAGCATATAAATAAATAACAGAGAATAGGGCCCTCATAAATGATCCTTTATTTGATGATGAAATGGATCAGTTTACAGGGAGGTTACCCTGTTAAATTAATGGGTGAATAGGATATGGCAAGGGTTAAAACCCAAATCAGGTGATAATACAGGTCGATATCAGGTATTTGTACCCGGCCAATTGTAAGAGAGGCCAAAAAATAATCATAGCAAGTAACAATTTTCAGAAGCTCTTTTCCGTTTATTTGTGCCTGATTAGGCACTCAAAGCAACTCTTTTCCCCAGAACAGCGGAAAACTTTGGAAAACATTTTGGTTTTTCCGATCCAGCCATTACCT
The DNA here is from genome assembly GCA_965283715.1 of Sediminibacterium sp. GTDB lineage: Bacteria > Bacteroidota > Bacteroidia > Chitinophagales > Chitinophagaceae > Sediminibacterium. The sequence goes on along the minus strand of CBDIPL010000004.1, from coordinate 18,468 downwards.
TTGCCGTCCGAAATTTTAAACGGTTTAGAATGCCTACAATACAACAATTAGTTAGAAAAGGTCGCGAAATTATCAGGGCTAAGAGTAAGTCCAGGGCTTTGGATTCCTGTCCTCAGCGTCGTGGTGTTTGTACACGTGTGTACACCACCACCCCTAAAAAACCAAACTCTGCTCTACGTAAAGTAGCGAAAGTGCGTCTTACCAACAAGATCGAGGTTATCGCCTATATTCCGGGTGAAGGCCACAACTTGCAGGAACACTCAATCGTACTGATTCGTGGTGGTCGTGTAAAAGATTTACCGGGTGTGCGTTACCACATTGTTCGTGGTAGCCTGGATACTGCAGGTGTGAAAGATCGTAAGAAGAGCCGTTCTAAATACGGAACCAAGAAAGAAAAAGCTAAAAAATAATTTCTCAATTAAAGGCTGAGTAAAGTTTTAATACTTGAAGAAATTCAGCCCAAAGTAAAAATTAGAACATGCGTAAAGCACAAGCCAAAAAATTACCGCTCGCTCCAGACGGACGTTTTAACGATAAACTAGTTACCCGTTTTATCAATAACCTGATGTGGCAGGGTAAAAAAAGTACTGCTATCAACATTTTCTACGATGCGGTAGATAAAGTAACCAAAACAACCGGTGAAGACGGATATGAAATGTGGAAGAAAGCGGTGGCAAATGTTACCCCTTCTGTAGAAGTGCGCAGCCGTAGAATTGGTGGTGCTACTTTTCAGATTCCTGCTGAAGTTCGTGCCGATCGTAAAATTTCTTTAAGCATGAAATGGTTAATCCGTTACAGCCGCGAAAGAAATGGTCGTACCATGGCCGATAAACTGGCTAATGAAATCATGGCCGCCGCCAAAGGCGAAGGTGCTGCTTTCAAGAAAAAAGAAGATACACACCGTATGGCAGAAGCCAATAAGGCTTTCTCGCACTTTAAAGTGTAAAAAATACCCAAATAGTTTTTTCCTAAGGCCCTGATTTTCAGGGCCTTATTTTTTTGTCAAAAAAAAAGTAAAAAAAAAGTCACTACTAATACTACACATGTCGTGAATTCGCACTACATTTGTAGTGTAATTACTACTAAGGGTCTGGGCCCGGTATTACATCCAATCCAATTATCCTTGTAAAAGCTAGTTTTTTACAATCCAATCAAGTCCGTTCTATGTGTCAAATGGGAAATTCAACACAACGTTCTAAAGGATCTTTCGAATCCCATTCGAAAAAAGTATCCAGACAGTGTTTTTCACATTACCATAGAATGATGCATCCTCTGCTTAGCCCGTTTACATCGGATTGGTTTAAAAAGCTGCGTTATGCAGTAGAATAACATCTTGATCTACAAACGAGTATCATTAAAAACATTTTCAAAAGAATAAGTTTTAAAAAATGAAAGCAAGAGTAACCTTACTAACCATCTTAATCTGCTCAATCCTCATGATAGGATGTAGTAAAACTGCAGATGCTCCTGAAACTAGGGAAGATAGAGTTGTGAGATTGCTTACCGGCTTAGGTAACAGATACTGGCATTTGAAAGAGGTGTACATCAATGGCGTAAAGCAAACTTTAACTGACTATCAGCTGAAGTACACCAAAACCTATACTTCAGATCCTTCTAATAGCGATCCTTTGAATACCAAAACAGGAACTTTTGTAAATTCTGACGGGTATACCGGAAAATGGCGCTTACTGAATAACGGGGATTCTTTAGTAGAAACCCTTACCAATAACCAGACTGCAATTCAGATCAGTTATATCATCAATTCTATTACAGAAACCACACTGGACGTAGAATACATTCTTAATGGCAAAATACAACGTGAAGTGTACTATGCTTTTTAAGAAAAGCACATATCTGATCATGGGGCTGTTGTTTGCCTGCACTACCGGAATGGCCCAGCTGTCTGTTCCTTTCAGTATGGCACCCATTGCCAGTTCAAATGGTGTTTCTGTTTCAAGTGGTGGTAATCCGATTGTTATGAGTGGAAGTGGTAAATGTTTGAATGTGAGTTCAGGCTTGAGCACTGTAAACGTAAATAGCAACGGGAAAGGTGTTTTTGGTGCTTCCTGCGTAGAAACACCACCGGTTGCCACAGTGCTGGTTTCCCTTACTTCATTGAAAGTGTATCCTAATCCTACGCACAGCACCAGTATTTTAAAATGTGAAGGCCAGTTTGATGCCAACCTTTCCTGTCAGGTTAGGGTAATTAGCATCGACGGTAAGCCGATGATGAGCCAGATAGTACCTATGAAAGAACTGGTAGCGGGTTACACAATCAATGCAAATGCGTATGCTGCTGGAAATTATGTGGTTATGGTTGAGTTTATGAGTCGCCAGTACAGTCTTAAGTTGATAAAATTATAATATAAACAGGGAAGCGTTACGCGGTTATTTGGTATCTTTGTAGTATCTGTACTACAGGTTTTTGCGGATACTTCCTTGTGGTTTTAGATGTTTTTTGTAGCAAATTGCATGGTTAAGAATAGTTCAGATATCCTATGAAAAACTATTTTTTCCATGTGTCCTATGAAAAACTATTTATAAAAGCAGTGTCCTATGAAAAACTATTTTACAGAAATGTCTGTATATAGGTAATATGTAGTACATTATTATCGTTTTATGTAATGTTTAGATTATTATAAATCAAATTTTATGAAACTTATTCTGATCAGAAATATGATGATGGCTTGTCTGGTCTTTATTGCCGGCACTATCATCGCGCAGCCACCACCTGTTCTCAACTACCAATCCGTAGCCAAAGATCCTTTGGGCAATCCTGCCAAAAACAGGGATGTATACGTTAAAGAAATTATTTACCAGAAAGCAGCCGTAGGCGGTATTAATGTTTGGGAAGAAACACATGTTGCCAAAACGGACAATGATGGCATCTTTACCATTTTTATTGGTAAAGGAACCAAGTCTGCCGCTACTTCACTAGCTGATATAGGCCAGATCGATTGGGCCAATGGTCCTTTCTTCATGAATATTAAAGTAGCGGTTTCTCCTTCCATACCTGCGGTTTGGTGGGTAGCCGCTGATAATTATATTGATTTGGGAACCACACAATTGATGAGTGTTCCGTATGCATTGTTTGCGGGTAATGCCAGTGTAACCAACGTAAACACAAGCATACAGCCTGGGCCGCCAAATACTTTCCTTATCACAGATAGTTTGGGTAATGTAAACTGGAGAACTCCGGAAGCAGCGCAGCAAACCGTAACGACAATCACGAATTTTAATTTAACACTTGCAGTTGGTACGGGACAGAATGTAACCATTGCCCCCAATACAACCTCCATTGTTAGTATTACTCTTCCAGGTGTAAGAAGAGGAGATCCGATTTTGGTAACCCCTCAGGACGATTACCAAAACTGGCAGATATATAGTGCATGGGTAGCGGGTGATGATTTGGTGCGGGTGCGTTTTGCCAATTATACAGATCTACCGGTAGCGGTATTAGGCAGTCAATATAAGATTGTAGTAATTAAATAATAAAACAATAAGGCTCTGTTTAACGATAGAAAACCCTATTTAGAAACCCATTGTAAAACCGGAACTAACGAAGTAAATTTATTTTGAATCAACGCAATCTGAGAAAATTTTTTAGCAAGCAAGGCATAGTTATCTGTGTCTTGCTTTTCGCGTTGATACAATCAGCGAGTGCGCAAAGATTTGGAGATAACTTAGGTAATCACAGGGCTGCAGATACTTTGCGCATGACGAATAATTTTATCGTGAATGCAAAGGGTATTATTATTGGTAATACAACGGTCATCAATAACAGCGTTGCCTTGCAGATTGATGGTAATGATAAAGCATTGTTACTTCCACGCGTTTCGGATACGGGTAATATTGTTGCGCCGGTTAATGGTATGTTGGTGTATTCTACTTCTGATGAAAAGTTTTATGTGCGTCAGCAGGAAACACCCGGTTTTAATAAATGGGTAACCTTCGGTTCATTCAGCGGCACTTCGGGTGTAACCACCATCAATGGCGAAATTGGAGATATTAATATTTTGGGAGATAGTTCTACCGGAATTGTGATCACAAAAAATGGTAAAGATTTAACCATCAAAGCGGATACCTCTGCTGCCATTTGGAATGCCAATAAACTTCGCGGAAGAATTATTTCTAATACTGCCCCTTCCAATGGGCAGGTGTTGGTTTTTAATAGCAGCTCAGGCGCATGGGAGCCCAAGGCAATTTCACAAATTACATTTACCGGCGATGGATTGTTAACCGATTCCATAGTAACAACACTGAATGGTAATCTTCGTAAAATTTCTGCTTCCAAACTGATCTTTATTACAGATACAGCAAGCATGCTGAGTAAATACCTTCGTGTTGGCGATACAGCTAAACTGTTTACCAATGTAATGCGTTACAGCGATACGGCGCTTATGTTGAGTGGGTATGTTCGCGCAGGTAATGTTCCTGCTACAGGTGTAACATCTGTTTCAGTTATTACAGCTAATGGAATTTCTGCAACAGTAACCAATCCGAATACTACCCCATCTATTTCTATTGGTTTAGGTAATATTACGCCAACATCTGTGCTTGCCACCGGAGGTATTACCGGTACCACATTAGGTGGAACACTTACTACAGCAGCACAACCGAATATAACATCTATTGGTACACTTGCTAACCTTTCAGTAACGGGAGCTATAAGTGCAAATACAGTAAGTGGCACTATTACAACAGCCAACCAGCCTAACATTACTTCTTTGGGAACGCAGACTGGCTTAACCGTAGCTGGAAATGTAACTGCCAACAGCCTGAGTGCGGTTAACGCAAATATTACAAACATCAACGGCTTACAGGATCTTACTGCTTCAGGAAATATTACAGCAGCTAATCTGGGTGGAACCATAACAACTGCTAATCAGCCCAATATTACTTCAGTAGGTCAACTCAGTAATTTATCTGTTAGTGGTGTTATTGAAGGAGGAACATTTAGCGGTACTTTATCTCCCGGTACGATTGCAGGTATAACAGGATTATCTACGTTTACGAATATTACAGTTACAGGTTTTGCTAATATGAATACCATTAGTGGAACATTAACAACGGTAGCGCAACCAAACATTACATCAGTAGGTCAGTTAAGTAATTTATCTGTATCAGGCGTAATTCAGGGTGGAACATTTAGCGGAGCATTATCTAGTGGAACGCAAACAAGTATTACTGCTTTAGGTCAGTTAAGTAATTTAAGTGTAGCAGGAACAGTTGCATCGAATGTAATCAGTTCAACCACTGCGAACATTACAAATCTTGCTGGCTTAGCTAATCTGTCAGTAACCGGAACCATACAGGCAACAAGTTTATCAGGAACTTTAACAACAGTTGCTCAACCGAACATTACCAGTGTAGGACAATTAAGTAATTTAAGTGTATCTGGAACAGTTGCATCAAGTGTGATTAGTTCTACTACTGCAAATATTTCTAATCTGGCTGGTCTTGCTAACTTAAGTGTAACAGGAACCATACAGGCAGCAAGTGTGTCGGGCACATTAACAACTGTAGCGCAACCAAATATTACTTCAGTAGGTCAACTCAGTAATTTATCTGTTAGTGGAATTATTGAAGGAGGAACATTTAGTGGTACTTTATCCCCAGGTACTGTTGCAGGTATTACAGGATTATCTACGTTTACAAATATTACTGTTACAGGTTTTGCTAATATGAATACCATTAGTGGAACATTGACAACAGTAGCGCAACCAAACATTACATCAGTAGGTCAGTTAAGTAATTTATCTGTATCAGGCGTAATTCAGGGCGGAACGTTTAGCGGAGCATTATCAAGTGGAACGCAAACAAGTATCACTGCTTTAGGGCAGTTAAATAATTTAAGTGTAGCAGGAACAGTTGCATCTAATGTAATCAGTTCAACTACTGCGAACATTACAAATCTTGCGGGTTTAGCTAATCTATCAGTAACCGGAACCATACAGGCAACAAGTTTGTCAGGAACTTTGACAACAGTAGCGCAACCAAACATTACAAGTGTAGGTCAATTAAGTAATTTAAGTGTAGCAGGAACAGTTGCATCGAATGTGATCAGTTCAACGACTGCGAATATTACGAACCTGGCTGGACTTGCTAACTTAAGTGTAACCGGAACCATACAGGCAACAAGTGTGTCAGGAACATTAACAACAGTAGCACAACCAAATATTACGAGTGTAGGTCAATTAAGTAATTTAAGTGTAGCTGGAACGATTGCATCGAATGTGATTAGTTCAACTACTGCGAATATTACAAACCTGGCTGGTTTAGCTAACTTATCAGTAACAGGCACTGTAGATGCTGCAAATTTATCAGGAACTATAACCACAGTTGCGCAACCGAATATTACAAGTGTAGGTCAGTTAAGTAATTTAAGTGTGGCTGGAACAGTTGCATCGAATGTAATTAGTTCAACGACTGCGAACATTACGAATCTTGCTGGCTTAGCTAACTTAAGTGTAACAGGAACTATCCAGGCAACAAGTTTGTCAGGAACCTTAACTACAGTAGCACAACCAAATATTACGAGTGTAGGTCAATTAAGTAATTTAAGTGTGGCTGGAACGATTGTATCTAATGTCATCAGTTCAACTACTGCGAATATCACGAACCTAACTGGCTTAGCTAACTTATCAGTTACAGGCACGGTAGATGCTGCTAATTTATCGGGAACTATTACTACCGTAGCACAGCCTAATATTACGAGTGTTGGACAGTTAACCAATTTAAGTGTAGCTGGAACAATTGCATCAAGTGTGATTAGTTCAACAACTGCGAATATTACGAACCTTGCTGGCCTTGCTAACTTAAGCGTAACAGGAACTATTCAAGCAACAAGTTTGTCAGGAACCTTAACTACAGTGGCCCAACCTAATATCACGAGTGTTGGTCAATTAAGTAACTTAAGTGTATCTGGAACGATTGCATCAAGTGTGATCAGTTCAACTACTGCGAATATTACTAATCTTACGGGCTTAGCTAACTTATCAGTTACAGGCACGGTAGATGCTGCTAATTTATCAGGCACATTAACAACAGTAGCACAACCAAACATTACAAGTGTTGGACAGTTAACCAACTTAAGTGTAGCTGGAACAATTGCTTCTAGTCTGATTAGTTCAACGACTGCGAATATTACGAACCTTGCTGGACTTGCTAACTTAAGTGTAACAGGAACTATTCAGGCAACAAGTTTGTCAGGAACATTAACAACAGTAGCACAACCAAATATTACGTCAGTAGGCCAATTAAGTAATTTAAGTGTATCTGGAACGATTGTATCTAATGTCATCAGTTCAACTACTGCGAATATCACGAACCTAACTGGCTTAGCTAACTTATCAGTTACAGGCACGGTAGATGCTGCTAATTTATCAGGAACATTAACAACAGTTGCACAACCAAACATTACTAGTGTAGGTCAATTAAGTAATTTAAGTGTAGCCGGAACAATTGCATCAAATGTGATCAGTTCAACGACTGCAAATATTACGAACCTTGCTGGACTTGCTAACTTAAGTGTAACCGGAACTATCCAGGCAACAAGTTTGTCAGGAACATTAACAACAGTAGCACAACCGAATATTACATCAGTAGGACAGTTAAGTAATTTATCTGTATCAGGAGTAATTGAAGGCGGTACATTTAGCGGAGCATTATCTAATGGAACGCAAACAAGTATTACTGCATTAGGTCAACTAACTAACTTAAGTGTATCTGGAACAGTTGCATCAAGTGTGATCAGTTCAACAACTGCGAATATTACGAACCTTGCTGGTCTTGCTAACTTAAGTGTAACAGGAACTATCCAGGCAACAAGTTTATCTGGAACCTTAACTACAGTAGCCCAACCGAATATCACATCAGTAGGTCAATTAAGTAATTTAAGTGTGGCTGGAACGATTGCTTCAAGTGTGATCAGTTCAACTACTGCGAATATTACGAACCTTGCTGGCCTTGCTAACTTAAGCGTAACAGGAACAATACAGGCAACAAGTTTATCAGGAACATTAACCACAGTAGCACAACCTAATATTACGAGTGTTGGTCAGTTAACGAACTTAAGTGTAGCTGGAACAATTGCATCAAGTGTGATCAGTTCAACTACTGCGAACATTACAAACCTTGCGGGCTTAGCTAATCTATCAGTAACCGGCACGGTAGATGCTGCTAATTTATCAGGAACATTAACTACAGTAGCACAACCAAATATTACAAGTGTAGGTCAGTTAACCAACTTAAGTGTAGCTGGAACAGTTGCATCAAATGTGATTAGTTCAACGACTGCGAATATTACGAACTTGGCTGGTCTTGCTAACTTAAGTGTAGCAGGAACTATACAAGCAACGAACTTATCAGGAACCTTAACAACGGTTGCACAACCTAATATTACGAGTGTAGGTCAGTTAAGTAATTTAAGTGTAGCCGGAACGATTGCATCAAGTGTGATTAGTTCAACTACTGCGAATATTACGAACTTGGCTGGTCTTGCTAACTTAAGTGTAACAGGAACAATACAGGCAACAAGTTTGTCAGGAACCTTAACTACGGTAGCCCAACCTAATATCACGAGTGTTGGACAATTGAGTAATTTAAGTGTAGCTGGAACAGTTGCATCGAATGTAATTAGTTCAACGACTGCGAACATTACGAACCTAACTGGCTTAGCTAACTTATCAGTTACCGGCACAGTAGATGCTGCTAATTTATCAGGAACTATAACCACAGTTGCACAACCTAATATCACAAGTGTAGGACAATTAAGTAATTTAAGTGTGGCTGGAACAGTTGCATCGAATGTAATTAGTTCAACAACTGCGAATATTACGAACTTGACTGGTCTTGCTAACTTAAGTGTAACAGGAACTATCCAGGCAACAAGTTTGTCAGGAACCTTAACTACAGTTGCCCAACCGAATATTACATCAGTTGGTCAATTAAGTAATTTAAGTGTATCTGGAACGATTGCATCAAGTGTGATCAGTTCAACTACTGCGAATATTACGAACCTAACTGGCTTAGCTAACTTATCAGTAACAGGCACGGTAGATGCTGCTAATTTATCAGGAACATTAACTACAGTAGCACAACCAAATATTACAAGTGTAGGTCAGTTAACCAACTTAAGTGTAGCTGGAACAGTTGCATCAAATGTGATTAGTTCAACAACTGCGAATATTACGAACTTGGCTGGTCTTGCTAACTTAAGTGTAACAGGAACAATACAGGCAACAAGTTTATCAGGAACCTTAACAACGGTTGCACAACCTAATATCACAAGTGTAGGACAATTAAGTAATTTAAGTGTAGCCGGAACGATTGCATCGAATGTAATCAGTTCAACTACTGCGAACATTACGAACCTAACTGGCTTAGCTAACTTATCAGTTACAGGCACGGTAGATGCTGCTAATTTATCAGGAACATTAACAACAGTTGCACAACCAAACATTACTAGTGTAGGTCAATTAAGTAATTTAAGTGTAGCCGGAACAATTGCATCAAATGTGATCAGTTCAACGACTGCAAATATTACGAACCTTGCTGGACTTGCTAACTTAAGTGTAACCGGAACTATCCAGGCAACAAGTTTGTCAGGAACATTAACAACAGTAGCACAACCGAATATTACATCAGTAGGACAGTTAAGTAATTTATCTGTATCAGGAGTAATTGAAGGCGGTACATTTAGCGGAGCATTATCTAATGGAACGCAAACAAGTATTACTGCATTAGGTCAACTAACTAACTTAAGTGTATCTGGAACAGTTGCATCAAGTGTGATTAGTTCAACAACTGCGAATATTACGAACCTTGCTGGCCTTGCTAACTTAAGCGTAACAGGAACTATTCAGGCAACGAGTTTATCAGGAACCTTAACTACAGTAGCACAACCGAATATCACATCGGTTGGTCAGTTAACTAATTTAAGTGTATCTGGAACGATTGCATCAAGTGTGATCAGTTCAACTACTGCGAACATTACAAATCTTGCGGGTTTAGCGAATCTGTCAGTAACCGGCACAGTAGATGCTGCTAATTTATCAGGAACTATAACCACAGTTGCACAACCTAATATCACAAGTGTAGGACAATTAAGTAATTTAAGTGTGGCTGGAACAGTTGCATCGAATGTAATCAGCTCAACTACTGCGAATATCACAAACCTGGCTGGTCTTGCTAACTTAAGTGTAACAGGAACTATACAAGCAACGAACTTATCAGGAACCTTAACAACGGTTGCACAACCTAATATTACGAGTGTAGGTCAGTTAAGTAATTTAAGTGTAGCCGGAACGATTGCATCAAGTGTGATCAGTTCAACTACTGCGAATATTACGAACCTAACTGGCTTAGCTAACTTATCAGTAACAGGCACTGTAGATGCTGCAAATTTATCAGGAACTATAACCACAGTTGCGCAACCGAATATTACAAGTGTAGGTCAGTTAAGTAATTTAAGTGTGGCTGGAACAGTTGCATCGAATGTAATTAGTTCAACGACTGCGAACATTACGAATCTTGCTGGCTTAGCTAACTTAAGTGTAACAGGAACTATCCAGGCAACAAGTTTGTCAGGAACCTTAACTACGGTAGCCCAACCTAATATCACGAGTGTTGGACAATTGAGTAATTTAAGTGTAGCTGGAACAGTTGCATCGAATGTAATTAGTTCAACGACTGCGAACATTACGAACCTAACTGGCTTAGCTAACTTATCAGTTACCGGCACAGTAGATGCTGCTAATTTATCAGGAACTATAACCACAGTTGCACAACCTAATATCACAAGTGTAGGACAATTAAGTAATTTAAGTGTGGCTGGAACAATTGCTTCTAGTGTGATTAGTTCAACAACTGCGAATATTACGAACTTGACTGGTCTTGCTAACTTAAGTGTAACAGGAACTATCCAGGCAACAAGTTTGTCAGGAACATTAACTACAGTAGCACAACCGAATATCACATCGGTTGGTCAGTTAACTAATTTAAGTGTAGCTGGAACAATTGCATCAAGTGTGATTAGTTCAACTACTGCGAACATTACAAATCTTGCGGGTTTAGCGAATCTGTCAGTAACCGGCACAGTAGATGCTGCAAATTTATCAGGAACTATTACCACAGTTGCACAACCTAATATCACAAGTGTAGGACAATTAAGTAATTTAAGTGTGGCTGGAACAGTTGCATCGAATGTAATCAGCTCAACTACTGCGAATATCACAAACCTAGCTGGTCTTGCTAACTTAAGTGTAACAGGAACTATACAAGCAACGAACTTATCAGGAACCTTAACAACGGTTGCACAACCTAATATTACGAGTGTAGGTCAGTTAAGTAATTTAAGTGTAGCCGGAACGATTGCATCAAGTGTGATCAGTTCAACTACTGCGAATATTACGAACCTAACTGGCTTAGCTAACTTATCAGTTACCGGCACAGTAGATGCTGCTAATTTATCAGGCACATTAACTACAGTTGCACAACCAAATATTACAAGTGTTGGTCAGTTAACTAATTTAAGTGTTGCCGGAACAATTGCATCTAGTGTAATCAGTTCAACTTCTGCCAACATTACGAACTTGGCTGGTCTTGCTAACTTAAGTGTAACAGGAACTATTCAGGCAACAAGTTTGTCAGGAACTTTAACAACGGTTGCCCAACCAAATATTACATCAGTAGGACAGTTAAGTAATTTATCTGTATCAGGAGTAATTGAAGGTGGTACATTTAGCGGAGCATTATCTAATGGAACGCAAACAAGTATCACTGCGTTAGGTCAACTAACTAACTTAAGTGTATCTGGAACGATTGCATCTAATGTAATCAGTTCAACTACTGCGAATATTACAAATCTTGCGGGCTTAGCTAACTTAAGTGTAACAGGAACTATTCAGGCAACAAGTGTGTCAGGAACCTTAACTACAGTTGCCCAACCGAACATTACATCAGTAGGTCAGTTAAGTAATTTATCTGTATCAGGAGTAATTGAAGGCGGTACATTTAGCGGAGCATTATCTAATGGAACGCAAACAAGTATTACTGCCTTAGGTCAACTAACTAACTTAAGTGTATCTGGAACGATTGCATCAAGTGTGATTAGTTCAACTACTGCGAACATTACGAACCTAACTGGCTTAGCTAACTTATCAGTTACCGGCACAGTAGATGCTGCTAATTTATCAGGAACATTAACTACAGTAGCACAACCAAATATTACAAGTGTAGGTCAGTTAACCAACTTAAGTGTGGCTGGAACAGTTGCATCGAATGTGATTAGTTCAACGACTGCGAATATTACGAACTTGGCTGGTCTTGCTAACTTAAGTGTAACCGGAACCATACAGGCAACAAGTTTATCAGGAACCTTAACAACGGTTGCACAACCTAATATCACAAGTGTAGGACAATTAAGTAATTTAAGTGTAGCCGGAACGATTGCATCGAATGTAATCAGTTCAACTACTGCGAACATTACGAACCTAACTGGCTTAGCTAACTTATCAGTTACAGGCACGGTAGATGCTGCTAATTTATCAGGAACATTAACAACAGTTGCACAACCAAATATTACAAGTGTAGGTCAGTTAACCAACTTAAGTGTAGCTGGAACAGTTGCATCAAATGTGATCAGTTCAACGACTGCAAATATTACGAACCTTGCTGGACTTGCTAACTTAAGTGTAACCGGAACTATCCAGGCAACAAGTTTGTCAGGAACTTTAACAACAGTAGCACAACCGAATATTACATCAGTAGGACAGTTAAGTAATTTATCTGTATCAGGAGTAATTGAAGGCGGTACATTTAGCGGAGCATTATCTAATGGAACGCAAACAAGTATTACTGCATTAGGTCAACTAACTAACTTAAGTGTATCTGGAACAGTTGCATCAAGTGTGATTAGTTCAACAACTGCGAATATTACGAACCTTGCTGGCCTTGCTAACTTAAGCGTAACAGGAACTATTCAGGCAACGAGTTTATCAGGAACCTTAACTACAGTAGCACAACCGAATATCACATCGGTTGGTCAGTTAACTAATTTAAGTGTATCTGGAACGATTGCATCAAGTGTGATCAGTTCAACTACTGCGAACATTACAAATCTTGCGGGTTTAGCGAATCTGTCAGTAACCGGCACAGTAGATGCTGCTAATTTATCAGGAACTATAACCACAGTTGCACAACCTAATATCACAAGTGTAGGACAATTAAGTAATTTAAGTGTGGCTGGAACAGTTGCATCGAATGTAATCAGCTCAACTACTGCGAATATCACAAACCTGGCTGGTCTTGCTAACTTAAGTGTAACAGGAACTATACAAGCAACGAACTTATCAGGAACCTTAACAACGGTTGCACAACCTAATATTACGAGTGTAGGTCAGTTAAGTAATTTAAGTGTAGCCGGAACGATTGCATCAAGTGTGATCAGTTCAACTACTGCGAATATTACGAACCTAACTGGCTTAGCTAACTTATCAGTAACAGGCACTGTAGATGCTGCAAATTTATCAGGAACTATAACCACAGTTGCGCAACCGAATATTACAAGTGTAGGTCAGTTAAGTAATTTAAGTGTGGCTGGAACAGTTGCATCGAATGTAATTAGTTCAACGACTGCGAACATTACGAATCTTGCTGGCTTAGCTAACTTAAGTGTAACAGGAACTATCCAGGCAACAAGTTTGTCAGGAACCTTAACTACGGTAGCCCAACCTAATATCACGAGTGTTGGACAATTGAGTAATTTAAGTGTAGCTGGAACAGTTGCATCGAATGTAATTAGTTCAACGACTGCGAACATTACGAACCTAACTGGCTTAGCTAACTTATCAGTTACCGGCACAGTAGATGCTGCTAATTTATCAGGAACTATAACCACAGTTGCACAACCTAATATCACAAGTGTAGGACAATTAAGTAATTTAAGTGTGGCTGGAACAGTTGCATCGAATGTAATTAGTTCAACAACTGCGAATATTACGAACTTGACTGGTCTTGCTAACTTAAGTGTAACAGGAACTATCCAGGCAACAAGTTTGTCAGGAACCTTAACTACAGTTGCCCAACCGAATATTACATCAGTTGGTCAATTAAGTAATTTAAGTGTATCTGGAACGATTGCATCAAGTGTGATCAGTTCAACTACTGCGAATATTACGAACCTAACTGGCTTAGCTAACTTATCAGTAACAGGCACGGTAGATGCTGCTAATTTATCAGGAACATTAACTACAGTAGCACAACCAAATATTACAAGTGTAGGTCAGTTAACCAACTTAAGTGTAGCTGGAACAGTTGCATCAAATGTGATTAGTTCAACAACTGCGAATATTACGAACTTGGCTGGTCTTGCTAACTTAAGTGTAACAGGAACAATACAGGCAACAAGTTTATCAGGAACCTTAACAACGGTTGCACAACCTAATATCACAAGTGTAGGACAATTAAGTAATTTAAGTGTAGCCGGAACGATTGCATCGAATGTAATCAGTTCAACTACTGCGAACATTACGAACCTAACTGGCTTAGCTAACTTATCAGTTACAGGCACGGTAGATGCTGCTAATTTATCAGGAACATTAACAACAGTTGCACAACCAAACATTACTAGTGTAGGTCAATTAAGTAATTTAAGTGTAGCCGGAACAATTGCATCAAATGTGATCAGTTCAACGACTGCAAATATTACGAACCTTGCTGGACTTGCTAACTTAAGTGTAACCGGAACTATCCAGGCAACAAGTTTGTCAGGAACATTAACAACAGTAGCACAACCGAATATTACATCAGTAGGACAGTTAAGTAATTTATCTGTATCAGGAGTAATTGAAGGCGGTACATTTAGCGGAGCATTATCTAATGGAACGCAAACAAGTATTACTGCATTAGGTCAACTAACTAACTTAAGTGTATCTGGAACAGTTGCATCAAGTGTGATTAGTTCAACAACTGCGAATATTACGAACCTTGCTGGCCTTGCTAACTTAAGCGTAACAGGAACTATTCAGGCAACGAGTTTATCAGGAACCTTAACTACAGTAGCACAACCGAATATCACATCGGTTGGTCAGTTAACTAATTTAAGTGTATCTGGAACGATTGCATCAAGTGTGATCAGTTCAACTACTGCGAACATTACAAATCTTGCGGGTTTAGCGAATCTGTCAGTAACCGGCACAGTAGATGCTGCAAATTTATCAGGAACTATTACCACAGTTGCACAACCTAATATCACAAGTGTAGGACAATTAAGTAATTTAAGTGTGGCTGGAACAGTTGCATCGAATGTAATCAGCTCAACTACTGCGAATATCACAAACCTAGCTGGTCTTGCTAACTTAAGTGTAACAGGAACTATACAAGCAACGAACTTATCAGGAACCTTAACAACGGTTGCACAACCTAATATTACGAGTGTAGGTCAGTTAAGTAATTTAAGTGTAGCCGGAACGATTGCATCAAGTGTGATCAGTTCAACTACTGCGAATATTACGAACCTAACTGGCTTAGCTAACTTATCAGTTACCGGCACAGTAGATGCTGCTAATTTATCAGGAACATTAACTACAGTAGCACAACCAAATATTACAAGTGTAGGTCAGTTAACCAACTTAAGTGTGGCTGGAACAGTTGCATCGAATGTGATTAGTTCAACGACTGCGAATATTACGAACTTGGCTGGTCTTGCTAACTTAAGTGTAACAGGAACAATACAGGCAACAAGTTTATCAGGAACCTTAACAACGGTTGCACAACCTAATATCACAAGTGTAGGACAATTAAGTAATTTAAGTGTAGCCGGAACGATTGCATCGAATGTAATCAGTTCAACTACTGCGAATATTACAAATCTTGCGGGCTTAGCTAACTTAAGTGTAACAGGAACTATTCAGGCAACAAGTGTGTCAGGAACCTTAACTACAGTTGCCCAACCGAACATTACATCAGTAGGTCAGTTAAGTAATTTATCTGTATCAGGAGTAATTGAAGGCGGTACATTTAGCGGAGCATTATCTAATGGAACGCAAACAAGTATTACTGCCTTAGGTCAACTAACTAACTTAAGTGTATCTGGAACGATTGCATCAAGTGTGATTAGTTCAACTACTGCGAACATTACGAACCTGACAGGTCTTGGTAATTTAAGTGTAACCGGAACTATACAGGCAACGAGTTTATCTGGAACGTTGACAACAGCGGCACAACCGAATATCACATCAGTAGGTCAGTTAACAAACTTAAGTGTAGCAGGAACGATTGCATCCAATGTGATTAGTTCAACTACTGCGAACATCACAAACCTGACAGGCCTTGGTAACTTAAGTGTGACAGGAACCATCCAGGCAACGAACTTATCCGGAACATTAACTACTGCATCACAGCCTAACATTACAAGAGTAGGTCAGTTGACAAACTTGAGTGTGAGTGGTATAATAGAAGGCGGAACATTTAGCGGAACATTAGGCGCTTCTGCATTGAACAGTATTACAAGCTTAGGTAACCTGAACAGCTTAACGGTAACTGGTAATATCACATCAGCAACGATCAGTAGTGTGATCACTACTGCATCGCAGCCTAATATCACAAGTGTAGGTCAGTTAACGAATTTAAGTGTAGCTGGAACAATTGCATCTAGTGTAATCAGTTCAACTACTGCGAACATTACAAACCTGACAGGCCTTGGTAACTTAAGTGTGACAGGCACCATCCAGGCAACGAACTTATCCGGAACATTAACTACTGCATCACAGCCTAACATCACAAGTGTAGGTCAGTTAAGTAATTTAAGTGTGGCAGGAACGATTGCATCAAGTGTGATCAGTTCTACTACTGCGAGCATTACGAACCTGACAGGTCTAGGTAACTTAAGCGTAACTGGAACTATCCAGGCAACCAATTTATCTGGAACCTTAACTACAGTAGCGCAACCAAACATCACCAGTGTAGGTCAATTAAGTAATTTAAGTGTAGCTGGAACGATTGCATCTAATGTAATCAGTTCAACTACTGCGAATATTACGAATCTGACAGGTCTAGGTAACTTAAGTGTAACCGGAACGATACAGGCAACAAACTTATCCGGTACGTTGACGACAGCGGCACAACCGAACATCACATCAGTAGGTCAGTTAAGTAATTTATCAGTATCGGGTATCATAGAAGGCGGAATATTTAGCGGAACATTAGGCGCTTCTGCTTTGAATAGTATTACGAGTTTAGGTAACCTGAACAGTTTAACTGTAACAGGTAATATCACATCAGCTACGATCAGCAGTGTAATTACTACTGCATCGCAGCCTAATATTACAAGTGTAGGTCAGTTAACGAACTTAAGTGTAGCTGGAACAATTGCATCTAATGTGATTAGTTCTACTACTGCGAACATTACGAATCTGACAGGTCTAGGTAACTTAAGTGTAACGGGAACCATACAGGCAACGAACTTATCAGGAGCGTTAACAACAGCGGCACAACCGAATATCACATCAGTTGGTCAGTTGACAAACCTGAGTGTGAGTGGTATCATAGAAGGCGGAACATTTAGCGGAACATTAGGCGCTTCTGCATTGAACAGCATCACCAGCTTAGGTAATCTGAATAGTTTAACGGTAACAGGCAATATCACATCAGCAACGATCAGCAGTGTAATTACTACTGCATCGCAGCCTAACATTACGAGTGTAGGTCAGTTAACGAACTTAAGTGTAGCTGGAACAATTGCATCTAATGTAATTAGTTCAACTACTGCGAACATTACGAACCTGACAGGTCTTGGTAACTTAAGTGTAACCGGAACCATCCAGGCAACGAGCTTATCTGGAACGTTGACAACAGCGGCACAACCGAATATCACATCAGTAGGTCAGTTAACAAACTTAAGTGTAGCAGGAACGATTGCATCGAATGTGATCAGTTCTACTACTGCGAACATTACGAACCTGACAGGTCTTGGTAATTTAAGTGTAACCGGAACTATTCAGGCAACGAGTTTATCTGGAACGTTGACAACATCAGCTCAACCGAATATCACATCAGTTGGTCAGTTGACAAACCTGAGTGTGAGTGGCATTATAGAAGGCGGCACATTTAGCGGAACATTAGGCGCTTCTGCATTGAACAGCATCACCAGCTTAGGTAACCTGAACAGCTTAACGGTAACAGGTAATATTACATCAGCAACGATCAGCAGTGTAATCACTACTGCATCACAGCCTAACATTACGAGTGTAGGTCAGTTAACGAATTTAAGTGTAGCCGGAACAATTGCTTCTAATGTAATCAGTTCAACTACTGCGAATATTACGAACCTGACAGGTCTTGGTAACTTAAGTGTGACAGGAACAATACAAGCAACAAATTTATCCGGAACATTAACTACTGCATCACAACCTAATATTACGAGTGTAGGTCAGTTAACAAACTTAAGTGTAGCAGGAACGATTGCAT
>CBDIPL010000003.1:0-1027048 GCA_965283715.1 Sediminibacterium sp. | reverse complement strand
AGTTCCTTTACAATTACCTATCGGCGCAGAAGATGATTTTATTGGTGTGGTAGATTTGATCACCATGAAAGGTGTGATTTGGGATATGGAAACAGAAGGTATGACCTTTAAAGAAATTCCGGTTCCTGCTGATATGGTTGATGAAGCAAATGAATGGAGAGCAAAACTGATTGAATCTGTTGCTGAATATGATGACAAGTTGATGGAGAAATTCTTCGACAACCCAGATACCATCACTGAAGCAGAGGTTCACGAAGCCATCCGTAAAGCATGTATCGACCTTAGCATTGTGCCGATGATGTGTGGTTCTTCTTTCAAGAACAAAGGTGTACAAACCGCATTGGATGCAGTTTGCCGTTATCTGCCAAGTCCTTTGGATATTGAAGATACACAGGGTACAGATCCTGATACTGGAGCTATCATTACCCGTAAGCCCAATGCAAAAGAACCTTTTGCTGCTTTGGCTTTCAAAATCATGACCGATCCTTTCGTAGGACGCCTGGCGTTTTTCAGATGTTACTCTGGTCACCTCGATGCCGGCTCTTATGTATTGAATGTAAGAAGTGGTAAGAAAGAGCGTATCAGCCGTATCATGAAAATGTTTGCCAACAAGCAAAATCCGATGGACTTTATTGAAGCTGGTGATATTGCCGCTGCAGTAGGGTTTAAGGAAATTAAAACAGGAGATACCCTTTGCGATGAAAACCATCCAATCACACTCGAGAATATGTTCATTCCTGAGCCTGTAATCGCTGTAGCTGTTGAGCCTAAAACACAGGCCGACGTTGATAAAATGGGTATGGCCATTGCTAAACTGGTTGAAGAAGATCCTACACTGCGGGTTAATACTGATGAAGATACAGGTCAAACCATCCTGCGTGGAATGGGAGAGTTGCACCTCGAGATCATCATCGATCGTATGCGTCGTGAATTTAAAGTTGAAGTAAACCAAGGTGCTCCTCAGGTTGCCTATAAAGAATCATTTGGTATTACTATCGAACACCGCGAAGTGTTGAAGAAGCAGTCGGGTGGTCGTGGTAAGTTCGCCGATATCCAGTTCTCCATTGGCCCTGCAGATGCAGAATGGCTGAAAGAAAACGAAGGAAAACATTTCCAGTTTGTGAATGATTTGTTTGGTGGATCTATTCCTAAGGAATTTGTTCCGGCCATCAACAAAGGTTTTGAAACCTCTATGACCACGGGTGTATTGGCAGGTTACCCTGTAAACAATATGAAAGTACGTGTATATGATGGAAGCTACCATGATGTGGATTCTGATGCGATGAGTTTTGAACTTTGTGCCAAATCCGGTTTCCGCGAAGCAGGCCGTAAAGCAAAACCAACTTTGCTGGAACCGATCATGAAAGTGGAAGTATTAACACCAGACCAGTACATGGGTGATGTTACCGGTGACTTAAACCGTCGTCGTGGTATGCTGGAAGGTATGGATAGCCGTGCCAACCTGCAGGTAATCAAGGCCAAAGTGCCATTGAGCGAAATGTTTGGTTATGTAACCCAATTGCGTTCATTGTCTTCTGGCCGTGCTACTTCTACCATGGAGTTCAGTCATTATTCTCCTGCACCAAATAACGTTGCAGAAGAGGTAATGGCCAAGAACAAAGGCAAAGTGAAAACAGATGACTAATCATCTTTTGTAAGAAATAGTAAAGACCCCGTTCAATTGAGCGGGGTCTTTCTTTTGCAGTCGTGCCATGATTGTGTCCCCACAATCATGGTTAGGTTTTGCAAACTCTGCCGGGTATTGCAGTAGTAAATTAGGTTAGCGGGTTGGAATACATAATCAGTTACAATTGCTCTTAATAATCGCATCTGCTTCTTTATATCCTTTGGCACTGGCAGTTTGCAGTAAGGCACAGCCTTCCTGTTTTTTACCAAGATTAATGAGTGCAGCCCCTTTAAAAAATTCCGGTTTGCCGTTGGCAGATACATTCAATGCCAGTTCCTTATTAAAATACAAAACGGCTTTGTTCCAGTCTTTCATATTAAAATACGAGATCGCTGCGTTTTCCAAAGCAATATAATTACCGGGGTTTATGGTGGCTGATTTTACAAACAGGCTAGCCGCTTTACCAAGATTTTCAGTAGCCGCATTGCCGGTACCGAAAGCAGTCACAGCCTCGTTATAATATTTTTGTGATAAGCCATAATCAATATTAGCACCCAATCTATTACCCATATTATTGGCTATTTCTGCTCTTCTGGTTATCAATAGGCCAATATCCGGATCATCTTTAAACATGCGGAGGCTGCTATCTGCCAATGCCAGCAATTGTGGGTCACCAGCTCCTTTTGCATTTAGCATACCCTGTAAGTACAGGCTCCATCCAAATACCTCGGGGCGGTACAGATTATACTCTTCAAATGTTTTTTTAATATTCACACTATCCCGTTGTTTAGCAAGCACCGCAATTAATGTTTGATAATACGTTTTGGCCCTTGGTCTGGCATTAAATGCCACCATACCATTTCTGAAAGCACTATCCAATTTACCGGTATTAAAATACAAACCGGCTTTCAAAAATTCTGTGTAGCCAATTACCGGGTTTGCTTCACGGCCTTTATCGAGTAATGCCAATGCTTCATCATATTGCTTTGCTTCTGAAAGATACCTTCCCTTGATCGCATCAATCGGTTGCCCCGTTGCTGATAAATTGGGAATAGAAGGAATGGTAGGAAAAATTTCTTTGTAATTCAGTTTTAGCGGTTCATTATTCAAATCCTGTAACAGCGAGCGTTGAACGATCAGTGATTTGTAAGTAAGAAAGGTTACATAAAATGCAGGAATCAGCATAAGCAAAGCCAGTAGTCCGTAAACGGTTTTGTATAAACCATTAACAGGTGCCGTATTTTCATCAGTTTGATTTTGTTCTGCTTTCCCTTTTAGATAAGCCGTGATATTTACTGCTGTTATAAAGGCAAAGAAAACCTGGTTTAATGGTCGCTCCATTGGGAAATTGAAAAATGCATCCACTGAATACGTGGCAAAAGCCATCAGGGAAAAATAAGAAACCAGTTTGGTTTCTTCGCTTGCTTTGGAGAAATACGTTTTAAAGCTGAAAACAAGGATACAAACGAACAGACCGAAATAAAGAAGGCCACCTAAAATACCCAATTCGGCAAACATCTCCAGAATATCATTATGCGAATGAACCGGTACCCATAAATCGTTGGTAATGGTACGCTGGTAAGGAATAGAAGCAATTTTCCAGTTACCATAACCACAACCCATCAATGGGTGTTTGGAAGTATAATCAAGTGCATGTTTCCATAGGCGAAAACGTACCTGGTTACTGGCATCGCTTGCCTGGGTAACGGTAGAAAGCCTGCTGGTAACAGAGCCATAGTATTGCACATCTTTCGAATCCTGCAGCTTTAATACATTGGATAACTCAACCTGCGCAATTAAAAAAGCAATGATCAATGGAAAAAGGATATACCCAATTCTAAAAAGAGTTTGTTCAGTATTTTTTTCTTTGCGGTATGAAAGGAAACAATACAAAATGTAAATAACCGTAATCAGAAATAAACTTACATATGCTGCCCTTGTATTAATGATAAATATGGCTATGGAAGAGAATAGGAAAATACCAATATTGAAAATGCGTCCCCATATTTTTGAGGTATGTATGCAGTAGATGACAAATGGTATTTTGGCAACCATGCCTGCAGAGTAAATATTTTTATTACCTGCATTGCCTTTCATGCTCATGATCAATTCCGTCATAGGTGTGGTACCTACACCATTCAGAAACAAGCTCATGGATTGAAAAGATTCTACCAGCAGAATCAGGCTCAGTAATTGCGAGATCAGTTTAAAAAGATCAGTTCGGTTATATAACAGAATGGCAATGTTAAAAAATGCAATAACAGTCGCAATCAATCGAACATAACAAACCCAGCTTTCGGTAGGGTTGATGGCTATAAAAGTAGAAATACCTGCCAATACAAAAAATGCCAGGTAAATTTTTGAAAACAGATTTTTAAAAAGCGCGGTTGCTGCTTCACGATAGGCTGTATTTCTGGCTAAAATGAGCAGGGTTACTGCAATATCCAAACAAACCAGGTACAACCATTGAGATCCCATGGCATCATAAGCCCCAAAATCGGGAAGGAAATGAACGGCAAAATACAATAAGCAAATACCCGCCGGCAGTACATCTGCAAGCCTTACTAAAATAGAAGAATTAGTGGCTGATACCGCAGGAATTGGTTTAACTGATTTTGTTTCTGTTGCTTTATTTTTCTTTGCCATGGGTTAGGTCTTGCGGTAAAATTATCAAATTGATTCCTTGCTATGGGCTTACCTAGTGTAAACTTTTTGGTTTCGTTGCTGTAAACGTAATAACAATCTATATTATTTAACGTGTTGTGTTATTAGATATTTCAATTAGTTCTATTAATAGCACTTACGCGATTTACTTTTTTGTCTTGACACAAAAAAGTAACAAAAAAAGTCAAGGCTGCTGAAAAAAAGCTAAAATTTCCTTCATTCCGCTAAAATGAACGAAGTCTAAAGCCCAACTTTAGTTCAATAATGATCCAAATGTGTTCTTCAACAGAGTCTGATAGCCAAGCATCGTTCATTTCTTAACGCTACATTCCGTAAATTTCTTAATGCTTTTTTTCAGAGGCCATTTCAAATATTATTTTAATAAAAATTGTCAATTCAGGGTGATTGATGAATAAATCCTAATCAGTGCCTGTGGACGGGCCTCTTTGGGTTCGGTGTCCAGCGAAGCGTAGACAGATCAGATCATGCGAAACAGATCTGATCAGAGGCCAAAGCAGCCCGGTAACAGGCACGAGGCCCAGCGGCCGTGAGCGACATAAAATGTCGAATAGTAGCTGAATTGATTTTAATAGCACAACACGTTATTATTTTTTAAAAGCGAGATTATACTGAAATAAGGAGCGATTATCGAATGTTAGTTAAGACATTATATAGAATGTTTGAATTTCGAACTAAACGATGGGCTCTTATTCCATCCTTTTAAACTTAGAGAGGTCGAAAAATCACCAGCAATCCGTCTTTTGGGGATAAATTCAGGTCTTTATTTGAGAAATACACAAAAAAATCTTCAAAATACTTGTCTGTTCGGTTGCAGGCTCTTACCTTTGCAACCCCAATCAGAAAATTGGGTTTTGACTATGTCTCAACGAATCAGGATCAAATTACAATCATACGATCACAATCTGGTAGATAAATCTGCCGAAAAGATCGTGAAAACGGTACGTAGTACAGGTGCAGTGGTAACAGGACCTATTCCTTTGCCTACGCATAAAAGAATTTTTACTGTTCTGCGTTCACCACACGTAAATAAGAAGAGCCGTGAGCAGTTCCAGTTGTGTACGCACAAGCGTTTACTGGATATCTACACTTCTTCTTCAAGAACCGTTGATGCACTGAGCAAACTGGATTTGCCTTCAGGTGTAGAGGTTGAGATCAAAGCTTGATAAAACAGCTGTAAGCTGATAGCCATGAGCTACTAGCCTGCACTTAGTTCTTATAAATTATTTTCATCTGCCAAACCCGCTTCAAACGGGAGAAAGCAGCTCTGAATCGAAACGGTCCGGAATACTAAGAAAAGATTAATCATATTAATCCTTTCAAAATCAAAGAATCCGCGATCATAACATATAAACAGGCCCTTCGAGGTTTGTTTGCTACCGGTACTTCCTCTTTCCCGATGTAAAATCGGGAGAAACAACGGAAAAGGTCGGTAGAAAACAAGGATTGAATTCCGATTTCATCATCGGAATGTCCTCATAACCACGCGGGGCTATAAACCGCAAAAGATGAAAGGTATTATTGGTAAAAAGATCGGGATGACCAGCATCTTCGCCGCTGATGGAAAGCAGACAGCCTGCACCATTATCGAAGCTGCTCCCAACACAGTAACCCAGGTTAAGACAATTGAGTCTGACGGTTATACTGCTATACAATTAGGTTTAGGCGATAAGAAAGAGAAACACTCCACAAAAGCCGAACTGAATCACTACGCTAAAGCGCAAACTGCCGCTAAGAAATTCGTAAAAGAATTCCGCAATTATTCCATAGAAAAAGCATTGGGTGAAACTGTTACATTAGATATTTTCTCTGAAGGAGACAGTGTTGAAGTAGTTGGTACCACCAAGGGTAAAGGTTTCCAGGGTGTTGTAAAACGCCACGGTTTCTCTGGTGTGGGTGAAGCTTCCCATGGTCAGCACGATCGTTCAAGAGCACCGGGTTCTATTGGTGGTTCTTCTTACCCTGCACGTGTATTTAAAGGAATGAGAATGGCCGGCCGCATGGGTGGAGACCGCGTGAAAATGAAAGGTTTGAAAGTGGTTAAAATCTTCCCTGAAAAGAATTATATCCTGATCAGCGGTTCGGTTCCTGGCAATAACGGATCCATCGTTTTAATCCAGAAGTAATCACCTATTTAATTGAAAAAAATGCAAGTAGACGTTTTAAATATAAAAGGACAGAAGACCGGTAGAACGGTTGAATTACCTGCTGATATTTTCGGTATCGAGCCGAACGATCACGTGATTTACCTCGCCGTGAAACAATATCTGGCCCAGGGCCGTCAGGGTACACACAAAGTGAAAACCCGTGCGGAAGTTCAAGGTGCTAGCCGTAAACTGCACAAGCAAAAAGGAACCGGTGGTGCCCGTAAAGGTAATATCCGTAACCCTTTGTATAAAGGTGGCGGTACTATTTTTGGACCAAAACCACACTCTTACGATTTCAAATTGAACCGTAAAGTGAAAGATCTGGCCAAGATCTCTGCTCTTAGCTACAAAGCAAAAGACAATGCCATTTTTGTTGTAGAAGACATCAACATGGATACGCCTAAAACAAAACAGGTGGTTGATATCATGAACAGCCTGAATGTAGCCAACAAGAAAACATTGATCGTGTTACCTGAGTACAATGATAATTTGTACCTGAGCACACGTAATATCCCGAATATCACCAGTTCATTGCTGACCGACATTAACACGTACGAGATCATGAATGCTGATGTTTTGGTAATCACTGAGAATACCGCTAAGTTTTTCACCGAAGAAGAAACTGGCGTAACCGCTTAATTTAAGTAACGTTTCAAACAGATACAAATGAAACTGACTGAAGTATTGATAAAGCCAATTTTAACTGAGAAAGCTAATGCTCAACAGGAAAAATTAAGAAGGTATGCTTTTAGAGTAGACCGCAGGGCCAACAAACTGGAGATCAAAAAAGCAGTAGAAGAATTCTACGGAGTAAATGTAGTAGATGTAAACACTGCCGTTGTTCCGGGGAAAAACAAAACCCGTTATACCAAAGCCGGTTTCATACAGGGTATGAAAGGTGCTTATAAAAAAGCACTGGTAACTGTAGCCGATGGTGAAACGATCGACTTGTATTCTAATATTTAATGTATAGCATACGGAGCTGAAAAGTCCGTAGATAAAAAGAGTAAACAATGGCACTTAAAAAGTACAAACCAATCACAGCAGGAACACGTTGGAGAATTGGTAATGCTTACGCTGAGATCACTACCATGGATCCTGAGAAGAGCTTGCTCGAACCTCAGAAAAATACTGCCGGCCGAAATTTTCAGGGCCGTCGTGTATCACGTTACATGGGTGGTGGCAATAAGCATCACTACCGATTGGTAGATTTCAAAAGAAATAAGAAAGATATCGCAGCTACTGTTGTATCCATCGAATATGATCCAAACCGTACCGCGTTTATTGCATTGCTGCAATATACCGATGGCGAAAAAAGATACATCATTGCACCACAGGGTTTACAGGTGGGAACAACTGTAATTTCCGGCGATAATGTAGCCCCCGAAGTAGGTAATGCTTTGTTGATGAAAAATATGCCTTTGGGTACCATGATTCACAACATTGAATTACAACCTAACCAGGGTGGTAAAATGGTAAGAAGTGCCGGAACATCTGCACAATTAGCCAATAAGGAAGAAAAATACGCAGTATTAAAAATGCCTTCTGGTGAATTAAGAAAAGTATTGATCAACTGTTATGCTACCGTAGGTGTGGTTTCAAACAGTGACCATAACCTGGAAACTGCCGGTAAAGCTGGTAAGAATCGTTGGAAAGGTATCCGCCCACGTGTACGTGGTGTTGCGATGAACCCGGTAGATCACCCGATGGGTGGTGGTGAAGGTAAAGCTTCAGGAGGTCATCCACGTAGCCGTACAGGTAAATATGCAAAAGGTGAAAAAACGCGTACCAGAGGAAAAGGAAGCGATAAGTTGATCATCCAGCGCAGAGACGGAAAAAAATTAGCTAAATAAATTTAGACCAGTAAACTAAAATAATTATGGGTCGTTCGATTAAAAAAGGTCCTTACGTAGACGCTAACTTAGAAGGTAAAGTGTTTGCCATAAACGACGGTAAAAGCAAGAAAGGTGTTATCAAAACCTGGAGCCGTCGTAGCACCATTACGCCTGATTTCGTAGGCCACACATTTGCTGTGCACAACGGAAACAAGTTCATCCCTGTTTACGTAACAGAATTCATGGTAGGTCACAAACTCGGTGAGTTTGCTCCAACCAGAAACTTCAGAGGACACGCAGGAACTAAAAAATAACACAAAATAGTTTGTTGTTTGTGGTCTGTAGTCTGTGGTTTACAACTGCAAACAACTAAAAACCACAGACCGCAGACCACAAACCAATAAAGAAATGGAAGCAGTAGCTAAACTGAACAATTACCCCACAGGCCCACGCAAAATGCGTTTGCTGGCTGATGTGATCCGTGGTATGGAAGTAGAGAAGGCCCTGGCTATTCTTGAACACCATCCGCAGCACAATGCAACTCCTTTGGCAAAATTGCTGAAGAGTGCCATCAGTAACTGGGAGCAGAAAAACAGCGGAGCCAGTGCAGCTGATAGCAGCCTGGTGGTAAAAACAGTATTTGTAGATGGAGGTCGTGTTTTAAAACGGATGCGTCCAGCCCCACAGGGCCGCGGATACCGAGTTCGTAAACGCAGCAACCACGTAACATTAATCGTAGATTCTAAAAACTAGAAACCATTATATGGGTCAGAAAGCAAATCCAATTGGTAACAGGTTAGGTATCATCCGCGGATGGGACAGCAACTGGTATGGTTCTAAAAAAGACTATGCCCACAAGCTGATCGAAGATCATAAGATCCGTACTTACCTGATGGCACGTATCAACAAAGGTGGTATTGCAAAGATTGTTATCGAGCGTACGCTTGGTAAACTGATCGTCACAATCCACACATCTAAACCAGGTATTATCATTGGTAAAGGTGGCGGGGAAGTTGACCGTATTAAGGAAGAGTTGAAGAAATTAACCGGTAAGGATGATGTTCAGATCAACATCCTTGAGATCCGCAGACCAGAACTGGATGCTACCATCGTTGGTGACACCATTGCTAGGCAGATCGAAAACCGTATCAACTTCAAACGTGCTACCAAAATGGCGATCGCTTCTACACTCCGTATGGGTGCAGAGGGTATCAAAGTAAAATTGAGCGGACGTTTGGGTGGTTCTGAAATTGCCCGTAGCGAAGAGTTCAAACAAGGTCGTACACCGTTACATACTTTCCGTATGGACATCGATTACGCCAATGTGTTTGCACAAACCGTGTATGGTAAAATCGGTATCAAAGTATGGATCTGTAAAGGTGAAGTATTAGGTAAGCGTGAATTGAATCCCAATTTTGTAGGTGGAAAGAATGATATGAGCGATAGAAGAGATGGTGGCGCAAGAACAGAAGACCGCAGACCAGGTGGAGATAGAAGAGATGATCGCAGAGGTGGTGGAGATAGAGGTGGCCGTGGTGGTGGAGATAACCGTGGCGGTGGAGGACGTAGATAATTAATAATTAATAATTAGTAATTAATAATTGCTAAAGGTTTAAATAACTATGGACCATGGTCCATGGACTAAAAACTAAAGAATGTTACAGCCTAAAAGAAGTAAACATAGGAAGCAGCAAAAAGGACGCATTCGCGAAGTAGCTAAGCGTGGTACTTCCATTTCATTCGGATCATTTGCATTGAAAGCGCTTGAGCCTATCTGGTTAACAAACCGCCAGATCGAATCAGCCCGTCAGGCAATGACACGTGCTATGAAGCGTGAAGGAAATGTTTGGATCCGTATTTTCCCGGATAAAATCATTACCCGTAAGCCAGCCGAAGTAAGGATGGGTAAAGGTAAAGGTAACCCTGAATTCTGGGCTGCTGTTGTTGAACCAGGTCGTATCATTTTCGAATGTGATGGTGTTACCGAAGCTGTTGCTAAAGAAGCAATGGGACTGGCCGCACAGAAATTACCAATCGCAACCAAATTCATCGTAAGAAGAGATTTGCAAGCGTAGAAATAATTTGAAAATGTGTGAATTTGAAAATGATTTTCAAAGGATCACAAGCCAAATTTTCAAATTTTCAAATTTTCAAATTTTCAAATTGACCCAATGGCAAACAAACAGACATACGAATTTAACAGGTCTATCAAGGATCTCAATCTGGCAGATCTGAAAGTAAAGATCCAGGAAGATGAGTTGCGCCTGAAAAAGCTTGAGTTCGCTCATGCAATTTCTCCGCTGGAAAATCCGATGAATATCCGCAGCCTCCGCAGGGATGTTGCCCGTTTAAAAACGGAATTGAAGAAAAAAGAAATGAGCGCATAAAACCGTTCGCTATTAGCCTTTAGCTACTAGCAGATGCGGAAGAATAAATAAATTTTGGTCCCGAGCACTCGGGACCGCTAAAAGCTAAAAGCTTACAAAATGGTTGAAGTTAGAAATTTGCGTAAAACAAGGACTGGGGTGGTTACCAGCGACAAGATGGATAAAACCATCACGGTTGCTGTAGAAAGAAAAGTAAAACACCCTATCTACGGTAAGTTCGTAAAGAAAACCACCAAGTTCCATGCTCATGATGAAAAAAGTGAGTGTACCATTGGTGATGTAGTTAAAATCATGGAAACCCGTCCGCTGAGTAAAACAAAGCGTTGGAGACTGGTGGAAATTATTGAGAAAGCGAAGTAATCGGCTATAAGCCACAAGCTGTAAGCTGCAAGCGTTAAGTGCAGCTCCAGCCTCTGACAAATAAATTCCCCGCGCAAGCGCGGGGCTAACAGCTAAAAGCTAAAACAAATGATTCAGCAAGAAAGCAGACTAAACGTAGCTGATAACAGTGGTGCCAAAGAAGTTTTGTGTATCAGGGTTCTGGGAAACAGCGGTCAGGATTATGCCAGGATTGGCGATAAGATTGTTGTATCTGTAAAAGATGCAATTCCTGCAGGTGGTGTTAAAAAAGGTACGGTATCAAAGGCAGTAATTGTTCGTACTAAAAATAAATTACGTCGTAAGGATGGTTCTTATATCCGTTTTGATGACAATGCAGTTGTGTTGTTGAACAATTCTGATGAGCCACGTGGTACCCGTATTTTCGGACCAGTTGCCCGTGAACTGCGTGATAAAGGATACATGAAGATCATTTCATTGGCTCCTGAAGTTCTTTAATACGCAAAACGCTGAACGCTGAACGCATAACGCAGGAAGCAGAAGGCATAAGATAAAGACAAAAATTTAAGCTAAGCGTTCAGCGTTTAGCGTTAAGCTTTAAGCATATAAAAATGAGTACAAGATTTAAACCCAAATTCAGCATCAAAAAAGGCGACACGGTTGTAGTGATTGCCGGTGATGACAAGGACTTGAAAAAGCCCCGTAAGGTGTTGGAAGTTATCGTTGACAAAGGCCGCGTGGTTGTTGAAGGCGTAGCCATTGCTACCAAGCATACCAAACCTTCTGCTGCAAATACAAAAGGTGGTATTGTAAAAGTAGAAGCTTCTATCAGCATCAGCAATGTAATGTTGTGGGATGCTAAAAAAAGCGAGCCAACGAAAGCAAAACGCACTCGTGAAAATGGAAAATTAGTACGTGTATCTAAAAAATCAGGGGAGGTAATCAAATAATGAGTACTGTAAAATACACTCCAAGATTAGCAGACAAATACTCTAAAGAGGTTGTGCCTGCTTTAATGAAAAAGTTTGCTTACAAAACCGTAATGCAAGCGCCCAAACTGGAAAAAATCTGTATCAACCGCGGCGTTAATGGTGCGGTAACTGATAAAAAACTGGTAGATGTGGCAGTTGAAGAACTGAATACCATCACAGGTCAGAAAGCAGTTCCTACGATGTCTAAAAAAGATATCTCCAACTTCAAACTGCGTAAAGGCATGCCAATTGGTGCACGCGTTACACTGAGAGGAGAGAAGATGTATGAATTCCTTGACAGGTTGGTATCTGTGGCTTTACCACGTGTACGTGATTTTAAAGGTATCAGCGATAAGGCATTTGATGGCCGCGGTAACTACACGTTAGGTGTAACCGAGCAAATCATTTTCCCTGAAATTGATATCGACAAAGTGAACAAGATCACCGGACTGGATATCACTTTTGTTACAACCGCAGCTACCAACGAAGAAGCTTACGAGCTTTTGAGAGAACTGGGTATGCCATTTAAAAATGCTAAAAAAGAAAACAACTAATATCACATGGCAAAGAAATCAATTATAGCCAGGCAAAACAAGCGTGAGAAAATGGTTGCCAAATTCGCAGAAAAACGTACAGCTTTAAAAGCTGCAGGTGATTATGCAGGATTGGACCTTCTTCCTAAAAACGCATCACCTGTAAGGTTGAAAAACCGTTGTCAGTTAACCGGTCGCCCTCGTGGTTACATGCGTTACTTCGGTCTTTCAAGGATTATGTTCCGCGATATGGCATTGAACGGAATGATCCCCGGTGTGAAGAAAGCCAGCTGGTAAAGTAGTTGGTTTATCGGTTTATTAGTTTACTAGTAAACCAGAGACCAATAAACTAATAAACCAGTAAACAAAAGACAAGTTTCCAGGTGCGAACAATCGCAAACCGGTAACAAACAATTTTTGATAAAGATTAATTTTAATAAACATGGTAACTGATCCTATAGCAGACTTCTTAACCAGAATCCGTAACGCTCAGATGGCTGGACACAGACTGGTTGAAATACCTGCTTCCAATCTGAAAAAACGCTTAACAGAGATCCTGTACGAGCAGGGTTATATCCTGAAGTACAAGTTTGAAGATGACAGCAAACAGGGTTTGATCAAGATCGCATTAAAATACGATCCACAAACCAAAGTAGCCGCTATCCGTTCTTTGGAAAGAGTTAGCCGTCCGGGTCTTCGCCAGTACGCAAAACCAGCTGAGATCAAACGTGTGATCAATGGTTTGGGTGTTGCTATCTTAAGTACTTCTAAAGGAGTATTAACAGATAAGCAGGCTAAAGCACAGAATGTAGGTGGTGAAGTATTGTGTTATATCTACTAAGATTATTATTGTCACGCTAAAAGCGTGATGTATATAAACCCTGATCTGACAATCAAAGCTTTTTAGTCGGAGCTGAACACGGAACAGGAATTTGATTCAAACTTAAAAGAAGAACGACTATGTCTCGTATTGGAAAACAACCTGTAGTATTACCAGCCGGTGTTACTGTAACAGTAAGCAAGGATAATGTGGTTGCTGTAAAAGGACCAAAAGGTGAATTGAAAGAAACCATCGACCGCGATATTACGGTTTCTGTGGTGGATGGCCAGGTAAACCTGACTCGCCCTACAGACCAGATCCGTCACCGCGCTATGCACGGTTTATATCGTTCTTTGGTAAGCAACATGGTGAAAGGTGTAACAGAAGGATATAAGAAAGATTTGGAACTGGTGGGTGTGGGTTTTAAAGCCGCTAACACTGGAAATCTTTTGGATCTGGCACTTGGATATTCTCACAACATCGTGTTTGAAATTCCAAAAGAATTAAAAGTTGCCACCCTTACCGAAAAAGGACAGAACCCTAAGATTTCTCTGGAAGGAATCGATAAACAATTGATCGGACAGGTAGCAGCCAAATTGCGCAGCTTACGTAAGCCTGAACCATACAAAGGAAAAGGTGTGAAATACAGCGGCGAGATCCTGAGAAGAAAAGCAGGTAAAGCAGCAGGTAAATAGTAATTAGTCCATGGACAATAGACCATGGACCATTGACTGAAATAAAACAAAAACGAACTTCCGCAAAATCGGAGGTTACAAATAAAACACAATGGGTAAATTAATTCAAAGGCAAAAGATCCGCTACCGTATCCGTAAAAAGATTTCTGGTACTGCAGTTAAACCTCGTTTGTCTGTTTTCAGAAGCAACGCAGAGATTTATGCACAGTTAATCGATGATGATAATGCAGTAACTCTGGTGGCTGCCTCATCAAGAGATAAAGATATCGCTGCTCAAAAAATAACCAAGACCGAAAAGTCTAAACTGGTTGGTGCTGCGGTTGCCCGCAAAGCCATCGAGTTAGGGTTAACTACCTGTGTATTCGACAGAGGAGGTAACCTGTATCACGGTCGTGTGAAATCAGTAGCTGATGGTGCAAGAGAAGGTGGTCTTCAATTCTAATTTGCTAACAACAATTAATCGTTAGATAAATGTCTAAAGTAAGCGTAAATAAAGTAAAATCCGGTGGAGAACTGGAACTTAAAGAGAAAGTAGTTGCCATTAACCGTGTAGTGAAAACTACCAAAGGTGGCCGTACTTTCAGTTTCTCTGCTCTGGTAGTGGTAGGTAACGAAAATGGTGTGGTTGGTCAGGGTTTGGGTAAAGCCAAAGAAGTACAGGAAGCCATTGCGAAAGGTATTGAAGATGCTAAAAAGAACTTGGTTAAGGTTCCTATTATGCACGGTACCATTCCTCACGATCAGTGGGCCAAAGAAGGTGCAGCCAAAGTGTTGATCAAGCCAGCTGCTCACGGAGCGGGTGTGATCGCAGGAGGCAGCATGCGTGCTGTTCTGGAAAGTGCTGGTGTTACAGACGTACTGGCCAAGAGCCTGGGTTCTGCTAATCCACACAACGTGGTAAAAGCAACCATCAAAGCACTCGGTCTTTTAAGAGAGCCTATTCAGGTTGCAAAAAACCGTACACTGAAACTGAGCAAAGTATTTAACGGATAATTTAAAAAGTCCATGGTTTATGGTCCATTGACCACAGACTTTACAACATATTTATATGAAAAAGATTAAGATCACACAGGTAAAAAGCGGTATCGACAGATCTGAGCGTCAAAAGCAAACTTTGATTGCTTTAGGTTTGAAGAAAATGAATGCTTCTAAAGAAGTAGAAGCTACTCCCCAGATCCTGGGTATGGTTAACAAAGTTAGCCACCTGGTGAAGGTTGAAGAAATAGCATAATTACTCAATGGCTCAATGGCTCAATTTCGAAACAAATTGAGCCATTGAGCCATTGTCAAATTTTCTCATTAACACTGCGAGGGGAGATTCCCCGTAAGTTCAAATCAAATACAACATGAAACTACACACACTCAAGCCTGCAGAAGGCGCAACGCACAAAGCCATCCGTATCGGTCGTGGTGAAGCATCTGGTAAAGGTGGTACATCTACAAAAGGTAACAAAGGTGGACAAAGCCGTGCAGGTTATAAAAGTAAAATGGCTCACGAAGGTGGTCAGATGCCTATTCAGCGTCGTATCCCTAAGCGTGGATTTAAAAATAACAACCGTGTTGAATTCAAAGTATTTAACCTGGGTCAAATTGACCAGTTGGTTGAGAAATACGGATTCACCGAGTTCACTCCTGAAAACCTGTACATCAATGGTTTGATCAGCCGTACAGATAAAGTGAAAGTATTGGCAACCGGAGAACTGAAAGCTGTATTAACGTTCAAGGTAAATGCCATTAGTGAAAAAGCAAAAGGAGCTCTCGAAGCTTCCGGCAGTACAGTTGAAATTGTAAAGTAATTTTAACGTAATTTGCCAGACGCACACCGTGCGTCTTTTTGGTTTTTGAGTATTAACGCTTTCAATTGCACTTAAGTGAAAAAATTATTTCAGACTTTACAAAATATTTGGGCCATAGAAGAACTGCGCAACAAAATTGTTGTTACGCTCGCATTGGTTTTTACTTACCGTTTGGGTAACCACATTGTATTGCCCGGTTTGGATCCCAATAAAATTGAACTGGCACAGCAATCTGCTAAAAGCAATGGCCTGCTGGGTATCTTCGATATGTTTGCCGGTGGTGGTTTTTCACAGGCTTCTATTCTTGCTTTGGGTATCATGCCCTATATCTCTGCTTCTATCTTCATGCAGTTGATGACCATTCTGGTTCCACAATTGCAGAAAGTACAGAAGGAAGGAGACAGCGGTCGTAAAAAAATTAACCAATGGACACGTTACCTCACCGTATTGGTAACCATTTTTCAGGCAGGAGCTTACGTAGCTTATCTGAATAGCCCTGGTTATGCAGAAGCCATTCTCCCTGCTTATAAAGCATTCTTTGGTTTCTCAACTGTAGTTACCTTAACAGCAGGTACTCTGTTTGTTATGTGGCTGGGAGAGAAGATTCAGGATAAAGGTTTGGGCAATGGTACATCTATCATCATCATGGTAGGTATCTTATCCCGTTTGCCTATTTCTATCATTCAGGAATTTACTGCCAAAGAACAAAGAGGTGGTGGTGGTTTATTGATCTTCTTAATTGAGATCGCTATACTGGTAACCATTGTTATGGGATTGATTATTCTGGTACAGGGTGTTCGTAAAATACCTGTTAACTATGCCAAGCAAATTATTGGAAACCGCCAGTTCGGTGGAGCACGCCAGTTCTTGCCTGTAAAAGTAAACAGTGCCGGTGTAATGCCGATCATCTTTGCCCAGGCAATCATGTTCCTGCCTACATTGGTTTCTTTTACCAATATCGATTCGGCACAGGGTATCGTTAAGATTTTCAATGATCACAGTAATGTTTGGTACATGTTGATCTACTCTGTAATGGTAATCGGATTTACTTTCTTATACACAGCCTTGATCTTTAATCCGAAACAAATTTCTGAAGACCTGAAACGTAACAATGGTTTCATTCCGGGTGTAAAACCAGGACAGCCTACTGCAGATTATATCGGATCTATCATGGATAAGATCACATTGCCCGGAGCCATTTTCCTTGCATTGGTAGGTATCCTGCCAGGCTTTGCACAGCGCTTAGGTGTAACCCAGGGATTCAGTTCTTTCTTCGGAGGAACCTCACTGTTGATTATGGTAGGCGTAATCCTTGATACATTGCAGCAGATAGAGACTTATTTACTCATGCGTCAATACGATGGCTTGATGAAGAGTGGTCGTGTACAGGGCAGACAAACCGTTTCTACTACTACTATTTAATAGGAATGATAACGAATTTTACAAACCTGTCATCCCGCTGAAAGCGGGACGGCAGGTTTCTTTTTTAGCACAATGACAAGACGCAGTAATATGATGATCCATAAAACAGAGGCTGAAATTGCTTTGATGAAAGAAGCAGCAACATTGGTAAGTAAAACACTTACGGAGGTGGCCAAAGTATTGAAGCCCGGTATGACCACATTGCAGATCGATAAACTGTGTGCCGATTTTGTAAAAGACCATAAAGCCATTCCTTCCTTTTATAACTATCGCGGATATCCGCACAATGTTTGTACGTCAGTGAATGATGTGGTGGTGCATGGTTTCCCCAATAATACTGCCTTGAACGAAGGAGATATTGTGTCTGTGGATATGGGCGTGATTTTAAATGGCTGGCATGGCGATCATGCATACACTTTTATCTTAGGTGAGGTGGCAGATGAGTTATTACAACTGGTGCGTGTTACAAAAGAATCTTTATATAAAGGAATAGAAAAAGCAACCATTAATAATCGCGTGGGCGATATTTCATTTGCCATACAGGAGCATACTGAAAAAAAATACGGGTACGGTGTAGTAAGAGAACTGGTGGGTCATGGATTAGGTAGAAGCCTGCATGAAGATCCACAGGTGCCTAATTATGGTAAGCGTGGTTCAGGACCTAAAATGAAAGAGAACCTGGTATTGGCTATAGAACCCATGATCAATCTCGGATCTAGAGAAGTATATACTGAAGAGGATGGCTGGACAATAAGAACACGTGATGGTAAAGCCTCTGTTCATTTTGAACACGATGTCTGTGTTAAACGCAACCAGGCCCTGATCTTATCCGACTATAGTATTATTGAAGCGGCTGAAAAAGCCAATACAAACCTCAACAGTAGCTATTACTAAAACAGATTGAGTATCTTACCTTAAAAAGTAAGATGAAAACATCACTACTCCTTATTCTTTTTTCTTCGATGATGTTTACCGTGTATTCTCAGTCTGCGGAAACACTGAAAATTCGTTCTGTTCGCGAACAGAACGAAAATCAATGGCTGAAAGAATACATTTCTTTTTTATCTATTCCCAATATTGCTGCTGATACATCAGGCATAAAAAAAAATGCGGACTACATCATGCAAATGATGCAGAAAAGAAATATCAGTAATATTCAATTATTATACCCTGAAACAAAATCTGCCGCGCCCTCTGTTTATGGCGAAATAAATACACCCGGTGCTACACGCACAATTATTTTTTATGCGCATTACGATGGTCAGCCGGTTGATAGCAGTCAAT
This sequence comes from Sediminibacterium sp., assembly GCA_965283715.1. GTDB lineage: Bacteria > Bacteroidota > Bacteroidia > Chitinophagales > Chitinophagaceae > Sediminibacterium. The sequence continues at coordinate 1,008,510 of CBDIPL010000003.1, read as the reverse complement.
GGGCAAAAGGGCTGGTACCTTTTATGCCCAAGTTGGTGAACGGCGCTTTGGATAAAGGTGCATCCATCATTCCATTCCCTTCAGGCAACACCAAATACAATCCCGACTGGAGAATATATGCACGAGGTGCTTCTGATGATAAGGCAGGTGTAATGGCCATTCTTTCTTCTTACGAGGCTATTGTAAAAGCAGGCTATTCACTCACCAGTAATATCAAATTCTTTTTTGAAGGAGAGGAAGAAGCAGGCTCTTCACATCTGTCAGAAATATTTCTAAAATATAAATATCTATTGCAATCCGATTTATGGATTATTTGCGATGGACCCGTTCACCAGTCCGGTAAAAAAGCCATCTCTTTTGGAGTAAGAGGAGATGCGCATGTAGCTATTACGGTGTATGGTCCCGGCCGTCCACTGCACAGCGGGCATTATGGTAACTGGGCACCCAACCCCGGGTTACAGTTGGCCAAATTGTTATCCTCTATGAAAGATGATAATGGACGTGTAGCCATCAAAGGTTTTTATGATGATGTAACACCACTTACTGAGCAGGAAAAAAAGGCCATCGCTGATATACCGCCCGTTGGTAATCAGATGAAAGAAGAATTACGTTTTGTAAACGAAGAAATGCCCGGCGTAACATTGGGCGAAGCCATTATGATGCCTTCACTAAACATCAACGGTATGCAAAGCGGGAATGTGGGTGCTAAAGCCAGTAATGTAATTCCGGTGTCGGCATCTGCTGTGCTGGACCTCAGGCTGGTTGTGGGAAACGATTATAAACGGCAACAGCAAAAAGTAGTCAACCATATCAGAGAGCAGGGATATTATATCACTGAACAAGAACCTACTGATGCAGAAAGAAAAGTATTTCCAAAAATTGCGAAACTGCATTTGAGCGATGGATACAATGCCCAACGAACGCCATTGAATCTGGCAATTGTACAAAATGTAATTACAGCCGTTAAAACAACTACCGATGAGCAACTGGTATTAATTCCATCTATGGGAGGAAGCTTACCGCTTTTTATTTTTGAAAAATTTCTCAACGCAAAAACCATCACGGTTCCTATCGCCAATCATGATAATAACCAACATGCCGAAAACGAAAACATCCGAATCCGTAATCTTTGGAATGGAATTGAAACCATGGCTGCGATTATGATGATGAAATAGATAAACATTATGAGACAGACCCTAATTTTCATAGCGACATTTTTGGGAGTTCTTTCCAGTTTTGGGCAGACTCTAAAACGGCAGGCAAATGAAACCGTAGATACATTCGCTATTCGATATAAGCCTGACAGCACCGAATTAGCTCATACAGTTCTTGAAACAAATAGTATAGACACTGCAAAGAAAATTATCATAGCATTCTACAAGAAGACCATCTATGAAGTTCGACAAATGAAGACATACGTTGATCATAGTCAATATAACATCTTAATCGGTTATTCATTTTTTCCATTAAGTGACAACGAATACCAAAAAAAATTGATTGACACCATTTATCCAGATGGCGGTGATCCAGAAATTATTGCCATTTTCTTTGCCAATGCAGACAAAGACAAGGGACGGGAATTAGTAATACTCCGCAAGGTTGAACAGCAACATTATGACATGAGCGGTGCTTTTTATGAAACATGCATTTATGACTTCACCAAAGGTGATTTTATTTACATGAAAAAGTTAAGCGAAACTTTTCAGGGTTGTGAATGTGGTTGGCGAGACGGTAAGACAGAAAAAGCTAATTACAAAACAGCAAAAGATATTAGAACAAGGTTAACAAAAATGGGCTACAGGCAGTAAAGTAGAAATTCTCTGCTTACAATATGGCCCTTTCGAAAGTTGGGATTTCAGCAAAGTTTGATCAGCTTTTGTTGTTCTTTCATCTTAAGTAATTTGGCTTAAACTAATCAAGTCTTTAGTAGCCAAGCTATCAATAAGAGCATGGATTATCTAACCAGCGTAAAGTCTTGAACGAAGTAACATAGGCCTGCTACAGGTACATAAACTAAACTATATTTGAAGCCAACGTTTTTATTTTTTGATGAAAGAGAATATAGATATCCATAAACCTACTCAACCCAAAATTCACCAAGCGGAAACCTTGGTGGTAATAGGCGGTGGTGCTGCCGGTTTTTTTTGTGCGGTGAATGCTGCGCGAATGAATCCATCTTTGAAAGTCATCATCATCGAAAAATCAAACAAACTGTTGGCTAAAGTTAAAGTAAGTGGTGGTGGAAGATGTAATACCACGCATGCCTGTTTTGATATTCCGGAGCTCACAAAAAAATATCCACGCGGACAAAATTTCATCAAAAAAACATTTCATTGGTTTAATACAAATGATACGATCAGCTGGTTTGCAGAAAGAGGTGTAACGCTAAAAACAGAGGCAGATGGAAGAATGTTTCCTATAACAGATGATTCGCAAACCATCATTCATTGTTTATTGAAAGAAGCCGATAAGTATGGTATAGAAATTATTATGCAATCTGAAGTGATTAGTGTGGAGTCTGGTGTAAATGGAGGGTTTACCATTCAAACATCCAACTCCCAACTCCTAACTCCCAACTATATTTGCATCGCCACTGGTGGATATCCCAAATCTTCTATGTTTAACTGGCTGCGTAAATTGGGTCATACCATTGAAGAACCGGTTCCCTCTTTGTTTACGTTTAATATGCCCGGTAATCCGGTTACAGAATTAATGGGTGTTAGTGTTGAAAAAGCTGGTGTAAAAGTAGCAGGCTCCAAGTTAACAGAAGAAGGCCCCTTGTTGATAACACACTGGGGCATGAGCGGACCAGCCATCCTGCGATTGTCTGCATGGGGTGCGCGCCAACTGGCTGATCTCAATTATCATTTTACTTTATTGGTTAACTGGTTACCTGATTATCGCGAAATAGATCTTCGTAGCGATTGGCAATCGTACCGTGATGAATATGCAGCGCAAAAAATCGGCAACAAAAATCCTTTTGGGTTGCCCAATCGGTTGTGGTTATATCTTTTAATAACGAGTAACATCAATGCAGATATACGATGGGCAGAGCTTCCCTCTAAAGAACAAAACCTGCTGATCAAAAACCTTACTGCACAGGAATTCAGCGTAAAAGGAAAAACAACATTTAAAGAAGAGTTTGTTACCTGCGGTGGAATAAAATTGGCAGAAGTAGACCCCAATACCATGCAAAGCAGGATACAACCCGGTATTTATTTTGCGGGTGAAGTACTCGATATTGATGGCATAACGGGAGGCTTTAATTTTCAAAATGCCTGGACCAGTGGATGGATTGCATCCAAAGCAATTGCAGCCAAAAAAGAAGTTTCTGGTACCTGATTTTGCCATTCATGTGTTAAATCCATGGCTTTATAGAAAAACAGCCTCCAAACAGCTGTTTTTTGTGAATTAATCTTTATTTTAATTTACTCAAAACACTGCTATGAAAAAGATTCTCTTTGCCTTTTTGGCATCCAATGTATTATTGGTATCGGCTGGTGCACAAACAACACCACCAATACCTACTCCGGTAAAACCTGCCGGCGACTCCTCAAAATCTGCTGCTCCTAAAAAACAAACTGTTGCAGACAAAACCAAGGGCCAGAAAAAAAATGAAGGCCTCTTTACCCTGTACCAGGATACTGCTACAGGAAGTGTTCAGATCTACATTCGCAAAGACCAGTTAGAGAAAGAATTTATTTACCAGAGTTTTTCTATTAGTGGCCCCACTACTTTGTTTCTAAACCAAAGTATGCACAGAGCTACTGCTGTATTCAAAGTTAAAAAGGCATTTGACAAACTTGAATTCTCTATTGTAAACACCAATCTATATTATGATAAAAACAATGCAGTAAGTAAAACAGCGGAAGTAGATAAACCCGAAGCGGTTTTCTTTTCGGATAAATTTTCACTCGAAGATTCATTGGGTTATCTCGTAAGTGGGGATGCACTTTTTTTAAGTGAAAAATTAGATCCGGTAAAACCCATCATTGCACCAAGTCCATTTGCTGCGCAGATTTTTAACTTAGGTGGATTGAATCCCACTAAATCAAAATACGCACAACTTCGTTCCTTCCCTGATAATACGGATGTAGTGGTTGATTTATCGTATGATAATCCAATGACACAAGCTGATGGCGGATTGGATGTAATTGATCCGCGTTATGTTCGCGTTCGTATGCAGCATAGTTTTATTGCCATGCCTGCTAACGATTATCGCTCCAGAAGAGATGATCCGCGTGTTGGATTTTTTATGCAGGAAAGAAATGACCAGACAAGCATTAGTCCGGTACCTTATAAAGACATGATCAATCGTTGGAACCTTAAAAAGAAAGATCCCAATGCTGCTATGAGCGAGCCGGTTGAACCTTTGGTTTACTGGATAGAAAATACCACACCGCTTGAATACCGCCAGATTATTTTTGATGCAGGTATGAAATGGAATGAAGCGTTTGAAAAAGCAGGTTTTAAGAACGCTTTGCAAATGAAGATCATGCCGGATGATGCAACATGGGATCCTGCTGATATACATTACAATGTGATTCGTTGGGTATCATCTGCAGTTCCTTCTTACGGAGCCATTGGACCAAGTTTTGTAAATCCTAGAACCGGACAAATATTGGGTTCAGACATTACAGTAGAATGGTATTCCGGAAGTGCCACACCCATATTTGATGAATTGTATGGAGCAGTAACTGCACAAAATGCAATGCAGCAGCCACAATTTTTAATGCATCAACATGCCAATTGTACACTGGCTGCAGAGTTGAAAGCCCAGTATACTGCGGGTTTAACTACACTTGAAATGACAGGTGCCAGTGCTGCAGCAGTAAAAATAATGCACGATGAATTTCTTACGTATCTCATCATGCATGAAATGGGACATACCCTGGGACTGAATCACAATATGAAAGCAAGTAATATGCTTTCTCCTGCAGAAGTGCATAATAAAAGTATTACACGCAGCATTGGTTTAATGGGGTCTGTTATGGATTATCCTTCTATCAACGTATCACTCGACAGAAGCAAACAGGGCGATTACTATACCACCAAAGCAGGGCCTTATGATTTGTGGGCAATCGAATATGGCTATCGCGAATTTTCTCAGAGTGAAGAAGAGGCAGGACTAGTTAAAATATTATCCCGCAGTGGTGAGCCAAGATTGGCTTTTGGAAATGATGGCGATGACATGCGTGCACCCGGTAAGGGAATGGATCCCAGGGTGAATGTAAATGATATGTCTAATGATCCTATCACATATGCAGAAGAACGTTTTCAATTGGTAAATAACCTCATGGGTACTTTGGTTAAACGATACACCAAACCCGGTCAGTCATATGCGGAATTGCGCAGCCGTTATGGAATATTGAATGGTCAGCGCAGAGACATGATCAATGCGGTTAGCCGTTTTGTAGGTGGTGTGTATATTGATAGAACTTTCCCTGAACAAAACTCAGGTAATAAACCCTATACGCCGGTACCAATGGCTGTACAGAAAAGGGCGATGGATTTTCTGAATAAGCATGTGTTTGCACCCAATGTATTTGATGCAGATGCGCAAATATTTCCTTATCTGCAAATACAACGACGTGGCTATAACCAACCAGCCACCGGCGAAGATTATCGTGTAACCAATGTTCTCACAGGCTTACAGGTTAACGGTACACTCGCACATATTCTGAGTCCTGCCACTTTGCAACGTATTACCAATACCAGATTATATGGCAACCAATATAGTGTGGCAGATGTAATGAACGACCTGGTGAAAGGGATTTTTGATGCTGATATCAGTGGTAATGTGAATGTTTACAGACAGTATCTGCAAACCAGTTTTGTAAGAGGTGCGGCACAGTTAACGGCTGATAATTCACCATTAGACAATGTATCAAAAGCCGCGGCGATGTATACATTGAAAAAATTAAAAACCAAATTGAGTGCAGCAGTATCCGGAAACGAAGAAACCAAGGCACACAGAGCGAACATGCTTTTTATTATTGAAAAGGCATTGAAAACAAGTTAATACCTGGTTAACATTTAAAACGATAGGTAGATAAAATAAGAAAGCCTTTCTGATTTCAGGAAGGCTTTATTATTTCAAAAAATAGGGTAGGTGTAAGATGATAGATTCATGAATCCATATCACTTTATAAATAACTTTTAGAAGCTGTTTGAGTTAATTGTTATAAAGAACTTATATCTCTGCGAAAACTCTAAAAACTCTGCGGCTCTGCGGTTAGAGCAAGCTAAAACTAACCGCAGAGCCGCAGAAGAACAGGGAGTTTTCGCATAGAAAAAGTATGAGGCCAACTTAAAATAATTAACTCAAATAGTATTTTGGTAAACTGAAGTAACAGAAAAGTGAAGCAAATTATTACAGCACATAAAATCTCTTTTTATACGTGGGTAAAGTTGCATTTTCCATAACAACTGAATGATCATTGATCATTTGTTTTAGATCTTTTTCAATATTAGTACAAATGGTTGTCATGGGTGTATCTGTGGGTTTGTTTTCAAATGGATCCTGCAGATGTACGGCCATCTTTTCAACCAGGAAAAAAGCAGCTGCAATGGTTGTCATAGCTGGTACTGTTAAATAACTAATGAACTCTGTCATAGCAAACGGCAACAGCATAAAGAAAACCATCAGGCAAAAATGGATGTATACACTATAGGTAACAGGGAAAACTGTGTTTTTAATCCGCTCACATCTTCCCATGGAATCACACAATCTTGATAAGGTTTCATCCAATTCAACCTGTTGAAATTGATTGAGCCATCTGTTTTGATGGGCCTGTTGAAGATCATATCCCTGTATTTCCAGGATGGCCATCGGAGTGTTTGTGTAATTTTTAATATGTGTGATATCTTTTCTACATAGGTATTTTTCTAATTGATCTGTTGAATTTTGTTCACGCAAATGCTTGCTTAATGCATGGCACCAGGCTATTTGGCGTTTGATCAGTTTTTCCTTAAAAAAATACATTTCTGAATTCGGCACTTCATTGTTGGCAAACTGATCAATGATAAATGTATTTACCTGGCGGGCGAAAGTACGGCTGTCGTTTACAATAGCTCCCCAAATGGTTCTGGCTTCCCACCATCTATCATAAGCCTGGTTAGATTTAAAAGCTAGTAGTAATGAAATCACCGTACCCATAATCATTGGGATGGATAATGGCACAGACCATCCTAAAATATTAAAACGGTGATAGGCAAACGTAATGATACCTGCATAAATGGTAACCAAGATCAATTCTATTTTTATCTTGCCTACTATATAGCTTATGGGAATATTTTTTTTGAGTAGCATATTTTGTGTGCAGTTAATTGGCATTAGATAATGATAACCTGAACTCATCCACTTTTTCCTCTTGTTGCTCCTCTTGTTTTTCAGATTGGTTATTAAGAAAAATGGATAGAATCTGAAAATCAGAAATAACGTTGGAATTAAAACTGATATAGGTGATTTCTTTTTTACTTTTCTTCAGTAGATTAACAAAGTTTACAGATGAGGTATGACTGAACTGGTAAGCGTATTTATCTAAGAGGTAGATCTGCTCAATAGCATGACCTTCCATAAAATTTTTTAATATTTTGTATGAGTTGCCATACAAAAAATCAAATTGAATTGACACTGCCTTTTTAGCATACTTATTTTGTAACAGACTAAGGGCATCTTTAAAAGAAGACGATAGAGGAATCGCTTCTTTTTTCCGTCCAAGAAATAATAAGTCATGAATACTGGTTGGTATTTCTACCATGTGAATTACATGAATAATCAGCTCAGACGCATTTGCATTCTCTTTGATGATTTGGTCTACAGGCCATAAAGATTGTACAGATAAATCGGATGGTAGTAAAATTTGTTTCATGTTTTTTTTATTGCAAAACTGCAATCCACATATCTGAAACGGGGAAGAAAGCTGCTAGAAACAGATAAAAATCTGGTAAGAAAATGGTAAGGAATTTTATGTTGGCCGGCTATATTTGGCCTTTTGAAATACCTTGTTTAAGAATTAGTTAATATGCAGTTCTGTATATTAAACGATGTTGCAAGCAATATTGTAGTAATGGATTATCTGGATGAAAAAGGTATTTTAATAACAACCTCAGTACCCTCATTTTCTTTTGAACTGATATGAATTGTACTATTGTGAATCTTAAGTATATTTTTTGTCAATGGCAGCCCTATCCCATAACCAAATGTACCTTTTACATTGGAGGCACGAAAAAAGGGATCAAAAATATGTGTGATGTCTTGTATGGGGATGCCAATGCCATTGTCTTTTACAATAATAGTAACCTCTTTGTCTAATGCAGCCAGACCAATGGTAACCGGTTTGTTAGATGAATATTTGCACGCATTGAGTACGATGTTTGAAATAGCCAGCTCTAATAAATGACTATTTGCATAAACAGTAAGTTTATCAGTATCATCCGGGTACAGTGAATAATCCACTGTTAGTATTTTATGCGGGTATACCTGATTCGCAATTTTTTGAACGTTATAAATGATTTCATCTATCCTTATTTTCTCCATGGAAAAATTTTCCACGATATGGGATCTGGCTAATTCAAGCAATCCTTTTGTGATATCTCTAAGTTTTTCAGATTGTTCAAGTATAGAAGACAATGATTGTTTGTATTCTTGTTCAGACAAGTTTCGTGAGAGTGCATAATCGGCTTCTCCAATGATAGAGGTAAGGGGTGTATTTAGTTCATGGGATGCATTACCAACAAAATTATGTTGAGTTTCAAAAGCCATTTCTAAGCGGCTTATCATTTCATTAAAAGTATTTACCAGGTCTGCAATTTCATCCGATCCTTTCTTTTCAATAAGGCGTTTGTGGAGTGATGTTGCATTGATGTTTTTCACTTCTCTGGTGATAATCCGGATTGGGAGTAGTATTTGATAGGCAAAGACAAGCCCAATGGAAAAAACAATAATCATACAAATTAAACAGCCGGTAAAAATGATATTTCTTAAAGTGGCTAAAAAATCTTTCCCATAGCTATTTTCAGCCGAAACAATGATAATATAACTGCCAGTCTTGTTCTTAAAATGGATGGCCTGGTAAAAATGAAATTTATTTCTGTACGCTGCTTTTTTATTCAATTGCAATTCTTCAAAAAAAGAGGTAGGTAATTCACTTTTATTACGTGCTGCCAGAAAACGTTGTAACGTGTCTTCTTTTATGATATATTCTTTTTCATCCGGCAGTATTTGTAAATGTTGCTTTCTGATATTTTCATATGCTTCTGCACTTTCTTCTTCAGCGTCTAAATTTGCACGTGCCGCAATGGTTGCTCTCAACGCAAGTCTAATGGAAAAATCATGAAAAGCTTCTTCATTTGCAAAATAATAGATGGCCGTACCCAGCAGAATAATAATGGCAGTGCATACTGCAGAAAAAAGTAAAGCTATTTTAAATTGTATTTTCATTCTTCCTTAAGTATATACCCCATGCCAACCACTGTCTGTATCAATTTTGGATAGCTGTTTATTTCTATTTTTTTACGTAAGTAGTTTATGTATACATCTACCACTTTAGTATTCATGTTAAAATCATAACCCCAAACCTTTTCCAGAATATCCACTCTGGATAGTACCCTTCTGGGGTTTTGTAAAAAATATTCTAAAAGTCTGAATTCCGTAACAGTAAGATCAATAGTGATGTTGTTACGTTTTACTGTCTTTTCATCAAGATTCATTACTACATCTGCATACATTAGATTATTAGATGGTGGACTTTTTGTTTGAAATGCATGATTGTCACTTCTTCTTAATAAGGATCTGATTCTTGCCAATAGCTCGGCAATTTTAAATGGTTTTGTTAGGTAGTCATCCGCACCACTGTCTAGACCATTTACAATATTATCCGTTGTACTTAATGCAGTCAACATTAGTATTGGAGTAGCAATATTTTTTGATTTACAATGCTTACAAAGCGTAATGCCGTTAATGCCGGGAAGCATAACATCAAAAATAAATAGCCTGTAATCAAAAGAATTAATATAATCCAGAGCGGTTTGTCCATCTAAGGCAATGGTAACTTCAAACCCATCATCATCTAAGGTTTTTTTTACAAGCGAGGCTACATTGGGATCATCTTCCACCAATAAAATCTTCATATGGCAAAATTAGTAGTTTCCAAAATACCAAACTTTTACCTTACTGCAAATGAACCGTTTGGGGTGTGGCAGGCATGTATGTTTACAGTACGCATCCCTCAGAATATAACCCGGTATTTGCTTATGTAAAATAAATGGTTTACCTTAAGGTCAAACGCACCCCTATGAGAAAAGTAAGTGATATCCTCCGCAGAAAAGGAAACCGGGTAACTACTGTGTCTCCTGAAACCACGGTAATCGCAGCCCTCAAGATCATGTCTGATCAGAATATTGGTTCGGTAGTGATTATGGAAAAAGATTCCTTCTTGGGTATCATGACCGAGCGTGACTATTCGCGTAAAGTAATTTTAATGGGGCGACACTCCAGTGATACGCCGGTAGGAGAGATTATGACCAAAGATTTTCCACCCATTAAGCAAACAGATACGGTTGAGGTTTGTATGCAATTAATGTCTGACAAACATATTCGTTATTTACCCGTAATTGAGAACGGAAAACTTGAAGGGATTATTTCTATCAATGATGTGGTTACCGAAACCATCTCTAATCAGGAAGAAACCATTTCGCAATTGCAAACTTATATTCAATCGTAGGGTGGACTTCGTTAAAAGTGAATAGTTGAAATGAACAATTTTTCAACTATTCACTATTCACTTTTCACTTCTCTTTCACTATTTCCGAAAAAAACTTTCTTAGGCTGAAGATTGTTTTAATGAATAATTAGGTTCAGTAACAACACTCCGAGCAGACCAAGAATAGAGATCAATGTTTCCATCACCGTCCAGGATAAAAAAGTTTGTTTGAGCGTAAGCTTAAAAAATTCTTTGTACATCCAGAAACCGGAGTCATTGATATGCGAGCCAAATACACTACCGGCACCAACGGCCAAAACCATTAATTCAGGCGAGATATTACCCGCCGCTACTAAGGGAGAAACGATACCTGCAGCGGTTAAACCCGCTACGGTAGCAGATCCCAGCGTTACACGTAGTAGTGCTGTGATGATCCATGCGAATATTAAGGGAGGCATTTGTAATGAACTGCTGAACGAAGAAATATAACTACCTGTACCACTGTCTATCAATACCTGTTTAAATACACCACCGGCAGTAATGGTTAATAAGATCATAGCAATCCCGGAAATAGCATCTGAAACCCATTGCATGATCTCGGGCATCTGACGGTTTATTTTTAATCCAAAAAAATATATGGCGGCTATTACCGCCAGCAGTAGTGCAATGGTAGAATCGCCGGTGAAGGATACTATTTTTCGAAACGCATTTTCTTTCTCAACAAACAGATTGGTGATGACTGATACAGAGATCAACACCACAGGTAGTAAGGCAATACAAAAACTGGAGAACACCGAGGGTAGATTTGTTTTGGATACAGTTGCCGTTCCCCCAAAAAGGTCGAAGTTATGTACGTTTACTTTTTTTAACACCCTTCCCAGTAAAGGCCCTGCAATAATAACGGTGGGGATGGCGATGATCAATCCATACATGAGTGTTAGACCCATATTTGCATGAAATGCATTCACCAATACCACAGGGCCGGGATGTGGAGGTAGAAAACAATGTGTAGTAGATAGGGCCGCAGCCATAGGTATGGCAATGTAAAGAAGTGGTAAGCCGGTTCGTTTGGCAATAGAAAAAACCAATGGAACCAATATCACAAAACCTGCATTGTAATACAGTGGAATACCAATCAAAAATCCGGTGATCAATACTGCCCACTGGATATTTTTTTCACCAAATCCATTGATTAAGGTAGTAGTGATTTGTTCAGCAGCACCGCTGATCTCGAGTATTTTTCCGAGTACAGCACCCAAACAAACAATTAATGCCAATCCTCCTAATGTACTGCCTACTCCTTTTTCTATAGACGCTACCACACTTGCCATTGGCATGCCTAATAATAAACCTGATACAATGGCTACTATTAATAGCGATAAAAAAGGACTCACCTTTTTCATCGTTAAAAATATCTGAAGCGCAATGGCAAAGAGGATGATCACAAATGTCATGGCTGTAAATTAAGGCTATTAGCGTACAGTATTCATAAGCGTTCCAATTTGATCAATGCTGATGGAAATTTCGTCTCCGGATGAGAGTGTAAAATCATTAGCCGGTACAATACCCGTTCCTGTCATAATCAAACAACCCTTCGGAAATGAACAGGCACGGTATACATAAGAAACCAGTTCTTCTGGAGATCTTTTCATCTGATTCAGGGTAACTTTTCCTTCAAATACCAGATTCGCTTTTCGCTTAATTTGTAAATGAATTTCTGTGTTGAGTTCAATGGGTTCTTCAGGTACGTAAATACAGGGGCCTATGGCAGCGCAGGCATCATAGGTTTTTGCCTGTGGCAGATAGAGCGGGTTTTCTCCTTCAATACTTCGGCTGCTCATATCATTACCAATGGTATAGCCCACAATTTTTCCGGAAGAACTAACTACTAACGTTAATTCAGGCTCTGGTACATCCCAGATAGAATCTTTGCGGATATTCACTTTATCACCGTGCCCTACCACCCTGTGTGCCGTGGCTTTAAAAAAAACTTCCGGCCTCTCTGCATCATATACTTTGGCATAAAAATCACTGCCACCAGCCGCTTTGGATTCTTCCTGCCTGCCTACTTTACTTCTTAAATAGGTTACACCACAGGCCCACAGTTCCTGGCTCTCTAATGGAGCCAGTATAGTAAAATGATCTAGTGATTTATTTAATGGAGCCAGCGTATTTACCAAAGCACTCATTTTTGTGTAGAGTGCATCATTATTGATAAAGATATCCCAGGATGTATCTGCTACTGCATACAAATGCTCCTGATAGGAGATGATGATTCCTGTTGTTGTTTTATATAATTTCATGGTGTTAACAGCTTCTTTGTTAGTAAAGCCTGATTCAATGTTATTTCATCTCCAAAACCACAACTGAAAAGGGCGGTAGTTTTATTTTCAAGCTCGTTCCATTTAGTGAGGCGCCATTGAATGCAGTGGGTTTAATTTTATCAGGATTTTCAAAACTATTGTAGTTCTGTAATTTTTCTGAGGTAAGTATGTTACCCTTTACAGAAGTGTAATTGGCACCATTCACATTGATGGTAATTTCCTGCGCAGCATTCGCATCAATGTTTACCAATGAAATATGTGTTAATCCATTTTTATCTTTCGAAGCTGAAGCAGATACCGCTTTCAGTTTTTCTTTTCCCATTTTATAATCATTGCTCACAACCGTAAGTGGTAACATGGTTGCATCCTGGTGTACATTGTACATTTCCATTACATGGTATGTGGGGGTAAGCAGCATCTTCTCTTCATTGGTCAGAATCACAGCCTGCAATACATTTACAATCTGTGCCAGATTTGCCATTTTTACCCTGTCGCAATGGTTATTAAAAATATTCAGGGTAGCTCCGGCAATCATTGCATCACGCATGGTATTTTGCTGATACAGAAATCCACCATTGGTTCCGGGCTCTACATCATACCAGCCACCCCACTCATCCACTACCATGGCCACTCTTTTTCGGGGATCGTATTTGTCCATAATAGCACTATGCTTTACCACCAGTTCTTCCATTTGAAGTGCTCTTTGCATTGTGGTATAATATTCTTCTTCGCTGAAATCTTTCGCAGAACCTTTTTTGCCCCAATCAATCACCGAGTAATGGTGTACACCAACAGCATCCAGCATATTGTGCGGGATATCGCGCATCAATACTTCTGTCCAGTTATAATCTGCATCACTGGCACCTGATGCAATCTTGTATATTTTTTTGTTGCCATTATTCATAAATGTGGCATACTGGCGATATATATTGGCATAGTATTCTGGTTTCATATTTCCACCACAACCCCATGCCTCGTTACCTAAACCCCAGTATTTTACTTCCCATGGATTGGGCCTTCCGTTTTGTTTACGGTAATCCGTCATTGGGCTACTGCCATTCGGATTGGTTGCATAGGCTACCCAATCAGAGAGTTCCTGTGGCGTGCCACTTCCTATATTGCCACTCAGGTAAGGCTCCGCACCCAACACTTCACACATGTTTAAAAATTCATTCGTGCCAAAGCTGTTGTCTTCTTTTACATTGCCCCACCATACATTCAACATAGACGGACGTTTGTCTTTTGGCCCCACACCATCTTTCCAGTGATAAGTGTCTGCAAAACAACCACCCGGCCAGCGTAAAACGGGTACTTTTAATTTTTTCAGGGCAGCGATTACATCAAGGCGAATGCCGTCTTTGTTTGGAATTTTGGTATTGTTATCACCCACATACAATCCACCATAAATGCAATGCCCAAGATGCTCTGCAAAATGGCCGTAAATATTTCGATTGATGATGTCCTTGCCTTTATCTGCCTGCAGCGAAATGGTGTTTTGTGCAAAAGCAGATAGACAAAAAAAGATACCTGCAAAAAAGAATATTTTTTTCATATGCATTTATTTATGGAGGGAAATGGTAATTGTAAATTATCGGTAAGCATTAATGGGTTGAATGGTTCCATCTTTATTGTACTTGAGTTCAGTCACTTTTACATTTCTCAAATGGGTTTTTCCAGACAGCTGTGTATCGTGGTAAAAAAGATACCATTTTCCTTTGATCTCTACAATTGAGTGATGGTTGGTCCAGCCTTCAACGGGGTCCAATACCACACCTTTATAAGTGAACGGACCATACGGGTTATCACCAATGGCATAGTTGATATAATGGGTGTCTCCTGTTGAATAAGAAAAATAATATTTCCCTTTGTATGTATGCATCCATGCTGCTTCAAAGAAGCGTTTTTTGTTATCAGATTCCAGAAAAGTTTTTCCGTTTTCATCTACAATTTTTACAGGTCTTACTTCTTCTGCTAAACTCTTCATATCCGCACTCAGTTTAGCTACGCGGGGAAGTACGGCTTCTTCATTTGGTGAGCGAAGTTTTGCATTGGCATCATACGTATTGTTATTCCATCTTTGTAATTGGCCGCCCCAAATACCACCAAAATACATATAGTAACTACCATCCGCATCTTTGAATATGGTTGGGTCAATACTATACGTTCCCTTCATGGCTTCTTTTTCTGCTTTAAATGGTCCTGAAGGAGATTTACTGGTAGCAACCCCAATACGAAAAATATCTTCCTTGTCTTTAATGGGGAAGTACAGATAATAAGTACCGTTTTTAAAGGCCGCATCCGGTGCCCATAGCTGTCTGCCAGCCCATGGAATACCAGTTTTATCCAATGCCACACCATGATCAGTTACTTTTCCGCCAATGGCATTCATGGAAAGAATATGGTAATCGCGCATATCAAAATGATCGCCGTTATCATTTTCTTTTGTGCCAGCTTCAATATCATGCGAGGGGTAGATATAAATCTTGCCGTTAAATACATGTGCCGATGGATCGGCTGTATAAATATGCTTCACCAGGGGTTGTGAAATCGGTTTCTTTTTCAAAGTGCCTTTCTCCTGTGCCGATACAGAAAGAGTTGTTACTGCTATGATGGCTGTGATAAATGTTTTGAGTTGCATATCGTATTTGTATTTGGGTTGATGAGATGATATTTATTTTACGTTGAACCTTGTTTCTGGTGGACCTAAATAACTGGGTTTTAATCCTCCCGTGTCTCCAACAATTTTTTGCAATACCACAGCCGGACTCACCATCCAGTATTTGATGGTATGTTTTCCGGGTGTTGTAAGGGTATGATTAGTGGATTTTGTAATAATGTTGTTCGCCATCCAGCCTTCCCAAACGCGATTGTTGTTATCGTCTTTGTTAAGAACAATGATTTGCGGTTTTTCATCATCAATGGATATGGCATATTTCAATCCATCACCATTATGAAAGTTGAGGGTAGGAGAGAAATACGTATTGAGTTTAATAGGCCCCGAACTATACGTATAGATCTCATAAGTAAGATGCGGCGATTGTTCACCTGGTATTTGCTCAGCAGCAGTCACCGGCATGGTAGTAATGGCCGAACCTGTTTTGCCATGATCGGGTAACACCTGCCAGGTAATTTCTTTGGTACCTACAGCACGGGTATAATGATCGGCTTCTATAGAAACATATCCATTTAATTCAGTAAAAAAATTACCTATATTATTTGACGGTCCTTTTTTTATAGCACGCTTTACATTCGTTGTAGTAATGGTGGGCATTTCTTTGGCTGAATCAGCAGATACGTATTGTACTGCTGGCATTTTATTTACGGGAGGTTGCTGCCAGTAGGTATAACCAATATGTGTTTGGTCCATCATGTGGTTCCACTTTCCATTTGCAATACCGTTGTATTCGCGGGAAATCAATGAATCTCTTTCATATAATTTTTTCACTTTATCTGCCTGCTCATTTGCAATCAGCCATTTTTGTGAAGCATACCAACGGTTATGTGCCACTGCAGAATACATGGATTGCAGGTTGGCGCAAGCTTTTACAGGGTGTAATACCAATTGATAATAAGCATCTTTGTAAGTTGATGGTAGTTGTGTGTTTATTTTTTCTGCACGTTCATATAATGCTTCATAGTCAGCGGTTACTTTTTTCAATTCATCATACTGCTGTAGACTGTATGTGTTTGCATCCAGTAATTCCGGTTTTCTGCGACCATTGTATTTGGCATATGTAGCAAGGATATCTGCAATTTCTTTTGCATGGAGTTTGCCAAATTGTGATGAAGCCCATTCCTCTGTATATTTTTGAAGATCGGTTGCTTTAATTCGGTTGGGGTTCCATGCATAATCCAGAAAAAAGGAGATGGGGAATTCCATAGGCTTGATATCGCCAACATTTACAATCCAGATATCTCTTACGCCATACTCGTAAGCAAGGTGCATCTGTTCCCATACACGTGGGATAGGATTGGTATTTACCCATTTATAATTTCTTGGTCCACCTACATAGTCAAAATGATAATAAATGCCGTACCCTCCTTTGCGCGGTGCATCCGTTAGTTTGGGGAGCTTGCGTAGATTGCCCCAGTTATCATCACACAACAA
The DNA here is from genome assembly GCA_965283715.1 of Sediminibacterium sp. Taxonomy (GTDB): domain Bacteria; phylum Bacteroidota; class Bacteroidia; order Chitinophagales; family Chitinophagaceae; genus Sediminibacterium. Next base: position 991,372 of record CBDIPL010000003.1, on the reverse strand, counting down.
TAAGGTTACATCATCAGGAACACGCATGCCTTTATCGTAATAGTCCTGCACTTCTTTGTACAATGCCCATGATTGTGTAGTAGCAGATGCAGGCTTATGGGTTACCTCTTCTAAAATTTTTCTTTGATCAGCGACTATTTTTTCCAGCAATGCAATATTACTTCCTTGTGTCATGGGCATATCGCCATCGCCCCGCATACCAATGCTCACAATACTTTCATGGCTTCCCATATTTTCAATTCCTTTTTTCCAAAAGCTACGGAGTACCGTATCGTTGGTTTGATAATTCCATTGGCCCTTCCCATATCTTCTCCATTCCTGTTGTGCACGCTGCATGGGCTCGTGGTGAGATGTGCCCATCACAACACCATATTGATCAGCCAGAATGGGATTCAAAGTATCATCATCATTAAATGCATTGCCCCACATAGCTGGCCACAAATAGTTGCCCTTCAGGCGAAGGATCAGTTCAAATACTTTTTCGTACGCTTTGTGATTTACGCCACCAAACTTTTCTCTTGTCCATCCTGAAAAAGCAGGTGCTTCATCGTTGATAAATATGCCGCGGTATTTTACCAGCGGCCTGTCTTGCAACACTTTATTCGAAACATAAATCTCTTTCTTCTGCTTTACGGGTACATCAGCCCACCAATACCATGGAGATACGCCTATTTGTCGGGATAATTCAAATACACCAAATGCAGTTCCTCTTTTATCGCTGCCGGCAATTACCAATGCCCTATCAATGCCGGGAAATGGTTGCGAAACCACCTGAATACGATACGCTTCCCATTTTCCTATCAAAGAATCGGTATTCAATTTTTTTGATTTGATGAGTACATCGATTAGTGGAGACTGATGTATGGAACCAATCAAAATAATTTGCTTTCCGTTGCCTGTTACACCGTTTTGTATTATTGGCTTTTTACTACTCACCATTTCAATATCCGATTGCAGCAATGCCGCCGCTTTCTGCACCAACCAATAGTCTTTGGTATCTACCACAATAGTGGCAGCTTGCGTGGCAGTAACTACAGGGAATGAGGTATTGTCTTTTTTTTCAGTAACAACAGTTTGCGAAAACAATTGTGATACACACAATACAATACAGCCAAAAAAACTACTTGTTTTTTTCATATAGCATTTGTTATTGCAATCAGTTATAGTTGCCATTGCCCGGGGCAAATGGTACTCTGATGGCTTTGTAATATTCCAAAGGATATTCCAGTTTTTCCAAATCTGCAGGTATCGGCATCTTAGAGAATGTGGCGAAATACTGCACACAGGCATTTCTCCACCATACCGCTTCTTTTTCCTGAACAGCTAATAGCATTTTTACATGTTCAAACTGCTCTTTATCTATTTTATCTTTTTGTTGATTCCATGTTTGCTGCATGGCCCGCACTTCTTCTACACCTGCATAATAGTTACGACACAATTCCTCCCACAATGTTTTGCCAGATTTCATGGTATGTTTCCAACTTACATGGTGAAACCATAGCAGGTATTCATCGGGGCAGGTTGACAAATCTTCATAGATTTTTCTTACTTCAGGCGCGTATTGTTCAAGGGCATTACTGCCTTTTGTTGTTCTTTCAAATCCTAACCCAACAGAATCAGCTTTGTGATAATATACCGGGTTCCAATCAGCTCTTCCCAACTTATCAGACCATGGCGAAGGACCATAATGATGCCCATCACCCATAATATGGTGCAGCCCTAATGGCGTCATGTATTTCACCATGGTTTCCCATGAACCAAGCATAAGTTGTTTCGTGGTTTTTACAAATGCATCATCATTACTGAAGGTCATGCGTATCCATTCTTCGGCAATATTTTCTGAACGTAGTGAATGATCCCATGACAGTTTTCCATAGGCGAACCAATTGGCTTGTGCAAATGGATGTCCGCACCAGTTTCTGTCGTCACCAATATTACTTACACCCGCAATACCAGTAAGCGGGTGTTTTTCCAAAGAATCATCAATAATTTTTGCTACCGTGCTCCCTTTACCATTGCTATAGGTATCTGCATCCATTACTTCTTTCATTAGTGGTGCTTCGTATACCAATTGTGTGCCCTGGCCGAGGTATTCCTGTGTTAATTGAAATTCCATCATCACCGGTGTTTTGGGTAAGGCACCAAACAAAGGGTGAAAGGGTTCGCGTGGTTGAAAATCGAGCGGACCATTTTTTACCTGCACAATCACATTCTTTTTAAAAGCACCATCAAAAGGTTTGAATTCGTTGTATGCCTGTTTGGTTCTGTCTACAGGTGTTTCATTGCTATACACAAATGCACGCCACATCACAATTCCGTTATGCGGTGCCAGTGCATCCGCCAGCATATTGGCACCATCTGCATGTGTGCGTTGATAATTTTGCGGGCCGGGTTGTCCTTCTGAATTGGCTTTCACAACAAAGCCACCAAAATCAGGAATGTAGGTATAGATCTCATCCACTTTTTTCTTCCACCAGTTTTTTACTTCCTCATCAAAGGGATCCGCTGTTTTTAATCTGCCTATTTCAATAGGGGCACTGAATCTTGCCGAGAGATATATTTTAATACCATAAGGTCTGAATACATTGGCCAGCGCTGCAACTTTTGACAAATATTCTTTGGTAAGGATCTGCGCATTGGCATTTACATTATTCACTACCGTACCATTAATGCCTACAGAAGCATTGGCTCTTGCGTAATCTTTATAACGTGGGTCGATGTAGCCCGGTAATAAATGCCATTTCCACAATGAGAAACCTGCGTACCCCCGTTCTACAGAACGGTTAAGGTTATCCCAATGATTTAATATGCGTAACTGAATTTTTGGAGAACTGGTAATGGCCAGCGCACGAATATCTTTTTGTGTTTGCAACAATTGTAAAAAGTGAAAGCTGCCATACAATACACCCGCGTCTGTATTGGCTGCAATAATGATACAATTCTTGCCCTGAATATTTTTGGTAAGCAGGGTATACCCTTCTTTACCAATTGTATTTAATTCTGCTAACCGTAAGGAAGCAATTAATGGAGAGCCTGCCGGTGTTCCTATTACAATACTTCCGTTTTGTAGAGCCCCATTTTTTAATTGCGATCCCAATAAACCTGAAATGCCATTTTGTAATTCTTCTTTTGCAGATGAAAGAATAGGGGAGTTGCCCTCACAAACCAGTGTGCTGATGCTGTTTTGGTAGGCACTCAACAATTTTTTATCTTGTAATTGATCATACCGTAGCCATAAACGGTATCCATCTTCTGCCTGTAATGGTTGGAAGAAAGTGAAGAGCAGAAGGAATAGCGAACAGAATCGTAGTGTCATGTTGTATCCTTGAAATGAATTTATTTTTTCTTCTTCAATGATGAGGCCCTCACAATCAGTTCTGATTTGATGATGATGGTATTGGTCAGTTGAAGGTTGGAATTCCCCTGTAAGTGGTTGATCAGGTTACGGGCCACAATTTCTCCGATCTCGATACCCGGATAATTGATGGTACTTAATTTTGGTTCAATGATCTTGCTGATCACATCATTGTTAAATCCAACAATGGCAATGTCTTCCGGAATGCGAATACCTGCTTCTTTTAAGGTTTGAATGCAAACTGCAGCACAAAAATCGTTGGTAATGAATATACCATCCGGCAGGGGGCGCATAGCCAGAATCTTTTTGGCTGAAAGTATACTGGCTTCCTCACTCAGGTCATCAACAATCACATGTTTCTCGTTGTATTTCAAACCATGCTCGCTCAATGCCTGCTGGTAGCCTTTTAAACGCTCTGCGTATACATTTCTTTTCAGGTTGGCCGTAATATGTGCTATGCGCTTACATCCCTGTTCTATTAAATGTGCAGTGGCTTCATAACCGGCTTTGCGGTTATTGATGATTACTTTAGCTCCATCAGATTCTTCAAAAACACGATCAAAAAAGATAACAGGGATTCCTTTCTTTTCAAAGGGTTCAAAATGCGCCAGGTCTGTTGTATCAAAAGCCAATGAAGCAATTACACCATCTACCCTTTTGTGAAAAAGGTTCATGGCATTGGCAGACTCTTTGGTATAGGTTTCCGATGAGTGGGCAATAATCAGATCGTAATTGGCTTCTGTGGTTATTTTTTCGATGCCGGCCAATACAGAAGTGATAAACTGGCTTTTCAATTCGTGTACAATAACACCTATGGTATTTGTTTTTTGTTTACGTAAATTACTGGCGAAAGTATTACTGCGGTACCCGAGTTTATGCGCAAGCTCAGCTATCTTTTTCTTTGTCTGCTTGTTAATGGCCGGATGATCTTTTAAAGCACGGCTTACAGTGGCAGCCGACAAATCGAGTTGCTTGGCAATATCGTAAATAGTGATTTCTTTTTCGCGGCGCATAAAATTACAATCGGTTGCAATATAAGTGTTACCAAACAAAAAGTTCAGCTTTTTACTTTCTTTTTACGCAAGGAGTAACCACCATCAGTTCCGATCTAAGCACCATTCTATGGGTATACATACTACCAGAGCCTACCCTTAATTGGTTTGGTAATACGTACACCTTGCACCCGCTCCTCCAACAAATTCTTTTACATAACCCATACGCATACAGCATGCGCTAACCGATTAGTAGCAGTGCCTTCTGGCAAAAATTTCAACGTATTAGCCCAATTATTTGGCCTTACCCCGGTTCTATTTACAGGTAACTTGGCTAAGTGCTGCGTGATTATTTTGACCTAATCTTTGTGAATAAAAGAACTGAATAGAATTTGCGATTTCGTATAGCAAGTTGTCTTTTTCGGGTTACTTAGATGAATGATTTATGCTTTTCGCAGACAATCCCTTTTTAAAAAAAGGAATGCAATCGGTTGCAATATGAAAAAAACTCCCGATATTAGTTTTTTGATTGTTTTCATTTACGCGTAATCATTTGCCAAATCCGATTGTTTTATGCATACTCCTGATGCCATATATCGCCTACAATCTTCTGCCAGTAAGTCTTTCAGGAAATATATGTTTTCCGTTTTTTATTTTCCAAGAGCGAAAGCTTTCATGGAATAACGAAGTGTATACATCAACAAATCGGATCGTTTTTTAGTTAGAAGTACCCGGGATTGCAGTAAATCGGATTTTTTATGAAAAGAGATAAAAAAGTATCAAAATAGTAAAACAGGGTAAAGTAGGTGAAATAATAATGGTTTTTGTTGCAATATTTGCCATTGTTTGAACCCAAAAGGTAGGCCAATTGCTACCTGAATACCATATAAAGGACACGCATTGCCAGATTTCTGCCTGAGAGAAGATTACCAGGTGGTTTTTGTCACAATATAAAGTACATTCATCCATAGTAAAGCGGGATTGTGGCCAGTCTCCGTTAAAATTGTATACATGTTATTATTAGGAATAGATGTTGGAACGTCTTCGATTAAAGTATCTGTGGTTGATGCCGCCACGCAAGCGTGTATTGCAGCGGCGCAATATCCCGAAACAGAATCTGGAATCACAGCACTAAAGCCGGGATGGGCCGAGCAGTCTCCGGAAATGTGGTGGCTGCATATACAGGAAGCCATTCTAAAAGTGCATGCCACCAAAAAATATGATCCCAAAGATATTGGTGCCATTGGAATAGGTTACCAAATGCATGGATTGGTATTGATTGATCAAGAACAGAAGGTTCTTCGCGATAGTATTATCTGGTGCGATAGCCGTGCAGTGGAGCTGGGCAATAAAGCTTTTCACGATATTGGTGAAGAAACATGTTTATCTCATCTGCTAAACTCGCCGGGTAATTTTACTGCATCTAAACTGGCATGGGTAAAAGAAAATGAACCATCTGTGTTTGAAAAAATACACCAGGTATTATTGCCGGGAGATTTTATAGCGATGAAGTTCACGGGAGAAACTACAACCACCGTTTCTGCTTTGTCGGAAGGCATTTTTTGGGATTTTAAGAATGGTGAATTATCGAAAGACGTATTTGCACATTATGGATTTAGTACCACGGTGATACCCGATATTAAAAAAGTATTTGAACCACATGGCACTGTAAAAGAAGAAGTCGCTTCTGTACTTTCCTTACAAAAAGGGATTCCGGTTTCTTACAAAGCAGGAGATCAGTTGAACAATGCCCTATCACTGAATGTACTGCAACCCGGAGAAGTTGCTGCAACAGCAGGCACTTCGGGGGTAATTTATAGTGTGAGCGATTCATTGTCTTACGATCCACAATCGCGTGTAAATACGTTTGCACATGTTAATCATACACAGGCACAAAACAGATTGGGAATTTTGTTGTGTATCAATGGTACGGGCATTCTGAATAACTGGGTAAGGAATATTACCGGCGCCCATTTAAATTATGCTCAGATGAATGAAGCCGCACAAAAAATACATCCGGGAAGTGATGGATTGATGGTACTGCCTTTTGGAAATGGAGCAGAACGTATGCTGAACAACGCAACCGTTGGTGCACACCTGCATAATATTGATTTGAATAAACATTCGGCAGCACATATATATCGTTCGGCACAGGAAGGTATCGCCTTTTCATTTCGGTATGGATTGGATATTATGCGCGAGAATGGCGTAACGCCTTCCGTAATTCGTGCTGGCAGGGCCAATCTTTTTTTAAGTGATGTTTTTGCCAATGCATTTGTTAATGCCACTCAGGTGCCTGTAGAATTGTATGCCTGTGATGGAAGTGTAGGAGCAGCTATTGGTGCGGGTATTGGCGCAGGCATATATCAAAACGAGAAAGAAGCTTTTGTACATATGAAAAAATTACAGGTAGTAGCACCTTCTGATACCCAACGATACGATGCATTGTATTTTGAGTGGAAGGCACTGCTTGATCAGAAAATAAAGCAAGCATAATTATACTATTAAAACGCAATCAAATGAAAGTTGTAACAGGCGACAAAGAATTTTTCCAGGGAATTAGCCAGATATCCTTTGAAGGAACAGAAACGGATAACCCATTGGCTTTCCGATGGTATGACGAAAATAAAATTGTAGCGGGCAGACCAATGAAAGAGTGGTTGCGTTTTGCCTGTGCTTACTGGCATTCTTTTGTGGGTAATGGCGGTGATCCTTTTGGCGAACCTACGCATCACCACCCATGGAATGAAAAAGCCGATGCAGTGGAAAGAGCCAAAGATAAGATGGATGCTGCGTTTGAATTCATCACCAAAATGAATATCCCCTATTATTGTTTTCACGATGTGGATGTGGTGGATTATACCGATGATATTGCAGAGAATGAAAGAAGACTGCAGGCATTGGTAGCGTATGCCAAACAAAAACAGGATGATAGTGGTGTAAAATTGTTATGGGGTACCGCCAATCTTTTTAGTAACCGCCGTTATATGAATGGTGCGGCAACCAATCCTGATTTTCATGTGCTGGCACATGGAGGCGCGCAGGTAAAAGCAGCACTGGATGCCACCATAGCATTAGGAGGTGAAAATTATGTATTCTGGGGTGGCCGGGAAGGCTATATGAGTTTGTTGAATACCAATATGCAGCGCGAGAAAGAACACCTGGCCCGTTTTCTGCATACCGCAAAAGATTATGCAAGAAGAAACGGATTCAAAGGAACTTTCTTCATTGAACCCAAACCTTGTGAGCCAACTAAACACCAGTATGATTATGATAGTGAAACAGTGATCGGGTTTCTTCGCCAGTATGATCTGCTGAATGATTTCAAATTAAACATTGAAGTAAACCACGCTACCCTTGCCGGTCATACTTTTCAACATGAGTTGCAGGTGGCTGCCGATGCCGGCGCACTCGGAAGCATGGATGCCAACCGTGGTGATTACCAGAATGGATGGGATACAGACCAATTTCCTAACAACATTAATGAACTGGCAGAAACCATGCTGGTTGTAATGGAAGCCGGTGGTTTTGCAGGCGGTGGTATTAATTTTGATGCAAAGATTAGAAGAAACTCAACCGATCCTGCTGATCTGTTTCATGCACATATTGGTGGCATGGATATTTTTGCAAGGGCTTTGATAGTGGCAGATAAAATATTGCATCAATCAGATTATACAAAAATCCGCACAGAAAGATATGCTTCATTCGACAGCGGTGCAGGAAAAGATTTTGAGGAAGGAAAACTAACCCTGGAGCAATTGCGCGAGTATGCCGTTACCAATGGAGAGCCGGCTGTACTAAGTGGCAAACAGGAATACCTTGAGAATATCATCAACCGATTTATATAAATAGACCGTAGATGGCAGTTGTTAGATGACAGAGACGATATTTGTTATCTAACAACTGTCATCTAACATCTAACAACTAACTCCCCTCATGGCAGGAAAAAAGGCATTTCTCTTTGATTTGAATGGTACCATGATTGATGATATGAATTATCATATCAAAGCATGGCATGGCATACTAACCGGTTTGGGAGCGAGTCTTACTTTGGAACAGATGAAAGCGGAATGTTATGGTAAGAATGGTGAACTAATAGATCGCATATTTCCGGGAAGGTTTAGTGAAGAAGAAAAAACAAGTATGAGTTATGCCAAAGAAAAGGCATACCAACTGGCATTCAGACCTTCCTTACAACTATTGCCTGGCTTAGATATTTTTCTGGAAAAAGCATACCGGTCTAACATAGCCATGGCCATTGGTTCTGCGGCCATCATGTTTAATATTGATTTTGTGTTGGATGGCTTGCAGCTAAGAAATTATTTTCCCGTAATTGTTTCTGCCGATGAGGTTACCATCAGTAAACCACATCCTGAAACCTATCTTTCCTGTGCCGATCAGTTGCAGGTACATTATGCTGATTGTGTGGTATTTGAAGATGCCCCCAAAGGAGTAGAAGCAGCGCAAAATGCAGGTATGGATTGTGTGGTGATTACCACCATGCATACCAAAGAAGAATTCAACAACTACCAAAACATAATTTGCTTTGTAAGTGATTACCGGGATCCACAACTGGATCAATTGTTTTCGTGAAAAGTTGTGGAGGTGAAAGAAAAAATACAGCACAACCAACTATCTTGTAGCAAAGATTTGAATAGGCTTTTTTGAAAATAGGGTTCTAGCTTCATTTTCAAATTTTCAAATCCTAAAATTTTCAAATTCACCCATGCGCTACCAACACCTACAACAGGCCGCTTACGATGCCAACATGCAGTTACCCAAACTAAAATTGGTACTGTTTACGTTTGGTAATGTAAGTGTGGTTGATAGAAGCCTTGGTGTTTTTGCTATCAAACCCAGTGGTGTTCCTTATGATGAACTCAGTCCCGAAAAAATGGTGATCGTTGATCTGGATGGAAAAACAGTAGCAGGCAATCTTCGTCCTTCTTCTGATACGTTAACGCATGCCGTTTTATACAAGCACTGGCTCGCTATCGGAAGTATCGTACATACCCATTCTACCTATGCCACCGCATGGGCGCAAACACAAAGAGATATACCGGTGTATGGCACCACACATGCAGATCATACCACTTCTCCAATACCATGCGCAGCTCCTATGAGTGATGTGATGATTAAAGGCAATTATGAATATGAAACTGGCATACAGATCCTCAACTGTTTCAAAGAAAAAAAATTGAATTACAGGAAGTGGAAATGATGCTTGTTGGCAACCATGCCCCATTTACCTGGGGAACAACACCAGCCAAAGCCGTGTATAACAGTTCCGTATTGGAGAGTATTGCAAAAATGGCCTATCTAACCGAACAGATCAGGCCCGATGCACCATTGCTAAAAGATGTATTGATACAAAAACATTTTGAAAGAAAACATGGTCCTGATAGTTATTATGGCCAATCAGAATAATTACATGGATTTAAATAATGCCTTATGAAAAAACAATTTCTTTTATTGCTGTCAACAGCCGTACTTTTTTTTGCAGCCTGCACCAATACTGCCACCACCGATACTGCTAATATGAAATTTAGTATTACAGAAAAATCATTCGGTGTGTTTGAAAACGAAGCGGTTACCCAATACACATTAACCAATCCATCCGGTATGCAGGTAAGTATATTGAATTATGGAGGAACCGTTACCAGTATCATCACCCCTGATAAAGAAAATAAAATGGGAGATGTAGTGCTGGGTTTTGATTCTCTTTCGGGTTACCTGCAAAAAGCAAATCCCTATTTTGGTTGCCTGGTAGGTCGTTATGGAAACCGTATTGGTAAAGGGAAATTTACCATCGATAAACAAACCTACCAACTTACCGTAAATAACAATGGCAATACATTGCACGGAGGTATTCGCGGTTTGGATAAAGTGATGTGGAAGGCCACTAAACTCGCCGGTGACAGTAGTTTACAATTAACCTATACCAGTAAAGATGGTGATCAGGGTTTTCCCGGCACATTGGTAATGGAAGTGATATATACTTTAACCGCCGATAACAGCTTGCAAATTGCGTATCAGGCTACAACAGATAAGCCTACTCCTGTTGCTTTAACCAATCATTGTTATTTTAATTTATCTGGTGGAAAAGAAGCCACTATTCTTAACCATGAAGTAACAATCATGGCGGATAAGTATACGGCAGTGGATAGCTTATTAATCCCCACAGGCGCCTTGCCTGATGTAAAAGGAACGCCGATGGATTTTACTTCTCCTAAAAAGATTGGAAAAGAAATTGATCTGGTAACAGGAGGATATGATCACAACTGGGTACTAACTAAAACAGGAACCACGCCTGAAAAAGTAGCTACCGCTTATGATGCAGGCAGTGGCAGGTTGATGGAAGTATTCACCTCTGAACCGGGATTGCAGTTTTACACAGGTAATTTTTTGGATAGCACACTACAGGGAAAAAACAATTGGGTATATGCAAAACATGCCGCTTTCTGTATGGAAACACAGCATTTTCCTGATGGTCCAAACCAGCCTTCCTTTCCAAACACTATTTTAAAACCAGGCGAAACCTATAAATCAGTAACTTATTATCGGTTTTCTGTAAAACAGTAGTCCAATTTGAAAAGCTTGTCCGAAAAACGGGATGTATTTAACGTAAACTGTATGATCGATCTAACAAAAAAAGAAGTTTGGTTTGTAACCGGAAGTCAGCACCTGTATGGCGATGCCACCTTGCAACAGGTAGCGCAACATTCACAAATAATTGCTGCTTCTTTACATGGTTCTAAACAGATTCCCGTTGCCATTATCTATAAGCCAACCGTAAAATCGGCAGAAGAAATTTATGCGGTTTGTATGGAAGCCAATGCCAATAACAACTGCATCGGAATCATAGCCTGGATGCACACATTTTCGCCTGCTAAAATGTGGATTGGCGGATTGAAAATATTGAACAAACCCCTGCTGCATTTCCACACACAATTCAACCGCGATATTCCCTGGGCTACCATTGATATGGATTTTATGAACCTGAACCAGTCTGCCCATGGCGACAGAGAATTCGGTTTCATAATGAGCCGTATGCGCCTGAATAGAAAAGTGGTGGTGGGTTATTGGGAAGATCCGGAATCGCTTGATAAAATTAATAGCTGGGTAAGAGCTGCTGCCGCCTGGCAGGATTGGCAATCGGCAAAGTTTGCCCGCTTTGGCGATAATATGCGCAATGTAGCCGTAACGGAAGGAGATAAGGTAGAAGCGGAAATTAAATTGGGCTATAGTGTAAATACCTATGGTGTAGGCGATCTTGTAAAAGTGATCAACGATGTAACCAATCACAAAATTGATTTGTTGATTGAAGAATATGAAGATAGTTATGCATTAGTAAATTCATTGCTTCGCAAAGGGGATCAGCACGCATCACTTCGCGAGGCAGCAAGAATAGAAATTGGGTTGGAGACTTTTTTAGAAGAAGGAAATTTTAAAGGCTTTACCGATACTTTCGAAGACCTGCATGGCATTGCACAATTGCCCGGCATAGCTGCACAGCGATTGATGAAGAAAGGATATGGTTTTGCTGGCGAAGGTGATTGGAAAACAGCCGCATTGGTTCGCGCCATGAAAGTTATGGGTGCAGGCATGAAAGGCGGTAACAGTTTTATGGAAGATTACACCTATCATTTTAATCCCGATAACCGCATGGTATTGGGAAGTCATATGCTCGAGATCTGTGAAAGTATTGCCGAAGGAAAACCCAGTTGCGAAATTCATCCGTTGGGTATTGGCGGTAAGGCAGACCCTGTAAGACTTGTTTTTAATTCTGCACCCGGCCCGGCATTAAATGCCTCCATGGTAGATATGGGCAATCGTTTCCGTTTACTGGTAAACGAAGTGATTGCGGTGGCTCCCATGCAAAGCATGCCCAAACTTCCGGTAGCACGGGTGTTGTGGAAACCTTATCCCAATATGCATACCGGCTGTGCCGCATGGATACTGGCCGGTGGGGCACACCATACCTGTTACAGCCAAAACCTAACCAGCGAACACCTCACCGATTTTGCCGAAATGGCCAATATCGAAATGGTACTCATTGATAAAGACACACAGATACATTCGTTTAAAAATGAATTGAGATGGAATGAAATGTATTACCGTACGTGAGGCGTGAATCGTGAGATAAATCAATACCTCACGATTCACGATTGACGACTCACGAACACTCTCTGCATAAAACCACAACCAACCATAAACGCTTGCCCTTATGAAATCATTACAAACAGCCGATTACATTGTCTTTCTGATTTATTTTGTTATCGTGGCCTCTTACGGATACTGGGTATACCGTCGTAAGAAAAAAGCAAGTACTACTGCTTCCCATGATTATTTTTTAGCAGAGGGTTCACTTACATGGTGGGCCATTGGTGCCTCGCTCATTGCTTCTAATATTTCTGCAGAACAGTTTATTGGTATGAGCGGAAGTGGTTTCACAATGGGTCTTGCCATTTCCACCTATGAATGGATGGCAGCAGCTACATTAATGATTGTGGCCATATTCTTTATACCGGTGTATTTGAAAAATAAAATATACACCATGCCACAGTTTCTTAGTCAGCGGTACAATGGTACGGTTGCGATGATCATGGCTGTGTTTTGGTTGTTGTTATATGTAATAGTGAATCTCACGTCAATACTATATCTCGGGGCCTTAGCCATTAACAGTATTAGCGGAATTAATATTTACCTGTGTATGTATGTGCTGGGTATTTTCGCTGTTTTCATCACGTTAGGTGGCATGAAAGTAATTGGGTATACAGATGTAATACAAGTGTTTTTCCTGATTCTTGGCGGACTGGTTACAACCTATCTGGCACTAAATCTGGTAAGTGAAAAGTATGGTGGTACAGGAACATTAAGTGGGTTTTCTTTATTGATGGATCATGCAGATGATCATTTTCACATGATCTTTAAAAAGGATAGTCCAAGTTATATTGACTTGCCCGGTCTTACAGTTTTGGTTGGTGGAATGTGGATCGTGAATCTAAACTATTGGGGATGTAATCAATACATTACACAAAGAGCTTTGGGAGCTGATTTGCCAACTGCCAGAAAAGGAATTCTTTTTGCAGCATTTTTAAAATTGTTGATGCCTGTAATAGTTGTATTGCCTGGTATTGCTGCATTTGTGCTCAATCAGAAAGGGTATTTCAGTAATGGCGAGTTGATGGATGATGCAGGGAAAGTAGTGGGTGATAAAGCATATCCTGCTTTATTAAACCTATTGCCTGGTGGATTGAAGGGATTGTCTTTCGCCGCATTAACAGCCGCGATTGTTGCATCATTGGCTGGTAAGGCAAATAGTATTTCTACTATTTTTACGCTTGATATCTATAAGAAGAAAATAAACCCTGATGCGGATGAGAAAAAAATGGTGTGGATAGGGAAAGTTGTTGTGGTTATTGCCATGGTTATCGCCATATTGATCGCGCCATATTTGGGTATTGAAAAAGGCGGATTTAAATATATCCAGGAATATACTGGGTTTGTAAGTCCCGGTATATTTGCCATGTTTATACTTGGATTCTTCTGGAAGAAAACCACATCGAATGCAGCATTGTTTGCAACGATCGGTGGTTTTATATTTTCGATCGTGCTTAAATTCCTTCCTAAACTAATGGATCTTTCTTTCCTTGCATCGTCTGGATTCTCAGTACCAAATGACGAAGGAGTTTATGAAATACCATTCCTGGATCGAATGGGTTTTGTATTCATGCTTTGTATCATAGGTATGTGGATGATCAGCATTATCGAAAATAAACGCGGTGTGAAAACAAACGGTCTGGAAATTGATAAGAATATGTTCAAGCTTAGTCCCGGATTTACGGTTGGTGTATTAATTATATGCGGGTTATTGGCAGCATTATATACACTTTTCTGGTAGAAATAGTTCGACATCGATTTCGCAAATAAAAAATTGTTTTAAATACTGAATGTTGAATTTTGTCCCAGGTACTTGGTTCAAAATTCAACATTTATCATTCAATAGACAACTATGATGCAACATACCATGCGTTGGTACGGACCGGATGATCCGGTTGATTTATGGGATATACGCCAGTCGGGCTGCACCGGTGTGGTGAGTGCGTTACACCAGATACCGGTAGGAGAGGTGTGGAGTATAGAAGCCATTCATGAACGCAAAGCATTGATAGAAGCTGCGGGGATGACATGGACTGTAATTGAAAGCCTTCCCGTGCATGAAGACATCAAACGGCAGTACGGAAATTTTCAGGAATGGATAGAAAAGTACAAGATCAGTTTACACAATGTAGCGGCTTGTGGATTGAAAGTAGTTACCTATAATTTTATGCCCATATTGGATTGGGTACGTACCGATGTATCGTACGAAATGCCCGACCGTAGCCGTGCGTTATATTTTGAGAAAGCCGCTTTCATTGCCTTCGATCTGTTTTTATTAAAAAGACCCGGAGCCGAAAAAGATTATACACCTGAAGAAATAGAAAGAGGCAAACAGAAATTTGCGGCTATGTCGCAGCAAGAAAAAGACCTCTTGTGTAAAAATACTTTATTAGGATTACCCGGAAGCCGTGAGCAGTTTACCCCAGAACAAATATTTGATGCACTCAAAAAATACGAGGGCATTGACCGCGCTAAACTGAAAGAGCATTTGTTTTATTTTCTGAAACAAGTGGTGCCCGTTGCAGAATCGTTGGGATTGGTGATGGCCATACACCCCGATGATCCCCCGTATTCGGTATTGGGGTTGCCGCGTATTATGAGTACTGAAGAAGATGCAAACGATCTGCGCAAAGCAATAACATCACCTGCCAATGGATTTTGTTTTTGTACAGGTTCATTTGGTGTGCGGCCCGATAACGATTTGCCGGGTATGGTGCAACGGCTGGGAGACTATATTCATTTTCTACACCTGCGCAGCACGAAGCGTGATGCTAACGGAAACTTTTTTGAAGCCGACCATCTCGACGGTGATGTAGATATGTATGCAGTAGTAAAAGAAATTGTACAGGTACAAAAGCGCCGCAACATCTCCATCCCCATGCGCCCCGATCATGGACACCAGATGCTTGATGATTTGAAAAAATCTGATTCCTATCCCGGCTATACAGCCATTGGGCGCTTACGCGGATTGGCAGAATTAAGAGGATTGGAATTGGGAATTGAGCGAGGGATGTAGCAGATTGAATATCGAATTTCGAATAATGAATGTTGAATGATGAAGTTGGGATTGAGGAATATGTAAGAGGTACAAAAAATCTTAATGGCAATTCATTGTCATTCAAAAATGTATACAAGTGAAGCCACCTTAACAGGGTGGCTTTATTATGTTGAACCACTGTTACATGGTATGGAGCTTTTTGTAAAGATGTCCAAACCGTCATTGCGATGCACGAAAACGTCATTGCGAGTAACGAAGCAATCTGATCTTAGAATTACATACACTTTGAATGTTGTAGCACAGATTGCTTCATTCTTCGTCATTGCGATGCACGAAGACGTCTTTGCGAGGAACGAAGCAATCTGTACTTCGAATTACAGACACTTCGAATGTTGTAGCACAGATGCTTCGTTCTTCGTCATTGCGATACACGAAAACGTCATTGCGAGTAACGAAGCAATCTGATCTTCGAATTACATACACTTTGAATGTTGTAACACAGATTGCTTCATTCTTCGCAATGACGGCACAGACAGCACTAATAAAGCGGAAAGTATGCGAAGGCATTTGTAAAGTCTAATTGCTATAAATCGCATTCTTGCTTTTTCCATTCTAATCCTGACTGGCTTTGGTTATTAATAGCTTATTAAAAGATTTGCGTAAAGCCAGCGGATATTGGTGGGTATACGCTGGTAACAATATGGAGGATTGCGTATATTTAAGTGTTAGCGGCAAGCTTATATGAAAACACTACTAAGCATACTTCTTCTTTCAAATATTTGTTATTCCCAAAACACAATAATTTGGGGCATAACTGATACTATCAATAACAAGAAATCTTTTATTGTTGGGACATTTCATCACATTGGAAACTCATTTGTTGATTCAATTCCAGAATTAAAAGCTGCCCTACTAAACTCTGATGTTGCTATATTTGAATCAATTGACGATGAATCAAAATTGATAAATACCTTACAAAAAGGAAAAAACAAAATAAGCTTGAGAAACTTTTATCTAGTCAGGATTTCAGAAAACTCAAGAAATTAAGCAATGATTGGAAAGTCAATCTGTCTATTTTGAAGCCTATTGAGGTACTTGTTAAATTGAGACAAGAATTTCAATTAACAAAGTGTAAAACGGCAAAAAAAACAGACAAATGGAAACATTTTGATAATTATCTGATTGCTATTGCAAAGCAGAATAAGATAGCTATGATTGGACTGGAAACAGACAGCTTACAAATAAATATATTGGATGATTTAGAGAAATCCTGGAGCGAAGAGGCAATTAGTGATGAATTAAGCTTCTGGATTTACAAATTGACTAACGAACAAAACTGGTATGAAGAGTGCCGAGAGACTGAACTATATAAAAAATTTGAAATTGATTACGAATTTGATAATGAATGTGAAGAGGATATACTAGTTAAAAAGCGAAATGAAGAATGGATGCCTATGTTATTAGATTTATTTTCTAAGAAAAATTGCTTTCTTGCAGTTGGACTCTTGCACTTAAAGCATAATTGCGGTTTACTAGAAACCTTTAGAAGGAATGGATTTAAAGTCAAACCAATAATAATTGAGAAAGCCAGACACTAACATTACGTTTGGCATTATTGGGGCTTGACGAATATTGCCACAAAATTCTTTTGCCTTGTCTTGAAATAGGTTGACACTCAATCAGTCAAAAATGGATATACAACAACAAACTTTAAGAATCATTTTCTCGAAGTTGCTGCTAATTCAAAATCGACTTATATTATCAATATGACAGATTGGCCAAAAGTTGATGGTAGCTCCATGTTGTAAACTTTGGCGATTTTAGCTATCATCAATTGTTATTTTATTTTTAAAGCTAAATCTTCTATTTTTAGCGATAAACCAACCCAATGAATTTTAAACTACCAGAACTCAAAGAAGCACATTCAAAAGTTAAAAGCGGTGCAGATTTTCCAAAGTATATACAGGAACTCATTGGGTTAGGTGTAATAAAATATGAAACCTATGTTATTGATGGCCGTACAATTTTTTTTGGTGAGAACGAGTATCAGGTTCAATCAAAACCCAAATACGCCAATTTGCACATCGCTAATATTAGTGATAAAGATAGATTCAAACATTTTTTAAAAAACCATCAACGTGGACAAACTGATTTTCCTACATTTTGTAACCAATGTGCTGAAGCCGGCGTTGAAAAATGGACGGTTGATATGCATCAAATGACTTGTACCTACTACGATAAATTGAATACCACTATGTTGCAAGAACAAATACCAACTCCTTAAATTCATAACCCTCCGCAAACCGATACAATTAATGCTCAGTAAGGGAACTAAAATAGGTATCATCATCGTATGCCTTATTATATCCATCATTGGCTTTATGATAAAACTCCCGTCTGCTTTCAGGCATATGGATAAAGAGCTGCATGCTTTGTTTTACTTTTTAGCAGCAGCATTTGCAAACCTCTTATATGCAAACAGAAAAATTACTCTGCACATAATAATTTTTATTTTGTTATTTTTATTTGGTGTAGCTATTGAGTATGCGCAAGCCTATTCCAATACTTTTTTTCGAGTTCGCATACATGGCCGTTTTGATATTGAAGATGTTGCGGCTAATACAAAGGGGCTTCTGGCATTTTCCATTGTCTGGATAATGATTGTCTTTGTTATGTTTGTTTACAGGAAGTCTAGCGAAAATAAATAGTAAGACAGATTAAGAAGCTGTGTGAGTTAATTGTCACTAATAGCTTATCTCTCTGCGAAAACTCAAAAAGCTCTGCGGCTCTGCGGTTGGTTGTAGCTTGCTCTAACCGCAGAGCTGCAGAGAACAGGGAGTTTTCGCAGAGAAAAAATCTGAGGCTAATTAAAATAATTAACTTAAACTGCTTCTAACAATAACTACATTCCAATTAACCTCAATGTTTTGAAAAGCACCAGCCATCACGATGAGCGAATTGCAAACATGAGCTTCGCTTCTGTATATCCCCATTATGTAGTTAAAGTAGAGAAGAAAGGCAGAACCAAAGAGGAGTTGCATCAGGTAATTGAGTGGCTTACTGGGTATAATAACAAGCAAATTCAAAACCAGCTTTCTAAAAATGTAAGTTTTGATATGTTTTTTACAAATGCAAACCTCAATCCAAATGCACATCTGATTACCGGACTCATCTGCGGTTATCGTGTAGAGGAAATAGAGAACCCATTAACACAAAAAGTCAGGTACTTGGATAAGTTGGTTGATGAGTTGGCGAAGGGCAGAAAAATGGAGAAGATTTTGCGGGGCATATAGTGGTTGCAGAAAGCATTCTCCACTACATATGTTATCAAATCGTTTACACAGTTTACAGATTTCACATAAAATACAATTCTACTCTGCGGGCTTAGGTAAACCGCTTATCTTTAATCAGGTGCATGATAAGTGTGTGCACCTGGTTTCCTCAATCGATGCGATCAACTTTTTAATTGTATCACCTCCCCGTAATCATGAACATAAAATATCCTTTAGCAGATCCACATACTTTTTCTGTAGCAGAAATAGTGCAAACTTTAGAAACAGATGTGAAGATGGGACTTAGTGAGGCCCAGGCAACTGAACGGGCGCTTGCATTCGGCGCCAATGTGTACCAGACACAAAAGCAGAAAAGTATTTGGGTAATCTTGTTGTTGCAGTTTAAAAGTCCGATTGTGTATTTGTTACTTTTTGCAGTAGCCGTTACTTTTTACTTTCAGGATTATATGGAAGCCATTGCCATTCTGGTGGTAATACTGGTAAATGCACTCATTGGATTTCTGATGGAACTGCAGGCACGTAATTCAATGAATGCCCTGAAAGAAATGGACCTCATTTTGACAAAAGTAATTCGCGAAGGGAAAGTACAAGAGTTGCCCTCAGAAAAAATTACGCCTGGTGATATTATTTCGTTAGAGGCAGGAGATGTAATTCCCGGTGATGGCTATCTGGTTGAGGCCAACCAGTTACAATGTGATGAATCGTCACTAACCGGTGAGTCGCTTCCTTCAGAAAAAAAAATCACACAACTTTCAAAAGAAACACCCCTTGGCGATCAGGTGAATCGGGTATTTAAAGGAAGTGCGGTAACCAATGGAAATGGTAAAGCAGTCATCACTGGCATTGGGCAAAACACTCAACTGGGAACCATCACTTCTTTGGTAGAAAGTGCCGGAGATAAGCAAACACCATTGGAGAAAAAAATTGCAGATCTAAGTAAAAAACTGATCTGGATAACCTTATTCATGACATCCATTTTTGCCATCACAGGATTTGTTCAGGGCAAAAACTGGATCCTGATTGTAGAAACTTCCATTGCTTTGGCCGTAGCCGCTTTTCCTGAAGGGCTTCCCATTGTGGCAACGGTTGCATTGGCGTATGGTATGCTTTTGATGGCGAGAAGAAATGCCATCGTAAAAAAATTAGCAGCTGTAGAAACCCTGGGCAGTACCAATGTGATTTTGACGGATAAAACGGGCACCTTAACGGAGAATAAAATTTATGTAGATACTTTTTGTTTTCCCGAGGAGACCTTGAAAGTACGCATTGACAAAAATGCATTAGTATTTGATAGTAACCCTATTGAAAAAAGTGAAGATGCTTTTCAAAAACTAAAGATCATCGGTACATTATGTAACAATGCCTCTGTAAAAGAGGGGGATGATGCAAAGAAACTAATGGGCGATCCGGTAGAAATTGCTTTGATAGAGTTGGCAAATGCATCCGGCTCCGACATTGAAGAAATAAAAGGACAATATGAGCGAGTTGGCGAAATCCCTTTTAATTCAGATACCAAAATGATGGGCACTTTGCACAAAACTTCTCATGGTTCTTTTGTGGCAGCTAAAGGTTCGGTAGAACAGTTGCTGGAAAAATGTAGTAAGCTACAATTGGGTAAAGAGGTACAGGACTTGACTGAAGAAGAAAGAAAAAAAATTCTTTCCGAATCAGAAAAAATGTCTGCTGAAGGCTTACGTGTATTGGCGTTTGCTTACCGGGAAGAGGATGCGATTGGCAGTGATGATTTTTTACAATCACTCGTGTACACAGCCATGATCGGATTTTTAGATCCGCCACGTTTGGATATTAAAGAGGCTGTGCTTTCTTGCAGAAAAGCAGGTATTAAGATTGTGATGATCACAGGTGATCATCCTTTAACAGCCCTCAACATTGCAAAAAAAGTAGGATTGGCAGACGAAGAAGAGCAGCAGGTTATTTCAGGAATTGATTTGCCAGCCATGGAATCGCTTTCAGATGAATGGAATAATAAGATTCTGTCGACCACCGTATTTGCCCGAACCACCCCAAAACAAAAATTGGAAATCGTTGCAACTTATCAAAAGGCAGGTAATATTGTAGCAATGACTGGTGATGGCGTAAACGATGCGCCAGCACTTAAGAAAGCAGATATTGGGATCGCTATGGGATTAAGAGGTACCCAGGTTGCCAAAGAAGCCGCAAGTATTGTTTTAAAAGATGATTCATTTATTTCAATTGCTGAAGCAGTAGCGCATGGAAGAGAAATTTTTCAGAATATTCAGAAGTTTGTAACCTACCTGGTTTCCTGTAACCTGAGTGAAATTTTTATTGTAACCCTGTTGGGTTTTCTAGCGCCGGCCTCTACATTACTTCCTTTACAAATTTTGTTTTTAAATATGGTAACGGATGTATTTCCTGCATTGGCTCTTGGTTTGGGTAAAGGCGATAAAACCGTTATGGATAGACCACCACGGGATCCTAAAAACCTCATCGTAGCCAATAAAGACTGGTTAACAATTTCTTTGTATGCAGCTTGCATGACCATTGCGGTATTGGTGGCTGTATTTTATTGCAAACAAACTTTTTCTATCGATGCCAAAACTGCCAATAATGTGGCTTTTATCACATTGGCATTTGCACAGCTGGTTCATGTATTCAATATGTCATCGGCACAATCTCATTTGTTAGTGAATGAAATAACCAAGAACAAATATATTTGGGTAGCTCTGTTTATTTGCACCGTGCTGATGGTATTGGTATACGCGATACCTCAGATGCGATTGGCATTAGGTTTAACGGTATTGCCTCCCAGAGTATGGCTGGTATCTATTTTAGCGGCGTTCATTCCACTGGTGCTGGTACAGGGATATAAAATGATAGGGAAAAGCAAATCGGCAGATACTACTAAGAGATAGCAGATTCGTTTTAATCAGTAGTTGTCAAAGCAAAAAAACTAAGCTTGCTAAAATAGAGGATTGTGTATATTGGGTTGTGTCAATTATTTTTCTCTGCGAAATCTCTCTGTCCTCTGCGGCTCTGCGGTTGGTCTTACCTCGAACAATCCGCAGAGTTTTAGGAGAGAGATTAGTCAGCTAATTATTTGACAACTAATTTTAGCCATAAACAAAGAAATGCATGAACCATACCGCCAAATCCATCCGACCATTCATAGGTGCCAAAGACTTTGCACTGTCAAGAAGTTTTTACCGGAATCTTGGTTTTGAAGAAGTGATTTTGTTTCCTGATATGTCGCTGTTCAAAACAGATCGAATCGGTTTTTATTTGCAAAATTCCGATGTAAAAGACTGGATTGACAATACGATGGTGTTTATAGAGGTGAATGATGTGGATGTTTATTGGGAAGAACTGCAGGCCTTGGGTCTCGCAGACAAATATCCAGGTGTACGGCTGGTACCTATTCGGCAACAAAGCTGGGGTAAAGAATGTTTCTTGTATGATCCATCGGGTATACTCTGGCATTTTGGACAATTCAATACTCTCTAAAGTTGTGTAGGTTAAAATAAATCATAAAATCATTTTCTCATGAGCAGACAACTAATTAGTTCAGGTTCAACCTTTGAGCAGGAGATAGGCTATTCACGCGCGGTAATAGAAGGCGACTGGATTTTTGTATCCGGCACCACAGGCTTTGACTATAGCAACATGACCATTTCTAATACGATAGAAGAACAAACAGAACAATGCCTGCAGAATATTGAAGCTGCACTCAAGCAGGCAAATGCTGAGATGAAAGATGTGGTTCGGGTAATGTACATCGTTCCTGATGCAGCGGAGTTTTCAAAATGCTGGCCCATTCTCAGAAAATATTTTGGAGAAGTACGGCCCGCTGCTACTATGATTTCAGCAGGATTGGCAGATGTGAGAATGAAAATTGAGATACAGGTAACGGCGATAAGGCAGCCCTAATAGTGCCATTTTGCAACTGTCAATGGAAAAGCTCCACAGCTTTTGTATATTTAATGAATTGCACAAACGTGTATTCCTGTTATGTACTAATTGCGGCACAGAAACTATTTACCAATGTTGTTGAATGAAATCAAACCAAGTGTGTTTTTGTCTGAGTATATCAGACTATACCGCATTGTTGATTTCAGCTTTTCTGATGATGTAGCGATACCTCCCAAAATGTATACTCCTCGTCCGGAACAGTGTTTACAGTTTTATCCAAAAGATACGGAAGGGGTTCGGTACCCGGGTTCAACAAAATGGTTACCAATATACAGGCGGTCATTACCGGCCAGCATACAACCATGCACAACAGGTATATCGGAAAAAACTTCCTCAGCTTTCAGGTCGTATTTCAACCAGGTGGTCTTTTTCGGATTTGTGGTGTTGATATGCATGAATTAACGAATCAGTACCTGGATGCGGAACTTATTTTTGGCAAACAGTTAAGAGATGTGAATGAGCGTTTATATACTGCTGCTTCTTATGAAGCAATGGTTTCTATTGTAGAATCCTTTCTTTTTAAAATGATAAGGCCTAACAGTGTGAAAGGACACACAGTAGATGTTTCCGGCAAACGTATGTTGCAACAGCCTGAGTTATTAGGTGTCGATAATTTTTTAAAGGAGAGTTTTTTATGTCACCGCCAATATGATCGAAAGTTTAATCAACGTGTAGGGGTTTCACCAAAACAATTTCTGCAAATCATCCGATTCGATCGGGCATACCGTTTAAAAAATCGGTTTCCGGATAAAGATTGGCTAACCATTGCCCTGCATTGCGGCTATCATGATTACCAGCACCTCTCAAAAGACTATATGAGGTTTACCGGCTATACACCGACTCAGTTTTTTGAATTAGATCATGCAGCTCCGGAAAGAGTTTTTGGATTTACAGAAACCTAAAGAAGTCTATTTTCTACCACCAGATACAGTTACCTGCCCAATAGATTTGTCTTACAAAAAAGACAACTATGAAACGCAAACAATTTTTATTAACCACTTTAGCGGCCTTGCCTGCAATGTTATTTTCTCAAAACAGTCAGAAAGCAGCAGGTTCCTCAAAAGTGTTTGTGGTTAAAAATGGCGGTAATCGCATTGGGTTATCTATGAAATACAAAGGTGTACATCCCAATGATGTCATTATCTCCAGAAAAGATACCGCTAATGCCCTTAGTGTTTTTGCCTATACGGGGTATGATACCATTGGCCCGTCCATGCATATGCATCTCCACCAGGACGAAATTTTTTATGTAGTTGAGGGAAAGTACCGCTTTGTGGCAGGTGAGGAACAAATGGAACTGGGTGTAGGCGATACTATATTTCTTCCCAGAAACATCCAGCATAGCTGGATTCAATTAACCAAAAAAGGAAAATTGATCTATGCCGTTCAGCCTGCCGGTACTTTGGAAGATTTCTTTGTAGAATTGAATGACCTCCAAAAGCCGCTTACAGAAGAGGAAGCAAAAGCCATTCATGAAAAACATGGGATGAAATTGATGGGCCCTGGGCTAACCTTGTAACAGGTATACACAGTTCGAAGTTCGAAATTCAGCATTCGATATTCAATATTTTTATCATACTTCGGCGCTAAATGTTTAAAATACCCCGTATTTAGTCCTAAAAAGGCTGATTTTACTGGCTGTTTTCACCCTATTCTCTTACCTTTGCTGCCCCGAAATAAAACCGTCGGGTTTTTTATGAATCTTATTAACAAACAACTAAACGCAGATGCACAGGAGAACGCCGCGGCTGAAACAGCACCGGAAGTTACTACTGCGACAACAAATGCACCTGTAGCTGAAGCTGCACCCGTTGCGGTGGTAGCAGAGCCGGTTATTGAAACCGCTCACGATGATTTTGATTGGAGCATTGACAAACGTAATGTGAGTCATTATGCCGAAACAGAAAGAATGAAATACGATAAAGTGTATGATGACACTTTCGTACAGATTGAAGATGCAGAGATCGTAAGAGGATCGGTTGTGGCTTTAACTAAAACAGATGTTGTGATCAACATTGGTTTTAAAAGCGATGGTCTGGTTTCTTTGAACGAATTCCGTGATGTGGCAGGTTTGAAAATTGGTGATGAAGTGGAAGTGATGGTGGTAGAAAAGGAAGACAGGTTAGGTAACCTGCACCTTAGCCGCAAATCAGCCCGCATTTACCGAGCATGGGAAAGAATTGTGGAAGTACATAAAACCGGAGAAGTGATTACCGGTACCGTTACCAGCAAAACAAAAGGTGGTTTGATCGTAGACGTGTTTGGAATGGAAACATTCTTGCCAGGTTCTCAGATCGATGTGAAACCTGTAACTGATTACGATCAGTTTGTAGGTAAGACAATGGAATTTAAAGTGGTTAAGATCAACGAAACCATTAAGAATGCCGTTGTATCTCACAAAGCCCTGATTGAAAGCGATATCGAAGCACAACGTGCAGAGATCATGAGCAAACTTGAAAAAGGCCAGGTATTGGAAGGTGTGGTGAAAAACATCACAGATTTCGGTGCGTTTATGGACTTAGGCGGTTTGGATGGTCTGTTGTACATCACCGATATTTCATGGGGACGTATCTCTCACCCAAGCGAAGTGGTGAAGATGGACCAGAAATTACAAGTGGTGGTATTGGATTTCGACGACGACAAAAAACGTATCAGTTTAGGTCTGAAACAACTGACCCCGCATCCATGGGATGTGCTGCCTGAAGGTTTGGCAGAAGGTTCTGTTGTGAAAGGCAAAGTGGTAAATATTGAAGATTACGGTGCATTCCTGGAAATTCAGCCTGGTGTTGAAGGTCTGGTACACGTATCTGAGATCACTTGGGCCAATACCCCGATCAATGCGAAGGAGTTCTTCAAATTGGGCGATGAGTACGAAGCAAAAGTGGTAACCTTAGATAAGGATTCACGTAAAATGAGCCTGAGCATCAAACAAATGAGCCAGGATCCTTGGAACACCATCGAAACCAAATTCCCTGAAGCAAGCAAGCACAAAGGTCTGGTGAAAAACATCACTCCTTATGGCGTATTTGTAGAACTGGAACCAGGTATTGGCGGTATGATCCATATCAGCGATCTGAGCTGGTTAAAGCGTTTCAACCACCCAACTGATTATACCAAAGTAGGCGAGCAAATCGATATCATTATCTTAAGTATTGATAAAGAAAACCGCAAACTGCAGTTAGGTCACAAACAACTGGAAGAAGATCCTTGGAATGCCCTGGAAGATACCTTTGCTGTTGGTACTATCCATGAAGGCACCGTTACCCGTAAGGATGACAAAGGGGCCCTGGTTCAGTTACAGTATGGTTTAGAAGGCTTTACCCCTAACCGTCACCTGAACAAGGAAGATGGCAAGCAGGTTCAGGCCGATGAAACTGCTCAGTTCATGGTGATTGAATTCGATCGCAACGAAAAGCGTATCGTTTTGAGCCACGCACGCATATGGGAGCAGCATGTTGCTGAAACCGTAGCCGCAGAAAAGAAAGAAGCTAAAACAGAAGCCGATAACACCAAAAAAGCGGTGAAAAATATCCAGGCCAAAGTAGAAAAAGCAACTTTAGGAGATCTGGGTGCTTTAGCTGAAATCAAAGCCAAATTACAGGAAGGAGAAGACACTAAGTAGTCTTTTCTGTACTAAATATACCGAAGGGCTGCCTGTTTAGGCGGCCCTTTGTTTTGAAATGCTAGCTGTTAGCTGCAAGCTATTAGCTTCAAGCAAAAAGCCTGATTTTATTCCACTGGGAAAAATGCGTTAACGATTTGCAGCTGTTTTGCATAGCATTTGCTGAATACCAAAGTAATGAGTGGCCCTATTTAGTGCGAAAGCCGTTTTTATCGCTAATGGCTAAAAGCTAATAGCTAACAGCTGCTTTTTGGGTAATTCTTAACGAAATAAGCCCCTAAACCCGAAACGAACTTTATAAATTGCCCGTAATTAACTAATTTTGCCAACTTGTTATGAATAGGATCGTTCTGTTATTATTATCGGTAGTGCTACTCACCTCTTCCTGTTCCAATAAATTTGGAAAGATCATGAAGAGCAAGGATTATGAGTATAAGTATAAAATGGCGGAACAATATTATGCCAATAAGAACTACAGTTACGCCCAACAGCTCTTTGAAGATATCTTTCCTTATGTAAAAGGATCTACGCGGTATGAAGACATGTACTTCAAATTTGCGTACTCTTATTACTACCAGAAAGATTATCTGAATGCAGAGAATCTTTTCAAAAGTTTTGTTGAAAATTTTCCTACCAGTCCGAAAGGTGAGGAGTGCGATTATATGCGTGCCCTTTGCTTTTATAAACAATCGCCTAAGGTAGAACTTGATCAAACCAATACGAATAAGACCATGCAGTTAATGCAGGCTTTCATCAATACACATCCTGCTTCAGAAAGAGCAAAAGATGCAACGGATATTATTGATAAGTGCCGCGAAAAACTGGAATTGAAAGAATACAAAAGTGCTGAACTGTATTATAACCTTGGATATTACAAAGCGGCTGCTATTGCTTTTGGGAATGTATCGGATAATTTTCCGGATTCCAAAAAGGCAGATGAATACAAACTGCTTGTGATCAAAGCATATTTTAAATATGCTGAAATGAGTTATGAAGAAAAGCAGAAAGAGCGTTATGAAAAAGTAATTTCAGAATGTAGCGACTTCTCTGAACGTTTTGCAGATAGCAAATATGTAGAAGAAGTGAATAAATACAAATCACAAACCAATAACATTTTAAAAAATCTGACCAATGAGCAAGCTAAGAAGGCAAATGAGCGCTAACACCGCCAGTGTTGTTGAAACAAAAAGCCTGATTGATATCAAATCAAAAACAGGTAACCTTTATGAGTCTATTGCCATTATTGCAAGAAGGGCCAATCAGATCAATATATCCCTGAGGGAAGAACTGCATAACAAACTTGAAGAATTTGCCAGCCATACAGACAGCCTGGAAGAAATTCACGAGAACAAAGAGCAGATCGAGATCTCAAGAGCCTATGAAAAAATGCCTAACCCTGCTATCTTGGCTACCCAGGAATTCATGGAAGGTAAAGTATACCACAGACGCAACGACGAGAGCGATCTGTTCAGATAAGCTAACAAATTCATAATGATAGAAAAACGACAGTGATGAACTGTCGTTTTTTGTTATTTTGAGGGATATTGTCAATGGTGAATTGTGAATGGGCAATGTCAGGAAACTGGTTAGTGTTCGTCTTCATTTTTTTATTCACCATTCACCATTTACAATTCACAAAAAACTATGCTTCTAGGAAAAAAAATACTGATAGGCATCACCGGCAGCATTGCTGCTTATAAATCCATTTTGCTGGTGCGACTGCTGGTAAAGCAGGGCGCAGAAGTAAAAGTGATTATAACACCTGCGGCGAAAGAATTTGTTTCGCCCGTGGTATTGTCAACCCTATCAAAAAACGCGGTGGTGGTAGATCTGGTGCAGGGCAATGAATGGGCCAACCATGTACTACTGGGCCGCTGGGCAGATGTGTTTGTAATAGCGCCACTCACTTGTAATACATTGGCTAAAATGGCGTATGGCCTGTGTGATAATGTATTGCTGGCTGTGTACCTATCTGCTACCTGCCCGGTAGTATTGGCCCCAGCCATGGATGAGGATATGTGGCATCATCCTTCCACCCAAAAAAATCTCTCTACATTAAAAGAATATGGCAACAAAGTAATCGCAGTAACCAACGGCGAACTGGCCAGTGGTTTGTTTGGTGAAGGGCGCATGGCCGAGCCGGAAGATCTGGTTACGTATATCACAGAACATTTTTTCAGAGGTAATGCGTTGCAAGGTAAAAAAGCATTGGTAACAGCAGGTCCTACTTATGAGGCCATTGATCCGGTTCGTTTTATTGGCAATCATTCATCCGGCAAAATGGGTTTTGCATTGGCGGAAGCTTTGTATCAGCAGGGTGCTTCGGTTACTTTGATCACAGGTCCTACGCATCAGAAAACCCTGTTCCCGGGTATTACCGTGGTTCCTGTGGTATCGGCAGCTGAAATGTTTGCTGCTACAGAAGCCATTTTTGCATCGGTTGATGTGGCTGTTATGTCGGCAGCGGTGGCTGATTACACCCCAACCACAGTGGCTTCAGAAAAAATTAAAAAACAATCCGGTAACTTAGAACTTCAGCTTACACAAACCCGGGATATATTGAAGTATGTAGGTGAACAGAAAAAGAGTGGCCAGTATGTAGCAGGATTTGCCCTTGAAACAGAGAATGAAAAAGAGAATGCATTGAAAAAGTTGCAAACGAAACATGCAGATTGCATTATACTCAATTCATTACGCAACGAAGCAACAGGTTTTGGGTTGGATACCAATCAGGTGACCATATTAAATAAGAAAGGAAAGGAAATTTCAATCGGACCTGCATCAAAAAAAGAAGTAGCACAAGAAATTGTTTCATTTATTGTATCTCAATTACATGCAGAATAAAATTTTCATATTAATAGCATTTGCTTGCTGTTGTTTCTCTGCTTCGGCACAGGAACTGGAAGCAAGGGTGAGTGTGAACTCCGCCAGGGTAAGCGCAACGGTAGACCGTAAAATATTTGTGAGTTTACAAAACCAGCTAAATAATTTACTGAACAACCGCAAGTGGACAAACGATCAATATCAACCCAACGAAAAAATCAGTTGCAGTTTTTTATTGAATATTGAAAGTATTGTAGAAACGAATGTGTACAAGGCAACGCTAACGATTCAGGCAGCAAGGCCTGTGTTTAATTCATCATACAATGCAGCATTAGTGAACTATATTGATGCGGATGTATCGTTTAAGTATGTAGAGTTTCAACCTGTAGAATTTAATGAGAGTCGTGTACAGGGTACCGATGCCGGTGTTGCCAATCTGCCGGCTATATTGGCTTACTATGCTTATATGATTATTGGACTGGATTATGATTCTTTCTCGCCCAAGGGTGGAGAAACGTATTTCCGTAAAGCGCAGAATATTGTAAACAACGCACCCGAAGGAAAAAACGTAACCGGCTGGCGTGTGTTTGATGGAACCAGAAATCGTTACTGGCTAAATGAGAACCTCATCAATAACCGATACAATATTTTGCATGATGTAATTTATTCTTATTACCGTGCAGGATTGGATAACCTCTTTGAATCAGAAGCAGAAGCAAGGGCCAACGTTCTGAAATCATTGATACAATTGCAGGCATTTAATAAAGAGAATGCGAATACCATGTTTATCCAGTTTTTTATGCAGGCAAAAGCACAGGAACTAACCGGCATCTTTAAAAAAGGAACGGCCGATCAAAAAGCAAAAGCTGTAGATATACTGAGTGAGATAGATATCATTAATGCATCACGCTACAAGCAAGATCTCAAATGAAACTGACGTCTTTATTTGTATGCTTGTTTGCTGTGGCTTTTATGTTGCCATCCTGCCGTTCCGGTGATCCCAAATATGTGATTGGGATAGACAGCATGAAAGTGTATATGTGGGATATGATGCGGGCCGATGAGTACTACCTTGAGATTATTGCAAAAGATACAACAACCGCTAAGCGAAAAGAAAATATCCGTTTATACGAACAGGTATTTGCCATACACAAGATTACCAAAGGAAAATTTGATAGCAGTTTCCGTTATTACGAAGCGCATCCCATTGCTTTTAAAACACTGATCGATTCTTTGGATGCCTATGCATTGCGTGAAAAAAGCAATACGTATAACCGGCAGTATGGACAAGGCCTGCAAAAGACTAAGTCTAAATAGCAATACCTACCTTTACTACACAATGATTGTCTTATGAACAAAGTTTTTGCCAGCGCCGATGCGACCATACATGATATAACGAATGGCACAACCCTTATGCTCGGTGGTTTTGGTTTGAATGGAATTCCTGAAAATAGTATTACTGCCCTTGTTAAAAAAGGAGTTACCCAATTAACCTGTATTTCAAATAATGCAGGTGTGGATGGGTTTGGTCTCGGTCTTTTATTAGAAACACGGCAGATCAAAAAAATGATCAGTAGTTATGTAGGGGAGAATGCAGAATTTGAAAGACAGTTATTGAGTGGAGAACTGGAAGTAGACCTCGTACCCAGGGAACACTGGCTACTCGTATACAAATGGCCGGAATGGGCATACCTGCTTTTTTTACACCCGCAGGTTATGGAACAGAAATTGCCAATGGAAAAGAGGTACGCGAATTCAATGGAAAAATGCACTTGATGGAACATGCACTGCATGCCGATTTTGCCATTGTAAAAGCATGGAAAGGAGATACGATGGGCAATCTGGTATTCAGAAAAACCACCCGTAATTTTTCTACCTCCATGGCAAAAGCAGGTAATATCACCATCGCAGAAGTAGAACACCTGGTGCAACCCGGTGAGATCGATCCTGACGATGTGCATGTAGCCGGCGTATACGTGCATCGCATTTTTCAGGGAAGCGGGTATGAGAAGCGGATAGAAAGAAAGACAGTAAGATTAATTAGTAGTTAGTAATTAGCAATTAATAATTGCTGATAATAACTACCAATGATTCTATTACTAACTACTAATTACTCATTACTAATTTACTCCTATGGCTTTAGATAAATACGGAATCGCCAGGCGCATAGCACAGGAATTACAAGATGGCATGTATGTGAATCTTGGCATTGGTATTCCTACACTAGTATCCAATTATATTCCGGAAGGAATGAGTGTGGTTTTTCAGAGCGAGAATGGCATTTTAGGAATGGGTCCTTATCCGGATGAAGCTTCGGTGGATGCAGATCTGATTAATGCAGGAAAAGAAACCGTAACCTTAATTCCGGGCGGCGCTTTTTTTGATAGTGCCGAAAGTTTTGGCATGATACGCGCAGGAAAAATTGATCTCACGGTATTAGGAGCCATGGAAGTAAGTGAGAACGGCGATATAGCCAACTGGAAAATTCCGGGCAAAATGGTGAAAGGCATGGGTGGCGCCATGGATCTGGTGGCCAGCGCCAAAAACATTATTGTAGCCATGATGCATACCAACCCGAAAGGAGAGAGCAAGTTGTTGCCTCGCTGCAGTTTGCCTTTGACAGGTGTGGGTTGCGTTAAAAAAATTGTCACGGAATTAGCTGTATTGGATATTACACCGGAAGGATTTGTACTAAAAGAAAGAGCACCAGGCGTTACGGTTGAAGAAATTGTAGCAAAGACAGCAGGAAAATTAGTGGTGCCTGATATTGTACCAGAGATGGTTGTATAGTGGTTACCCCGTCATTTCGACGAGGAGCCTGCCAGTCGGCAGACAGACAACGACGAGGAGAAATCTTTTCAGGTAATGAGATTTCTCACTGTGCTATCGCTGCGTTCGAAATGACGAGATGGTTTAATTAATAATTCGATTCTTTACATGTATACGCAAACAATCAAAGCCATAGATTGTAATAATTAAATAATCCTTTAATCACCTAAACCCAAAAGCATGAGCACACAAGTTGGACAACAAGCACCTGATTTTACTTTATTCGATTCCGACAAAAACAAAGTATCCCTTGGCGATCAAAAGGGCAGTAATGTAGTGGTATTGTTTTTTCCACTGGCATTTACAGGTGTATGCACAGCAGAATTATGTAATGTGCGGGATAATATTGCCACCTATAATAGTACCAATGCCAAAGTATTCGGTGTGTCAGTCGATTCTTTATTTACCCTCGATAAATTTAAAAAAGAACAGAACCTGAATTTCCCTTTATTAAGTGATTTTAATAAAGAGGCATCAAACGCCTTTGGTGTTTTGTATGAAACTTTCCCTGCGTTTGACATGCATGGTGTTAGTAAGCGTGCTGCGTTTGTGATAGATGCAACAGGGGTGGTACAATACGCAGAAGTTTGTGCAACCCCGGGCGACCTTCCCGATTTTGCAGCTATTCAGCAAACATTGGCCGGATTGCAATAAAATAGCCTAAAAATAGTTTCGAATGCCCCCTATATGGGGGCATTTCTGTTAAAATTTATAAGAACTACTTGTTAAAACCAGATAGATTGTGGTAATTTGTATTGATATCTAACCTAATGCGTAAACAATACTTACTTGGCTTATTGCTTCTTACCCTTGTCATCAACAGTTATGTTGTTGACAATTCGGTTTTTGGCGACTATGCAAATAGTACCAATAAGATTACGCATTTCTACCCCAACCCGGCTACCAGTTATATCAATTTTACGTTTGATAAAACCGTAGATAAAACTTACAGCCTGCAGGTATACAATTTCATTGGCCGTAAGATGAATGATATCCGCCTCACGGAAACGAAAGTTACCATCAACCTCGACGATAATTATTATCGTGGTCTCTACGTTTACCAACTTCGCGATCAAAGCGGCCGGATTGTTGAATCGGGTAAGTTTCAGGTAAACAAATAATTACATTTCTGCACACTGCTTTAATAGATTTCACAGATACCCAGTTTCATAAGCCATGGTGGTAAAAAAGTCGTAACTTTCTGCTTAACGATTCCCCCATAAAATCTATGAATCCTTCATTTAACGATCCTGCAATACTCGCATGGCTTGAAACGAATTCAGAACCTAAATTCGATACGCTTCCTTACGTTATTGTTAAGATGGGTTATCCCGGAAGGATAACAGTCTATCTTAAATTACGATCAATGCCGTAATATCCAATAATAGAGAACTCATTTCTATAAAAATAACGGTCCCGGTATACCAGAAAAAATATTCAATAACCTGTTTGATCCTTTTGTAACTAATAACAAGCGTAATGGAACTGGTTTAGGACTGGCAATTGTAAAGCAATTTGTGTTAGCCCATAATGGATTTATCTCCGTTGTAAATGATGGCGGAGCCGTTTTTATCATTCAATTACCTCTTATCCCGTAAATATATGTGGAGTCATGAAAATATTCAACGACTGATTCTTGACTTTTCCGTAAAAGTTGCCGGTAATCCGTTTACAGGTTCGGCGGAATTATATAATAAACAACAGGGTGATTGGCGGGATGATATCGGGATGGATTCGATTCAGCTTATGGAACTCGCGGCCTATGTAAATTCTTTTTTTTGTCTTTTTGAAGTTAAGAATCCACCCTACCTGCTAACGTTCAAACGAGTAGAAGAATGGGTAGAGCAGGTGTTGATTGCCAGAAGAAAAATGGATGCCCGCATTTGTTTTCAAACATCAGGTACAACAGGTGCCGGTAAAATTATTCCGCACAGCATGGAATTTCTTAAAAGAGAAATCGATTTTCTTTCAACACGATTTGAAAAAATTACCGAGATCATTCCAATGGTACCATCGTATACTGTTTATGGATTTTTGTTTACAGTCGGGTTGCCCTCTCAATTACAGGTAGCTGTTCATTATCCTTCAGCAATTGATTGGCAAAAAACAACTATTTCATCGCTCATAGTAGCCACTCCTTTTCATTGGCAATGGTTGTTAAGTTCTTTGGCACAAAACAATTTGTCTTCTTCAGGTACTTCATCAGGAGCACCATTATATCCGGAGCTGTTTAGCAAAATTCAAGACAAAGGCATTTCACTCACTGAAATATACGGATCTACAGAAACAGGCGGTGTGGCATACCGGCAACAATACAAAGATCCTTTTCAATTATTTCCTTACTGGCAGTTGGTAACAGATGGAGAAGGGGCTGCCATAGAAGATCAGGAAAGTAAGCAGATACATTTATTAATGGATACGATACAACAAATCGGTGCTCAAACTTTTACCATTACCGGCCGAAAAGATAAGCAAGTAAAAATTGCAGGGGTATTGGTAGATATAGAGCAAGTAACTGCCACAATTCAACAGCTGCCGAATGTAAAAGATTGCACCATTAGCGCAAAAGCAGTAAACAATGAAGTGATGTTGCAAGCTTCCATCACCCTGCTAAATGATTCTGACAATGAAAGAGAAATGCTTCGCCAGCAAATCAGTCAACAATTACCAGCTCACGAAAAACCAAGGGCCATTTATTTTACCTCTAAGGATGGGTAACCGAAGTATTGGATTAAATTAAAAATTGTGAGCGTCTGTAATCTTTAATACTATCGTGTTTAATTTTTTAAATGTGAAATTACCAATACTGCCATTATTAATTATTAATTTTTAATTACTAATTAATAATTATCTCTCCGTTACTTCTACAATTAAAAATTTCAAATAATTCGTATTCTCCATTCCCCAGATTATGGGATGATCGCTTGCTTGGGCTTGAAAAGTTACCTGTCGTATTTTTTTGCGGGCGTCTTTGGCTGCTTCGTAAATGGTTTGCAAAAACTGCTCAGGCGAAACCAGATTGGTACAACTGGAAGTAACCAGAAAACCGCCATTGCGAATCAGTTTCATGCCGCGGAGGTTGATCTCTTTATAACCCGTTAATGCTTTCTGAATATTTTCTCGGCTCTTGGTAAACGCAGGCGGATCAAGCATCACCACATCATACTGCCTGCCATCTTTACCCCATTGTTTCAATACATCAAATGCATTTACTGCTTCAAAACGGCAAATGGTTTCGAGTTTATTCAAAGCTGCATTTTTGTTGGCCTGTATTACGGCATTTTCTGAAATATCTAATCCCAACACAGATTTTGCACCATAGTGAGCTGCATGAATTTCAAAAGTTCCGGTATAGGTAAACACACCCAGTACTTCTGCATCTTTTACAATATGCTGAATGGCGCGGCGGTTATCCTGTTGATCCAGAAAATAGCCTGTCTTTTGTCCGTTCTCGATATCCACCAGAAATTGTAAACCATTTTCATTGATCAATACATTGGTATCGAACGGTGCCGATAAAAATCCTTTTTGTTGGGGCAAGCCTTCCAGTTCTCGCACCGGCACATCATTACGTTCATAAATACCTTTGGGAGAGAAGATGTTTTGCAGGGCTTTCACAATGGCTTCTTTCCATACATCAATACCCAATGAAAGGGTTTGTATCACAAAATAATCATTGAACTTATCTATAATGAGTGCGGGTAATTGATCCGCTTCTCCAAAAACCAACCGGCAGTTTTCGGTATACCCTATTTTTTTGCGGTATTCCCAGGCCTGCAAAATACGTTTATGAAAAAAAGCTTCATCAATGGTTTCGCCTTTGCGTGTAAGCAACCTTACCAATATTTGCGATTTGGGATTGATATAACCTCGGCCGGCAATTTTTCCATCCCCATAATACACATCCACAATATCCCCACCCGTTACTTCTCCCTCAATCCTGTCTACCTCATTTCCATAAATCCAGGGGTGGCCATTGGCAATACGAGGGGCGATCTTCTTTCTCAAATACACTTTTGTCATCCGGCAAAGATAGGGGGTGTTTAAAGTCAGGAGTCTGGTGTTATGAGTTAGGAGTCTGGAGTGAAAAGTTTATTGAGAAAAATTGGGTGATGCTTAGGGTACTCCATTATCCACTTTTAATCATTTTCTGAAGTAAAAAAGCAGCCAATTCGTACTTCGTACCTCGTATTTCGTACTTTATCTGCCATTTTTTCTCGTTTCTTTGCCGCGGCAATGTTTTTGACAGTATAGCCACACAACGAATATTTACTATGGAAGAGCAAGAAATGACCCAAAACACCGACACCACCGACATACTGAACGGAATGGATTTGAATACTGACGAAAATGCAGCCGGTACCTCACATTTGAACGAACCTGTGACGGAAGAGAGTGCCCTGGAAAAATTGGAAGCTGCATTGCAGGAACAAAAGGACAAATACCTGCGCCTGATGGCTGAGTTCGACAATTTTCGACGTAGAACAGCCAAAGAAAGACTGGAACTGATGCAAACGGCCGGAAAAGAAGTGATTGTTTCCCTGCTGGATGTTTTGGACGATTGCGACCGTGCCGAAAAGCAATTACAGGCATCGGATGATATTGCTTTACAAAAAGAAGGGATTCAACTGGTGTTTAACAAGCTCAGAAGTACACTTACTGCCAAAGGTGTAAAAGTAATGGAAAGCATCAACACAGATTTTGACGTAGAGAAACACGAAGCCATCACTGAAATACCTGCTCCAAAAAGTATGCAGGGTAAAGTAATGGATGAAGTTGTGAAAGGATATTACCTGAACGATAAACTCATCCGCTTTGCAAAAGTGGTGGTAGGAAAATAATAGAGTAACTGATCTAAAACAACTATGGACAATGGTCCATGGACAATGGACAATCAATGGCAAAAAGAGATTTTTATGAAATATTGGGGGTAAGCAAATCTGCTACTGCTGAAGAGATCAAGAAAGCGTACCGAAAAACGGCTATGCAGTTTCACCCCGATCGTAATCCCGGTGATAAAGAGGCGGAAGAAAAATTTAAAGAAGCGGCCGAAGCTTACGAAATATTGAGCGATACGGATAAGAAGTCCAAATACGACCGCTATGGTCACCAGGCATTTGGACCGGGCACTTCGGGGGGCGGTTATGGCAATATGAATACGGATGATATCTTCAGCCAGTTTGGAGATATTTTTGGCGATGATATGTTTGGTAGTTTCTTCGGCGGCGGCAGAAGAGGCGGCGGAGGTGGCGGAAGGGCTTCACGCGGCCAGCGTGGAAGCAACCTGCGCATCAAAATGAAATTAACCTATGAGGAAATTGCCAAGGGCGTTGTAAAAAATGTAAAAGTTAAGAAACATGTATTGTGTACCACTTGTGGTGGTAATGGTGCAAAAGATAAAAACAGTTTACAAACCTGTGGTACCTGTAATGGAAGTGGACAGGTAAGAAAGGTAACCAGTACTTTTCTGGGCCAGATGCAAACCGTAACTACCTGCCCAACCTGTAATGGAGAAGGCACTACCGTTACTGCTAAATGCGGTGGTTGTAAAGGCGAAGGCAGGGTATATGGAGAAGAAACCATCAGCATAGAAATACCGGCAGGTGTACAGGAAGGCATGCAGTTAAGCATGAGTGGAAAAGGTAATGCCGGAGAAAGAGGCGGAGCGCCGGGTGACTTAATCATACAGATAGAAGAAGAAGCACATGGTGAGTTGCATAGAGATGGATTGAACGTGGCTTACGACCTGCATATTTCTATACCTGATGCGGTTTTTGGCACACAGGTAGAAGTACCTACCATTGATGGGCGTGCTAAAATTAAAATACCACCGGGCACACAGAGCGGAAAAATATTTCGATTGAAAGGAAAAGGATTTCCGGAAGTGCAGGGATATGCAAAAGGCGATCAATTGATACAGGTAAATGTATGGACACCACAACACCTGAGTGCAGAAGAAAAAGAGGCATTGGAAAAAATGAACAAGAGCGAGAATTTTAAACCCAATCCGAATAAAGGAGAGAAGAGTTTCTTTGATAGAGTAAGAGAAGCGTTTAATTAATATCGAATATCGAATTTTGAATATCGAATTTCGAAGTGTTTAATAAGAAATTATAAAGAGCTATGAAAAAATTCATAGCTCTTTTTTTGAAGTGGTTTGTATGAATTATATCAATTAGACTTTAAAAATACTTTCACTTGATTTCCGCTTTGGTAAACATGTCTGTACCGTCATTGCGAGGAACGAAGCAATCCGTGCTTCGAATTACAGACACTTCGAATGTTGTAACATAGATTGCTTCGTGCCTCGCAATGACGTTCCTATGCACACTTCGCTATAAATAATATCACCCTGATATTTTATGACTCACGCACATTTTAAAGTCTAATTGGTATTATACATATATCTCTGCGAAAACTCTCTGTTCTCTGCGGCTCAGCGGTTGGATGGGTATTGCGCTAACCGCAATATCGAAATGTTTATGATTTATTATCAATTATGTCAGGTAATTAAAAAAGTAACCTCCCTATAATCTCAGTCTTTCTTTTTTCTTTTGGCAGGTTGGTACAATTTTATGGCTTTTTCTATCAGTGATAAAAATTCCATCTCTGTTGGTTCATGCTTATTTACAGCGGTTTTTGCCAATAACAAAACATCTTCCGGTACATAATTTTTTACAAAAGGCGAATGTTTTAATATCGATCCAAACATAGCCACAGACGCGGCAAACCGGTAGGCTGTATCTGTTGTATTAATATCCTCCGGTTGATACCATGCAGTAAATGTTTGTGTGCGGGTGCTATCAAGGCCTGGGATCTTGTATTGCAGGGAAACGGATGCCAGTACTTTATTTTTTAAAAGTGAATCGTGTGGTATGGGTTTTATTTCAAAAATAGCCATTAATGAATGGCCGCTGCCTACTTCACCTCCCTCGAGTTCGCTGCTACTGTCATCAGCCGTATTTTTTTTATTATCAAAACCAATCAAACGATATTGCTGTATTGTGTTTGGTGCAAAACGTATTTTCAGAAAACTGTTGTTGGCAACCGAATATAAGGTTCGTGTAAATTCAGTTACCAGTACTTTTTGCGCTTCCTGCACATTATCTATATAAGCAAAATTACCATTTCCTTTTTTGGATAAGGCTTCCAGTTTACTGTCTTTATAATTACCCATTCCCACCCCAAGACAAGTAAGATAGATGCCCGTTTGTTTATAACCAACAATCATATCTTCCAGATCTTTTTCAGATGTTTGCCCGATATTAAAATCACCATCTGTAGCCAGAATCACGCGGTTATTTCCTTTTGGCATAAAGGTTCTTTTCGCCATATCATAAGCAATACGAATAGCCCCTTCGCCGGGCGTATCACCACTGGCTGTAAGCGAATCAATTATATCCCTGATCTTCTTTTTATGATCACCACCGGTAGGTGGTAAAGCAATACCTACACCACCACCATAGGTCACGATCGTAATGGTATCTATGGCGCGCAGGTTATTTACCAGCAGTTTAAAAGCAGATTGTAATAAGGGTAAACGGTTGGGCTTATCCATGGACCCCGATATATCAATCAAAAAAACAAGATTGGAAGGAGGTACACTATCCAGGTTCAGTTTGGGTGCTGTAATATTAAGAAACAGCAGCCGATTCTTTTCCTCCCATGGGCAGGTGGTTACTTGTGTGCGGCAAAAAAACTGTTTATTATTTGTTGGGTTGTGTGCGGGACTAAAATCAAAATAGTTCAGCATTTCTTCTATGCGAATGGCATCTGTGGGTACAAGCATTTCATTACTAAGAAACCGTCGGATATTACTGTACGATGCCTTATCGATGTTAAGCGCAAAACCTGTTTCAGGATATTTATCTGCTGCTACAAAAACATTTTCAGTAAGGTTACTATAACTCTCGCCCAAAACAGACAACATGCCCAATGGCTCTGCCTTGAAGTTGGTTGTGAGCGATGATAGTTTTCTTGCATACAAATGCGCGGTACTGGGCAACATTTTCATTACCAGATTCTGGAACCTTCTGGTATCAATACGATTGCGAACGGGCTCATATCCATCCAGCAGTAAGGTTATCGTGTCGGTGATGGTTGAAACGGAAATGCCAAAGGTTCCGGCATTGCCACTGTAATAGGGAAAACTGCCTTTTGAACCGACCGTTATTTTTACTCCCTGTAGTAAACGACCCCGCTCATCCCTTACTTCGCCGCGGAGATAATACTGGCTGTAAGCGGTGTTGATGGCAAGACA
Source organism: Sediminibacterium sp. (assembly GCA_965283715.1). Lineage (GTDB taxonomy): Bacteria > Bacteroidota > Bacteroidia > Chitinophagales > Chitinophagaceae > Sediminibacterium. Next base: position 951,089 of record CBDIPL010000003.1, on the reverse strand, counting down.
ACAAAACAGGACCCAAATGACCTTTTTCATTTGTCAACGGGGATTTCTGTTAATATAACGAACGAAACCTTGTATTTATGTGGGGCTGCAGATAATTTGCAGAACTTTAAGCTTCTTCTCCGCTCAATTGGTACAACTCACGGATATTTCTTCCAAGGCCATCATAATCCAGGCCATAGCCTAACACAAATTTATTAGGAATAGAAAAACAACAATAATCAATATTAATGGGAAACAATGTTGCATCGGGTTTATGCAGTAATACGGCTACTTTCAGAGAGGCAGGATGCTGGTTGCGTAATTGCGGTAAAAACTCATTCATGGTTTTACCAGTGTCAATAATATCTTCCAGAATAACCACATGTCTGTCTGTAATGTCTGTATCCAAACCAATAGCGGTAATTACATGGCCCGAAGATTTGGTTCCTTTATACGAAGCCAGTTTGATAAAACAGATTTCAGCTTCTATGCTTAAGTGCTTAAAAAGATCTGCCGTAAACATAAACGAACCATTCAGTATAGCAATAAACAGGGGTTTCTTTCCTTTGTAATCAGCATCCAGCTGTTCAGCAAGTTCTTTTACTTTTTCAAGTATAATGGATTCAGGAAGGTAGGGAACAAATGTTTTATCGTGTACGGTAATGGCTGACATGCAGTTAATATTGATAAGACTGTAAAATAAGTAAAATTATTTAGGCAAACGGGGCGATGCAGCACCAGAAGCACTGATGGGTCTTAGCTGAATTTTATCGCCAGGTTTAAGGGATGCATTTTTTGCGAGGCGGTTAAACTCCAGCAAATTTTCCAGGCGTATGCCTTCGCGCTGGCTAATGTCGTGTATACTTTCTCCTTCTGCTACAACATGAACATCAACACTTCCTCTTTTAGGTTTTCTTTCAATAAATAAAAGCCGGTCCATATCCAGTACATCCATTTCAGCGAGTTCATTAAACGCTATCAATTTACTCAAAGCAATATCAAATTGGTTAGCGATGGATAAGAGTGAAGTACCTTCCGTTGCATACATCACTTTGGTCTGGTTAATCGTGAATATACCTGATGGATAAGGGTTATTTTTTTTAGGTTTATCTATCGAAGGGGTAATGGTTGCAGCTGTGGTTGTGGTTGCCGTTTCTTCTTTCATCGCATCAGGATCGTTGGTAGATTTAGCCTGTTCAACATAATAAAAGTTCCATCCTGTCTTAATTGTTCCAGATTGCCTGGGTGCTATTATGGGTTGTATGGTTGTTGTGTCTGTAACGGGCGTAGTGGTTTGTACCGGCGGCATATTTTGCAAACGGGCCATGGCTTGTAAACTATATTGCTGTAGGTTATAGTCGTTAATTACTTTTAATAAACGTTGCGGATAACTGGGGCTGGTGGCATAGCCCGCTTTTTTTAATCCCGTGGCCCATCCTTCATAATCGGTTGGATCGAGTTTGAAGAGAAAAGCATAATTGGGTCTGTTCTTTAAAAAATCTGAATGATCTTTAAACGATTCTTCTGCATTGGTATAAACCCGGAAACATTCTCCCCGCTCATCATCATCCTGATAGGTTTTAATACCTGTCCATTCTGTTTTGCATTTAATCCCAAAATGATTATTAGATCCTTTGGCCAGATTGCTTTCACCTGCTTGTGATTCGAGTATGCCCTGTGCCAGCTTAATAGAAGCTGGTACACCGGTGCGCATCATTTCTTCAATAGCCAATTCTTTGTAGGCATTGATATAGGCTTCCGCTTTTTCTTTCTGTGCCTGCACTGCAACAGTAATCAACAGGCCAATGAATAGCATTCCTTTTTTCATCACAATTTCTTTTTGATCATCAGTATCCCGTCTCTGATGGTTAAGAGCACCTGCTCTGTTCTTTTATCCTTTTGTACATGCTCATTAAAAGCCTGTATGGCTTTTGCATTTTTACCACTGATGGGCTCTTCAAACACCTGTCCATGAAACAGCACATTATCTGCGAGGATGATGCCCCCCGGGTTTATGTTGGGCAACACCAGTTCGTAGTAATCAATATAGCCGGTCTTATCTGCATCAATAAAAACAAGATCCCATGTATGCTTTAATTCCGGAATGATCTCTTTGGCGTTTCCAATGTGCAAATGTATCTGATTCTGTCTAGTTGATTTGCTAAAATTGGCACTGGAGGTGGCTGCATCCTCCTCTCTCAATTCAATGGTATGTAATTCTCCATCTTCGGGTAAGCCTTCCGCAAGGCATAAAGCACTGTAGCCGGTAAATGTGCCTATCTCTAAAACGTATCGGGGCTGCAGAATCGTACTTATGAAAGAAAGAAATTTTCCCTGAACCGCCCCGCTCAGCATATGCGATTGCGGATGGGTTGCCATCGTATGCCTGTTTATTTCCTGCAGCAGTCCCTCTTCAGGAGAGGTAAAGTGGGCAGCATAGGCTTCTGTGAGAGGATGTATGGGGTCCATAGGGTGGTTAAAAGGGTTGAAGGGGTTAAAATAGTTAAAAGGGGTTAGAATAGTTAGAACAAGTTCATTACCTATTTAACCATTTTAACCTCTTTAACCCTCTTGACTAATTCAGCTATTCACTTCCTCTGCCATAGCAGGCTTCGATATCAACCATAACCCGGTAAAAGTGATTAATCCGTTAATGATGAGTAATTCTAGGCCCAGTTCAAAAGAACCGAAAAGTTGTTTCTGAAAACGGTCCAGTACAAAACAAATAATGGGAGAAGCGATACAAATAAATGGTACCAGTTTGTTTGTTACATTCCGTTTCATCAGGATACCAAACGTGAATAAACCCAAAAGCGGTCCGTAAGTAAAGGTGGCAACTTTTAACAACAGACCAATCATACTTGGATCATTGATCCATTTAAACATCATCACAAAAAGTAAGAAGATAAAAGCAAACGTAAGGTGTACCCGCTGACGCATTTTTTTCTTTTGCGCATCGGATAAATCCGGCCTGCGCTGCATGCCAATGATATCAATGCAGAAAGTAGAGGTTAAGGCAGTGATGGCACCATCTGCACTGGGGAACAAAGCCGATATCAATGCAATAATAAAGATCACAGACACAAAAGGCGGCATATGCTCCAAGGCAATGGTAGGAAATAATTTATCGCCTGTTACGGGAAGATTTAATTGTGATGCATAGAGATATAACAAGCCTCCGAGGAATAAAAATATCAGGATCACTACCATCAACACCACAGACATAGACAACACATTCTTTTGTGAATCTTTTAAATTTTTCACGGAGATATTTTTCTGCATCATTTCCTGATCCATACCCGTCATGGTTACGGTAATAAAAGCACCGGCCAATATTTGTTTCACAAAAAAGAGTTTGCTGTTGGGATCGGTGAAAAATATTTTTGAATATCCTTTTTCGCCCATAGCCTGTAAACTTTCTCCAAAGCTCATATTCATGTTACTGAGAATATACACCACACAAATTACCAGCCCTGCTAACATACAGGTGGTTTGCAGGGTATCGGTCCACACAATTGTTTTTACACCACCTTCATACGTATACAGCAAAATCATGATCAGGATAATGAGTGTGGTAACCCAGAAAGGAATGTGAAAGCTGTTGAGGATGGCCTCCTGCAAAATATTCACCACCAGGTACAAACGTGCCGTGGCACCGAGTATGCGTGATAAAATAAAAAAACCGGCGCCTGTTTTATAAGAAGTGAACCCAAGCCTTTTGTGCAGGTAATTGTAAATAGAAGTCAAGTTGAGTTTATAATATAACGGTAGTAAAACAAAAGCAATCACTGCATAGCCTATCAGGTAACCGAGTGTGATTTGAAAGTAGGCGAACGACTCCCTGGCCACAGCCCCGGGTACACTTACAAAAGTTACCCCACTTAACGAAGTGCCTACCATACCAAATGCCACCAGCATCCAGTTACTGCTTTTATTGCCAATGAAAAAAGATTCATTGGTACTGTTTTTACCTGTATACCAGGCAACCCCAAGCAATACCAGAAAATATGCGATGACAAAAGAAAATAGCAAGAGTGGAGACATATGGTATGATTAAACCGTTACGAAATAGAACCTGAAAAGTAGTAAAAAATATTTAACCTATTTTGCCTACTGTAAAACAGAAATATGCCGGTACAAAGTATTGCCGTTTTTTGCGGATCGAAAGAAGGGGTTAATGAGCGTTATGCCAAAGATGCACATACGCTGGGAAAGCTAATGGCAGAAAAGAACATGGTACTTGTGTATGGCGGTGGCAATAAAGGCTTGATGGGTGCTGTGGCCAATGCGCTGATGGACGAGGGTGGTAAGGTAATTGGTGTGATTCCGAAAGTGTTATTGGAATGGGAAGCGCAACATGAGGGCATTACAGAATTGCGTGTGGTAGAAGATATGCATACCCGTAAAAAAATGATGTACGAGTTATGCGATGTAGCCATTATACTGGCCGGCGGAAACGGAACACTGGATGAATTATTTGAAATGCTTACCTGGAATAACCTGAATATTCACAACAAGCAAATTATTTTATTGAATACAGCAGGTTTTTATGATCACTTAATGGCACATATGGATACTATGGCAACAGAAGGGTTTCTGTATGGCAACTGGCGTGAGAGATTGATCGTTTGCAATACCCCCGAAGAAGCTATCTCCGCTTTGGTCTAAGGTACATACCAAAGCCTGCTCTGAACACCGGAAGCGGGTCATTGAACTGATCGCGGTAAGGAGAGTTGATGTTTTGTAATACATCAATCATCAACGTAACATAGGAGTATTGCGAACCAATGAAACGGGTTCCATATCCCACACCTACCAATAAACTTCCTGCATTGTAGTTGTAACTACCTGTTTGTCCGTTTAATACATTTTTCTGGCTCGAGCTGATCCAGTTGTATTCGGGTTGTATTTGAAAATGTAAAAAGCTCAAAGGCCATACACGTAAAAAAGGCCCGCCGCCATAATTAAAATTGCGGAAACGAATATTGCTATAATCAGAAGCATTCTGCGAAAAATAATTGAAGTTGAGTGATACTCCTCCATCCAGCCATTTGGTAATGCTGTATCCAATTTCGGGGTTCAATCCTACATTAAAAGAACGGTTGGCCAAACCCAGGTTTAAACTGGTACCCAGAAAAATATTCTCTTTTTTAAATTTACCTTTCTGCTCATCTTCTTCGTTCTGCTGGGCAAATCCACGTGTGAACACGAGTAGTGTTGCCAAGCAAAAAAGCATTTTCAGGTTCTTCATAGTCTTGATTTACTGCAAACCTACATATTTAGCAGGCATACATTTTTTTTGTCATGCAAAATATTGTTAGAATGCCGTTAACAAAATTATTTATAATCTGCTCTCGGGTTACAATCGAGGCGTGGTGCGGGAGCTGCCTTGTTTAACGAAAAATAGCAACGAAAAATAGCAACGAAAGATTGGGCAATGAGAAAGATTTTTTTTCAATTCTTTCAATAGATATTGGCTAACAATAATTTGTATTTCAAAAGAATCCTATTTTCTTGGATATTTTCTAATCATTTAACCAATATGGCCTAATTCATTTATGTGTACCGTATACACGTATAATGCGTTGGTAGCGTTAAACAAGTACTTTTGCTTTTTAACTAACGATTGTTTGTTTTTATGATTGTGCCAACCACTATGATTCCCGAAAAACAATTACGTAAGCTGGGTTTATCAGCTAACATAGGTATTCACTACCAACTAAGTGCTGCTGAATTAACAGAACAAACGGTTTTACGAGGGCAGGGTGTTTTGAATGATACGGGTGCCCTGTGTATTCAAACCGGAGAATTTACCGGGCGTAGTCCTAAAGACAAGTTTATTGTAAAGGATGCCATCACAGAAAATTCTGTTGACTGGAACAATTTCAATATCCCCATTGATGAAAAATATTTTCATCAGCTGCGTACAAAAATGCTCAACTATCTGGGAACAAAAGAAGAAGTGTGGGTTCGTGATGCCTATGCCTGTGCTGATCCTTCGTATCGCCTGAACATTCGCGTGATCAATGAAAACCCGTGGAGCAATTTGTTTGCTTACAATATGTTCCTTCGCCCAACAGAGAATGAACTAGACAATTTTGAAGCTGAATGGCATATTATTCAGGCACCTGGTTTTAAAGCTGACCCTGCTGTGGATGGAACAAGGCAACATAATTTTGCGGTTCTCTCATTCACACATAAAACCATTTTGATTGGTGGCACCGGCTATACCGGAGAAATGAAGAAAGGAATTTTCAGTGTACTCAATTATATTCTACCCCATAACAAACAGGTGCTAAGTATGCACTGCAGTGCCAATATGGGTGCGGAAGGGGATGTAGCGGTATTTTTTGGTTTAAGTGGTACTGGTAAAACCACATTGAGTGCCGACCCCAATCGCAAATTGATTGGAGATGATGAGCATGGCTGGACAAACAATTCAGTATTTAATTTTGAAGGAGGTTGTTATGCCAAGACCATTGATTTAAGTGAAGAGAAAGAACCTGAAATTTTTCATGCCATTAAACCCGGGGCTTTGGTAGAAAACATACAGTTCTATCCCGGCACTACAACCATCGATTTCAGCAGTAAGGCCATTACAGAAAACACAAGGGTTAGTTATCCGCTGGATTATATCAGCAATGCGCTGGAGCCAAGTATTGGCGGTCTTCCAAAAAATATTTTCTTTTTAACCTGCGATGCGTATGGTGTTTTACCACCTGTTAGTAAACTTACACCAGGCCAGGCCATGTACCAGTTTATTAGTGGTTACACAGCTAAGGTGGCAGGTACCGAAGCAGGTGTTACAGAACCCAAATCAACATTCAGTGCCTGTTTTGGTGCCCCATTTCTGCCATTGCATCCCGGTAAGTATGCCGAGATGTTGGGTAAGAAAATGAAAGAACATAAAGTAAAAGTATGGATGATTAATACCGGCTGGACAGGTGGCCCTTATGGTATTGGTAACCGTATGAAATTGAGCTATACCCGTGCCATGATTACCGCAGCTTTAGAAGGTAAATTGGATGAGGTGAGTTATGAAGCGCATCCGGTGTTTGGGATGCTGGTTCCGCAAACCTGCCCCGGCGTTCCGGCAGAAATTTTAAACCCACGCAGCACTTGGGTTGATACTGTTGCCTATGATGCCAAGTCGAGAGGACTGGCAGAAGAGTTTGTCAGAAATTTTGAAAAATATGCTTCCGGCGTTTCGGAAGAAATACGAATGGCCGCACCCAAATACTAACTGCTTACTGTTCCGGCATAACCGGAGCAAACCTTGGTTGATTCGATTGCTTGTCTGTTACATGAAACGCCACCGGAAGGTGGCGTTTTTGAATACCGAATATCGAACAAGGAATGTCGAATGTTGAAGTAAAGAAAAGATAAGTGTTGAGTAGGTGAGGAATAGCTAAATGAAAAAGCCGCAGTTAAAATGAAACTGCGGCTTTTGTATCGTTCGACATTCGACATTCCTTGTTCGATATTCGATATTCCTTTCTTTTTAACTAAAACAACCCAAACAACGTACTGTCCACTTTGCTAATGATATCTCCAAAATTTTCTTCGCTTTCGGCAAATTTATTTTTGTCGCAATCAATAATTAACAAAGGACCTTCTTTGTAACTGTCGATCCATTTATTGTAATATTCATTCAGTTTTTTCAAATAATCCAGACGAATATTTTCTTCGTATTCTCTGCCACGTTTTTGAATTTGTGCAACCAATGTAGGCACCGATGCTTTTAAGTAAATAAGCAGATCGGGTGGTTGCACCATGGTTTTCAGGGTTTGAAAAAAAGATAGTAGTTATCAAAATCACGTTTGCTCATCAATCCCATTTCGTGCAGATTGGGAGCAAAAATGTTGGCATCTTCATAAATGGTTCTGTCCTGTATTACGGTTTCAGTTCCGTGGTGTATTTCCAGTAACTGGTTTAGGCGACTATTCAAAAAATAGATCTGCAGGTTAAAACTCCAGCGCGGCATATCCTCATAAAAATCCATGAGGTAAGGATTATGGTCCACATCTTCAAACTGGGGTATCCAGCGGTAGTGCTTGCTCAACATCTCAGTCAGTGTGGTTTTTCCGGCGCCAATATTGCCGGCCACAGCTATGTGTTTTGGTTTTTTTGCTTTTGCCATAAGAATGAAAGTACGAAATACAGGGTATCGGGAATGATGAAAAGAGATATTTTTTTAGGTAGTCTTGGGATTGAAAGGGGGAATGGTTCATAGTTTATGGATCATGAATCATAGTTGATGGTTTATGGTTCTTGATTAGGGTAAAAAACATTTTTTCCAAACCTGATTTCAACCATGAACTATGATCTATGAACCATATGCTACCGCTAATAATTCATCCCAATTGCCTGCCTTACCAATTGTAAAGTGTCTGAAGCACTTGCCCTTGCCTTATCAGCTCCCTGGTGTATGATTTTAGCCAGTAATGCCTTGTTGTTTTGTATATCAGCCGCCTTTTCGCGGATAGGTTTGATGAATTGGGCCATATCTTCTGCCAGTTGTTTCTTCATATCGCCATAGCGGATAATGCAGTTACCCGTGCTACTGGCAGCAAAATCGTCCTCAAATTTTTTCAGGGTATCAGGAGTACTAACCAAGCCCATTAAGGTAAACAGGTTTTGTATATAATCCGGTTTGGGTGCATTGGGTTCTGCGGGTCCCTGATCGGTTTTGGCTTTCATGATTTTTTTACGGATGCTTTCATCATCATCAGCCAGATATAGCGTAGCCAATTGGTTTTCACTCTTACTCATCTTACCCGTTCCATCCAGGCTCATGATGCGAACCAGTTCGCTATCGTAATTAAATGCATAGGGCAGGGGCAATACCTCGCCATAGCGGTAATTAAATCTTTCAGCAAAATTGCGGGCCATTTCAAGGTGTTGCTCCTGGTCTTTACCCACCGGCACCTTCACCGCACGATGAATCAGAATATCGGCTGCCTGTAACACCGGATAGGTGAGCAATCCGGCATTTACATTGTCTGGTTGCTGCCTTACTTTGTCTTTAAAGGTTACGGTCTTTTCCAGTTCGCCTTTATACGCCAGCATGTTCAGGTAAAGGTATAATTCTGCAATCTCTGGTACATCGCTTTGGATATAAAGAGCTACTTTATCAGGATCCAATCCACACGCAATATTCTCAGCAATAACCCTATGCACACTGTTCTGCAACTCTTTAGTATCAGGGTGTGTGGTTAAGCTATGCCAGTTGGCCACGAAAAAATAACAGTTATACACATCCTGCATCCGCACATAATTGCGCAAAGCCCCAAAATAATTTCCAAGGTGTAAAAACCCTGTTGGACGAATACCACTTAATACAACCTCCTTTTCCATACGGGCGAAGATAATATTAGTGAATGGGGAATGGTGAATGGGCAATGTTTTTTTTTAGATAGAAGAAGAGACACCGTCCAGATAGCGGAATATGGATTTGTGTAAGGATATTTGACGTAGTTAATTTGAAAATTAGGAATTTGAAAATTTGAAAATGCGCTCATCCTCCATATTCTACCAATAAACCAATAAACCAATAAACCAGTAACCCAATAAACCCAACCCCCTCCATACTATCCTCTCCCATCGAATACCTCAAAGGGGTAGGGCCCCTGCGTGCGGATTTGTTGAAGAAAGAACTGGAGATCTTTACGTTTGCCGATTTGCTGGATCATTTTCCCATACGGCATATTGATAAAACTAAGGTGGGTAAAATCAAAGACATCACTCCACAAACAGATTATATTCAGGTAGCCGGTACGTTACTGAGCTATGAATCCGTAGGTGCAGGCAGGGCCAAAAGATTGGTGGCGCAATTGCGGGATGCTACTGGAATCATAGAACTGGCCTGGTTTCAGGGAATTAATTGGGTGGTAAAAGGGTTGCATGTAGGAAGCGATTACCTGGTATTTGGTAAAACAGGTTTTTTTAATGGCAAGCCGCAAATGGTGCATCCGGAAATAGAACCTTTTTTGCTGGTACATGCTCAGGGTAAAAGTTTTCTGGAACCCCTGTACCCCACAACAGAAAAATTAAAAGCCAGAGGGTTCAATGGAAAACAATTGGGTAAACTTACCTATACATTACTATCCTTATTACAGGCAAAAGATATTCCTGAAAATATACCGGAAACGGTATTGGGTAAGCTACAGCTCATGGATCGTTTTGAAGCCTATCGAAACATTCATTTTCCCGAATCGGTGCAGTTGGCTGAACAAGCTATCAGGCGCATTAAGTTTGAAGAATTGTTTATAGCGCAAGTGCGTTTAAACCTGGTTCGTTTGCAAAGACATTCAGTAAGCAAGGGTGTGGTGTTTGAAAAAGTAGGGGATACCTTCAATACCTTTTATGCAAAATACCTTCCGTTTCAGTTAACCGGTGCACAGAAACGAGTGTTAAAAGAAATACGCACCGATACAGGCCGCGGCCACCAAATGAACCGCCTGTTGCAGGGGGATGTGGGCAGCGGTAAAACCATTGTAGCCTTGCTGAGTATGTTGCTGGCGGCAGATAATGGCTACCAAAGTTGTTTAATGGCGCCTACCGAAATACTGGCGCAACAGCATTACCAAAGTTTACGCGAACTGTTGAGAGAAATGCCGGTAGAAATTGCCTTGCTCACAGGAAGTACCAAAACAGCTGAAAGAAAAAGAATACTAAAAGGACTACTGGAAGACACGATTCATTTTGTAGTGGGCACGCATGCTGTTATTGAAGATGTGGTGCAGTTTAAAAATCTCGGTTTGGTGATTGTAGACGAACAACATCGTTTTGGCGTGGCGCAAAGGGCTAAATTATGGGGCAAAGCAGTTATTCCACCACATGTGTTGGTGATGACGGCCACACCCATTCCCCGAACCCTGGCCATGACGGCTTACGGCGATCTCGATTATAGTGTAATGGATGAGTTACCGCCCGGAAGGCAACCCATTACTACAGTTCACCGTTATGAAACTGCCAGAGCGAGTGTGATGGATTTTGTGAGAACAGAAATTGATAAAGGAAGACAGATCTATTTCATCTATCCACTGATAGAAGAGAGCGAGAAAATGAGTTACGAAGACCTGATGCAGGGTTATGAGCAGGTAAAAAGCTTTTTCCCCGAACCTAAATTTCGCATCAGCATGGTGCATGGCAGGCAGCCGGGAGAGCAGAAAGAAACCAATATGCAGCGTTTTGTGAGCGGCGATACCCAGATTATGGTAAGTACCACTGTAATTGAAGTAGGGGTAAATGTGCCGAATGCCTCTGTAATGGTGATTGAAAGTGCTGAAAAATTTGGCCTATCACAATTGCACCAACTTCGCGGTAGGGTAGGAAGAGGATCGGAAAAAAGTTTTTGCATTTTATTAACGGGGGTCAAAGCAAGCAAAGAAGCCCGCGAACGTATCAAGATTATGTGTGCCACCAATGATGGGTTTAAGATTGCGGAAAAAGACTTAGAAATACGGGGTCCCGGCGATATTGAAGGAACCCGGCAAAGCGGGGCACTGAACTTTAAGATAGCCAGTATTGTTAATGATAAAGAATTATTGGAACTGGCAAGGGCAAAAGCAGAAGAACTGGTAACCGAGGATGTGGAGTTGAACATGGCAAAGAATTTGCGGCTAAAAAACTTCCTGCAATCGCAGAAAAGGAAACATGGCTGGGGGAAGATATCGTGAATCGTCAATCGTGAGTGGTGAGGGAAGAATTATCAGCATATAATTCATGGGTTTAGCATATAGTTTATGGCGTATGGTTCATGGTTGAAGGCAGTTATGGAAATATCTCTATACTATTACCTATGAACTATTAACTAAACATTTTAAACCCTCAGAACAGATCGAACGTATATAAATCGTAACTTAAAAAAAAACAAGATTGGGCGTACACAGAACGATAGTAAGGATTGCAGTGCTGGTGCTGGTTTGTACGAAAGTATTTTCGCAGGATTATCTTGAGTTTGTAGAAAACAAAGGCCAGTGGGAAAAAGACATCCGATTCAAAGGTGATATGAGTGTGGGTTCCTTTCTGTTGCAAAATAATGGCTATAGAGTTGTTTTATATAATAAAGAAGATCTTGCCCGAAGAAGTGCCTCCGTACATGCACATGGTAGTGCAGATGCCAAAACCATGCAAACTTCTTCTACCACTTACAAGCCCAAAGATGCACCCGGGAATGATAATGGGGCATCCGATATTTTACGCGGGCATGTATATGAAATGCGTTTTCTGAATGCTAATAAAAATCCACAGATTGTTCCTGATAAAGCCATTGAGAGTTATGCCAATTATTTTATAGGTAGCGATTCTTCCAAATGGGCAGGCAATTGTAAAACCTATACTGGCATCACCTATAAAAATGTGTATCCACAAATTGATGTGCGTTATTATACATCCAATGGTGTATTGAAATATGATTTCATTGTTAATCCAGGTGGCGATGTGTCGAATATTGCCATGTATTTTGATGGGGCAGACAACCTGAAAGTAAAAGAAGGAAAACTCCATATCAAAACCACAGTTGAGGAAGTGGTTGAAATGGCGCCATACACATACCAACTGATTGGAAACACAAGATCTGAAGTGCCCTGCAGTTTTGATGTAAAAGGAAATATTGTACAATTCCGCTTGGGTTCGGCTTATTCACGAACAGCCACATTGGTAATTGATCCTTCTTTAATATTTTCCACTTTTACAGGAAGCAGATCCGATAACTGGGGCTACACAGCTACCTATGATGGTGCAGGAAATTTTTATGCAGGCGGCATTGCTTTTGGCAGCCCTGCAAATGGTTTTCCAACAAGTAATGGTGCTTTTCAACAAAGTTACCAGGGGGGTAGCAGCAATACCGGTGAGCCAAGTGGTTTTGATATGGCCATCATCAAGTTCGATCCTTCCGGCACCAAACGTTTGTATGCCACTTATATTGGTGGTAAAGTGGGTAATGAGCAGCCCCATAGTTTGGTGGTTGATAACAGTGGAAACCTTGTTATTGCGGGAAGATCTACTTCAACAGACTACCCCTTACAAGGTACTTTACAAACCTATGGTCCTTTAGGCGGAGGCTGGGATATTGTAGTCACCAAACTGAATGCCACCGGAACTGCATTGGTCGGTTCTGTAAAAATTGGTGGCCGGTTTGATGATGGGGTAAATATCAGATCAAAATACTCCACACCCGGCGCAGAATCAATCAATAGAAATTATGGCGATGATGCCCGAAGTGAAGTCATACTGGATGCCGCTGGAAATATTTATTTCGCTTCTTGCACGCAATCAGACAATTTCCCTGTAACGGCAGTTTCTGCCCAAACTACTTTAGGTGGTGCCAATGCAAAAGGCAGGGCGCAGGATGCAGTGATACTTAAATTAAACGCCAATCTCTCAGCCGTTCTCTTTAGTGTGATATTGGGTGGCAGTGATGATGATGCTGCATTTGTGCTTGCCATAAATCCTGCTGATAATAACTTATTTGTTGCGGGTGCAACAGCCAGTGCTAATTTTCCGGGAAATAAAGCGGGTGTTAAATTTCCCAGCTTTCAGGGTATTGCAGATGGATTTGTGGCTGAATTTACCAGCAATGGGGCATTGATTAAAAACAGTTATTTTGGTACCGGTGGTATTGATATTATTTATGGGATACAGTTCGATAAATACGGGTTCCCTTATATTACAGGTACCACTACGGGAACATGGCCTGTTGTGAATGCTACATTTAGCCAAACGAACGGCAGACAATTTATTGTAAAACTGAAACCGGACCTTTCTGATTATGTGTATTCCACAATTTTCGGATCCGGTCTTGCCAATCCTAATATTTCTCCCACTGCTTTTCTTGTAGACAGATGCGAGAATATATATGTATCTGGATGGGGTGGTAGTGTTAACATTGGCGATGGGTTTCCCAATGCGGGAACGACAGGTCTTCCCATAACTCCAGATGCTTATCAGAAAACAACAGATAACAGTGATTTATACTTTTTTGTATTGGAAAAAAATGCCAAATCGCAACTGTATGGAAGTTTTTTCGGACAGTCGGGAGGGTACGGTGAACACGTAGATGGGGGTACCAGTCGCTTTGATCGCAACGGGGTAATCTATCAATCTATCTGTGCCAATTGTGGTACCACAAAACCTAATTTTCCTACTACGCCGGGGGCATGGTCGCAATCAAATGGTGCCACAGATTGTAATTTGGCGGCTATCAAAATTGCTTTTAATCTGGCTGGTATCGGTGCCGGTATACAAGCATCAATCAGTGGTGTAAGAGATACTTCAGGCTGTGTGCCGATGACTGTTGATTTTACTGATACTTTGGCTATGGGGAAAAAATACATCTGGGATTTTAATGATGGTACTCCTCCCGTTACGGCTACCACTCCAGCCATATCGCATACATTCAATACCATTGGTTTGTATCGTGTAAAATTGGTTTCTGTGGATTCTACCAGTTGTAATATTGCTGATACAGCTTATGTAACTATTCGTGTAAGAGACGACCAGGCTGCGCTTGCCTTTACTTCTGCCAAACTACCTCCCTGCGCATCATTGGCCTATCAGTTTACCAATAATTCAGTAGCCATCAAACCATTTACCAATACCAGTTTCAGATGGAATTTTGGAGATGGTACTACTCAGTTGGCAGGCACCGGTCCTGTTACACATACCTATGCTGCTGCAGGCACCTATAATATTAGCCTTACATTAATTGATACCAATTACTGTAATGAACCAGATAGTATTGTAAAACAAATCCGTATTGCTACGAATGTAAAAGCACAGTTTCAAACATCCTCCATTGGTTGTGTTCCTTATCTGGCTTCATTCACCAATACCTCCCTCGGTGGCGAACAGTTTAGATGGGAATTTGGCGATGGAACAAGTTCTACCTTATCCGATCCGCAGCATTTGTATGCTTCTATTGGTACTTACAATGCAAGGTTAATTGCCATCGATACCAACACCTGTAACAAAATAGATACATCGGCATATTTTACCATTAGGGTCAGTCCCAATCCCATCTCAGATTTCTCGTATAGTCCGCAGCCTACGCTGCCCAATACGCCTGTTTCTTTTTTGAATTCATCTTCAGGTGGCAGTAGTTTTAAATGGATTTTTGGAGATGGAGATACGCTGGTCACATTTAGGGCTGATACCATTGTAAATCATTTATACAATGCAACAGGAACCTATAATACCTGTTTGGTGGCTTACAATAATGCAGGGTGTAGTGATACTTCCTGCCAATCTATTGCAGTAACCATTAATAGTTTGTTGGATGTACCCAATGCGTTTACGCCAAATGGCGATGGACGCAATGATAAAATTTATGTTCGCGGTTTTGGAATAGCACAAATGACATGGACCATTTATAACCGCTGGGGTACTGTTGTATATAGAGGAGTTAATCCGGCGGAAGGTTGGGATGGAACCTACCAGGGTAAACTGCAACCACAGGAAGTATACCATTACACGTTGGTGGTTGAGTTTGGAAGTAAAGAGCGACTAACTAAAAAGGGTGATATTACTTTATTAAGATAAAAGATTGATCATGCGGGGACGAAAACATATAAATATGCTGGTGCTTACCATTTTGGTGACGACAGGTTTTGTGCAAGCACAGAATCTCCATTTTTCACAATATTTCAATGCACCCTTGCTGGTAAATCCTGCTAACGCTGGTTTTAATCCGGATTATGATTTTAGAGTTGGAGGAAACTACCGAAACCAATGGGCTACTGTAGGCACTGGTTATAAAACCATGAGTGTTTGGGGCGATACGAAATTATTTACTGACCGTTTTGAAAATGGTTGGGTAGGGGTAGGTGGATCTTTATTGAAAGATGTGGCTGGCGGCGGAAGTCTTTCTTCAACCTCAGGTTATGCTACTGTAGCCTATCACCAGATGGTAGGTTACAACAGTTTGTTAAGTGGTGGTTTCGGTCTTGGCTTTGTTAGCAAGCGGATAGATATTAATAAACTTAGTTTTGATAACCAATGGAACGGAAAATTCTTTGATGTTACGATACCGTCCAATGAACCCTTTGCCTATAGTCAAAGTACTTACTTCGATTTACAAATGGGATTGAACTATGCATACTTTGCTTCGGACAGAATGTATTTTAATGCCGGTATCAGTATCATGCATGTTACCAACCCCCGCGAAAGTTTTTTTGATCCAACGGTTTCTAATAACAGGGTAAATAAAAGATTTACGGCTTTTGTAAACAGCAGTATGAAAATACAGGATGTGTGGATCTTCAATCCGAATATTTATGTAAGTAAAATGGGTAATGCATGGGAAACCGTAGTGGGTTTTAATGCCAATCGTGATCTTACAGGAGATGGAACAAGCCAGTTTATTGTTGGATTGTACTATCGTAACAAAGATGCACTCATTCCTATGGTTGGATACCAAGTGAATGATTTGAAGTTTACGGTTAATTACGATGCCACTACTTCCGGTCTCGGCAGTTTAAATGGCACACGCGGTGCCTATGAATTGTCTATTGTAAAAAGCGGAATATTTCCATCAAGTGCCGGTAAGTCTGTTCGTTGTCCTACAGTACGTTTTTAATAACTACATACTCAATAAAACGTCATTTCAACGAAGGAGAAATCTCTCAAACAATAAAACGTCATTTCGACGCAGGAGAAATCTTTCAAACAATAAAACGTCATTTCGACGAAGGAGAAATCTCATAATCGATTAGCAGATTTCTCCTTCGTCGAAATGACGTGATAGCATATTAACATCACACACTCTCAACTCCTTCTCCATTAGTCCTGATAGTATAGTCCTCTTCCTTAAAATATTTCCGATACTTATCATTTACTTCTTTAGACTGTTTCATGTCATTAATAAACAGTTCCCCCTTTTTCACATCAATTTTATATCCTTTCTTTTTATCTATCAATCCATCTTTCTCCAGCGCTTCTGTAAATTCTTTCATCAGTAACATTTCTTTTTTCGCTTTCTCCATACTTGCTCTGGCAGCAACCATACTCTTTTCAACGGTCTCTTTTATTTTTTTCATATCAATCTGCGAACTGATTTTTGCGGCTTCTAACTGCTCCTTTGCTTTGGCCATCTGTTCTTTGATCTGTTTTTTATCCACTTCTTTCATGGTCACTTCCACTTCACGCATGGCTTTGTCAATTTCAGCTCTGGTTTTGGCCCAGTCAATATTTTTTAAAGAAGCTTCCACTTCGCGACCGATCTTTTCAAAATCTACTTTTTTCAGTTCTTCCATCGCAGCTTTGATATCCTTATCCATTTTGCTGAAATCGATTTTCATACTTTTATCCATTTCTGCCATGGCACGGTCAAGTTCTTTCATGGCTTCGTCCAGTTCTCCCGTGCGGTATTCTTTTTTATCGGTTGATTTTTTGCGTGGTTTCAGCGTATCCTCCTGGTATTTGATCAGATACGGTTTTACAGGTAACTGGTTGTTCTCTGATTTTTTCCAGGAGATAAGTGTTAAAGCAACAAAGGCAATTACTACCCCTGCCAGCCAGGTTTGTTTTGTTTTCATAAATAATGCGGTTTTGTTAAACGAATAATTTCGTAGTAAATATACGATTGAATTCGTAATTAAGAAATATGGATTGATTTTTTTTATTTTTTTAACAAAGGGTAGTCCATAGACCATGGTCGATAGTCCATAGTTAATGGTGTATGATATTGATTGCAATTGTTTTCTGTTTCCATTTAAGAAACATGTCTATGGACAATGGTCTATGGTCCATGGACGACCCGCACCTACCAACCATATAATTCTCTCCGCGGTTGCTGCTTAATTTTTATCTTGCGTGTTACCAACTGTTCCATATGAAATATTTACCCCTGAATCCGGCCATCTTTATCAATAACCGGAAACGCTTTGCCAAAGAAATGTTACCCAACAGCATCGCTGTGTTTGTAAGCAACGATGAATGGCCAGCAAATGGCGATGCTTTGCATTCCTTTAAACAGAATACAGAGCTGTTCTGGTTAAGCGGTATCAAACAGGAAGATTCGATGGTGATTCTTTTTCCTGATAACCCCGATCCAAAATACCGAGAGGTATTGGTATTAGTACGCCCCAACGAACTGAAAGAAAAATGGGATGGAAAAAGGTTACGTGCCAAAGAAGCTACACAAATGTCTGGCATTAAAACTATTGTATGGCTGGATGCCATAGAGGCACCTCTGCAAACATGGATACATCTGGCAGATCATATTTACCTTGATACCAATGAGAACGATCGCAAAGCTTCTCCGATTCGTACCCGCGAGTATCGTTTTGTAGATGAGATGAAGGCAGCCTATCCGCTGCATTCTTTTCAGCGTGCCGCCAGAATTATGAAGCAGTTGCGCAGTATTAAATCCAAAGAAGAGATAGAAGTTGTGCAACAGGCCATTGATATTACCAATAACACTTTCCGCCGCTTACTGCAATTTATCAAGCCGGGTGTTACCGAATACCAAATTGAAGCCGAGATCTGGCATAGTTTTCTTTGCCAGCGTGCCACAGGTCCCGCTTACGGAAGCATCATTGCCAGTGGCGATAATGCCAGAACCCTACACTATGTTTCTAACAACGCTACCTGTAAAGATGGCGATATGATACTGATGGATTTTGGTGCCGAATACGGAAACTATTGCGCCGATCTTACCCGCACCATACCGGTGAACGGTAAATTTACCAGCAGACAAAAAACAGTCTACAATGCCTGCCTGCACTTACACAATTATGCCAAACGCATTTTAAAACCCGGTATTTCTATTCTGGATTATACGGATAAAGTAGGAGAGGAAGCTACCCAACAGTTTATAAAAATTGGCTTGCTACGCAAATCGGATGTGAAGAATGAAGATCCTGAAAATCGTGCGTATCGCAAATACCTGTATCATGGTATTTCGCATCATCTTGGTTTGGATGTGCATGACCTGGG
Source organism: Sediminibacterium sp. (assembly GCA_965283715.1). Classification (GTDB taxonomy): domain Bacteria; phylum Bacteroidota; class Bacteroidia; order Chitinophagales; family Chitinophagaceae; genus Sediminibacterium. The sequence continues at coordinate 932,171 of CBDIPL010000003.1, read as the reverse complement.
TACCCGCACCGAACCCATCAAAGCTGGCATGTTGTTTACCATTGAACCCGGTATTTATATTGAGGAAGAGCAAATGGGTGTCCGCATCGAAAATAATTTCTGGATCACAAAAAATGGTAATGTGGATTTAATGAAGAATATTCCGATTACGGTGGAAGAGATTGAAACTTTGATGAAGAGGAAATAGCAGTTTTTGATGTGTTCATTCGATCAACACTGGGAATGCGTATATTCTTTTGCCGCGCTCTTTAGAGCGCGGAGATTTAATGTATAAAAAATATTTTTGGGACTTTAGTCCCAAGAGTGAGATGATCAGATTTGAGATATTTATTTGATACTTATGGACTTTGCACGCGGGACTAAAGTCCCGAATCAGCATCAAAAAAATATCTTCCCATCCCCACTCTGAAGAGTGGGGCAAGTGGTATGGAAAAATAAAATGTGTCACACTAATATTTATAAAAACGATGGTTCTCTAAGCTGAGCTATTAACCTATTCCATGAAACAAATCCCCAATTTATTTACCCTGCTCAATCTTCTTGCCGGTTGCCTGGCCATTGTTTGTATTATGCAAACAGGCATCACCATTTCTGTAGACAGCAATGGTGAGAACCTGGTAGTGATACCGGAGAAAATTTATCTGGCATCTTTATTTATAGGTGCAGCCGCACTGGTTGATTTTCTGGATGGCTTTGTGGCCCGCCTGTTAAAAGTACCCTCCGAAATGGGCAAACAACTGGATTCACTGGCCGACACCGTAAGTTTTGGTGTTGCCCCCGGATTGATTGCGTACCAATTTTTGCGGTTGTGTTATGCCCAACAGCCCGATGGTCTGGATATCAATACGCTTTGGTTGTTACCTGCTTTTCTGATTCCCTGCGCAGGTGCTTACCGTTTGGCAAGATTTAATATTGATACCTCTCAAAGCCAGGGATTTAAAGGCGTGCCCATTCCTGCAGCGGGTTTGCTGTTTGCATCTTTCCCATTAATTTATTGGTATTCGAACAATGATTTTATGATCCGTTTATTACTTAATAAATGGTTTTGGTATGCAGTAATAGTACTTATCAGTTACCTCATGGTATCAAAGCTACCCATGCTGGCCATGAAGTTCTCAGGTGTTACCATAAAAAAAATGCTTCCGTTTCTGGTATTGGCTGTTGTGGCATTGGCATCAGGACTAAGTTTTGGCTGGCTGGCTGTTCCTGTTACCTTTATTGCGTATGTAATTCTATCTTTGACTTTCAAACAACAAGAATCATGACCTATAATGTTCAGATCAAAGTAATGCCGTTAAAAGATTTGTTAGATCCACAGGGTAAGGCCGTTTTAGGTGGATTGCAAAACCTCGGTCTTGGTACCATAGCCGATGTACGTGTTGGTAAACACATCACACTACAAATAGAAGCTGCCAGCGAAACAGAAGCCAAACAAATAGCCGAAGACGCAAGCAAAAAACTTCTGGCCAACCCTGTGATGGAGTTTTATGAAATTGAAATGATCAACTAAATAATTAATAATTAGTAATTAATAATTAATAGTTGCTTATGTTGAAATTATAATTTCAGCTTTCTCAATTAGTAATTACTAATTACTAATTACTAATTACTAATTATTAATTACTAATTATACCCCCTTGCTTTACCTCATCCCAACACCACTCGGTAACCTGAAAGATATCACCCTTCGTTCGCTCGAAGTGTTGCAGCAGGTAGATGTGATTTTGTGTGAGGATACCAGAACTTCTTCGCGGTTACTGAATCATTATCATATTCAGAAACCGGTGTCACCCTATCACCAGCACAATGAACATAAAATTGTGCAGCATATTGTAGACCAGTTGCGCGCCGGTAAAACCATGGCATTGATTACCGATGCAGGCACACCCGGTATTTCTGATCCTGCTTTTTTACTGGTGAGGGAATGTATTAAACAGGAAATAAAAGTGGAATGTTTACCCGGTGCCACCGCATTTGTTCCCGCGTTGGTAAACAGTGGCATACCTACCAATCGATTTACATTTGAAGGATTTTTGCCTTTGAAAAAAGGAAGGCAAACACTGATGAAGCAATTGGCAGAAGAGGAAAGAACCATGGTGTTTTATGAAAGCCCGATGCGATTGGTAAAAACGCTCGAAGAATTTGTTCAATACTTCGGAGCTGACAGAGAATGTAGTGTAAGCCGCGAACTCACTAAACTCTTTGAAGAAAACAAAACCGGTACCCTTCGTGAAGTAGCTGATCATTTCAAAGCCAAAACGGTAAAGGGTGAGATTGTGATTGTTGTTGCTGGTAAGCCTTAAAACGTTTATAAATGGCGCCTTTGCGCCTTTGCGTGAAAAAAATGTTACAAAGTCGCCAACTTTCTCACCCATTAGTCATTAATCTGCTTTTTCTCCACCTTATTTCCTGAAATTTACGTCTTCAAAACCCTATTCATCATGAGAAAAAAGGTACCCGCTTTTTTATTACTGTCAACTATCATCTCCTGCTTAACATCCGCCTACGCGCAGCCTGATCGCTGGCAACAAAAAATCAAATACACCATCAATGTAAATATGGATGTAACCACTAACCGCTTCTCCGGAACGGAAAAACTGGAATACACCAACAATTCACCGGACACATTGAGTAAGGTATATTTTCATTTGTATTGGAATGCTTTTCAACCGGGTAGTAGTATGGATGTAAGAAGCCTGGAACTGGGTAAAACAAGAATTACAGAACCAAGTAAAAGAAGGGGCAGGGAAACAGATGGATTGGATTGGGATGCAAGGGTAAAAGACCGCATCAGCAAGTTATCACCTGCTGAAATAGGGTATCAAAAAGTAAACAGTATTAAAATCAATGGGGTAGAGCAGCAACTGAAAGAACATGAAACTATTTTGGAAGTGGTGCTTACCAATCCCATACTTCCTAAAGCGAAAGCAATACTAGATATAAATTTTGAAGCACAGGTGCCAAAACAAATACGCAGAAGCGGCCATGATAATGCGAAAGGGATCCGATACAGTATGAGCCAGTGGTATCCCAAATTGGTTGAGTACGATTACCAGGGATGGAATGCCAATCCATATATAGCACGTGAGTTTTATGGTGTATGGGGAGATTTTGATGTAAACATCAGCATTGATAAAAACTATATGGTTGCCGCAGGTGGTGATCTGCAAAATCCAAATGAAATTGGGTTTGGTTACCAGACACCCGGAACAACTGTAAAACCCGCAGCAGGCAATAAACATGTTTGGAAATGGCAGGCATATAATGTGCATGATTTTGTATGGGCCGCTGATCCGGAGTATAAAATGATAACGCGCACCGTGAAAGATGGTCCACTGATCCGTGTGGTATATAAAGCGGTTGATTCTCTGGAAAATAGCTGGCAGAAACTCGCCGATACCAGTGCATTGGTGTTTCCTTACATTACCAAAACATTCGGAGCCTATCCTTATAAAACGTACACGTTTATTCAGGGTGGAGACGGCGGTATGGAATATCCGATGGCAACGCTGATTAATGATGCCGGCATTGGTACCGCTATTCATGAATTGATGCATACCTGGTACCAGATGTTAATGGCTACCAACGAATCTTTGTATCCATGGATGGATGAGGGATTCACCGATTATGCAAGTACTCGTGCGTTAGCTATGGTGCGGAATACAAAAGGCTTTTGGATGAGCGATTCCTATCAGGGATATTTTAATCTTGCTAAAAGCGGATGGGAAGAACCCTCAAGTACCCATTCAGACCATTACAATACCAACTATGCTTATGGTAGCGCAGCCTATAGTAAGGGAGCCGTGTTTATGGAGCAATTGGGTTATATAGTTGGAGATGCCGTGCGTGATAAAATTATCCTTTCCTATTATAACCAGTGGCGTTTCAAACATCCCAATCCAAATGATTTTATTCGCGTGGCAGAAAAAATAAGTGGAGTGGAACTGGATTGGTACAAAGAATACTGGATCAATACTACCAAGACCATTGACTATGCCGTTGGCGATATTGGTATAAAAGACGGGAAGGCAGCCATCACTGTAAAACGCATTGGTAAAATGCCGATGCCATTGGAGGTGCTGGTTACGTTTAAAGATGGCTCGCAGGAATTACATTATATGCCGCTGAGTTTAATGCTGGGAGAAAAACCTGCAGAAGACAAAACAACCAGAATCGTTCATGAAGAATGGAAATGGACACATCCGGAATATGCATTCACTACATCGAGATCCATTGGCGATATCAAATCTATTGAGATAGATCCCAGCCAACGTTTGGCTGATATCAATCGTGCCAATAACAAGATTGTGATACCTGATTAATAACAATCAGATTTTAATCAGTTACTGAGCGTCAGGGAACGTCATTTCGACGAGGAATGAGGAGAAATCTTACCACAGCTATTGATGGTAACATGCTAAGCAGTCATAAGATTTCTCACTTCGCTTTGCTTCGTTCGAAATGACGGTGCAAAGATTTTAACCAAATCGAAAAATCACGCGAGGGTATTTTTAAAATCTAATTGGTATAGCTACTTTGCTACATGCAAAACAAATTTTTCCTCAAAGTATTCTTCCGGAAAAATTTTAAAGATGGGCATCATCTTAGGGCGTAATCCACTTTCAAATATTTCCTGGGCAAGATCACCGCCTTTCAAACAAATTAATCCGGAAGGAAGTGTTTTGGTATGGTCTTTTTTCAACAAAGGCCCGCTCCATTTCCATAACTCGCGCAAGGGAGCCACTGCGCGTGAAATTGCATAATCAAATTTTCGGTTTTTGATATCTTCTGCACGTGTATGTTGTGTAGTAATGTTTTTAATATTGGCACCTTCGCAAACAGCGTCCACCACTTTTAATTTTTTGGCGATACTATCTACCAAATGAAATTTTACTTTCGGAAAGAAAATAGCCAGCGGCACACCCGGAAAACCGCCACCACAACCAATATCAATCACCTGCATGCCTGGTTGAAAATCGGCAATAGCAGCAATGCTTAAAGAATGCAATACATGGTGGAGGTAAATACTGTCAATATCTTTTCTTGAGATCACATTGATCTTTGCATTCCATTCGTTATACAATGCTTCCAATGCAGCAAACTGACTGGTTTGTTCTTCTGTAAAATCGTCAAAATATTTGAGGATCAATCCCAGTTTTTGCGGGGCGCTTTCCATATGGCAGGTAATGTAAAAATGAAATAAAAGAACATCCAGATATCCAGAAACAAAAACCATGGCCAGAGATCTGCCTCATTCAGTTTTTTCATGGCTTTAAAGTAAACAATGGCCTGAACAATCAGCCGTACACCAAAAACTGCTAAAGCCAACCACCAGTTAAAGAAAACAATAGATATCGCTAACAATGGATAGATCAAAAACAAACTGAAAGAATAAAGACCTAATAAAAATTTATGTTTGGGCTTATAATATCTTCCGGTAGTATAGTGGCGGTATTTCTGCGTCATCCAATCGCTCCAGCGTTTTTTGGGTTCACTTACTGTATGCGCATCCGGATCAATCACCACCGCGGTATTGTCTTTATGTGCTACCTGATTAATAAAAAGATCATCATCGCCACTGGGTATTTGATTGATAGAAGAAAATCCTTTGTTGCGTAAAAAAACATCTTTCTTATAACTCAGGTTTCTGCCAACTCCCATATAGGGTGTGCCCGCCAATGCATAGGATAAATATTGCAACGCGGTATGAAAGGTTTCAAAACGAATCAGTTTATTCAGTATGCCGGGTCTTTTGTGGTAAGCACCATATCCTAATACAATTTCTGTTTGTTCATCATAGGCATCCTGCATTTTCTGCATCCAGAATTCAGAAGCGGGCGTGCAATCTGCATCGGTCAATAAAACAATTTCATGCTTGGCACTTTTGATACCAATAGATAAAGGGAATTTTTTTCCGCTGATCATCTTGGCTTCCTGTGTTAATTGAATATGGTTGATGTTTTTAAAAGATTTTTTAAATTCATCAATCACATATTTTCCTTCGTCGGTAGAATTATCATTCACTACCACCACTTCGTGAGTGGTTTTATAATCCTGCACCAATACACCGGGTAAATTACGTGCAAGGTTATCAGCTTCATCGCGTGCGCAAATAATGACAGACAAGGGATGTTCTGAAGTGGTTTGTCTTTCTGCCGCTTTGTAAAAAGCCAGTCTTCTGAAAAAATACAGATAATAAACAACCTGTATTACAATCATTGCACAAAAAAAATAGAATACCAAGTCAAATACGATGGGTGGTAGCAGCATTCGGCAAAAATAACGTTTTGAAGGTTTCCAGAGGTAGTGGTGTGGAAAAGATCAATTGGTTACCAGTTACCAGTCTTCAGTAGCAGTAGGCAGCTTTATGGTATAATGGATGTAACTGCCTACTGCTACTGCTTACTGCTACTTTCGGTTACTGACAGGAAACAATCCTTATTTTTGCCCCATGGCTTCATTGGATTTTCAGTTACAAACAACAGCCGAAGGCTCAAAAGCAAGGGCAGGAAAGATTACCACCGACCATGGCGAAATCATGACGCCTATTTTTATGCCCGTAGGTACCGTTGGCAGTGTTAAAGCGGTAACCCAGCAGCAATTAAAACAGGAGATCAATGCGCAGATCATTCTGGGTAATACCTATCATCTCTATCTCCGTCCCGGTACCGAAGTATTGGAATCAGCTGGCGGTCTGCATAAGTTTAATGGATGGGACAGGCCCATACTAACGGACAGTGGCGGTTATCAGGTTTTTTCTCTGGCAGCTAATAGAAAGATCAAAGAAGAAGGCGTGATGTTTCAATCGCATATTGATGGTAGCCGGCATTTGTTTAGTCCCGAAAATGTGATGGATATTCAGCGCAGTATTGGAGCCGATATCATTATGGCTTTTGATGAATGTCCGCCTTACCCCAGCGATTATACCTATGCTAAAAAAAGTATGGAGCTTACGCATCGTTGGTTAGACAGGTGTTTTGCACGTTTGGCCGAAACACCAGACCGATATGGCTATACGCAAAACCTGTTTCCAATTGTACAGGGTAGTACGTATAAAGATTTGCGCCAGGCATCATGCGAATACATTGCTTCTAAAGAAGCTACCGGTAATGCCATTGGCGGATTAAGTGTGGGCGAGCCGGAAGACATGATGTATGAATTTACCGATCTCTGTACCGAATATTTGCCGGTACAAAAACCGCGATATTTAATGGGTGTAGGAACACCCTGGAATATTCTGGAGTGTATTGATTTGGGTATTGATATGTTCGATTGTGTGATGCCCACACGCAATGGTAGAAACGGCATGCTGTTTACTACACAGGGTGTGATTAATATTCGTAACAAAAAATGGGCTTCCGATTTTTCACCCATCGATCCGGGCTTACCGGTTGAATCAAGTCAGTTTTATTCCAAAGCTTACCTGCGCCATTTATTTGTGGCCAATGAGATACTGGGACTTCAACTAGCCAGCATTCAAAATCTTTCATTTTATCTATGGCTGGTAGGAGAAGCCCGTAAACATATTCTGGATGGCGATTTTACAAGCTGGAAGAAAAGCATGGTGGATGTGGTGAAGCAGCGGCTTTAGTAAGGGGGAGGTTATAATAGTTAAAGGGGTTAAAAGGGTTAAATGGGTAAAGTGGTTGGAGGGGTAGAGGATTCAATTGATTAGGCAATGATGAACCTCTATATCTATCAAACTGTGAAATGTTGTATAAATTGTTTTGCGTAACATTCTCAAGTCAGCAAATACCGTTACTTTTTAACCCTTTTACTAATTTAACGATTTTAACCCTTTTACCCTTTTAACCACATTAACCAACCCCACCCCAGTATCTTTACCCTGATAACCCAACATGAAGAAACTCGACTGGTACATACTAAAGAAATTTTTAACTACCTTCTTTTTTGCCATATTCCTGTTTACCATTATTGCCGTGGTGGTAGATGTGAGCGAGAAAACAGATGATTTTGTAAAAACGAAACTTGGGATAGGTAAGATCATCACGCTGTATTATTTTGGTTTTGTTCCGCATATTATTGCATTGCTTTTTCCACTTTTTGTATTTATAGCCGTAATCTTTTTCACTTCTAAAATGGCTGGCAAAAGTGAGATCATTGCCATACTGGCCAGTGGTACCAGTTATCCACGCTGGCTTCGTCCTTACTGGATTGGTGGAAGTATACTTGCCGTAATGTTATGGTTTGCCAATCAATACGTGGTACCCCGCGCTAACCAGATTCGGGGTGCTTTTGAGGCCAAATACATTGATGGTAATAATTCTTATAACGCACTCGTGGCCACCAGTAGTAATATTTACCTGCGGGTAGATTCGTTTACCTATGCCGGCATCACTTCTTACGATACCTTAACCAAGCGAAGCGGTACTGTTTTCTTTTATAAGATACAAGGCAATCAGGTAATTCAGAATATGCGGGCAGACCTGATTGCCTGGGATACAGCCACCAAAAAATGGCGACTGGAATCGCTCGTTGACAGAACGCTGAAACCTTTGAAAGAAGATGTGGTGTTGGAAATGACACGTATGGTGAATTTCAATTTCAAGCCGTATGACCTGAGCAGGGATAAATACACAAAAGATAAACTCACCTCGCCAGAACTGGATCGTTTTATAAGGTTAGAAGAATTACGAGGTTCGGAGGGACTTAATGAATTAAGGGTAGAACGAAACAGACGAAATGCAACTCCTATTACTGTATTATTACTTACCATCATTGGTGCCATTGTAGCCGGAAGAAAAGTAAGAGGTGGAAGCGGCGTGCACCTTGCCGTAGGCTTTATGTTGGCAGCTTTATTCATTATAACAGACAGGTTTTCTACGATTTTCTCCACAAAAGGCAATCTTCCGCCACTGGTTGCCGCCTGGATACCCAATTTGATTTTTGTATTTGTGGTCATTTATCTCTATCGCAAAGCCCCTAAGTAATTTTATTATCAATTCTGCAACCTTAGGCTAATTGTTTTGTTGTAGAGGGCAACTTGTTTTACCTTTAACCCATCTAAATGGAACGTTCTTTTTATTAGCGCTTCAGGTTAGATATTTATCAAAGACTCTACTAAAACAGCTTCGTCATGGGAATCGTTAAAGACCGGTTTAAAGCAAAGGCAGATGCCTCCAATGCTGAGATCAAGGATATTCTGAAAGAACACGGAAATAAGAAAATTGGTGAAGTAACCTTATCCCAGGTGTATCAGGGCATGCGCGGTATTACCGGTTTGGTTACCGAAACCAGTTTGCTGGATGCGCAGGAAGGTATTCGTTTCCGCGGCTATTCCATCCCCGAATTGCAGGAGAAATTACCCAAAGCACCCGGTGGCGGTGAACCCCTGCCCGAAGGCCTGTTTTACCTGATGCTGGTAGGAGAATTGCCCGGCGAAGAAGAAGTTGCCCATATCACTAGTGTATGGCAGCGCAGAAGTCATGTACCCAACTATGTATTTGCCACCATAGATGCATTGCCCATTAGTGCACACCCTATGACCATGTTTGTTACCGGTGTGATGGCGCTGCAAACAGAAAGCCATTTTGCAAAAGAGTATGCAAAAGGCATCAATAAAAAAGATTACTGGAATGCGATCTATGATGATTCTATGGATCTGATAGCCCGCCTGCCACGTATTGCAGCTTATATCTATCGTCGTAAGTACAAAAACAATGAGCATATACAACCCAATGGATTGCTCGACTGGTCCGGCAATCTGGCACATATGATGGGCTTTGAAGATGAAAGTTTCAAAGAACTCATGCGTTTATACATGACCATACATGCCGACCACGAAGGAGGAAATGTATCTGCACACACAACCCATCTGGTAGGTTCAGCACTTAGTGATCCTTTTCTGAGTTATGCAGCTGGTATGAATGGTTTGGCTGGTCCTTTACATGGCCTTGCGAACCAGGAAGTAATTAAATGGATTTTTGAAATGCAGGAGCAATTGGGTACGGATGATCCCACGAAAGAACAGATTGCTGATTATGTACAGAAAACCCTTACCTCCGGTAAAGTAGTACCGGGTTACGGACATGCGGTACTGCGCAAAACAGATCCACGCTTTACTGCTCAAATGGAGTTTGGTAAAAAGCATATGCCGGATGACAAACTGGTTAACACTGTATGGAAAATTTACGATACCGTTCCGCCAATATTACAATCATTAGGAAAGATCAAAAATCCATGGCCCAACGTAGATGCGCATAGTGGTGCATTACTGGTTCATTATGGTATGGTAGAATATGAATTTTACACCGTACTCTTTGCCGTAAGCCGTGCATTGGGTGTACTGGCCAGCCTCTGCTGGGACAGAGCCCTCGGCTTTCCACTGGAAAGACCGAAATCGGTTACCACCGAATCGGTTAAATTATGGATTGAAGGGAAGGATGAGATTTGGGATTAAGCGTGAGTAGTGAGACGTGAATCGTGAGTTATGAATTAAAAGAATGATTGATTGGTATCCTTGCAACTTTTTCGCGAATGCCAACCATTTCCAATTCACCACTCACCGCTCACGATTGACGATTCACCACTGTCCATCCACAAAAAAAATCCGCTCAGGCTAAACGCTTCAGCGGATTTTTTTTATCTTGTAATAAATCATTTCTTATGGCAAAGTCTATCGCTGCGTCAAAAACGGCATCCAAAAAAGTTGTGAAAAAATCGGTTGTAACACCGGTAAAGAAAACTGCTGTTTCAAAAACAGCAAAAGCGGCTAAGCCTGCCAAAAAGGAAGCATCCATTAATATCAAGTACGCAGATAAATCTGCTGGCCAACCTGAAATGCTCGAAATATTTGAAGCCATTAAAAAAATGATGTTGCCTTATGATAAGAAACGAAACCTGGTTTTACATGCAACAACAGGTGGGCAGGCCAATCTGGTTAGTCATAAGCCAGTGGTTATTGAAGGAAGAAAAAAAGAGGAAATTTGGTTTGTATCTGCATTAGTACAAAAAGGCTATGTTGGTTTTTATTATATGCCGGTATACATGAACGATCCGATGAAAAAAACAATTAGTCCAGAGTTATTGAAATACCTGAAAGGCAAGTGCTGTTTTCATATCAAAAAAAAGGATGCTTCGCTGTTGAAAGATATTGATACAGCTATTAAAATCGGGTATGATGCGTTTGTGAAAATGGGGTGGATGTAGGAAAAAAATAACAGAGTGATATTGTTTATAGTGAAATGTGTATTGGAACGTCATTGCGAGGTACGAAGCAATCTGTGTTACAATATTCGAAGTGTCTTTAATTCGAAGTACAGATTGCTTCGTACCTCGCAATGACGATGCAGACATCTTTATCAAAGCCGAAAATCACAAGAAGATATTTTTAAAGTCTAATTGGTATTATTTCGATAAGCACTTACCAAGCTCACGGCTTACAGCTAATAGCTAGAAGCTTACAACAAAAATTTTTTAATTTTAAGCACGCTCTCCGTTGTTCATGAGAGTTTTCCATTGCTAAAATGTATTGATAGGCTTATTAATTGTTTTGTGAAATAATCGTTTGCAGATCAGCAGGTATCTGCATAGGTTGCAAAGGCGGAACATTAGCACCGCCCGTATTACCTGTTGGAATGGTACCCACAAACGATTTTACACCACCAACTAGCAGCCGTGGTAACTGGCCTATTACTTCTTTATAATTTTTTATCTGCACACCAAATACCAGCATACGCCAATGAACAAGTGTATGATGCCATGGATAGGGCTGACCAATAATATGCGCCCGTTCAAGGTGGTGCCAGCAGTTAAGTAAATGGTTATTGGTGAAAGCTTCACGTGCAGCCGCTAATTCTGCTTTGAAGTAAGGGTACAATGCCTTTGGCATGGTGGTGTATAGTTTCATGCAAATGGTGTCAATTCTCTATAAAGATATTTGACTCCTATGTTTTATCTGGTGTTTTTTTCGCATCGGGGCTGCAGTTTTTGCTTTAAAAAACTGCTTTATTGGTTACTGGGCAATCACGAGAAATAAAACCAGTCACAAGTTTCACCTAAACTAACTTTTTTGCAACAGTATTTTCTCCTGAATGATATCAGCAATACTTTTGGCTTTTTGTTTTGCTAACTCAGCTTTCTCTCCGGTATATAGCATATCTACCGTTTCAGTAAAAAGCTGAACCCAACGCGTAAAATATTTACTGTCAATTGGCCGTATGTTATGCAGGTTCTTGTGCAGATCCATTGGGTTACCAGTATATTTTCCTGAGAAGAATAGTACGTTATCCCAAAAATCACACATGATGGGTAAATGCTTATCCCAGTTGATGGTTACAATATCATTGAAAATAAAACCAATCATGCCGTCCGAGCGAACCCTTTGGTAAAATTCATTAATGAGCTGTTCGATATCTTCCCTGTTCACAATATCCTTCATGGTAATATCTTTTTTGACAACAGGTTTTGAATATGGTTGAGGAGATCTTCGCTGCAATTGTCCTGTATTAAAGGAAACAAAACACGTTCTTCCTTACGAATATGTTTTTCTAAAGAACAACCCAACGAATGTAAATCTTCCTCAAGATGATGACTCTTAGTAATACATTCAAAGAGGTCTCGAAGTTGCTTGTGCTCTGTGGATATTTCCTCGATCAATATATCAATTTCTTCATTTACACCTCTTACCTGCTCCAGAACAGACAGTTCTTCTGCCAAAAAATGGGCTGCCAATTCGGTCTGGTATTGCGTTAAGGCATAAGCTGCCTTACCATGTAAGTCAGAAGGCAAATTTTTATACGGGGGTGCATCTTTTTGTAAAAGTTTTGCGAGAATCAATGCCCCATGGTGCTCTCTGGAAAGTGAAACAATAGAAGAATGTCTTTTCATATAAAGTTTGTTATAAATCTTTTCTGATGAATCGTCTGGTTGATAGCCATAGCGGCAATGCGGTCCACAACAGCAGAACCAGGATTGAAATTGAGACGCCCATTACTGTCCCAAAAAAGTTTTTAAAAATCGCCCCCGTATATCCCATCATTGCTGAAACATCCATTTGGAGTAAAATCAAAATCCGTGACAGGTCAATTGGGTTAAAGGCTGTTACCACAATCATTGCTTTCTCTAAAGGATAATCAGCGAATTGAAACAAAGCAAACAATACAAGACCATCGAAGAGAATAGAAAAATACAACCATAATAAAACAGCCACACCAATTCCTTTTGCCTTGTCTCGCGTTTTAACAACAGCCAACATGGCAACCGAAACAAAAGAACAGGTTAGTAAAATGCCTGTTCCCAACATAATTAGTCCAATCTTATTGGGTTGATAGATTAAAATAGGAATGCCGACTCCCATAAAAAAGGAAAGGGAAAGCGATGCAGCCAAACCGGCATATAAACTTAACCAGAGTGTTTTTCTTTTTAGGGGCTGGCTTACCAGTAGCTCTAAAAACTCGCTGCAATTATATATATAGATAGCTGAAAAAACGATACTTACCAGGGGCACAATCAATAAAGTAATATTCAGCAGGCTAAGCAGTCCTTTGTTAGTATTATCTTCGAGACTGAATACACTAAATGAGGTTACTAATAAAAACAAAGTGTATACCAGTACAATCCTGTTTTGCAGGATATCTGACATAACATATTTGATAATTTTTTTCATGGGGTTACTTTTAGCATAACATTTGCGATGGCTCTTGATAATTTATTTTCACCTGTGTCCATCCTAAGCTCATCAATTGTTTTATGAAATTGCAGGCTTCCATCCTGCATATAAATAACCTGCGTTACCAGTTCATCCAGATCGCTTAATATGTGAGAAGTAATCATCACCAGTTTTCCTTTCTTTTTTTGTGCGATGATCTTTTCTTTAAGTATTTCTGAAGCCACAGGATCCAGGCCTGCTGTGGGTTCATCCAGTATCAATACTTCAGGGTCGAATAAAAATGCAAGTGAAGCACTTACTTTTTGCCTGGTTCCTCCAGAAAGTGTTCGCATTTTTTTACTCATTTGTTCCTCCAAACCAAAAAGTTCAATCAATTCTTCATCCAGTATATTTTTTGATCCGCGAATATCTTTCATCATATCAAATACATCTCCGATTGACATATTATCGGGGTAGCGCCCTATTTGCGGCATGTATCCAATCTGGCTCCTGTATTCCCAGCTGTGTAAAATGTTTTTTCCATTAAATGTGATAAAGCCACTGTCTGGTACAACCATGCCAAGAATACTCTTAATCAACGTAGTTTTTCCGCTGCCATTCGGGCCTATCAATGCAATACATTCTCCTTTCGTACAGGTTAATGAAATATTATCCAGTGCTTTTAATTTGCCGAATTTTTTTGAAACATTACTAGCAATAATCATATGGTTAGGTATATACGCACAGATTTAAAATAGTTTTTTCATCATGGGTTTGTTGTCTTTGAGCATTTCGGGTGTTAAACTGGGAATGATTTTTTCGGTTTTATCTAAAAGTGATGTAAAAAAACTTCGGAAAAGGAGCATTGCCGGAGGATTTTTTTCAATAATCATTGAATACATACTTACCGGACGATAGGGAATGTCGCCGATTTTATCCTTATTCAGATCGTAACCGTCATATTTATCCCAGTAATTATTATCGAAAGTGTTTAACACAAGAGAGCCATTCGTTCCTACATCGAAAGTGTTTCCTATAAAATTATTTTTAAAAACACGAACATCCATGCAACTGGCCTGTATTTTCATGGCCCATCCATTATTTTCAAAAAGATTGTTTTGCAATTTTATACGGCTGGCACCCTCCATATAAATACCACTGGTATTTTTGATAAAACGATTGCCTTCAATATGGCTGTCCGTAATTTCTTTCAACAATAATCCATAAGCACCATCACCCCAATTCTCCTCGAATACATTGTTTGCCATCTTTACGCCATGAGAATACATAACTGAAACCCCGGCACCATTATTTCGAAATTCATTTTCAATATATGAATCGTTGTGCGAAAACATAAAATGAAGTCCATAACGAATATTTTTACTGGATTTGTTATGACTGATAATAGAATGGGTTACAAATTCAAAATAAATGCCATCTCTTTGACCGCTAATGTTATTGCCAATAATCTGCAAACTATCGCTCTTCCAACAATGTATTCCATTGCCACTCTGCTGTTCTTCTTTATTGTAGGCAGTGATTTTATTATTTTGTACCAAACAATTTTTCCCGGCTTGTATATATATGCCAAAAAATGTATCATCCAGAATATTATTTTTAATCACCACATTTTTTCGATCGTAAATCTTAATACCACTTATGTCATCCAAGCTTGAAATGCCTGAATGAATAACCCTGAAACCATCAATTACAACACCATCTGCTTTTACAGCAATGATTTCGTATTTTCTTTCTCCGTCTATTATCGGATATTGGATTCCTTTTAAAATAATTTTTTTTGTAATTACTAATGTCTGTTCGCGATACATTCCCATATCTACCAAAACGGTGTCGCCATCTTTAGCAGCAGACAATCCCATTTTTATCCTTTTATATTCCCGTTGTGCACCTACATGTATGGTTCGGGAATAGCAGAAGGAATTACTCAAAAGAAATAATATCAAAAACACAGATCTCATTTCATCATCTCCTCCCAAGAAATTTTTCTGCCATTGAATTTAGGCAGCATGCTAACAAGGGTTTCTTCGCTGGCGAAAGCAGCAATATTTCCATTCATTGGGCTTTTGAAAGTAGGGCTTTGTAAAAAATGAACCTTGTCAGTTATGATCAGCTCATGAGGTTCGTTGAAATTTGTAAAATAAATGGATGCTATTTCTTTTTTAGCCATGTTTGCTGACTTTACAAAAGCGAGAACGCAATGGGCATCATCAAACTTGTATATTTTATTTTTGCTGGTAATTACCTCCGCCCCAAAACGATTATCACTAATTTTCATTTTACAAAAATCACAGTTGTCCTGTCCCACTTGTATCGGTTCCGGTACCAAACTGCAGCCTGCAAGCATTGATACACATACTAGTCCTGCAAAGCATAAAGGAGTACCGACATTCATTACCAATTTTTTTCGCGCAAGTCTCCATTCATAAGCAACACAGGCCATAAGAATAAACCCTGCAGCTACAAAAATCCAGCCACCTGTTGCAGGAATAGAATACGCACCAAAATTGAGTAATTGCTTGAAGCCAATTAAAGGTGGTTGGTAGGCCATTCCCGGTATAATTATCGCAGCATTAGGATTGAGATTGTGCCCATACTCATATTCCCATCTCCAAAAATCAGCCATTGCCACAATACCAAAGAATACGAAAAGTAGGAAAAGCACATTCATCCATTTTCTTTTACCTGCAATAGCCGTTATCATAAATAGGGCAGAAAACAAAACGATAATAGTTGGTAATATTTTAAATTCTTTGAAATCATCCTCATGTAATGTTTTCATTCCG
Source organism: Sediminibacterium sp. (assembly GCA_965283715.1). Lineage (GTDB taxonomy): Bacteria > Bacteroidota > Bacteroidia > Chitinophagales > Chitinophagaceae > Sediminibacterium. The sequence goes on along the minus strand of CBDIPL010000003.1, from coordinate 915,758 downwards.
ATATAATGATTCAAACCATTAATAATGGATACATTCCCTGTCAATTTGTTTGCATGAATATATAGTTTTAATCCTTCAGGGTATTGAGGTGCCTGCAAATCAATCCGCCAAATTGGCGTAAATAAAACAGCAATTAAGCAAAGTCCACATACAAACACTAATGACCTGGTAAGTATTGACATTTTTTGATTATTCATGACTTTAGTTGAAAAAAAAGAGATACCGCTTATATCCAGACTGATAGCCTGCTACAGTTTTGGTATCTCTTTTTATATTTTAGTTGTTTGTTGTGCTACTGTCTTTTTTTATATTAGTTCCGGTACTAAAACTTAGCGGTACGGAACTACCTGCTTGAGATACGCGAACATATCCAGACATTTCCTGATGAAGGGCGCTACAAAAATCAGTACAGTAAAATGGAAATATACCAATGCGATCAGGTGTCCATTTAAGTGTTGATGTTTCACCCGGCATAACTAGCAATTCTGCATTGGCTGCACCTTTGATGGCAAAGCCATGTGGCACATCCCAATCCTGCTCAATGTTGGTTACGTGGAAATATACCTCGTCTCCTAATTTAATTCCCTCAATGTTATCAGGTGTAAGGTGAGAACGAATAGCGGTCATATATATATCCACCTTATTTCCTGTCCTTACTACTTTTGTTGTTCCCTCTCCTTTGGAAACATAGGGGTGGTTATTTTCTTCAATCTTAAAAAATTTGACTGATTTCTCACGAAGCAGGCTTGCAGCAACACCTTGTGCATAGTGTGGCTCACCAATGGTTGGATAATCGAGTATCAATTGCATTTTATCGCCACTGATATCATACAACTGTGCACTCTGTGCCAGTTCAGGACCTGTTGGTAAAAATCTGTCTTTGGTAATCTTATTGTAGGCAACCATGTATTTGCCTGATGGTTTTCTTGAATCGCCACCGGGAATCATTAAGTGACCAGGGGAATAGTACGTAGCTATTCTATCCAAAATGGCCAGGTCTTTAATATTCCACTTCACTACTTCACTTGAAACAAACATGGTAGTGTAAGCATTTCCTTTATCATCAAATTCGGTATGCAAAGGCCCAAGACCGGGTTTTTTCACTTCACCATATAAAGCTGCTTCATATTTAATAACGGGTATGCCTTCATAGTCGCCGGCAAATGCTTTGTCGTCGATAGCTTTCATCATTTTATCAAAGCTGAAAACGGGAATCAATGCTGCTAATTTTCCGCTGCCTACAATGTATTCACCTGATGGATCTACATCGCAACCATGCGGTGATTTAGGACAAGGAATAAAATATACAAGGCCCGGAAAATCTTTTACATCCATTACCGTTACTTCTGTTTTAATAACAGATTTCGCAGTATGTGTTTTTTCATCATATCGGTTACTTGCATATTTAACAGATTGTTTGCGTCCTTTACCTGCTTTTACCAGTTCGGCTGCTTTCTTCCAGTTTACCGCCATGATAAAGTCTTTATCACGTTTGGATGCATTTACTTCCAGCAATGTATTTGCCTGCTCGGTATTATAACAGCTAAAGAAAAACCAGCCGCTCGATTTGCCTTTACCAGCGTGACTTAAATCGAAGTTTACCCCGGGGCACTGTAACTGAAAGGCAATATCCATATTGCCATTGTCTTTATCTACACTGATAAAACTGATGGTTCCTTTAAAATTTTCTTTGTAGGTATTGATAGGAACATCTCCATTTTTATCGTCGGGAGGTACACTGAACCTTGTACCAGCTACAACATACTCGGTATTTTCTGTAATAAAAGGAGAACTGTGGTTACCCGCACTATTCGGAAGTTCAATGATCTCATCCGTGTGAAAAGTTGACAGATTAACCCTGGCCACACGCGGTGTATTATTGGCATTGGCAAAAATCCATTTTCCATCAACTTCACCATTGGTTTGTGAAAGATCAAGGTGATGCTGGTCATCCCAGGGAATAAAACCGTGTGAAGTATTCAGCATGGGTTTGGTTTCTTCTGAATAGCCATACCCGTTTTCAGGATTAACGGAGAAGATGGGAACCACTTTCAGCAATCTTCCACTCGGCAAACCATACACACTCATTTGACCACTAAAACCACCTGAAACGAAATTATAGTACTCATCATATTTACCCGGGGCAACATACGATTTTGCAGCGGCATCAGCACTTACTGCGTTACCGGCGTTTTTAGGTTTGCAGGATTGCATTCCCATAAATAATGCAACAGACGCCATCGCTACTGCACAGCATTTGATTTTTTTCATATATTTTATATTAGTTGTTTTGTAATCGTTTATTTAACACCGTCGTTCTTTCTCATAAATTCATAGAGATTTCTTGCATCTGTATCACTAAGATTTTGATTAGGCATCCTTACCAAACATATTTCAAGTTGTGCCTGGGCTTTGGGGTCCTTGGTCAGCATTTCGTCGGTATTGGTAATAAAGTTCATGATCCATGCAGCACTGTTTCTCTCAGTGACACCTTTCCAACCGGGGCCAACTAATTTTTCATTGGTAGTTTTGTGACAGGCACCACATTTCACAGCATAGACATCGTTGCCAGTTTTTGCCATGGCCGCATCTAGGGTTGCAGATATTTGCACATCCTTGAATTTTCCTTCACCGCGATGTGGGTCGTAGGCTGGATTTTCTGAAGCTGATTTTTCATCATTCGCCTTGGCTATGGCAGGCGAACCATTTTGATTACCACATGCATAGATGGCAGACATAACAACAAGCGCAACAAGGAATTTTTTCATACAAATTAATTTTATAATTGATAATTGACAGCACAAGATTAGAAAGGATATAGCTGGCCTTTTATGCGTAGAATCATATTCCTTCCTGAGTACTTACATTCTAATTGACGCAGGTTGTAAATGCTTGTGTTTTCAGGCATTATCGCCAAAACATGATATTAATCATATCGCTGGCGGGTGATTATAGGTAACTTACAGATACGTAGGATAAACCTTATATCTCTAAAAAACAACCCATATGATAATTGAGATAGATATGCTGCTCGCATGGGGTGCTTCTTATAAAAAAGTTAGCGAAGGAGAGATTATATTCATGGAGGGTAATTCCTGTAATTTTTATTACCAGGTGATATCGGGTAGAGTTAGATGGACCAATATTGATGAAGAAGGGAAAGAATTTATTCAGAACTTTATTGTGCCGGGTGAATGCTTTGGAGAACTGCCTCTTTTTGATGATGGACCTTATGCCGCTACTGCTATAGCAGATAAAGAAACCATTCTTTTACGCCTGTGCAAGCCCACCTTTTTACACTTAATCAAAGATAATCCTGATATTCATTTTGCATTTACACGCTTACTGGCGGAAAGAGTTCGTTTTAAATTTGCATTACTAAAATCGATTGCACAGCACACGCCAGAGGGTAAAATTGCGACACTTCTTAATCATTTTAAGCAGGAGCATAAGAATTTTTGTACCGAATGTAATCAGTTACAACTAACCCGGCAACAAATAGCAGATATGACAGGCCTTCGCGTAGAAACTGTCATTAGATCTATGCGTCAGATGCATGATCGTGGAGAGTTGCGCATAGATCATGGCAAAGTTTTTTGCTGAGTTTATGATTCAAATCATACCATTTCATAGTTATCTCCCCTTCCTTTGTTACAAAGCAAGGGTATGAAATTTCACTTAGGTTATTGGCTTAAATTATCTTTTTTAAACTTAGCTGTTATCGCGCTGCTTGGGGTACTTATGCGCTATAAGATTGCTTTCTCTTTTCCTTTTCTTGATCAGAAACATTTATTACACGGTCATTCTCATTTTGCTTTTGCTGGTTGGATTACGCATACATTGATGGTATTACTCATCGATGTACTTGTTAAAAAAAATGAAAATGTAAACTATCCTACCTATCGTTTTCTGTTATACGCTAACCTTATTACAGCCTATGGTATGTTATTCAGCTTCCTGATACAAGGATATGGATTTTGGTCAATTGGCTTTTCAACACTTTCTATTTTTGTTTCTTATGCATTTGCAGTTATGTATTGGAAAGATTTGAACAAATCTCCGGGTCAGCTATCACATCTTTCCTTCAAAGCTGCTTTGTTATTGAATGTACTTTCTTCCGCCGGTCCATTTGCATTGGCATTTATGATGATTACAAAAAATATGCATCAGAGTTGGTACCTCGCATCAATATATTATTTTCTTCACTTCCAATATAACGGATGGTTTTTCTTTGCGATGCTGGGATTGGTAGTTGCGAAGCTGGAGCATCTTACTTTTCTAAGAAATAAGCTTCATTCAATTTCCATCTATTTTATATTGGCATGCCTCCCTGCATATTTTTTATCTGTATTATGGGTGCCTATTCCTATCTGGTTATATTGGCTGGTTGTTGCTTCCGCTGTGATACAAATAGTAGGGTGGCTATCCTTTGCAAAATTATGGCGAACCTACAAAAATGAATTCTCGCAGATTTTTCCGCACCGGGCAGGGCACTTTTGTTACTGGCTGCCTTTGCTTTAACCATTAAATTTCTTTTGCAACTTGGTTCAACCATTCCTTCCTTAAGTCAACTTGCTTTTGGTTTTAGGCCAATAGTAATTGGATACCTGCATTTGGTTTTACTTGGTGTTTTCAGTATTTTCTTACTGGGTTATCTTATTTCTTTTCAATTAATTATGATTAGTAAGAAATGGTTGTTGGGCGTTTATATTTTTATAGTAGGAGTTGTTTTAAATGAATTTTTTTTAATGATTCAAGGTGTAGCTTCTTTGTATTATATCGCAACACCCTATATCAATGAAGCACTTTTTGTAACATCACTGGTACTCTTTACCGGAGCTTCTTGGATTTTTTTTGTATCGAAAAGCAGAAATACTATAAAAGCTGATTTGGATCATACATTTCCCTTAAGCCGCGGCAGAACTTTGTGAAAAATATAATTATGCCAAATATCGAACAAGAAACACTGGCTTCTATTGCGCTTAGTAATCATGCATTTATTCCGGTACTTGAGAAGTACGGTTTGGATTTCTGCTGCCGGGGTAAGAAAACATTATCAGAAGCATGTGTAGAAAAAGGCCTTTCGCCAGAAAGGGTTGTGAAAGAGCTCACTGATTCGGTGCAGACTGATAATAGAAGTATGCCCTTCAAAGAAATGAGTGCATCCGAATTGATCGCTTATATAACGATCCATCATCACTTTTATGTAAAAAATAGTATAGCTACCATTTTTTCGCATATTGAAAAACTTACCAATAAACATGGTGACAAGTATCCACACATGCGAGAAGTGTCCAAATTATTTGTAGAAGTAATGGAAGACCTGATTCCCCATATGGAAAAGGAAGAAACCATTCTGTTTCCGCGTATCAAGCGCCTTGCAGAAATTGAGAGAAGTGGTGAACAAAGTGATAGTGACTCGATGCTGATAAATATCCCAATACAGGTAATGGAGGCTGAGCACGACCATGCTGGTCAGCTTTTATACAAAATAAGGGAGCTCACTAATAACTATACAGCACCTGAAGATGCCTGCACAACACATAAGGTTTGTCTTGATGAATTGAAATATTTTGAAGAAGATCTGCACCAGCATGTTCATCTGGAAAACAATATACTTTTCCCTATGGCTAAAATGATAGCTGAGCAAAATTGAATCAAAGCCTAAAGTCTGTAACATTTAATTTTTACATATTACCAGTACTTGAGATTTTGTCTATGGCTAAACCATCTATGTTAGTAAGTGTTTATTTTTTTCAGACCAAACCGATTTCTTTTTATCATTGAAATTATTTCAAATAGGTACATGATTTTCTACTTTCTTATCCTTCATCAAGCAATATCAATTTGTTTTTAGCCGTATTCAATTCCTGGCGCAAATCATGAATTTGATTTAATAAATTAGAAATAACATCAATGCCTTCGATATTGATGTTTAAGTCATAATGGAAGCGAATCATTTTTTCTACCTCTTTAAGCTGTTCATTTGAAATGTATTTTTTTTCATCTAATACGATTATTTCAACCATTCCAAAGTCATGCAAGGAAGTAATGAAAGTTAATTCCACATCCCAGTGTATGCAGAATTGTTCAACAAGCACCAAATTAGCTGTTTCCATTGTCTCTGATTTTTTTTAATTCGGATAGTAATTCTTTTTCTTTATCTGAAAGGTTAGTGGGCAATTTTACCTGATAGGTTACATACAAGTCTCCATACTCACTTTCTTTTTTATAAACAGCAAAGCCTTTACCTTTTAGTTTAACCTTTGTTCCCGGTTGCGTTTCTGGTGGGACTTTCAGTTTTACTTTGCCGTCGAAAGAGTCAACCAATACATCAGTTCCCAGTAAGGCATCATAAAGATTTATATCCACCGTTGCGTATAAATTGCTTCCTTCTCTTTTAAAACCGCTATTATTGGTTATTGAAAAAGTTATGTACAAATCCCCATTAGGGCCACCATTTGCGCCAGGTGCGCCGTGTGAGGCAACTTTTATTGTTTGACCATTTTCAATACCTGCCGGTAGCGTCAATCGAATATTTTTACCATTTACACTTATGGTTTGTTGCTGTGGTTTATAAACATCCTGTAAGTTTAGATGTAATTCAGCATTAATATCCTGACCCCTGAATTTTGTTTGCCTACTACTTTTTCCTGCAGATCCACCATAAATGGATTCAAAGAAATCAGAAAAGTCTCCACTAAAATCTCCGTATCCTTCCGTTTGATTGGTATTTCTACCAGATTGCTGTTGTTGTGCATTCTTTATTTCGTCTGCATGTTTCCAGTCTTTTCCATAGGCATCATACTTTTTCCTTTTTTCAGGATCGCTTAGTACTTCGTTCGCCTCATTAATTTCTTTGAATTTCTTCTCTGATTCCTTGTTATTTGGATTTAAGTCTGGATGGTATTTCCGCGCGAGCTTTCGATATGTTTTTTTGATATCATTTTCAGTGGCTGTTTTTGGTATTTCCAGTATTTTATAATAGTCTATAAATTCCATGGTATGAGTTGTATTTTAAAAACAGCGGAGTAAAATAATGCATGACCTTTTTAATCTTTTAAGCAGACTGTTCTCTTGCCCGTAAAATTTCAATCGTTTTAGAAACGGAGTTCCCCGATTCAGTAAAGATCTTTTGTATTTCATCTATACTGGTATTGTACTTAATTGCCCAATAAGCGATATCAGACGATATATTGAAATTGTGCTGGATATTGCTTCCAGGCTTCACTATTTTTTTAATCATAATACACTAGTTATGTAATAAAGAGAAAATAATATTCTATCTCATAATCAGACATAGCCTTTTGACTGATATATACATTTGAATACTTTAAAACAAGCCGGTAAACTTATACCGGCCCGTTACTCATTCTATGCTGCCATTTGATGGCAAATTTCTGCGCATTCTTTGCATGCTTGTGCGCATTCTTTACAATGCGCCGTTTCGTGTATCCCGCAATGCTCTGAACATTTTGTACAGATATCGGCACAAATGCGGCATATATCTCTGGCTTTGTCGCTTCCCATACTCATTAACTGCGCTGCAGCATAACAGATGGCTGCGCATTCCATATCCAGCTGGATGCATTTAGCCATCATTGCTATATCTTCTTCCCGGGTGCAGGCTGAAGCGCAATGATTACAAATGGATGCGCATTGTAAACACGCGTCAATACATTTTTTAAAAGTGAGATAACTTGTCATGGTTTTATTTTTTAAATGTTAGAATATATTTTGCATTAATCTGGCTTAAGCGTAAAATCTATATTGCGTTGTACATCCCCATTTCGTAAGGCTTCGATTTCGAAATGCCACGCACCCGGGAAAAATTGTAAACCTAATTTTTGCATTTGTGCTGGATCAGGTTTGATATTGTATAATCCGGGTGCTAATCCAAGAAAACTATAATATCCATCGTATTCTGATAATACCTGTGCTACACGAATGCTACGGTTATTATAAATATTTACAAGTATGCGTTCCTGTGTTTTCCTGCCAGTGGCAGTTTGCGCATAAATCGTTCCTGATACTTCTCCTAAAACACTTATAGGAATTTCAAGTAACCTGAACTGATTTGGATCTATTTCAATTTTTATCGTACTTGTTTTCAGCTGCCATGCTATCTCTCCGAAACTATTTTTATCGATGGTAAGCAGGTAACTATTATAGGCCTCCAGATTGCGGACGATCATGGTCGTGTCCCTTTTATTTTCTTCTCTGAAACCACCGGCGATAACAAATTTTAGTCCTTTTATTCTTGGCTCTCCCTGGTCTCTGTGTCTGTTATTATTCAGATCGAGAAATGTTGAGAGAATCAATCCTCCGCGACCTACGCTCGCATCTTTGGTAAATTCGAGATAGCCTGTACGGTTGTCATGCACAACACTTCCCCTGATAGAACTGGAGAGAGAAAGGTCGGTTCCGGTGCTTCGTCGCAGTGAAACCTCGGCCTGTGTGTGAGGTAGATTATATCGGAAACCGATATTAACACTTGAAAAATTGCTTTTGAAATTTTGTTCATAAAAACCATTAACAGAACCCTTGGTAGTGATGCGTTTTTCTATTTCACCCTTAATTGAAATAAAGCGGCAGTTATTGTATTCATACTGTGCCTGCGGCATCAAAATGATTTTCCAGGGAATCCGGATTGCAAGAGAAAGATTACTGTACACATAAGCTTTGTTTTTATCAGTGAACAATGCATAGGTTGTAAAGTTGGTGCTTGTTCCAAGTATCACTCCAGAAAACAAAAGTTCCGCTGTTGTATACTTATATGCCGGAAGGATAATCTGGTAAAAACTGAAACGGGAATAAGTGTTGAAACTTTTGAAACGTAACGGTGAAGAGATGGCTATCCGCCTTTCTTCAAGATAGGAGTTATAAATCGCTTGCTGTCCTTTTACATACCTGGTGTAATGCACCTCAAAAAGTAAATTTGATGGCAGGCGATAGTTACCTGTGATATTTGATTTTACCCCGTGTGTATATTCTGATGAGATCAGTATGTTACGGCTGAGCCTGAAGCTGGCCGTTATAAATGGCATCCATACTTTTCCATTGGTAATGGAAGAGAGATATTCCACACCGGTACCTAAGGTTACTCTTTTTAACAGCCCATAGTTAAGTTGCACCCGGGAGAACCTGCTCCATGAACTGTCTTCCACAAAACCCGCTGTTACATTGTATTCCAGACTGCCAACGGGGAGGAATGTAAAAGGCAATGTAATATTTGCTTCACCCATCCTTTGTTCTCCATTGGGGCCATAATAACGTACCTGGATCAGTGTGTTGCCATATACAACAGGAACATCAAAACTGTAAAAACCAGACGCGTCTGCGATGGTATAATTGATCAGGATGCTGTTTACATACAGTTCCACTATCCACCCTGGCTGGGTATAGCGATTGACCTTATAGGTTCCGAATGAACGGCGGAAAACAGTTGGGCTGTTGCTGAACTGAACACCAATAACGGATGCAAAAATAGAAGATGTGGCATTGGTATTTATCTTCCCAACTGATACCTGTTTTAATAAACGGTTTTCGTTGTTAATATGCCTCCATAAGTAATACTGCTGCCTTGTTGAAAACGTGGTTGCATTATTATATTGGAGTGCAATAATTGTTTCCCCACCCGCAATTACACCACCTACAGCTATGTTTACACGCGTATCACTTACACCTTTGAAATCATTCGTAGTGTTAAGTGACCAGTCAAGCATACCCAGACGGAAAGCTGCAAATTCGCGGCCAATGGTTGTATCAGCTTTTAATTCATTTTTTAGTTTTCCTATATTACTTCGTAGTAAGGCCTGCCTTTTTTCTCTGATAATCGGCAATTCTAATGAGGTAAAAAGTGTAACAGATAAACTCCTGTAATCAAATCGACAATTCAGTTTGAATAATTCATTAAACAGATCAGCACGCAGAAACAAAGTATTGTTGTATTTTTTTATGGCTGAATCGGGAAGTTTGGTGCTATTATTATTAAAAGATAATAGTTGTAATGAAGCATCAAGTAAGTATGTGTTTTCTGCATTAATAAAGAAACCGGAAAGTGTATTTCCACTATCAGAAACATGGTGACTGATTTTTAAAAACTCAAAAATGTCTGATACAGATAGCCAGGCTTTTTCGTTGATAATAAGGGCATTGATACTGGTGTCGCCTATGCCTGAAACATGTAAATCAACAGAAACCTCATACGATTCAGTAGGTAACTGTGCTTTGGCTGATTGGATACAAAAGAAAAAAATGACACAACAAAATAGCCGCCAGAATGTAGATGAAGCGCGATTGATAATACATGAATAATATACAATTGATTTACCTGCCAAGTACGGGTTTATTTATTGATAGATGAATGTGACATAGAAACTGCCACTGTATGCTCCCGAAGGGCTTGTAAGCGGACCACTTACAGTTAGCGTTCCACCAATTCTGATCGTTGTGCGTAATGGAAATTGCGCAGTGGTGATAAATGGAGAACCTGTGCTGGCTGCTCCTACTTTTAGTGTAACGGTTCCGCCATTACTCCCGTTCAAAGTAATATTGGGGCCATTAAGAATGGAAATAATGGTTCCCTGGCTTGCTTCCAGTTCAAAGATGGCCGGCGAAAAGGGCACGCCAATATTGGATTGAATAATATCACCCATTACTGAACGTGAGCCATCCGGATAGATGATTACCGAACCGCCAGTATTGCCTCTGAAAAATGTTCCGAATATTAGTCCCTGTTCAGGATTGGCAAACACCGCAATAGGTCTCGGTGGTTGTGGTGGTGTTTGCGCAAACAATGTGCTTCTTAACAACAGCAGGCAGATGGTATAAGTTATTTTACTCATTGGCTGACAAATATTTGTTTGGTGATAACCGTATCGCCTATATAGCAGGCCATATGGTATATCCCCTGAGCCAATACATGATCTAATGGGAAGGTTCCGCTGCTGGTATAGGTTTTAGTAGAAAGAACTTGCCCTGTAGTATTAATGATGCGGATGATTGCTTTTTCACCAGTTGGAATTAAAAGCGTAATAAATATATTTCTGCCTGCACCCGACACATTGAATGCACTTGTCGCGGAAATATTATCAACAGGTGCCTGTTGTTGCATAATTGGATTGCGGGAGAATACAATAGCAAATCTTTTTTCATATACACCTGCCGGCAGGTAACAGTCATAACTTTTCATTTCAGTCAGATCTAAATATTTTTTTGTTACAGAATCATACAAATAGCTATACAGATTAGTTGGTAATGCAGCAATATCGCTGGAGAAAAAAGACACATCGCCCTCTTTCAGTAATTGAATACCAAGTGGGATTACTGTTGTGCTATTTGGCTCTGCTAATGACTTAATAGATAATTTTTCTACGGCACTGTTGAGCACATATAAACTCGGAATACCAACAGCCGTATTCATTAGTTTCAATGCATCAAGGTATTTGTCAAATTTTTCTGTAGCCGTACTTTCAAAATAGATAACCACAGGGTCCGATTCAGTGTTGCCTTTGAATGATAACCGAAGTCTCAAAAGTGGTGAATCGTTCAGTCCATTGAGGTGTCGGTAAGTAGTAGCCATGTTTGTCATTCTCGTTGCATTGCCTATGCTTAAAGTGCCAGATACCGGGTAAGTGCCTGTTGACACATGCACAAAAAATCCCTGCATGGCTGGGATGATTGCTGTTGCTTTGCCATCACTCGAAATGCCATTGATAACGCTGTTGTATGAACCCGCATATTGATCGGTTGATCCTGCATCAAAATAATAAATAGCATTATCGATATTCGATTTTGTCCAGCCCGAAGTTGCATCCCAGTTAATAGGTGAAGGATAGGGATTGCTGATCAAATGAAACCCTTTGGTAAACGTTCGGTTGTTATTAACCAGTGCCAATGATAAATTACCATTGTTAACAACTCCGTTTATATCAATTGTTCTTGCTGCGTTAGTATTACCAAGTTGAAAAGCAAAGCCCCGCATGGGAGTAAGTATATTGGTTGAGTCGGTATAAGTAACCCACCCGTTGGAAGTAAGGCTTTCGTCAAATCTGTATACCGAAGCAAAGGTTGCCATCAGGTTAACATCGTCAGACATCTCACTAACTTTTGCCAGTTGAAAAGGTGAACCTAAATATTTATAGCCGAATCCATTGGCCAGGTAGCCCTGCATAGTTATTATGCCGAAAACATTTCCAATGCCCGTTCCATCTACCAATGCGGTTTGTGTAGCAGAAGAAAGTAAAGTGAAATTGTTCCCCGCAGTAAGTGTCCCGTTAGATTTTAAAATTTTTCGCAATGCGTTACCAGTAGAGATGATTGTTGTTGTGCTACCTGCTGATACAAGAAGATTATTAAACAATGTCGCTTTCGTTCCGCTTATTTGCTGCGTAGATCCTGCAAATACAACGGTTCCGCCATTGGGTGTAAAAGTTCCGTTATTGATCCACTTATTTTTTAGAACGATGTTTCCCTGATTGGCTATTACATAGGCTCCTGCAGGTATACGCAAACCCTGTGCTGTTATAAGAAATGGCCATAGAAATATTTGTATGAGGAGACCTACGATATATTTGTTTGGCTGCATACATTTATTTTGTTTCAGTTAGCCATTGTAAATCCTGAATAGTTACTACATCCCCACTGTTACTTCCCCTGCACCAAATCTCGAAATAATCGTTCTTGCTAATATTCTGCATGAGGATATTTGTAGCGAACTGGAGGATATTAGTACCGGACGCTAGGAAACCAGCTGTTATTCGAATGGTGGTTTCCCCATATTGTGTAGTGGAAATACCATTCTTAACAATTGCAATGGATATGGTTCTGTTATTTGCATCAATGGCAACATCCCCGGTGATCTGCAATATTGCATCTCTGCTATTTACTGAGAGAAAAGTAATCCGGTTGTTTGAAATTGCCCATTTACTGGTAATAGAAGATGTATTGGTCCAGTTGGCTTTGTACCAAACATTGCTGTTATTAAGTGTTGTTGTGGAACTATTATTAACTACATTGATCTTACAAAAGGGATTATGGTCAGGATCGCCTGTATTGTTCTCAACATAAGCATTTGCATCCCTGCCATCAGAGCGGGTAAAATCAAACCCTTGAATAAAAATGCCTACAATATTCCATGTGTTGTTCGAAATAAATAAAGAGGTAAAGGGGGCAAATGTAGCAGGTACATAATCAATACATACATCTGTTGGAGTAAATAATTGAAAGGCACAACCGCTAATACCCAACACAGCATACAGACCGGATAAAAGCCTGATACCTTTGGCACAATTAATAAAATTTGTTTCTGTTATTGTTAGTGCAATGCCTACTGCTGATCCGGCTGCAATCTCTATACCCGCACCTTTAGCGTTGATAATTGAATTGCCAAATATTAGAACACCCACATTATTTTTTAACACCAAGGCTTTGTTGAAGCCAGTAAATACATCCTCTTTTATTTCGTGAGATATATTTGCACCCGTTAACCAAATGGCATCTTCGTTGGCAGCATTTCCATAACCGGCAAGGGAGGAAGCATCAAATTTTAATAGCCTGAAATGAACTGCTGATGCGCAACTAAACATGGGTGTACCAGCCAAACCGCTAGCTGGGGATATCGTACTTTCTCTAAAAGACAGCCCCGTAAATGTTAGTAAAAAAGGCAGATTAATATTTTGGGTGGTTGAAATGAAGTGTACACCGCTTCCTAACCTTATTATAGAAGGCCCACTCATGTGCATGGTTAAATAGGCAAGTGCTTCGGGAATGGTGGTCCAACTGCTATGTGCCGAAACTTCATACTCGGTAGTAGTACGGCCATTAACTTTTTCTTTCAACAACCAATTTCCTGCATAGGCAACATACGTTCGGGCATGCCATCTTGTATGGTTAACCAATGCGGTTATTCCATCAATTGTTCCAGTACTGTTGGCTTTAACCTGCACAAGATCAGTATAAGTGCCAATATTTTTGATCGTGATACTCAGACCATTATCTGCCGATACAATCGCCGGTAATGTAAGTGTAATATTGTTTGAGGCAAGTACAAAAGTTTCTGTTTTAAGAAGGGTTGTTGCCGTTGTTTTTATTACCGGTGTGCCATTGCCACCTAAGCCACTTACCAAAGGATCCCATCTGGTACCTGTCCAAACATAATATCCTGTTATTCCATCTGTTTGATACACAAGCAGACCGGCTGTGGGAGAAACAATCGCGATCTTTTGTGCCGCGGTCACTCTTGGTGGCAGAAATCCTTTGGTAGTTGACGTAAGATCAAGTACTGCGGATGCCTCTCCTGTAATGTAGGTTGAGTCATCCGTAACTATTACCGTTTGTGACCGAAGAAAAGTACTCGACAGCAGCAGAATCAAACAGCAAAAAGTAAATTTATGTAGCATAATTATTTTACAGTAGATCACAGTGTCATCTCTGTTTGCGCAATTTCTTTATCGTTGCCATCTGTGGCAACAACAAATTGAACCACCAGTTTGCCCGAACGCCGGTCAACCTGCACCAGTTTATCAAGCGGCAGTAATACATTGCGTGATGCATTTGGAGAATATACTGCCAATCCTTTTACACTTCCAACCACGGTTGTTTGTCCATTAGGTGCTATGTGTTTTACAATGATATCACCATACACAGACATATTGCCTGTACGGTTAAGTGTCATGGCAAGTGCGATTGGTTCATCTGGTGATTTTTTGAGGTAGAGTGCTGTAATACTAACCCTCGCATCTGATTCACCTACTTTAATAATAACGGGCAATGAAATCCCGAAAACCGGAACCAGTTTTACATCAATCGCCGCTGAAGCACCAGATGCCTGCTGGCCCAATGGTGCTTGCTTTGGTAAAGCCCTTACATAAAGGTGTGTACGGTACTCGCCGGTTGCCATTTTAGATGCTTTATTGAATTGCATTCGTATTACCTGCCCTTCGTTTGGTGCAAGTGTTACAAACCGCGGAAAGTAACGGATATATGGCTCAGCAGAAAACTGCCCTGCTTCTGTCTGAGTGATTTCCTCAAATGAACCATCTTCTTTCATCCGGAAATGGATAAGTGAAATAACATATTGTGCAGTGTCTTTGCCAGAATTGGCAAGGTTAATACTTTCACTGGTTTTATTACCTTCAAATACGATTCGCTTAGGCGTGAGTAAAAGGCTTCCCTGTGCATTTGTATGGTTAGTACCTAATGATACAATGATTGTAAATACAAGCATTGAATGGCTGATATATTTTCGCATGTTAAAATTCTTTTTGGTTTTTGTTCTGATATTACTATTCATCATAAATAGTGGCTTGATTATTAGTTGTAATTAACAGTTACATTAAATCCTGTTGCAGATACATACAATCCCATGACTTGTGCCGCTGCAACATTAAGAGTTGCCCCAACGGTAATGGTTTGTGCACCTGCTGTAAGTGTTCCCGTGCCAGATGGATTACTGAGGAAAGCGGTTACAGTCATATTGTTTTCGCCACTTGTAATAGTGTGTGGCGTTGTGGGTAGTGTGATGGAATACGCATAGCTGCCCTCTCCACCTACGGTGAAAGTTGCAGCAGTAACCGTTCCACTTGTGGCTGGCAGACTAACCCCGCCTGTTGTGGAACGTACACCTGCCGGAGTAAGTATCACAGTACCTCCCGAAGCAGCTTGTACAGCAACATTGCCAAAATTCATGTCTACTGTTTTGGTGATACTGATTGCTGTTAGAATAGTCGCGGTCGCAGTAGCGTTTGCCGTTGCCTGAGCTCCGGCGTTGATGGCTATTGCGAATAACAAAGACACAAGGAAAAACCTACTTGTTTTTTTCATAAATTATTTTTTGAAGAGAAGTAAAAAACGGTGATTTCGAAAAGAAAATAACGGTTGATGCAACTGACGCTTTATTTGAGAAATAGATTATATACTTTATCAAACAGGTATTTCAGGTACTTAAATTTTGATATAGCAAAACCCTATGAAATGGATTGTCATATCTATTTCGATAGTTGCTCTATTTCCCATTAAACATTCTGTATACTGCAAAGGTTTGGCTATTTAAGACAGCATGCATTACACAATTGCGCAGATATGTTGCATCAGTCACAGGTTTCAATGCAGTTGTAAAAAAATACGATAAGTGTAGGATGGGCTGAATAAGATAGTATGCTTAAAATAACCTCATCTACCAAACATAAACTGACTTGCCAAATAAGTATTGATATACCCTAATGCTGCCTACAGGAAAAGACTTTTATGTAATAGGTAAGTCCTTAATTTATACAAGGAGTGTAACGGGGTCAAAACGGTTTCCTTCGCCCTAATAGCGGGCAGCTTTCATTAACCTACAAACTATTTCAAAAAATATCCTTTGAAAAAGATATAAACGGGTAGAAAAGAGAAGAAAGCCTTAGCCAAAACTAAAATTTTGCCATAACCCAAGCAGCCTATACATTTGCAATCCGCATGGGGGTTAGCTCAGTTGTCTAGAGCGTCCCGCCAAGGGCGGGAAGGTCGTTGGTTCAAATAAAAAATGGGGGGTTAGCTCAGTTGTCTAGAGCGTCCCGCCAAGGGCGGGAAGGTCGTTGGTTCAAATAAAAAATGGGGGGTTAGCTCAGTTGGCTAGAGCGCTTGCATGGCATGCAAGAGGTCGTCGGTTCGACCCCGATACTCTCCACTATTTTAAAGTAAAGGAAACTCTTTGTAGATAAAGGTTTCCTTTTTTTATGCGCTTCAGTTTCTATTTGTAGTTTGACTCCAAATGCACCCTTTCATTTAAAATTTGGGTATCAAATGGGTATCAAAAATCAAAGAGGTACAGTATCAGTAGAAAACTATAGAGGTAGGATTAGATTAAGATGTGGTACCAAAATAAAAGGTACTCATTATGCCTCTATAAAATTTCAAAAGAA
The DNA here is from genome assembly GCA_965283715.1 of Sediminibacterium sp. Taxonomy (GTDB): domain Bacteria; phylum Bacteroidota; class Bacteroidia; order Chitinophagales; family Chitinophagaceae; genus Sediminibacterium. The sequence goes on along the minus strand of CBDIPL010000003.1, from coordinate 898,854 downwards.
ACACGTCAAGAAAGAATTGGATAAAAAAACTTTAAAATGGGAAATGATGCCTTATTTGACCTGGTGAGTTCCAAGGTACTATTAGCTCTAAAAAAAAGCGATGTCATATTAGAACCGATCCTAATCATTCATATCAAAAATCTCCAAACTTAGTCGGGGATTTGGAAAAATCGCATGCAGAAAAGGAAAACCTTGCGCTTGAATAATACTATTTATTGTATTTCAACTTCACTCAACACAGGAAAATGGTCTGAAGGAAATTTTCCATAGTAAGTGTCAGTTAATATTCCCCAACGGCTTGCTGTAAACTGTTTGGTCATAAAGATGTGGTCAATAACAGAGTTGCCACTTGGCGCTCTAAAACTATTGAATGAGGAATTGTTAGCATAGGGATACCTAACTTTCGAATGTACATCAGTTAGTAAACCTGATGTTGCCAATGCTTGATACCATTCGCTGTCTCTACTACCGTTCAAATCGCCAGTTAACAAAGCAGGAGATTGCCCGGCTATCGTTTTAATTTTTGCAAGCATTAGTTTACTACTTTCTTTACGGGCTATAACCCCCTGATGGTCAAAATGTACGTTGAAAACATAAAATTGCTTCATTGTTTTTTTATCCGCTAGATAAATCCATGAGCAAATTCTGTTGCAACAAGTAGCATCCCAACCTTTACCAGGTGTATCCGGCGTTTGCGATAGCCAAAAATCGCCGCTTTTCAGCAATGTAAAACGATCTTTCTTATAAAGGATAGCAGAGTGCTCTCCGGCCTCTTTTCCATCGTCACGGCCTTTTCCATACAGCGCATATTCCGGTAAGGCAGCGGCTATGTCGTTCAGTTGGTTTTTCAACGCTTCCTGTAAACCGAGTACATCAAATTCATGGAAGCGAATAAGATTAGAGACAATCGGAGACCGATTTACCCACAAATTACCGCTATCTCTGGGATTATCGTAACGAATATTAAAAGTGCCAACCGTTATTTTTTGGGCACTACTGCTAAGTGACATTACAATAAAAAAAAGCGCGACTAAGCAAGTTTTATATTTCATTTCCTGATAATAAATATTTCTGTTAATTTAATTCCAGCCTGGATTTTGTTTTAAGTTTGGATTGCGCTGTAGGTCGTTTAACGGAATGGGATAGAAGTAATTGCGCTCGTTCCATTTCCGCGGAATTTCATTCATCCATATCAGTTCGCCCGATGTGCCATTTTTCAATAATTGCGAATTAACAGCTGAACCAATTTGCGGTGAAACATCCACATACGTTACTCCGCTTACCGCCGGTGTGGGGCGTGTACCCTGGTAAAATGCCACGTCTAAAATACCATCCTCATTTAAATCCATTGGTACATTCAGCGCAGGAACATAAAATCCGTTCCATGGTTTTTCCATCAATTCTCCTCTTTTCCACCTTAGGATATCTGAAAAACGAAATCCTTCTAAACTCAATTCAATACCACGTTCTCTTCTTATTTCAAGTAAGGTTGGGTCAGAAACGTTCGGAAAATAATTCGTTACAAGATATGGATCAGCAACAATTGGTTTACTGCTTAATCCGCCGGTAATTCCTGCTCTTGCTCTTAGTACACCTATAGTCAATGCCCACTCTGCATTGGTTAGTGTACCCAACTCTGCCTTTGCTTCCGCAAAATTTAATAATACTTCTGCATAGCGAAACAAAGGAACTGCGTTGGTGTTTAATCTACCTGCGTCTAAAGCGGTATTATCCAAAGTCAGCTTTATTGGTTGGTAACCTGTAAATGTGTAAGAGAAAACAGGCGGTGCTGGTACTTGCTGCCCATTAGTTATTCTTTTATAATCCTGTGAACGGATGGATTGCCTTAGTCTAAGATCGCGGTTCTTAACTTCGTCTTTAAAAAGCATGGTTGTATATGCAGGATTGTTTGTAAAAGGTGTACCATCAATGTTTAAAAACGTATTAATGAAAGTACGTGTAAAGCTCGCTTTTGCACCATAGGTGCCGCTTGTCCACCACCAGTTAGCATCGTTTAAAACCCCGAGGTTTACATCGGCAACAGCTGCTTGTAAAACCTCGTTAGTTAATGGTGTATTACTTGTAAATACATTACGATAAGATGCACCCGGGCCACCGGCTGTATTGATAGAAAAGCCGCCATTTTTTATGATCTGGTCTGCTGCCGAAACTGCTTCCTGCAGCCATCTGTTGGCAGTGCCTGTTAAATTTAATTGGGTATGGTACTTTCTGAAGGTTCCTTCAAAAAGACAAACCCGTGATTTGAAGGCAAAAGCTACCCACTTTGTTATAGTAGTACGGCTTGGATCGTTTGCTGTTGAAATGTTAGCGCAGGCAAAATCAAGATCTGCCAGTACAGAGTCCATAACCAACTCTCTTTTATCGCGGCCAGCATTTAAAGCAGGGTCATTAATATCCAAAGGTTTTCCTATCCAGGGTACATCGCCAAAGCGAATAACCTTATCCATATAGAAATAAGCTCTAAAATAGCGGGCTATACCCAAATAATTGTTCCTTATGTTTTCGGGAACGGCAGGGTTATTACAATTTTGAATAAAATAGTTAATATTCCTTAAATCTGTCCACGTCCATCCCGAACTATTGTTAGCAGCAAACCCGCCATCCCGTATAAAATCAGGTACTGATCTTACTGCCAAATAATCTGTCATTGCATCCAGCGAGATGGAATTTCCGGGAAGAAATCCCATACTATAGAATGAATTTGTATATAACTTAAGCCCGTTTTCGTTACCAAACACTGCGCTTTGCGAGGCAGATGATTGTGGAACCTGGTCTAGTTTTTTGCAGGCTGTAAAACCTACACTTGCCAGCAATAATCCTATAATTATTTTTTTCATCCGTTTACTATTTAATGTTTTTATTGACTTTGTAAGACATTTATATTCAGGTTAAAAACCAAGGTTTACACCAAAAGAAAAACTTTTTAACATTGGATAATTGTAACCATCCCCACTGTTACCAGTATTTAAATCACGATCGGATGGAACAGCATTTTCTACGTCAATAGTATTTTTAACCACTTTATACATTGGTGAGTAAGTAAATAAATTCTCGCCAGAGAAATATACTCTCAAGCTTTGTGCACCAATGCGTTTGGTCCAGTTGGCAGGGAGGTTATAACCAATCTGGATATTTTTCATTCTTACATAAGCAACGTTTTGCAGGTAACGTGTTTGTGCAACACCCAATGTACGGGTAGTAGCGTTAGAAGCTGCTCTTGACATTGTTCTTGGAAAATAAGCATTCGTGTTTTCTGGTGTCCACATGTTACCCACATGAAAAGTAGGTATGTTGTTGTATGGACGATTGTATTGCCCCCAAAACATTTCTGCTTCTGTGCTGGGGTACCATTGTTGTTTACCTACACCCTGAAAGAAAACAGAGAAAGAAAAGTTATTCCAGTCTGCACCCACGTTAACCCCGTATGAATATCTGGGTGCCGAGTTGCCAATGATTCTTCTATCGCCAGCGTTGCCTGCTTTATTTTCTCCCACATTAATTAAACCATCATTGTTAAGGTCTCTTAATTTAATATCACCCGGAAACCACAAGCCTGTAGGAGAGGCTCTCATTTGTGGATTTTGCTTTGCATGAGCAGCGATGTCAGCAGCATCTATGAAAAAACCTTCCGTTTCATACCCCCAGATTTCTCCAATTGTTTGACCCTCGTAAAAATCATTTAAGAATTTTTCAGGATTGTTGTACTTATCTATTCTTGTTTTATTGTCGGATAAAACCACCCGTACATTATATTTGAATGGTTGTTTACCATTACCTATTTTGTCTTTCCATGTAATAGAAGCTTCCCAACCTCTGGTAGTTAGATCAGCGTAGTTTCCCCTTGGTACCGCTGCTCCAAACACAGCAGGAGGTGTAAGACCAAACGTAAACATATCTGTGGTTTTGCGAACATAGACATCACCCGAAAAGCTCAGGCGATTTGACAGCATGCTGATGTCTAAACCAATATTACTGGTGGTTGAAGTTTCCCAGGTTAAGTTGTCAGGAACCACTGCAGGATTGCGGGTGGTTAAAGGTCTAGTCCCATTTAAAATAAGACCTGACTGGCTTATGTTGAAAATTTCCTGGAAAGCATACGATGCAATATTACCATTACCAAGCGCTCCGTAAGAAGCTCTAAACTTCAATTCGGAAATAACTCTTGGAGATACCTTCCAGAATGACTCTTTATTAATTTTCCACCCTGCCGAAACTGATGGGAAGAAACCGTAGCGTTGATTGGATGGGAATTTTGAAGAACCGTCGTAACGGGCATTAACTTCCACAAGGTAACGATCTTTAAAGGCATAATTCAACCTTGAAAAGCCACCCAAAATAGCCCACTGCTCATAACCACCAGCCGTGTTTATTGCCTGTCCTAAAGCCAGATTCAAATCGCTGGCATTTTCAAAAATTAGACCGTTACGCTGCACAGCAACACGGTTAAAAGTTGATTGTTCATAGTTGTAACCAACCATTGCCTTCAGGTAATGATTATTGCCGAATTTATTTTCGTATTCAGTATATATGTTAGTTGCCCAATACCTGGTTTTACGATCATCAGATGCTATATCGTTAGTAGTTTGACCGACATAGGAAGTGACTCCATTAAAATTACTAAAAGGAACCTGGACACGTTTCTGGAAAATATTATTGTTAGTATTCCGAAAAGTAAAATCAACATTTACCCTTAACTTATTATCGAAGAAACTGCTTCGTATACCAGTAATATTTCTGATAACTTCATTTCGTGTATCAATTCCATTCTTGCCATAAGCAAAGTCGCCAATTGTATACGCCGATGAAAAAGTTAATGTACCATCCGGATTAAACAAAGGCATTGTAGGATGTCCCTCATCAGCAATATTTCTCCATATACCACCGCCTTCGCCAACGTTGATCGGGTTGTGGTAATTCGTTACAGAATAGTCAGTATTGTTTTCAACAGTCAACCATGGGAATACTTCAATCGAACCTCTTGCCCTGATGTTTTTCGCATCGTAATCATCGCTGTTATACTTGAATAAACCATCCTGTTTAAGAAACCGACCCGATACCAAAAACGTTGCTTTGTCTCCACCTCCGCTCACTGATAAATTATTTTCGACTGCTGCTGTATTTCTTTTATATAATTCAGCATAATAGTCTGTACTGCCGTAATAGGTATACTCACCTGTTACGGGGTCAACTTCAACTTGGTTATAGGGCTTTCCCGACTCAGATCTTCTTTTAAATTCATCAAGATATGCTTGCGAAAATTTTTGAGTCTTGTTGGCATTTTGCGGAAAGGCACCGTCTCCGTTTATAAACGCCTCTGCAAACATCTTTGACCATAGGTAACCATCTGTTACAAGATCAGGTCTGGTTACTGGCGATTTTATGGCGTAATTGCTAGAAAAAGTTACGTTGGTGCGGCCTTTCACTCCTTTTTTAGTAGTAATCAGAACCACTCCAAATACACCTCTTGCACCGTAAATAGCTGCTGACGCTGCATCTTTTAATATTGAAACGGTTTCAACATCGTTAGGGTTTAATAAACTGGGATCTCCTTCAAAACCGTCAATTAAAATAAGTGCGTTACCGCCCTGTCCGATTGAAGTAGTACCCCTTATGTTGTAGATTGGCGATTGAGTGGGTTTACCATCCAACATTCTCAAATTTAAGTTAGGAAGTAAACCTTGCAAACCCTGTGTAAGGTTTGTAACGGGTCTATTTTCTAAATTTTTTGAAGTGATCTGGTCTACAGCACCGGTAGCATTTATTCTTTTTTGTGTACCATAACCTACTACAACCACTTCATCCAAAGCGGCGTATGCCAGGGCTAGCGATACCCTAATGGGGGTATTGCCTGAAGCTTTTACCCTGTAATTTCGTATCACCTGTTCCTTATATCCAACATATAGTATGGTGAAACGGTAACTACTACCAGCAGTGAGTTGACTAAAACTAAACTCGCCCATCTTGTTTGTGATGGTGGTGTATTGTATGGTACTTTCAATTTCATTAACTGCCGTGATGGTGGCGTCAGCTATTGCGGCCCCTGCTTCGTTGCGTATTATACCCGTAACAGTTACGTTTGTCTGGGACAAACTTTTTGAAGAAATGCCCAACAGAAGCAATAGAACAACACCGGTATAGCAATGTCGCTTAAATTCAATTTTCATTGTTAAATGTTTAGAAGATTATTTGGATAAAACTGCTAACGTAGATTAACTGTATAACTCTTTTTTTAAAGAATACAAACCTACCATTAAGACTGTAGTACAGTCCTGTTGCAAGTTTAATAAATTATAAATTTTGGGTTAACTAATTAATAATTATGTAGGTGCTCGACTTTTATTGCAAAATCCGATTGCGTTGACCCACTGATACCGGTTTTGATGTTACAGCCCTTACCGGTTTAAACTGACCATAGTAAACCGATCGAAACTGACCCACTTAGAATAGATAAATTTTTTCTCGAAATATTACCAGGCAGCAGCAAAATTATTTACATATCCATATCAAAAATTGAGGTAGTGCAATCGAATTATTGCGTCTATATAGATATCAATGTATTGATAGTTAAATGAATAAATGGAAAAGCAATTAACGGAAGGAAAATGTAATTGCTGTTTGTAAATTTGTAATGCTTCAGAGTGAAAGAGCAATTGTAAATTACTCGTATGATCACTAATTATCTGACCCTCAAAAACGCAAATCTTCGCCAGCTAAAAGGTAGGTCAGTTTGCTTCGGTATGAATAGGTCAGTTTGATCGGATTGTGCATTTGAGAACCAGAAGGACAAAAAAGCTGCTATGCTACTGAAAGTCCCTCTATCTGCCACTAATAGAAATTTACCAAAAGTTGATAATAATCTGACAGGATACGCTTGGGAACTGGAATAATGTTTTAGATTTAAAGGGAGAACCTGAGTCGTGAATCGTTAGTCGTGAGAAAAAACTCGCGACTGACGATTCTCGACTCACGAACAACAAATTCCTTCAAAACGACTGCTATGCCAGATTCCCTCCATCTCAACACCAAAGGTGTGCTTCAAAATTCTTATGATGCTATTGTAGTAGGCTCCGGCATTAGCGGCGGCTGGTCGGCCAAAGAATTGTGTGAGCATGGATTGAAAACGTTATTACTGGAACGTGGAAAGGATGTGGTACATGTGAAAGATTATCCCACCGCAACCAAAAATCCATGGGACTTCACCCATCGCGGAGAGATACCGCCACCACAGTCTGCGAAAGATCCGGTTGTAAACAGGTGTTATGCGTATGGCGAAGCGACTGATCATTTTTTTGTAAAGGATCATGAGCATCCTTACGTACAGGAAAAACCATTCGATTGGATTCGGGGTTACCAGGTAGGTGGTAAATCTTTATTATGGGCAAGGCAAACACAACGATGGAGCAAATTCGATTTTGAGGGGCCTGGTCGAGATGGGTTTGCTGTAGACTGGCCCATTCGTTATGATGATCTTGCACCATGGTATACACATGTAGAAGCATTTGCCGGCATCAGCGGAAATAAAGATGGGTTGGAAACTTTACCCGATGGCGATTTTCTTCCTGCATGGGAAATGAATTGTGTAGAAAAAGAGTTGCAGCAAAAAATCATGGCGCAATACAAAGACCGCCATGTGGTACAAGGTCGTTGTGCACATTTAACACAGCCACGCGATATTCATATTCAGCAAGGACGTACCCAATGCCAGGCAAGAAGTTTGTGCGAAAGAGGTTGTCCGTTTGGCGGTTATTTTAGTTCTAACTCAAGTACCATTCCATGGGCGCAGAAAACAGGTAACCTTACCCTGCGCACCAATTCAGTTGTGCATTCCATTATATATGATGAAGCCAAACAAAAAGCCATCGGTGTTCGCGTGATTGATTCATTGACAATGAAAGCCACCGAATATTTTGCAAAGATCATTTTTGTAAATGCCGCTTGTTTAAATACCAATCTCATCTTACTCAACTCAACATCCAATCGTTTTCCGAACGGATTGGGAAATGATAATAGCTTGTTAGGAAAATATATTGCCTTTCATAATTACCGTGGAAGTATTACTGCTTCATATGATGGTCCGCAGGATAAATATTATTATGGCCGCCGGCCTACTGCAGCCATGATGCCCAATTTCAGAAATGTATACAAACAGGAAATGGATTTTTTGCGTGGCTACATGGTGCATTACAGTGCAGGGCGAGGAAGGGCAGGAGCAGACGGTATTGGTGGCGAATATAAAGATGCTATGACAGAAGCAGGCGATTGGGGTATTTATATGATGATGCAGGGAGAAACCATTCCGAAAGAAAATAACCATGTTCGCTTAAGTAAAGATCAGAAAGATGCATGGGGCATTCCGCAACTGATCACTTCAGTTGGATATGATGATAACGATGAAAAAATAGTAACCGATTTTTTAGCACAGGGAAAAGAAATGCTCGAGAAAGCTGGTTGTACCAATATTAATACCAGAGATAGCCAACAGGCACCGGGTCTTGATATCCATGAAATGGGCGGCGTGCGTATGGGTAAAGATCCCAAAACATCTATGCTCAATGCATGGAACCAATTGCATGAGTGCAAAAATGTTTTTGTTACCGATGGTGCTTGTATGACATCTACCAGTACACAAAATCCCTCTCTCACTTTCATGGCCATTACTGCCCGTGCAGCTAATCATGCAGTGGAGGTGTTGAAGAAGGGGGATTTGTGAGTGGGAATAGTCCATAGACGATAGTCCATGGTCCATGGTCTATGGACTATCGTCAGATAATTTAGTAAAATTGCATAATAGGAAAATACGTTTTCACAATCCGAAAATAAAAAAACATGTCAGCCGATTCAACCAATCTCAACAACAAAGCCAAAGCGCAAAACACATTCGATGCCATTGTGGTTGGCTCGGGTATTAGTGGTGGCTGGGCCGCTAAGGAACTCACTGAAAAAGGTTTGAAAGTATTGATGCTGGAACGTGGGCGTAATTACGAACACATCAAAGATTATACTACCGCTTCCAAAGATCCCTGGGATTTTGAACATCGTGGAAAAACCACGGCAGATCAACGCCACAAATATCCTGTAATTCATCGTGGATGGGCAGGTGCAGAACCAGTGATGGCATCATGGGCTAGTGAAGAAGATAGTCCCTATACAGAAGTGAAACCATTTACCTGGTGGCGCAGTTACCAGTTGGGTGGCCGTTCTATTTTATGGGGCCGCCAAAGCTATCGCTTAAGTGATATGGATTTTGAAGGAAACGCAAAAGAAGGTGTTGGAATAGACTGGCCCATACGTTATAAAGATTTGGCGCCCTGGTATGATTATGTAGAAAAATTTGCCGGCATCAGCGGTTCCATGGAAGGCTTGCCGCACTTGCCGGACGGTCAATTTTTACCTCCCATGGATTTGAATTGTGTGGAGAAAGATGTAGCTGCCAGAATCAAAGCACAGTACAAAGGCGAACGTCATTTATTTATTGGTCGTGTGGCCAATTTAACGGCACCCATTGAAGGAAGAACCCAATGCCAGTTCCGTAACCGTTGCTGGGAGGGTTGTCCGTTTGGTGGTTATTTCAGTACACAATCTTCTACATTACCTGCGGCGATGAAAACAGGGAATCTTACAGTTCGTCCTTTTTCCATCGTAACCAAATTAATTTATGATAAGGACACACAAAAAGCAAAAGGCGTAGAAGTACTGGATGCAGAAACCAACCAGACCTATGAATACTATTCCAAAATTGTTTTCCTGAATGCTTCGGCATTGAATTCAACATGGGTATTGTTCAATACCGCAACTGATATCTGGCCAGAAGGTTTGGGTAGCAGCAGTGGCGAGTTGGGACATAATGTAATGGACCATCATTATAATCTCGGCGCATCCGGACAGGTAGAAGGGTATGAAGACAAATATTATTCGGGAAGAAGGGCCAATGGTTTTTACATTCCGCGTTTTGCGAATCTGGGAAATGATAAGCGCGATTTTTTGCGTGGTTACGGATACCAGGGTAGTGCCAGCCGTTCCGGATGGAGTCGTGATGTGGCAGAACTCAGTATTGGTGCGGGTTTCAAAGAAGCGTTAACAGAACCGGGTGGATGGACGATTGGAGCAACTGGCTTCGGAGAAATTCTTCCGTATCATGAAAATAAAATCACACTCGATAAAAATAAAAAAGACAAATGGGGGCTTCCGGTGTTATCAATGGATTGTGAGTTGAAAGACAATGAACTTAAAATGCGCAAAGCCATTGTAGCAGATTTGAGAGCTATGTTTGATGCAGCGGGTGTTAAGAAAATCAACAGCTGGGACAATGGCCATGCTATTGGACACGGCATTCACGAAATGGGTACCGCCCGTATGGGGAAAGATGCCAAAACATCGGTGCTAAATGCAAACAACCAGGTTTGGGATGCCAAAAATGTTTTTGTAACTGATGGTGCGTGTATGACGTCTTCTGCCTGTCAGAATCCATCACTAACCTATATGGCATTAACGGCAAGGGCAGCGGGTTTTGCAGTGGATGAATTGAAGAAAGGTACTATTTAGTTAAAAGGGTTAGAGGGGTTAAAAGAGTTAAAAAGGTGAGAATCGTTAAAGCATAGTATAACTACTTTAACCTTCTTGACTTTTTTAACCCCCTTGACCACTTTAACCCTTTTAACTTTCTTGACTACTTTAACAACATCACCATCCTCCCTGCAAACCCTCCTCCAAAGCTTTCTTATATTTTTTCAAATCGAATGAATAGAGATATGGAGCCTTATGTGCGCCGCCCTTACGCGTTTCTTTTAATTTTTTAACCAATCCAAAAGAAAGAATCCGGCGTTGAAAATTTCTTCTGTCCAGCGGTTTGTCGAGAATGGTTTCGTACAACTTCTGCAATTCCGGCATGGTAAATTTTTGCGGTAATAAATTGTACCCGATGGGCTCATGGTTTAATTGCAGGCGAAGTGTTTCGAGTGCTTTATCCAGAATATTTTTGTGATCCATAAATAGTTCTTCAATGCTATGCAGGTCGTGCCATTCGCAGGCAACAGAACTTATGTCCGGTTTTGGGTGCACATGAATAAAATCTACCAGTGCATAATACCCTACCGTAATAAAACGCTGAATGATCCAGTTGTTTTTGTCCACCTTAATGCCATCTTTTTTTAGCATGTTCAGATGAAACTTTTTCTCTGCCCGTTTTGGCTGCCCGAAAACCTGGAACTGACGAAGGAAAATGTTCTGCATACCCGTTCGCTCCTGCAACACACGAATGGCTGCATCTTCAATGTCTTCCTCTTTGTAAATAAAACCGCCGGGAAGTGCCCATTTCTCGGCAGATTTCATCTTTAGCAGCAAAACTTTCAACTCATTTTCATGAAAGCCAAATATGACACAATCCAATGATACCGAGGGCATAAACAGATCTCCCCCATGTAATATGATATCTTTTATGGTACGTTTCGGGTTCATATTTGTGGCTAAAATAAGGGAAAAAAAGGGGGATTTGATTTGGAATTTGGGTATTAATTCTTATCATTGTGTCATAACGACGCAATGAATATGAAAAAGCTTAGCCATTACCCTGTACTGCTGTTGCTTACAGCCTTATCTGTTTTTCTTATCAGTCTTTCCTGGAAGGCTTTCTCCGGTAAACCAATACCTGCTGCTTTTCGCGACCTGAATAAGAACGGAAAAATGGATGTGTATGAAGATGCAACACAACCCATAACAGCAAGGGTAAAAAATATTCTTTCGCAAATGACCCTGGAAGAAAAAGCCGGTATGCTTTTTATCAATGGTGCAAAAATTGCCAGCGATGGTTCTTTGAATGATTTTAAGGGTGAAGGTTTTTTTGCTTCCATACCCATTGCTACGCAACTAATGGATGGGAAGAAAATGAACCATATTAATTTATGGCAGGTGCCTGATGTAAAAGCACTGGCCACCTGGTATAACAATGTGCAAAAGCATGCAGAAGAAAGCCGCCTCGGTATTCCGGTTACAGTGGCTTCTGATCCGCGGAATGCATTTAGTGCCAGTATTTTTTCCATGGAAGCACAAGGTTTTTCGCTTTGGTGTGAGCCACTGGGCTTAGCTGCTATTGGAGACGAAGCACTGACGAAAAAATTTGCAAATGTAGTAAGGCAGGAATATGCAGCCGTTGGTATTCGCGAAGCATTACATCCTATGGCCGATCTGGCAACAGAACCCCGCTGGCCACGTATTAGTGGTACGTTTGGAGAAGATGCCAATTTATCTGCCAGAATGATCAAAGCCTATGTAGAAGGATTGCAGGGAACACAATTAGGTAGCACTAGTGTGGCGGCTATGACCAAACATTTTTCAGGCGGTGGTCCACAGAAAGAAGGACTGGATCCGCATTTTGAATTTCAAAGAGGACAGGTATATCCCGGTAATCAATTCAATTATCATTTAATTCCTTTTGAAGCGGCGTTTAAAGTAAATACGGCTTCTATTATGCCTTATTATGGCGTACCGATGGATCAAACCAAAGAGAATGTCGCCTTCTCTTTTAATAAAGCCATCATCACCGATTTGCTGCGTAATAAATATAAGTATGATGGAGTGGTGTGTACCGATTGGGGTTTGATCAGCGATGCAAACATGGGCTCATTTGTTTGGCCTGCACGTGCATGGGGTGTTGAAAAATTATCAGCAGAAGAACGCGTGTTGAAAGTGATTAATGCCGGTGTTGATCAATTTGGTGGAGAAAGTTTACCGGAGATGATTGTAAAACTGGTGAAAGAAGGAAAATTAAAAGAATCCAGGATCGATGAATCTGTACAAAGATTGCTTCGTCAGAAATTTCAATTGGGCTTATTCGATAATCCGTATGTGAACGTGGATGCTGCTGTAAAAACTGTTGGTCGTGCAGATTTTGTAAAAGCCGGGGAAGATGCACAACGGAGAGCAATGGTATTATTAAAAAATACCAATACCGGAAAGGGTGTTTTACCTCTTGCTACTGGCAAATTAAAAATATATGCCGGTAATATGGATCCCAAAGTAGTGGCTTTGTATGGAACGGTGGTAAACAAACCCGCTGATGCAGACATTGCTATCCTTCGTTTGAATACACCATGGGTACCGGTGCAAACCAAAAATTTTATGGCCCTCATGTTTCACCATGGTGATCTTGATTTTAAACCAAAAGAACGTGATAGCATTTTGCATATTATGCATACGGTACCCAGTATTGTAGCGATCAATCTGGATCGCCCTGCTGTATTCCCAGAGATCAATGCCAAAGCCAAAGCAGTATTGGCCGAGTTCGGTGCCAGTGATGCTGCTGTTTTGGATGTGATCTTTGGAAAAGCAAAACCGGGTGGTAAACTTCCCTTTGAATTACCATCTTCTATGGAAGCCGTTCGCAACCAGAAAGAAGATGTTCCGTATGATTCAAAAGACCCTTTGTATAAGTTTGGATTTGGATTGAAATATTAAATGTAAAAACCGTCATTTCGATTCCGCTTTAGCTGAGAGAAATCTGCTACTCGAGTTGCAGATTTCTCCCTTCGCTACGCTCCGTTCGAAATGACGGGTTTAAAACAAAACCTATGAACAACCGCAGAACCTTTCTTAAAAATACTTCGGCCATTGCGCTGGGCAGTTTATTACTTAACAAAGAAGCTTTGGCCAATGCCATCCTGAATAAACCTGCCATGCCCGGTGTGGGATTACAGTTGTTTACTTTATTTGATGTATTGGATAACGATGTTCAGGGCAACTTGAAAAAAATTGCCGACATCGGGTACACCGAAATTGAATCTGCCTTCAGTAAGAAAGGAGGGTTTTATGGTATGTCGGCAAAAGAATTTTCAACAACCGTAAAAAATCTCGGTATGCATTGGCGTTCGCACCATGTATTGGGTGCGCCTTTTAAATTGCCTCCCGGTGCCAAAATGCCTGCTGGTGCTGATGGAAAGCCGATGGTGATTCCACCAATGAAAACATTGCGTGATAATTACCAGGAACTGGTAGATCAGGCCGCTGAAGGGGGTGTTACGTACCTCGTATGTGCCAATACACCCATTGGAACTTTGGATGAAATCAAATCGTCTATTGAGGTGTTAAATAAATCCGCGGAAGCTGCAAAAAAAGCAGGATTGGTATTTGCCTATCATAACCACGATGCGGAATTTAAAAAAGTGGATGGCGTGGTTCCATATGATCTCATTCTTTCGCAAACAGATAAGAACCTTGTAAAGATGGAGCTCGATCTTGGCTGGACATTAAAAGCCGGAAAAGATCCGGTTGAACTGTTCAAAGCACATCCCGGCAGATTCCCTTTATGGCATGTGAAAGATATGGATGCCAAATTTGAACAGATTCTTGAAGTTGGAAAAGGCACATTCAATTTCAAACGCATCTTCGATCATGCGAAAGAATCGGGTATGCGCAATTTCTTTGTGGAACAGGATGGAGCGCCTAATCCCATAGCTAATATCACTACCAGTTACCAATATATTCACCAGTTACTTAAATAGAGCATCATACAAAATATACTCCCCCAGAGAGGAAGAGACCCGAGAAGCAATTTGAGGGTCTTTTTTCTTTGCATAGAAGCAGTTTTAGGTGATCAACACAAATGCCTTTCCTCTCTGCGCAGCCTCTTGGCAACGCTGCGTCTCAGCGGTGAAAAGGGTTCACCGCTGAGACGCAGAGAGCAGTGAGTTTTCGCAGAGAAAAAAGAAATACAGAGAATTAAAACAATCTATACAAACAGCTTTTGCCATTCATCAGCTCAGAAGTTGTTATTTTATTCTAAATTGAACCTTTCTGAAACAGGGTATTTTCAAAATCTTACATTAAATATTGCCATATGAAAAAGTTATTGTTTACAGGGTTGATTGCTTCTCTCTGTCTTACATCTTTCTCTCAAAAAGATATCAGTGCAAAAGCCAAAGCCTTACTGGCTAAAATGACTTTGCAGGAAAAGATTGGTCAGTTAAACCTGATCATTCCCGGTGATGCACCCGTAACCGGTTCTGTTGTGAGCAGCAATGTAGAAAGTAAAATTAAAAAAGGCCAGGTAGGTGGAATGTTCGGCATCACCTCGCCCGAAAAAATCAGGAAAGCACAGGAGATGGCCGTTAACAATACACGCCTGCATATTCCAATGATTTTTGGTCTGGATGTGATACACGGTCACAAAACCATTTTTCCCATACCATTAGGATTATCAGCTTCATGGGATATGGGATTGATAGAACAATCTGCACAGATCGCTGCCAAGGAAGCTACGGCGGATGGATTGAACTGGGCTTTCTCACCTATGGTTGATATTGCCCGTGATGCCCGCTGGGGAAGGATTTCAGAGGGTTCGGGAGAAGATCCTTATCTCGGTGGAGAAATTGCCAAAGCCATGGTTCGTGGATATCAGGGTTCGGATTTATCAAAGAATAATACCCTGATGGCTTGTGTAAAACACTTTGCCTTATATGGTGGTGCAGAAGCAGGAAGAGAATACAATACAGTGGATATGAGTCGTATAAAAATGTACGAATATTATTTACCGCCTTACAAAGCAGCGATAGATGCCGGTGCCGGAAGTATCATGAGTTCCTTTAATGAAATTGATGGCGTTCCTGCTACAGGTAACAAATGGTTGTTAACTGATCTGCTTCGCAAAGAATGGGGCTTTACAGGATTTGTGGTGTCTGATTATACTTCGCTGAATGAAATGACCAACCATGGGGTGGGTGATCTGCAAGCGGTTTCTGCACAATCGCTGAAAGCCGGACTGGATATGGATATGGTGGGAGAGGGCTTATTGAATACATTAGAGAAATCGCTGAAAGAAGGAAAAGTTACGTTAGCCGATATTGATAAAGCCTGTTTGCGTATTCTTGAAGCAAAATACAAACTGGGCTTGTTTGATGACCCGTATCGATACATTGATGAAGCAAGACCTGCCAAAGATATTTTAACCGCAGAAAACCGCGCCGCTGCAAGAAAAATTGCTGCGCATAGTATGGTGTTATTGAAAAATGACAAACAGCTATTACCACTAAAAAAATCTGGAACTATTGCGCTGGTTGGTCCCTTAGCGGATAACAAAAGAAATATGTTGGGTACCTGGGTGGTTGTGGGCGATTGGAAACAATCGGTAAGTGTATTGGAAGGAATGAAGAATGTAGGAGGAAGTAATGTAAATATTATTACAGCGAAAGGAGCTAACATAACAGATGATACTGCCTTATTTCAAAAAAGAACCAATGCATTGGGAGTGGAAGCAGAGACCGATTCCAGATCACCCGCCCAAATGATTGATGAAGCCGTTGCTGCCGCAAATAAATCAGACGTGATAGTGGCTGTTGTGGGAGAGTCTTCTAACATGTCTGGCGAATCATCAAGTCGCGCAGATATCAGTATTCCCGCCAGTCAGCAAGCTTTATTAAAAGCCTTGGCCAAAACAGGTAAGCCATTAGTGATCGTACTTTTCAACGGAAGGCCCTTAACCTTGGTTTGGGAGAATGAACATGCCACTGCTATTCTCGATGCATGGGCACCCGGAACAGAAGCTGGTAATGCAGTAGCTGATGTATTGTTTGGAAATTACAATCCTTCCGGAAAAATCACGGCAACTTTTCCGCGCAGTGTGGGGCAAATTCCTATTTACTACAATCATAAAAACACTGGGCGACCATTTGATGGAACAGGGTTCCCTAAATTCAAATCCAATTATCTGGATGAATCCAATGATCCATTGTATCCGTTTGGATATGGGTTGAGCTATACCAATTTTGATTACAGTCCGGTGATGTTAAGCAAAACCAATTTGAAAGGAGAAGAGAAACTCACGGCTACTATAACGGTAACCAATTCCGGCAAATATGCAGGAGAAGAAGTGGTACAATTATACATTACAGATCCGGTTGCCAGTGTAACTCGTTCTGTAAAAGACCTGAAAGGATTTCAGAAAATACTACTGCAGCCCGGTGAATCAAAAGAAGTAAGTTTTACGGTTACCACAGCGCAATTATCTTTCTTTAACAGTGATCTTAAAAAAGTATGGGAGTCCGGTAAATTTATCATTCATATCGGCACCAATTCTGCTAAATTGCAATCAGCAGAAGTAAACTGGTTAAAATAAAACGTCATTTCGAACGTAGCGAAGCGTAGAGAGAAACCTCATGAGTTGAGCACAATTCATGAGGTTTCTCCTCCTTCGTCGTCGAAATGACGTTTGTATTTTAATATGCCCCTATAGAATCAAACACCGTTACTTTCTTCCATAAATGTTTGCAGGTATCCACAAAATGCAAATGAACAGGGTCTGTTTGGTAAGCATCTTGTGCTTCTTTAGACGCAAACACACACAGCCAGGACAACTGGTAACTGGTATCAATTACTTCGCGATTGGTAGTTGCCGGAACACCAATATGAAATTGTTCTATAGAAGGTGTTTTACTTAATGCCTGTAAGCCAGCCAGCAATGAAGCTTGATCTTCTGTGCTTTCCGGATTGTGTAACCAAAAGTAAACGTGGTGGATGAAATGGGTTTGTTGTAGCATGATTATTTTTTTGTGCCACTGATTGCACTGATTGGCACTGAGTTGAACTGTGCAAATCAGTGAAATCAGTGGCTACTATTTTAATGAAAATGCAAGATAACTATCCCCCGAAGGCTTTCCTAATTTTCCACCACCGCATGCAATAACTATATATTGCTTTCCATTTTTTTCATACACCGAAGGTGTGGCAAAACCGGATGCGGGTAAATCATATTCCCACAAAAGTTCCCCGGTTCGTTTATTGAATGCGCGGAATTTGTGATCGCTGGTGGCAGCAATAAATAACAAACCACCGGCTGTAACTACCGATCCTCCATAGTTTTCTGTACCTGAATGAATGCCTTTTGCTTTTAATTCCGGATAATCACCAATGGTTGTTTTCCATTCCAGTTTACCGGTGTGTAAGTTAATGGCATTCAATGTTCCCCATGGTGTATCAATGGCAGGGTAGCCTTCTTTTGTAAGAAATTTGATGTAACCGGTAGAAGTATAGGGCATGTTGTAATAAGCATCTTCTTTTTTAAGGGGTGCCTTAAATGGGTTTAACTGACTTGCTTTATTATCTAATACATAAGATGCGATGGCTTCTTTTTCACCCTCACTCAATTGCTTAAAGGCTGGCATCATTCTTCTGCCGGCACCAATTAGTTCTTTAAAAGAAGCGGAAGTATATTTTTTATTGATGCCGATTAAGCTGGGGTTATTACCCGAGCCCTGTTTCTCTGCACCATGGCAAGACATACAGGTGGTGGTATATAATCGTTTACCGGCATCGATATTTTTTTCTGTGGCATTATTTTTCGCTTGAACGTCTACCATGGTTAAGATCCAGGCCATTTCACTCGCATTTACATATAGGATTCCAGTGGCCGCATCATAAGATGGGCCGCCCCATTCTGCACCACCATCAAAACCCGGAAAGATTACCGTACCCTGTTTAGAAGGAGGCGTAAATAAATGATCATGTTTGGTAGCGAGCCATCTTTTTTTAATATCCTGATAAGAAGAATCAGGAACGATATGGTTCAATTCTTTTTCTGTGAGTAATTGTCTTACAAAAGGTTTTGGAAAAGAGGGAATAGGTTGGGTTGCCGATGGTTTTTCGCCAACAAGATCTGTAGCGGTAGGTACAGACATTTCATTAATAGGATAAACTGGTATTCCTGTTTTTCTATCCAATAAAAAAATAAAACCTGATTTGGTTACCTGTGCAATGGCTTCTATTTCTTTTCCATCTTTTTTTATGTTTACCAATACCGGTGCAGTTGGAAGGTCTCTGTCCCATATATCATGGTGCACGGTTTGAAAATGCCAGATACGTTTACCTGTTGCTGCATCCAGTGCCAGTACCGAATTGGCATATAGGTTTTGCCCGGTTCTTTTTCCGCCATAAAAATCATAGGATGCAGAACCAATGGGGGCGAATACAATTCCCTTCTCTTCATCCATACTAAAACCCGACCAGGCATTGGCTCCGCCCATATGTTGGTAAGCTTCTTTATCATCCCATGTTTCATAACCTGCTTCTCCGGGATGGGGAATGGTATGAAAGATCCATTTCAGTTTACCGGAACGAACATCATACGCTCTGATATGGCCGGGAGCGGCGGTAGCACCTTCATCTACTCGTGTTCCTATTATGATCAGGTCTTTGTAAATGATACCCGGTGTTGTGGATGCCACATACAAATCTTTTACATCGCGGTTCAGGTCGTTGTGCAGATCCAGTTTTCCATTTTCACTAAAGGAAGAAATGGGTTTCCCTGAAATGGCATCAATGCAAAAAAGATAAGCGCCTGCGGCATAAAAAATGCGTGCATCTTTTCCTTGATCGCTATAGTATGTAACACCGCGACAAACATTCATCGAAAAATACCCCTTGCCTTTATTTGTCTGCGAAGTATCTAATGGATTGAATACCCATTGCTCTTTTCCACTGGCGGCATCTGCCGCAAATAATTTTAGTTTGGGAGATACGCCATATAAAATGCCGTTTACAATAATGGGGTTAACCTGGATCTGTGTTTTTTCATCTGCATCACCTGTATGGTATTCCCAGGCGGGTTGCAGTTGTGTTACGTTAGATGTATCTATTTGCGTTAGGGGAGAATAATGTGTGCTGGCTTTAGTTCCGCCATATACAGTCCAATCGGTTTGGTGTGATTGACAAGAGGCGAATGCTAATAAGATAGTTGGAATAAACCAATTTTGTTTTGTAAGCTTTAGCATATTTTTTAATATCGAACAGATGAACAAGGAATATCGAATGATGAATGTAAGCGGTTACTCATTCGATATTCCTTATTTCTTATTTGGTAGCGTATCATGTTACGTTCTTTGTTTTACCGCGAAGGCGCAAGGGCACGAAGGGACGCTATGTGAATTTCAAAATACATCCTCGCGTAACATTGCGCCATAGCGTCTTTGCGGTGAAAAATAAAATGCGACAATACTGAATACTCATTATTCAATAATCCGCTCTATAATTTTTCCGGATTGTTTATTTTTAAGGATCAATTTTTTGGTGCCATAATGTGTCATCTCTTCTTTTACGAGGTAATGTTCTGCATCAAATTCTACCAGATGACTTTCTTTACTCAATCCTGTTTTGCCTCTCCAGATATCCAGTTTTACCGGCTCCCATATTTTGGTTTTGGCAGAGCGGTATGCGGCATCGAGAATGGCATTTACTACATAACCATCGTAAAATGTTTCTTTGGGTGCTTCGCCTTTTTCCATGGCGTTGAACATATCCATGAACATATGGTTGTAGCCAAGCTCATTCAATTCATCACCCACCGGAAATAACCATCCTGAGTTACTTTCTGCTTTCTCTGCAATATAATCGCCGCCTTTACCGGTAGTAAACATATCAAAGCCGGTTCGTAAAAAACTGTTGATCCAGATCGTTCCTTCAGTGCCCATTACTTCATCGCGCAGATCCAATCCGCCGCGAAACGTCCAGCTTACTTCAAACTGACCAATGGCGCCGTTTTCATATTTTACCAATCCAATAGCATGGTCTTCTGCATCAATAGGCTTTACCTGCGTATCGGCCCAACACATAACTTCTACGGGCTTAATATCTTTACCAATATAACTTCTCGTAATCTCAACGCAATGGCAACCAAGGTCAAGAATGCAACCGCCACCTGCCTGTTCAATATCCCAGAACCAGTCGCTGTGCGGGCCGGGGTGTGTTTCTCTGGATTTGGCCCAGAGTATTCTGCCCAAAGCGCCATCTTTCACACTCTGACTGGCTTTGATAAATTTTGGTGTGTATACAAGATCCTCTAAATAACCATTGAATATACCTGCTTCTTCCACAGCCAGTAACATACGTTTGGCTTCTTCTGCATTTCTTCCCAATGGCTTTGTGGTCATAACGGCTTTCTTGTGTTTACAACAAAGCATTACCGCAGCTTCATGCAGATTATTGGGTAAGGCAATGCACACAATATCTACATCAGGATGCGCAATGGATTCTTCCATAGTGGTGGTCCAATGTTTGCAATTGTAATCATCTGCAAATTTTTTGGCACTTTCTTCCCTGCGGGAATAGATGCTCACAACCTTATCCCTGCTTCTATAACCTTGTAATGAGTCTGCATAAAAACGTCCGATAAAACCGGAACCGAGCATGGCAATGTTTTTCATATGGGTGTTATTGTTTATTGTATAATAAATGTAATTCGTCATTTCGATTCCGCTTCAGCGGGAGAGAAAAATCATGAATGCTGTGCTCGTTTCATGAGATTTCTCTCCCTCATTCTTCGGGTTCGAAATGACGGTTAATTATTCGCTGTTTTTTTCTCTTTAAAGAAAATGATAAAATATACCAATACACCCAGCGCAATATATGCCGGTACATACCAGATATTTTGCCAGTTATGTGTGTCGGCGGTTACTTTGTTCTGGTCAACAATGTAGCCAGAGAACCAGGTACCAATGAACATACCTACGCCATAGGTGGCAAACGTAAACAATCCCTGAGCTGCGTTCTTGATTTTATCACCGGCTTTCTTTTCTGTATACATATAGCCGGTTACAAAAAAGAAATCATAACAGATGCCATGCAGAATAATGCCGGAATATAACATCCAGCTTCCTGCTTCTGCATTTCCATAAGCAAAACAAACATAGCGCAGTATCCAAGCTGTCATGCCCAGTAATAACATTTTCTTTACCCCAATACGGTTAAAGAGAAATGGGATAGCAAGGATGAATACGGCTTCAGAAACCTGGCCAAGTGTCATTTTACTGGCGGCGTTTTCAAAACCAATCTCATTCAGAAAAGGATTGGCAAATCCATAATAAAACGAAAGTGGTATACAGACAAGTATGGCTGCAATAAAGAAAACCAGGTAAGGCCGTTCTTTAAATAAAACAAATGCCTCTGTTCCTAAGGCTTTGGAGGCATCGGCTGTTTGTGCCTTAGGTGGTGTGTTAGGTAATACAAAACTCAATACACCCAATCCGGCAGATACAGCAGCCGCCATATAAAAAGTAGAAGAAGTTTTTTCAATGCCCATTTGTCCAATCAATACACCAGCTACGATCCATCCTAAGGTTCCAAAAACCCTTATCCATGGGAATTGTTTTCCGGGATCGGTCATTTGAGAAAAAGCAACACTGTTACTTAATGCAATGGTGGGCATGTATAACAAGGAATATACCAGAATTACCCAATAGAAAGTATTGCTGTCTTCAATTCTAGTAGCGAGAAATAACAGAAGCGCACCCACCAGGTGTAGTACACCCATAATTTTCTGTGCAGCAAAAAAGCGGTCGGCAATTAGCCCAACAAAAAAGGGCGAGATCATGGTTGCAATGGCCAATGCACTGTATGTGGCACCTATTTCAATACCAGTAGCGTGCAGGTGCTCTACCATATAAGTTCCCATGGTAACATACCAGGCACCCCAGATAAAATATTCCAAAAACATCATGGAGGCCAGTAAAGAACCGGTTTTTGCTTTCATATAGCAGTGGTGTTTGGTTTTCTTTCGTTAGATTTAGCCTGTGATCCGGCGAAGCTTCAAAGTAAGAATAATTCAATAATTAATACGTTGCAACGATAATTATTTCTTGCCTGATGCCTTCAATAATGATTGTTTTTCATAATTCTTAGCTATGCGAATAAAATACTAGTAAAGAAGAAAGAAAAATGGTTACTACTTGCGCAGAATGATGGAGCAAAGGAAGAAAATAAAATAATCATCTAACAGAACAATCCATATTATGAAAAAAGCAATTTTCTCAATCGCAGTTCTCCTGATTACCCTGGTCTTTATCTCATTCATTACAGTTAAAAAAACACCCCGTATTCTTGTTTACGCTAAAACAAGGGGCTACCACCATAATTCTATTGCAGCAGGATTGGTAGCTGTTCAGAAATTAGGAGTCGAAAATAATTTTGCAGTAGATACCACTACCGACTCTGCCTATTTCAAACGTAAAACATTAAAGAAGTACGCAGCTGTAGTTTTCTTAAGTACAACGGGTAATGTATTAAATGATGAACAACAAAAAGTTTTTGAAAAATACATACAGTCTGGTCATGGTTTTGTAGGTGTGCATGCAGCTACCGATACGGAGTATGATTGGCCCTGGTATAACAAATTGGTAGGCGCCTATTTTAAAAGTCATCCTAAACAACAGGAAGCAATATTGAACATAGTAGATAATACGCACCCCTCAACCAAACATTTGCCCGCAACTTGGAAACGGTTTGATGAATGGTATAATTTTAAAGATATCCAGCCGGATCTGCAGGTGCTGATTACGATTGATGAAAAGAGTTATACCGGCGGAGCAAACGGAGCTACGCATCCTATGGCATGGTACCACGACTTTGATGGTGGGCGTGCCTTCTACACAGAGTTTGGTCATACAGATGAATCATTTAAAGATCCTATGTTTCTGCAACATCTGTTAGGCGGTATCCGATATGCCATGAATAAATAATGCTTTGTGATTTTTTTTAAAACCGAACTACATGATGAAATATATTATATCAGCGGGGCTTTTTTTTACACTCACCATAAGCGGATGTAAACATTTTGAGCGTCATGTAAGTGATGTAACTGTTGAAGCTGTTTCAACATTAGATTCTAATACAGATTCTGGTGCTAATGAGTGGGCCATGCTTTCTTTTGAAAAAGCAGATAGTGTGAATCCTGTATTGGTACCCGGCAAGAATTTATTTTTTGATCCTATTTGGAAAAAGAAAGTGGCATGGGAAGAGAAAGATGTGTTTAATCCGGCCATTGTGGTGAAAGACAACAAGGTATATATGCTGTATCGTGCTCAGGATGTAATTGGGTTGCCCGGCGGCACATCCAGAATCGGGTTAGCCGTTAGTACCGATGGCTTACATTTTACCCGCAATCCCGAACCCATTTTTTTTCCGGATAATGATGCGTTTAAAAAATATGAATGGCAGGGAGGTTGTGAAGATCCACGTATTGTAGAAGATGCGAAGGGCATGTATTACATGACCTATACAGCGTATGATGGAAAGGTTGCACGTTTATTGATAGCTACTTCCAAGGATTTGGTTCACTGGACAAAACACGGTTCTGTATTTGCGGATGCGATGAAGGGAAAGTATGTTGACAAATGGTCGAAATCAGGAAGCATTGTTTCAAAATATGTGAATGGAGAAATCATTGCAACCAAGGTCAACGGTAAATACTGGATGTACTGGGGCGACCAATATATATGGGCTGCCACTTCAGATGATTTGATCAAATGGACTCCCATTGAAATGCAGGCAGGAGACAAACCACCCGTTACACTGAAAGGAGAAGGATTAAATATGCCCGATCTTAAAATTGTAGTAGCTACACGAGCGAAAAAATTCGACAGTGATTTAGTAGAAGCGGGTCCGCCGGCAATGATCACCGATAAAGGAATATTATTACTTTATAACAGCCGCAATGTTCCCGCTATTGGCGATACAAGCCTGGCAGAAGGAACTTATGCGGCCGGTCAGGTATTGATGGATATAAATGATCCCACAAAAGTGATCAAACGATTAAACAATTATTTTATGAAACCCGATAAGCCTTATGAAATCAGCGGTCAGGTAAATCGTGTTTGTTTTATTGAAGGCCTTGCGCAGTTTCAAAACAAATGGTTTTTGTATTATGGAACGGCGGATTCGAAAATTGCAGTAGCAGTTAAGAATAATTAATAATTAGCAATTAAAAATTAAAAATTTTGATGAGGGTAGGTAAGAAATTGTGTTTTGATTTTTAAGAGGACGAAGTTGATATCATCAAAGACCCATTTATTTTCGAAACGGATGATGTTGAACCCCATTTTTTGTAAGTAATGGGTTCTATTATTGTCATGCGAAATGCCTTCTTCCCAAAAATGATTTTCGCCATCCAGTTCAACCACTAATTTTTCTTCTGGGCAGTAGAAGTCGACTATATAGTTACCGATACTGTGCTGTCGTCTGAATTTGCGTGCATCAAGTTGTCTGTTCTTCAGGTAATTCCATAAAGTAGCTTCTGCTGATGTGCTGTTATTGCGTAGTGCTTTTCTAAGTGTTTTTAATTCAGGTTTGTTATGAATTTTACGAATTGGCATTCACCAAAAATAATCGACTGCATCTTACTAACTGTTATTTCAGGGCATGTATAAATACTGCGTATTTATACATGCCCTGAAATAACAAAAAGAATTTCCCCACCATGCGCAGCATGGAGGGGTGCCCAAGCGGCTGAGCGAAGGGCGGGGTGGAAAAAAAGCAGTTAAATTTTGATGACTTTATTTTTTCAACACAATAATATCTCCTCACCACCCCCGTTTATTTCTTGCGAAATAAACGCCCCCTCCTTGAAAAGGAGGGGAAATTTTTACGGGGGGGGTAATTATGTGTCAAAGACACATAATTACCCCCCCCCGTAAATTTTTTTGATTTTTATATTTCTTCCAAAGCCTGCTCAATATCCCCTAATATATCCTCCCTATGCTCTAACCCCACACTAATCCTGATCAGTCCGGGTGTAATATTCACCGCTTGTCGTTCTGCTTCTGATAATTTGGCGTGTGTGGTACTCGCAGGGTGCGAAGCAATGCTTCTGGTATCTCCGAGGTTGGCAGTAAGGGATAACATTTTTAAATTATCCAGAAATTTTCTACCCGCTTCCAATCCACCTTTCAATTCAAAACAAACAATACCGCCACCATTCTGCATTTGCTTTTTAGCAATCGTATACTGCGGATGACTTGCCAAAAAAGGATAACGGAGTGATGCAATTTTTTCATGGTTTTCAAGAGCAGTTGCTATGAATAATGCGTTGGATGCATGACGCTCCATTCTCACATCCAGTGTTTCGAGACTTTTGCTCAACACCCATGCATTGAAGGGCGATAAGGCAGGGCCGGTACTTCTACAAAATAAATAAATTTCTTTGATCAGGTCTTTTCTACCCACAATTACACCACCCAATACACGTCCCTGTCCATCTAACCATTTGGTAGCCGAATGAACTACGAGGTCGGCCCCAAATTGAATGGGTTGCTGGTTAACAGGGGTCGCAAAACAATTATCAACGTTTAGAATAATGTTGTGTTTTTTGGCAATACGACCAATCATCTCAAGATCCAGTATATCCAATCCGGGATTGGTGGGTGTTTCCAGATAAATCATTTTGGTATTGGGTGTAATGGCCGCTTCCCAATCTGCTTCTGTGGCATTGGCACTTACATACGAGTAATCAATACCAAATTTGGGAAGGTATTTTGCAATTACGGTATGGGTACTTCCGAAAATAGCATTGCAACTTAGTAAGTGATCGCCCTGTTTTAACAAAGCCATAAATGATCCGAACACGGCACTCATACCCGATGCGGTGGCATAGCCTGCTTCTGCGCCTTCCAGTGCACACATTTTATCAATGAATTCCTGTACCCCGGGATTACTGAAACGACTGTAAATATTATCGTCCGATTCATCTGCAAATGCCGCACGCATATCCTCTGCGTTATCAAAACAAAAACTGCTGGTTAAAAACATAGGCGTGGAATGCTCCATTTCATTGGTACGTTCGGTCTGTATGCGGATGGCGTTGGTTTGCTGATGCTTTGACATGATTTGTATTTTGTAATATTTCTATTTCGGAATATGGAAAGAGGGTTAAGCAGATAGTATGGCTGTTTCCCATGTTATGGTACAACCTGCTGCCCGAAGCGTAGCTGCTACAGAACAATATTTATCTACCGACAATGCACAGGCTTTTTGCGCTTTGTCTTCATCAACCTCCCCGGAAAATTGGAAGAGGATATGAATCTGCTTCCACAAAGAAGGTTCTTTGCCTGCTTCACGTTCACCATCAATGATCATGGTAAAATCAGTAATAGTCTGTCGTTGTTTTTGCAGAATTGATACAATATCCACACCACTGCAACCACCCAATGCAGCAAGAAGGGTTTGCATGGGACGAAAGCCCGATTCATGTCCGCCAAAACTTGCTGCCGCATCCATCCGAAGCGAATGATTGTTAGTATCGGTGGCTTCAAAACCATAGGCATCATCCACTCTTTTGATCTCAATTCTGGCCATTCAAAACTTTTATGTAAATGTAACGTAAGCTTACCCTTATTTTGCTTCTGAAATGCGGAATAAATCGATATGAAATTTTTTGACCACCCAACCGATTTTACATTAGAGAACGGAACCACACTGCCTTCCATTCGTATTGCGTATGATACGTATGGTACATTGAATGAATCTAAAAACAATGTGGTTTGGGTTTGTCATGCTTTAACGGCGAGTTCCGATGCAGTTGATTGGTGGAAAGGATTGATTGGAGACAATTGTCTGATCAATCCCGAAAAATATTTTATTGTTTGTGCCAATATGTTGGGCTCCTGCTATGGTTCAACAGGCCCCACCAGTATCAATCCTGAAACAGGCACACCTTATTACGCTCATTTTCCACAGGTTACCATACGTGATATGGTGCAGTCGTATATTTTACTGAGAAAATATTTAGGGATAAAAAACATACAGTTACTGATGGGGGGCAGTATGGGTGGTTACCAGGTATTGGAATGGAGTGTGATGGAAAAAGAAGTAATTAAAAAATTATTTCTCATTGCCACGTCTCCTTCTGAAAGTGCCTGGGGTGTCGCGGTACATACCGCCCAACGTTTGGCCATTGAAGCTGACCATACCTGGAATGAACACAGGCCCGATGCCGGTGCACGCGGATTAAAAGCTGCCCGTGCCATTGGTATGTTAACCTACCGCAATTATGGAACCTTTCAGGAAAAGCAAACAGATCCTGATCCGGAGAAGATGGATAATTTTAAAGCTTCATCCTATCTCAATTACCAGGGCGATAAATTGGTGAAACGATTTAATGCGTATAGTTATTGGTTACTTACTAAAGCAATGGATAGTCATCACCTCGGAAGGGGCAGAGGTGGCGATTTGATCAAAGTATTACAGTCCATTCAGCAACCCACACTTATCATTGGTATACGAAGCGATATTTTATGTCCGCTGGATGAACAGCAGTTCATGGCAGATCATATACCCAATACCCGTTTTTTTGAAATTGACTCTGCTTACGGACATGATGGTTTTATTATCGAAACACAACAGATCAGCCGTTTTTTAGGGGAATGGATGCGACAATAAGAAACTGTTAGACTAAGTATCACAAAATACTTTTCTCTGCGAAACCTCCGCGCTCCCTGCGGCTCTGCGGTTGGATTTAACTGGCACCAACCGCAGAGGACAGAAAGTTTTCGCAGAGATATGAGTAACTTACAATGAATAACACAAGCAGCTACTTATTGCTTCCCCATTTTTCTTTCTGTATAGCCCGCAGTTGATAACGCAAAAACGGCATCTGGTACGGGTTTAACAGAAATTTCTTTGGCAACCATTTTTGTTTTTATAGCACCCTGCGTCATTTCTATTTCAAGTACCATGCCTTTGAGGCTGGCAAGAATTTCAGGACTAATTAAACCCAATCCACTGTTGGACTGTATCTTTTCTGTAAACCAAGCTATAATTTGTGAGCCTTTTGATTTGTTGTTTTTTACTTCTACGATTGCTTTAGAACAATCAAATCCCAATATTTTTTTCTTTTCTTTTGTATAAGTGATGGCAGGCCCGGTTTCTTTAGCAGTTGAAGTGGATTTATCCGGCGCTGTGTTGTTTTTTCTTGAAAATAATTTTTGTCCCATGGCATCCATTAAAACCAAAGTGCTTTTACTGTCCGTAAGGGTTCTCATATTGTATAACTGAGAAACCATTTCTGCTAATGTTTTTTCTTTCTTGAAATAAAGCGTTATAGTGGAGCCACTCATCATGGCGTTGGCCATACCACCGTCATCTCCGCCTTCAACACTCATACTAAATTTAATCGAGCCTTCTTTAATCTGTGCCTGCAATTGTATTGACAGCATCAACAACAAAACAATACATAGTTTTTTCATATTAGATATTTCAAGTGTAATGTACCCCATTATTGTGGATGATAGATGCGTGCTGCTTTTTGATATACTTCCGCTTTGTTCAGTGTCATGGGTTTTGTTTGCTGTTTGGTATACATCTCCATCTGATCTGTATAATGCGGAGAATCTTTCCGGCTGGATGCACCATAGGTATTGATGGATTCGATAATAGGTCCGTCTTTGGTATACCTAACCAATTCTATATATGCATCGCCCTGATTACCTTTCAGCATACCATTTTTATAAGGTACGGAATACATAGGAGCCAATACATCAGGCAAACCAGGCAAAGGAATTTCTTTATTACCCCTAACCAATTTCTGAATATCTCCCAATTGTAGATCGGTTCTGCCAAAGTGTTTCATCATGTCTGCCTTTACGCTGGTAAGCACAGCAACACATTGTGCTGTTGTCAGCATGCCTGTGCGCATATATCCATTGGTAGATTTGATTACGGTTTCATACACCATCAAAAAAGTGCCCGCTCCGATACTTTCTGCATTTGCATTTTTATCCCATTGTAAAAGATGGTTGATCAGATCTGCTATCGCAGGATGTTCATTTGCTTTCAACATAAATAAAGAATCGATGTTGCCGGGAAAGGCAAACTGCTTTGGATAGCTTCTATCGAATTTGATTTTTTTAAAATTATCAAAAGAAATTTTATCATAACTGGCAATCAATTCCGCTATTCGTTTACTGCGGTTGTTTTCCAATGTTTCATATCCCATGGTGAGATCTTTAATCACTGGATTTTCCGGCCCTTCTGTTGAATGAAAAGGAGAGTGGTTGGTATTATAAACAAAACCACTTTTGGGTTGCAATACCTGCGGAAGATCTGTTAATGGGTGAAGGTTATTCCATAAAGTGGCACTGGTATTACCCGGTAAAGTTGTTTTCCAGTTAAACTTAGGATCACGAATGGGAATGCGGCCATTACTCAGATAATAAATGGTATCATACCTGTCAGCATACACAATATTATACCCGGGTATAGCCATCATTTCTAATGCAGATTTGAACTCTGTAAAATTCTTTGCTTTGTTAAAACGATACCATTGTTCAAGCCCACGTATATCCATCTGCGCCGGCATTCTGATGGAGAAAGTTCCTCTCGGTGTTATCATGGTTGGCCCATATTTGCTCCAGTACACTTTCTTATTGATACCTATACGTATGCCGGCAATATTTACTTTCAGTGGTGCGTTTTTTTCTTCCAGTGTTAGCCATTCTCCATCAAATTTATATTGCAGCTTATTATCAGGATTCATTTCCAATTGATAAACATCTAATTTATCAGGTGCATTTACCGTATGTGCCCAACCCAGGTATTCATTGGTGCCATGTAAAATACTGGGCGCACCCGGGAATGTAGCGCCTAAAATATTCCATCCTTCCTCACTGCAAAGATGTGCTTCATAAAAAGCAACAGGTCCTTCCAAAGGCTGGTGCGCATTGATGTCAAGGTATACTTGTCCATCAGTTGTTTTGGTACTGTTGAAAGCAAAAGCATTGCTACCGGCTGTTTTAAAATTATCCAGTAATGGAACCGTTCCGCCAAAAATGGAAGCCAATGCACGATCAGCGCCAGACAACACACATAGTTGTAACACAGAATACTGTATCATGTCTTTCGGAGTAACCGGGAATGCTTTCTTCAATAAAATTTCGGAAGGATGTTTGGCAGCATAGGCGTTCAGTCCGGCACAATATCCTTCCAGTAATTTTTTGAATGCGGGACTCAGATCCGTTTCATATTTCTCTTCAACCAATTCGGGAATGCGAAGCAGGTGTATGATGTAATCAATCTGCGCTCCTTTTTTACCCTGGTAACGGGCCAGCATCGCTTTACCGGCCATGAGTGATTGCTGGATGGTGCCAAAATCATCCTCGGCATGCGCCCATGCCAACCCATATGCTACTTCCGGGTCGGTCTTGCCAAAAATATGTGGCACCCCCCAGCTATCCCGAACAATATCGATTTTAGTAGGATCAAATTGCGCATCGGCAAAAAGTGCAGACAATACAAAAACAGCAACCAGTAATATTTTGGATAGCATAGCAATTAGTTTAACCTGTAACAAATCTACCCCTAATAAGTTTTCCCGAACCAAATCCCTCCACACTTGTTATTTTTACACAAGCCTAGCATAAACCAATAAACCAATAAACTAATATCATGGGCATCTGGAAACAAATATCAGAATATCTCTACATCACCAAAAGAGATCCGAACGAAGAACGCACACAATGGATGAAATACATGCATGGCATGAACCGTATTTCACTCATTGTATTTTTGATGGCAGTAGTATTTATGATTATCAAGTTGGTGATTATACCGCTGTTTAGATAAAATGATTGGAGATTTAACTTTTGGGATTACTTGCAAGTAAACCAATAATTCTTTCTGCAGCTTTTGAAGAAGCATGCCCACCCGCGGCCAATAGTGTTTTCAATGCGGCATATTCTTTCTGTAGTGTTTCTTTTCTATCGGTATCATTCAATAACAGATTCAATTCTTTCACCAGATTTTTTGTGGTGAGTTCTTCCTGAATTAGTTCCTTCACAATTTCTTTATCCATGATCAGGTTCACCAGTGAAATGTATTTTATTTTAATCAGTCTCTTGGCAATCTGGTAACTGATATTACTTCCCTTGTAACAAACCACTTCCGGTACAGCAAACAAAGCAGTTTCCAAGGTAGCTGTGCCACTGGTTACCACCGCGGCTTTGGCATTCATCAGCAGTTCATAGGTTTGGTTGCGTACAGAAGATACATTCTGGTACAACGAAAGAAAAGGTGCATAAAAAGCATCTTCCTGTCCCGGTGCTTTTGCCACCACAAATTGATACTCCGGAAATGATTTTGCTACTTCCAGCATGATGGGCAGTTTTTTACTGATCTCCTGTTTACGGCTTCCAGGCAAGAGGGCAATTAGTCTGGAGTTAGGAGTCTGGAGACTGAAGTTTGCATTGGTTTCATGAATAGTTACTCCAGACTTCAGACTTCTAATTTCAGTCTGTTTTTCTTCCACCACTTCCACCAACGGATGCCCCACATAGTCCACTTCCCAGTTCCATTCAGTATGGTAATAGGCTTTTTCAAAAGGGAGAATACAAAGCATGAGGTCTATGCACTGTTTCATTTTTTTTACCCGATTGGCTTTCCATGCCCATACTTGTGGAGAGATATAATAGGCAATTTTATATCCTTGTTGCTTGCCCCATTCGGCAATACGTAAATTAAAACCGGGGTAATCAATCAATATCAGTACATCCGGTTGGTAAGCGAGTATATCTTGTTTGCAGAATTTGATATTGCGTAAAATAGTAGGGAGATTTTTTACCACTTCGGCAAAGCCCATAAATGCCAGTTCGCGGTAATGTTTTACCAATGTACCCCCGGCTGCCTCCATTAAATCCCCGCCCCAGTACCTAATTTCTGCTGAAGCATCTTGCAGAAGCAATTGTTTGATGAGGTTGCTGCCATGCAGATCGCCACTGGCTTCCCCGGAAATAATGTAATACTTCATACCCCTTGCCCCAAACCTGGGAATTAATGAACGTGCAAAATACCGCTTTCAGGTGGGAAGATAGAGCTGTATAGGCGTTAATTTGAATTGTTGGAAACGGCTGACTTAGGTCTCTGCGAAACGCTGCGCCCCCTGCACCTCTGCGGTGAATCTTTTTTTCACCGCAGAGGCGCGGAGAACGGAGAGATTTCGCAGAGAAACAATTGAGTAAGGATTAAAATATGCAGTAAGACTAAAAAAATAGTTTTAAAACTAAGTAATTAGTTATTATATTTGATCAGGCATTAAAAATCACCCCATGAAACCATTAACCAAAGCAGAAGAACAGATAATGCAAAGTATCTGGAAACTGGAAGAAGCTTTTTTGAAAGACATCATTGAGGCACAGCCCGAACCAAGGCCACATTCCAATACGGTGGCCACCATTGTAAAAATATTGGTAGATAAAGGTTTTGTAGGTGTTACACCCATTGGCAGGGTACACCAGTATTATCCATTGGTTTCCAAGTCAGAATATTCTTCTTCTACCATACGCACATTGGTAGATGGTTATTTTGAAGGATCCTTTGCCGATGCGGTTTCATTTATGGTAAAGCAAAAAAACCTGAGTGTGAAAGAATTGGAGTTGTTATTGCAACAGATTAAAAACGCTAAAAAATAAATGCCATGCTTACGATTGCTTATTACTTTTTACAGGTAGTGCTCTGCAGTGCATTGATGATGGGGTATTACTGGCTGGTGCTGCGTAACAAACGATTTCATCAGTACAACCGGTTTTATTTGCTGGCCATTGCGGTATTATCGTGGATAGTGCCATTGATCAAAATTAAATGGGGACAACCCGCCGCAAACGACCTGCAGGTAATGCAGTTGCTTTCTGTAGTGGCAGATAACAATACACAGATTGAGGAAACGCTTAGCAGTAAAGGGTTTGCGTGGAATACAGATATGGCTGTTACGGTTTTGTATGTAACCATATCGGCTGCTTTACTATTTGCCATGATCGTTGCACTTGTTCGTATTTACCGTTTGTTGCAAGAACATTCCTGTAAAAATGTTGGGGAGGTATACTTGATTATTACACAAGCTAAAGGAACACCGTTTTCTTTCTTCCGTTATATTTTCTGGAATGAAGAGATTGATATTCGTAGTGAATCGGGTAAGCAAATATTACAACATGAATTGACCCATGTACAACAAAAACATTCTATCGATAAAATTTTTATACAACTCAACCTGGTAATTGGCTGGTTCAATCCTTTTTTCTGGTTATTGAAAAAAGAAATGGAAATGATTCACGAATTCATAGCCGATAAAAAAGCTGTGAACAATGGTGATGCAGCTTCACTGGCACAAATGTTATTAACGGCTGCATATCCTAACCAGCATTTTGCTTTAACGCATCCTTTCTTTTTCTCACCGATTAAACGAAGATTACAGATGTTAACGAATAATACAAATCCGCGATTTAGTTACTTACGAAGGCTGGTAGTGTTGCCTTTACTGGCAGTAGTAGTAATCCTATTTGCATTTAGAAGCACTGGACAGAAGTCGCAGGGTACTTTGTCTGTGGCATCAGTAATGGAAAATGTAGTAGATGAATTGTCTGATAAAATAAATACAGAGGCTAAATCATTACCAATCGGTGTGTCTAATATTGCTGTGCTGGATAGAGTGTATACAATAGTAATCAATCCCGGTCATGGTGGAGCAGATGTAGGTGCCATTGCTGCAGATGGCACTACTGAGTCTTCATTAACACTTCAATTGGCAAAAGCGGTAAAAGAAATGAATACCAATGAAAATATCCGAATCGTATTAACGAGGAATGAAGATGTGTATTTTCCGGCAAATAAGACCATTGAATTAGTTAACGAATACCATCCTGATCTTTTTCTTTCACTGCATATCAATAATGCATCTCCTGTAAAACATTCTGGAGGATCGGTTACTGAGAATCCGGCTACAGGTATTGCATTCTATATTGCGGAAAAAAATAAAACCAGTCATTATTTATCTAGTCAGGCACTGGCCAGCGATATAGCCAACGCTTTTGCTCCTATGAATGAAAAAATAATTGGAATTAAAACTGGAAAAAATGGACTCTCTCTCGAGAAAGTTCAGAGTGCAGGGGTGTGGATTGAAGCCGGATTTATCACGAATAGCAATGACATTAAAAAATTGAAAGATGACGACTACCGCAAACAATTGGCAGTTTCTATTTTAAATGGTGTAAATGAATACTTGGTTAAATTCAGTAGGAATGCACCAGATACCCTAATCCTCAAAGCCGATACCATTACCGTAAAAAATGGCAGCAAATTAGTTGTGATTAATCAGGGTGGAGAAGTAAAAGTTATTAAAAATGAGGTCAGCAAAATGGCAGCAGAGATTTCTCTGGCAGAAAATAAACCATTGATCATATTAGATGGGATAAAAATTGACAATAGTGTACTCTCGGTAATTGATCCTAATAAAATTGCTACGATTGATGTGTTAAAAAATGAATCAGCTACTGCCTTGTATGGTAGTGAGGGTAAATACGGAGTGATACTAGTTAGAACTAAAGCAGTAGATGTTACTAATTTTGGAGCAAGAACAACCGTAAGGCCTCATTCCAATAATGTTCGTATGGGGTTTCCGCTTCAATCAGTTGATTCAGCGCAGAGCCTATCAGTTTCTTCATCAAACAGATTGAGCATTAACAATGGAAGCGGTCCACAGCCAATATGGATTGTAGATGGAGAACCAACTGAAATAACTGCTATGGAGAATTTTAATCCAAACAATATAAAATCTGTTTCAGTTCTAAAAGGGGAGAAGGCCATTCAAAAATATGGTGACAAGGCAGTTAATGGCGTTGTGGAGATTACTACCAAGCAAAAACAATTTGCCGCGAAACTGGATGATGTTGTAGTAATAGATTATAATGAATCCGATCCAACCGGTATCAAAGCATTAAAAAGTAGAAACCCGGATGTTAAACATGCTTACCTTCTGAAATCGCCACTAACCTTAACAGTGGAATTGAAAAACGGCTCAAAGGAAGTCTATAATCTTTTAGCTAACTCTGATAGAAAGAAAGCCGAAAACAAATATGGTAAACTTCCTGCATTACCTAACGTAAAAATTACTTCATTAAATACAAATTCGAATATTGCAGATACTATTTTTCTACAACGACAAACACCTGCTGAGTTTCCTGGTGGTGTATCGTCGTGGTCTAAATACCTGATGAGGAATCTTGATAAGGAAATTGTAAGAAAACATGGAGGTCCACCCGGTAAATACACGGTAGTGGTTTCATTTACTGTTGATGAGTATGGGGGCTTAAGTAATATTAAAGCACTAAACGATCCAGGCTACGGTGCTAAAGAAGAAGCTATCAGAATGATTGCCAAAGGCCCCAAATGGAAGCCGGCTCAGCAGAATGGGAAGTCGGTTAGATCTGTTCATGAGCAGTCAATCAGTTTTCTTGTACTGGAAGAAGAGAAAAAGACATTACGCTAATGATCAATTAAAGAAATACAAAATCTGCCGCAATAGTAAAATGTTATTCTTACTACAATGTATACACGTAACCGGCCCACTAGGGCCGGTTTTGTTTATATTAGCATACTAATGCAACCTTTTTTTCGTTATAAAGTATCATCTTTTTCCAATGATCAGAAGATCCCCTCTTTTACTGCTGTTGCTTTTTTTTAACCTTTTTCAGTTTGTAGCTGCACAGACCGATAAAAGCAAACAACTAAAGCAACCCCTCAAACGCATCGTAATCGATCCTGGCCACGGAGGTAGTGCCGCGCTTGCTGGTAAATTTTATGGAGCATCTGGTAAGCGAATGGAAGAGAAAGATGTGGCCCTTGCCATTGGACTGAAACTACAGGCCACCCTGCAGGCGGAGATGCCGGATGTTGACGTGATCATGACGCGCACTACGGACGAATACAACAGCCCTATTGTAAAAGCCAATAAAGCTAATGCCGCTAAAGGTGATCTTTTTATTTCCATCCACTGTAACGATGTATCTCCCATCAGGCATAGCGAAATCACCGGCTATACTACCAAAACCGTTAAACGTAAAGGAAAAAAAGTAACGAAAAAAGTACCCGAATACCGAACCTACTATACACCCAATCCGGCAAAAGGTACAGAAACCTATATCTGGGCCGTGAGTAAAACAAAGGATAAGGAAGATGCACTGTCTGAGAATAATTTTACAGATTCAGCCATGTTGATCACTGATGAAGAAACCAATCCCGCGCAGCGGCTCATCAATTCCATGCGCATTAATGGGTATGCCCAGCGAAGCCGTAAACTGGCCGAAACGGTAGAAGAAGAATTTGTAAAATCCGGCCGTGTTAGCCGCGGTGCCAAACAGCGAAATGAAAAGGGGATCTGGGTATTACAGGCCGTTGCCATGCCCGCCATTTTAATCGAAGTAGGCTTTCTTTCGAATGACGAAGAAGAATTATTTATTACCAGTGAAGATGGCCAGCAACAAACCGCAGACTCCATCGTTAGGGCTCTCAAGCGCTATCGCTTTTCACTTGAGGCACAGGTAAATGGTACCGGGCAGTAATATTTGCTAGTCTTTCGCTATAATCATCGGTCTACCTTTATCGTAAAAAAGTCATGGCTAAAGCCTGTACTATATTGTAGTACCATAACCCCAATCTTAAGGCTGGGGTTATGTATAAGAAGCAGCAGCCATAACCGGTACAAATGGCCAGCAGCAAAC
The DNA here is from genome assembly GCA_965283715.1 of Sediminibacterium sp. Lineage (GTDB taxonomy): Bacteria > Bacteroidota > Bacteroidia > Chitinophagales > Chitinophagaceae > Sediminibacterium. The sequence continues at coordinate 861,550 of CBDIPL010000003.1, read as the reverse complement.
CGCCGTCTCTATCGTGAGAGCACAGTAATATTTACTATTCTTTCGCTACAATCATCGGTCTCCTTTATGCGCAAAAAAGTTATGGCTAAAGCCTGTACTATATTGTAGTACCATTAACCCCAGCCTTAAGGCTGGGGTTACGTATAAGAAGTGGTAATGGGCTTTAGCCCTGACGAGTTAAAATTGTTTGAACAGATTAGAATAAATGGCGGAGCTACTATTTTTTCACCAATGCCTTTAGAGAAACCATTTAAAGATCAACGCAGTTATTGCATACATGCAGGTTGCAATAAAAACCCCTGTAGCCGTTTTATCCAGTCTTTTATTAATGTACAATGTAAACACAATCACATTCACAATCAGTGCCAGACTTATGATGCCAGATATCAATGATTTCTGCATCATCAATACCTGCCAGAATTCTTTGATGGTAAATAACCGGAATCGCATCAGGTAATAAAGCGCAAAGCCCAGAAAGGGAGCGAGAAAGCCCAATACCAATCCCAGTTTCAGGTTGTTTTTTTTCAGCATCAGAATTTCCAGGATTTTTCGAGCTTGGTTTTTAAGATATGGTTGGTCAGATCAAACTGAACAGGCACCACACTCACAAAATTATTTTTCAATGCCCATACATCGGTGTCTTTTCCTTTGTCAAAATTTACAAACTCTCCGGTTAGCCAGTAGTAACGGCGGCCATGCGGATCTTTTCGCTCATCAAATTCTTCTTCGTATTTAGCATAGGCCTGGCGACAAATCTTAATACCCTTTATTGTTTTCTCATCACCTTTCGGAAAGTTCACATTCAGACAAAGATGTTTATCGAGCGATTTACTTTTCAGTACATGCTCCACAATAATTCTGGCATATTTTTTTGCAGCGGTAAAGTCGGCTTCAATACTCAGATCCAATAAACTAAAACCAATACTGGGGATACTTTCAATAGCGGCTTCTAATGCGGCAGACATAGTGCCTGAATAAATGACATTGATAGAATGATTGGCACCGTGGTTGATGCCACTTAAACAGATATCGGGTTTATCGTGAATAACTTTATCAACAGCCAATTTTACACAGTCTACTGGTGTACCACTGCAGGAATAGGTATCCACCCCTTCAAACAAATGTACTTTTTGCAGGCGCAACGGACTACCAATGGTAATGGCATGGCCCATACCGCTTTGTGGTTTATCGGGGGCAACAACGATGATCTTGCCCAATCCCTTAACCGCTTCTACCAGCGCACGAATACCGGGTGCATTTACACTATCATCATTGGTGATCAGGATCACCGGTTGTTTTTTCTTTACAGACTTCGCTTTCGACATAGGTGCAAGATACGAATTTGATTTTTGTGGGTGTGATAAAGTGTGAGGGGTATTGCCACTGATGGCACTGATTTTCACTGAATCGTTCAGTGAAAATCAGTGCCATCAGTGGCAAAAAAACTACTTCTTCTTCACTTTGTCTTTATCATTTAACGGCCATGCATAATATTTGAATACCGGGAAGGCAACAGGCTTTGATTTTACGTCTTGTTGATCCAGATAGCTATCAAAGAAGTTCCAGGTTAACAGTCCATCATCAGACTGCGGCTCGAGCATATAGAAAATGAGGTTGGTAAGCGGTTGCGCCATATCTACCTTATAATCTCCCTTTACAAAAGTTTGTGTAGCCGCTTCAAATTTTCCTTCGGCAGATGCCATATTATGCCCTTCAAATTTACGGGTGGCTTTGGTAAACTTTTCTATCATAAAAATCTCACCACTTATTTTTTCATCTTTTTCCAGTTTCTCAACTTTCACACCCTGTTTCATCAAATGCTCTGCAATGGCAGATTGTGCTGCAGGAATGATGTAGCCTCTAGGTACTGTACTCTGAACGGTATCTTTAAATGCACCGTAGTAACTAACATCATTATAAGTAACCACATTGCCTTTTTTTAACGTGGTTTTACTGCCATCCGGTTTGGTAAATACCGTATAATCATAGGTTCTGAATCCATTTAACTTTTGTGGGGTTGGCACCATTTTATAACGTACCCCTTTTTTTACTTTACCAGCATTGTCTACTATATTTTTAATGGCAGCCATTTCAGCATCATGGTTAATTTTCATGATCTCTTTTCCGTGCTGGTTGCAATGGTCCAGTATTTCAGTTACAAACGTATATGTAGTATTAATGCGCTGATAAAAACGTTCATGTGCAAATGCCTCACTTAAAATAGCCATCCTGTTACGCAGGCCAAACTGGTTTACAATGTAACGGGGATGGTGGTTATAGGTATAAAAATTTTTCAACGGCCATCCTTCACGCACATTAAAATCCCCGTAAGGGCCAAAGAACAAACCATATTGATCTTTTACTTTTTTGGTGATGGCAGGAAGCATTCGATTATTGGTATATTGATAAGTACTTGCTTCACCTGCATACAGGTAACTGGGTGCCCAGGTAAGTGAATATCCATGCCAGGTACCATTGGTGGTATGCAGGTCTACACTCATCTGCGGATCCCATGCGGTGATGAGGTTTTGTATGAGGCCGTTTGTTTCAGGGGCTTCCATTTTAATGCCATCGCGGTTTAAATCAAGCCCCTGGCTGTTTTCACGTTCGCCGGTTTCCAGCGGACTGTTCTCCTGTGAAGGGCGTAAGCCTTTGGCCATTTTATCATTGCTATCGGTATTGTAAATGGGAACAAATAAAATGATCTGGTTGTCGAGCAGATTACTTTTACTGCCTAATAAAATATCGCGCATCAGCATCATCGTCACTTCTTTTCCTTCCACTTCACCGGCATGAATATTTCCTTGAATATAAATCACAGGTTTGCCGGAAGCCCTTGCCTGCTCGGGAGTACTGATGGCGGGTTTGGCAAGTATTACCAGCGGGATCTCTTTTCCCATGGGGCTTTTACCAATACTTGATATTTGTATATATGGGCTTTTGGTTTTGATGGTATTGATGAAATTCATCACATCACCATAGGTAGATGTTTTTTCAAAATTGGAACGTTCGGGTGTGATGATGAGATCGTCTGTCCACACCGCATTGGTTTGCGCAAAAGAAGTGGTGGCAATGGTAGAGAGGATAATAAAGAACAGTTTTTTCATGAGTCCGTTTTGTTTTGGGAAAGAAAAGTACGTCATCAATACAAGTTTGCCTAAAAAGATGGATGAATTGGTGTTGAGGGAGTTGTTGCCGGTCAGGCGAGCGGCAATGGAATAAAAAATGCAAGCTTTTCGTTGTAAGCTTATAGCTATTAGCTGTGAGCCGTGAGCTTGAGAGGTGCTTATCGAGATAAATAATGCACTTGTTATGAAATTTCAATAGATATATGGTTATTGAAAACTTTACTTTTAAACAGGCTCTTATCCAAACAAAAAAATAAATTTGGCGAATAACTAAAAATGTTAGTAAATTGCTAACTAAATGAATTAGTTATGTCAAACGCCGGAAAAAATCTACGTTATCTCCGCAAGCTGCGTGGCTGGACGCAGGAAGAATTTGCCAACAAACTCAAGATCAAAAGATCTTTAGTAGGGGCTTATGAAGAAGAGCGTGCCGAACCCAGGCTGGAAGTGATGGAGCAGATTTGCAACACTTTTAAATTAAGCCTAGAAGATTTTTTATTCAAAGACCTGTCGGCCCCCAAGGCCCTCAGTTACATTGAAAAACGCCGCCAGTTAAAAATGGAAGTGGAAGTAACTGAAATTCGTTTTGTACCTGTGAAAGCGGCAGCAGGTTACCTGGCAGGTTACGGTGATCCGGAGTTTGTTGATGAACTGAATACGTTTACCCTTCCAATGTTAGGGCCCGGGCAATACCGTGCTTTTGAAATTGTGGGTGACAGTATGTTGCCAACCCCAAGTGGTAGTGTAATTGTTGGTGAAAAAGTAGAAGACCTGGAAGATGTAAAGAACAGCAATACCTATGTGGTTCTCTCTAAGAATGAAGGCGTGGTGTATAAGCGCATCATTAAAAACAACCGGGTTAAAAATAAGATCACATTGTTATCAGATAATCCTCAATATGAGCCTTACAATGTAAGTTCTGAAGATGTGCTTGAAGTCTGGAAAGCTGTGTACATTATGCAAAAGGCCAATACCGCCCCCCGTTGGGATGTAAACCAGCTGGCAGGTATGGTAAATAATTTGCAGGAGCAGGTGAGCAGTTTGAAGAAAAAGATGAATTGATATTAACATAATAAACGTCATTTCGATCCCGCTTTAGCGGGAGAGAAATCTGCTCATCGAGTAGCAGATTTCTCTCTTCGCTACGCTTCTTTCGAAATGACGTTTTGTATTATCCGTAAATATCCTTTGCCATCCGGAACGTATTACAATGCGCTTCTACAATCACTTTCACATCGGGCGAGTAGCCGCCACCCATGGCAACGGTAACGGGGATCTTGTTTTGCTTGAGTAGTGTAAAAACAATTCGGTCTCTTTCTTTGGATCCCTCCATCGTTACTTTTAATTTACCAAACTTGTCTGTTTCTAAAATATCAACACCGGAGAGATAAAAAGCAAAATCCGGGTTTACCTTATCAATTAATTCTGGTAATGTATCAGAAAGAATTTGCAGGTAAGCAGTAGTATCTGTTCCATCTTTCAACGGAATATCCAGGTCAGAAACTTCTTTGTGAAAAGGATAATTGTGTCCGCCATGCATACTGAAAGTAAATACCCTTGGTTCGTTCTCAAATATTTTGGCTGTTCCATTTCCCTGGTGCACATCCAGATCGATGATGAGTATTTGTTTGGCTAATCGCTCTTGCAATAAATAGTTTGATGCAATGGCCATATCATTCAATAAACAAAAACCTTCGCCTCTGTTGCTGAATGCATGGTGTGTGCCACCGGCCACATTCAGTGAGGCACCACTTTCAAAAGCATGCAGGCAACAATCAATGGTACCCTGCGTAATGATCAATTCCCTTTGTGTTAATTCGGGCGATTGGGGAAAGCCGATTTTTCTTTGTTCAGAGGGAGAAAGGGTTTGCTGTAGTAATTTATCCAGGTATTCCCTGTTATGTGTAAGCAACACAATTTCTTCCTTACAGGGTTGCGGTGTAAAAAAGTGATCGGGTGTAACGCTTCCCTCATACAGTAGTTGCTCTGGAATGAGTTCATATTTCAACATAGGAAAACGATGTCCTTCTGGTAATGGATGCGCATATATGGGATCGAAAGCAATTCGGATCATTACATAGAAACTAAAGTGTTATTTACAATGGCATATACTGTATCCGTTTTCTTTTTTCGGATAATGGCAAGGCCACTAAACTTACTAAAGGCAGGTAGAATAGCCATTCGCTTACTAAAATAATAACAGGGGAACTGCAGACTTTGTTTGCCCAATCCATTAATGTGAACACCGGGGTGCAGGTGCCCAGAAAATACGTAGCGGTCTGAAGGGCCTGTTACATCAGCAGGATCGTGTACAAAATCAAATTGTGAAATTGTATAGGTTCCATGCTCTACACGGATAGATGCTTTCGCATACCAATCATTGTGGAGAATATCGTGATTACCTTTTACAAGAATACATTCCAGTTCCAGAAAATCATTGCGCCATTTTAAAAACCAGTCCATTTCCTGATTGGCTACACTGTGAAACAAATCTCCAACAGCAATGATTTTTTTGGGTTTAAAATAGCTGATCTGGTCAACCAGTCGCTGCAGGTCTTCCTGAAAAATACTTTGCGGAACAGGAATGCCATTCTTTCTAAAATGCCCTGTTTTGCCAAAATGTAAATCAGATACGATCAAGGCCTGCTCTTCCTCCCAAAACAAACAACGTTGCGGGGAAAGCCAGAAAGTATTGTTGTGAATGATGTGTTGTACAGGAGCAGTCATACTTATCGGGTAAAGATACTAAGCATACAGGACCTTAACTGCGCCTTTGCGCCTTAGCGAGAAAAATATTCACGCAAAGGCGCAAAGGCGCAGTTATTTCTCGAGTTGGAGTTGCATTTTTCTAACCCTGTCTTCCAGTTTCTCAGATGAAAAATGATTCCGGTTCAATCCATCTACAATAATAGGGAAGGAGAGTGGGGTTATTTTTTTTGGAAAACTTACTATGATTTCAGAAGCATACATTCTTTGTAATGCCAATCGCAAACGCACTTCATCCATCTGTTGCATCAATACTTCCTGATAAGCCTGTTTTAATAAAATGTTGCCCGGGTCGTATTCATCAAAAACCTTGAACAGTAATGAAGCGGAGGATTGCAGGTGCCTTGCTTTTTTTTGCTCGCCCGGCATTCCCTGAAAAAGCAAACCACCAATCACAGCGATGTCACGGAATTTCCGTTTGGCCATTTCTGTATTGTTCACACTTTTCTGAATATCGGCCAGCAGGTTTTCTGTGGTAAACAATTCCCGTACATTACTGTCATCTACCGGTATGGGTTGATCGCTCAATAATTCAAAACCATAATCATTCATCGAAATGGAAAATGTAATGGGTGTGATTTTTCCAATGCGATGAGCCAGAATGGCGCTCATGGCTTCGTGTACCTGTCTTCCTTCAAAAGGATATACAACCAAATGATAGCCGTTTTTATCTTCTATCTGTTCTACTAACAATTCGTTGTTACGCGGTATATGCGATAATTGCTGTTGCAGTTCAAATAAACCGTGTAAACTTTTTAATTCAATGTCATCTTCATCAATCAGTACCTTATTAAAAGTTTCGCGAAGGATTCTTCCGAGATTGGCTGTTAAGCTCATACGCCCGCCCATCCAGGATGGAACGATCGATTTTTTGGAAGATGATTTTCGTACCATCACACTCATGTCTTTGATCATCACTAATTCCAGGTTTCTACCTGCCAGTGTAAAAACATCGCCCGGTTCTAAACGACTGATAAACCATTCTTCTATCACACCTACAAATCCACCGTTTATCATTTTCACTTTCAGCATGGCATCGCTAACAATGGTGCCAATATGCATCCGGTGACGCATGGCAATGCGGCGGTTCTTTATTTGATAGAGCCCATTTTCAACTTCTACTTTTTTATATTCATCATATTGCTGTAAGGCTTTGCCACCAATGGTTAAGTGCAATAATATTTCCTGCCATTCTGCTTCGGTAATGTCTGCAAAGCAATAAGTTTGTTTGATTTCTTTGAATAACGCAGTTGCTTCGAATCCATCGCCAATGGCCAGTGTACATAAAAACTGAAGTAATACATCAAAGCATAATAACATGGGTTCTCTGCTTTCAATGGCCATTTCTGCAATGGCCTGTTTTAAAGCGGCGACTTCCAGTAATTCGAGCGAGTGTGTGGGCAGAAAATAAATCTTGCTTATTTCGCCGGGCCTGTGGCCGCTTCTGCCGGCACGTTGTAAAAACCGGGCTACGCCTTTAGGAGAGCCCACTTGAATCACGGCATCAACAGGTCTGAAGTCTACACCCAAATCGAGGCTTGATGTGCAAACTACCGCTTTCAATTTTTCTGTATGCAATGCATCTTCTACCCATAGCCTCAATTCCTGTTCAATACTTCCATGATGTAAGGCAATGGCACCGGCCAATTGTGGTGCAACGGTTAGTAAGGTCTGGTACCATGTTTCACTCATGCCCCTTGTGTTAATGAAAATGAGTGTGGTCTTGTGCCGCTCTATTATGGGAACCAGTTTTTCTGCCAGTTTAATACCGAGGTGACCTGCCCATGGATATTTTTCTATTTCATCAGGTATAATAGATTCAACTGAAATTTGTTTATCCATCTTCGCACTAACAATCACACCCTCTTTTTGCAATGAAGCCATTAATACATCTTTTGCTTCTGCAAGATTACCAATGGTAGCACTGATGCCCCAGATAGAGAGTCCATGGTCCATGGTCCATGGACTATGGACCATGGACTTTTTACAATTCACAATTCTACTTACCGCCAACTCCACTTGAACACCGCGTTTGCTGCCCAGCAGTTCATGCCATTCATCAACAGCAATAATGCGTAGTGTAGAGAATATTTCCGGATAGTTTTTTTGTGCGAGTAATAAGTGCAGGCTTTCAGGTGTAATAATGAGGACTTCGGGCATATTACGTTTTTGCTTCTGCCGTTCACTGGTATTCGTATCTCCATTGCGAATGCCTACTTTCCATTGAAGGCCCAGTTCGGCAATGGCTTCTTCCATAGCGCGGCCAATATCTTTTGCCAATGCACGCAAGGGAGTGATCCATAGTAATTGAAGTCCGTTGTATTTTTTAGTAAGGAACTCATCCGGATGATGATTGATATATTGAATCAATGCGCCTATAAAAACAGAATAGGTTTTACCGCAGCCGGTGGGGGCATTTACCAGTCCGCTTTGCAGGTTAATGATCTCCTGCCAGGTTTCTGTTTGAAAAACAAAAGGGGTAAACCCTTTGGCAGAAAGCCATTGGTGAATGATGGTGTAGCCATTTGTTTTCTGCAGTTTCATCTTCAATCAATAATCGCTGTAATGTAATGAGAAACCGTATCAGGAAACGATATTTGTGGAAGGGCTTTTGGTATTTTTATTATGCCGGCATTTATCGCTGCAGTATTTTACTTCATCCCATACTTTTTCCCATTTTTTTCGCCAACTGAAAGGGCGACCACAGGTTTCACAGTTTTTGGTGGGGAGGTATGATTTATTTCCTTTGGCTTGTTTCATGCTAACAATACAACGATATTTCTTGCTGTTTGTTCGGGTAGATGTAACCGCAAAGGCACAAGGACGCGAGGGTACGCAAGGTTTTAATAATTGGACCTGGCGAAACCTGGCGCACTTGTGTCTTTGCTGTAAATAGATCTTTTACAGAAAAGCGATCTTATCCCTAATTTACCGATTTGATCTTACCATCTATTTTACGGATGATGTATAATTTTTTATTCTCCAGATAATCGGTGCCAATGATTTCTTTATTGGTACTTACAGGTTGAATATCAAAATCATTAAACAGTTTAAATGATTTATCCGAAAGATGATTGGGCAAATCAACTCCGTATTTCAAAAGCAGCTTAGTGAAATGATACATCGATTCAAACCCCTTGTACACCCAATCGCTGGGGCGACCTTCATATTTTATTTTATATTTTTCATTCAGCTGTAAACTTAATTTATCGATTCTGGTAAAATGATATGGAGTAGTGTATACTACTTCCAATCCGTTACTAATATCTCTCAGGGCATCCCATGTAGGCATGCCAACAGCAATGGTTTTATATGATTTTGAACTACTTAATGCTTTTGTAAGATTTGTACCAAACGCTTCATCCAATGTGCCACAAACAATGATATTCTTTTTGGTACTGTCTAAGTAAGCAGTTACCTGTTGTGCAGAAAAACTATCCGTTAATTCTACTGATTTTAATTTTAAAGGGATACCGGGTGTATTTTTATTCATATCAGCCAGCATAGACTGTATGATATCTTCCGTATTCCCTTTTTTTCTAAATAGTGTAATGTTTTCCAAAGGATAGCTGCGATGTAAGAATTTGTATACAGCTTCAATATGGGCACGTAAGGTTGGATTTAGTAATACGAAATAAGGATTACTGGTAAGTCCACCATCGTTAGGATAGGTGGCGGAAATGAGTAAGATCTTTTTCTCCAATGCAAAATCAGCCAAAGATTTGATCTCGTTCCTGTTGTTGAAACTGGCAATGATCATTGATACATCCTGCATAGCAGAGTCGGCAATAACTTCATCAATAGAAACAGCCTCGCTTTTGGTATCATAAAACAATACTTCAATGGGTGCATTCTCTTTACTTAATGAATCGATGGCCAACATTACGCCGTTGTAAAAATCAAGTCCCGGTAAAATGTATTTGGGAAAATTATTTTTACCAGGTTTGTAAATACCATTCTCAAATACAGAATCAAGATAGACCGGGGCAAATACGGCTATTTTTATCGTGGCTACAGGCGCTTGTGTTTTGGCAGTTATGGCCAACCCAAAAAAGGTAAGTGCAATCAACAACTGTTTCAACCAACGCATAACATTATTTTTATAATACCGCTGAAATGCTTATTCCCACTCAATCGTAGCCGGGGGCTTACTGCTGATATCATATACCACCCGGTTAATACCCCGCACATTATTAATGATCTCGTTCGAAATATGTGCCAGAAATTCATAAGGTAAATGCGCCCAGTCTGCCGTCATACCATCCACAGAAGTTACGGCTCGTAGCGCTACTGTGAATTCGTAGGTTCTTTCATCGCCCATGACTCCCACACTTTTTACCGGTAATAATATCGTTCCTGCCTGCCATACTGAGGTATAAAGATTGAATTCTTTTAAACCTTTGATATATATATCATCTGCTGCCTGTAACAATTGTACTTTCTCCTCAGTTACTTCACCCAAAATGCGGATAGCCAAACCCGGGCCGGGAAAAGGATGTCGGTTAATCATATCTGCAGGTATCCCCAGTTCCAATCCAACTTTGCGCACTTCATCTTTAAATAAATAACGCAACGGTTCTACCAGTTCCAGATGCATAATATCAGGAAGTCCGCCAACATTATGGTGCGATTTAATGGTTTGCGAAGGGCCATGAACACTTACACTTTCGATCACATCCGGATAAATAGTTCCTTGCCCAAGGAATTTTACGCCTTGTACTTTTTTAGATTCTTCATGAAAAACATCAATGAATAATTTACCAATCACTTTTCTTTTCTGTTCCGGATCGGTTTTGTCTTTAAAGGCATCGTAAAATAGTTGTTTCGCATCAATGCCGGTTACATTCAAACCTATGGTCTCGTATGTATCCAATACCTGTTGAAATTCATCTTTTCGCAATACGCCATTGTCTACAAAAATACCATGCAGTCTTTCACCAATGGCTTTACTGATAAGTGTTGCGGCTACTGTACTATCTACCCCACCGCTCAATGCCATAATTACATGACTATCGCCTATCTGTTCTTTTAAACGGGCAACGGTTTCGTTTACAAACGAAGCGGGTGTCCAGTTCTGGCTGCATCCGCAGATCTCCAGTAAAAAATTATTAATGATTTTTTTGCCTTCGATGGAATGGTATACTTCCGGGTGAAACTGAATACCGTATAAGGGTTTGGTATCGGTACCGTTTTTTTTAAAACCGGCAACCGGAATACTTTCTGTGGTAGCGAGAATATCGAAACCTTCGGGTAATTGAGTAATGGAATCACTGTGGCTCATCCATACCTGTGATTGCTCCGCTACATCCCGGAATAAGATATCGGGTTGTTGAATATGCAGTTTGGCGCGACCGTATTCCCGCTTGTTGGATTTATCTACACGCCCGCCAAAGTTTTTAGCTGTTAACTGTGCACCATAACAAACTCCTAAAACGGGAACTTTCTGAATAAAGGCAGCAACATCTACCGATGGGGCATTTTCTTCATTCACACTGAAGGGCGAACCGCTAAGAATAATACCTTTCAATTCAGGTTCAATGGTAAACGGTTTTTGAAACGGAATAATCTCACAAAACACATTCGCTTCCCTTACTGCACGGGCAATCAGCTGGGTAAATTGGCTTCCAAAATCGAGAATCAGTATTTTTTCTGTCATGCCTGCGAAGGTAACAGAAATTTCTTGCGTAAATGCCTGACAGGCGGTTAAGAATACAGGTGGAAAGGCAATGGGTTCACACAGGTTTTTGCTAACTTTCAGCTTCAAAACCATGCTATGAAACGTTTTTTCTTTTTTTAGCCGCCAGCCTGCTTTTCTTGTCTTCCTGCCGTATGATGGGGTACAAGCGCATTAAAGGCAACGGTATTATTGTTACGCAGGATCGCGATATCAGCCGTGCCGAGCGTATTACGCTGAAAGGCAGTTATGAGGTAGAAATTACCCAGGGCCCGGTTACTTCGGTTAGGGTAGAAGGAGATGAGAACATTCTTCCCTACATATTTACCAATGAAGAAGATGGTGTATTGGTGATCAAATCAAAAGAGCGGATCAATTATTCAACAGATCATGAGGTTAAGATTTATATCACCACCAGTAAACTGGAAAGGGTAACCTTATCCGGCAGTGGGAATATTGTTGGTAAAAACAAGTTCACGGGCGGGGATAGGTTAACATTGAAAATAGCCGGCACAGGAGATATTAAAATGGAAGTGAATACCCCAAGTATTGATGCCGATATTTCAGGTAGCGGTTCAATGGAACTTAGTGGCGAAACCAAAAGCCAGAAAATACACATCAACGGCGTGGGCGATTACAATGCAGATAATTTGAAATCAGAATCAGCCGTAGTAAAAATAGCGGGTAGTGGAGATGTAAAAGTGTTTGCGGATATGAACCTTGATGTTCGTATTGCCGGAGTGGGTTCGGTATTTTATAAGGGTAACCCTTCAGTTAAACAAAATGTTAGTGGTAGCGGTGAGGTGAAACGGATTGAGTAAAGTGATTGGTTTCTATAGAAAAAGATAGTCTCTGTGGCTATCTTTTTTTATTTTCATACCAACTGAAATGAGCAGTGTGCCAGGTTAAAACTCACTAGAAAGGGTAGAATTCTAGCCACAGACCTGCCTGCCGGCAAGGCAGGTTCGCAAATTTTCGGCTTATAATCTGCGAATCAGCGGCATGGAATACTGAATTATTTTATAGTGATACACTAAGGGGAAAAAGTAAAATATCCTGAACAGTTTTTTTTACTTATTTTAAGACCAAAATCCAAGGCAAGATATGGTGGTTAAGCACAAAATATTATTAGTAGAGGACGAGGTAAAATTAGGTAAGATCATTCGTGATGAACTAAACAGCAATGGGTACCAAACTGATATAGCGGTAGATGGACTGGAAGCTTCCCGTTTGTTTAGTCAGCAGTCATATTCACTTGTGTTGCTGGATATCAATCTCCCATATAAAAACGGTCATGTACTATGTAAAGAGTTTCGGGAGCAGAATAAGAAAATACCGATTATCATGCTTACGGCCGCGGGGGAGATACATGATAAAGTAGAGGCTTTTAATATTGGCGCCGATGATTATGTTGTTAAGCCTTTTCATTTTAGTGAGTTGTTTGCCAGGGTTAAAGTGTTTTTGAAAAGATCAGAACTGCCTGCGGAATCGGATAAGATTGTGGTAGCCGATATGGAGATTAATTTTTTGAAAAAGTCGGTAACACGAAATGGTATTAATATTAACCTTACCGCTAAAGAGTTTACGCTGCTGGTATTATTGGCCAGAAATACCGACCGTGTAATTTCAAAACAAGAGATTCTTGAAAAAGTATGGGATCTGAGTTTTGATACTGGTACCAATACCATTGAAGTATATATCAGTTTTCTCAGAAATAAGATAGATAAGCCTTTTGAACAAAAGCTGATACATACTAAGCCCGGGTTTGGGTATTATATCAAATAAATACGGGTGTGTAATGAACCTGAAGTTTCGTTTTGCACTACTATTTACTTTTTTTGTGGGTATTATCCTGCTAATCTCCTGTATTACGATCTATGTTTTATTCTACAATAGCCGCGAAGAGGATTATTACAAAAGGGTTAGTAAGGAAGGCGTGGAAGTATATAATATCTTCAACGATATCAAACAGGATGATCCTAAAGTAGCCTACCAACTCATTAAAGAAATACATGATAAAGCGCTTTTTTACGAGCAGGTATATATTCTGGATTCTAGCCGCACAGTAGTTTTCCGTTTCCCAGATACAATGAAAATTAAGCCAGTACCTGTTACACTTTCCCAAATTCGTTCTGGTAAAGAATTCCGTTATAAAGACGATAACAATACACAACATGCAGCCATTTATATAGCCGAATCAGGTTCATATGTTTTTGTTTCCGGGTACGACAGGCAGGGGTTTATACGTTTGAAGAATTTGCGGATCATTCTAATCATTGTTTTCTTTGGTGGACTATTTTTAACTGGTGTACTCTCTTTTTTCTTTGTTCAAGAAGCAGTGAAACCACTTAGGGAACTTGGGTTGCAAATGAAAAAAACAACGGTTCAGAATTTAACTGAAAGAGTAGATGAATCATCCACCCATGACGAGATCAATGAAATAGCCCGCAACTTTAATGCGATGTTGGAAAGATTGAGTAAGGCATTTGAATTTCAAAAAAACTTCGTGTACCACGCTTCCCATGAATTACGTACGCCACTTGCTACGATGCTCTCACAAACAGAGTCTGCCTTGAATAGGGATTTGTCGGTTACAGAATATAAACAGACCCTGCGTTCCATTAAAGAGGAACAACAGGAAATGATTGAGCTTACCAATTCGCTGCTGCTGATATCGCAGTTTGAACATATGGGTTATGTAAGCGACTGGCCTTTGCTGCGCATTGATGAATTGATCTTTGAAACGGTAAGTCAATCCAAAAAAATGTTTCCTGACCTGCAGGTACAGATCACTTTTGCATCGGTTCCGGATAATGATGATGATTTTACCACTAGGGGCAATGAATCGCTCTTGAAATCTTCTTTTTCTAACCTGATCAAGAATGCCTACACGTATTCAGTAGATCATAAGTTACATATTACCCTTGATGCAGATGGCGAGGCTATTTTTATTCATTTAGATAATACCGGAACACAATTACCTGCCGATGAAAAAGAAAGTATCATGGTGCCGTTTTTCCGGGGAGGTAATGCATTAACCAGCAAAGGGTATGGGTTGGGTTTATCTATTGTGTACCGGTTTATTTCCATCCATAAAGGAACCATTACCTATACACCCATTTCAAATGATGTAAACCGGTTTACCGTTACCTTGGCCAAGGCAACAAGTGTTGAAGCAGGGGCATAAAAAAACCAACCGTTTTCACCGGTTGGTTATAAAAATATTGTAATCGCAGTTTAAGCGATGGTTTGTGCTTTCTTGGTCAGCTTACTTTTCAGGTTAGCTGCTTTGTTTTTGTGAATGATGCCACGCTTAGCCAGTTTATCGATCATAGAAACTACATCAGGCAATTGCTCTTCGTAGGTCTTTTTTTCGGTGCTGGTTTTCAAAACACGGATCGCATTACGGGTAGTTTTACCATAGTAACGGTTACGATCGCGGCGTTTAGTAGCCTGTCTCACATCTTTCTTTGTAGCTGAATGGTTTGCCATGTATTGTTTTTTTCAGGACGGCAAAGGTAAGGGCTGGAACTGAATTTGAGAAATTTAAAGTAAAAAATGTGGAAAAAGGTTTGTTAGTCCGAAAGTCAGTAAGTCGGGAAGTCCGTTTTAGAGGAGGAATTTGCCTACACAACTTACGGACTTACGGACTTACCGACTTTTCCGACTTTCTCCCCCATTTAGGCTTTTTTTCTGCCTTCAATGACCGATATTTGCCAACTATTTGACCCAAAGACGCACAATTTCGCCAAATGAAGGACTTTTCATACATCACCAACTCTCATCCCGCTTACATTGAAGGCTTATATCAGGATTTTATAAAAGATCCTGCCAGTATTGATCCTGATCTTAAAAAATTCTTCGAAGGATTTGATTTTGCAGTAGCCAATGGTCAGGCCGCCGGTGCTGTTGCATCTGCAGGGAGTACAGCTTCATCCGGTATTGACTGGATGAAAGAGATCAGGGTATACCGATTGATACTCGGCTATCGTAACAAAGGGCATTTGCTGGCCAAAACCAATCCTATTCGCGCCAGAAAAGACAGGGGAGCCAATTTGGATCTTGCTTTTTTTGGTTTATCCGAAGCGGATATGGATACCGTGTACCAGGCAGGTAACTTAATAGGATTGGGTGCTACCACATTGAAAAATATTTTATCCCATCTGGAAAATACCTATGCAAAACATGTAGGGATTGAATTCAAATACATCAGTGACCAGGTAAAAATAGATTGGCTGACCACTGAGATGGAAAAGAATTTTTCACAATCGCTGGGTCTTGAAAAGAAAAAACGCATTCTGGAGAAATTGAATGAAGGAGTGATGTTTGAGAAATTTCTTCACACAAAATACATTGGTCAGAAACGTTTTTCGCTGGAGGGTGGTGAAACAACCATTGCTGCATTGGATGCCATCATCAACATTGCCGCCAATAATGAGGTGCATGAAGTAGTGATTGGTATGGCACACAGGGGGCGTTTAAATATTCTTGCCAATATCATGGGTAAAACCTATGAGCAGATCTTTAGTGAGTTTGAAGGAACGGCCACCATGGATCAAACCATGGGTAGTGGCGATGTAAAATACCATATGGGGTATGGTAGTGAAGTGCTAACAGCCGACAATAAAACCATGCACCTGAAACTGATGCCCAATCCTTCGCATCTGGAAGCGGTAGATCCTGTAGTAGTGGGTTTTGCGCGAGCCAAGGCGGATGTATTGTATCAGAGTGATTTTGATAAAATATTACCCATACTCATTCATGGTGATGCCTCTGTGGCGGGTCAGGGAATTGTGTATGAAGTATTACAAATGAGTAACCTGCGTGGTTATTATACTGGAGGAACTATACATTTTGTGATCAATAACCAGATTGGTTTTACCACAGATTTTGATGATGCCCGAAGTGCTGATTACTGTACTTCAGTGGCGGCCATGGTGCAGGCACCTGTATTGCATGTAAATGGAGATGATGCAGAAGCCGTTGTGAAATGTGCAGAGATCGCTACCCGATACCGGCAGGAGTTTAACAGCGATATCTTTATTGATATGGTTTGTTACAGAAAGCATGGACACAATGAAGGGGATGATCCTAAATACACACAGCCACAGTTGTATGCGTTGATTGATAAGCACCAGAATCCAAGAGAAATTTACACACAGTTTCTGATAGAGAATGGAGAAGCGGATGCAAGAGAACTGGCCAAAGACATGGAGAAAAAATTCTGGGCCGATTTGCAGGAAAGACTGGATGATGTAAAACAAAATCCATTGCCTTACCATTACCAGCAACCCGAACTAGCCTGGAAAAGTTTGCGTAAAGCAAAAGCAGAAGATTTTGATTCATCACCAACAACAGCTATTGAGGAAGAAGAAGCCAAAAAATTATTCAATAGCCTGATGAAATGGCCGGAAGGATTTCAGCCATTAAAGAAAGTAGAAAAATTATTGCAGGATAAGATTAAAGTACTGGAAACAGAACAAAAAATAGATTGGGCAACAGCGGAGCTAATGGCCTATGGTTCTATCCTGCTGGATGGAAATATTGTACGTATGAGCGGGCAGGATGTGCAACGCGGAACGTTCAGTCATCGACATGCTATTTTACGCGATGAAACGACGAACAAGGGATATAACCGCCTGAATCATTTCCAGGAAAACCAGGAAAAATTCCGCATTTACAATTCTTTGTTGAGTGAGTATGGAGTACTGGGTTTTGAATATGGGTATGCTATGGCTAACCCCAACGCATTGGTATTGTGGGAAGCACAGTTTGGTGATTTCTCCAATGGTGCACAAACCATGATCGACCAGTTTATCGCTGCAGGTGAACAAAAATGGCAGCGACAAAATGGAGTAGTGATGTTATTGCCACACGGTTATGAAGGGCAGGGCCCCGAACACAGCAGTGCCCGTATGGAACGCTTTTTACAAATGTGTGCCGAGTACAATATCGTGATCACGAATATTACCAGTGCAGCCAACCTGTTTCATGTGTTGAGAAGACAACTGGCATGGAGTTTCCGTAAGCCGTTGATTAATTTTTCGCCCAAAGCAAATCTGCGTAACCCGGCTACGTTTAGCCATATCAGTGAGTTTACAAAAGGTGGCTTTAAAGAATTGATTGATGATGGTTTTGTAGATGATGCAGCACAGGTAAAGAAAGTATTGCTATGCAGTGGTAAACTCTATTTTGAACTGGCGGAAAAACAATTGAAAGAAAACAGAAAAGATATTGCTATTGTAAGGCTGGAACAGATTTATCCTTTACCACAAAAACAACTGGATATGCTGCATAGAAAATACAGCAAAGCCACCTGGTTCTGGATACAGGAAGAGCCATTGAATATGGGGGCTGCCTCTTTTCTGCAAATGAATTTGAAGTCTATCAACTTTGGGGTTATCAGCCGTAATGCCAGTGCATCAACGGCTACCGGTTACCACAAAGTACATGTGCAGGAGCAGACAGAAATTATTGAAACAGCATTTGGTATTTAATCAGCAGTAATCAAAAAAGAAATCTCTTAACAGAAATACGTTTTTATGATCGATATAAAAGTTCCTACCATCGGCGAATCCATCAGTGAAGTAACCTTACTGAAATGGACAAAAAAAGAAGGCGAATGGGTTGAGCGCGATGAAGTGATTGCCGAACTGGAAAGTGAGAAAGCCACTTTTGAAGTAAATGCAGAAAAAGCAGGCATATTAAAGCCACTTGCCAAAGAAGGAGATACCCTGACCATTGGAGATGTACTGGCACAGATAGATGAAACGGCCACAAAACCAGAAGGAGCAGCCGCTGCTGCACCTGTTACCAAAGCTGAAGCTCCTGTAACCGGTAACCAGCAACCCGTAACTCAGGCTCCTGTTACTGCTGTACCAAATGATATCAAAGCAACACCAGTTGCATCTGCTATCATTGCAGATAAAAAAGTAGATCTAACTTCTATCAAAGCATCCGGCACGGGTGGTAAAATAATGAAGCATGATGTGCTGGAAGCATTGAACAACCCGGGTAAAAAAGCTTTTGCCGGAAACGAATTGTTTACACGCGTTGTTCGCCAGGAAAAAATGAGTAGCCTGCGCAGAACCATCAGTCGCCGTTTGGTTGAATCAAAAAATACAACCGCCATGCTAACCACTTTTAATGAAGTGGACATGACACGCATTATGGATGTGCGTAAACAATACAAAGATAAATTCAAAGAGATCCACGGTGTAAACCTTGGCTTCATGAGTTTCTTTGCCAAAGCCTGTGCCATTGCTTTGGGCGAATGGCCTTCGGTGAATGCTTACATTGATGGAGATAATATTGTTTACCACGATTATGCTGATATCAGTATCGCGGTAAGTACACCGAGAGGCTTAACCGTTCCGGTAATGCGCAATGTAGAAAGTTTGGGTATGGCAGATATTGAAAAGAAAGTAGTGGAGCTGGCTGGTAAGGCGCGCGACAGTAAATTAACCACAGAAGATTTGCAGGGAGGTACGTTTACCATTACCAATGGAGGTGTGTTTGGCAGTTTAATGAGTACACCTATTATCAATATTCCGCAGAGTGCTATTTTGGGTATGCATAAGATACAGGAACGCCCGATGGCTATCAATGGTCAGGTAGTAATTCGTTCCATGATGTATCTGGCGTTGAGCTACGACCATAGAATTATTGATGGAAGAGAAAGCGTGAGTTTTTTGGTAAGGGTGAAAGATTTATTAGAGAATCCTGAACTGTTGTTGATGGGTAAAGATCCTGTGAAGACTTTGCTGGAAGTATAGTCTACACAAGCATCTTATAACGTTTTAATAAAGCATCACTTATATTTGAACCTGTTGCCTTTTTGCAACAGGTTTTTTAATTGGCTTAGCAGTATGCGTTATCAATCTTATTTTAATACAGCTGTTTCTTTGATACGTGCCTATGATGGTAGTGTTCCGCTTGTCCATTTTTTAAAAAACTATTTTGCACAACATAAGAAGCATGGCTCGAAAGACAGGAAACTGATTGCGCATCTTTGTTATGGTTATTACAGACTGGGCCATGCAGTAAAAGATCTGGCTGTTGAAGACAGATTGCGGATGTCTATTTTTTTATGCAACGATCAAGTTAACGAATGGCATATTTTATTTGAGCAGCTATGGATAGATAACTGGAGTGAAAACCTGCCACAAAGAATTGAATTTATTAGATCCCAATATGCTTCTTTCTCTATCACAACAATTTTTCCATGGAAAGATGCTTTGAGTAAAGAGATAGAGGCTGATAGTTTTAATCAGTCGCATTTTATTCAACCTAACCTGTTTCTCAGAATACGACCAGGATATGAAAAGAAAGTACTTCAGCAAATAACAGCACAACAAATATCCTTTCAACAAGTAACACCCACTTGCTTGTCTTTTACAAATACAACAAAGCTTGACACGATTCTATCTATTGATAAAGAAGTGGTCATTCAAGATTACAACTCACAACGCATAGCCGAATTCCTCTCACCCCTCACGTCTTACCCCTCACGACTCACGCTCTGGGATTGCTGTGCAGCCAGTGGTGGTAAGTCTTTGCTGGCATACGATACCATTAAAAATATTGAGCTAACCGTTTCAGATATACGACCCTCCATTCTGAAAAATTTAAAAGAAAGATTTGAAAGCGCGGGTATTACGCAGTATGCGTCCTTTATTACAGATCTTAGTAATTCAAAAGTCATCCCGCCATTGGCGGGACAAAAGTCAAAATTTGATGTGGTTATTTGCGATGCACCTTGCAGCGGTAGTGGTACCTGGGGAAGAACACCTGAGCAATTGTATTTTTTTACAGAGGATTGCATTGCTGAATATGCAGATTTGCAAACCAAGATTTTGCGTAACATGATTTCACATATCAATGAAAATGGATATCTGCTGTATATCACCTGTTCTGTTTTTGAAAAAGAAAATGAAGCACAGGTAAATCTTCTTTTGGAAACTGGTGAATTTGAATTAGTGAGGATGGAATTGCTTCGTGGATATGAATTGAAAGCGGATTCAATGTTTGCTGCTTTGTTGAGGAGGAGTCAAGGAAGTTAAAAGGGTTAAAGAAGTTAGAAAGGTTAAAGAGCGTTAAGCATGAAAAGTATGTTGGAAAATAAATGTTCATTACTATTATTACCCTCTTTAACCCTTTTAACTTCTTTAACAAACACCTACCCCAAAACAAGTTCCCCTCTCTGTATAATCCCCCCACCAATCACATCATTGCCTTCATAAAAAACCGCACTCTGCCCCGGTGCTATGCCTTTTACATTTTCGTAAAAGCGGGCACGGATGCCATTGTTGGAAGCATATAAATTACTGAGTGCACCTTTATCTTTATAACGGATTTTGGTAATGGCTTCCATACCATCGGTAATGCCATCGTATTTGATCCAGTTGATTTTTCCTATCTGCATATCATTCTGTTCCAGATCTGTCTCATCTCCCAACACCACAGTATTGGTTTCCGGATTGATGGCCGTTACATAAATAGGTCGGCCCATGGCTATTTCTAAACCTTTGCGCTGGCCAATGGTATAAAAGGGATAGCCTTTGTGTTGTCCCAGTTTTTTTCCATCTTTATCAACAAACCATCCGCCGTTTACTTTTTCTTCCAATCCTTCTACACGGTTCTTTAAAAATCCGCGGTAATCATTATCCGGTACAAAACAGATCTCATAGCTCTCACTTTTTTTAGCGAGTTCGGGGTAACCCAAATCAACCGCCATCTGGCGAATTTCCGATTTGCGGTAACCGCCTAAGGGCAACATGGTTCTGCTGAGCAGTTGTTGATCCAATCCCCATAATACATAGCTCTGGTCTTTGGTTTCATCCAGTCCCTTGCTAATCACGTACCTGCCATTATCATGCTGGCGTATCAATCCATAATGCCCTGTGGCAATAAATTCACAATCCAGTGCATCGGCCCTTTTCAATAAGGCCCGCCATTTAATATGCGTGTTGCACATAACGCAGGGGTTGGGTGTGCGCCCTGCCAGGTATTCATCTACAAAATTCTCGATCACAAAATCGCCAAACTCTTCCCTGATATCCAGAATAAAATGAGGGAAACCATGGTGTACCGCAGCTTGACGAGCATCATTAAACGAATCAATATTACAGCATCCCGTTTCCTTGGTGCTGGTGCCACTGCTGGCATAATCCCATGTTTTCATGGTAATTCCCACCACCTCATAGCCTTCATTATGCAACATCAATGCCACCACGGTACTGTCTATACCGCCGCTCATGGCCACCAAAACCTTTCCTTTACGACTCATAATTTTTTCTTTGATATCCCGGCAGGCCGGAACAGAATCAACTGCAAATTTAACCTAAGTATTGGTATCAACCCTTTTCCTGAGGAGCCGGTGTATTACGAAAGCGGAAAAAATGCTATTAAATGAACAAAAAATAATATATTAGATTTCAATCACCAAAAATCCACTTATGAAGAAGCTTACGCTGGTATTGATAGCCTGTATGCTTATTTGTTCGCTTTCTGCACAGGCGCAAACCCAAGGGAAGTTTGATTTGAATACCATGGAGATAACAGACGCTAATGGCGTAGTATACCCCGGAGTGATTGCTCAAAAATTATTAGCTACCGGAAAATATGGGTTAAAAATTAATAAGGATGGGAAAACGGGGTTGTTATATGAACTCTCTGTTGAAGAAATCAACAGAAGAATGGCTAATGCCCCTAAACCTAAAGAAAGTACCTATTTTAAAACCGGTAGTACTATTTCCTCTTTTAAAGAGAGCGATATGGCCGGAAATAAATACAACCTGAAAGAAATGACGGGCAAAGTAGTGGTGATTAATTTCTGGTTCATCAATTGCCCCCCATGTCGCCAGGAAATACCCCATTTGAATGAAGTGGTTGAACTCTATAAAGATAATAAGGATGTTGTTTTCATTGCCCTGGCTTTAGATGATAAATATGAGTTGGAAGAGTTTTTAAAAACAACGCCCTTTCATTATAATGTGATCTATCAGAGTAGGTACATCGCCCAGAAATATGGCGTAAATCTTTACCCAACACATGTGATATTGGATAAACAGGGAAAAGTATTGTTTCATACCTCCGGCTTTGGGTCTGGCACCGTTGCATGGATACGTAAATCAATTGAAGCCGGTTTAAATAATACGGTTCCGAATTAATCCAGCTATTTAATCCCAAGTTATACAGTGAAAAAACATCAATTTCTGCGGCAAATACGCTTTTCCCTTAATTTCAATCCTCGGATATTTACAAAAAAACAGAAATTATGATAAAGCTTCAGGTAATTGGAAACCTAGGTAAAGATGCCTTGGTAAATAATGTGAACGGAAAGAATGTGATCAACTTCACCGTAGCGCATACAGAAAAATACAAAGATGCACAGGGTAACCAGAAAGATAAAACTACCTGGGTGGATTGTGCTTACTGGACAGACAGAACAGCGGTAGCTCCTTATTTAAAAAAAGGAACCCAGGTGTATGTAGATGGACAACCTGATGTAAGAACCTATACCACACAGGATGGCCGCCAGGGGGCAACTTTATCCTTACGTGTACTGAGTGTGCAATTGCTGGGAACCAAGAGCAGTGATGGATCATCAGCAGGAAGTAATGATGGTGGTGGCAACTACGCATCAGCCCCTGCTTATGCGCAACCGCCTGCTTCGGCACCCTCGGCCAATGATTTAACAGCACCGTTGGATGATTTGCCATTCTAAACAACGCAAAAAATTGTAGAAAAGGAGATGTGCAATGGTGTACATCTCCTTTTCTTTTTATCTTGTATACTGAATTGTTTGTATGAAAAAATATTTCCTTTTTTGCGTAACCCTATTTCTTGTGTGCTCAGGATTTTCACAAGAGCCCATCATGCGAACAGATGTATTGGTGGTAGGTGGCTCAACGGGTGGAACGGCTGCCGGTATACAGAGTGCCCGTAGTGGTGCCAAAACGATTATTATAGAACAAACCCTCTGGCTTGGTGGTATGCTTACTGCCGCTGGCGTTAGTTGTACGGATGGAAATTTTGAATTGCGCAGCGGAATATGGGAGGAGTTCAGACAAGCATTGTATACGCATTATCAAACCAAAAACTTATTTGCGGGTTGGGTTAGCGAAACCTGTTTTGAACCGCATGTAGGCGATAGTATTTTTAAAGCATGGGCTGCCAAAGAAAAAAACCTTCAGGTGCAGTATGGATGGTATTTTGATAAAGCCATACGAGAGGGCAACAATGTAATAGGTGCAACTTTCATCAATACCAAAGGAGAGAAGTTAACCGTATATGCAAAGGTTACGGTAGATGGAACCGATTTGGGTGATGTATTTGCCAATGCCGGCGCAGGCTATGATCTGGGTACGGAAGACAGTACCCAAAGTGGCGAAAAAATAGCTCCGGGTAAAAGTCCGGTTATACAGGATCTTACCTGGGCAGCAACTTTACAGGATTATGGAAAAGGTGCAGATAAAACCATTGCCGCACCTCCCGGATATGACCCCACAAAATATTATTGCAGTACCAGTGATGCACCTTGTAAAGAAAAACCATACGCGGCTAATACTCAAAAAGTATTGGATTATGGAAAGCTTCGCGTAACCAAGGGCATGCCTGATAAATACATGCTTAACTGGCCCGCACATGGTAACGATTATTATCTGGATGTGGTTGAAATGAAACCGATTGACAGAGAAAAAGAATATGGTAAGGCAAAGAATTTTACGCTCGGCTTTATACATTTCCTTCAAACAGAACTAAAGCAAAAACATATTGGGTTGGCTACTGATGAAATGGATGGCGGTATGGCTTACATTCCTTACAACAGAGAGGGGAGAAGGGTGAAGGGGGTAGTACGTTTCAATATAGATCATATCAAATCTCCTTATAACTATAGTTTATATAGAACCGGTATTGCCGTGGGTGATTATCCGGTAGACCATCACCATGCACAGTATCCGGGTAAAGTGCCCAATATTCCTTTTCCAGCAGTGCCATCTTTTTCTGTTCCGTTGGGGGCATTAATTCCGAAAGGGGTTGAAGGATTGGTGGTTTGTGAAAAAGGAATCTCAGTGAGTAATATAGCCAATGGTACCACCCGTTTGCAACCAGTAGTATTGCTTACCGGTCAGGCAGCCGGTTTATACGCAGCAAAAACAGCGGCATTGTACCAAAATCTTTCTCAGGGCAGACCTGGTGTGAGAGAGGTGCAAAAAGCATTATTAGAAATAAAGTGTTACCTGATGCCTTTTGTAGATGTAAAAATTACTGACCCCTGTTGGGAAAAGGTACAATGGGCCGGGCTTAGAGGAACGATAAAAGGAGTGGGTAAAAGTGTTGGTTGGGCTAATAAAACTTTTTTTTATCCAGACAGTCTATTGTTGAACAGTGAATTGATGGATGGTTTTCAAGTAGCCTATAAACATAGGTTAAAAGATTTTAAAATTTCCTTGAATTCAAAATACGTAACGCTTTCACAGCTCGTCAACATCTATCAATACATGAGCAGAAATAATCGTGTTCCCGAAAAAGCTGCAGAGCGATTACGAAAAATGGATGTTGCGTTACTTTCTTTTCAATTTGCAAAAAAGAAAGAAGATATGCCGCTAACCAGAAAAGAAGCAGCCGTTTATCTGGACTATCTTTTCAGCGAATTTGATTGGGATGTTGACTTGGATGGCATACCTAGATTTTTTATTTATGAATAGAAATGTTAAAGGTTCTTGTTTTCTACCCATTTCTCAATTTCCTCGCGTGTAACTGGTCGTTGTTGGTTATCGATATTAATAACGTATAGATATCCCTTATTGCCGGGTGTGGATAGAAAGCTATTTACCAGATTGAATTGATCACTCTTAATAAATTTTCCATTAAAAATATTCCAGTCTTCTTTGGCACACAAACAACCCATGGTGGGGGTTAAGGGATAATAGGGTTTGTTGATAAAATAATCCGGATCAATAGTAGTACCATGTGCAATAATTTCTGTGCGCCCGATTTTTCCGGCCATAAAAGATTCAGTTATGGGTTGATAACTGCGCCAGGATTCAGGAAGTAGCAATAAATAATTAGCCAACGCATCTTTGGTTGAGTCGTAGCCACTATGCCAAAACCCACTATCCATTTCATTGGGCATAATTAATTGGATGTTCGGTGTAGGGCCAATGAATTTATTATGCGATACATCAGTTCCCTGTATGCTGTAAATGCCTTGTGGGGTGCTGCCATTGGTAATAAAATACGGAAGGTCGGAGGCTGATCTGGCCAGCTGTTCAAATAACAATAGTTTACCTGAGCTATCCCTGCAAAAACTTCCATCGGCATTTTGGATGGCGGCCAGTCCCGGATAATCACGGTTCCATCTTTGAAAAGAGTAAATGGTTTTCTGTTGCTTATTTTTTTGGTATTGAAATAGCAAATTTAGATCGGGTGTTGGTTGAGATATATGACGCAAATGTTGCGAGAGATAATCCCCAAGTTCTACCAGTAAAGGTTGTTGCCTGTAATCCGGAAATCGTTGTTGTAATAGTAACAGCAGTTGTTCTCTGTTTGCATTTGTTTGTTCTGTTCTGAACAGATACAAAACCTGCATGGCAAATAATTTTGGATTTTGTTCCGTGCTGTTGAGTACTTCTATTTCTTTTTTGTACTCATTAGGATAGACACCATATACAGCTTCCAATAAGGCTCTTTTAGTAGCCGTTTCCAGAAATGTATACCCCGAAAATAGTTTCTTAAATCCTTTTTCAATTTCTGCAGACCGAAATAAAAACTGTGAAATGGCCCAGCAGGCTTCGCGGTAATTTTCTTCGGTGCTGCTATCTAAGGGTTGCGCAAATGTTTGGTTAATGGTTTTATTGCGCAGGTGTTTATCAAAGTCTACCCGACGCTGGTACAATACAAAATCCGTTACTATTGAGTCCCGGTTGAACTGGGCATCCGAAGAAAAAAAGGAGAGTAGTAATAGGCAAACAAAACAACTGCGTATCATCTAATAAAAATACGAACAATGGCTGATGATTAATAACGTCTTCTTTTTAGCCACACAATTTTAAGCAGGAAAAACTATCTTGCGAACCATACTTAAAATCATTTATCGTGGCAGTCTATTCCTACAATCAGTTATATCAATTCACGTATGCTGTTTTTAAAAGTATCGGATGTTCTGATGAACATGCAGCCACTGCCACAAAAGGATTGATTGCTGCCGATGTGCGTGGTATTGATAGTCATGGTGTGGCCCGCTTAACCGGTTATGTTCGGCTATGGGAAGTACAACGTGTAAACGCAACACCCAATATTACCATTGTACACGAAACCCCTTCCACTGCAGTAGTAGATGGAGATGCTGGACTGGGCCTGATAGTAGCTCCGTTTGCCATGCAGGTAGCGATTGATAAAGCAAGGAATGTAGGTACAGGTTGGGTGAGTGTTCGCAACACCAATCATTTTGGTATTGCCGGCCATCACGCTATGATGGCTTTGGAACATGATATGATCGGTATGGCGATGACGAATGCCAGTGCACTTGTGGCACCAACTTTTTCCGTTGAACGTATGTTGGGTACCAACCCGATTGCTGTAGCCATCCCCGCCGATAAACAACCCGCATTTGTAGCAGATTTTGCCACCACTACAGCGGCCAATGGCAAACTGGAAATATTGCAAAGAAAAAATGCGGATACCCCTTTGGGTTGGGTGCAGGATGCAGCCGGACAGCCTTCTACGGATGCAAATATTTTAAAGAAGAAAGGAGCTTTGCTTCCCTTGGGCAGCGATAGAGAACATGGCAGCCATAAAGGCTATGCTTTAGGTAGCATTGTAGATATTTTTTCTGCGGTGTTAAGCGGTGCTTCATATGGACCTTGGGCACCGCCATTTCCGGCGTATGTGCCTATGCCTGATAATATGCCGGGGCAGGGACTTGGGCATTTTTTTGGTGCCATGCGTATAGATGCTTTTCGTCCGGCAGATGAATTTAAACAACACATGGATAACTGGATCCAGCGTTTCCGTTCTGCAAAGCCAGCAGAAGGATTTGATAAAGTGTTGATTCCCGGTGATCCGGAAAGAGAAATGGAAAGCATCCGTATGAAAGAGGGCATACCACTGGTTGATAGTGTGGAGGAAGATCTGAAACTGATAGCGGAAAAATTTTCACTTCATTTTTAATCCTCCGTTCTGTGTGGTTAAAAGGGTATGCAAGTTGAGTACCGTTTCCGCTTTCTGCTAACAGCTGTTCACAAAATACTTCCCACAGAATTTCCGTCCAGCGTGTACATTTGCAGCACATTTTATTTCATCATTAAAAATCGGGGGAGGGGGTTACACATGAAAGTAATGAAGTTTGGCGGCACTAGTGTTGGTAAGCCGGAACGTATGCAGCAGGTATCGGAATTAATTACCAAAGATGGGGAACCTACCATTGTGGTATTAAGTGCATTGAGTGGTACTACCAATTCATTGGTAGAGATCAGCAATAGTTTGTCGCAAGGCGATCGTGCCGGAGCCAAACAGAAAATCGATAAACTGGAAGCGCATTACAGGGCATTTGTACTGGATCTTTTAAAGAAAGAACCTACACAGGCAAAAGCAAATACTATTGTTTCTGAGCATTTTGAATTTCTGAATATTATCCTTCGCATTTCTTTTAGCGAGGCATTGAATAAAGACATACTGGCGCAGGGAGAATTAATGAGTACTAAGTTATTCAGTATGTATCTGGAAGAGCGCGGTGTGGATCATGTATTATTACCCGCGCTGGAATTCATGTCTGTAGATTCCAACGAAGAGCCGCAACTGGGAAGTATCAAAATTAAATTAAGCCAGTTGTTGCAACAGCACGCTGCTAAAACATTATTTGTAACGCAAGGATATATCTGCCGCAATGCCAAAGGGGAAGTAGATAACCTGAAACGTGGTGGTAGCGATTACACTGCATCGTTAATTGCAGCGGCTATTAATGCAAGTGTTTGTGAAATATGGACAGATATTGATGGGATGCACAACAACGATCCAAGAATTGTGGAGAAAACGAATGCCATTAAACAACTGAGTTTTGATGAAGCAGCTGAGCTGGCCTATTTCGGTGCAAAAATTCTTCACCCCACTTGTATCTGGCCTGCACAACAGGAAAATGTTCCTGTAAAATTGCTGAATACCATGCAACCTGATGCAGCCGGAACGGTGATTACCAAAGAAGCAGGAAGTGTTGGCGTAAAAGCCGTTGCTGCCAAAGATGGTATCATTGCCATCAAGATCAAAAGCAGCCGCATGTTACTGGCATATGGATTTTTACGTAAAGTATTTGAAGTGTTTGAAAAATACCATACGTCCATTGATATGATCACTACTTCTGAAGTAGCGGTTTCTGTAACCATTGATTCTGATATTGCTTTGAAACAGATTGTAAAAGAGCTGGAACCCTTTGGTACCGTTGATGTAGATAAAGACCAAACCATTGTATCCATAGTTGGAAATGAAATTGCTCAAACAGAGGATGTACTGCAAAAATTATTTACCGCAGTGAAAGAAGTACCGGTTACCATGGTGAGTTATGGCGGAAGTCCACATAATATTTCCTTATTGGTGCCTAGTACTTACAAAACCAAAACACTACAGCTGTTAAACAGCGGATTATTTGGTTTATAGTTTTTTTGAATAAATGATTGGCCGCCGGATAATCTCCGGCGGTTTTTTTATTTGCAGGAAACCTGTTATCTTGTATAACTAATTTTATAGTTTATGTGGTTGCGTCTATGGGTCTGTGCTGTTTTTTCTCTGTTAGCCTTAATGTTACAGGCACAACCGGTACTAAACGGATCGGTACTGGGTGCCGACAACAAAGAGCCCATCGCTTCTGCCAATGTATACCTGAGTAATAGTTCTGTTGGAACCATTACTAATGAAAAAGGACAGTTCACCATTAGTCCGTTTCCCTCTGGCCGATACGATCTGGTGGTTTCCTGTATTGGTTATGTAACGCAGGTGATTACCATTTCATCTACTCAATTACCTCCTTCTTTAACTGTTTTGTTAAAACCTAATGTTGAAGAATTGCAGGAAGTAATTGTAGAACCCTACGAAAAAAATGGCTGGGAAAAATGGGGAAGTTTTTTTATCGAACATTTTATTGGCACTTCTGCTTATGCATCTCAGTGTAAACTGCTGAATAAGGATGTGATCAAATTTCGCTTTAACAAAAAAGCCAATACACTCAAAGCCATGGCGTATGAACAATTGGTTGTTGAAAACGAAGCACTGGGTTATGTATTAAAATATGATCTTACCCGCTTTGATTTTAATTTTACTACCCGCGTTTTTTTATACCAGGGCTATCCGCTTTTTCAGGAAATGGAAACCAAAAGAAACGGTGTACAAAGAAGATGGGAAAAGAAAAGAGAAGATGCGTATTATGGCTCTATGATGCATTTTATGCGAAGTCTGTTTCAGAACAAATTAATTGAACAACATTTTGAAGTAAGAAAACTGATCAAAATATCCGATGCAGAAAAAAACCGTGTGCGCAGTTTGTACCGCTCGCAAGTGGTGAATGCTGCGATAGAAGGACATGCGATAAACATCAATGGAGAGCAGAATGGCTTACGGCGCGACTCTGCTGCCTACTATCGAAAGGTGATGAACGATCCTGAATCAATGAATGTGTTGATCAATCAGGTTCTTCCCGGTGATAGTATTGCGTTTGGCGTTGACAGTGTTACTGCCGGACTGGAATTTCCCGATTATTTACAAGTGGTGTATACGAAAAAGAAAACACCTCCTGAATATAAAAGCAGGTTACCCCGAGGTGTAGAGAGTATATTACTTACTTCTGAAATTTTCCGTACCAGCAATAATATCATTAAGGTATTGGCCAACGGCAGTTATTTTGAAGGAACGGATCTCATTACTTCCGGCTATTGGGCATGGTCTGAGAAAATAGGTGATATGCTTCCCAGCGATTACTGGCCTCCTAAAAAATAAAACCCCGAAATTTCGGGGTTTTATTTTTTGTACTGAAAAAGATATTAGATAATCAACAACGCATCTCCATAGCTGAAGAAGCGGTATTTATCTTTAATAGCTTTCTTATAAGCTTCTATGGCCAGATCGTAACCGGCAAATGCGCAGGTCATAATCAGCAAACTGGTCTTTGGTAAATGAAAATTCGTAACCAGACTATCCGCTACATTGAATTTGTAAGGAGGGTGAATGAAGTGATTGGTCCACCCTTCACTTGGCTTCAGCATTTTCTGTGCAGTAAAACTGCTTTCCATAGCACGCATGGTAGTGGTACCAATAGAGCAGATGCGGTGTCCTGTTTCTTTTGCTTTGTTTACAATGTTACAAGCCTGCTCATCAATTGCGTAATATTCAGCATCCATTTTGTGTTTACTCAAATCCTCTACTTCAATCGGGCGAAAAGTTCCCAGTCCTGTATGCAAAGTAACTTCTGCAAAACGGATACCCAGGATCTCACAACGTTTGATCAACTCTTTACTAAAGTGTAAACCCGCAGTAGGAGCAGCAACTGCACCTTCATGCTTCGCATATACGGTCTGGTATCTTTCTTTGTCTTCCTCGTCGGGTTTGCGTTTGATGTATTTAGGTAATGGTGTTTCGCCTAAATGTTCCAGCATTTTTTTGAAACTCTCATCATCATCATCCCATAAAAAACGAATGGTACGTCCGCGGCTGGTGGTGTTATCAATTACTTCGGCAACCAGTTCTTCGTTTTCGCCAAAGTATAATTTGTTACCTACGCGTATTTTTCTTGCGGGATCAACAATTACATCCCATAAACGGTTGGGCTTGTTTAATTCACGAAGCAGAAACACTTCGATCTTGGCACCGGTTTTTTCTTTGCGGCCATACATTCTTGCCGGAAATACTTTGGTGTTGTTCACTACAAATACATCCTTGTCATCAAAATACTCGAGGATGTCGCGAAAATGTCTGTTCTCCATATGCCCGCTCTTACGGTCAACAACCATCATACGGCTGTCTTCCCTTTTTTTGGTCGGGTTCTGTGCAATCAGGTTCAGAGGAAGGTCAAACTTGAATTGGGATAATTTCATGTGTCTAATCTTGTTTTAGATGATAGCCACATTCAGTTGTATACACGCTTCCGGGAAAAGACCCGGTACGGGAGGTACTAACTTCATGTTACGGCATGAATTTGAAAGTCGGCAAAGGTAAGATAAGCGGGGCAATACACCAATTTCAACTAAGGTAACTAGGAGTTCAGCTATCAATTTATTGAAGGAAGTCATGAATTACAGCCGCAGATTGATTAGTCAGACCGTAATACCCGGTATTGATGCTATAAGTCTCTGTGTATAAGTACTTTGTGGGTGATTGTATATCTGTTCTGCTAATCCCATTTCCTCTATCTTGCCTTTATTCATTACCATAATCCTGTCGCTGATATAGCGAACCACCGAGAGGTCATGTGAGATAAAAATAGCAGTAAATCCAAATTCTTTTTTAAGATCGTTCAGCAAATTCAATACCTGCGCCTGAACACTTACATCCAGTGCCGATACACTTTCATCACAAATAATAAAGGAAGGTTGTAACGCCAATGCCCTTGCAATCACAATCCGTTGTCTTTGTCCGCCACTGAACTCATGTGGATATCGATGGTAATGTTCCGGAAGAAGGTTTACTTTTTCCAATAGTTCCATCACTTTTTCTTTCCGCTGTTTTTTGTTCCTTATTAATCCATGTACCTGCAATGGTTCTCCAATTGCATCGCCGATTGTTATCCTTGGGTTTAAGGAAGAGTAGGGGTCCTGAAAAATGATTTGCATATCTTTTCGTAAAGCTGTGAGCTGTGAGCTATGCGCTGTTAGCAGATCAATGCTTTTGTAATGGATGCTTCCGGCAGTGGTATCAACAAGTCTGAGTATGGCTCTGCCAAGAGTAGTTTTACCACAACCCGATTCTCCTACCAATCCAAGCGTTTCGCCTTCGAACACATCAAAACTTACATCATCAACGGCTTTGGTATACGCGGTAACTTTTCCAAAAAATGTTTTCTTAGCAGAAAACCAGACGTTGAGGTTTTTAACAGAAAGCAATTTGGAGACTGGAGACTGGAGTCTGAAGTCTGGAGCTTGGAGGGGTTGTTCAGTTTCCAATATTACTTCTAACCCCAGACTTCTAACTCGAGACTTCTCCACCATACTTCCTCCTTCATCCACTTCCATAAAATCACTTACCACAGGTAACCGTTCACCTTTTGCGTGTAATAATGGTCGGCAAGCAAGCAATGCTTTTGTATAGGGGTGTTGTGGATGCGTAAACAATAACCGGGCATTGTTCTGTTCTACTATTTCACCTCGGTACATCACCGCTACGCGGTCTGCAATTTCTGCTACCACGCTCAGATCGTGGGTAATAAAAATCACGCCCATATTGTTCTCCAATTGCAACTCACGGATTAGTTGTAAAATATTTTTTTGAACCGTTACATCCAAAGCTGTGGTAGGCTCATCGCATATTAATAAAGCGGGTTCACAACTCATGGCCATGGCAATCATCACCCGCTGTTTCTGGCCACCGCTTAACTGGTGTGGATATCGATAAAAC
Organism: Sediminibacterium sp.; assembly: GCA_965283715.1. Lineage (GTDB taxonomy): Bacteria > Bacteroidota > Bacteroidia > Chitinophagales > Chitinophagaceae > Sediminibacterium. Next base: position 828,385 of record CBDIPL010000003.1, on the reverse strand, counting down.
ATGGCTTCGGGATCGGGCAATTGAACTTTTTCAAATAGGGCGATGGTTTTCAGTGTGGCTTCTTCATTAGAAATTGCTTTGTGCAGTCTGATGGCTTCCATCACTTGAAAGCCGCAGGTTAATACCGGATTTAAAGAGGTCATGGGTTCCTGAAAAATCATGGCCACATGGTTACCACGGATGGCCTGTAATTGGCTACCAGTTGTATGCAACATATCAATAGATTCATCTTCTATGGTTAGCATGATGTTGCCTGAACGATATATTGCAGGCGGCACGGGCAATAATTGCAGTATAGAAAGGGAAGTAACCGATTTTCCTGAGCCCGACTCGCCCACAATGGCCAGTATCTCGCCCCTGAAAACAGATATATCAATATTTTTTAATGCTTTTGTACGAATGCTATCTTTAATAAAATCTACAGAAAGCTGATGGATATGAAGAAGTGGCTGGGGCATGGGTAAATATAATTGGGAAATTTTGGAATTGCGTCATTTCGATACCGCTTCAGCGGAAGAGAAATCTGCAATCGATTCACAGATTTCTCGTTGTTCGATCCTCACACCTCGAAATGACGATACTTGGATTATTTAACACGTAATTTTTACACAATCATTCTTTTTATTGCGCCTCTTTCACTTACTTTTGCGCTCACAGTTGTTAGTTTATTTGTGCTGAATGAATTTCCTGTAAAAATCAAATCATGATTCGACAATCCTGGTGGAAGTTAGCAAGTTTTGTTTTACTCTTATATACCTGTACATACGGATTCTTTGTAGCAATACCTGCGCCACCCGGCGTGCCTCTAAAAGAAACGATACGCAATCTTTTTTTTCATGTTCCCATGTGGATAGCCATGATGACTTGCTTTAGTGTATCTGTTGTGTATGCTATTAAATATTTGCGTAATCAAAACGCAAAGGATGATATTTATTCAACCGAATTTGCCCGAACCGGAACGGTATTGGGCATACTCGGATTAATTACCGGAATGATCTGGGCAAACTACCAATGGGGTGCCCCCTGGAGTGGCGATGCCAAGCAGAATGGTACAGCAATTGCACTGCTGATTTACTTCGCATATTTTGTATTGAAAGGCAGTTTGCCCGATGAAGAAAAGCAGGCGAGAATAGGATCTGTGTATAATATTTTTGCTTTCTTCATGCTGTTTCCAACGATCTGGATACTGCCACGACTAACAGAAAGTTTGCATCCCGGCGGAGAAGGCAGCGAAGGCAATCCGGGATTAAATCCGAAAGATTCTACCAATGCCATGCGTATGGTTATGTATCCTGCGTTCATTGGCTGGACATTACTGAGTGTATGGATCACCACATTACGTATCCGCATTCAACTGCTTCACTATAAACAATTGAATCATGCATAAATTGAAAAGAATTCTATCAGTCTTGCTGCTTGCATTACTGTCGGTAGCCGTTCAGGCACAAACTGCTACGGAAGAGCCAGCTGATTTCATGCGCAGCAGCGGTAAAATATATGTAGTAGTTGCTGTGGTGGTTACTATTTTACTTGGCCTGTTCTTGTATGTATTTAATCTGGACAGGAAAATTAGTAAGCTTGAAAAAAAGTAAAAATAAAAACGTCATTTCGACGAAGGAGAAATCTCTTAATCGATAAGCAGATTTCTCCTTAGTCGAAATGACGGAAGTGATTCAACAAATGCTCAATGGCAGAACAACTGCCTGTTTATAAAGTCAAAAAATAAAACAGTTACTCATGTCAAGTCAACAACCGTATAGTTTTTTTCAGAGCGTTGAAAAAAGCTTTGATAAGGCTTCAAAATTTACGAAGTGGGAAAAGGGTTTGCTGGAACAGATCAAAGCCTGTAACAGTGTTTACAGTATGCGTTTTCCCGTGAAGATGGATGATGGCCGTATTGAAGTGATCGAAGCGTATCGTGTACAGCACTCGCAGCACAAATCGCCTTGTAAAGGTGGTATTCGTTTTAGTGAAGAAGTAAACCAGGATGAAGTAATGGCCCTGGCTTCTTTGATGACCTATAAATGTGCCATTGTAAATGTGCCGTTTGGTGGTGGTAAAGGTGGCATCAAAATCAACCCACGTAAACACAGCGTGTACGAGCTCGAAAAAATTACACGCCGTTATACCAGTGAACTGGTGAAGAAAAATTTTATTGGTCCCGGTATTGATGTGCCTGCACCCGATTACGGAACCGGTGAAAGAGAAATGGCCTGGATTGTAGATACCTATGCTTCCTTAAAGCCAGGCGAAATTGATGCAGCCGGTTGTGTAACCGGTAAACCCATTACACAAGGTGGTGTTCGTGGCCGTAAAGAAGCTACCGGCCTGGGTGTGTTCTTTGGTATCCGCGAAGTATTGAATATGCCGGATGTAATGCAGAAACTGGGCTTAACAGTAGGTGTGGAAGGCAAGAAAATAGTAGTGCAGGGTTTAGGTAATGTGGGTTACCATAGTGCTAAATTTTTCCGCGAGCATGGTGCCATTGTAGTAGCTATTGCAGAATATGAAGGTGCTATTTACAAAGCCGATGGGTTGAATGAAGAAGAAGTATTTCAGCACAGAAAGGCAACCGGATCCATCTTAGATTTTCCCGGGGCTACCAATCTTGCCAAAAGCAATGATGCCCTGGAACTGGAATGTGATGTGCTGATACCTGCTGCATTAGAGAACGTAATTAATGCTGGAAATGCGGATCGTGTGAAAGCTAAAATTATTGGTGAAGCCGCCAACGGACCTTTAACGCCAGATGCGGATGATGTATTTGCGGCTAAAGGAATATTAGTGGTTCCGGATATGTACCTGAATGCAGGTGGTGTAACCGTTTCTTATTTTGAGTGGTTGAAAAACCTGAGCCATGTTCGTTACGGACGCATGGAAAAAAGGTTTACTGAAAATCTGAATAGTCATATTCTGGCGCAGATGGAAACACTGACCGATAAAAAAGTATCCGACAGCGAAAGAAAATTCATCATGCACGGACCGGAAGAAGTAGACCTGGTGCATAGCGGACTGGAAGAAACCATGATCACGGCTACCCGTGAGATTATGGAGATCTGGAAAAACAATCCCGATATTCCTGATATGAGAACGGCAGCGTATGTATGTGCGATTAATAAAGTGGGTACCTCTTATGCAGAGTTGGGTATCTTCCCATAGAGAGAAGGAATATTGAACAAGGAATCGTTGAATGTTGAAGTGGGTTCACTTTAGATTCAACGGTTCCTTGTTTGTTTTTTATACGTACTTGATTTTCTCGTAATGTAAGTGTCATAACCTATTACTGCGCCTTAGCGCCTTTGCGTGAATATTTTCTCGCTAAGACCACAAAGACGCAATTTTTAGTATGTAGGTAATTCAGTAATAGGAATCGCTTGACCTTTTTCTATTGTAAAACCTGCCGTGTCCGTTCCATTGGTGATGATAATATAAGAGGCTTGAACAGCGATATTATAATTCAGGATCTGTTTTAAAACCGATTCACTCAGCGGCACATTCATTTCTTTGCACTCAATAATCATCCAGGGTTTTGCATCGCGGTATACAAGAATATCAAACCGTTTTTTCAATTCCCCCAACGCAATTTCTTTTTCAATAGCAATGAGTGAAGCAGGGTATTTCAATATTTGCAGCAGGTACTGTAACATATTTTGTCGTACCCATTCCTCAGGTGTTAAGCGAACCCATTGTTTTCTGAAACTGTCAAATATCCATTCTTTTCCATCTTCCTGTTTCATTCGAAAATCGGGCTTGGGATAGTTGATAGATATCATGGTACTTGTTTGTGGCGGCGTTTTTTTGTATTTTAGCCAATTATCTTTTTTTAAAGATACCAGATTGGTATCGATCAAACAGACAGAATCATGAAAACAAAAGCAGAGATCGTTAATAACTGGCTTCCACGATATACAGGCGAGCAATTAGAAAATTTTGGTAAATATATATTGCTTACCAATTTCAGCAACTATGTTACCATGTTTGCTAAATGGAATAAAGTAAAAGTAGTGGGTGCCGACAGGCCCATGCAGTGCGCCACAGCCAATGGCATTACCATTATTAATTTTGGAATGGGAAGTCCCGGTGCCGCTACTGTCATGGATTTGCTAACTGCGATAGAACCGGAAGCTGTTTTATTCCTTGGTAAATGTGGTGGTTTAAAAAGACGGAATAAGATTGGAGATCTGATATTACCCATTGCAGCTATCAGGGGAGAAGGTACTTCTAACGATTATTTTCCACCCGAAGTTCCGGCCATGCCTGCGTTTGCTTTGCAGAAAGCCATCTCTACCACCATCCGCGATTACAAAGTGGATTATTGGACGGGCACTGTATACACTACCAACAGAAGGGTTTGGGAACATGATGATGAATTCAAAGCATACCTGACCAAAGTAAGGGCCTATGCCATTGATATGGAAACGGCCACTATTTTTACGGTAGGCTTTTACAATAAAATTCCTACGGGAGCTTTGTTGTTAGTCAGTGATTCTCCCATGGTACCTGATGGTGTAAAAACGGAAGCCAGTGATAAAAAAGTAACATCAGAATTTGTAGAAAATCATTTAAAGATTGGCATCGATTCTTTAAAGCAATTGATCAACAAAGGACAAACCGTTCGTCACCTGAGATTTTAAAAAATCTCTGCGAAACCTCTGCTTCTCCCGATCTCTGCGGTTGAAAAAATTCTTTAGTGATGTTAACTATTCTGATACACGCTTAGTAAGATATTTAATCTTTCCATAGAAAAGGAAACAGTATTACGGCAAGGGCTACTACCATAATATCAAGTCCTGCAAGTAACCCCACCATTTGCCACCAGCCACCCTGTATTACAGAAGAGAACGCACTGGTGGATATTTTCATCAACAATAACAATTGAGGAATAATTATCGGAAAGCCCATAATGGCCATTAAAGCGGCCTGCTGTTGCGCCTTGGCAGCAATGGCTGCGAGAAAAGTAAATACCAGACTTAAACTCATACCTCCCAGACAAGTGATGAAAACAAAAGTAGCCGCATGTTCCAGCGGATTGCCCAGCAAGACCATGAAAACGCCCAGGCTTAGCAGGCTCATCGCTATCATCAGCAAGGCATTGAAAAGCAGTTTTGAAATCACAAAATCACCGGCGCCGGCAATGGAATAGAAATACAACATCCGGCCGCGGCTCTCCTGTAAAAAACTTTTGGCAACGGCATTGATGCATACGAATAATTGTATCACCCAGAATAATCCATTCCATACTTTTTCTTCCGGTTGCCCCATTGACAGATATACCACAAAAATTGTAGACGCTACATATAACAGTATGCCATACAAAGTATACTGCTGTCTGGTTTCTAGCAGAAAGTCTTTTTGAACAAGGGCCAGTATGCGTTGGTTACTTTTCATTGGCACAAATGCGGCAGCGTGGTTCGTAGGTTTCTTTTTCTCCAATGACCACTTGTCCTGCCTGACTTGTTTTGCGGTAAGAAACATTGGCAATATTGCCACAGCACATACAAATGGCATGTAGCTTAGTGATATAATCGGCAATAGAAAGCAGGTAAGGCATCTGTCCAAAGGGTTTACCCAGGTAATCCATATCCAGTCCGGCCACAATTACCCTAACACCGCGTAGGGCCAGTATCTCACAAACATGCATGATCTCATCATCAAAGAATTGGGCTTCGTCAATACCCACCACATCAACACCTTCCGCCATGAGAAGGATAGTTTGCGAATTATCGATGGGGGTGGATTGTATGGCATTGGCATCGTGGCTAACAACATTGGATTCATCGTAGCGTACATCAATGGCCGGTTTGAAGATCTCTACTTTCAGGTTGGCAATTTTGGCTCTTTTCAGCCTGCGAATGAGCTCTTCTGTTTTTCCGCTGAACATGCTTCCGCAAATTACCTCAATCCATCCCCTTCTTTCGCCTGATATATTAGGTTCAATAAACATCTATAAAATAAATTATGAAAGAAAACGTTTGTAACTTTAAGCAATCCCAACTTTTTGGTAACCCTCAAATGTATTACATCCAATGGAAAGAGTGGGCACCTTGATCAACAAACTGAAAGAACAATTTGACCAGCAGGCAAATGCTGATAAATTGGCGGTTACAGCGCAAATGCTGTTGGCCGAATTGCAGCATAAGCCAGAGCAGCCTTCCATTGGTAGAAAGGTGTCTGTTGTATTGCCTTCCGTAAAAGTGTCTGCACCTGTTGAAGAGGAATCTCCTGTTCAGGAACCGGTTGTAAAAGAAGCCATTTCGCATAATAACTGGCTGTTCGAATCCCATACAGAAATTCCTACTATGGCGCACCAGTCTGTAGATGCAGAACTGGAAATACCTAAACCAGCAATGGCTCCTGTAATAGAATTCAATACGATTCTTGCCCGACAGGCAGAAAGCCATAACGATAGACTAAAGGAAGAAAGGGAAGAAGTGGCTACGGCTTTGCAGGCTGCACCCATACGTGATCTGAAAAAAGCCATTGGTATCAATGATCGTTTTCTTTTTGTGAACGATCTGTTTAGAGGGGATGAGAATATGTATGAACGAAGTCTGAAAACCATCAATGGATTTACCATTTATCCCGAAGCAGAATATTGGATACAGCGTGAGTTAAAAGTAAAATTAAGCTGGCCCGACAATAGCGAATCGGTTAAGTTATTTGATCAATTGATCAGAAGACGTTTTTCCTGAATGTATGCCATCACTTTTTCTGTAGCCCCTGCTTTTTGTTGTACGTAATCATAAGATGCTTTACAGGCTCGCTGATATATTTCTTCATCAGTTAATAATGATTTGAGCAATGCTTCCAGTTGCAGTGCGTCATCAACACTGAATGCACCACCGGCATCCAATAATTCTTCTGCTTCTGCATATTTATCATATACCGGTCCAAAGATTACCGGTTTGCCATATACAGCCGCTTCCAGAATATTGTGTATACCATCATCTCCAAAACCGCCGCCCACATAGCAAATGGAGGCGTAATGATATAGGCGGCTCAGTATACCTACATTATCAATGATGAGTGTGGTGTATTGGGTGGTATCTTCCCTGTTTACTATTTTTTGTTGGTAGACTGAAAAGAGAATGGCGTTTTTATAAAGTGCCAAACATTCAGTAACCCGATCAATCCCTATATCATGCGGTGCAATAATGCAACGAATGGCAGGATATGCGTTTGCAAAATGATTCAGCTCTTCGTCATCTTCTATCCATGTACTGCCCGCAACAAGCGTGGTTTTACCAAGGCAGAACTGATCGATGAGTTCAATTGGTTCAAAAGTTTTGGCAATGGTAATCACGCGGTCAAAACGGGTATCCCCACTGGTAATAACATTGGTGTTGATGCCGATGCGTTCCAACAAATCTGCAGATGTTTGATTCTGTATAAAGAGGTACGTAAAGCAACGCAACATTTTTCTGTGTAAACTTCCATACCACCTGAAAAATGGTTGATCTTCTCTGAAAATTCCAGATACAAGCAGTAGGGGAATATTACGGTCTGTTGCTTCCTGCAAATAGTAATACCAAAATTCATATTTTACGAATAGTACTAACGATGGCTGTACAATATTCAGGAAACGGTTGGCATTTGCTGGTGTATCCATGGGAAGATAAAAAACATGGTTTACCCCTTTGTAATGTTTCCTCAATTCATAGCCTGAAGGAGAAAAAAAAGTTAGTAAAATGCAATAATTTGGGTATTGTTTTTTTAATTGCTCCAGCACTGGTAACCCTTGTTCAAACTCTCCCACCGAAGCACAGTGCATCCAGATAACGGGTAGTTTGTTTTGATGAAATGCAATGGATAGTTGTTGAAAAATGCGCCTGCGACCCACAAACCATTGTTTTGCTTTAGGGTTGGTAAAACCCAGCACCCATGCCAGTTTGGGATACAGAAAGGTAAACAGTCGGTAAAGCAGCATGGTATTTATTATCTCTGCAAAGAAACAAATAAAATGGCTTGTTTTACAGTGGGTTAATAAAGGGTATTTAATCAGGCAATACTGCTTTTTTACAGTAATTTTGCAACGCAAAAAAGGAACCGTATATGAGGCCGATTCAGATGGTGGATACCAAAACCCAGTACCTGGCAATTAAAACAGAAGTGGATGCTGCCATACAGGAAGTGCTGGATACGGCTTTCTATATCAATGGCAAGCCTGTTCAGGAATTTGCAGCAGGGTTAAGCAACTATCTGGGGGTACAACACACCATACCCTGTGCCAATGGTACGGATGCTTTACAAATTGCGATGATGGCACTCGGACTGCAACCGGGCGATGAGGTAATTACGCCTTCTTTTACGTATATCGCTACCACAGAAGTAGTAGCATTGTTGCGATTAACCCCTGTTTTTGTAGAGGTAGATCCCCAAACATTCTGCATGGATCCTGATGCGCTGCGGAAAGCCATCACGCCTAAAACAAAAGCCATTGTGCCGGTTCATCTATATGGTCATGCCGCTCCTATGGAACAGATCATGCAAATTGCAAATGAGTTTAGCTTATATGTTATTGAAGACAATGCACAGGCTATCGGATGCGATTATACTTTTGCAGATGGCACCGTAAAAAAAACCGGTTCCATTGGAACCATTGGTGCCACTTCTTTTTATCCCAGTAAAAACCTCGGTGCATACGGTGATGGTGGAGCCATATTTACCAATGATGATGTATTGGCACACAAATTAAAAATGATCGCTAACCATGGTCAGGAAAAAAGGTATTACCATGAAATGGTGGGCTGTAATTCCAGACTGGATTCTATGCAGGCAGCTATTCTCAATATCAAACTAAAAAAACTGGATCAATACAATCAGTCCCGGCGGGATGTTGCTGCGTATTACAACAAAGCGTTTGCCGGCATAGAACAAATTAGTACCCCATATGTGGCTTCTTATAGTAGTCATGTATACCATCAATATACATTGGTACTGAATAATGCCAACAGGGATGGTTTGAATACTTATTTGGCGGAACAAAAAATACCTTCCATGATTTATTACCCGGTGCCGGGTCATAAACAAAAAATGTTTGCTGGTTTGGGAATGACTTTCCCCACCATGAAAACAACCGATTGGTTAACAGAAAGGGTGATTTCATTACCTATTCACACAGAGATGGATGAGGAACAGTTAGCCTATATTACAAAGCATGTTATTCAATACTTAAAAAATAATTCATGAAAATTGCAGTTGTTGGAACAGGATATGTAGGTCTAGTAACCGGTACTTGTTTTGCCGAAACCGGTAATAAGGTAACCTGTATTGATATTGATAAAAGTAAAGTAGATAAACTTTCTAAAGGTGAGATCACCATTTATGAGCCCGGCTTAGAAAAAATATTTCTTCGAAACCTGAAAGAAAGCCGCTTGCAATTCACCACAGATTTGGCTGAAGGCATCAAAGATGCAGTGATCATTTTTCTGGCTTTACCAACTCCACCCGGCGAAGATGGTTCTGCTGATTTGCGTTATGTATTGGGTGTAGCCACAGAACTTGGAAAATTATTAACCGACTATAAAGTAATTGTTGATAAAAGTACGGTTCCTGTTGGTACAGCCGAAAAGGTGCATGCAGCTATTGCAGCGGGATATAAAGGCGAGTTTGATGTAGTGAGTAATCCTGAATTTTTACGAGAAGGAGTAGCAGTTGATGATTTTATGAAGCCCGACAGGGTAGTGGTTGGCACATTGTCTGATCGCGCCCGTAAAGTAATGAGCGATCTGTATGCCCCATTTGTTCGTCAGGGCAATCCCGTTATTTTTATGGACGAAAAGTCTGCAGAGCTTACCAAGTATGCTGCCAATTCTTTTCTTGCCACCAAGATTTCTTTTATGAATGAAATTGCCCAGCTATGTGAGCGTATGGGTGCAGATGTTGATATGGTTCGCCGTGGTATTGGCAGTGATGAGCGCATTGGTAAAAGATTTCTTTTTCCGGGTATTGGTTATGGTGGAAGTTGCTTCCCGAAAGATGTTCAGGCATTGGTCATGTCGTCTGAAGATGTGGGTTACGATTTTAAAATTCTAAAAGCGGTGGAAGAAGTAAATGAGTTGCAGAAGTTGCACCTTATTCCCAAGATAAAATCATATTTCAACGATAACCTGCAAGGGAAACATTTTGCTTTATGGGGGCTTGCTTTTAAACCCAATACTGATGATATTCGTGAAGCTCCCGCATTGTATTTGATTGATGCACTGGTAGAAGCAGGTGCTACCATTTCTTCCTTTGATCCTGAGGCTATGCCCAATGTTAAAAAAAGTATTGGTGATAAAATTCAGTATGCGGATAGCCAATATGAAGCATTGGAAAATGCCGATGCCCTGATCATTGCTACAGAATGGAGTGAGTTCAGAACACCTGATTTTGATATGATTGATGCGCGCCTGAAAAACAAAGTAATTTTTGACGGAAGGAATTTGTTTGATGTAAAATATGTTACTGAACTTGGTTACTACTATGAAAGTATTGGCCGCTCTAAATCCCACTAGTATGTTACGTAAAAGAATTTTGATTACCGGTGCTGCCGGTTTTCTGGGATCGCATCTTTGCGACAGATTTATTAAAGAAGGATATCATGTGATTGGCATGGATAACCTGATTACCGGTGATATTAAAAATATCGAACATCTTTTTGCATTAGAACAATTTGAATTTTATCACCACGATGTTTCTAAATTTATACATGTAGCCGGTGATCTGGATTACATACTTCATTTTGCTTCTCCGGCAAGTCCTATCGATTATTTAAAAATTCCTATTCAAACACTGAAAGTGGGTGCTTTGGGTACGCACAATTGTTTAGGTCTTGCCAAACAAAAGCAAGCGCGTATCCTTGTTGCCTCTACCAGTGAAGTATATGGCGATCCCATGGTGCATCCACAAACTGAAGAGTATTGGGGAAATGTGAACCCGGTAGGTCCGCGTGGTGTATATGATGAAGCAAAACGTTTTATGGAATCCATTACCCGCGCTTATTATACATTTCATGGTGTAGAAACAAGAATCATCCGCATATTTAATACTTATGGGCCGCGTATGCGTTTAAATGATGGCCGTGCTTTACCTGCATTTATTGGGCAGGCATTACGAGGGGAAGACCTTACCGTTTTTGGAGATGGTAGCCAAACACGTTCTTTCTGTTATGTAGATGATTTGGTCGAAGGTATTTATCGACTATTAATGAGTGATTATACCATGCCAGTAAATGTGGGTAACCCAAACGAAATTTCTTTGAAAGATTTTGCAGAAGAAGTATTGAAATTAACAGGTTCTTCTGTAAAGATTGTATATAGAGAGTTACCTGTTGATGATCCCAAACAACGGCAACCCGATATTACAAAAGCAAAAGAAATTCTTGGATGGCAACCAACCATTGACAGAGAAGAAGGACTGAAAAGAACTTATGCCTATTTTAAATCTTTGCCAAAGGAAGAATGGTCTAAACAACCGAAACAATTTATTTCGGAAAAATAAAAAATCAAAGATGGCAAAGCCACTGGTGGTAGTTACCGGTAAAAGCGGACAGGTAGGATGGGAGCTTATGCAAGTAGCCGAAACTGCCAGTGCCGCTTTTGATTTTCTATTTACGGGCCGTGAAGAACTGGATCTTGGCAGTCATACCTCGATATCATTGTTTTTTGGAAAATACCAACCCGCTTATTTTATTAATTGCGCTGCCTATACAGCAGTAGATAAAGCAGAAACAGAGCAGCAGGCCGCATATAATATCAATGCAGAAGCAGTGGGAATAATTGCACAGGAATGTAGTAAAATCAACTGCACGCTCATTCATATTTCTACAGATTATGTGTTTGATGGAAATGGTAAAGCACCCTATCAACCCAATTCATCAACAGCGCCGGTAAATTATTACGGCTATACCAAATGGATGGGCGAGAAGCTTGCGATGGAGAAGAATGAACGAACCATCATTATCCGAACTTCATGGGTTTATAGTGCACAGGGAAATAATTTTGTGAAAACCATGCTTCGTTTAATGAAAGAACGAACAGAATTAAAAGTGGTTAACGATCAGATAGGCTCACCTACCTATGCAGCAGATCTTGCGGATGCGATTATTTCCATTGTTCATACACTTGAAAAAGGAAATATACATTATGGGATCTATCATTTTAACAATACGGGTAATATCTCATGGTTTGATTTTGCCCTGGCCATCAAACACATATCAAAAGCATCCTGCACAATTCTTCCGCAACCAAGCACTGATTATCCTACACCTGCTAAACGACCTGCATACGCTGTGATGGATACTACTAAAATTGTACAGGATTTTAATATTTCTTTACAGGATTGGGAATTGTCGTTACAAAAAGCCATGCAAAGAATTTTGTAGACGTATTTCAACTGAATCAAATCGTTTTCTTAAAACATACACTATTCTCTATGCCTGCATATTGACCGTAGTTCTCTGTTTTGATATACCCATGTTTTGCATATAAGGCAATCGCTTCTGGTTGTCGTTTACCGGTTTCCAATAGGGTGGTAGTGTATTGCATTTCGATAGCCCATGTTTCCAACGCAAGCAGTATTTCACCTGCAATGCCCTTCCCTCTATATTTGGGTAATACATACATCCGTTTGATTTCCATAGCAGTGGTAGCATACTCTTTAATAGCTCCGCAACCAATGGGTGTTTCCTGGTCGTAGGCTACCAGAACATGTTTAATAGCTGTTACTTTGTTGAATTGAGCGTAAAAAGAATGCTCTTTGCCATCTCTTACGGAAAGGTCAGCATCCAGCATTTGTACAAGATGTAAAAAATCCGGATCACTGGAATCGGTTCTTTTGAGTTGTATCATTTCTTGTTTTTTATCTTACGCTGATCTGACTAATGCCCTATGCATCCAAACTGCAGGGGCACATAAATTTACCAAACAATCATTCAACAATGTTTATCCAGATAAATCGTGTTTAGTTTCCCGCTAATTGTATCAGTTTATTTGTTTGCTTTTTTAAGAATGCCATTGATAAAAGCAGTAGCCTTAATTTCTTTCAACTGCGCATATACTTTCCGGTCATGATTGGCCGCTTCTGCAATGGCATATTTAAGTTGCTGATAATGCATGGTTGCTTCTGAATTGGCTATCAAATAATTTCTAAAAACAAGATGCTTTTGTAATTCAACACTATGTGTTGGGCAAACATACAAATGATGTACAATACCATCTAAAACAGCATGTTTGGGGCCTTTATTATTTCTCTTGAACACGTCTCTGTCTGCAATTCCCTGATTGCCATTATGGTAGTAGCCAAGCTTTTCCAATTTGATGTTAATTTCATCAAAGCTGATATCGGTATCAAATACGATGTCAATATCTATGATTGGTTTTGCTGCCAGACCCGGAACAGAAGTGCTGCCAATATGTTCTATTGAAATATTCAGGGGCAGTAATGCCTGATGAATTATTTTTTTTAGTTGATTGAAATGTTCAACCCAATTTTCCTGATATTTTTGAAGTAGCATAGTTGGTTCTCTGTCAGTTGAATACTATTGTTACTGTCTTTACATGTTTAGTGTTTTTGTTTCTCATTTTATAAAATGATATTATTTTTCGGTTGTAAAGCCGAAGGCAAATCCGTTTCGCCAAGCATTTCTCTCATGTCAATTTCAATTGTTCGGCTCATTTGCGAAATCGGAACGTCGTTAGCGGAACCTTCAAATGGATTTTCGGTACTTTCTCCCACTTGCTCTAAAGAAGTATATACCCACGAAATGATAACACTAAATGGAATGACTAACCAAACCATATTTCCTTTCATGATGCCATCTATTCCTTCGTTCAATTTGTCAAATTCTTTTAACATGCCAAAAGGCAATAGCAAACAGAATAGCTTGATAAAAAAGAAATTGATTGTTGCAAATTGCCTTGGATAGGGAAAGTTCTTTATTCGTTCACTGCGTCCTTGTTGGTCAAAAAAATCTTTAATAGCTTTTTGCATTTCTACAAAACGGTAATCGCCAATTTCTTCGCTGTCGAATAATTCTCTAGTGGATTTGCTTTGTAAACTCAGTAGTTGTGCAGCCTTATTCTTAGTAGAAAGAATATATTTTAATTCTTCTTCTGTAAGATATTTTTTTAGTTCTTCTTCCAACGTAGTTTCTTTCTCGGGAATTGAATAAAACGCTGTATATTCTTTATTATATGCTTTGCTTGTGGTTTCCCAAACTCTGGCATCTCTCATTGCATAACGCAAAGCTGTAAGCCATGCAAAATGACGATAAACCAGTTCTTTTGATTTTTCATTATTACTAATAAAATCTCTGCACATGGTTGCCCATGCTCTGCTACTATTTAAAATAGCACCCCAAATTTGTCTTGCTTCCCAGGTTCTGTTATAAGTTTGAGTATTTTTAAAACCCACTATAAATGCTGTTGCAGTTCCTAATAGTGCAACAACAGTCCAAGGAATGGCTAGCCATTTTATACCAATGTATTGGTACAGTACTACTGGCACAATTCCAAGAAGTAACGATATATAAATGTTTCTTCTTGTCCATACAATAAATTCTGAAAATTTATATGCTTTACCTGAATGCATTTTTTTCTGGTTTGAAACAAATTTACTGATAAGAATACCAACAAAAACAATACACTTGAATAATCTGAATTGCCAGAAATAAGGTGATGTATGAGTAGTAAAACGGAGATATTTTTTGTACTGCTTTGTTTGTTTTGTCAGACTACTGAATGTTAGTAATTTTTTGAGCGTAGCCTGTAAGGCCTCGCCTTACTGATAAAATAATATGCATGTTTTAGTAGCGGATTAGAACCACAAAAGTTATGCTGATATTTGGATCGTTTATGATGTAAACGAAAGTCCGTTATCCAGTAATGCCTTTTTTAATTTAGGTATCGTGCTTGGCCCCATGCCGTGAAGATTGCTAATGTCTTTTTCAGTCCATCTCGCCAAGTCTTCTAAAGTTGTCACATTTTCTCTTTCCAATGCGCGTCTGGCAGGTGCCCCAATTAATGAAAGAAAACTGTCTTTTGGTTTTCGTTCCTGTTCACAAACGGGACAAGTAGGACAATCAGAACTTTTATAAAACTGATGACCAATTTTACAGGTTTTTAGTTGCTTCTTTATTTCCATTTATCAATAGCTGGTTGAGTTAATTAGTTTGATGTTTGCCTAATACTTTTTCTCTGCAAAAACTCCTTGTTCTCAGCATCTCTGCGGTTAGTTTACTTTGCTTCCAACCACAGGTCTACATGAGTTTTCACAGAATTATTTGTGACCTTCTGCTACATATTCTAAAATATCAG
The DNA here is from genome assembly GCA_965283715.1 of Sediminibacterium sp. Lineage (GTDB taxonomy): Bacteria > Bacteroidota > Bacteroidia > Chitinophagales > Chitinophagaceae > Sediminibacterium. The sequence continues at coordinate 813,089 of CBDIPL010000003.1, read as the reverse complement.
CTGGTTGGCAGTCTAAGGCTTTACAAATCGCCTCCAATGTGCTAAAGCGAATGGCTTTTGCCTTACCCGTTTTTAGGATGGAAAGATTAGATAAAGTTAAATCAACTCTCCCGGAAAGTTCATTCAGCGAAACCTTTCGCTTTGCCATCATCACATCTAAGTTTACAATTATTGGCATAGCTTATACTGTTAAATCGTTTTCAGTTTGAATTTCAACTCCCTTTTTAAAAATGGTAGCTATAACATAGATTATAGCTGCCATTAATATAAATGCCTGACTGTCTGCCCAAAACTCGTTTAGCTTGTCAATGGCAAAACCATGATGTTGCTGGTTTTGGGTAATTTCTCTTGCTATATAACTTATTATTCCAATGGAAAATGTGTAGTAACTAATTTGAGTTATTCGTTTTGATGTAAAATGGTTGAATGGTTTTGCTAAATCTAATTTCCATAAGAGCTCAATGACCAAATAAAATAAGCATGCTTTCAGAAACGATATAAATAAAATGAAACCATATATACCGAAAAAAACCATTTGGCTTCGTTTATACATTTCACTTAAGTCCAACTTTTGGTACAGATTTTTTACAATTTCGGGCCGGTAGATACTAAAAATAAAATTAACGATCAAGGCCCCTGCTTCAATACACAAGCCTACGAAGATGAGCCATGCAATAATATGCAAAGCTTTAAATACAATGTTGTTAGTTGACATAATGAGTTATTTTGATTTCCTGATAAAGGTAATATATTTATTGATAAACAATAAAAAATTATCTTTATTTTCAAAATATTTTGTTCACTTAGTTATTTTCATCGTGATTGAATACCCGCGCATGAGAGGGAGAGAGGGGAACGAATAAGCTATATAAAGGGGGATGATTTGCTTTTGTACAACCTTACTGGATGGGTAAATCATTAATTTCTGACCAGGCGAAAGTTGAATGGATTTGTGTTTGTTAGCTGATATATACCAACATTGTTGTGATCGCTGGTTCTTTATAGTTTCTTCTGTATTTGCCAATAGTGGCCAAAGGGATCTTGAAACATTCCCTGTCTGTAACCATAATCGTGGTCAGTTACCGGATTAATTTCCGTAGCCCCTGCCTGAATAGCTTTTTGCATAACTTCTTCTACATTGGGAACAAACAAACCGATGATAGTAGTTACTCCTTTGGCACTGATGGGTTCAAGAGCGTTGCGCATGGTTTCGTGTACATGAAAAATTGCCCCGTTAATTTCTAATTCCGCAACATGAATGCTCCCGTCATCATTACGAAAACAAAAAATTTCTGTTGCTCCGAAATTTTTATAAAAATCAATTTCAATTGTTCCATTAGGGATATGTAGTTCTGGAGCAAAATGGGTGATGTCTGCCGGGTTAGTCATAGTTTATTTTTCAGATGTTACAATGAGATACTATTTTCTATAAAAGTCCAAAATATAATACCAACTTACTTCAGCACGAAACACATGGCGATGATTGCTTCAATGTCTTGCCCCAATTGCAGAATAGCTTTTGTTGGTGACAGTTTTCTCAGTCATTTGGGTTAAATATTTCTGAATTGTCAATTCCTTTTATCAATAACCACAAGCAAAATGATAATTCTCCGATAAAAATTGGGATAGCCACGTATGTAAATAGGGGGTTTGCAAATCCTTTTGAAAGCAGCATTGCGAAACTGTTTATCAGGTATCCTATTCCTGACAGGATATACAATATTCCAAATAGTTTAGGAACCATTTTAGAGTTGAAAATAACATAGCCTACTATCAAGCAATAAAACCCAAAAAATACCAGTCCTATAGCATATCCTACTCCTTGTAGGTTTAGTGATAATTGAGAAAGGGTAGCAAGTTGGTTGGGTTGAAATGATTGTAAGTATGAGTTGTTACCCAGAATTAGTAAAGGGGAAGTTTGATGTAAAAGATTTACAGCAATAATGGCAGTTTGTATGGTAACAAATAGTAGCGCAAGTTGAAGTAAAAATTTATTGATTCGTTTGAATAAAAAATAAATAATTAAAACACATGGCAAGCCACAAACAAAATTAACCATATCTGCAACAACCCCCAGCCGAAAAAGCATTTCTGACGATTGTATATTATTTGCAGTAGCCAGAGCGTCACCTGAAACTTTGAATGCTTGTCTCACAAATACTTCTGCAAATAAACCTGTCGCAATAACGATTAAATATAACAGGCCCGCAATTCTCGCTAAATTTTTGTTTGAAATCATTTTTCAGGTGTTTCGTTATGATGTATTTAATAGTTTGAAATGTGCTTTTCAATTGCCACCAACGTCCAGCCATTGAAGCGCTTGGGGAACAATCCTCCCTCGCCCATGGCTATTCCCGGCCAATCCGGGAATGAATAAAGTTACAAAAGAAGATGATATATGTGGCTGCGGGCTGGTAGCTGGTATTGCCGATTAGAATTCCTTCAGCCGGAACTGATGTTGGGATTTTTGGCGCAATTAAAGAACATGATTCCTCAGACCCAATTGCTGCATTGCATTGTTAGCCGCAGTTTTCTATTGGTTAAGATAGTCTTCAATACTGGTTCTTAATAACTCAACTAATTCTGTATCCATATACGCATAGTTGTCTTCTATGTTTAAGATGACAATTTCTTTATTAATAATGTCTGCCTCAAAATTTTCGAGTAGGCGTTGTTTGTGTTTTTTTTCCATTACAAAAATCACATCTGCCCAATTAATCAATTTTGCATTTACTTTAATTCTTGCAGACGGTTCTGTTCCGGCTGATTTACAAGTAAATTGACTATTATTCTTGTAAATGTCCTCGGCCGTTCTACTTCTCCATTGATTCCTGCTGCATATAAATAAAATGTTCACGAAATGTTTTTATTTTTTTGGGTACTTTAGTGTAAGCCATCTTTCATACCAAAGTGTTTTAGTTTTGTCAGGTTTGCAAAGAAGAGTTTGGGCTTTATCAGTCTTTACATATACTGAATCATGAATAATTAGGAGTTTGGCATTAGAAATAAAAGCCATTCTTTTGCATTCCTTACGATACCACTCTTCTCTTTCTAAAGTCCATTCAGCTTTATCTAATGAGGATCTTTTATGCATGAGTTATTAAATTGCCACTAACGATCAGGGCTTTATGCAGGTTGGGAACTAGCATTTCGTCTGCCGGTAACCGCTGCTGATTGATGTCCATTTTAGTTGATTTTTGATCAACCTATTTCAGGACGCGACAGTTAGCGGTTTGTTGTTTCGCGTCAATTCTTTTCTGCTAATTCCTTTAATGATTTCAATATTGGATTCTCTTCCCCCTGTGGTGCTTCCTGAACTGCATTTGGCCTGTTATCTTCCTGAATAATTTCGAGTTTGGTCTTACCATTTTCATTAGTTAGAATATAACTCATGATAAAATAGTTTTCAGGTTTATCTTCAAGTTCGGGTCTGGGAGCAAATAAACTATACTTTAATAATTGAGCAGGCTGGATTTCTAATATTTTGCCCCATTGTTCAAAAACTTTATCGCCCCATTCGGTTCTAAACTTTATATTGCTACCTACTTGCCATGTCGTTATTAAATCACTTCCGAATTGCCAGAGTTTTACGAGTTCAGGTTTCGTCACTGTGTCCCAAACCCTTTCTATTGATGCGTCGATTGTAATTACCGAAATATTTTTTGCCATAGTATTTTTTGTCTGACTGTTTCTTTTAACGAACTGTTGCTTTACAATAACCGCTAACGCCCCACGCATTGAAGCAGTTGGGTAATGGAATTACTACTGCTGGGACTGGAGCTGAATAAAGTTACAAAAGATTGGAATATGTTTTACTGCTTGGAATGGAACTGAACGGTTTGAAACTACTGATTGGATTTGTGATGGGCGGAGGAGTTGTACTGAAGCACCAATTGCTACAATGCACTGTTAGCTGCCGTATTATAATCGCTTAAACATTATCGCTTTTCCATCGTCATTGTCATATTTGTTGTTTACTGTTAGCTTGATTGCAAATGATTCAGCTCCCCTTAGCATTGAATAATCAAGATTTATTTCTTCCCAACTTTTATTATGTTTAAATTCTTTTATTGTTTGTCTGATGTCGTACTTGTTATTAATTATGCATAATGAATATTGAAAATTGAATTTTGGCGGATTGGGTAGATATATAAATAAATCAGTCTTTGGCTTTCTAGACTCAGAAGTACTGTAATCAACATAATGCCAAAAAAAGAAACTTGTATCATTTAGTTGTTCAATTTTCTTTCCTTTAACAGAATCATAATTAATGTGAAGTAGCTCTTTATCTTCTAAGGAATAAAAATAATACTGGCTTACTTCGTTATTTTTATATTCGATTGATGGGCCCACTCTTAAATCGAAATAAATATTTTGAGTTTCTACAACTTTACCTATTGAGTCGTATTTTTTTATTTCTCCATTTATTTTTCCACTTTCATAATATAATTGCAATTTCCTTTTCCCATTTGCATAATAGTCAATCCTATCTCCATCAAGTATTCCAGCTTTATAATTTGCGGTTTGAAACAGCTGCATTGTTGCTGTATCATAAAATTTTATAAGTCCATTATAGATTGTGTCTTTACTAATATCTCCTTCGGCAAATAAATTGTCAATTTTAACTCTTTTATTTTTTTTGCTGTCGCACGAGAAAATTGTCAAGATAAATAGTCCTATGGAAAATAATCGAAGTGTCATAAAATTATTTGAGGTTATTAGAGTACCCAAATATGGCAGCTAACGTCCAGGGCTTTAAGCAGTTGGGGAATGTACTTCCCTCAGCCTGGCTACTGGCGCTGAATAAATGTACAAAAGCTTAATGACATATTCTACTGACGAGCCGAGTTGGGTCGCCCTGAAGCTGAAGCCGGGATTTGTACTGCCGATGAAAAGATATATTCGTCCAGCCCCAATTGCTGAAAGCCGATGTTATAAGCCGTTTTTTTTGCGTGTTGCAATTGCCGTGAATATTTCGAATCCCTTTATGTGTGATATATCGACGGCTTTCTGGTATAGTATAACAGCCTCAGAGTAATTTTGATTTATCTCATAAATCCATGCTTTTGTGAAAATGTTTTTGACATTACTAGGGTCTTGGTTGAGCACGACGTTAATATCCTTTAGAGCATTATCGTATAAACCAAGTTGAAAATAAAGCAAGCCCCGATTGTCGTAAAATGCTTTGTCCCTATTTGTAGGGTGCGTAGATTCTAATTTATTAACCTCTTTTTTTAAAGAGTCCTTATTTAGATATTTATAGTCTTCATATCTAAGAGAATCAGTAATCAGAAAATATGTTTTACATGTAGTAACTAAAGAAATCGACATTCTTTCAGCAAACTCTTTACCAAATTTATTCCCAATTTCTTGTGTCGTATCGCCATATAGTCTTAAGCATTCCTTAATAAATGGCGAAGGATTCCTTTCGATTGCAGACTGAAAACAGAGAGGGAAACTTTTTTCGCTTATAACATTTTTCTGTTTTAAACTGTCAAAACAATTGCAAATTGTACCCGAATAGAGTTTGTCAAATTCGTTTTGACTAAAGGAAGATGCCGAAAATGCAATGGAAATTATTAACAATGTGATGACTTTCATAAAATGGCTTATAACGTCCAGGGCTTGGCGAAGGTTGGGAAATATATTCTGCCGCTTGCTTGGCCACTAAAGACTCGATTAGCTAAAGCCAAATTACTGAAGCTGGGTCAGAATTCCTATTGTTGATGGGCGAAATTCGTCAGCCCAACTTTTGCCAAGCCAATGTTATGCGGAGGGCTTATGAGGGTATTTCTATTTTGCTGCCAAGAAACTTTGCTTGATTTCCTAACATAAAATCCAAAAACACTTTTACTCTTGCTAATTTTTCTCTTAATTGAGTTTTAAGGCCTTGCTTAGTAGAAACATCTTTTGCGTTGAACCCAATTGTCGAAATACCCAATTTGTTGCCTGTATAAATAGCTCGTTCATTGTGAAATTGTTGAGAAATTACTGTCACGGAATTTTGACTAAATATTTCTTTCAACCGAATCATGGAGTCAAAGGTTCTAAAACCTGCATAGTCTAAAATAATATGAGCTGAGTCGATGCCGCCTTTAATTAAATCTGATCGCATCATTTCAGGCTCGTTATATTCTTTAGTTCCATTGTCACCACTAATAATTACATATTTAATTTTAGAATTTGCCATCAATTTTAATGTGGCTTCAATTCGATAGGTATAATATGGATTTTCAGCACCGCTTTTTAAGAATTTTGATGTTCCTAATAAAAGTCCAACTTTATTAAATGGAATAGAGGTGGTTTCTGAATAAAGTTTTCCTTCTGCGCTATCAGCAATCTTCTTATTACAGATGAAAATTATTGCTATTACTCCAAGAAGTAAAACAGTTAATGATATGAGGATTCTTTTCTTAGTCATAGTGTTCAGTAGCTTTGCGCATAACGTTTTGCGGCTTGGCGAAGGGCGGGATTATTAGCACTAATGTTCATACGAAGCACAAATGTTGAACCTAGCACAAATGTTTCTACTAAGCACGAAACACCGCCTTTTGCCAAACCGCTGTTAGGCGTAGTGCTTTCTTGTCCACTGCTAATATACTACACTTTCTGCAATGTCTTTGTAAGCGTTGATGTCCTTTTGTACGCTGTACAACTTTGCTGTCAATGAAACAATTGCAATTTTTCCTAATGGCAGTCGCAATGGCGGTGTGTCAAGTTTTGTAATGTCAATAATTGCTTGTGATGCTTTTATTGGGTCGCCTTCTTGTTTGCCGTCAACTTGTTTCATACGTTCTCTGAATGCTCCTGCTGTTGGGTTGTAATCTTCAATAATTTTTTCGGCTTGTTTAAATGAACTACCTGCAAAATTTGTTCTGAAAGGTCCGGGTTCTACAATGGTAAGTCTTATGCCCAATGGTTCAACTTCAATTGCCAATGCTTCACTAAAACCTTCTAATGCGAATTTGCTTGCATTGTAAATACCAAAACCTGGAAATGCTTTAAAACCACCGTGAGAAGAAATTTGAATAATGTGTCCACTTTTTTGTTGTCTGAACAAGGGTAAAAAAGTTTGTGTCAGTTGCAAAGTTCCAATGAAGTTTGCTTCAAAAATTTCTCTTGTTTCGGCTATACTTGTTTCTTCAATAGCACCTGCAAACCCAAAACCTGCATTGTTAACAAGTACATCAATTTTTTCGAATTTGTCCGTAACTAATCTAACTGCTTTTTCTATTTCGGTCGGTTTTGTAATGTCCAAAGTCAAAGCAAATGCTTCGTCTTTGTACTGATTGTTAAAAACATCTGCTTGTGATTGATTGCGAAATGTACCAATTACAAAATCGCCATTTTCAATTACAGTTTGGGCAAGTGCCTTGCCCAAACCGCTTGAAATTCCTGTGATAAACCAAATTTTATTTTTCATAGTTAGGCTACTTTTAAAAGTTGAACAGGAATATTGATTTTCACTTTGTCAGAAACAGCCAAGTTTCCTGTACCTAACAAAACATTAAACAAAAGCCCAAAATCTTGTCGGTTGATGCTACCTGAAATAAAGAAGCCTGCTTTTGTGTTTCCAAATGGGTCTTTTGGCACAGTACCTGCATATTCTAAATCAAAAATGACAGGTTTTGTGATGTCTCGAATTGTTAAATTGCCGTGCATTTTGTACTCATTGGCAGTAGCAGTTTTTTCTAATATTGTGCTTTCAAATTTCATTTCTGGAAACTTTTCAGCGTTAAAAAAATCGTCTGCTTTTAAGTGTGCATCTCTTTGAGCATCATTGGTGTCTATGCTGTCAATTTGCACAGTTACGTTTACTTGTAAATCAGAAAAGTCCTCTTTTTCTGTTTTTACTGTTCCTGTGTAGTTTCTGAAAAAACCATCTGTTTCAGAAATTCCAAAGTGTCTTACACTAAAACCTACTTTTGTGTGGCTTGGGTCTAAAACCCATTTTGCTTGTTCTTGCATTGTATAAAATATTAAATTATGATGTCAATATTGACAATGCAAAGATGAAGCGAAGAAAAGCTTTGATGTTAAGATGAAACCTACCTTGTTCGGTATTTTTCGGACATTTTGGTTTTAAATGCTATTGGCGATAGATTAGTTTCTGCTTTAAAGGATTTAGCAAAGTAAGAACTGTCAGTATAATTAAGTTCAAAAGCAATTTCTGAAACTGTCTTGTCTGTGAAAGTTAAAAGACGTTTGGCTTCTAAAAGACTTCTTGCCCTAATTACTTCGCTTGCTGTTTTTCCTGTTACGTCTTTTGTAATTAGATTTAAATGATGTGCAGTAATATGCAGTTGTTGAGCAAAAAATGAAGTCGTTCTATTTTCGGCAAAATGCTTGTCCAAAAGGTTTTTGAATTGCTTAAAGAGAATTAAGTATTTTTTTGAAATTGGTTTGTCTGTTTCTGTGTCAATACAACGCTGAACTTGAGCCAACAAAATATGAAGTAATGATTGTGTAATTGTTTGGCTTTTATCGGCTCGTTTTTGTTCATTTGAAATTAGGTTAATGGTTTGTTTGATGTCTGCAAAGTTTCTTTTGTCCAACTGAATACAAGGGTTTGCATAAAAGTTATCTAAAAAACTTAATTCAAAAAGTTTGTCCTTGTTATTATGATTGAGCAAAAAGAAATCTTCGGTAAATAGAATTGTCCCACCTTTCAATGGTTTCCATTCTTCAAATTGATGAACTTGATTGGGTGAGATAAAAAATAAACTGTTTGGTAAAACTTCGTATTCCTTATAGTCAATGGTTTGTTTGCTTATTCCTTTTTCAGTCCAAAGAATTTCGTAAAAAGTGTGTTTGTGAATGTCGTCCACATTTGGCTCATCCATTTCGTCAAACCGCATAATCTCAAATTCAGTTCGGTTAGTCGGTTCGTTTATAAAATGTCCGATAGTATAAAATGGGAACAAGTCTTTCATTCGTCAAAGGTCGTCATTTTTTTTTTTGATTTCTTCACGGGTCGCTCGTAGCATTACGCCTAACACTTAAAAGTACGCATCTTTTCAACCCCTAACAAAATCTGCACATGGTAAAGCCATTGATACTCAATAAACTATTTTTATAATAATCAAAAAGTGCAAATAATCAGTCATCTACCATATACCCAAAATACGCAATCATCTACCCAAAAAACGCAATTGTTACCAGCTTAATCTGTCTAGCGGACTTTCTATTTTTCCGATATCTTTCTTACTCACATGGGTGTATAGCATAGTGGTTCTAATACTGTTATGCCCCAACAGGGTTTGTATTATGCGTATATCTGTTCCGCTTTCCATTAAATGTGTGGCATAGCTATGCCGCAACATATGTATACTGCCTTTTTTATGTATGCCCGCTTCGGCTTTGGCATGGTGCAATATCTGTTGCGCACTTCGCACACTGTACATGCCGCCGCGCGGGTTTTCAAACACATACACGGCAGGGTGGTAGGCCATATAATACTCGCGCAGCGTTACCAATAATTTTTTTGACAAAGGCACCATCCGGTCTTTCTTGCCCTTGGCACCGTGTAAATGTATCATCATCCGTTTACTGTCTATATCTGTTAAACGCAAATGAATAATCTCACTAACCCGTAAGCCCGCAGCATACCCGGTTAACAATATGGCTCTGTGTTTCAGGTTGGTACTTTTTTGTATCAGGTGTATCATTTCTTCTTCTGCAAGTATGGCGGGCAACTTAAACGGTTTTTTGGGTCTCGGTAAATCATAAAATTCTTTCTCCCTGCCCATTACTTTTTCAAAATAAAATTTAATGGCATTTACCGAGGTATGCACACTGGTTTCGGTATAGCCCTGTTTTTCCAGCAACCACAACAGGTAACTCATCACCTGCTCTTTATTCAACTCATTCACACTACGCAAATGCAGCAAGCGAAGCAAATGATGAAAGGCATTGCAATAATTCCGTATCGTATTGGGGCTATAACCCTTCAGTACCATCAAATTCCGCATCGCGGTTAAAGCCAGTAAATTTTCGTTGTTTAACGGGTATAAACGAATCAGGTTGGCAGTAGCAGGCGCCACTACCTGCATCTGTTTTTGAATTAGTGCATTGCGTTGTTGCAGGTATATTTTCAGCAGGTGGTTATCAATCTCCACTATTGTTGCAAGGTCTTTTACCAAATGGTTATATGCCTCCCGTGTGCAGGCAATATACCAGCATACATGTGTTTGGCTCCAGCGCACATCGGGTTGCTTTCGAATAATCTGTTCAATGGTCTTATCGTACCTGAAAAAAATGCCAAGGCATTCCTTTTTACGGTGGTAAAAGGGTTTTACAATCAGAGTTTGCATAACAACAGTTGTGGGCCGGGTATTGAGCCATGATAAAATGAAGGGGTTACTGTTGCTGTATAAAGATAAAAAAAAATAGCAGGCCAATTGGGCCACTGGTTACTAAAAATGGTTTTTTGCGTATTAATACGGGGTATTAACTGCAAGGATATTGAGTAACAACGTTGCGTTTGGTTTACGAGATGCTATACTTTTTTCACCGCTAAGTCGCAAGGCAACAAGGGAACGCAAGGATTTGTTGTAAAGTATTCCCTAGCGAGCCATAGCGCCCTTGTGCCTTAGCGGTAAAAACGCCGCTAATCAGGATTCTCTACAACAATATTCGGGTGTTGCACATAATAGCACAAATCATGTAGAATTGAATATATTTGATTTGATACTTCGATCAGCTTAAACAAATACCTATGCCCGGCGATTCACTGAACATTCATAAAACTGCGAACGATAAAAATACCTATGATGTAATTGTTGTTGGCTCCGGCATCAGCGGGGGATGGGCCGCCAAAGAACTGTGCGAAAAAGGATTGAAAGTATTATTACTGGAGCGCGGCAAAAATGTGGAGCATCCTGTTTACCCAACAGCCAATACCGCTCCATGGGAGTTCACACATAGAAATGCATTATCGCAGGCAGATAAAAAAGACCATCATATTCAAAGCCGCCATTTTTCTTATCGCGAAGACAACAAACATTTTTATATCAACGATACAGAAAATCCCTATGAAGAAATTAACCGCTTCGATTGGGTTCGTGGAGATATTGTTGGCGGCCGCTCTGTACTATGGGGCAGGGCCTGTTACCGTTGGAGCGATTATGAATTTGAATCGAACGCAAAAGATGGACATGGGGTTGACTGGCCCATCCGTTACAAAGATCTGGCCCCCTGGTACGATTATGTAGAAAAATTTTCGGGCATCAGTGGCAACAAAGATGGCATTGATACCATACCCGATGGACAGTTTCAACCACCTTTTGATATGAACTGTGTGGAGAAAGATTTTAAAGCAAAACTGGAATCGAAATTTAACAACCGTAATGTGATCATAGGCAGAACGGCAAATTTAACTGAGCCTGTGAGTGGCCGTACCCTATGTCAGGTGCGTAATCTTTGCCATAGGGGTTGTCCGTTTGGTGCATATTTCAGTACCAATGCCAGTACCCTTCCCGCGGCCATTGCTACGGGTAACCTAACGTTGCGTCCTCATTCATTGGTTACTAAAGTGATCTATGATGAACAAAAAGGAAAGGCGAGTGGTGTAGAAATTATTGACACAGAGACCAAACAAACCAAACAGTTTTTTGCACGCATTATTTTTCTGAATGCCTCTACCGTAGGAACGGCAGCTATTTTACTTCGTTCCACATCCACGCGTTTTCCTAACGGGTTGGGTAATGGCAGCGACCAGGTGGGCCGCAACCTGATGGATCACCACAAAGGCATTTCTATTTCCGCAACGGTGGATGGGTTCGAAGACAAATATTATTACGGCCGTAGGCCCAATCCACTTTTTATTCCACGCTTTAGAAATATAAAAGGAGATACGGCATCTTTTGTGCGTGGCTATCATTTAAATGCAAATGCCACACGCGGCAGTGCAGAATCTGCGGTTCAGATAGGAGCCGATTTTAAAACAGCCATGACGGAACCGGGCGCCTGGAAAATTCAATTATACGGCTATGGCGAATGTTTGCCTTACCCTGATAACCGCGTAACGCTTAACACACAAAAGCTGGATCCATGGGGATTGCCAATGACCTCTATCAACTGCACATTTAAAGAGAATGAACTATTGATGCATGATGATATGGTGGCGCAAGGCATTCAAATGCTAACCGCATTGGGCTATCGCAATGTAACGGATAGATCTGCCATGTCGGCCCCCGGCAATGCCAACCATGAAATGGGAACCGTTCGCATGGGTAAAGATCCCAAAACATCGGTACTCAATGCCTTTAACCAAATGCATGAAGTGCCTAATGTATTCATCACAGATGGTTCGTGTATGGCATCCAGTTCCTGCGTTAATCCATCTATCACCTATATGGCACTTACAGCAAGGGCTTGTGATTATGCGGTGAAGGAAATGGGTAAGATGCATATCTAACCGGCATAACCAAAGCGGCAACTCATCATTACGTCATTCAAGTGCGATGGGGGAGAAATCTCTATTGATTTTTTGAACCATATCCCATCGACAAACCGGTATCGCCTGTAACTTTTAGTTTTACGGTAGCTGTATCAGCTGTTGCATTGTTAATAATGATACCTGTGTTTTTCTCTACCCTTACGGTAATCATCTCATCCGGAGCAATTGTTTGAGAAGAGTGTTTGCCTCCGTTTAAAGGCGCTTTGTATACTTCAATAGCATGGGTAGACATATTCTGCAGTTGAACAGTAAAACTGCCATGCTCATTCTTCCCAAGTTCAAAACGGTTAAAGGGTGTGATGGTGGTGGTAGAGGTTAAGCTGGAAAACAAACTACAGGATACCAGCAGTAAGCAGATCATAGATAACAAACAAATGTTCTTCATGATTTTTTTTTTGAGGATGAATAATGAAGCAAACATCCTTAACCAGCCATAACATTCCGCCTCAAAACATAATTTGAGACATGATAAATAGGTATCAAATAATAAAAGGGTAAAATATATTTTATGGTACTCTTATGCCTACAACATCAAAACCGCGCCTTTGCGCCTTAGCGAGAAAATTTTATCACGCAAAGCCGCCAAGAAACAAGGGTACGCAAGGTTTTTTACATCCCCCTCGCGAACCCTCGTGCCTCCGCGCCTTTGCGGTAAAATAATCTTCTTTAGCTAACCGAAACAATCTACTGGTTAGCCATATTCCATGCCGTTAAAAAAGCAAGCTGTGCCTGATTGGTAAGTAAAGGGTAATTAATTTTATCCGGCGTATCGGTAGATTGATGATAATCTTTACTAAAACCACAATCAATCCGCACAAACGGAATACCCTTCATGTAAAAAGGATATTGATCAGAACCAGTAATTCTTCGTTGTGCAAATTGTGGTTGCTCATAATGCGTATCAAGTGTTAATCTTCCCAATGCTGCATTCGCATTCAGTAAAGCTGTTCGCAAACCGATATTCATGGTATCTTTTACCAGTATATACGCATAGTTGCTATCGGCCCTTCTGCCGCTGTAAAAAGTATCCACCCGGCCCATCATATCAATGTTAAGTACGGCCCTGAGTTTACTAATAGGAAACACGGGATTATTGGCCAGGTGGTGCGAGCCCAGCAATCCTCTTTCTTCACCGGTGTAAGAAGCAAACACAATGGTTCTCTTTGGGCGTAGTCCGTTTTGTGCGGCTACTTTCAGCAATTCTGCTATTTCCATTAAGGCTACGGTACCACTGGCATTGTCTACGGCACCAAACCAAATATCTCTTCCATTCTGTCTTCCCACATGATCATGGTGTGCAGATAAAATAATATGTTCTGCATCTTTATCAGTGCCTTCTACATAACCAATTACATTCGGTGCTTTTTCTTCTATACGATCAATCTGAACGTTGACACCAATTGAATTTTTAAGGTCAAACGAATTGGGTTGCTGTGTTCTTGTAATGGTTTGTTCCAGATTTTTTATGGTTTGAGCTGATACAGCCAGCAATTCATTGGCTATGCTTTCTGATATCGTAAGCATAGGGATATTATCAGCTGGTGCAGCGGTATACGGACTAAGATATGCGGGCTGTGGCAGTCCACGGTTGGCTCCATTCTCCTGCGGAATTCGGTTATTGTACACCAGAACCAATAGCGCACCTTTTTGTTTTAATAAACTGAGATATGCTGGAACCGCTGCAGGGCGTGCATTTCCGGAGAGAAGGAATTTTCCGCTACTGTCACGTGGTTGCCCGGTAAGTAAGAGAACGGCTTTACCTTTTACATCTATACCGGCCAGATCATTGTATAAGGCATTTTCAATACCATACCCGGCAAACACCACAGGAATACTGCCCGCAATGGATTCTGTGTTGCGTAAGGCAAGGTTCCAACCGGAGCCGTAAGTAAATGTTTTATTATTAATGGTTAGTACCCCCGCACTCAGCGTTTTTTTAATAACATTAATCGCCTGAAAATAAGGATTGGTTTTAAACGGACTTTTCAAACCACTTTGTTGGTAAGAAGCAGCTATGTATTCTGAAGCCAATGTATCCCCATGACTACCCATGGCACGGCCTTCCATTTTTTCGCTGGCCAGATAGTAGAGGTTGGTTTTTAACCGTTCTGTTGATATGCTGTTGGCAACATCCACTATTGTTTTTTGCTGCGCTGCGCAAAGGATGCTGATGAAAAGTGACAATGTGAGCAGGGTATGTTTCATGTAACTATTTTGGTGGAAGATAAACAATATAGGTTTTGATTGCGTATGGAGTGCGGGAGATTTTTTCGTGAGTGGTGAATGGTCAATCGTGAAGAAGATAAATGCTGGATATAGTGATTTGATACAAAGCAATTATGTAGGAATTTAGTGCCGCATAGGCTTCTTTTTTTAATATGATAAAATAACTACTCACCCACCCTTATTGCTTCGTTGAAAAAGCCGGTAATAACCAAAATCAGAATCGATTGATCAATAGAGGTCAATATTGTATACAATACCTGTTAATATCATATGATGATTAGCTAAAATAGACTTATTGACACACAAGGATTCTTTATAGTTTACACCTTGAAATATTCAGTTTTTTTTGTTCTGGTATTTGACGAATAAGAAAAACGATTTTATGAATAGATAGACAAAAAAGGTCTTGATGAAAATGAGTAAAATATGAAAATGTACAAAGTATGCTTACGGGTGATTTTGTTTGTTGCTTTTTTAACCCAGGGTGTTAACACCATTCAGGCACAAAGCGGCGACCAGATTCTGGATGGGATCGGTGAAACCGGAATGATTGCCCGTTATTTATTTAATGGAGACCTGAAAGATTGGTCTCGCAATAATTTGCATGGCAAATTTCAAGGCGGCGAACCCAAATTCGTTACTGATAACCGGTTTGGAAGGGTATTATCGCTAACCGGCGAGAGCAATGCCTATGTTACCATTCCGGGAGAAGCGTTAACAGATCTTGAATCGCTTAGTATATCAGGATGGATTTACCTGCGTTCCAAACAGCCTGGTCAACGTTTTTTTGATTTCGGAAAAGATGCCAACAAACATTTTTTTGCTGCGCCGGTTGGTACCAATTCTCAGGAAGGTTACCAGGCTTTGATAACAGCTGAACCGGGAAATAAAAAAGGTGCCGTTGCTTCTGCCATAGAATTGAATAAGTGGGTGCATCTTTCAATAGTGATAGACATTCCTTCTAAAACAATGCTTACTTATGTTGATAACCAACCGGTGGGTGAAACGAAAGAAATTCCAAAAGAGTTAACAGAAGTATTTGGTCAGCAGCCCGGAGAAAAAATATTGTACATCGGAAAATCATTGTTACCCGGCGATCCCAATCTGGATGCCATGATACGTGATTTTCGCATTTACCGTGTACCACTGGGAAGAAATCAAATCGCCGGTATTTATAATAATTCGCGCAGAGGCATCAATGATGGTTCGGTAAATACACGCAGGGTAGAAGAAGAACTTCCTAAATTTTCTCCCAACGAAGCACAGTTATATAATGCGTACTTAGTAAATGTTTCCGATGTGCAGGTAGAAACAGAAGTGGGTAATTTACCCAGACTGCCAAGTTATGTGCCGGGTATATATCAAAACAACATGAACGGTCCCAAAGTACGTGTGATCTGGCCAGCCGATACAGATAACACTGCAGTTCTCAAGCCCGGAAGCTATACGGTTAGCGGGCGTGTAGCCGGAACTAATTTTAAACCGAAGGCCATTGTTACCATAAAAAATGCGAGTAAATTAATTACGCCCAATTCAAAGCTGAAAGCATTTAGCTTAGATCAGGTTTCGCTGAAAACCGATATGCATGGCCAACAAACCAAGTTTATCGAAAATCGTGATAAGTTTATCAGCACATTGGCTAATACGGATCCTAACTCTTTTCTGTTTATGTTCCGCAATGCGTTTGGACAGAAACAACCGGAAGGGGTAAAGCCTTTAGGTGTATGGGATAGCAAGGATACCAAATTAAGGGGGCATGCTTCAGGTCATTACCTGTCGGCCATTGCACAAGCCTATGCCAGCACCGGATATGACAAAGCACTACAGGCCAATTTCTCCGAAAAAATGGAGTACATGGTCAACACACTTTACGAATTATCACAATTATCCGGTAAGCCGAAAGAAACAGGTGGCCCAAGTGTTTCTGATCCTATGTTGGTACCACGCGGTCCTGGAAAAACAAGTTATGATTCAGACTTTAGCGATACCGGCATCCGCAACGATTACTGGAACTGGGGAAAAGGATTTATCAGCGCGTATCCCCCGGATCAATTTATCATGTTAGAAAACGGAGCCAAATATGGCGGACAAAAAAACCAGGTGTGGGCACCGTATTACACACTACATAAAATTTTGGCAGGCTTAATAGATGTATATGAAGTAAGCGCCAATAAAAAAGCCATCGAGGTAGCGGTTGGTATGGGAGATTGGGTATATACCCGCTTAAGTAAGTTGCCAACGGATACCTTAATTAAAATGTGGAACACCTATATAGCAGGTGAGTTTGGAGGGATGAATGAAACCATGGCGCGCTTGTACCGCATAACCGGCAAGCCCAATTTTTTGAAGACGGCACAATTATTTGATAACGTAAAAGTGTTCTTTGGCGATACACAACATTCGCATGGGCTGGCCAAGAATGTAGATCTTTTCCGTGGGTTACATGCCAATCAACACATACCGCAAGTGGTGGGAAGTGTAGAAACCTATCGTGCTTCTAATAATCCGGAGTACTATAAAATTGCCGATAACTTCTGGTATAAGATGGTGAACGATTATATGTACAGTATTGGCGGTGTAGCCGGTGCACGTAATCCCGCAAATGCGGAATGTTTTATTAGTCAGCCGGGAACCTTGTATGAAAACGGATTCTCTTCCGGAGGACAAAACGAAACCTGCGCCACCTACAATATGCTCAAGCTAACTACGGATCTGTTTTTATTTGACCAGCGTGGAGAGTTAATGGATTATTACGAGCGTGGATTATACAACCATATACTGGCTTCTGTTGCAGAGAACAGCGCTGCCAATACTTACCATGTGCCACTAAGGCCCGGGGCTACCAAACAATTTGGTAATCCGAATATGACAGGCTTTACCTGTTGCAACGGTACTGCCATAGAAAGTAATACCAAGCTGCAAAATTCTATTTACTTCAAAGGAGCAGATGACAAATCACTGTATGTGAATTTATATGTGCCTTCTACACTCGAGTGGACAGAACGCAAAGTAACCGTAGAACAAACAACAGATTTTCCGAAAGCAGACGAAACCCGTTTAACCATTAAGGGTAGTGGAAAATTTGATGTTCATGTGCGTGTACCCGGTTGGGCAACCAAGGGATTTATGGTGAAGATCAATGGTAAAGAACAAAAGCTGCAGGCAGTTCCGGGCAGTTACCTGAAAATAAACCGCAGTTGGAAAGATGGTGATGTGATAGAATTGAAAATGCCTTTTCAATTTCATTTGGATCCGGTGATGGATCAGCCAAATATTGCCAGTCTGTTTTACGGACCCATATTGCTGGCAGCACAGGAGCCCGAGGCAAGAAAAGATTGGCGCAAAGTAACCCTTGATGCCAATGATATCGGCAAATCCATCAAAGGCGATCCTTCGCAATTACAATTTACTATTGATGATGTAGTGTTTAAACCCTTTTATGAAACCTATGGGCGTCATTCTGTTTATTTGGATGTTAAGTTGAAATAGGCAAGGGGAACAAAATGTATAAAGGGGTCGTTGCTTTACGAAGCAGCGACCCCTTTTTGCTTTTCTGATTGATGGTGTGGGTTGATGAAAGAAGACCTTACAGAAAAGAAATCTCTGCATTCACCGAAAAAATTGCCCCTTTCAGCGGAACAGATGTTGAAACAGCCTTGCTATTCATCCGTTCATCCATTCTAAGCCTGGCTTGCTTTAACTATTGGAACCATACTCCGTCTATTAAATAGTAGAAAATAAAAATAACCAACACAAATCATTCAACACACAAAAACAAACAACATGAAAAAGTTATTAATCGCCGCTTTAATCGTAGTATCATTTACAACAACTTCTTTTGCTTCAAACAGTACAAAAATGAGCAGTAAAGCAATGGTACATTTGGAAGCAAATTATTCTGATGCAAAAAATGTTTCCTGGACTGTAACTGACGACTTCGAAAAAGCCAGTTTTACCATCGGTAACGAAAAAAATGAAGTCTATTATAGTGTTTATGGCGATTTGATAGGTTCTTCTAAAACAATGGCCTTTGATAAGTTACCGAAATCTGCACTTGCGATCATCACCACTGCCTATACATTTCCAGAGTATCAACTAACTGATTGTATTGCGTTTACTGATGCGGATAACCATACGAACTACTATGTTTCTTTTGATATCAATAATGAAAGTATAGCTCTTTCCATTTCAAGCTATGGTTTGGTTACCCTGATGTAAATTTTGAATCCACTATATAGTATAAAAAGCCATGCTTGAGTGAGCATGGCTTTTTTGAGGCTTATTATTTCTTCCCTACACCTATATTGAATCTGAACGTGGGCATATCTGGAGTAACTGGCGTAATTATATGTTACAATTCACACCGCTATTGTTTAAATAATCATTGCCCTTTTCTCTGTATGGAAACCTTTTTTATTTGAAGAGGATGTTCGCTAAAGTTCAACAATCACGAATGTAATCATCAAATGTCTCTCCTAATAGGACTTTGGGGAGAAGGAAAGGCGGAAGGATTTTTTTGGAACTGACAATGAACGAAATTTGAGGAGATTTGGGTAAACATTTTTTTTGTAATTTTACAACAAATGTTATCCAATGATACCCGAAGCAAAATTAAAAATATCACTGCAGGAAATGTCATTGAAGGGAGCGCAGATACTTGCTCAGCGATCCGAAACTACCTTTGCACAGGCTTTCCAACAAGCACAACGGTTAAAACAGACTTCGAAGGTAAACTCCTCGTCAAAAAAGAGCAGGCAACTCTCTTAGAGTCTTTCAGCAGAAAAAATAATTTGTGGTTCACAACTTTGCCGGTTCAGGATAGATTTTTTGCCAGAGGCGGGGAGGCAATGGTGTACCTGGATACAGACAAGCGCAATGTTATTAAGCAGAATGATGCGATTTATTATGCCACATGGTTAGAGTTTTTTAATAGCCTTGTGCTGCATAACCTGATTTTCACAAATACAGCTTACACATTTTTAGGTTTTATGCGATCCAATGATATTTTGTATGCCATTTTGCGGCAACCTTATATTGAGTCGGATACAGTTGTGGATATTAAAGATATTAAAGCGCATCTTGAATTCAATGGATTTGAAAATCACATCAGGCATGATTACCGGCATCCAGAACTCGGTCTGTTGCTTGAAGACATGCATGATGAAAACGTACTCGTGAATTCAGATGTTTTATTTTTTATTGATACTGTATTTTATACAGTTATAATGTAGTATCGCGATGGTTTGTAGTATAAAATACGAGGGAAACGCCGCTTTTTCTGTGATATTGCGATGGTGAAAGATATTGCAGAGAAGAGAAATCGGGGTACAAAATTTTTATTCAACTGGCATCCAGCCCAGATTAGGCTCAGCTACAAAAAAGCGTTTCGATTCGTAAAAATAATTAGCCATTGCCAAGGCATCACCTTTGGATTTTTTAGTGGCTCTGAGTATAAACCACTTTTTATCGAATGTGTTCTGCTCTACCAATTCAGTGTTCGTTTCTGCTATCATTTTATGTAAATCTGTTAGATCGTTTTCATTGTGGAGCATCACATTGAAAAGGCTGCCATAACTCATTGCACAAAGATTTCCAAGTGGCTGAGAAAACATACTTAAACAGTTATTGGTTTTCATGGTGAAGTGTGCAAAATTTATGAGTGGGCTCTGTTTCAGGTTGTTAATAATGCCGGATATTTCTTCGCAGGTCTTAGTGGTGTTGAACTTTAACGCCGTTGTTCTATCATAATAAAATGTATACTTATAATTCTGATCAAACTCTTTTCTGGAAGATATAAACTTTCTTATGTCAGTAACGCTATAGGTAGTGTCGAAGGAAACGTAAAGATAATTAGTTGATAATTCACCGATAGTATCTTTTACATCTCTGTAATATCTGTAACTGATAAAGTTGCATGTACTCGAAGGTGTTTCCTCAACAGCATCTTTATCACAACTGAGAAACATAGTTATTAATAGTATTAAATATGATGTTCTTTTCATCATAAATGATTTGGTAGTTTGGTTACTAATATATAAAAAATTTAATTAGTGATGATGATACTAAAATGGCAATAGGTAAGTCACTTATTTTCTTTTTTTATGACAGTGTGAGTGTGAAAGACCTTGCGAGAAGAAAAGATTAGCTTTACACAATGGATGATCAAGCTCCCAAACCCCAACGCCGTATTCGTTATAAAGGAACACATCCAAAATCCTATACCGAAAAATACAAAGAGCAACAACCTGAATTATATTCAGCCGATATTGCAAAAGTGATGGAACAGGGTCGCACACCCGCGGGCATGCACCGTTCTATTTGTGTGAACGAGATCATGGATCTTCTCAAACCAATGCCCGGAGAAATTGGCCTTGATGCCACACTCGGTTATGGCGGCCATAGCGCAGAATTATTAAAACGTTTGCAACCAGGTGGCGTACTCTATGCGGTTGATGTAGACCCGTTTGAATTGCCGCGCACCAAAGAACGCCTTGCAGCATTGGGGTACGGGCCGGAACAGGTTGTGATTAAAAAAATGAATTTTTCCGGTATCGACCAAATTGTTTCAGAATCGGGTTTACTAAATTTTGTGCTGGCCGATTTGGGTGTTTCTTCCATGCAGATCGATAATCCGGAAAGAGGTTTTTCGTTTAAAGTGGAGGGTCCATTAGACTTACGCTTAAATCCATCCAGCGGAAAATCGGCTGCCGCTTTTTTAAAAAACATTTCGGCTGAAAAATTAGAAGCGTTGTTTGTTGAGAATTCAGACGAACCGCATGCAAAAATAATTGCAGAAACGATTGTAAAGAATATTGCAAGGGGCAATGCTATTACAACTACCACACAATTACAAAAGATCATTACAGAAGCCATGGTGCCGGTTTCAAAAAAAGACCATAAAGAAGAAGTAAAGAAGTCTTGCCAGCGATGTTTCCAGGCATTGCGCATTGCCGTAAATGATGAGTTTGGTGTGCTTGACAAATTTCTTGAAAAACTTCCTGCATCACTCGCGCCGGGCGCACGCGTAGCTATTCTTTCTTTTCATTCCGGGGAAGACCGTCGTGTTAAAAAATCATTTCAGCAATTTTTTCGTGAAGGGGTGTATAGCGATGTTGCACCGGATCTTATCCGCCCGTCTGCAGAAGAATGTTTTGCTAATCCGCGTGCACGCTCTGCTAAATTACGCTGGGCAATAAAAGCATAAAGACTAATTTTCACAGAACGAATAGCTGTATTTATTGGTTGGTGGTGCAGTTTAAAATAGCATTATTTCTATTTGAATAGGTAATACTTCTTTGTACTGCGCCTTTGCGCCTTGGCGAGAAAAAATGCACGCAAAGGCGCAAAGGCGCAGTATGAAAGCGGATTTTTTTCAATCTGTACCACTGCGCTTTATTGCTTGAAACTTAATTAACGCATTAATTTTCATACCTTTGCAACTTAATCACCTCTTTTTTCGTCCATTTTTACTCATCAATATATACTAATTCCACCTTATGCGGCAGCTCAAAATTGCAACGCAGATCACAAATCGTGACTCACAATCCGTTGAAAAATACTTACAGGAGATCTCCAAAATTTCTATGATCAATGTTGCAGAAGAAACAAATCTGGCGCAACGAATCAGAATGGGTGATCAACGAGCCCTCGACAAAATGGTTCAGGCTAATCTCCGCTTTGTGGTTTCTGTGGCTAAACAATACCAGCATCAGGGATTATCCTTAAGTGATCTGATAAACGAAGGTAACCTGGGCCTGATTAAAGCAGCCGCACGTTTCGATGAAACCAAAGGATTCAAATTTATCTCTTATGCCGTTTGGTGGATACGCCAATCTATTCTGCAAGCCCTGGCGGAACAGGGACGGCTTGTTCGTCTGCCGCAAAACAAAATAGGCACTTATAACAAAGCAAACAAAGCTTACATGGCCTTTGAACAGGAACATGAGCGTGAACCTTCAACAGAAGAACTGTCCGATATTCTTGAAATGAGCCAAACGGAGGTGAATAATATTTTTCAAAGTAATACGCGCCATACCTCACTTGACGCTCCCGTTAATTCTGCAGAAGATGTGGCAATGGGCGATCTATTGCAAGGGTCTAGTGAAACGGATGAAGGGATCATGCAAGATTCACTGCGCGACGAAATCCGCCGAATTCTTAAATCACTGAGTCCCCGTGAAGCAGAGATCGTAAATGCCTATTTCGGCCTGGAGCGTGAGGACGGAGTAAGTATTGAGCAAATTGGTATAAAATACGATTTGACCAAGGAGCGCATCCGACAGATCAAAGAACGAGCGATCAAACGTTTACAGAAAGCACGTTACAGTAATGCATTGAAAGCCTATTTAGGATAGCCTGCAAAAACCGATTTCACAAAACAACCAGATCGGGTTTAGCGTTTTGGAGGTACCGGTTAGTGTTTATATTCTGAATAAGTAATAAACTTCTTTCCATCGAACTGGTAGAGACCTGTTTCTCTCGTACCCACCCAAATGTTTTCACTTGTATCCTCCAAAATTGACCAAACCCCTAAATTGGGTAGACCATCTTTTGTTGTAAAGCGAGTGAAAGATTTTCCATCGTAACGGCTAAGCCCAGCTCCACCAAACCAAAGGTTTCCTTTATCGTCTTCGATAATCCGGGTAACCATGTCACCGGATAAGCCATCTTTGCTTGTAAAAGTTGTAAATGATTTGCCATCATACCGATAGACCCCACCCCAATTGCTGAACCAAATATTCCCGTTTTTGTCTTGTAACTGAGGCCAAGCCCAATTATGCGCTTTTGGCTTTGGCCCATTTTGAAATAGTTCCGTTAGTTTAATGTTGGTTACAGATTTACCATCATAACGATACACACCTTCGGTGCCTCGTCCACCAAACCAAATGTTACCTGCTTTATCTTCTAAAATATATTCCGCGTTATTGTTACTACTCGCAAAGCCACCTGCGGCCGCATCAATGATAAATGGAGTAAAAGATTTGCCATCGTAAACATAAACACCATCAATGGTTGCGAACCATAGTTTTCCGCTTTTCGCCTGCATGATACTGAATACCCAATGCGAGTTTCGATACAAGTCACTCTTGTTGGGGGTAAAGTTTTTTGGTAAAGGAATCTCGATTTTGGTAAATGTTTTACCATCGTACAAACAAAGCCCCGCTGTAGTACCTATCCAGATTTTACCATATCTATCTTCCAGCAAGCAAAAAATATTATTACTGATCAGGCCATCGGCCACTAAAAACCGGCTAAACGATTTCCCGTCATATTTATAAAGCCCATTTTCTGTGGTGCCGAACCATAGGTTACCGGCTTTGTCCTGCAGGCTACATTGAACGTTGCCATACTTGGGTGAGCCTATGGTTTTTATCAGTTTTGGTCTGAGTGGATCTTCCTGAGCTATGGCTGACTGATTTTGTTTACAGGAGCATTGAAAGATGACTATCAGGAAGAAGGTGTATATGTGTATGGATTTCATCCTTGTTATTTTAGTTGGAACAACCAAATTACATAGATATCCTCCCGCGAAGAAATGCAGATTGTAAATAAGCATGTAAACTTTGTAAATAAATGCCCGCGATGACTTGCGGTGAAGGAAAGTATTATTTTTCCTTAGTCAATGTAAAACCTAAGATCACTGCACTCAATTCCTGCCAAACCGAATGCGTATATGGCTGTGGGGATACTTCGAAAAGCATAACCGTTGCTGAAGCTTTAGCAACCTTGCGGTAATGCACACGCACATGCAACGAAAGTGTTTGATGAGTGAGGTAATTGAGTGTTTGAACAGAACCTTCATAGGTTTCAGCATCTTCTTTAGCAGATTTTATTTTTTGAAAACTGCTGGTGGTAAATCCTGGTTTCGGTGCAGGTTTGTCCCTCAGGTTAACCGTATAAATTCCTGTATAGTAAGCAGTGATATAATTCGATAAAACCTTTTCAGACAGTACCTGTTTTCCTTCTAACAGCCAGATAAAAGCGTACGACCAATACTGCTCACTCGTGCTCTTTGCCCAACCAGGTGTAAAGCGGATATCTTCTACTCCTTTGAAAACAATCTCAGGCGCAAAACCGGGCGGCAGCGGAAATGTTTCACTTTCCCAGCCCGCAGGTTTCGCAAAGGTGTATGAGGGAAGCTGCGTATACCCAATCGAATTGATCGTCAGGATTAACAGGAGTAAGCCTATTATTTTCTGCATACTTAAAAATAATGAATAAGTTTTCGGATGAGTTAAGGTCTGATCTTTTTTTGAAAGGCAGTGTTAAAACTGAATTGGGAGAAAGGAAAATGAACTGTTTGTAGTGGGCTGGTGAATCAAGCATATTTTCAGTTCTTCGCAGGGTCTCCGGTAGTGCTCCTGTGCTTAGTATTCCAATATAATCATTAGACTGCAATTGATATTAGGTGCTCCGAATGCGCAGAGTCCTTTATCGAGAGACATCTGCTAAGAAGTTTTTCGAAGACCTTGCGGAGAAAGAAAACCGATTTCACAGATCAACCAGATCGGGTTTCGTGTTTTGGAGAATTTACTATACTAAAAATGGAAGCTTAATTAGCTTCCATTTTTAGTAAGGTTTCAGCCGTACGGCTTATCGAATAATCACTGTCAATAAACAGTTCGAGTATCATTTGGGCAGAGCGGTTAAACTTCTGCGCGAGGTACTGTATCCCGATAAAGCCGGCGTCAAAACCAATCGTGGTTTCTGTCGTCGTCATTACGTTTAAGATTTAATACATGCCACAATAAATAACACACAAAAGTGACATGCGTATTGTTACAAAAATTTGAGATCAGAAGCTATTACGTGAGAGTGATTGTTATATGTCCCAGGAGAAGTAGAGACTATTATTATCGATTCCGGTATGCTAACAACTCAAGTGTTATCGGTGCAAATATAAGGTATTTACATTAAATCCCCTAAAGCCGAGGTTCTAAGGCTTCTTTGAGATAATTACTTCCCTAACAGTCGTATATCGATTCATTCTCAGCAAAGTATACTTCTTCAGTTCTTCGCAGGGTTTCCGGCGGGGACCCTGAGCTTTGTATTCCAAAATAAACATTAGTAAACAGAGGTAATTAGGTGCTCCGAATGCGCAGAGTCCTCTATCGAGAGACATCTGCGAAGAAGTTTTTCGAAGAACATGCGGAGAAAGAAATTGTAACGGCAATATCGCAGTCGGGTTATATTTTGTTACCAAACAGAGTGGCAGTAAGTTCAATATCTGCGCATTTTACCAACGAACCCTTGGTGTAGCACCAGTCAAAGAAATCATTGGAATCAAAACAAAAATACCATTTACCTGGAAATTAGTTATCTCCATAATGGCGGGTATCCGCCATTATGGGGGTTAAGATCAGAAAGCGCGTGATACCGTTCTGTTGTATGCATTTTTTGCCACCTTCATTTTTGCCGAACTAACAGGTGATCCCCAACTCTTGGATTCAAACCTGTTTTTCTTTTTTACAGCATTATGCTTTAAGTTCGCTGCCCGTTTAGTGATTCGACGTTTTGTTACAGGTTTTGCTGGTACCGATGACTGAGCAGTATTTGTCTGCTTATTTACAACTGGTGTTATTTCCCTAATCTCCGGTACAAACTTTATTGCCTTCATTACCTGTTCAATATTTTCATCGATCGATAACATGGCATCCTCATAATGATCTAAAATGATCTTCATCTTTTCGCTGATTTCAAGTTCTATGCCACCATTGTCTTCTTCGCCTCGTTGTATAATCAGTTTAAAAGCCGGGCTAAAATTTTTATAACTCCTTCTTGCTTGGGCGGGAAGCGAAGGAAGGATGTTTTTTTCGTTACCAGAAAGAAATAAGGAGACAAAAAACGCTAAGGCTTTAGCGTTTTTTTTTAAGGCAAGAGTTTGCCCTTCAGATTCAAAATGTACTTTTTCCATGATTTATTTTTTTAGGTATTGTTCAATTCTCGGACGGATTTTTCCTATCCTTAATTTAATTGTGTGAAGTGGCAGGCTTAATTCAAAGGCGATTTCTTTCAGGATCATGCCTTTGAATCTTAACCGCAGAATGTCCAAATTTTCAGGTTCATTTTTGAAGATCTTATAAATATCTTTAACCATGTTTACATCCAATGCTTCCAGTGAAATCCCAATATTATCAATTGAGTCAGTATAGTCAGGATTTTCAGGTCTACGTTGTTTGTTTTTATGATAATTAATAATCTCGTTTTGCAGCATGTTATACATGTAACCCTGTGGGTTTGCAATCTGTTCGCCCTGATGCCTATGACAATGTGTCAAAAAGTTTGTTATCACGTTTTGAACGATATCCCTTGCATCATGTTCATTTTTTGAAGCAGTAATGGCAATTGAATACATCTCCTTTTTTATCCAGTCCCTAGAGTAGAAATCAGGTTCCTGGTAAATGAACTCCGGATCAATATTCATTTGCTCCTCGCCGATATTACCCTCCATTCCTGGCAGATAATCATTGGGTTCATTTGTAATCATAAAATCCTTTTTTAAAAAGTAAAAAAGACTGGTCAAACAAAGGATAATGGATTTGGAAGTCTATCAAATAGCACCTCCACCATAGTAAGAGTGTGATTTGAAGAGAAAAGTCTCAAAAACTTCGTTTTTTTTTTAATATTTTTTAATCCTAGTTGTAATATGCCTTAAAATCAACTACTTATCTAAAAAAGAATTATACCTTATTTTTCAGGATAGCTGCTAACAAAGTGGCCAACCCCCCTATACTGGCAAGGCCTGCTGCACCCCAGGAACTGGTATGACTATTTGTAATGAATTGATGTATCAATAAGAAAATACTCAATACAAGAAGCCCAGTTCCAATAAGCAAAGCGATAATTACATTTTTGGTAAAACGTGATTGGTCATCAATTTCAGTTTCAATTCTAATGAAACCAAGCAGGTTTAACTTAAAGTGTCTTTTATTTCTTCCGGCCATTTTAAATACATTGATGTGATTTAAAATTGAATCGTCATTTCAATAATGACCCTATAAATACAGAGAGTAGAACGACAAATAAAGTCGGCGTACAATTAAATAAATTTTCAGTTATTCTCAGCAAAGTATACTTCTGCTCTTCACAGGTTCTCCGGCAGTACACCAGCAGTTAGTATTCCAAATAATCATTAGTTAACAATAGATATCAGGTGCTCTGAATACGCAGAGTCCTCTATCGAGAGACATCTGCGAGGACGTTTTTTGATGACTTTGCTGAGAAAGAAAAGTAGTTTTTTCGAAAACCTTGCGGAAAAGGAAGCCGAACGCTGCAAAAATGACTGTACCGGATAGCAGAAAAAGGTACGACACCATGTAACGCATCTTCTTTTCAGTTAAGGTAATACTGTCTTTTATAGCCATTACGCAGAATTTACAATGTTTACATTTTAATTTACCATTTTTATACCATCGAATATGGGTTGTATAAGTAGTTTGCTGCTTCACATGTAAACGCAATGATAAATAAAGTAACTACCACTCTTGTATTAATGATGATGATTCAGACCGTTGCCAGTGCACAACTGTTGCAGCCAGGCTGGCAACTAGATGTTCAAAAAAGTAAAGTATTGTGGAATACCGGAAATAAGATGGGCGGCCATTTCGGTTATTTCCTTTTTCAGTCCGGCAATTTAGAGTATTCACCCACCGGCGAACCTGTACGCGGAACCTTCAAAATGGATATGAATAGCATCCGCACTACAGATAATCCCGATGATGCAGGCGGGAAAAAAAAGGATGCAGAGCTAAGGGGAAACGATTTTTTTGCCTCGGACCAGTATCCTATAGCCATAATGGGGGTAAAGAAAATCACCCGGAAAGGTTCATCTTCTGACTTTACGGTAGTGGGGGACCTTACCATAAAAGGGATCACTAAGCCGATCGAATTTACAGCTACCATTAACACTAAAAACAATACCAGCCACATTACTGCCAATGTTGACATATCACGCCAGTTATGGAACATCCATTCAAAACCACAGGGGGGTTCTATGGACTTTTTATTGGGCATTAAAGAAAAAATTGTACCGGATATTCATGTGTCACTGGATATAATCATGAATAAATAAAGCGTAATGCAGCATGTTGAGCCCAATGCTATGACGACACAACAAACACAAAACAGAGAACGTAGAAATGGTAAGACAATGAAGAAAACACTTTTAAATTTAACTGCTACAACGTTGACTGTAGCTTTAGGGATAACAGCTTGTAACTTTGGAACTGAAAATCCACAAACCCAAGAATCAACTCAAACGGGTGACACTGTGAAGACCAGACAAGTTCATTCTATTATTGAAAATATATTTTACAACCTTCCTCTCGAAAAATCCCGTTTAGACCTTCGTGAAGTAATTGTAAATGATAAGAGATTTATTTTAACAGACACTACTTTTAATAACTTCAAACCCTCGTCCTTTTTCAAAGGTATTACAGCAGAAAAAGGTCTGATTAAATCAGACCCTGACTCAATTCAAGTTATGTTGATTTATGGCAATGCTGCTCTGGTTACTGAAAAAGGGGGACAAGAAGACACTACTAAACATCCTATGATTTTTGAGTGTCAATATTTCTTTTCCAATAAAGAAAGTGCTGAGATGGAATATGGAAGAATATTAAATTTGGTTCATCCTATTTTCACTGACACAAGTTCAATAATGGATGACAAATGGGAGACGTCATACTCAAAGGGTAAACAAAAAGGAACACAAAAATGCATCGGAAAAATTTTCGACAGCTTTGAACCATACTATAGGGTAGCGATATCATCCATATCTTTTATCCCTGCTGATGGCTCTAAACCTGTTTTTGTACTTGACATAGCATTTAGTAAAGAGGATAAATAAGGTGTATGCACTGGGCATAGGAGCGGTTTGGCGTAATGGCGGGCTCAGTGCTTCGTATGACAGTTTCAGTTCTTCGCAGGGGCTCCGGCAGGGACCCTGCGCTTAATATTCCAAAATAATCATTAGAATGCAATTGTTATTAGGTGCCCTGAAAGCGCAGAGTGCTCTGGCGAGAGATATCTGCGAAGAAGTTTTTCGAAGACTTTGCGGAGAAGGGAAATAAAACTTAAATATTTATGATGCAACAATGCTAACCCTTTTTTGGGCTATAGATATTGGTGATCGTCAAAATATTTTCTAAAAGATTCTACACTGTGTATCCTTATTTTTTGTTTGGTTATACTATCCCCAAATTCACGACGAACATCGTTGATCATTTCCTCATCGTCTATATTTGTCAAATAATGGAATTTTACCAACTGGTAACTGACGTTACCTGCTATTAACTTATCTTTTGCACGTATTAGTTTGGAAAGTCCTTCTTTTAAATTGCTTTTTATTGTGTCTTCCGGGCGGTCGGTTTTGAACATCTTGGTTTCAATGATGTCTGACACTTTTCCAACGCTATTGACTAACTGCAAATCGATTTCGATGTCTTTCGGTACGACCACATTAGACTGGACAGTGAACCCCTCTTCTTTTAGAAAATATTCTACGGCAGAGTGTAATATTCCGTCCTTCGATTTTATTTCATTAAAAAGTGTGTCATCAATTTTGTACGGTGCCAAATAGAATACCTCTTTGTTACAGTTTGGACACTTTAGCTTGACTTTCTGCGGACGGACATTGAGCTTAACATTCCCGGAAAAAACACCCTCCTCGCAATGTGTACATTCATAGAATGTTTTGAACACCCCGCCAATCAAACAACCAGCGTCATATAACATATCGAATATTTCAATTCTATCCTTGAAACTCTCTTTATCGTAGAGAACGTCAATGAAAAATTTGTCCGCATCCATTAGGCTTTCGAAATTTTCCTTTTCGTAGAAGCTGGCAATCTCATCTAAGGATTTCAAAATCTCTCCGAGTTTATCTGAGGTTAGAATTTTTGCAAGTTCTGTGTTTAGAAAGCTTTCCACACTCGTCTGAATATCAGTTAGAGAGTTGGTATTCTCTGAAATGATATCATACTTTTTCAAAAACTTGATCAACCTAGCCTCAGATATTAGTGCGGTTGTAAATTCAGTAATCAGTCTTATCTGCGAGACATTACTGCCATTGAGCCTTTTTGAGATCTTTTCAATCGGTTTCTCAAATTTGTTCTTGAGATATCCGAGGATTTTTTCTTCATTGAAATTTTGATTCTTTCGTGTCTCAAGATTGTGGCTGATGTCAATATGCCTATTCATCAAACGACCTTCCAACCTGTTTAATGAGTCGATCCTTTTTAACGAATTGCTTACGACTATTCTTTGGAGATAATAATGGTGTGGCTTAACTGTATCAGAAAACTTGAATTCTTTTTTTTCTAGTAGCTGCTCCTTGTGTTGCAAGAAGATTTGGCGACAGTGCTCATTGTCCCAGAAGAGGGAAAAAAATTTGGTTCGAACGGACGACATATATAAATCCTTAACAGTCAAATAATGGTTTGCTTTATCCAATATCAGTAAAAAAAAGCGTATAAGCTCGATGGGGAATTCATATTTTCCAATTGATTGATAATCAGTAAGAATGAGGACGACCCATTATTATGGGGTTTTGCGTATCTAGTTATTAATCTTCATTCTGCCATTTCTTTAAAAGATTGATCGTCTGGCTAACCGGTTGGTTCGCTTTATCTGATATCTCGTTTACCCTAATCACTATCGGAATCTGTGCCAAAAGACCAGCTACTATACACGTGCCGGTTGACAGATTTGGTATCGAGTCGGCCGATACCTTATCCAGATAAGCAATCGTGCGTTCAATTGCCATGAGGTCATTGTTGTTGATCAGCCTGTGCAGGAAATAATTATGCAGCTGAGATATGATTGTTGGTGAGATATCAGATGGCCTTTGGCTAGCTATAGTCAGGAATGTTCCGAATTTCCGACCTTCCTTGATCACCTCTTCAAATGTTTCCAGTCTGTAATCCTTCCAGCTTTCTTCCTCTCGAAAGGATTCTTTAGAGAGGATATTATGGGCTTCATCAATGATGAGGTGAAGCGATTTATTTCGCTGGTTAACAAAATTCATTTTCTGCTCTCCGTATAGTTTTTTACAGAACAGTAAAGGCAGTGTCTTCTTTACTTCAAGGTTGGTCTCATTAAGATTCAAGACAACAATATTTACCCCTTCAGGAAATATCGGGATGTTCCCTTGAGTATTCAACACCTTTTTAATATCGTTCTTTTTACTTTTAAGCTTATTAACGGCAGGTGCAATGTGTTCATTCTGGGCTTTGTCATTATAAACATCATATATCAGCTGGATATACAAAAAGTGAATGACCTTAGAAAGTATGTCATCAGGAAACGTATAGTCATTTGCCCAGCTATATAGATCTGTTTCCTCTATTTCGATGTCAGACAGCTCTCTTGGGTATCCACCCCTTGGCATATAATGTGAATTCTTATTGTTCCACTCTATTGAATCAATCAAGCCTGCACTACCGTCACCGGCAATGATTATTGTCAGATAATCTACAAGTGTGAATGCTTTATCTTTGTTTGACATCTTGAGAGTTGTCCGTATCCTCTCCCTTAAAATATTTCTGAAGTGTTCGGCAGGATCGTTTCCAGCATTTACCTTTCGATACAAACTCAAAGCCCTTGAGATAAACGGCCGCTGGGTTTTCTCTGTCGCATCCGACAGAATACTGATCAGTTCTAAGTCAGTAAGATCGTTTTCAGACAATGGTATTTTTTCATCTTGGGATATATCCTCAAACCTTTTCCTTGTGGACAGGTTGTATACTTTTTTGCCAGGCACTATCGTTTTCTCCCCTGAGTATTCACCGTTGAAATCAATGATGAAAAACTTTGCATTTTCAATAAAACTGGAGGTATTTTTAAACTTCTTGAACAGTTCCCGGTATAGTTTGGCAAGTGTGTAAGATTTCCCGCTGCCGGTGTTCCCAAAAATGCCAATATGACTGGCAAACAAACTGTTAATTCCGAACTCTACTTTCTGCCCATCGTCGTATTCCAGCTTTCCGATATAGATAGGCTGGTCACTGCCTTTTACGAAATTGTGGATCTCATCAAATTCATCTTTCTTCAAAAGAAAGCACTTGTTATCAATTAAAGGTAACTCACGGATACCTCTTTCAAATCTACCATCTTCCAAAAAGCCCAGTATCTTAATTATCAGTACCCGACTGATCTTATCCTTGTTGCTTTTGTATTTTGATTTTGAATAATCTTTGTCTTCAGTGATATACTCACCTTCGATTTTGCCAATCATTTCTGCAAAGCCTTTCTTTATCTTGATATACCCTCCGACGGCAATATTCTGGATAATACTGCCTTTATATAGAATTGAAGACGTGTTCTTTCCTTTATCAACTCTTACCTTTACGGTCTGTCCTTCCACAGAAATTACCTGCCCAATTCTGAATATTGAATTGTTTACTATGTATTCTTCTGTATTCTGAGCTAGTACTTTCATTCAAGTGTTTTACACGGTGGAACAATCGGGATCAGGGTCAGCAGAAAATTCGACTAACGGCACTATCTTATCAAATATCTCTTCGTTAATTGTCTTTAAATTGTAAGTCTTTCCAGCTTCCGGGAATAAAATTTCAATGTTTCGATTCTTTGCGTCATTTTTCATCTTTTCATAGATATCGGAAGTGCTGCTGTGCGCAAATATGTAAATCTTAAGTGTTGGGTTTGAACCAGCCACTCTTTGTGTCATATCTCTTATATGTTCGTCAGCAAAGGAAAAACCCATTACAAACAAAATACTATTTTCCTTTTCCAATTCATTGGAATAGATCCTCAGTAAATCATAATAATACTGTTTAATTAATGTATCATGAAACTTCTCTTTTGTCGGGTTTACAATGATCAGCTTGTCATATTCTTTATCAAACGATCTACCAGTCATCGCACTCTTTACCGCACGTAACGCATCGAGTCTACTGTCGAGGTAGATACAATTAGATGGTATATCTAAGTGCCATGAAACTGACCCGTGAAGTTTTATAATATTGAAAACGGGAATCTCGCTGGTATTCTCGTAGTGCAGGCTTTTCTGGAAGTATGATTTCTTGAAATTACCAAGATTAAAAATGGGATTGAACCTGCCGTGGAAACCGTCGTTGAATTCAATTCCTGTTTTTTCGAGGGCTTTTTCGGAAAAGATATCAATGTTTGTTGTAAAGACATTGACTTGTTTAGTAAGAATTGAGTTTTCCCGCCGGAGTAAAATATTATTCAAGATTTTATAAAAGGTCTTGTAATTTTCAAGCACTTCATCCTTAGTAGTGTCTATTCCATCCTCAATAATTGCCAAATTACCCTCGATGCATTTGGTGAAATATTCTTTCTTTTTTTCAGTCTTTTCAATTAGTGTTTTGGCCGGATCAGACAGAAAAACCTCGATATCATTTAATACATCCAGATACGGACGAGATAACCCTGAACCAATTAGGAAGTTAATATTCGCGCTATCAATAGCCTTTCTTATAGGTTTTACCATAAAAACATTATTTAATGCGGATACAAGATGGAGATATAATGTGGGGATGATAAATATACAGATTTCTATTTATGTGTGCAACCATCACGCCATTTTTCTATTATTAAAAGAACACTTGAGTAAAAAAAACATCGTGTAACTTTCAAATCCGGAACCAACAAAAAAGGACAAAATAAATCAGTTGGGTAATATAATAGTTCTTCCAGCTGGCGAGATTTTTTTTTGCATTTAGGTAATCGCTTGCAATTCCTTATTTTATTTTCTCCTCGCGACGTTGTTGGTCGCCTGAACAACAACCGACTGTAAACATGCCCAAATAAAAAAAGGGAAAGACTTTCATCTTTCCCTCATGTTGGCGGAAGTGGATTTTTTTCGAACCTATTGCTGAGAGATATTAAAGCGCTGGCTGGGTTATCTGATGACAGTCGATGCCCTTAAGGTGCAAACGACAAGTAATTGCCAATAGCTACCGCAAAGGAATTATTGACAAGATGATGTCTAATGAGTTGATTCCTACGAGACTTTCTATCCAACTGATGGCAAAACCGATTTGTTCACATTAAGTATTCTATTTAATTCACCAGTATATAAATTGAATGAGTAAAATCCCTGGTTCACCAATTGGAGCTGTTGAAATTCCAGTATCGTCATCTTTTATTTAAGTGAGCAATTTAAAATGAATAGGGATTAACTGAGTCCATCTTTTATTGCAGTCCAATCAAAAAAATCATCTATTTCTTCCATTTCTTTTTTGAATTTTTCAGCAGGTGTTATTCCGAAGTCAGCAAATGAAAGTGGAAGGTTGATTATCATTTTATACTCTCTGATGTAATTCTTGGTGATCCATTTTTTACCCAATTGAGATACCGCATTGTAATAAAATAAAACTTGCTCAAAGTTTGAAAGTTGTGCACGAAGCATTTTTACATAAGAATATTTGAGGGTGTCAGTGAAAAGTGGATGATCCTGATCGTTGACATATTTAACTGCTTGGTAAAGGTGGCGATAGTAGTGACCGACCTTTGTGCCGTGTCCGGTGAAAGGTTTATATATTTGGAAAAATATTGCCGTTTTTCCATCATGGTCCACGATCAAGTTATTGTGTGTAGGCCAGATTAAATCCGAGCGTGACTTTGCATTTGCAATCTCCATCTCAGTCTCTTCATACTTAAGCATTTGCTTGTGTAGTCCGGACAATGTTTTTTCAAAGAAGGGCAGTGAATGGTATTTCGGTGCGATGTCAATGAATACATTTTTTGTTACATGTCCAATACCAAAAAAATAAATCAAGTACGCGAGGTTGGTCAATTCCTCTAAATTCAAAGCAGGAGAGGGAGGGTTTGTATCGTGTTCCTTCTGCAGTAATAAATAAATGTATCGAAGTTCAAAATAGAATGTGGTGAATACTTTCCTTCCGTGGACTTTCTGTTGTATGTCAAGTTCCTCAACATTCGCCCTATGTAGCCGGATCATTTCAAAAAATCTGTTTTCAAATCGTTCAATCATAGTATCGTTTCCCTGTCGTTCGAACTGCAACCTTTGCTCTTTGTTCGCTTCATACTGGATATAAAAAGCAAGGAAGGTGAGTACTGCTGCTATCCATGCAATCACCGGTCCGACTGTTCCGCCAAATGCATCTCCCATTGGGCCTTTTTCATCATTTGCCTTTAATTCAGAATACCTCGCACTGATCATTTCCGGTCCGATAAAAAATAGCAAAATGCACGTTACAAATAAGAATCCTGCTGTTGCCAGAAGTATGATTGGTGTGCGACTTTCTTTTTCTTTTTTGTGCATTACTTTTGATTGTTCATTTTTATTCTGTGATATGGACTTACATTCTCAGGTGCCTATTTTGTCATTACGCAAATTAGCTATTAGAAAAAATCTTGGGGGTATTTAAAAGATAATAATATTCGAAGATATTTTTGATTTACAGTAATTTTTAAAATGCGTTGCAATTTATTCCGTATCCAGTTATTGATCTTCATTTTGCCACTTTTTTAAAAGATTGATCGTCTGACTGACCGGCTGGTTAGCTTCATCTGATATCTCGTTGACCCTAATCACTATTGGGATCTGGGCCAAAAGGCCAGCTACTATACATGTACCGGTTGACAGATTGGGTATGGAATCGGCCGATACTTTATCCAGATAAGCAATTGTGCGTTCAATTGCTAAGAGGTCATTGTTGTTGATCAGCCTGTGGAGGAAATAGTTATGCAGCTGAGATATAATCGTTGGTGATATATCGGAAGGCCGCTGGCTAGCGATCGTCAGGAATGTTCCGAATTTCCGACCTTCTTTGATTACCTCCTCAAATGTTTCCAGTCTATAATCCTTCCAGCTTTCTTCTTCCCGAAAAGATTCTTTCGACAGGATATTATGAGCTTCATCAATGATGAGGTGAAGCGATTTATTTCGTTGGTTCGCAAAAGTCATCTTTTGCTCACCGTATAGTTTTTTGCAGAACAGTAAGGGCAGTGTTTTTTTTACCTCAAGGTTGGTCTCATTAAGGTTCAAGACAACAATATTTACCCCTTCAGGGAATATCGGGATGTTCCCTTGCGTATTCAACACCTTTTTAATATCGTTCTTTTTGCTTTTCAGCTTATTAACTGCGGGCGCTATGTGTTCATTCTGCGCTTTGTCATTATAGACATCGTATACCAACTGGATATACAAAAAGTGAATAACTTTTGAAAGTATATCATCAGGAAACGTATAGTCATTTGCCCAGCTATACAGATCTGTTTCCTCTATTTCAGTGTCTGACAGCTCCCTAGGGAACCCGCCTCTAGGCATATAATGCGAATTCTTATTGTTCCACTCTATTGAATCTATTAAGCTTGCACCACCGTCACCAGCGATGATTATTGTCAGATAATCTACAAGGGTAAATGCTTTATCCTTGTTCGACATCTTAAGGGTTGTCCGTATCCTCTCCTTTAAAATATTCCTGAAATGATCGGCCGGATCGTTTCCGGCGTTTACCCTTCGATACAAACCCAACGCCCTTGAAATAAATGGCCGTTGGGTTTTCTCCGTTGCATCCGACAGAATACTGATCAATTCTAAGTCCGTAAGATCGGTTTCGGATAATGGTATTTTTTCATCCTCAGATATATCCTCAAACTTTTTCCTAGTGGACAGGTTGTATACTTTTTTGCCAGGCACTATCGTTTTTTCTCCGGAATATTCGCCGTTGAAATCAATGATGAAAAATTTTGCATTTTGAATAAAACTGGGAGTGTTTTTAAACTTCTTGAACAGTTCCCGGAATAGTTTAGCCAGTGTGTAAGATTTCCCGCTGCCGGTGTTGCCAAAAATGCCGATATGACTGGCAAACAAACTGTTAATTCCGAACTCGACTTTCTGCCCATCATCGTATTCCAACTTGCCGATATAAATAGGCTGATCATTGCCTTTTACGAAATTGTGGATCTCATCAAATTCATCTTTCTGCAAGAGAAAGCACTTGTTATCAATTAAAGGTAGCTCACGGATACCTCTTTCAAATCTACCATCTTCCAGAAACCCCAGGATCTTAATGATCAGGACTCGGCTGATCTTATCCTTGTTGCTCTTGTATTTTGATTTTGAATAATCTTTGTCTTCAGTGATGTATTCACCCTCGATCTTGCCGATCATTTCAGCAAAGCCTTTCTTTATCTTGATATACCCCCCGACCGCAATATTCTGGATAATACTACCTTTGTATAGAATTGAAGACGTATTCTTTCCTTTATCAACTCTCACCTTTACAGTCTGTCCTTCCACAGAGATCACCTGTCCAATCCTGAATATTGAGTTATTTACTATGTATTCTTCTGTATTTTGCGCCAGTACTTTCATTCAAGTGTTTTACACGGTGGTGCAATCGGGATCAGGGTCAGCGGAAAATTCAACTAGCGGCACGATCTTATCAAATATCTCTTCGTTAATTGTCTTTAAGTCGTAAGACTTTCCAGATTCCGGGAATAAAATTTCAATGTTTCGGTTCTTTGCGTCATTTTTCATCTTTTCATAGATATCGGAAGGGGCGCTGTGCGCAAATATGTAGATCTTAAGGGTTGGGTTCGAACCCGCCACCCGTTGCGTCATATCTCTTATATGTTCGTCAGCAAAGGAAAAGCCCATTACAAACAAAATACTGTTCTCCTTTTCCAGTTCATTGGAATAGATCCTCAGCAGATCGTAATAATACTGTTTAATCAATGTATCATGAAACTTCTCCTTCGTCGGGTTTACAATGATCAACTTATCATATTCCTTATCAAACGATCTACCGGTCATCGCACCCTTGACGGCCCGCACCCCGTCTAGTTTACTGTCGAGGTATATACAATTCGATGGTATATCCAGGTTCCATGAAACTGACCCATGCAGTTTTATTATATTGAAAACAGGAATCTCGCTGGTATTCTCGTAATGCAGGCTTTTCTGGAAGTATGATTTCTTGAAATTACCAAGATTAAAAATGGGATTGAACCTACCGTGGAAACCGTCGTTGAATTCAATGCCTGTTTTTTCAAGGGCTTTTTCGGAAAAGATATCAATGTTTGTTGTGAACACATTGACTTGTTTGGTAAGGATTGAGTTTTCCCGCCGGAGTAAAATATTGTTGAAGATTTTATAAAAGATCTTGTAATTTTCAAGTACTACATCCTTAATAGTGTCTGTCCCATCCTCAATAATTGCCAAGTTACCCTCTATGCATTTTGTGAAATACTCTTTCTTTTTTTCAGTCTTTTCGGTCGCTGTCTTGGCTGGATCAGACAGAAAAACCTCGATATTATTTAATACATCCAAATACGGACGCGATAACCCGGAGCCAATGAGGAAGTTAATATTTGCACTATCAATAGCCTTTCTTATAGATTTAACCATAAAAACGTTATTTAAAGCGAATACTGAATGGAGATATAATGTCGGGGGAGGTTAAATATACAGGTTTATATTCATATGAGCAAGATTCTGTCTACAATCCTGTTTGTAAAGCAGACACTAGAATGTCCAATGATAATAGTTATAATAGCCGACAAAACACCTTAGTTAAGCCTTTGGTATGAATCAGGTCATCGCAGATGCTTAAAATAATACTTCAGTTGTATTTCCAATATTTCAAAGATCTTCTCGCTTAGTTAAATAAATCAAGCATCTTTATTCTCTTATGGACTCATAAAATTATTTTTTGGTGTTTAGTTAGTATGAAAGGATGGATTTCAAGTGCTTGGTAAAAATAGAATGAAGACAATAAGAAAATGGAGCCTACCCGTTTTTCGGGATGGCAAAAAAATGGAAAAAGATAAAACAGCTAAATCGAAGGGACGATTTCTGTACTGGTAAGCGAAATGATCCAAGGAAAGGTTTTCATATTATGAGGCTTAAAGATAAAGGTGGAGCATTTAAATTATTTGATAGGTCAAAAACAAAATTTTTGATTTCCTTTACTTTCAGATTTTAAAAAAGTGATCTCTTAAATTTAGGGCATTGTAATTACTGATAAAGTTGCATTCCAAGTTTCTTTAAGATAATTTTCAACAACTCCCAAAAGTATACTTACATCACCTTTTTCATCGTATTTAGCTTTGGATAAACCGGGTTGGACAATATGAACGGACATCTTAATTCGTATATCCTTCTTTACCCGTCTTTTTAAAATTTCCAAATCGTTCTCCGTTCCAACTTCAAAACGATCGACGCCATGTAATTTCATTCGTGCATCACTTCTTCTAAGTAAATGAACAAAAATTTCTTCTGTATTTTCCATCCATTTAATAGATCGTTGTGCCTGTCCGCAGACTTCATGAAAATCTTTGACTCTTTGTCCGGCATCTGAACTTCCCGAATACTTACAATGATAAATATCCATTTCTAAACTCCTACTCTCTTCGTCGACTGAAAAACCTACAATATCTCCAATTTCTCCTTTGTCATCATCATCGAGAAGTACTATGAATTTTTTAGTTTTTTTCAGAGTGTCGATAACATAATACTGAATGCTGTCCTTTCGCTTGAGATATGTTTGAGATTCTTTTTTCAAATCAACTCCGGTAAACGGTAGGTCGGTTAGTAAATTTTTTGGGAATGGAGGAATTGTTGTTTTTACGACAGTATGTAAATTTCCTTCGAGAAAACCTCCGTCAACAAAGAATACGAATGGTGGGTATTCTTCAAAAAACGCAGAAAGCAGGGTGGGGGTCCCATCATCTATTATTGATATGTCTTCACCTTCTGCTATGAATTTAAAGGAAAAAACATCACCACTTTTTGATAAGCGTAACGTATAAGGATATTTGCCAAGTATTGAGTCTACTGAAAAATGTATTGATGTGGAAGTTTGACTAACGATTGTAAGATCAACGTTCCATATAGGCAATTCGATTTTTCCGTTAAATATATTTACATAACGCATCAGTTCTTTGTAAATGATGTCAGGCCATTCGATGGCGAACGCTAAAACTTCCGGATCAATGTGTGAAACACTTTTAGGTATTAAAGTCCCTTTTAATACTTGATCGGGGTCTATGGCAGAGTTGGTTATTTTTTTTGCTACATTTTTGCACCAAACAATCCATGTAGGAATATTATTTGTGCGCATAGACCATATCCGTCCTTTATGGCTACATCCAATAGTTGTTTTTTCGCCATACTCATAGCCCACACCGAAGATATTTGCTTTTATAGCTTTGTGTATTTCTGTAGATTTCAGTGCTGTTTCAATGTCACTCCCCACGCGCATAATGTAATTCATGGCACGTCCCATTGGTTCTCGTACACCCACATTAAATAGACGTAATCGATGGATGTTATGGAAACAACGGAATGTTTCCTGGCCGTCAAGCAAAACTGGATTTTTGCTTATAACTTGTGCAAATTTTGAAAATTTTGAATTTGTATTAGATGAATGAACAAATAATAGTTTGGTTTTCTTGTCAAAAAAACAAACAATTATATCCCAATTAATACTTTGGAAATCTTCAATTTTAGCCCATTTGACCATTGATCTTTTACCAAGGATCAGTATAAAAACTTCTTCTTGAGGGTTATAATCTGGTGTGATAAATTCATAACTATCTATTGCCTGAACACCTTTCCTAAATTGTAGCGGTGTCCAAGTGGGAGAGCTTGTCTGAAAGATTATAGTGCTCAGTGGATGCCTTATCGCGCTTACAGGAAATTTGCCTTTAAAGTTCTTAAACCCTTCAAGGAAAGTTCTATAGTTTTCTTGTTCGAGGTTTAGCTGATATGACAAATCTGGGAGAAGACTGTTCCAATCGGAATCTTTAAAATAGAGATCTTCCAAGTCGCTTGTAACTTCTGGGCTAGCTACATTGGCAATAAAGGTTGCATCTCCTAATGAAGACTTAACACGTGTAAAGCGTCCAGCTAGCTGGAGAGTCACCGCAAGACTTTTTTTTGTATCATGGAATGCTGCAATTTTTAGTTCAGGTAAATCGAAGCCCTCACCTAACATATCAACACAAATGATAACACGATGTTTTTTTTGAATAATATCGCCAATAAGTGCTCGAAGAGTCGCCGCCGGTTTGATTTTAGAATGTACCAGTACAGGATTAAATTCCGGATAAGCTTCATAGTATTTTAGAATTTCAGTAGCTCTATCGATCTCATTGACTCT
This sequence comes from Sediminibacterium sp., assembly GCA_965283715.1. GTDB lineage: Bacteria > Bacteroidota > Bacteroidia > Chitinophagales > Chitinophagaceae > Sediminibacterium. Next base: position 771,284 of record CBDIPL010000003.1, on the reverse strand, counting down.
CGCCATTAGAATATGATCGAAGCCTTTTTTAAGATCGGCCTTTAATTGATCTATTGCTGCATTTGCAATTACTTGATCGGCCTGTTGAAAGTTGAACTCTTTAATTGGTTTAAATAGAATGGGTTTAAAATAACCTTCTTCCTGAGCTTTTTTTAAAGGGTAATTAAATATGATTTTACCTTCTAATTTTTTTCCGTCATTTCGAAAAGGTGTTGCAGTAAATTGCATTATTTTTTTAGCAGCAAATTTTTGTTTAAAAACTGACCACGTAGTTGCAGGAGTGTGATGTGCCTCGTCTATGAAAAGATGCGAAACCTGACTTGCTATCTCGTCCTGAACTTCAGAACTACAATGATATAATGCACTCATTGTGGCAACAGCCACATTAACCTTCGGAAAATACTCTTGAACATCTGCAATTGATTTAAAGGCGTGTCTAATAGTTCCCACAATCGGCGTTTCACAATTTTCGTTAACTATCTGAAATTGCGGAAGAATACCTAATGTGTAAAATTTACCTCCTATCTGATTTCTCAATGCATCTGTAGGGACTATTACTAAAAGTGTTTTTACTTTTTCAGCGATTAGTGTCGAAAGCATGGTTTCTGTTTTGCCGGTCCCAGTTGGCAATACTACAATCCCAGGCTCATTAGAAATGCTCCAGTGTGCTTGTATCGCATGGACAGCACCAATTTGTGGTGAACGTAAACCCGGATCGGCCTCGGTACTAAGTTTATAGTTAAAGCCTTCATCCCAGCTATTATTAACAAAATCCGGGGTGATTGCTTTCTCAAGTTGAGGATTAATCGATGTATGCTTAATCCATAAACCGTCTCTAATGTCTAATTCATCGATTGATTCTAAATCTAAATCGTAGTCGGGTTCCCACTTAATAATATATTTATAAGACTTATCGTAATGGGAAGGTGTTCCTTTTATAACAATAATAATTTTATCTTTCTCACCATCAGATAACTCTACACAAAAAGACGATTTGTTTTGTTTTATGGAAGCTGATCTTTCGACTGTTTTTGAAATCGCAATCTGTTTTCTTATGAGTCCTTGATTAGTACGTCCGGCAAGCGATAATTCAGGTAAATGAATTTTAAGCATTTTATATAATTAGAATGATCTCATAATTTCAGTCTGGTATAAAGATTTAATTTCGGCGGCGCCCTTAATTTCTGGTTTCTTTTTTAGCGCATCGTTGATATCCTTTATGGTTGCGAGCATATAATTTCGCTTAACCTGTTTATCTACAATTTTTTTAAAATCAGTTAGAGCTTGAATGTAATAGTCTGTCGCAGAAACATCGTCAGCATTAATCAAGTAGCATAACCCAATATTGGCTTTCACATATCCTAAAGTATTATCAAGAGTAAGGGCCTTCTTGCTATAGTCTATACATTTATTGATGTCTCCTTGCTCATAAGCTTTCCACGCAAGGTTTCCATAGTTCACGGCTGTTTCAGAATTTGGATTGATGCTTGTCTCTTCAACTATAGCTGCAGCTTCTAAAGAAATATTAATTGGAGCTGAGGAAGAAGGATTTTTAAAACCAATATAGTATTTGCCAGGCATGATCCAATCTCTAACTTGAACAGTTCCGTTGCGATAATTTGCACGACTTGCAGAAATATTTGCATCAATTCTTTTTCCATTAAGATCGGCTTTCTGCATAAAAAGGTTAGTGTTTACACCATCCATCACCATAATATCGCAGACATCTGCGCCTTCAGGAGATGTTAAAGCAGAAACAGCCAATGCAGTGGTGCCGGACGGGTCAACCAATCTTGTAAGCTGGGTAACAAGTTGAAGTGCCGAGGCATTTTGCGGCGCTTTAGATGCGCTAAAACTAAAATACCATTCGACAGTTCCAGCTGGAATGGTGATTTCATAATATGTACGAGATTTACCTCCTACAAAAGCGGCATTTAACCCACCGTTTAGTTTAAAGCTTTGAGGAGTAAGAAGAGAAATTATCTTACGAGTATTGTTTTGTGCCTGCGTCGATTGGGTAATAGACAAAAAAACACCTATGCAACACAGGAGTTGTTGAATCTTTCGCATTTTGATTAGTTATGGTCTTTAACAAGTTACGACCCTAAGTTTAAATAAAATAGGGGGTTTTTCCCCTATTTTATTTAAGTGTGAACACATACTATTTAGATGTTTTGTCATTTTTGTGGAAAAGATGAATAATACAGATAACAAACTACTATCGGCGTTCTTATACACTCGGGTAAGTACAGAAGAACAAGCCATCCGAGGCGGCTCTTTAAAAACACAACAAGACACCCTTCGCCAATATTGTCTGCTAAAGAATATACGCGTCGACAAAATTTTCGTTGAAGATCATTCTGCTAAAACCTTTAACCGGCCAGAATGGAAAAGATTGATGATAGAAATTGACAAATCAAACACAAGACCTAATCTTATTCTTTTTACACGTTGGGACAGATTTAGCAGAAATACCGGTGACGCCTATTATGTAATTAGTAAACTAAAAAAGTTGGGTGTTGAACCTCAAGCAATAGAACAGCCACTAGATCTTTCTATTCCTGAAAATAAAATGATGTTTGCGTTTTATTTAGCGATTCCTGAAGTAGAAAATGATAGGCGTGGGTTGAATACAAAAATAGGGTTGCAAAGAGCTAAGGAGAGTGGTCGATGGATGGGCAAAGCACCAATTGGATATAAAAATTACTGTTTAGCCGATGGTTCAAAAATGATTATCCCTAAGGAACCTGAAGCTTCCATTATCCGGTACTGCTTTTATCAAATGGCCAATCTTCGATGTAATTTCACAGAAGCTTATCAGGAAGCCATAAAAGCAGGAATGCAGTGTAGCCGAAGTAACTTTTGGCACGTGTTGCAAAATCCAGCATATACTGGAAACATCAGAATAAAGGGTAATCAAAATGCTTCTGACTACTTGGTTCCTGGCCTTCATTCAGCTATTGTTTCGGTTCCTACATTTAAGAAAGTTCAGGAATTATTTTACAGAGAGAGAAACTTTAAAGATAACGCTCAAAAGACAAATTTGCGACAAACATTTCTTCTCAGAGGGTTTGTCGCATGTCCAAGATGCGGGAGGCTTTTGACTGCTAGCCCTTCGAGAAGTCATACTGGGAGACGATATTATTATTACCACTGTCGCGAGCGCGGACATTATCGCATCAGACATGAGCGGTTGCTGGAAAGGATGATAGAAAAACTAAAGGTTGCTCACGCATTACCTAAGTACAATATAGAGTATAAAAACCTTGTTCAAATAAATTATGCGAAAGAAACTCAGCAAATTGTTTCTCACAAGACAAGGAACTTAAAATCAATTGAACTATTTACCGAACGAATACATAAAGCAAAAAACTTACTTCTCGATAGTCATATCGATTTTCAACAATATGCAAGTATCAAATCGGATCTCGAAGCGAAAATCAGATTGTTGGGCTACCAAGTGGATGCGAATTCGAAAAAACAAATTGAACTCGCAGAAACAGTTGAGAAAACATCCAACTTATTAAATGCGCTTGACAGTTTTTTTAATTTGTTGCAGGATAAAAATAGGTATGCGTTTATAAATATTATTTTGGAACGAGGGGTAAATTGGGAGGGTAGTAACCCGAATTCAATGTTTAAAAAAACTTTTCAATTTATTTATGGTCTTAATGACTCAAGCCAGGATTCTGAAATTCCAACTAATGAAGAAATAACTAATTTTCTTAAGCAATTATCGGACATGGAACTGCTTATAAAAGCGTGATTTGACGAAAACGGTTCGATTTCAATTGGCTCTCCTCAATTGAACTATTACTCATATTAGCAGCTTTTAAAAGCTAAAGAACGCATTTCCACTGAGTTAGAAAGACTTGGGTGGTTGGACGAAAAATTGGAAGAAAATCTCAAAATCTTTTGATAGTAATACTGATAGTTTATTTCAGTATTACTGAAAAATATAAAACTCAATGCCAGTAAGGGTTTCAGAGGAAAAAGAAAAAGGAAAGTTGTATTAACTTTCCTTTAACTAAGTTGCGGAACTCAACTTCTGACGAACCTATTTATCAGAGAATTAACAATGGTGTCTGCCATTACAGACGATTAACAGTCAATAGGTTATAGTAAAAAAATGACCGCATTTTTGGTGCGATCGAATGTCTAATTATTATACTAAAGACGTTTAAAATGACGGTGGCGAATAGGCGCTGTTCTGACGTTCAACTTTACATTTCCGTTGGATAATAAGTAAGATTTCAAGGATTTAAGTAATGCAATTCTAAGTGCTTTGGAAAGCATAGATGCACGCTTGTATTGTGGATCATTTTTCCCTCGTGCAAGCACGGAGTCGAATAGCTTCCCTTCCTTATCAAGTTTGTAAATAAGATCAACACCTTGTATAACTACCCTGATTTTTCTTACTTCCTGATTTAGGTGATTCCTCCCAATAAGAATTTGTCCAGGGTAATTTGTTACCCGGCCATTAAATTCAATGGGGAAGAAGAAGCTTGGCATCCTTAAATTTAGCCAGTTTTTTTATTTCACAAGTCTGCCTGCTCTTTTTCTTTTATCAGTCGTTGAACCTCCGTATCAATAAGATTTCTTACATCAAACTTTATCTGAAAAAAATTGTCCATTACCTGATCCTGCGTTACCTCTGAAAGTGCCGGAATTGGTTTAAAGGACTTCATTTCATTATTAATGGATTTAGTGTCGTTAGCAATAGACGAGTGAAACATTTTTAGACGGATCTTTTCGTTTGGATCATCCGCAATCATTCCTACAAATTCGCCGGATGATAATGATGAAATCCTGCTTGCCGGAATTGCAGATTCCAATTGTTTGGATAGGCTAATAGAAGTATCAGTCCGGTTGATAGAAAGGCTCTCTCTATCCTGCATGATTTTGCCGAATCGGTCGGAAAGCGTCCGCGCAGTATCGCCCATTACTTGGCCACTGATTATGTTTCCGCAAATATTTATGATAACATCTGCCTGCTCTTTGCCATAATCTTTTCTCAACTGGCTAAAATCCTGCATCCCTAAAACGGTAGCAACCTTGTTACTTCGAGCAGTGGCAATCAGCGAATCCATATTATTGAAAAACAGGGTAGGGAACTCATCGAACACCAATGCGCATTTTTGCCGTCCTTTCTTGTTCACCAGCTTCACTAACCTAGATACATACAAAGAGATCACCGCACCGTAAATTCCCTGCTTTTCAGGATTATTTCCTACACATACGATTTTCGGATTTTCAGGGTTATTGATGTCGAGTGTGAAATCATTCCCAGAGAGTACCCAATAGAGTTGTGGTGAAGCCAGCCTAGCCATGCCTATTTTGGCACTTGCTACCTGACCTTCTAACTGTTCCATTGCATCATTTCGATATGCTGTTATAAAAGGGTTCACCAATACCTCGATCTCAGGAATTGAATTGAGTACAGGAAGCAGGTCATCATATTCTGCCTGCATTAGTTCGATGGCGTGTGGAAGGGTACAATATTTTCCATCTTCGTAGCACCGTAAAAACCAGATAACCGCAGTGACAAAATTGATCGGCGACTCCACGAAAAAATCACCTTGCTTTTTGATCCACTCGCGGTTTAATCCTAATAAAATTGTACGGGCCGATTCTGTCGCATCTGTGATATCATGCATCGCCATCGGGTCGAGTGGGTTGCAACGATGTGAACAGGAGAGATCATCAAAATTGATTGCATAAAACGAAGGATTTCCTTTGTATTTATGGCAATTTGCAAGCAACCAATTGTAGGCAGGTTTGGAGAGATCGTCGTATTTGAAATCATACACAAACATGCCATACCCTTTCTCAATCAATTGCCGCATGAGCGGGAGAATTACGAACCATGATTTTCCTGCACCAGGACTTCCGCAAACGATAAAACCCCGAAACGGGTTAGGGACATTGATCCAGCTTTGACGCTGTTTGCCTTTGAGCTGATAGACTGCAGAAAAATTGACGGAGAATTCGTTTGCAATCAGGCGCTCTTCTTGCGGAAATGTTTCGTTCTCCTCATTGAAAATATCCTGGCTTGTTTTTTCATTGAGAATGCGCGTAGCAATAGTTCCTCCTTTCATCAAAAGGAGAAAGCCAATGCTCGTTACAAAAACGTAAACAAATGTTACAGTTCGTAGACTACTTCCAATATAAAAAGCAAGAGCACTCGCGAAATATAACAACGCTCCAATAGCCAAGCAAGTCACTACGGTTTTCCAATCCTGCGATGTATCCTTTTTGCCTTGTACGCCAAGCAAACCAATCACCAATAAAACAAGGCACAACCATTTGGCACGATTGAACGTCTTAAACAGGCCGGTCGCCGCAACATTCGCAAGGATCTTATCGGTAAAACCTGAAACTAAATTCCATGATTTGAAGGCACCGTAGCATTGGTAATAAACGTGAAGGGCCAATACTCCAACGCTGCTTAATCGCGTCAGGTCAAGTATTTTCCTTAAATCATTTTCATTCTCTCCGGTTGCAGACATACCTCACTTTTTCACTCTCACCAATTCAAATAAATCCTAGCGTTTTCTCTTTCTCTTTTTCTTCTTCAAGTGGTAAGGAGTTGGATTAAATTCAGCTTCCACCGCCATCAAAGTTGATAAGGGCAACAACCCATTAAATTCTATAAACCCTTTTTCTGCTGCTTTACTTTTCTGAACCTTGCCTTGTGTATAGGATTTCTCCTTAATTGAAGGAGGATTGTTCATTTGCTTTAATAACCCTGCAACGCTGAACTGACGGTCAATTTCTGAACCATTGAAAACAGATTTGTTCGCATGATCGACAAACGTGATCCCATATAGCCTGCCGTCATCATTTTCCCGCCGGACAACCGTTACATTATTACTGGATAGATAAGTAGACAGGTCGGCAATACTTTTTGGTCCGTGTGATAACGCGTCCTCAATAATTAATTTCAGTTTTTCTCTTAAAGGCGCTCGTACAAGCAAATTTTTCTGAAAACACTTTTCAAGGTTTTCCAGTGTTGGTTTTCCATTAACTAGGCTCGCTTTTATCGGTACGCCTATTCGAACGCCATTCGAATAAAGAACCCGGTAGTATAATCCTTTTTTTGAATAGATAAAACCATCCGGCGCACAACGATCCGCCATGACATTAAACTGCTTCAGGATAGCGTTCAATTCCGCCAGAGATGTGTAGTTATAGGTATTAACTACACCATTTAATACTCCTTCAATTCCTCCTTTGGTTTCAATCTTTCCATAATAGACTTTTTGAGGGTCAACTGGATTAATTTTGTGGACAGGTTTCCTGGAATCTTCGGCTTTAACTAGATTGTATTTTACTTCTAAAAATTTCCGTGCGATCTCTGATTTAGTACGTCCTAAATTATGTGTATTGATTCTTGATCCATCGCTACGGATTGTTGTCGATAAGATATGGATATGGGGATGCCCAGCATCCTTGTGCTGGTAAACAAGGAAGGGCTGCTCTCCAAACCCGATCTGCGTCATATATTCCTCTGCGATCCGAACAAAAAATTTGGCATCATATTGCTCTCGTTCACTGAAGTTCAGTGATACGTGGAGTGTCTTTGTTTTTGCACGATCATTCAGCCCATTCCTGTGTTCAAACAGTTCCAGTTTATCATAGAAATTCATTTTGTGTAAAGGCAACAAAAAACCGTTTTCCCCAATACAGGAAGCCCTGCCTATGCGAACTTTTTGTTCGTTGTAATTCAGGGTTTTTTGCAACGATTTTGGAGTAGTTATTCTTGCAACCATAGCTGGTAAATATGATTGCCAGTAACAATGATCTGGTCTGCCTTGTTTTGAAACTGCTGGTGTAATGTTTCATACTGGCGAATCCAATTCCTGAACTCCGGAATACGGTCTAGTAAATGAAGTTTGTGAACTGCCTGGTTAAAGTTGTTCCCGATTGCGTTCAATTCCTTTTTTAGAAGGATCATTTCTTCGAGAAAACCGTCTGCTGATCCGTTCCTGTAGATGATGGTTACAGGTTCCTGCAAGGCTACCTTTCGTAAGTAGCTGCTTACTTTTTTGTCTGTTGTTCTCGAGCGGAACTTTTCCAGTTTTTCAAACTCCCTTTCATTCATGCGCACAACGACCATTATGCGCCTTACATCAACCTCCTTTTTTTTCATTGCTGCATTAATGCTTTCTCCCGCCGCGAGTTCCGAGCGCCGGGCAAGATGCCCAAACGTATAACGTTTGTACATCTTGCGGCGCGCAACCAAAGCCGCTGAAGTTGTAACTGAATTGTTTGCAGTTGTCTATTACGATGTAAAAGTAGAAAGGGAAAAGAAAGGAGATAGAGCCTACCCGAATTTAGGGAAGGCAATTTTGAATTTGGGGATGTTGTAGGTTATATCATGCCCTCGTCTGCGTAGGAATAATAAGTGTCGGCGGAAAGAATAATATGATCGGTTAAGCGAATGTCCAGAAACTTTCCTGCGTTCTTGATTTTTTCTGTCAACGATGTATCCGCTTGGCTCGGTGAAAGCTCACCACTTGGATGGTTATGAGCCATTATGAACGCTGTTGCATTGATTTTTAAGGCAGTAGCGAAAATGAGGCGGGGATCGGCAACCGTTCCAGTCAGACCTCCGCTCGATAGTTCATTGATAGCAAGGACACGGTTGCCCCTGTTCAAGTAGAGAACCTTAAACTGTTCAATAAAGTCAATTTTGTCCTTCTCCCAGTGATTCAGTAATATATCATAGGAGTCTTTGGAACTTCTGATTACAGGACGCAGCTTAGGCGAAATCTTTGAACGGTAGATCAGTTCCACCTCGGAAACTATAATGAGTCTATTGTCATCGGTAAAAATATTCATTGTATGTAATCGTTTGGAGTTAGATAAATCAGATAAAAGTTTTTCGATTAACATTTTATTCTTCCGGATCCTGCTGAAATGGATGAAGCGGAAATTTGTCAATGTTTGTTGGCATCAGAAGTCCGAGACCTTCGCTTTCAGGATGTTTAATTAGGATGCATCTGTCCTCTCCATAAAAGTAATGTGTGAATGATCGGGGATCTACTTTGCCAAACGCAGAACATAAGTCACTAAGGATTGTGAAATTAATCCCTATCCGGTTGATTGCAGAAGTCGGAGTTTTTTCGTCGGGAATAACTCCATCATAATCGGGGAAGCGGCCAATTTCTAACATTTGTTCAGCCGTCTTTGCTACGATGGAAATCTCTTTATCCGAAGTAAAAGTCAATTCGTTTCGGAATATCATTTTACTGGTGTGAAATTTACCGGTTAGCCACTCTTTTGAGTCGAAGTATAATTCCTCATTATTAGCAATGATCGGGTCAATGTGAATAGTACCAAATACTTCTTCAACCGGAATTTTTATTAGCACATTTCCGTTAGTGGCACATACATAACCATTTTTGACTTGGAAAAATTGCATTGCCGGCCTGAGATCGTCTTTGCTGCATACTTTATTAATAGGTTTCATTTTCTGAGTTTTAATTGATGTAAATGGGTTGGCTGCGCAAATCTTTCAGGTTCAGGAAAAGGCCGCGCGTATGGATCATTCCTTCGCGGAACATTGACCAAAGCAATGATCCGCCCAATGCGGCTAAACTCGGATTGATGAACAGATCCTGTTTATTGAGCGCTTCGGCAAGGGAGCAGCTTGGCTGGTCGTCATCCTTCACCGATTTTAAAAGTTGCTTGTATTCCTTTGTAATAAGCGGTAATACCGGGACAGGATTGAATTTTTTTGAGGCCGGTTGTTTCACCTTTGAAAGCGTGGATAGAATTACCTGTCCTGCATGTTTGGTATTGCCGAAATCCATCCAGTAGATCGGGCGATCATTGCTCACTGTTTTCTTGTCCATTTTTTGCAGGAGGCTTGCGATCTCGAACCTGCCTTTTGCGGTGTCGATGCAGGAGATGGTAATGTTGGCGCGGAGTATGTTTTGGTCTGGACAATGTTTATCGAATTTGCAGCAGTGCGCCTTCCAGTTCGTGCCTATGAATCGATTGGTGCGGTTGATCAGTGCAACAGCTTTTGGAAGACCAACTTCGCTTTCGGCGAAAATTTGTCTTCCCTTATTCGCTTTGGTTACTATGTCGTCGTCAAACAGCCGGACATAAATACCGGGGTGACCGAGGCAGACGAGAGATTCGTTCATGCTGACGAGGCGGTTGAGTACCTGGCAGCCGGTGCCACCACCACCAATGAGATTTATGGTCACGGGATTGGTTGGTGCCAGAAGGTGGTTGTCTACAAAATGTACGTTTGGTAATGGTGATTTCATTTGAGAAGAGATTTAATTGTTACGGAATGTTGGATAAGGGTTTCGGTGGGAAATTTTTTGGTTCCGCCGTGAAGCCCTTGCCAGAGCTGGATAATGTTTCCTGAAACGGGGCTGCGGTTGCCGAGGACGTGGGAAAATTTACTGTTGAAAAAATATGCTTCCCAAAGTCGCATGAAGTTCTCCAGCCTGCAATCGTCTTCGATCTCGATATCTACGTTGCCCATGCAGACATTACCGCGATCGTGGATGTTGAACCATGGTGCGTGGTAGAGCATTGTTTTGATCGTTGGTTTTTTGTTGTCGATGAACGCATAGAGCGAGAGGCTGGTCTTATCAGCTTTCCATACCAGAGCCGGTATGGAATATTTGCCATCTTTCAGCCCGAGTTCCTTTTTGAAATAGAGGTTACGGGTTTGCGGTTTCGTGTACCAAATTGCGAAGCCATCCTGACCATTTTTCAGGTATAACAAATTGGACGGCGTGATGCCATATGATTGAAGGAACGAAACAGACTCTTCCAGTGATTGTGACAGGCTATGGGCAAGCGATTCGCATTCATCGTGGGACAATGGGTGCGCATTGATCATCTTGCCGGTTTCGGTCATATCGTAGGCTTCCACAAAGCAGTCGTTGTTTGTTTGCGAACGATAGACAACCAGTCCTTTAAAAGGGACAAATACTTTATCAAACACTTCGGTTATGATTTCCATAAAAAGTTGTTTAGCGCTGAAGCGAAGTCGCAGATCGCGTTCAGCATTTTGTTTTCAAATTCGAGAAAGTGCGTTTCCGTTGCTTGCGGCGTGTCGAAGTATTGCATTGAACAAGGAACTTCTGCTTCGGACAATTCCTGCAGGTGGGAGTTGACCACTTCCATCAGGTTATCATCCAGCCATCCCTCATTGCTCCAGTTGAATGAGAAATACTGTTCCGGGTACATGCGTTCTTCATCATTATCATCGCTATACATATCCCGATGGAAATTGCGGAAGAATGATACGCCAGGGTATTGGTCATGCAGTTCGAGCAACTGAGTCGCAGCGGATAAGAGTTTTCCCTCTTTATGATTGTGTGTAGTGAACGCGGCGACACGTTCTGCGAACATTAAAAGATGTATAGGGTTGCTGATTGCACGATCCAGGATTAGGGATGCCAGCTTCATTTCTTTTATTTCTCTTACATGCTCCAAGTAGTCTTCTGGATCATATTCGTTGGGTTCGTTCGTTACCCATTCTTCGATCATTTTGTAACTGCCAACCAGGTAATCATTGCTATTCATTAGCGGCATACCTACTATATGATGCAGGTACCCGCAAACTGATAACGCTAACTGAAAGCATGCTATGTTTTTTGCCCTGTGCATTTTAAGCAAAGGTTGAAGGGGCATGTAGTATAGCGTGTGCCCAATGTTCAATGATTCGCAGGTTGCAATGGTCGCTTTGGATGTTTCCTTTGAAACAATCGAAAGGTCCAGTGCCGATTGTTTGATCTCCATTTGTTTTTTCGCCTGCGCGAATGCACTGGAAATGTTGAGTGGAAATGGCAAATGATCGGTTGGATTTATTTTGAGTTTGTGAAGTGTACTAAGATGATTCAGCGAGTTGAAGAAATCTGAGCAGATTTCTTCGGCTGATACGTTGCGAAAACCAACATAATCTGTAACGGGTAGAAACGTTTGTTTTAAGAAATTATTGGTAGCATTGAAACGGGAAGGCTTTTTGGTTTCAGGCGCTTGATTTCGCCCGCGTCTTTGATGTCGTTTAACTTCTCGGAGAAGTTTCCGATCCTGTTGTGTGCGTAGCATAATTTCCTGTCTTTTGGGCGGTTAATAATTCTGGCTTTCTTCATTTGTTTCTTGGTGTTATCCTTTGGTGCCGATCGTGGCAGTAAAATGATATTCGATCCGGTCGTTCGCAACCTCCGGCCCTTCAATTTTGGCAGTTGTGAGAATGGGGTATGTACCCGAATAGAAATTCAAAACACTTTCGGGTGACATTGATTCCTGCAGATCATCCAGCACAACTTCTGAACCTTCGTTGTTGAAGATGAAAACACGTGGTAATTCGGTAATTAACATGGTTTGATGTTTTGAAATTAGCAATGGTTAATATTCTTCTGGTTCTTCTTCCTCAGGATCGTCATCATCATCTTCTTCCGATTCATCATTTTCTTCTTCTGGGTCATCGGCGTGGAATGGATCAGGTACAGTTGTTTCACCTTCAACTATTTGTGTTTCATTTTCAACTACAGGTTCTTCAGCAAAGAGTGACAAGGTTCCATTACTACCCCGTAGAGAGGTGAGTTTAGTCTTAATTTCTTCAGCAAACTCAGGGAAAAGTTTTGGATCGGGCATTTGCGCGATTGCCTGTCCGTAGAGTTTTTTAGCTTCGAGTTCCGCAACTTTTTTCATTTGTTCATCATACTTCGGTTTACGGGCTTCACGGGCTTTTTTGTCTGCCGCTTGTTTGTCCTTTTGAATCCTGCTTTCGCCTTTGGCTTTCTCAACTGAGTTCTGGTAGTTAAGGAGGTTAGTGATTAGTTCATCGGTTTTTTTGACCGGCTCTGTAATCGTACCGAAAAAGGCGGCGTCAATTTTTTCGGCAGAACCTTTCAGTAAAAGCGAAGGAATTTTATTGACCGCTTTATCTGGCAGTTCTTCCTGTACCGCGAGTATAGAAACAGCCATGCTTTTATCCGGAAGTGACTGAATGGTGATCCTTATGTTAGCTGTAATGTTCAGGGATGCGATTTGTTGAAAGAAGTTTGTTTCCATTTTTCTAAGATTGAGGTTGGTAAATGATTTTTACTTTATTATTTGGTAGGAACCGGACGCCGTAATCAAAACAGAATATGGTGGTGATGCCTTTTTTGTTTAGTTGGCAATGCGTGTGGTATTCCCAGTTAAAAGCGCATTGATCAAGATCTGTTTTGCTAATAATGGATTGTTTGCCAGTCAAGTCTTTCAGCTTGTTTCGGTTGCGCTTTATGATTGAATTGATTCGCCTTGAAAAGTTGTTATCCTGCTGGTTGCGCACATTGTGATAGGTGGATCGGCAAAAGTCGTTGCAGAACTTTTTGTCGGTTCGTCCATGAAGCGGTTTGTTACATTGGCTGCACGTTGGTTTATTATTGGTGTCCATTTTCCCTGATTTGAGATTTTACGGCTTGAGTGTGTTAGTTTGCCAGAACGAATTTGGCAGATTGTACAGCCTGCAGCGTGAGATGTCGTTGCCACGCGCCTTCGGATGGTGCCCAGCGGAAACCATTCTTTTTGAGTTTCTGCCTTGTGTCAAATGGAGGGATGCCTGGAAAGAATAGTTGTAAACGGTTTGCCTCAACGTTTTGTACAACCCTTACCTCGCCGATCATTTCTACAGATGTTTTCAGTGTCTGCATTTTTTCTAGCTGGATGATGCGGTCTTTTGTTCTTTTGATGTTCGCGAGGTTGTTGCTTAGTGAGAATGTTGCATATCCCCGTGGGAAGCCTGCAGTTGGTGTCATCAGTTCTGACCACAATTCTGACGTGGCTCCCTGTAATTCGAGAAATGCTTCCCTATCTCTTTTACGTATGCAGACATTGGCAGCTTTCATGAACTGCTGGTTGCGTTCCATGCCCGCCAGTTTTTCTTTAAGTTTTTGCAGTGCTTCGGGATCATCGGAGAAAATGCTATCGTTGTTTTCAATTGTCTCAGCCTTTTGTTCATAATAATCCGCTTTTTCCTGCGCCTCGAACGATTGGTCAAATTTCTTAGTGATCTTATTCCTGTAGTTTCGATCACGATTTTCCGAATGGTGCCCCACCAGGATGGGCTGACCGAACGGAATGACCGATGCCATTTTTGACGCTTCATTGCGTAATGCTTCTGAAAGTTTTGTATTTTTTTCTGCCTGTTTATTGGCGAAAGCGATCCTGTTTTGTTTTCTATCGTTAAAATTGTTTTTCATCTTTTTAAATTTTAGTTTGGGATTTTTAGAATGGTAAGTCATCAATAGGTTCTGTGATTTCATGCGGTTCCGGTTCTTTAGCCGGCTCTGCTTTTTTGCCCCTGATCAATTGAATGGAATCTGCATGGATGTTGATTCTTGCCTTGGGGTTTTGATTCATGTCGAGGTAAGCGTCTGCATACATGCGACCATGGACGGTTACGATAGCGCCCTTGTTCAGAATTTTTGCAATGGCTTTACTCATCCACCATGCGATGTTGATGAACGTGGTAAATTCTTTGGTCTCTGATGAGCCTTTAGGTTTGTAACGATAGTTCTGGGCGATGGTGAAGTTGACAACCTCCTTGTCACCTTTGACGATTGATACGGTAGCGTCGGCTACGATGGTTCCTGTTAGTTCCATGAGTTTGATTTTTAGAGTTTTTAAAATGGCGGAACGTGGGTTTTTTTCCAGCCCCTCAACGGTAGTGGGGTTGGAAAAAAACAACTTGCGGAAGTTTGCCCACCACGGAACAGGAACAAGAACGGAGCGTCGCAACGGAAGAATGATCAGGGAAGGGAAGCCGGTAACAAACCCGTTCGTACGTATTGGTCATACTCCTTATCGGAGAAACTTGAGTTGTTTTGGAGGATGTGTTGGCAGGGTTTGTGTTTCCAACCGGTTTGTTCTGACAGGATGGTTTGGAACTTTTGCCATAGGTCCTGGGTCAAGATTATTTCGGATTGGCTGACGGTTTTGAATTGCCAGTCGTAGTTGAAGCGTTTGATGTGGCGGGTTGCGATTTTTTCACGCCTACGCATGGCGTTTGGCGTAAAACCAATTGGTTTGATTTCAACGAGCGAGGCTTCACCAGTGTTCCAATCACGTATGAGAAGATCTGGGCGATAACAATGCAATTTCGCTTTGATGCCTGCGGAAACGGAATTGAGGCCGTAATAGATTTCGAGATTATCGCGCAGCCAAGCATGGTTGTGTTCAATTGTAAGAACGTATTGGAGTTCAAGCTGTGAATCAAAAAGGTGGCCGTTGTAGAAAACGGGTTTGTTGTTAATCGAGTATGTATAGATATTCATGAGGAATGTTTAGAGTAAGCGTTGTTGTTTCCAGATAGAGGTGGTGTTATTTTTTCCATTAATTATTTGGTCAGTCATCATGTTGGTCGGAAATGAGTAGCCGTGTATTTTGCAATAATTGATGAACCAGTTTGCCAATTCTTTTGCGGATGTCATTGAGGAAGCAATTTGGAAATTGTAAATCTGCTCCGTTGATAAAACAATCTCATCGTCGAACACAATCTTAAACTTCCAGTCGAGATTTTTGCGTGCAATGTAGTTTTCAGCAACTGCTTTGCGTAGGTCGAGTTGGATATGGTTTTCAAATGCCCGTGGTTTGATCTCCACGAGGAAAGATTGAAAGGTCTGTTTATGTCGAATCAGAAAATCAGGTGTGTAACGTAGGTGGCAACGACGGATATTGTCGAGCGTGATTTTGGTGACTGGGTGGTAGTAGATCGAAACGGGGGAGCGGAGGTAATGGTAGTCGTCCATGATTGCGATCACGTATTTGAGTTCGGTCAGTGAATCGAACTGGCAGCCCCAAGTTTGTGCCTTTCGGGAAAGACGGTATGGAAAATTGTTACGTTTGGATGGCATAATTCTGGTTTGAGGTTAGCGATCGAGATTCATGATTTTGGTGGCGAGGATTTGAGTGATGTATCGCAATTCGTTGCCTTTGTAATATTTGCGATAGTCGATCTCACCTTCTACTAGCACATGGCTTCCGGTTATGAAATTGTTTTCAATATTCTCTGCTTTTTTATCCCAGGCGACTATATCGTGCCAGGTGGTCTTTTTGTGAATGTTGCCGTTACTGTCTTTGCGGAACCAGTCGGTAGCCAATCGTAAGTAGGCTCTTTTGCTACCGTTTTTTGCAAAGGAGATTAAGGGATCTTTGGCGAGATAGCCGATGAGTTGTACCTGGTTTTGTGTTTTCATGAGGCATTCTGTTTGGTTAGAATGCAAAGCTTGGATTGGATGAACAGAGTAAAAAGTGCAGAACGGTTTTAGACGGTATGAAACCGTTTTAAACCGTTTGATACGGTTTTGATATTTTGTATATTAGCTGACCAAATTCTGACTGATTATGGCAAAAGCAACTAAAATAAAAATTGAACATCCCTGCCTTTACGATGGTAAGGAAATCCCCAACTGGAGAAGGAATAAGAAGTATTGCAATGATGTTTGTAAGTTCAAGTATCACAACGAACAGCGGGCATTGATTGATGAGAATATGAAGCATATCCATACAATCCTGTTTGATAATTATGAAATTCTAAAAGCACTGATCGAGGAGAAAGAAAGTGTCGAGGTAGATTACAAGATGCTCGCTGAAATGAAATTTGATTTCCAGTTCCATACACAGATAGTCGGGGACTACCATAACGTTTATACATTATCATGGCTGAAACTGTCGAGTGGAAAGTACAAGATTTCGAAAGTGCCTCGAAAGACTTTTCGGGGAGGGTATACAATTAAATAAGGCGCAATTTTTTATCCGAGCAATTCTTTTAACTGTTCCATGTGTCTATGCGCGTGGACGTCAATGAGGTTGATCCATTCGTAACCTGTCATTTCTCCAAAAAAGCGGTGGGGGATGGTTTTGTTGAGAAGGGATAGGTCCCGCTCTTCTATTGCCTTGAAAATTTTTCTTCGTTCGGTTCTTATTTTTTCGACAATAGCGGTTGGCGATTTGATACCGGCAGACGGAAGTAAGAATTCGGGCGCATCGATTTTGTTTTCACGGTTGGAAACGTGGGCGGTGAAAATAGGAACCTGTTCCGTGATGTCGCGTTTGGTAGCGTGGGTGGCACCTTCGAGAATGAGGTTGAGGCGGATGTCGAAAATCAATAAATGTTCTGCCACTTCACCTGCACTCCATTTGTCAGGTGCGGGTTTTTTGTTGAAAGATTCGTGGTCAAATTTTTCTATCAATTGGGTGAGTTCGTCTGTCGTTTTGCGAAACTGTGTTGCGAGTGTTTTGTTGCTTTCTACCATGAAGCGAAGGTACAGTAAATATTAAAAATCAAAATTCCCCATTGATAGATGGGGAATTTTGGAAGGTAATGAGATAGTTGTCTCGTTATCAGATACTATTATGTACACCGCTTGTGTATTATGGTTTTCAAATAGGATGCAGTATCGTACATTGGTGTAAATATTTTGCTCATGTTACGAAAACTTTTTGTGTGTTGTATTTTGATGACTGCGTGTCTTTGTAATTATATTCAAGCACAAACCGGGGAAGAAACCTTGCTTCGGATGCATAACCGATATGCAGGGAAATGGTATACGACCATGACCTTTGTACAGTTGACTGAATTTTACCGCAATGATTCATTATTGCGAACAGCCACCTGGTATGAGGCAGTTAAATTCCCTTACGATCTGCGTATAGACAACGAACATCCCAGGAATGGCAATGCGACGATCTATCGAAAAGATTCTACTTATCGTTTTGCGAATGGAAAACTTGCAAGGGCTACAGCAGGCACCAATCCCTTCCTCGTTTTTATTGGCGGGCTTTACAGCCTGTCAATTGAGTCGGCGAAAAAATTAATCCAAGCGGATGGATTTGATTTGTCCAAAGGTTATACTTCAAACTGGAAAGGGAGAAAAGCATTTGTGTTAGGTGCAGCCGAAGGTGATACCACAGCCAAACAAGTTTGGGTGGATGCAGAACATTTGTACGTGGTACGGTATCTTGGAAAAACAGGGGCAAGGGTGATGGATGTGCATATGTCACAACAGGTTCCGCTTGGTGGTGGCTGGACAGAAACCTGGGTTGATTTTTATTTTGATGGCAAACTCGGGCAGCGGGAAAAATACAGTGATATGAAAGCAGATAGGCCACTTGATGAAAAGTTGTATGATCCCACGATGTTTGGTCAATGGCACTGGATGCAATAAAAAATCAAAATAGCATATAGTTCATGAAATGACAAGTGGGATTTTTCCCGTTTTTTAGATGGATTGCAAGACTTACTTTGGTTTCCAATCAAAACGTCAATCATGAAACTGTTTTTTATAAATATTTAATTTTTAGTTATGGAAGAACAAGAAAATTTTATTCCCTGCACGGCTTTTTTGCCGGTAGAAGAAATGGGGGCGGAACTCGCACTTTTCAATACCTATAAATGGGTAAATGGCCAGACACTGACCATTCATTTTATGGGAGGTATTCATGCAGCCGATACTGCAGAGATTGAAAACAAGGTGCGTAACTATATTCTGATGTGGCAGCCCCATGTAAACCTTAGTTTTCAATTTACTACAGACCCCGGTGCACATATCCGTATTTCCTTTGATGGTACAGCGAATAGTTCAAAAATTGGCAAAGTAGCATTAAGCGTACCGGTTGGAACCCCGACACTGTATCTTGGTGAAATAACAGCCAGCACAACAGACAGCCGTATCCAGCGATTAGCGCTGCATGAATTTGGACATGCACTCGGTTGTATTCATGAACATCAAAGCCCTCTTTCCGCTATTCCTTGGAATAAGCCGCAGGTGTATGCTGATCTGGGTGGTCCGCCGAATAACTGGCCAAAGGCTAGAGTGGACAGCAATTATTTTAATCTGCTTGATCCTAGAGTTTGCAATACGGATGTGTTTGATAGAAACTCTATCATGATCTATCAAATAAAATCAACCTGGGTCACAGATCCATCGCATGTTGTTATGCCTGCACCTAACACACTTTCACCAGAAGACATCCGATTTATCAGCAAGATGTACCGCAAGCCCGAACACCATGATAGAATTATTTATGGTAAACAACGTTCATGGATGGATGTTGGTATCGTATTGTATCCTGGTGATCGTTGCCGCATCACTGCCTATGGAAGTATTTCCTTTGGCCCTTTTGGAAGCTGGCCATTTGACCCTAATGGAGAAAATAAAGTAGCCGGGAACGGTTCGCCTGCACCTGGCTTCCGCAAGAACAGTCTTGTTGCAAAAATTGGCGGAGACCCTGCGGTATTTATTGGCAAGGACGGAATGATACATGCCATCAACGCCGGTTATTTACTGATTGCGACCAATGATGACTGGGTCAATGATAATGATGGATTCTGGAATGTACATTTCGAAGTGCTTTTTTCTTAGGTATTTTCAAGTGTATGATAGATTTGTAGTTCATACAAAGAGGTATCAATCTGTGGTTTGTACCCGGCATGGAAAGTATTCATGATTGACCGTGGTGTGAGTACGGTTACCTTTTTATTATCCGGCAGTGGCATCCGATTTGTGTAACCAAAAGGTGACCACTTAAATAGAGCATTATCAAAAACAAGCCAGGGTTCTCCATTCATTAAGATAAAAGTGCCAGCGGTAATGTTATCGATCAGTTCCTCAAAAGTCACCTTAGACTTATCAGTGTTCATGCGCTCATCTTGGAGTAACTGATCTATTTTTCTGATCGGCGTTTTTTCAGTAAAATCGTGTGCAAGGTTTCCTTTTATCCAAAGCGCCTTAAATTTTTTATGTTCTTCTCTCCGGCATTCTTTGCAAGGCCTGTGGCCGGCTGAAAATGCAGTGGCTTCGTCAAGGAAAAAAAGTTCGGTGTATTTGCCCGGCGACATGACTACTCTTTTGCGGTCTTTAAATTCCAGTTTGCATGTTAGCCATGCTTGTAATTTATATGAACGTACAATCTGTTTAACATCGTTGTGTAACAGACCCCGAGTGCCAGTCCATGCACCTCTTGCTTTTGTGTGGATGATGTTGCCAAGTGGATCAACACGGTTTTGAAGCATCGTAATTATTTGCGTTTTTCGTCTGGTAAATATAAACAGATGCGATCGACTTTTTTTTCAAATTCCAATTGTTCCGTTAGGAAGGATTGAGGCAAAAAATGTTTGATAGGGTGAGTTCTTTCGAGCAATTCGACTTTCTTGCTTATGAGGGCAAGTATCTGTTCAATGATTTGTTGATTCCATGTCATGCACAAAAATATTTCGTTTGGAAAAGTTCTGGTAGCGTATTTATACTTGAATTTTTGACCGTGTTTTAACGGTGGCAACGAATGAGCAATTTCTTCATATACATTGCGATCATGAGCCAACTTTCTGCTGAATTCTAAGTTTGGGGTCCTTTTTTGCAAACATTACTCTTCAAGAAAGTATAGAATTAGAACCGGGTAAAAAAAATCTGGATGTCAAGCTGTTTGTGAATAATCATATTGACCGATTACGCAGTAGTCAAATGAATGAATTGGCTTCAGCGGGGAGGTATAACCAAATGAATTTCCTAAAAAGTTTGTGGCGCGATCGTGATTTTCGACCTATTCCAATATCATCCTATTTCTACAATAGCTTTCCAGTATTCATGGAAAAGATATTGATGTTGGTATTGAATTTATCTAAACTAATTGTTTTTGAAAGATATTACTAAATTAGGGATATAGACCGCGTTGAGTTCACGATTACATTTGGTTTCCTGCGAAGGTAATTTGAAGGAAAGGTTTTAATGCTTAAGCCTGTAATAGGGCTGATAATACGTGTATATACTGAAATGAATCTGAAAGAATTTTCGAAAGAGCAGGTATTTGTTTTTTACAAACAGGATTATGGAAAACTCTTTTTGCTTGCCCATAGCAATGAACCAAAGTAGGGACTTACTACTTCAATTGCGAAGGTTATCCAATTCTGATAGCACATCATCCAGGTCTTTCATGTTTTCAATAAAATCGGCGATGGCCTGTACGATGAGGGATTGAAATACATCAGCATGTAAGTGGCAGATAAGTTCGGAATTAAATTGGCTAATATTTGAAAGCACAATGCAGTAGTCAAACTCGGCCCACTGATTAATATTTCGGGTAGGGAATACTGGTCATACATTTCGGATGTAGAGCTATACTTATTTTATTATAGCAGTAGATAAATCAAATGGCTGAAATTTCTGAAATTTAATATATTGCCTTGAGCAATAAGCAGACTTTCGCATGGGTTGTAATAATTTCATGGTAGATGTTTACAAAATCAAGATATGATTTATCCTAAATCTTTTTGACTTTGTGAATTTTCAACTAAAGAAAGGGAAAATTTTACCTCTTGTGAATTGGCAACTTCTAGTAATTCCTAATTAGGATATTTTGCTTTCAAAGAGAGAAGAAATATTCTTTCCTCCACACGCATATTTGTAAGGATTTTATTTGTAATTATTCGTTACAAATTTTCGTGCCATATCTTAAGTTTTAAGAAGCTTCCCGATTCCCTTATTTCAAAACTGCCATTGGTTTCATTGTAGGCAAAGTAGCAAAAGTATGGGTATTAATAAGTAGACGAATTAGAAGGACATGTTAGCATACGTTCCTCTTTTTTACATCACGGCAATTAGGTGGTTTAAAAATTAATTTTGCAGATTAAAAATATTTTCTATTTTAGTATTCCCCCTAGTGTTTAGACCATTATTCTAAATTCATTATCCATGAAGAATTCAATCTGGTGTGGGGGAGCTTCTTTAAGCAGTCTCAACAACTATTATTTCCCATCCGATTTTTTACTTTTCTTACCCCCTGATATTCATTCACTTCTCACGTAGTATTTCATACGCAAGACGTGTACTGCAGTATCATTTATTGGTTTTATCTGTTTAAGCCTGGATGATTCATCCTAAGCAATCTATTGTGTAAACTGTGCTGTTCAGCTAGTAAAAAATGGGTGTTTTAACGGTATTCCTTTTCAGAGACTTCGGTTAAGTTTGATCGCCTTGTAAAGACAAATCAATTACTTTAAATCCCAGACCATTTTGATAAAATTTCTTGTGATTTGTTGCTGTAGTTTCCTACTCCTAGGCGTAATGGAGGGACATGCACAAAAGGATACTTCTAATCAAAGGTATCCGACACTATTAAATAATATTGATACTAAAGTGTTAGGTTCTATTCAAAAAAAATATGCTTCGCTCGAAAGAAAATTGACAGCCCATTCTGAAAAAACTTTACAACGGTTCCAAAAGAAAGAAAACAAGATTAGGAAAAAAATGGCGGCGAAAGATAGTGCTACAAATAAGCAGTTGGCTGAGAATACTGGTTCAGTATACGATGGGTTACTTCAGAAAATCCATAGCCCTACATCGAAAATTAATGCAGGACAATTAAACGAATATCTGCCCAGGCTTGATAGCCTGCAAACGACCTTAGATTTTCTTGAACAAACTGGATCAAAATTACCTGGGATATCTACTGAAAAACTTAAACAAGTACAGGCAGTATCAGCTCAGCTAAAAAACCTTCAGGCACAACTGCAAAGTGCTGCAGATATCAAACATTTTGTCAAAGAAAGAAAGCAGTTATTGACCGATGAATTGAAAAAAATTGGTTTAGCAAATCAACTAACTAATATCAATAAACAAGTGTATTACTACAACCAGCAACTCCTGGAATACAAAACACTGATTAACGACCCTGATAAACTTTCGCAAAGGGTACTCTCTCTAGTTAGGGATAATCCTGCATTCAAAGACTTCATGTCCAAAAACAGTTTTCTATCGAAATTATTTCCTATGCCATCAGGTTATGGCAGTTTAGAAGCCTTACAGGGATTACAAACGAGGGATGTTGTTCAGCAGCAGTTGACCCAATCCTTGGGCAGTGCCGGTGGCAATGCGCAGCAATACCTCCGACAACAGGTTCAGGCAGCACAGGCCGAATTAAATACCCTGAAGGATAAAATTAATAATATGGGTGGAAGCAGCAGTGACTTGGAGATCCCTGATTTTAAGCCTAATAACCAAAAAACAAAATCCTTCTGGAATCGGATAGAATATGGATTGAACATCCAGTCTCAGAAAACTAATGCGTTTCTGCCAACTACCAGTGATATCGCATTAACCATGGGATACAAATTAAATGATAAAAGCACGATAGGTATTGGTGGAGGATATAAAATCGGTTGGGGTAAGAACATAAGTAATATCAAGTTGACCAGTCAGGGATTGTCATTAAGAACTTACGTTGACATCAAGTTGAAAGGCAGTATCTGGATCAGTGGTGGCTATGAAGAAAACTACCAACATGAATTTACGAAGATCTCTGAGCTGAAAGATGTGAATGCATGGCAGAAAAGTGGGCTGATCGGGCTAACCAAGAAATACAAAGTGGGAAAGAAGAACGGTAACCTTCAGTTGCTGTGGGACTTTTTAAGTTATGGTCAGTTGCCACGGACGCAAGCATTGAAATTTAGAGTTGGGTATAGCTTTTAATATTATGATTAACATACCAAAACAAAACGTATGAAACTAAGAATCTACCAAAAACATGGGTTTATTTGTGCAAGCTTACTTTTTTTATTTGTACAAATCAATGCTGCTAATGACAGAGACGTTTTGGAAAAAATCGAAAGCGCTAAGTTAAAAGTATTGATGGGGCAAATTATAACCCCAGCCCGTTTTGTTTGTAACCGGTCCAAAATTTCTGAACCAGATTTGGCATTTGAAACATTTACATCCCCTGTAACTATCAATTATAGCTCCGGTGGGGTATTATTTGCAAATGGGGGTACCGCACAATTGTATATGGATTGGACAAATGCCGGCGGAAGATTTCTTTTGGGGCTGAACGGGAGCAGTTCCAATACAATCGGTGCGGCGTATGATTTATTTGCAGGGACGGTGAACAATACTAAAGTTAATTTCATAACAAACAGTACGATCCGACAGACAATCGATGGTTCCGGTAACGTAGGAATTGGAACAATAAGTCCTGGAGCAAAGCTAGAAGTAAATGGGAACAGCCTTATTAATGGAACAGTCAGTTTGACTACGGATGGTGGATTACCTACTATTGCAGGGTTTCGGTATGCTACCAATTACCTTATTGCCTATGGCGGTACATCGGGATTCCGAATCAGTAATAACGCCAACACACATGTGAATGCGACTTTTACAGACGATGGGAAACTAGGAATTGGTACTTCAACTCCTACCGAAAAATTATCTGTTAATGGTAATATCACTGCCAAAAAAATAGTAGTTGCCCAAACTGGTTGGAGTGACTATGTCTTCAACAAAGACTACAAACTTAGAAGCCTTTCCTCCTTAGAAACATTCATTAAGCGAAACAAACATTTACCAGATGTACCTTCTGCAAATGAAGTGGAAGAGAAGGGGATTAGTGTGGGCGATAACCAAGCTTTATTGCTTAAGAAGATTGAGGAATTGACTTTATATCTAATAGAAATTAATAAGACTACCATTCAAATGAAGACAAAGATAGTTTCCCAGGCAAAGGAAATACAAAAACTAAAAAATCGAAAATAAATGAAAAAGAAAATTGTAGCGATTTTATTCATTTTGTTTTTTATGAAAATATCTTTTTCACATTCGTATGCGTCCGATCATTTCTCTTTAAATATGATTGAAAAATCCATAACACAAAAAAAATTCAGAACATTATGTGGTCTATTTCGGTACTCTTATTTGATGGCTTTAAAAGGAATTGATTCTGCTAATAGTTATTATAGGAAAGAGCATATAAAAGTAGTAGGAAATTATACTGATTATTTACCATTAACTGCGGGAAGTGGCTTCCCTTTAACAGGTGTATTGGTAGGTACAGATGCTTTTTTTAGTGGAAACATAGGGATAGGGAGCTCTTCTCAGTATTATAAATTGGCCATAAACACCAGTGGAATGTTTGGGCTTAGAATGGGTACTGTTAATTCTACAGTTGGAGGGCCAATAGTTGATTTTTATGATAATGGCAGAAATGTGGAAACGGTTATTTCCAGTACTGATGGGACAATGAATGGTTCTTATTTTGCCAGTTATAGTAATACACCCTTATTATTTGGGACAAATGCCGGTTCCTCACCAACAGCTAAAATGACTATTCTTTCTGGTGGAAATGTTGGTATTGGCACTTCAAATCCCACATATAAATTGGCTGTTCACACAACTGGGGTAGCTGGTTTTAACGTTAACACTATAAATTCTACAGTTGGAGGGCCAATAGTTGATTTTTATGATAATGGCAGAAATGTGGAAACGGTAATATCCAGTACTGATGGAACAACCAATGGTTCTTACTTAGCCAGTTTTAGCAATACACCTTTGCTGTTTGGTGCAAATGCTGGATTAGCACCAACAGCAAAAATGATCATACTTCCCAATGGCAATGTGGGTGTTGGAAATGCAAGTCCCGGTTCATTATTATCAATAGGTTCAAATAGTATAAGGGGTACAATGGTTGTTCAAGGTATTACTCCAGCCCTTACAATTGCGGATTTAAACACAGGAGGTCATTCCTATACTTTATATGGTGGTGTTAGTGGTCAAGGTAGCTTTGATATTTTTGATCAATCCGCTGCTACGACAGCTGAAAGATTTAAGTTTTCTATTACAGCTTCGGGTAATGTGGGTATAGGAATGTCCTATGGAAATATTAATGAAAAATTAACCGTAAACGGAAATATTAAGGCAAAAAAGATACTGGTTTCTCATACCGGCTGGCCTGATTTTGTCTTTCATCCTTCCTATAATTTGATGCCACTTTCTGAGTTAGAAAAATTTGTTAAGCAGAATAGACATTTACCCGAATTGCCTTCAGCTAAAAATGTTGAAAAAAATGGGATTAGTGTAGGGGATAACCAGGCTTTGTTATTGAAGAAGATTGAGGAGTTGACACTATATATCATTGAAATGAAAAAAGAAATTATTGAGCTTAAAAGGAAAACGAAATGAAAACAAATAGTATGAAATTGGTAACATCAAATGGTTTGATTTTAATCTTATTGTTTGGGCAGTTCGAAACTTCACATGCTCAATCCGGCACTTATAGTGCAATTGGAGGTTATTTTCAATTGCGAAACAGTGCTAATAGTCAGACCTATGGCGGATTTAGCCAAAAAGGAGTTTACGAGGGAAACGCAAATGTAGACCCTGCTTTATGGGCAGAAACTAATTATGGCCTATACTTTTACACAAATGGAACTGCAGTTACTCCAAAAATGAGTATTACTCCTGGAGGAAGTATTGGAATTGGATTAGCCAATCCTTCAGCAACTTTTCATATTCATACTGGTACCTCATCGCCTTTGCGATTTTCAAGAGCTTCTTCAAATGATTTTGGGTTTGAGTATGGTGGAGCAACCTTCGGTTTATATGATTATACCAATAATAAATATAGATGGCAAACAGTCGGAAGTAATTTATTGCTCAACCAAACGGATGGCTTAGTAGGTATTGGTACAGCAAATCCTACTTCATTACTTGATCTAACGAAAGCTGAATCAAACCACGTATCACTTACCATAAGAAATACTGCTTCAGGTGCTTCCGCCGTTTCAGGGTTAAGGATGGGAAATGATCTTGCATTAAACCGGTTTGAAGCATTTACTTTCTCCAATGCTTATACTCAAGCCGGGCCTTGTTATCCTGATGGTACTTCCTTGGCTAATGAGGGTACAGGTGGTTTAAGTTTAGGAGCATTGCATGCGAGCGGAGATATCAGAATGTATTCAGGCGGTAATAGTAACGCACATGAACGCTTAAAGATACAGGCTAACGGGAATATTGGCATCGGGATATCAAGCCCAACCAGCAAACTACATATAAAAGAAGATAACGGTAAAGTGCTACTTTCTGGTGGAACTTATACATCCATTGAGTTAATGGATGGTGGAACAGGTGACCCCGGGTACGTAAGAACGTTTTATTATGGGGCTGTTGATAACCAGATAGGAGCCTATGGAACTTATTTTGCTGCATCAGGTGGTAATGTAGGTATTGGTACAACCTCTCCCTCTCAAAAACTATCCGTCAACGGAAATATTTCTGCTAAGAAAATGATTGTTACTCAAACGGGATGGAGCGATTATGTTTTTAATGATACGTATAAACTGAGAAGTCTGGAAGAGGTATCCTCATACATAAAACAAAATAAACATTTACCCGAAGTGCCTTCTGCAAAAGAGGTGGAAGCAAAGGGGATTAGTGTGGGTGATAACCAGTCATTGTTATTGAAGAAGATTGAGGAATTGACTTTGTATTTGATCCAAATCAATAAAGAGAATAAGCAGATGCAGTTGGAGATCAAGAATCTAAAACAAAAAATTAAATAATGAAGAAATTAACCATTCTGTTACTCTTAGCATCCGTTTGGATGAAATGTCTATTTGCTCAAACGAATACATTTCCTTCAAGTGGGAATGCGGGTATTGGAACTACATCTCCAGCCACTGCACTTCAGGTATTAGGTACAACAAGCACGACACTTACAATTGGAGGCACAACTAACTCTGCTGCGGATGCTAATATTTTTTTACGAACTGGTACTGCTAAAAATGCTTGGATGCTTGCTGCCCAAAACAATGCAATTAATGTATTTGAAATTACTCCTTCCACTTCGGAAGGAGGGACGACCTTTACAACACCTGCATTTGCTATTATGCAATCCGGCAAAGTTGGTGTTGGAACTACAAGCCCAATTACAACTTTTCATGTACTGGGTCCATCAAGCACCACAGTTACTGTTGGAGGAACGACTTCCTCTGCTGCGGATGCTAATATTTTCCTTCGTACAGGAAGTACAAAGTATGCTTGGATGATTGGAGCTCAAAATAATGCAAATAACGTATTCGAAATAACACCTTCTACGACTACAGGAGGGTCCACATTTAATACACCTGCGCTAAGTGTGCTTCAATCTGGAAACGTGGGAATTGGCATAATTTCTCCTAGTGAGAAGCTTTCTGTCAATGGAAACATTTCTGCAAAGAAAATAATAGCTACTCAGACTGGGTGGAGTGATTATGTTTTTAATGATGATTATAAGTTAAGGAGTTTAAAAGAAGTAGAATCATTCATCAAGAAAAATAAGCATTTACCGGAAGTGCCTTCCGCAAAGGAAGTGGAAGAGAAGGGAATAAGTGTTGGGGATAATCAGGCATTATTGTTAAAAAAGATAGAGGAACTAACGCTTTACATGATCGAGTTAAAAAAAGAGACACTAGCTCTTAAAAAAGAGTCCAGAAGTTTGAAATAATCAAAACAAAAAGTTCTTCTAAAAATTACAAATTATCTCAATAAAAATAATTTCAATGAGAATCATATTTTTTAGCGCATTATTGATTTGTATTCCTGTTTTGGTACAAAGCCAAACAGTTGGGGCTGTAAATTTTGATTATAGAAAAGTGGTTCCCGGTATGCCGGAGAATGCCTCATTAGGTAGCTATGGGAAACTCGCCGTAAGTACCGGCACTGGGGTACCTGACATTAGTTTCAATCTTTACACGCTTACCAAGGATGGGGTCTCTGTTCCTATTTCCATCTCTTATGATGCTTCAGGTATAAAGTATACTGATATTCCATCTGGGGTTGGCATGAAATGGTCGCTTAATGCCGGTGGTAGTATCAACAGGAGTATCAACGGCTTGGTTGATGAAGGATATTTATGGAGTAATCTTGGTACTGTTTCCGATTCAGCAATCTCATATAAAAATGCTCATAAAACCCTAATTGATTCACAGGCGGAATTTGAATGGATTGCCAACAATGCCCGTGATTGTAGTTTTGACTATTATTATTATAATTTTTTAGACAGGAGTGGAAGTATGTTCAAGGGAAAGAACGGGGCTTTTGTTCCTGATAAAGATTATACAAAAATCAAGATTAAATGGGTAGCTAATGAATTTGTCATCAAAGATGAGAAAGGCAATACTTATTTTTTCGGACAATCCTTTGACAAAAGCAATGTTTTCAATTCAGGAAACCATGTTCAGCAATCAACTAATTCATTGGAAACAATCGTTTCGTGGAAACTGTATAAAATTTTAACTGCACATCAAAAAATAATCACTTTTAGCTATTCTGATTTCTGTTATTATGAATATAGTACACTTAATTCAGAGCAGTATGTACATGTACAGCCGGCCTCTCAAGACGCACCCTGTTTTAGCGGAAATCACGAATCCAGTTATCAGACATCACAGTTTCAGAATACTGCACCATTGTTGACTAAAATTTCAACAGAGGATGAAGAAATTCTTTTTCAATATGAGACAGATATATCCTTGCCCATATGGAAGAAGAACTTAGTATCAATGAAAGTTGTATCATCAATTACACATGATACCATAAAATCAATTTCCTTCTATCATACTGGTACAAATTTTCTCGACAGGTTTGAAGAAAAGGATAGAAATGGGGTAACTGTTAAAAAAGACTCATTTATCTATTTCGGCGGGGCGTACATTGACCCCACTTCAAAAAGCCGTGATATTTTCGGCTATGCGAACGGATCATCGAACACAACCTTATTCGGAGGGAGCTCTATCTATTATCCCAATACCCTGGCAAACCGACAAGTCAATTCAAGTTTTGCTCAGGAAGGGACACTTAGTGGTATCGTGCATCCAACAGGAGGTAAAACATTTTTCACCTACGAAGCTAATATCGATTCAATTGGCGGTGTGGCGCACTATGCTCCTGGTTTGCGGGTAAAGTCCGTTGAGGATATTGATATGGACGGCCGTGTGTACAATAAAAAAATATACAGTTATCGCAAATTGCATGGTGGCATGACCATAGGGAATCTTTTAGCAGGAACCTCTTCCCCTGCATCATGGAACTATGGTGTTTCGGAAGTAGTGAATTCAGAGTTTAGCCGCCGTGGACATAACGGCTTTTTTTACGAGGAAGTAATTACTGACCAAAGCGGTGGAGCTGAACACCATTTTACCAAGGACTATTTCCAGTACCAGTTAAATCTTTACGAAAATGTAAAACCTTTTGCTGTTAGAAAAGATTATTTTAAAGAAAGTTTGTCTCAGTTGGCGCGTTCAACCAGGTATGTGTATGACGTAACACAAATTGACAGCGAAGCTGTAAAATCTTATGTACTGGCACCCCCTGTAAAGTACACAGGGAATTTTAGTTATGAAGGTCAAACTGAGATTTACACTTTTTGTAACAAAACTATTTATCAGGGTTTTGAGCTGGATATGATTTTTACTCCTTACGTATACAATCTGGTTGAAGAGATTACGACTGATTTTTCTTCTACAGGGGATAGTATAGTACTAAAAAAGGGAATGACTTATTATAATAATCCCAACCTTTTAGAATCAGTACAAACAGAAAGTTCGACTGGCAATCAGAATAAAATATTGTTTACTTATCCTTTTAATTATCCCTCCGACCTTCTTTTACTGGAAATGACTGATAGTTCTAGTATCCAGCATACAGTTTCAGAAAAATTATTTAAAAACAGCACAGCACTTACTGAAAAATTGAATACCTATAAAGAGTATGCTACTGGCGGATTTGTACTTGAGCGACAAAAAATTCAGGATGTTGCCTCAGGAAATTATTCTGCTTTCAATTACTATTTGTACAACGATCACGCTATGCCTGTTGAGACTGGAAAAGAAAAGGATACCCGCACTAGCTATATATGGTCGTATCAGGAAAATTATCCAGTAGCCGAAGTTACGAATGCATCTTATGGCTCAATTGCTTATTCTTCTTTCGAAGCAGATGGCAAAGGGAACTGGGATTATACCACATCTGGTTGCAGTTCCTCTTATGGATCAGTAACAGGTAGTAAAGCATACACACTTGGTACATCAGATATTCAACGAACTGCTTTAACAAGTTCACAGACCTATATTATAACATACTGGTTAAAGAACAGCAGTGGATCAATTAGCATCAATGGAGGAAGTGAAGGATCGGTATTGGTGAGTAAAAATGATTGGACGCTTTATCAAAGGGAAATTACCGGGGTTACGACAGTTACTTTGAGTGGAAGTGGTGTAATTGATGAACTGCGATTATATCCTAAGAATGCTCAAATGACCTCCTATACCTATGAGCCTTTGGTAGGTATGACAAGTAGTTGCGATGTAAACAACAGGATTACCTATTACGAGTACGATAGTTTTAATCGCCTGCTGCGTATCCGGGATCACGATAAGAACATTCTTAAATCCTATAGCTACACCTATAAGGAAGCCCAATAAATTAAAAGATATGCATTCATACATCTATAAATATGCATCCATGAAAGGTATTATAAAGGGCAAGTACTTTGCCATATTCCTGTCTGGTATATTGTTATCAGGTCATGTGGCTGCCCAGACCAATGCACCCAATGGAAGTACCCGCCCATCAGCAACAGCCGTTGCGGCACCTGCTAATTTTAGTTCCAGTGTAAAAGTAAATTATGTACGCTCGCGGGAGGCTATTGCGCCAATTACAGATGCATCTGCATTTAACTCGGCTGGCTATACGCAGGCAGTGCAAACCACGCAATACCTTGATGGGTTGGGCAGACCGATACAATCAGTCAGCAGACAGGCAAGTGCCGGGTTGAAAGATATAGTAAGCCCGATGACCTATGATGTTTTTGGGAGGGAGGTGTACAAATATCTTCCCTATGCGTCAACAGATAATTCCGGCAACTTTAAACTAAATCCTTTTTCTTCTCAGGCAAGTTTTATGGCATCGCAATACAGCGGTGAATCCATTTATTATGCAGAAACACAGTATGAAGCTTCTCCGTTGAACCGTGTAAGCAAAAGCCTTGCACCCGGTAACAGTTGGGGAGGTAGTAACAAAGGGGTTAGTTTGCAATATCTGATCAACGAAGTTTCAGACTCTGTCAGGATCTGGACTATCGGTATTGATACCCTAACCTATAGTGGGGGAGATGCCTCTACCAATATTCCCTCAACCAGTGCCATGTATGCTGCCGGGCAGTTATTTGAAACCCATACCATTGATGAGGCAAATAATCATGTTGTTGAATACAAGGACAAAGAGGGTAAAGTGATCTTAAAAAAAGTACAAATAACGGGATCGCCTGCAGCAGGGCATAGCGGATGGTTATGCACCTATTATGTGTATGATGATTATGGGTTGCTTCGTTTTGTGATCCCCCCCAAAGCAACCGGGTACCTTGCTGCAAACAGCTGGTCATTTTCCTCCACGGTAACCAATGAACTATGTTTCCGGTACCAATATGATGGCCGTAACCGGATGATCGCTAAAAAAGTACCTGGCGCTGGCTGGGTATACATGGTGTATGATAAAAGAGATCGTTTAACCTATACGCAGGATGCTACTATGCGCAGTAGTAATCAATGGATGGTTAGTCTTTATGATGATTTGAACCGGCCTGTTACAACAGGGATGATTACTTACTCCGGAAATAGAGGGGCTTTGCAATGGATACTTGACAGCCGTTTTGAAGGGGCTTCTGCAACCACTGTTGCGATTAACTTTTCGGCACCAGATACTCTATATGTAGACAACAGGGTAAGCGGAAAACCAGTCTACCGAGCCGTGTATAAAATTGTATTTTCTGGCGACTTTGCGACTGAAGCAGATGCGAACACAGAAACCATCCTTGGGGCAGCCACCGTAAGTACAACCAATATTCTTGTAAACTTCGATCCTTTTCCACCGGGTGCTGATTTTATTGCCCTTACGGTAAATTACTATGATGATTATTCCTATACTTCGAGATCCTATCAAACAACCAATAACGGTAGTATAGATGATGGCGGCAATGCCTACCCTGAATCCCTGCCTTCCAATTCGAGCCTGCTCACACGAGGGATGCTAACAGGCAATAAGGTTCGGGTACTAGAAAATCCTGCCAGTTTACAGACAGGAAACTGGATAGAGACAACATCATTCTATGACCACAAGGGGCGGGCTATTCAAAGTCAGACAGAGAACTATAAGAATGGGACTGATATCACCACCCAGCGCTACGACTTTACGGGAAGGGTTATCACCAGCTATCAACTCCACAACAATGCGGCAGCCGGGCAAACCGTAAAGGTTAAAACCAATATGCTGTATGATTATGCCGGTAGGTTACTGAGTGTTAAAAAAACGCTGAACGATGATGGTAGTACAAGCCGCTACCTGGCCAGGAATGAATACGATGAACTGGGGCAGTTATTGAATAAGAAACTAGGACAACAATCACAAAGTGTTACTACAGAGATGGAGTTACAAGCATACGAGTATAATATCCGTGGCTGGCTTCGTGGTATCAATAAAGATTATAGCAGCAGCTCCGGAACAAAATGGTTTGGTATGGAACTGAATTATGATTTTGGATTTGCAAATAATCAATTTAATGGAAATATTGCCGGAACCCAATGGCGCAGCAAAGGCGATGGAGAAAGAAGGGCATTTGGATATGGATATGATGCGGCAAACAGGCTACTGTTTGGTGACTTTAACCAATATAGTGGTGGCTGGAATAAATCTGTGGGCCTTGATTTCAGTAATAAAATGGGTGATGGTAGTAATGCAACGACTGCCTATGATGCCAATGGCAATATATTGACGATGCAGCAAAAGGGTTGGAAGATCAGTGGCAGTGCATTGATCGATGACCTCGCTTATACTTATACAAATAACACGAACAAGCTTAAAAATGTTATCGATGCACAAAACGATACAGACACAAAACTAGGCGACTTCCGATCCTCAACATCGTATATGGGAATATTGGGTGGTACAAAAACAAATGGTGCTACAGACTATACCTATGACGACAATGGTAATCTATCGCTTGATAAAAACAAGGACATCAGTGCTATCACTTACAATCATTTGAATCTGCCCTATCAGGTAAGCGTAACTGGTAAGGGTACGATTACTTATATCTATGATGCCACGGGAAATAAAATAGAGAAGCGCACCGTAGAAAGTTCACCCGCTAAAACAACTAAGACCACATACTTAAGTGGGTATGTTTACCAGAACGATACGCTGCAATTTTTTGGTCATGAGGAGGGCAGGATACGCAAACAACCTGATAACAGCTATGTGTATGATTATTTCGTAAAAGACCATTTAGGCAACACTCGCATGGTGTTAACCGAAGAAACACAGCAGGATGTATACCCTGTGGCAACTCTGGAAGATGGGGCGACTTCTGTTGAATCAACTTACTACAATATCAATACTGGAAATATTGTAGATAAAAGCACTGTAAGCGGCTTCACCGGTGCATCAGGTAGCAGTTATGTAAATAACAATGGTAACCCACCTTATAACACCAATCCAAACAGCGCTGTAACAGCAGTCAGTAACAAACTATATAAACTGAATGGCAGTACCGGAGACAAAAGCGGATTAGGGGTTACCTTAAAAGTAATGAGTGGAGATAACATCGCCATCTATGGAAAAAGCTACTGGCATAATAATGGCAGCAGCCCCACCAACACGTACAGTCTGCCTGTAAATGATCTGTTGACCTTACTGGCAGGAACAGGAGCGATTGCACAAGCTAATAAAGGGGCAACGGCCTCAGCATTAACCAGTTCATCCGTCATCCCATCAGAGGTAACCACCTGGCTCAGCAATGCGCCCACTCCCGGCAGCAGACCGAAGGCGTACATTAACTGGATACTATTTGATGAACAGTTCCGAGTAGTAAGTAATAGTAGTGGATTCAGTATGGTAAACAGTAGTAGTGATGTGATCAATAGTCATAGCCAAAGTGTAAGTATTAGCAGGAATGGTTACCTTTATGTGTATTGCAGTAATGAGAGTAATACCGATGTGTTCTTTGATAATATACAGGTGTTACACACCAGAGGCCCATTGCTGGAAGAAACCCATTACTACCCGTTCGGTCTTGCAATGAGTGGCATTTCCTCAAAAGCAGCAGGTAAATTAGAAAATAAGCAGAACAAGTTCCAAGGCCAAGAGTTAGATGATGACTTAGGATTAAATTATTATGGTTTTAGATGGAGAAACCATGATCCGCAAATTGGCAGGTTTATTCAAATTGATCCTTTATCCGACAAATACGTTTACAATAGCACTTACGCATTTTCAGAGAATAAAGTAACCAGTCACGTTGAGTTGGAAGGGTTAGAATCTTATTCTATTCAAGACGTTTGGCGTTCAGCCGGAATTACTAAAAGTTCAGGTGATCAATTAAGTTATAAAGTAACAAGGGCGTTAGAACAAGGTGCAAGAGCCTCTAAAAATGTTCTCACTATTGCCGGTGGGGTTACTCTTATGATTGCATCCGGTGGAACAGCTGCGCCTTTGGTGGCAATGGCTTCTGGAGGACTTGCGATAGCTGGAGGTTCTGCCAAGTTGATTTTAGATGCACAGGGTAACTCCGGCCAAGCAGAAGAAGTGCCATCAACTCTTTCTGGTACAGCTGTGTTTACGATCAATCAAATGGTTGATGGTGGTAAAGATGGCAAGAAAATGATAAGCCAGGAATTTCAATCTACTATTGAGTTTGCAGAAGGAGCAATGACATTTAATTTTAAAGATATTGGCAAAGTGGGCGATGCGCTAAAACAAGGAAATGCCACACTTGCCGGTGTATCATTGATGCTCGATGGCGCAGAACTTCCTGCAAAAGTTAAGACGATGCTTATTAATATGATGAGTGGTGGTGCTAACGGAAATGCTCCCAATGGAAATAAGAATGCCAGTGATCATCCGGAAGATAACAAAGCTAAACGTGATGCAGAAGCGCGAGAAAAAATGAAAGCAAATCAATAGTAGTTATGGGTAAATTAATCGAGATCATCAATGATCATGAATATAAGGCTACGCCGTTGAAATACTCTAAACGGGTTGCGCACAGCTTTAAGACAACTGTTATCTTTTATGCTTTTATTTTTATTGGGATAGGGGTAATGTCATCTTTTGCCAACGCTTTTTATGTATTGCTGTTTTTCTTTTTACTTAACCTGATCGAGTATAGCGGTTGGAGCAAGTATTACATTACTCACATTGAGAAATCAGATGGTAAACTTCAGATTGAATACTATGATAAAGATGAAATGAAGTCCATTACCGATGATCTATCTACTTTTTCTTTTGAGGTGAAAAATGTATGGTATAAGATTAGAGGCAATACTCCATTCTTAGTGATAAGGCATGGTGAAGAGGATATTATAAAGCAGTTTTTGATCGATGATATTGATGAGAATGCCATCAAAAAACTTGCGGAATACAAAGCGTGAAATTAACGCTGTGTAAAGAGCGTGTCTCTTATAATGACCGTTTTGAAATCAGCACTGTCTACCTCGCATGTAAATATGTAGTAGGATTTTTTTACTTCTACAATGTTTACTTTAAATGGATGCGATTGAAAGAACTGATCTGTTTTGTCCGGTGTTTTGCCAGGCGCGAGCATTGGTGTGAGGAGGTAAGAGCATGGACTTACCCATTTAACTTTATTAGTGACGGTAGTTCCTAAATCTAAATCTTTCTCGATCTGCAATGAATCATTACGTTCTATTACAATTGTTTTGTTATTGAACTTTGCATGTTGAATAAACGTGCCAGTTCTAACACTGCTGCAACTTGCCTTAGAATGCTTGCAAGAGGAATCTGTGGTGAATATTATAAGACAAATTATATAGCAGGTAATTTTGTTCAAGGAGCAACGCTTTATTGTTAAGTAAGAATGGTACGAATGGGTGGTGTTGCTTTTTTCCTTCGGAGAGAATCCACCACCTTTTTAAATTGCTGTGCGGAATCTGCACGTTTAAAAAATGTGGCGCTATCCGGTTGACCAGGTAACCGGTAATACCGGAAACGCTTCATGTAATCCGGTGTTGAATCATTAGCCTGCTTCTGCGAAAAACTTTTATTGACCACTAAGCAAAAGAACAAGCAGCCAATTATTTTATAGCACGAGTTCATAGCGGCTGTTTATGCTTTTAATTTTTTTGAAGTGCTGTGATGCTGCGCATCTTTAAGAAACGAATCCACCACACGAAGTATAGTGTCCCTGTCATCATCAGCGATTTTATCAAGCAACTCCAAACGGTACAGCATTTTTTTATCCTTCACCAATACGCTTGTGTTGCCAACGAGATAATCAAGACTTACCTCAAGTGCTTCCGCAATCTTGGCGGCCACCTCAACGGAAGGTGTAATCTCCCCACGTTCATAACGCCCGATAATAGCGCCGGAGGTTCCTACGGTAGCGGCGAGATCATCCCTGGAGATCTCTTTTGCCTTGCGGAGCTGTGTGATTGTATTACCTAAATCCATAACTGATTAGTGCTAAAAGTGCCTGAATAATGAGCCGATATGTAAAAATATATGCTTAAAAGGTGAAAAACAACATTTAAAAGTTGGCAAATAGTTTATCTATCCGTTACTTTTGTCACCAATAGGTGAAATCAAACTATTTTTTTATGGAGATCAAACTGAACACCACCAACCCCGAAGCGATCAGTTATACCACCGAAGAAACCGGCTACACAGTGTTAGGTGGCATCAGGTTAGAAGGGCTGGACAGGTTACGCATCACGATCAAAGTGGAAGTGATCAACCGCAAGTTGCAGCACTACTTAAACAATCCTGATATAGCCAACCTTGCTATCCGGCAGAACCTCGATCTCTACAGCATTACACAGGTAGAGAAATTAGCGAGGCTTGTTGCCGAACGTTTGGAAGTGAGTGTAACGCAGGTAAGCAAAGATCTATCGGATATTACAAGTGAGTTAGAGCGTTACAGGTTGCAGCAGATAGAACAAAAAGAAAAGCAGCAAACCAAACAGGTGAAACCCTTAACAGAAGCGGAACGCACAGCAGCGACAGCGTTTTTGAAAAACAAAAACTTACTCGCTATCACCAATGAAATGATCGGCAAGAGTGGTATCGTAGGCGAAGAACTGAACCGGTTAATCATGTGGCTGATATATACGAGCCGTAAAACATCGAAGCCATTACACGTTATCAGTATGGGTAGCAGCGGCACAGGTAAAAGCCACTTGCAGGAGAAGGTTGGCGAACTGATACCAGAAGAAGATAAAATAGAAATCACAGCACTAACAGAAAATGCGTTCTACTACTTTGATAAAGCAGAGTTAGGCCACAAACTGATATTGATTGAAGACTTAGATGGTATATGGTCTGCGCTCTACCCATTGCGTGAACTGCAAAGTAAACAGCGTATCAGTAAAACGGTAACGATCAAAGACAAAAGCGGCAATACCAAAACGATACACTTAAAAGTACATGGCCCTGTGTGTATAGCCGGTTGCACCACCAAAGAAAGTTTATACGAGGATAACGCGAACCGCTGCTTTTTGGTGCAGTTAGACGAGAGCCAGGAACAGGATGAAAGGGTGATGCATTACCAAAGAAAAATAAGTGCGGGTAAGATCAATACAGCCGATGAAATGCAAGCCCGGCAAAGGTTACAGCATGTGCAAAGCGTATTGCAACCCATTACGGTTATCAACCCTTACGCTGAATTATTACAGATACCCAAAGAGATATTTAAACCACGCCGCACCAATGCGCACTACCTCGCATTTATTGAAGTGATCACGTTTTACAAACAGCTACAGCGTGAGCAAAAAGTAGATGAATCCACCGGTGAAATGTATATCGAAACCACCATCGAGGACATAGCAGAAGCGAATGATTTATTAAAGCAGATCCTGTTAAGAAAGAGCGATGAACTGAATGGTGCTACAAGAAATTATTTTGAAGAACTGAAAGCATACTTAGAGAGAGCGAAACAAAGCAGCTTTACCAATACCTCAATCCGCAACAGTTTACGCATCCCTGTAAGCAGTATTAAACGTTATCACAGCGCACTACAGGAAGCAGGGTTGATCAGGAAAATAGAGCAGCGCAATACGAAGGCTTACCATTACGAGATCATCAGTGAACAGGAATATATACAACTGCAAAACAGCATCGGTAATGCACTGGATGAAGCCCTGCAAATGGTAAGGCAACAGTCCAACGGCTCACCATCAGCCCAAAAGAAAAGTGAGCCAAGAAAACCACGGATAACCAAGCAGTTGCAGCAACAGCCCACCGCTGCATAGAAGTACACCCCGCCACACAAAAAA
This sequence comes from Sediminibacterium sp., assembly GCA_965283715.1. GTDB lineage: Bacteria > Bacteroidota > Bacteroidia > Chitinophagales > Chitinophagaceae > Sediminibacterium. The sequence continues at coordinate 732,178 of CBDIPL010000003.1, read as the reverse complement.
ACATATTGAAACATGAAACAGTTAACGCTGCACAGCGAAGCGTACCGCTATAGTATTGCCTCGTTCAAAGAGTGGTTGCAGACACTCGGTTACAGTTCACCGATGGTGTATGCACTACCCAATCACATACAGGAGTTTTTGCATTACGCAGAGAGCAAAGGTTACGCCGGACTGCAGCAGCTTAACGGCGACCTGATGAAAGAATATTATTACCGCTTACGTGAGCGCAGGAATACAAGAAACGGCGGCGGGTTAAGCAATGCTTACCTGAACAAACACTTACAGGCATTGCAAAAGTTCGGTGATTATTTACGGCAAAGTGGCCGGTTAATATTGCCCAAACTGGATATACCAACAGAGGCCGCAGATGATGGTATTACAGACATCCTAACACAAGCGGAAGTGAAGCTGATGTATGAAGCTACTTACTTGCCTTATGAAGCGAAGAAGAATGATAAAGGAAGTGTGTATTACGAAGCCCTGCAACTGCGTGACCGGGCAATGCTTGCTGTGTTCTACGGTTGCGGGTTGCGAAGAAACGAGGTGGTACACCTCGATATAGCAGATATTTTTCTTGAAAAATCGGTGTTGCATGTACGGCAATCCAAAGGTTATAAAGAGCGCATGACACCGCTTACAAAACAGAGTTTGGAACACTTACAAAACTACCTGTATGATGCCCGCCCATACTTCTGTAAAGACAAGAACGAAGCCTTTTTTGTAACACACAACGGCAAGCGTTTAGGCGGTCAGCAAATGCTGTTACGGTTGCAGTTACTGGTACAGTTAACGGACAACGAAGAACTGCAAAGCAAGGACATACACCTGCACACGCTCAGGCACTCCATAGCAACACACCTTTTACAGAATGGAATGACGCTTGAAAGGATACAGGAGTTTTTAGGCCACAGCAGCATAGAAAGCACACAGATATACACACATTTTTTAGAAACCGAAAACGGAAACGACTATGAATACAAGCTACAATTATGAGAAGTTTAAAGAGTGGTTACTACTCAAACGATACAGCCCCAACACCATCGAAACAACGGTAAGAACGGTTGAATACTTTAGGCGTTGGGCAGAGCAGGATAACATCGGCGACCTGTCGGAAATCTGTTACCAGGATGCGATGATGTTTATGCAATGGAGCAGCAAGCACGGGGCATCACAAAAAACGGTGGGCAATTACCTTAGCCATATCCGTAAGTTCTACAGCTTTTTGATCAGCGAAGGGGAGGCGAGAGAGAACCCGGTGGCGCACATCAAAGTGCAGGGTATTAAGCGTAAAGTTTACTACGATGTTTTAAACACCGATGAACTGCATAACCTCTACCATGCGTACCCGGTAACGATCGAACATGAACCCGGAAAGAACATACCGCCGCAAGCGAAAAATATCCTTAGCCGGAGGCGCAACAAAGTGATATTAGGGTTGCTCGTTTACCAGGGTTTACGGGTGGAAGAATTAGCGACCTTATCGGTGCAGGATCTGCAACTGCGTGACGGTAAAATAACCATCCACCGGCAACGCAGAACGGCAGCCCGTACGATGCGTTTAGAGAGCCACCAGGTGTACGAATTAATGGATTATATCCATACGGTCAGGAGCGAGTTTTTGCGTGAACATGAGGCCACCGATAAGCTGTTTTTGCAACGTGATCAGGGCGATAACTTTTACGGTATTACCTCGATGATGTTAAAGCACCTGCGGAAGTTGAATAAACGGGTCAAGAACTTTGACCAGTTGCGGGCATCCGTGATCACGGCATGGCTGAAGCAATACGACCTGCGCCGGGTGCAGTATCTGGCCGGTCACAAATACGTGAGTTCCACGGAGGATTATAAGGCCGTTCTGATCGATGAATTGCAGGAAGATATAAAGCGCTTCCACCCGTTCTAAAGTGTCTTGAATTTACCCGCTTCGCCGTAAATAGCAAGATATAGTGTTGTTAACAACACCGGGCTTTTGGCGTTCGCCAAATAGAGCTGTTTTTACCCTCAAAAATGTAAACATTGGTTTTTTGCGTTCAGACGTAAAAGGTATCATTAATGATACCATATGCCGGATGTTATAGAACTCCCGGCAGGCATTGAAAGTCCACACTATGTGGAGCGATTGGCATATGTTATAGACATATGCCTTTTGCCGTGTTCGATTCCCTTACCCCATCCGGAACGGGAACCCAATCGAACACCCTAAACCGGTAAAAACTGGTTTGAAATATTGCACCTATTAATGAATCCATATAAGCACCAGATCCGGGGTGACCGGCGGAGCATCTGCCTTACAAGCAGAGGGTCTATTGCCTGACTCCAGTTCGCACCAAATATCACAGGTTTACGGTAGAGTTCGCACCGAATAACACAGGTTGAATATTGCCCTGAAATCACCGTTTTGGCAGAAATACTCCCCTGATAGTTAGGGGAGTTAATTGCCGAGGTCTGTCGCAGCCGCCGGGAAACCCTGAAAGTTGAACACCCTACAGGCGGCTTTGACTTGCGATTTTTTGACGGATAAAAGCAGTCGGCAGCAGTTCATGGCCGGTCGTTCTAAGCTGCTTTTATCCATCAAAAAACCGCTGAAAGAACACCGTCTGAAACCTTCAAAACCACCTACGATTAAAAAGCAGGTTTTTAGGAAAAGCTGAAAAACTAAGATCCTGTTAATGGATCCGCAAGATGTACAATTGTTATCACAATTGGAGTAATTTACGGTAAGAAACCGTAAATAGCAATGCTCCGGAGTCGCATTGCAGTGAAGAAAAAGAACCTTTAAAACGCTTGAAGAAATGGAAGAGCAACCGGTAAGTGCGAATGGCAAAAACAAGGGCGGCAGGCCGAAGAAAACAACTACACTTTACAACCGCAAAGTGAACCTGTATTTATCCGATGACGAGTACGCAGAACTGGACGAGTTTATGACCACCGGCTGGGGTGATGATAACCGTTCGTCAGCATCCAGATTTTTGTTACTGCATACGTTACGGCAATGGCAGAAAAAGGTAAGCAGCCGATCAGCTTACGTGGTAAGTTCTAACCACAAAAAATAACGGACAGCAGCCCCTTAAAAAAATTATCTTGTGTGAGGTAAACGCTCTTTGATAAACGCCGGAATTATTACAACCGGATGCCAGGAATAAAAATACCGTTAGCGGGAAAAGCGGATCTAATTACTCGCCCTTCGGTCTTGCAATGAGTGGCATTTCCTCAAAAGCAGCAGGTAAATTAGAAAATAAGCAGAACAAGTTCCAAGGCCAAGAGTTAGATGATGACTTAGGATTAAATTATTATGGTTTTAGATGGAGAAACCATGATCCGCAAATTGGCAGGTTTATTCAAATTGATCCTTTATCCGACAAATACGTTTACAATAGCACTTACGCATTTTCAGAGAATAAAGTAACCAGTCACGTTGAGTTGGAAGGGTTAGAATCTTATTCTATTCAAGACGTTTGGCGTTCAGCCGGAATTACTAAAAGTTCAGGTGATCAATTAAGTTATAAAGTAACAAGGGCGTTAGAACAAGGTGCAAGAGCCTCTAAAAATGTTCTCACTATTGCCGGTGGGGTTACTCTTATGATTGCATCCGGTGGAACAGCTGCGCCTTTGGTGGCAATGGCTTCTGGAGGACTTGCGATAGCTGGAGGTTCTGCCAAGTTGATTTTAGATGCACAGGGTAACTCCGGCCAAGCAGAAGAAGTGCCATCAACTCTTTCTGGTACAGCTGTGTTTACGATCAATCAAATGGTTGATGGTGGTAAAGATGGCAAGAAAATGATAAGCCAGGAATTTCAATCTACTATTGAGTTTGCAGAAGGAGCAATGACATTTAATTTTAAAGATATTGGCAAAGTGGGCGATGCGCTAAAACAAGGAAATGCCACACTTGCCGGTGTATCATTGATGCTCGATGGCGCAGAACTTCCTGCAAAAGTTAAGACGATGCTTATTAATATGATGAGTGGTGGTGCTAACGGAAATGCTCCCAATGGAAATAAGAATGCCAGTGATCATCCGGAAGATAACAAAGCTAAACGTGATGCAGAAGCGCGAGAAAAAATGAAAGCAAATCAATAGTAGTTATGGGTAAATTAATCGAGATCATCAATGATCATGAATATAAGGCTACGCCGTTGAAATACTCTAAACGGGTTGCGCACAGCTTTAAGACAACTGTTATCTTTTATGCTTTTATTTTTATTGGGATAGGGGTAATGTCATCTTTTGCCAACGCTTTTTATGTATTGCTGTTTTTCTTTTTACTTAACCTGATCGAGTATAGCGGTTGGAGCAAGTATTACATTACTCACATTGAGAAATCAGATGGTAAACTTCAGATTGAATACTATGATAAAGATGAAATGAAGTCCATTACCGATGATCTATCTACTTTTTCTTTTGAGGTGAAAAATGTATGGTATAAGATTAGAGGCAATACTCCATTCTTAGTGATAAGGCATGGTGAAGAGGATATTATAAAGCAGTTTTTGATCGATGATATTGATGAGAATGCCATCAAAAAACTTGCGGAATACAAAGCGTGAAATTAACGCTGTGTAAAGAGCGTGTCTCTTATAATGACCGTTTTGAAATCAGCACTGTCTACCTCGCATGTAAATATGTAGTAGGATTTTTTTACTTCTACAATGTTTACTTTAAATGGATGCGATTGAAAGAACTGATCTGTTTTGTCCGGTGTTTTGCCAGGCGCGAGCATTGGTGTGAGGAGGTAAGAGCATGGACTTACCCATTTAACTTTATTAGTGACGGTAGTTCCTAAATCTAAATCTTTCTCGATCTGCAATGAATCATTACGTTCTATTACAATTGTTTTGTTATTGAACTTTGCATGTTGAATAAACGTGCCAGTTCTAACACTGCTGCAACTTGCCTTAGAATGCTTGCAAGAGGAATCTGTGGTGAATATTATAAGACAAATTATATAGCAGGTAATTTTGTTCAAGGAGCAACGCTTTATTGTTAAGTAAGAATGGTACGAATGGGTGGTGTTGCTTTTTTCCTTCGGAGAGAATCCACCACCTTTTTAAATTGCTGTGCGGAATCTGCACGTTTAAAAAATGTGGCGCTATCCGGTTGACCAGGTAACCGGTAATACCGGAAACGCTTCATGTAATCCGGTGTTGAATCATTAGCCTGCTTCTGCGAAAAACTTTTATTGACCACTAAGCAAAAGAACAAGCAGCCAATTATTTTATAGCACGAGTTCATAGCGGCTGTTTATGCTTTTAATTTTTTTGAAGTGCTGTGATGCTGCGCATCTTTAAGAAACGAATCCACCACACGAAGTATAGTGTCCCTGTCATCATCAGCGATTTTATCAAGCAACTCCAAACGGTACAGCATTTTTTTATCCTTCACCAATACGCTTGTGTTGCCAACGAGATAATCAAGACTTACCTCAAGTGCTTCCGCAATCTTGGCGGCCACCTCAACGGAAGGTGTAATCTCCCCACGTTCATAACGCCCGATAATAGCGCCGGAGGTTCCTACGGTAGCGGCGAGATCATCCCTGGAGATCTCTTTTGCCTTGCGGAGCTGTGTGATTGTATTACCTAAATCCATAACTGATTAGTGCTAAAAGTGCCTGAATAATGAGCCGATATGTAAAAATATATGCTTAAAAGGTGAAAAACAACATTTAAAAGTTGGCAAATAGTTTATCTATCCGTTACTTTTGTCACCAATAGGTGAAATCAAACTATTTTTTTATGGAGATCAAACTGAACACCACCAACCCCGAAGCGATCAGTTATACCACCGAAGAAACCGGCTACACAGTGTTAGGTGGCATCAGGTTAGAAGGGCTGGACAGGTTACGCATCACGATCAAAGTGGAAGTGATCAACCGCAAGTTGCAGCACTACTTAAACAATCCTGATATAGCCAACCTTGCTATCCGGCAGAACCTCGATCTCTACAGCATTACACAGGTAGAGAAATTAGCGAGGCTTGTTGCCGAACGTTTGGAAGTGAGTGTAACGCAGGTAAGCAAAGATCTATCGGATATTACAAGTGAGTTAGAGCGTTACAGGTTGCAGCAGATAGAACAAAAAGAAAAGCAGCAAACCAAACAGGTGAAACCCTTAACAGAAGCGGAACGCACAGCAGCGACAGCGTTTTTGAAAAACAAAAACTTACTCGCTATCACCAATGAAATGATCGGCAAGAGTGGTATCGTAGGCGAAGAACTGAACCGGTTAATCATGTGGCTGATATATACGAGCCGTAAAACATCGAAGCCATTACACGTTATCAGTATGGGTAGCAGCGGCACAGGTAAAAGCCACTTGCAGGAGAAGGTTGGCGAACTGATACCAGAAGAAGATAAAATAGAAATCACAGCACTAACAGAAAATGCGTTCTACTACTTTGATAAAGCAGAGTTAGGCCACAAACTGATATTGATTGAAGACTTAGATGGTATATGGTCTGCGCTCTACCCATTGCGTGAACTGCAAAGTAAACAGCGTATCAGTAAAACGGTAACGATCAAAGACAAAAGCGGCAATACCAAAACGATACACTTAAAAGTACATGGCCCTGTGTGTATAGCCGGTTGCACCACCAAAGAAAGTTTATACGAGGATAACGCGAACCGCTGCTTTTTGGTGCAGTTAGACGAGAGCCAGGAACAGGATGAAAGGGTGATGCATTACCAAAGAAAAATAAGTGCGGGTAAGATCAATACAGCCGATGAAATGCAAGCCCGGCAAAGGTTACAGCATGTGCAAAGCGTATTGCAACCCATTACGGTTATCAACCCTTACGCTGAATTATTACAGATACCCAAAGAGATATTTAAACCACGCCGCACCAATGCGCACTACCTCGCATTTATTGAAGTGATCACGTTTTACAAACAGCTACAGCGTGAGCAAAAAGTAGATGAATCCACCGGTGAAATGTATATCGAAACCACCATCGAGGACATAGCAGAAGCGAATGATTTATTAAAGCAGATCCTGTTAAGAAAGAGCGATGAACTGAATGGTGCTACAAGAAATTATTTTGAAGAACTGAAAGCATACTTAGAGAGAGCGAAACAAAGCAGCTTTACCAATACCTCAATCCGCAACAGTTTACGCATCCCTGTAAGCAGTATTAAACGTTATCACAGCGCACTACAGGAAGCAGGGTTGATCAGGAAAATAGAGCAGCGCAATACGAAGGCTTACCATTACGAGATCATCAGTGAACAGGAATATATACAACTGCAAAACAGCATCGGTAATGCACTGGATGAAGCCCTGCAAATGGTAAGGCAACAGTCCAACGGCTCACCATCAGCCCAAAAGAAAAGTGAGCCAAGAAAACCACGGATAACCAAGCAGTTGCAGCAACAGCCCACCGCTGCATAGAAGTACACCCCGCCACACAAAAAAACATATTGAAACATGAAACAGTTAACGCTGCACAGCGAAGCGTACCGCTATAGTATTGCCTCGTTCAAAGAGTGGTTGCAGACACTCGGTTACAGTTCACCGATGGTGTATGCACTACCCAATCACATACAGGAGTTTTTGCATTACGCAGAGAGCAAAGGTTACGCCGGACTGCAGCAGCTTAACGGCGACCTGATGAAAGAATATTATTACCGCTTACGTGAGCGCAGGAATACAAGAAACGGCGGCGGGTTAAGCAATGCTTACCTGAACAAACACTTACAGGCATTGCAAAAGTTCGGTGATTATTTACGGCAAAGTGGCCGGTTAATATTGCCCAAACTGGATATACCAACAGAGGCCGCAGATGATGGTATTACAGACATCCTAACACAAGCGGAAGTGAAGCTGATGTATGAAGCTACTTACTTGCCTTATGAAGCGAAGAAGAATGATAAAGGAAGTGTGTATTACGAAGCCCTGCAACTGCGTGACCGGGCAATGCTTGCTGTGTTCTACGGTTGCGGGTTGCGAAGAAACGAGGTGGTACACCTCGATATAGCAGATATTTTTCTTGAAAAATCGGTGTTGCATGTACGGCAATCCAAAGGTTATAAAGAGCGCATGACACCGCTTACAAAACAGAGTTTGGAACACTTACAAAACTACCTGTATGATGCCCGCCCATACTTCTGTAAAGACAAGAACGAAGCCTTTTTTGTAACACACAACGGCAAGCGTTTAGGCGGTCAGCAAATGCTGTTACGGTTGCAGTTACTGGTACAGTTAACGGACAACGAAGAACTGCAAAGCAAGGACATACACCTGCACACGCTCAGGCACTCCATAGCAACACACCTTTTACAGAATGGAATGACGCTTGAAAGGATACAGGAGTTTTTAGGCCACAGCAGCATAGAAAGCACACAGATATACACACATTTTTTAGAAACCGAAAACGGAAACGACTATGAATACAAGCTACAATTATGAGAAGTTTAAAGAGTGGTTACTACTCAAACGATACAGCCCCAACACCATCGAAACAACGGTAAGAACGGTTGAATACTTTAGGCGTTGGGCAGAGCAGGATAACATCGGCGACCTGTCGGAAATCTGTTACCAGGATGCGATGATGTTTATGCAATGGAGCAGCAAGCACGGGGCATCACAAAAAACGGTGGGCAATTACCTTAGCCATATCCGTAAGTTCTACAGCTTTTTGATCAGCGAAGGGGAGGCGAGAGAGAACCCGGTGGCGCACATCAAAGTGCAGGGTATTAAGCGTAAAGTTTACTACGATGTTTTAAACACCGATGAACTGCATAACCTCTACCATGCGTACCCGGTAACGATCGAACATGAACCCGGAAAGAACATACCGCCGCAAGCGAAAAATATCCTTAGCCGGAGGCGCAACAAAGTGATATTAGGGTTGCTCGTTTACCAGGGTTTACGGGTGGAAGAATTAGCGACCTTATCGGTGCAGGATCTGCAACTGCGTGACGGTAAAATAACCATCCACCGGCAACGCAGAACGGCAGCCCGTACGATGCGTTTAGAGAGCCACCAGGTGTACGAATTAATGGATTATATCCATACGGTCAGGAGCGAGTTTTTGCGTGAACATGAGGCCACCGATAAGCTGTTTTTGCAACGTGATCAGGGCGATAACTTTTACGGTATTACCTCGATGATGTTAAAGCACCTGCGGAAGTTGAATAAACGGGTCAAGAACTTTGACCAGTTGCGGGCATCCGTGATCACGGCATGGCTGAAGCAATACGACCTGCGCCGGGTGCAGTATCTGGCCGGTCACAAATACGTGAGTTCCACGGAGGATTATAAGGCCGTTCTGATCGATGAATTGCAGGAAGATATAAAGCGCTTCCACCCGTTCTAAAGTGTCTTGAATTTACCCGCTTCGCCGTAAATAGCAAGATATAGTGTTGTTAACAACACCGGGCTTTTGGCGTTCGCCAAATAGAGCTGTTTTTACCCTCAAAAATGTAAACATTGGTTTTTTGCGTTCAGACGTAAAAGGTATCATTAATGATACCATATGCCGGATGTTATAGAACTCCCGGCAGGCATTGAAAGTCCACACTATGTGGAGCGATTGGCATATGTTATAGACATATGCCTTTTGCCGTGTTCGATTCCCTTACCCCATCCGGAACGGGAACCCAATCGAACACCCTAAACCGGTAAAAACTGGTTTGAAATATTGCACCTATTAATGAATCCATATAAGCACCAGATCCGGGGTGACCGGCGGAGCATCTGCCTTACAAGCAGAGGGTCTATTGCCTGACTCCAGTTCGCACCAAATATCACAGGTTTACGGTAGAGTTCGCACCGAATAACACAGGTTGAATATTGCCCTGAAATCACCGTTTTGGCAGAAATACTCCCCTGATAGTTAGGGGAGTTAATTGCCGAGGTCTGTCGCAGCCGCCGGGAAACCCTGAAAGTTGAACACCCTACAGGCGGCTTTGACTTGCGATTTTTTGACGGATAAAAGCAGTCGGCAGCAGTTCATGGCCGGTCGTTCTAAGCTGCTTTTATCCATCAAAAAACCGCTGAAAGAACACCGTCTGAAACCTTCAAAACCACCTACGATTAAAAAGCAGGTTTTTAGGAAAAGCTGAAAAACTAAGATCCTGTTAATGGATCCGCAAGATGTACAATTGTTATCACAATTGGAGTAATTTACGGTAAGAAACCGTAAATAGCAATGCTCCGGAGTCGCATTGCAGTGAAGAAAAAGAACCTTTAAAACGCTTGAAGAAATGGAAGAGCAACCGGTAAGTGCGAATGGCAAAAACAAGGGCGGCAGGCCGAAGAAAACAACTACACTTTACAACCGCAAAGTGAACCTGTATTTATCCGATGACGAGTACGCAGAACTGGACGAGTTTATGACCACCGGCTGGGGTGATGATAACCGTTCGTCAGCATCCAGATTTTTGTTACTGCATACGTTACGGCAATGGCAGAAAAAGGTAAGCAGCCGATCAGCTTACGTGGTAAGTTCTAACCACAAAAAATAACGGACAGCAGCCCCTTAAAAAAATTATCTTGTGTGAGGTAAACGCTCTTTGATAAACGCCGGAATTATTACAACCGGATGCCAGGAATAAAAATACCGTTAGCGGGAAAAGCGGATCTAATTACTCGCCCTTCGGGTTAACAATGGCAGGTATATCTTCTAAGGCTGCTGGGAAGTTGGAGAATAGGTTTAAGTATAATGGGAAGGAATTGCAGTCAGCAGAATTCTCAGATGGTTCAGGTTTGGAGTTGTATGATTTCCATGCTCGTAACTATGACCCACAATTAGGCAGATGGCATAATCTTGACCCTATGTCTGATAAGTATCGTACGGTTTCTCCATTTAATTATGCGCTGAATAACCCCATTAGATTTATCGACCCGACGGGAATGGATGTTGTGGAGACAAATGAGGGAACAACATACACTGGCGATGAAATGATTAATTTGTTTAACCAATTGAAGGGAAATCAAAGCCAAAAATCAAATAGTGGAGGAGGTGCGTGGGAGGTGAAAAATAAGTGGAATGATAAATATATTAGTCAATATAAATCACAATTGAATAGTCAAATCAATAAGCTAGCTAATTCAGGCGCAGATTATACTTGCGATGATTTTGCTTTAGAATTAATAATAGACTTTGCAAGTCAAAACAATTTACCATTTAAATGGTCAACTGGTTCAGGCTGGATGATGCAAACAGGTGTCTATGACGCTTCTGATAGGAAATATTCAAGTGTTGAAGAGTTTAAGCTAGATATAAAAAGCCACTCAGGGGCAACTGATTTTGAAATTCCCTTTAATACCGTCCAAGTTCCTTTGCAAAATGTTCAGGCTGGAACAATGAATGTATTGACGACATTGGATGGTAGGACAACTGCTAACCATATACAAGTGGTCACTGGAACAAACACCAGTGGGGGAATAGTAAGCGGGTTTTCTGCTTCTCAAGGTAATTTTAGAACTGGTGGATTGTGGGGTAGGAAAACTGGTTCAGATAATCCTAATAGCTGGCGCTATTTAGGGGTTCCTATCCAAACAGGAAATTTTGATGCAGTTAAAAATACTTGGGTGTCACCTCAAACGGGAGCTACATCAAATTTTGTAGGAGGCCATTATAAAAACCAATACCGAGATTTTAATTTTGCAAACTTTAATAAATAGTTTTAATACATGAAAAAACTACTTTGGCTTAATTTGTTTATCCCTATCCTTACGACCCTATTTTTCATACTTGAGGTGGTCAAGGTGAACGGAGAAAGACTTTTATCTGTTAAGTACAGGTTATGGATGTTTGACTATGGAAGCATTTTCTTGATTATTCAAGCTCTTATACTTGTTGCGACTTTTTTTATTTGGAAAGACAGGAAATACAGGATAATTGCATTTTCTATATTCTTAATATGGTTGGCTATTGGTTTTTTAATTCCTAATAACGCAGGTGTTTACGATTAGATATTTGTAGATAATTTATAGAGAACCACTCCACAAAATGGAGTGGTTTTTTTATGTCCATACTTCACCTTTAAAATCATTTATATGCTAATAACAACAAACCCACATTGCTTCACCTACACCACCGATGAACTGCTAATTGAAATGCTTGGAGGTGTAAGGATTGATACACTGGACAGGATGAGAGTAACCATAAAAGTAACTGTTACTAAAAGGAAGCACCCACAATACACAAGAGAGCTTGCAGGACTGGCTGTGCGCCATAATTTGGATTTGTATAATGATGTGCAAGTGGAGAAGTTTATACGGAGAGCTGCTGAACGTTTGGAAGTGGGAACTATTGGATTAAGCACTGCCATTGATGATATAATTACACAATTGGAGGGGTACAGATTGCAACAATTAAATACAAAGGAAACTACAAAAATCTATAGCCTAAGCATGGAAGAAAGGGAAGCAGCAATGGCATTCCTACAAAGCAAAGATTTACTCCAACTAACCAATGAAATGATTGGCAAGAGTGGTGTGATTGGTGAAGAGGTTAATCGTTTGTTGATGTACCTGATATTTACCAGCAGGAAAAGAGAACACCCGTTGCACATCATTTCATTGGGTAGCAGTGGCATTGGAAAAACCTACTTGCAGGAGAAGGTTGGTGAATTGATACCAGCAGAAGATAAGATTGAGATAACTACCCTGTCAGAAAATGCTTTCTACTATTTTGGGCAAAGAGAGTTAACTCATAAGCTGCTACTGATAGAAGATTTGGATGGAGCAGAAAGTGTATTGTATCCACTGCGTGAGTTGCAGAGTAAAAAGTTCATCACTAAAACACTGGCACAGAAGAACAGTGCAGGAGAAACAAAAACGGTACACCTGAAAGTAGAAGGGCCTGTAAGTGTTGCAGGTTGCACAACACAAGAGGCAGTGTATGAAGATAATGCTAACCGTTCGTTCCTGATATACATTGATGAGAGTGGTGAGCAGGATAACCGTATTATGGATTACCAAAGAAAAAGAAGTGCAGGAACAATTGATAAGGCAGCAGAAAATAAAGTGAAAGCCCTTCTCCAAAATACACAACGTATCCTGCAACCTGTAGAAATAAGAAATCCCTATGCTGAACATTTGCAGTTACCAGCAGGAGTATTCAAACCAAGGAGAACCAATGCACATTATTTAGCATTTATTGAGGCTGTTACCTTCTATCACCAATACCAACGCACAGAAAGGATTGATGAAGACACAGGGGAGATATTTATAGAAACTACTTTGGAAGATATTGCAGCAGCAAACCACCTGATGAAAGATGTATTGCTAAGAAAAAGTGATGAGTTAACAGGTGCTTGCAGGAATTACTTCGAGCGGTTGAAGCTGCTAGTAAAGCACGACCCATTCACCACTTATGAAGTGAGTAGGTTACTGCGTATGCCTATCAGCACAGTAAACAGGCACAATTTAGCGTTACTCCAAAACGGTTACTTAATGAGGCAACCACAGGAAATGAAAGCCCACATGTATGAGATAGTAACCTTTGAGGACTACCAGCAATTACAAAGCAGCATTACTACTGCACTTGATAGCATCTTACAAAAGCTCACCTGCTCACCATCTGCTCACCTGAATAGTGAGCAAGTTAAACCCAAGAGAATCAAAGAGGTAAGACCATCTGCTCAATTGCTCACCCAAATACAAGGCAGGGCAAAAAAATAATCCCATTACATCACACTTTAAACCATTCAGCAATGAAACAACTTTCACTGCTAAGCCCTTCTTATGCCTATGCAGAGAAGGGCTTTGCCGAATGGCTGGAAATATTGGGCTATGCTTCAACTACCGTTTATAACCTTCCAAATGCAGTGAGAGAACTACTCCACTGGATGGAGGGTAAAGGCATGAAGCAGTTGCACCAAATAACCAGCCAGCTAATCATAGATTATTACGACCACTTAAGGGAACGGGAGAATTTAAGACAAGGCGGTGGTTTAAGCAATGCCTACTTGAACAAACACCAGCAAGCTATTAAGAAATTCAGTGACTATCTACGCCAAACTGGAAGGATTGCTTTACCACTCATTGAACTGCGCACAGAAGACAGTGATGGGGAAAGGATTGATGTTTTATCTGTAGAAGAAATCAAGCTACTCTACAAGGCAGCAGATATTTTCCCTGATAAAATGAAGCACTCCAAAGGCAGGGAGTTTTATGAGGCTTTGCAATACAGAGATAAAGCCATGCTCTCGATATTCTATGGATGTGGTGCAAGAAGAAATGAAGGTGTAATTTTGGACACAGGAGATATAAATTTTGATAGAGGTTTACTGCATATCAGGAAGGGAAAGAATTATAAAGAGCGTTTTGTTCCAATAACTAAGCAAGGGTTGCAGCATTTACAAACTTACCTGTACAATGCAAGACCGTTATTATTAAATGGTAGTAAGGCAGAGGCTTTCTTCATATCTGCAAAAGGTAGAAGGATTGATGGTCAGATGCTACTACTGCGTTTAAAATCACTTATCCAGTTAACAGATAATGCACTGTTACAACAAAAGCATATCGGTTTACACACATTGCGCCACTCAATAGCTACACACTTATTATCAAACGGTATGGACTTAGAGAAGATAAAAGAATTCTTAGGTCACACCTCACTGGAATCAACACAAATCTATACTCACCTAAAAGAAGAACAAGATGGATAACCAACTTCAATTTGATTATTACCTGATGAACAAGCGTTTGGCAGAAGCTACACGCATAGCCATTATTAAGCAGGTAAACACCTTCCATCAATGGGTGGAGAGTGAAAGTATTCCTGATGTTACAGAGGTCAGCTATAACGATATAATGGCGTTTATTAAGCATTGCAGCAAAGATGGCAACGTACAGAAAACCATTGCCCTTAAACTGGGTTTCCTAAACCATTATTTTTTGTGGTTGATAAAGGAAGGAGAAATGAGGGAGAACCCTGTTAGTAATATTGTGATACAGGGTATCAAGCGCAAGAAATTGCACAACCACTTTAAGAGGGAGCAGTTAGATGAACTGTATAGCAACTATCTGCCGATGGATTTATCAGGTATGAGGAACAAGGTCATATTTGGAATGGTAGTTTATCAGGCTTTACGAGTTGATGAAATAACCAACCTCACCGTTAAGGATGTGAAATTCAAGGAGGGCAAGATTACCATTGCTTCAGGAAGGAAAACAAACGGAAGAACCTTGAAGCTGGAACCTTATCAAATAGTTGATTTGATGGAATACATGAGCGATGCAAGGCAAACCCTGTTGTGGGAAACAGAGAAGGACACAGACCTGTTATTCATAACTGAAAGTGAAAGCCTGTATAACACATTCCAGCATATCCTTAGCCAGTTGAAGAAACAGGATAAGCAAGTGAAGGACTGGAAACAGTTAAGAGCAAGTGTTATTTCACATTGGGTAACCCAAAATGGTTTGAGAAAAGCTCAGTATTTAGCAGGTCATAAGTTTATCAGTAGTACAGAGGAATATAAGCAACAGGATTTGGATGAGTTAATGGCAGAGATCAATCAGTTTCATCCTTTTTAAGGATGGACTGATTGAACAACTTTTTTAAATGGGAAATAATCCTGAAACAACTTTGAGGAATTATACTCATCGAATAAACATCCCAAAAGAGTTACCTAATATATAATAAGCAACCAACTTGTAAGAAGTGGCAAAAATATTGATGCATTATTTAATGAGATGGAATGAGGAATATAAGAGCAAGTTTCAGATAATTATAGTGACAGTTCAAGGCGGAGCTTCCCCAGCTTCCCTTAAATATGTAAGGTTATAATTATTGAGTTTTATTTGAATACTGAACATAGAAAGTTTAACCCCAATAAATTGGGGAATGGGATCATTAATATGTGTCATTACTGTTAATGTATGTTTGATGAATAGGTTGCTTTGAACCACATCTCATCTGTAGGGAAGAGATATTAGGTCTGAAAGGTTATTTGTCCTACTATTTCCGTTGCATCTAAGTGCTGTAGGCATTCATCATATTTTACATCCTCTAATGGGAGTTAAACCCCTTATTCACCGTAAACTTCACCCTTATAGAGCTTAAACCAGTGTTGCATAGAGTTGGAACAGCTCCCAGACAAGGGAGGTGCAGATCATGTCTGCTGCAATCAACATTTATGATCCTAAATGACTGATTTCCATCAGCAAAGATACAACTTTCACACACCCATTCCCAAATATTTTAGCATATTTTTTTGGCAATTGCTGTCAAATTAGTATATATTCTCCTCAACCATTCTTGTAATGTTTGGAGGAGAAAGTAGTGCAGTCCCACATCATACCCGTTCTCTTGATAAGGTGGTAACTATACCCCCCTCCTTTGTCGGGGCTATCAAAAGAAATCCATCTGTAGCAAAAGGAAGTGATTTACAGGTGGACACACACAGTCACCTGTTGGAATCATTAGAAATAATTCAACAGGTTAATTAATTCTAGAAATTAATCTGCAATACATAACTAATCTTTCTCCTACAGATGAGCAGAGTCCTTTCCCTTAATACTCTAAAAACTGGTACAATCATTAGTTTCCTAAAGCCCAGCACCTGTAATAGTCATTCATCCTCTGCACAAAGCCAAGCAGGGAATAAGGTGTTCAGTCTTTACGGCAACGCTCTGAAAACACACGCCAAAAAAGTTACACCGTTTTTGTCATGGTTTTAGCCACCCTTCGTAAATCTGAACTCCACTTGTTACTTTTAATGGCAAGGAAAATAGTGTGTAGGTATGCCATTAAAAACAAGTTCCTCCATTGGCAGCCACCTGCCGTCCATTTCCTGCGTTGCAGGTTTCCTTCACACATTACCAGCCCTTACACCTGTCGGTGTGCCAGTCAGAAACCTTCCACTGTGTAAACATCGCAGTTATCACTGCTTTACTGTTTACCCCAGTAAATGGAATGGCTGCTTCGGTGGCTGTGATAGTAAAAGAGTTTACGTATTTTTATGACATTGACTGGAGCGCTTAAAATGTAGCTAATGATAAGTTTAAATTTCGTTGAATTTTTGGGTAAGATCGACATTCAATATCCTACTTATGAAGTTCCTTCAGATAGTCCAATATTTATTGGGTTCCGCCAAAAAGAGAATCTAACTAAGCGGGAGATGCTAAAGAGATTTCGTAACTTATTAAGTCAGAATAATATTAATTATTTGCAGCCTTATAAAACTGTAACTAATGAATGGATCATTGATCTTAAAGAAATAAAATACAGCTTGCCATGTTTTGAAAATATTGGCTACCTGAAAGGAAGTATAATAGTTGAGCCATCATATCATCAAGAGACTAAGTATAACGAAGAAAATGATGAGGAAATTGTAACGGCATCCAGAATAAGCTTTTCAATTTATCCTGAAGACATCGATATTACTGCTACTCATGTGACCTTTCTTCCAAATAACGAACTTCTTGATTTTATTTTCAAGTTCAAAAAAGATTATCCTGATTTGCAAAAATGTGGATTTCTCATGATGAAATTTGAAGACACTTCTTTACAAAACAAAGTTGTAAATGATATTAAGAGTATTTTCAGCAATCATGGATTTACATTGTTGAGAGCAGATGATAAATGGTACTCTGATGATTTGCTTAAAAATATTCAAACATACATGCATTGTTGTGCGTTTGGAGTTGCATTGTTTGAACGTGTTAACTCTGAATATTTTAATCCTAATGTTTCACTTGAAGTCGGATATATGATGGGATTGGGAAAGCCGATTTTGTTTTTAAAGGAAAAAACGCTGCGGTCACTACATAGTGATTTGATTGGTAAGCTTTACCATGAATTCGATATACAGAATGAAAAACCTGAGTTGAATTTATTAGTTGAAAAATGGCTTAGAGACAAAGAAATATTGTAAAATAAAATACAGTACTTTTAAAATTGTTCTTTGATTTATAAAAAGAAGAAACCCATTACTACCCGTTCGGGTTAACAATGGCTGGTATCTCTTCTAAGGCTGCTGGGAAGTTGGAGAATAGGTTTAAGTATAATGGAATTGAACTTGATACTACTTTTGGATTGAATGAATATGAAGCTCACTTCAGAGATTTAGACCCTGCATTAGGTAGGTGGTGGCAGATAGACCCTAAAATTGAAGGACAAGAAAGTGAGTCACCATACTCTTCTATGGCTAACAACCCAATCTTGAAGAGTGACCCATTAGGAGACTATCCAGACATTGCTATCGCCAATATGAACTTTTTGAAAGGTGTCTGGGGTGGTATAAAAGATGGAGTGAAATCTACAGGTAGTTTTGTAAAGAGTTTAGGAACTGCTGAAGGCTGGCAAAAAGTCGGTAATGGAATTGTTGAGGCGCAACCTATCACAAATATTATCCATGCCATTAAAGGAGAAGATGGGATGTTCTCATCGGCAGCAAAAGGTGCTGTAAATTATGTTTCTGACCTCCCAAACAAGAGCAGTGAGCAAATAGGACACGATGTTGGTTTTGGACTAGAAAAAGTTGCAGAAGCAGTCGCTTTAACTAAAGGAGCAGGTGCTGTTAAAGGTGCTTTAACTACAACGACATTATATCGTGCAGGGTCTGCTGCCGAAGTTGCAGATGTAGCTGCTAATGGAGTTAGAACACAAGCAGGTGGTTATGAGACAGGGAAATTATTTGCAACATCCGCAGGTGATGCATCGCAATTTGGTAAGAATAATTTTGGACTTGACGGCATTCCTAATACAGTTATGAAAGTTAGAGTGCCAAACTCTGTAATGAAAACAGCAACAAAATTTGAGGCTGATGGTATGAAAGCTGTTTCAATTCCAGCAACCCAGCTACCAAAATTATCAGCAACTCCATTAAATAATAGTCCATTCCAAATTCCTCGCTTATAAAATCAATGATTTATGTCTAACGTAATTAAAATAAGAGCGCATATCAAACTTGTTCCATCGGATATAGGTCGCAAAACTCCTTTTGCTACAGGGTATCGACCTTTGTTTTCCTTTAAAGATGCGCCAACGAGAATATCTGGCAAGATTGACTTGTTAGATAAAGATTTGTTTGAGCCAAATAGTGAAGGTGATGTAATTATAACGTTCCTTCAAGGAACTATTGATGATAAATATTTTAAAGAAAACGAGAAGTTTGATTTTACAGAAGGCCTGCATCCGATAGGAAATGGAGAGATACTGGAAATCTTATAGTAGTCTTCAAATAAGTAATATATCAAATTAGTTGGTTTCACAAACCACTCCTCAAAACGGAGTGGTTTTTTTGTGTCCATACTTCACAATTAAAAATCATGTATATGCTAATAACAACAAACCCACACTGCTTTACCTACACCACCGATGAACTGCTAATTGAATTGCTTGGAGGTGTAAGGATTGATACACTGGACAGGATGAGAGTAACCATTAAAGTAACTGTTACTAAAAGGAAGCACCCACAATACACAGGAATGCTTGCAGGATTGGCTGTGAGGCATAATTTGGATTTGTATAATGATGTGCAGGTGGAAAAGTTTATACGGAGAGCTGCTGAACGTTTGGAAGTAGGAACAATTGGTTTGAGCACTGCAACCTCCACAAACATTTTTAAATAAAGTGTTCGAAAATCCGGATTGGAGATTAAATCGACTTTTAATATTTACAACTAGAAAGTATTGTAAAAAAAATTAGGATTGTTAGAAGGGTAAGACAAGGCCCTTAGTGATTTTATAAATACAGGCAACAATCATCAGATTTGTTTTTCAGCTTTCTGTTGATAGCAGCCAATTTGATCTGCTCTGTTAATATTTCAGAATTCAATTTTTGGTTCTGTAGAGCCTCACGTGGTGTTAAACCATTAAGAACATGAACCGGTCTATTGTTATAGTCATTAACTGTGGTTGCGAGTATAATTTCTAATGCTTTGATGTCCGCAACTGGTTGTTGGTAGAGGTATCTATATTTGATGGTTTTATTGAGGTGTTCAATCATTGAATTTGAAAAACTAATATCTTTTTGGGCAACCAGGTGTACTAACGAAGGAAATGATTTATGGATAAAATATTCGGATATTCCCTTGTTCTCACATCCATCATCGGTAATAATTGTGCAATCATCTGAAGTTTCGTTTTTTAGATCATTGTATGCTTTCCTGATAAGTTCGATTGTGTGTATAGCCTTACGTTCACCGGCTATTTTATATTGAAGTATCGCGCGCGAGAAATTATCCTGAATAAAGTAGATATATGCTTTCTTATTGTCTTCTGTCACGAATTGGGTAATATCCGCATGAATGATCTGTAATGGGTTACTGGCACGAATACCCGTGAAGTGATTCTTTCTTCTGTTTTGTGGCAGCGATTGCCTGTTAACTAGTATCGAAACATATTTGTAAAATGTAGATAACGAGCAACTGAATATTTTCTTCCTAAGAGCATTGTGGTAAATAGAGGCCAAGGGCCATGCTGAATAAGCCTCGTCATTGCAGGTAGCTACTATTTTATCAGTTTCACTGCGAAGCAATTGTCCCGGATGCTTTCTACGGCAGCGATGAATGGGCGATGATGTACATAGTAAAGTTTTTTTTAGTACAAGGAACTTTGCATAGGAAATATTACACCATTTTAAAGTCTTCCTGAAACCTAAAATGCATGATGTCTTCTGAAGATTGTCGAGAAGTACGCGGACAAGGTTTGCATGCTTTTTTGCAACTGCAGTTGAATTTTTCTGGATGAATTTATTGAGAGCAATAATTTGTAGTAGTGCCCGGTTTACTGCTAACAGCCGTTTATTGTGAGCTACTGTACTCAGAACATTCATGAGTTCACTTTGTTGAAAGCTATGATCGTATCCAAAAAGCTTTTTCAGATCCTTATTTTTCCAATCATGTCTGGTAGACCTGGGAATCTGTGAAAGGATGGAATCTGGTAGAACAGATAGATGAAAGGCGAGAGGAATAGCCGGGTGATAATGATGGTGGTTGTGCTTTGCCATACTTAAAAATAGAACAGGTTTGAGGAGGCATGGTATTTCGTTTGAAAAAGAAGAAAAAGCCTGGCACTATTCTTTTATGTTGCTAGACTTTTCATTTACGTGAATTCACAAATGTTAAACGTATTTATTCGATCAAGGATTATGGGTAAGGGTTATGCCATGAACACGATAATGAGCACAAGCAGGATCTGGCTGTATTAATTGCGAAGAGTATTAAGCTCTGAGAGCACATCCCCTAAGTCTTCCATGTTTTCAATAAAGTCGCCGATGGCCAGAATGATTAAGGGATCGGTGTTGGGGGTATTGCTCATCCAATAGCCATCATCGGAGAGGTGGATGGTGAATGGGGGGGTATTATTCAGCGTAACTACATACTGAAATTCATTTTCTTTTTCTACGGTGGTAATTGTGCCAGTGTAGGAGGTGCTACCTATGATGAATTGTATGGCTGACATAGTTTAAAGATAGGAAAATATTAAGGCATTTTTCGTTCACGGCATTTGGCTTCGATGGCGGCGCCGAGGGCTTCGGAGAGGGTAGTTGGGCCATCTAAATCAAGGTCGATCCAGCGGCTGCCAGCAATTTCCCCGGTTGCCAAGTTCGCGATGATGTCTGCTTTGTCGATGAGGACAGTATACTGGCGGTCGGTGCCCGGAAAGGCGACAGCGCGGACAAAGGAGTTGCTGCCCTGGGGCGTTACGTGGTAAATATCGTAAGGGGTGATACAGTGGCCATCTACCAGTTGTAGATCAAAAATTTTTATTTCCGGTTGGCTGGACAAGAGGTTTGATGAAATAGTTCTGTTCATAATGCTATTATTTATAGCACTAAAATACTAAAAATATTAGTTTGTCAAAATATTTCTTTAGTTTTACTCCATGCAATTAGCTGGACTCATCGATACTCAAAGTTTTACAATTGATTACCATGGTAAAGCATTTGATGTAAGCGTCGAAACTATAGGGATTGATGCTATTTACCTGGTCAAGTATCCGGGTGGCGGGTTATTTATTGCCCTGGTTCGGGCTACCGGTCTCCATGATCCAAAGTTCTGGGCAACCATTCCGGAGAATGCAAAGCGGCATGAGGAAGCACAGGAGGTGGGCAAGTTAATCTTCCAACATTTTAATCCGGCGCGATAAGCATCTTTGTATGATGGAATTCAAGGAGAATTACTTGCTGACACCCACATCTCTGGTTTATTTGTTTGCCAATTCGGTTCCTACTGATTTTGCAAAGGAATTAAAGCGCGTGAAAGGAATCTACCAACAGGGAAAGGACATGGTCTATGCCGGGAAGTATTATGATGTGCTGCGTGATGAGGCTGGAGAAGCAAGTATTACTTTACTCGTTCCTGCTTTACTCAGGGAACAATTGCAGAACGGCGAGGTCATTGAACTGATCGGTTTTTTACAGCGGCGTGTGCAGGCCAAAGGAGCGCGAATCGATCTGCAATTGGAGATCACCGAAATCGTGGGACAAGCGAAGCCAAGTTTTAATGATGCAGAACTCAAGGCCTTTGAAGTCTTACAGAAGAAACGCGATTCAGGTTACCTGGATGTGGACGGGTTTATCAAGAAACAGATCCTGAACGATCAGAGAGTCAGCATCAAAATCCTGGTTGGTAAAACCGGGATCATTCATTCGGATATCAAAGAACAATTGAAGGATGCCATCGGTTTTTACGAAATAGAATTTATCGGGATCAATCTTTCGAACGAAAATGAAATTATCGAAGCCCTGCAAAACACAGAGGCTGATGTGATGGCCATTGCAAGGGGAGGAGGCGACAGGATGGAGATCTTTGATCAACCCGCAATTGCCGAAGTGGCTATTGACCTCAGTGCTTATTTTATTACCGCGCTTGGTCATGCACAGGATGTTCCATTGTTACAGAAGGTCGCAGATAAAGCGTTTACAACGCCTACGGCATTTGGCCAACATCTTGTTGACTTGTATAATAATACCATTCAGGAAAGAAGCCAATCAAAAGCCGGAATGGTAGAAGCTGCGATGAAACAGGTGAAGCCATTGTATGAGAAGCAGATTCAAAACCTGACTGAGCAGTTTGCGAATAAGGAAACGATATTGATGAATGAGAGGAAGTTGCTGGAGGAAAGATTGGTGATGGCGCAAATGGTGCAACCGCAAAAGACCAATTGGCTTCTAATAATTGTCCTGATTCTGCTTTCACTTGGAGTTGGTGTGGCGGTAGGCTATCTGATGCTTACATAAATGTTTATTTATCAAAACGGTGCATAGTACAATTTTTCATGTATCGCTTTCAGTTTGCCTGCATGTCATCCATTCCTTCAAGACAAAAAGAACGAGAGGAATCGTGTAGTTTGATGGAAGAAACGTGATCGTGGATGCAAAACCTCCATGCAATTTTCATTCTCTGCAGTAACGCTTATTCTGCTACGCTCGTGCCGTTCTCTTTTTTACCAGTTTCTTTCGTGAACATTCCGAGCCACCATGTTTGTTGCTCTTTTACTTATTCATGGTGATGTCCAACGATACATGAATATACGGCACCAGTTTTTCCCTGATGGCCGATAAAGAGTCAACCCTGCGTTTGTCCGGTGTTTTTTGATCAAGGTCCCATAACTGATGCGATAGATCCACGTTGGCGGTGATATGGCTGGTATTACCCTTCGTATTGATAGTAGCTATAAAGGCTATTGGCTGGGTAAATTCTTTTATGGTAAGGTCACCTTCAACCTGATAGTTCATCGAAGAGCCGATACGGCTGATCTTTTTAACTTCCATGGTCGCCAAGGGATGTTTGTCTGTATCAAAAAACTGGGGCAACCTCATCTCCGCTTCCTTTTTTGTTACCTGCATCAGTAGGGTTGTCAGTAGTGCGGATGCTGTTCATATCCATCTGGAAGGTTCCTTTTACAGGTTCGCCCGCGGGTGAATATTGTAAATTGCCGGATTGAAAAAAGAAATAGCCAGCGTGGCGGCCCATGATATCGGTAGTCCAGGTTACTTTACTTTTTTGGACATCGAGTTGCCAACCTGATTGTAATTGCTGTGTCCAGCCAAAGGCCAGGAACATCATCACGAATAAAATAGTGGTAGCGGCTTTATACATCATAGTATTTTTAAGCGAAGCTACTTGGCTATCTGCCGGGGTACAAATCAAGACTGTAAATTAAAATGTAAACATTGTAAAATATTTCAAACAACGGCATAAAAGAAGCCCAGCTCTGTGAACCAATATGCGTAAATCGAATTTTAATAAAGGTTAGCCGCTCGGGTTAGCTTTTTTGGCTTCCGCCCTTTCTTTTTTCTCCTGAATATCTATTGCGTCGTTGTGGCTTTTGACGCTTTTTACAATTTCAGCGATTCGTTCATCCGAGGTTGAGAGAGATGTGAGCGTTACCATGATGGCAAGGGATCGTGGCAATTCGCGGATGGCTTCACTGAGATGGACGAATTCCCATTCAAAGTCTTGTGTTGATATCGTGGAATACAATTTTCCAAAATGGTCATATTTTGAATAGAACTGGTAGTGATGATCCTTTGCAGCCAAGTGAGGCATTTTGGAATTGCGTAACCTTCTTACCAATTGGTTTGGGGTGAATGATTCTTCCAATAACAATCTTGGTTCCGAACCATCTTTTGGATAAGGATGGAAGCACTCCTGATTTCGTTTAACCAATTCATTATATAACCGCTTGCGCATTTTTTCAGGGATTACATTCTCCTTGAAAAGTTTCAAAGTGTGTTTTGCCCCATCTGACAACATGATGTGGCAAAAATGTTCTACCTCCTTTTTGAGTGCCTGCTCATCATTTTTATAGCGTAGAAGAATCTCCAGAACATTGAGCATAATTATGTAATCAAGGTGCAAAGCACGAAGTAAAATTCCTAAGCCAAACTGAATGCGTTTCTCGTTTAAATAATGATTAAATAATGGATCAATGGATAAAATACCAGCCTGCAGGCGGTCAACCATGCAGGTTAGAAATATATTGGTAATAGTAAGAGGGTGGGAGGTGATGATTTGTAATAGTTTTTCGCAATTTGATTTGACCATTTTTAGATTTGCATCTGTGGCATAGAACGCCGCCATCACTCTTTCCGGTAGGGTTTCTTTTGTTGGTACTGGCATCAGTTGGGTATTATTTTAAAAATGTGATGCATGAAGTTGACGCATTGCGAGTTCCATTTTTCCAAAATCGGTTTGCTTGTATTCAATGCCGTTGGGATTATTTTCAAAATCGATCATATGGTTGTCGAGTCTTGTAATCCCAATTTCATAATTGTCAATCTGGTTTTCAAAATTCAGTGAAGTTGGTATTATGGGATCAGTCAATTTGAACCATTTGCGTAGGTCGCTACAATGTTCACCATGCATATTCTTCGGTGGAAAAACATAGTTAGTGTATTTGGTAAAAAGTGTTGTTGGGAAAATAGCTGTTTTATTTGAGAAGTAGCGTATACCTGCGACATCCCTCTGGCGCATCACCCATTGGAGCAGCAGTTGGGGGATAATGTACTCCTGTTTGAAGGGTTCATTCTGATCGCGTACCTGGAGCGAGCAGGCGATCATCAGCGGCCAGTTGACAAGCGTACCCGTCCAGAGGTTATAATAAGACATATGGTAGGGATGTTCCTTGTTGAAAAAGGCTCCATAAAAAGAATGTAACTGTGCCTGTATCCGATTGGGAGTTGAGTCAAGGTCAAGGATATTCAAGAAAGGGTCGGCCTGCACGAATTTGCTTACTTGTGTTTTTTTCAGTTCAGGTTTGTTGAGTTCTTTCCAGCACACATAGATTGAATTGGAAAGATAGAGACATGGTAGGCCTGCGATGCTGTAACGTTGGTTGTTAACCTTTGCGCGTTCAGAAAATCTCAAGTGGAAAATGTCTTCTTTCGCATAAGGCTTGTCGATGCCAGTGCGCATACGGTAGTATGGTTTCTCTTTTAATTGTTCAGGTTGGGCACCATCAAAGCGATCCATCACCAGGAACTGTTTTATGGGGTTGATGGCGCTTTCAAAAATGGCATAGGCTGAAGCGGGATCCCCACGGAGGTGTGCGTCTATTGCAGCAATGACCGCGTTACAGAAATGAGTAAGTGCGGGCTTGATCGGTTGCAGTAAGTCCTGCACCATGGGTTCTTCGATCTGTTCGATGATTTCAAAATACAATTTGAATTGTGCCTGCAGGTAGGCGGTCATGGAATTGCCTTCAATTCGTTTTGGAAGGTGGAAAGCCGGATGATTAAAGGCAGAGAGAAGAGGTTGCATAGCCGAATTTAATTATCAGGTGATTTTTCTATTTTTAATCAGCCAGTTTGCAATTGCCAGCTTACCCATCTGGAGAATTTCCAATCGTTTTACATATTCATTATCCAAAATCTCTTTAGGATATTCAGCGAACAGTACCTCACTTTTTAAACGCATGCCGGTGTGTACGATTTTAGACCGCAGGTTATAATATGCGTTAAATTTCTTTTTGTTTTCAGATGAATCGCCGATATACTTTTGAAGATATTCTTTGAATTTTCGCGCGATACTGAATTTTAACTGGGTACAGGCCGGACATCTTTCTGTTTCCTGATTCTGGTACTCAAGATTGACCATCGTTTCCACAGCCGTAAAGGAAGAAAGTAAAGCCAGTGTTCTATGTGTAGTAAGGATTTCGAACGCAGATATATTAAACCCCATTGCTGAATCAAGGATCAATTGTGTTTCTTTATCGAGGGAGAAATAACCATCCAGGATTAAGTCAATGGTTTGCGGAAAAACAAATTCTACTCCTAAATCAATATCCAAGCTTGGATTGTGCATATAGAAATGATTATGGGGAGTCGTCTTGATTGGATCAATATTTGCAACTGTAAACCCGGCAATTTTAAGTTCATCAGGTAATCCCGGATAGTGAAAGGCAGTAGAACACCACTCAGGCGTTAGACTGTTTATTTCTTCACTGACTTCATTCGTTTCTTTATCAATCAAAACAGGAATGGCCCAGGTTCCTTCGGCAGAATATTTGAAGAACCGGTTATTCGTAAATGCATTTAAGAGCGAGAGGTATTTTTGTTCCTTTGTATAAGTTGTAGCTGTTTCAGTTAAAATATCATTCAAGTTTTCATATTCTGATTCTCTTTTTATTGTATCCGCCTCTGTTGTCCAATATTCCAAAATATTGGGATAATGCTGCTGGTAAGGGTTTTTTGGCATTCCTTTCAGATCTGCCGGGAATACCTGGAAAAGATCTTTGTAACGATAAAGACCTTTAAGACGAAGTTTGGTAAATACGATAGACCTATAAAATGTTTTCATTCAAAATAATCTTTTAGAAATACATAATTGCAAAATACGGTTCAATTGACCAGCTAAGTCCTGCCTTCACAAGCAATCCTTATTGCCACAAGGTTATCCATAGCTACCTTTTCCTGGAATCACATTGCGCACTCCACCCATTGGAACCTCAACATCGTTTTTGCGTCTCGGAATGAGATGAATATGCGTATGCATAATTGTTTGTCCTGCATCCGTTCCACTATTAATGCCGATATTAAAGCCAGAGATGTTTTTATCCTTCCTGACGAGTTCCAATTTAATTTCGTGGATGATCAGGTTCACTGCATTGAGTTCTGGCTGGGTGATTTCAAAGTAATCCGGAAAGTGTCGCTTGGGAATCACCAGGCAATGACCTTCTGTAACAGGAAATTTATCACTGACAGTGTAAGACAAATTATTTTCTAAGACAACCCTACCTGATTCCATATTGCAAAATAGACAAGCCGAATCTCTACACTCATATTTATGTTTCATGTCGCGAAAATCAGTATCATCCCGATCCCTTTTTGTTGCGTTGCAGGAAAAACATAGCGCCTGATAATTATTGATCGAATCTTCACCGCCTGAATTCTTTGGTGTTATATGATCAACTTCCAATGCTTTGATATCTGCTGAAATACCGCATAACTCACAACGAAAACCGGCCCGTTTTAAAACATCGTACCTAACCGTACCAGATACCGGTTCGCGGTTTGTTCTCCGATGACTCCAGATGGCATCCCCGCGTTTTTTGATATAACCATCAATCTTCTGATCACAGGTAAGTATCAACTCATCGATCTGTTCAGTGGTCAAATTATTAAAACCAATAAGCGAATACATTTTCTTTTCCTTTTCAACAACCTTGTGATTGCGCAAAACTTTTCCCACCATATTATTGGTGATGTTCTGGTAGTATTCTAGTTGGCTTGGATCAAATTTTAAAAGTGCATTGGCAATGTCCGAATCAGCTGCGCGCCCTTGCAGTTCGAGCAATCGCTTGATCATCACCGGCTGGTAGATATGTGACATCTTCATCCGGTTGTCGAGGAAGAATTTGAAATCCTGAAAGTTCATGCAGGTAAGTTAGGAAAAACCTAGGTTTTATTTCTCAACATCTCCTTCATCGAACTGGAAGTCTTACGGATCGTAGGACTAACTTTCACTTGTAAAGCGGTGGATCAAAAGATTACTTCTTCCGGAAATCCATCACTTAATTTATTACGCGAGGTTTTTAAGCGGAAAGTCCGAATAAGCCAACTTATCAAAATAATCATAGTATCTTTTTATAAGTAGACGTGTGAGGCTACCCGGTATTGTAAAGCGGCTAAATTTATTTTCACAGGAATTGTTATCTTGAATGACAATTCAGCACATGGACGTAACCAGGTCAACCATATTTTTTCACTACGAGAAAAAAAGGTACGAGGCGGATGTGCAATTATTCAAGCCTGTAGAGACATGGCAGTTATGGGTGCATGTTAAGATGGGGAAGGAGCGGAAGAATAAAAACGAAATGGTATTTGTGTTTTACAAATTAAAGCCGGGCGAATTATTCTGGTATGACTGGAACGATGATTATAAGCAGGGTATGGCAAAAGCGGTTGCGAATAAATTACTGGAGAGCTAAGTCTTCCATCGATTCTACGTGGTTACCGGCAGCGCTTACTAATTCGGGATCTATTTCCGGGTTATCCGTATCCCAAACACCTTCATCATTTAAACGGATCGTAAATGATGGGCTATCGCCCAGTTCCAAAAAATAGTGTGTTTCCATGGCTCTCGGTACGGCGGTGACAATTCCGCCGTAAGTAATTTCGCCAAGTTTAAAACTGATATTCATCGCGCGCGCGTTTACAAATTCATTTATTCAACATCCCATTCATCAAACAGGTAGTATTCTTTTGGGTTGGCTGGATTTAATTTCAGTTGTCTTACGACAATCGAGAAGTCTTTTGAATAACCTTGATTGGCGTATTCCGCTTTTGCTTCTTCAAGTGAATCATGCGTTGAAACGGGTGCTACTTCCAAACCAGGTTCATCCAATGCAGCGATGTAATTTACAATAGCATGGAACTCTTTGATCGTCCAGTCAGGATGTTCGTCAGCTACAAAATTATTGCTTTCATTCATTTCCATTTCGAGGTCTTCAAAACTGGTATCCGAGATTTCATTTACTTCGACAGCATCGAGTTCTTCTTCACTTACCGCTTCCATTCGCGTTACTTCATATAGTTTTAGTTTGGCGTTAAACTCGCTGAATACACGCACGATTCCAATATCAGGGCCGTCTTCGGTGTACATTTCGGACCAGTTATCGACCGCTTCCTGTAGGGTATCATAATTTCCCATAGTTGGTCCCGGCCTGTTATCAGGGCCGACTAACAATAGTGAAAAGTGTACCCTGGTCCCTGCTTTGGCATTGCTTAAGTTTGAAAACTTAAGGTAAAAAAATGCGCTAATACTGCGCTGGTTTGCCTTGCAATGAAATAATTTTATTTAACCCTTTTGGTGTAATGGTAAAAAGGGGTGCGGCGCCTGGTGTAATCTGTACCATGGATTCCGTCGCGAGTGTGTTTAAGTCTTTACTGATCCGATCCCAATCAGCTTTTGAGCGCAGGATCAGTTCACGCGCGGTACATTGGTACTGCGTAGGTTTGGGAGATGATTCCGCTATCTGGGAAAGGGTTGCCAGTGTTTCGTATTGATCAATCATATAACGTAATGCTGAATAGTCTGTTTGGCGTAATAATGTCATAACTGGAGATTTTGTTCGCGGATCTTAAAATCAATGGCTGCCCCTAAGAGTTCAGGAATGCCGCCGGGGAAACCCTGGTAAATGTCTACCCACTCCTTTGTCCATACTGCATCAGGGGCATCCGGATTTTCACAGAAGTCTTCGCGGTCAATGTCCCATACCTGTTCGAGTTTGGTGCCCGGATTCATTATCACGCGGGTGAAACCTAAGTCCTGGCCGGCAGGAACGAAATACACTTCGCAAGGCACCAAAGCCTCGCCCATCAGGACGGTCATATCGAAAATGTGGGCGGGGATGACACCGGGGGTTTGAGAACTTGAATTTTCCATTGCTACGATTTGTAGCACTAAATTACTAAAAATATTAGTTTATCCAAATTTTTGATTATTTTTAATCCATGAATCTGTTTGAGGATACAGCGCAATTAAAACAAGGGATCATGCTAGCTACTGAACTTATTGATAAAAAACCTTTCACTATTGAACACCAGGGTAAAACATGGGATGTTACTATTGAAGTCGTTGGTATTAATACCGTGTACCTCGTTAAATATCCCGGGAATGGTGTACCTGGCTCTTGTAAGAGCCAATGGGTTAAATGAGCCAAAATTCTGGGCGACAATACCTGAGAATAGCAAAAGGCATGATGAAGCGCAGACTGTGGGTAAATTAATTTTTGATCATTTTAATCCATCAAATAAATCAACTTAAAGATAACTCTCCAGGTCTTCTACTTTTTCAAAGCTGATTGCAAATTCTCCGAATATTTTTTTAGCCTGGTATAACGGTACGTTATGATTGATTGCGTACTGGAAGAGTTGCTTTTTGAGCATATCCTCATTTTGATTGAAACAGATCCCGAGGTAAATAGCTTTGGGTACTGGGGCTTCAATGTTAGGTGGAAAATTATCCTTTTGCTTAAAAATCGTTAACCGCCATTCCTGTTCATGCGCCCAATTTTTTGATTTGGCGAGATTTGACCCTACCAGTTTTAAAGTATCGTAATCTTCAAATAATCCAATTTTCAAAATTTCATTGGTGTAATGCACCGGCTGGATGAAAGCCCTTATAGTATCTGAATCAAGGAAGTCATATTCAACGCAAATGCCCTTCTGGTTATCGGCATAGTATGACCACATCACTGATGTATCATTGCTCAAACTGAAGCAACAAATCCTGATATCTTTGTTCCGTTCGGCAACCATTTCTTCCCACCGTTTTTTTACTTTTTCAAATTGCTGTTCCTCTGAAAAACCTATCGGTATGTCTTTAGCCTTGCAGATTTTCAAATATTCAGCATAGGGGCGTTCTGCTGTTGTAAGTTTTTGGATCTCATCTTTGGTCAGGGTCCAACCCGTCCGCTTCGCAAAATTTTCCTGAAATTTTTCAGAATCGTAAAAATGACGGAGGCAGGCGTTGTTATCAAAAATGATGCTTCCTTCGTGTGGATCATTTAACTTGTCAATGTCGGAGAGCCACAGGTAATTGTTGTTTAAGCTATCAAGTGTTTGATCGGATAGACTCCTGTAGCGAAAAAAGCATTTCGGGAAATGGGCATCCTTTAAAGGAATCGCCTCTTCGATGTTGTCATCGATCATCAGTTTCCTGTATTCGGAGATCCAATCTTCTGGGTCAATTACGTTTTCCATATGTGGTTTAGTTTCTTATTAGTACTTCATTGTAAACAATCTCTTCTTTTTCATCCTTCAGATTTTCCACAGGGATCCTTTCCAGCTCTTCTTTGTACTGTGGTTGATTGTCGAATGTTATTGTCCCTTCCTGGTCAAAATCCCTCGCCAGTAACTGCCATCGCATCCCGATCAACGGATCATCATGCAGCGGTTTAAAATAACAGCTAAATGTCCTTTGATCCTTTTGTATCAAAGGGGCATTTTTCAGTGGTTTACAGGTGATCATTTTACAATCCTTATCGGCCCAAGTTGTGCGAAAAGGGAGTGCCTCCTTAAAGTGCAAAAAGTTGGTAGTAAAATCGTCAGCTACTGCTTTCACCTTGTCAGGAAAATACAGCCTGAGTTTCCAATCCTCCATTGTTATGCTCCCGGAATTGGTGATGGTAACTTCAATTTTACACCAGGCCTTGCTGACATCACCACCTCCTAAAATGGAAACATAAGGACGATTCAACCATGGCAGATTTAGCATATTGAATTTATTGGACAGTTCGGGGGTTAATTTCAAATCGACGTATTCGTGACGCTTGATCTTTTTTACAAACCCCGGTTTAACGATTAAGCCCTCGTGACCGGTACTCGCAGTAACCGTCGCGTCAAAGCGTTGTTTGAATTCGATGTTATTTACATACCAGTTGTATGTATCCCTGTTTTCATTGATCAGATCCTCAATATCCTTCCAGCTGTATAGGACGATTGTAAAGCCACCTGATTTGCAACTCTCAACATCCTTCATTCTAACATATTCCTCGATCGACACATCTTTGGGTGCAGTTGTTGCGATGACATACGTTTTTAGTGCAGGCTGGAATATTTTTGCTTTTTCTATCTCTTCATCAACTTCAGTTTTGGTGAGTTGCCTGCTGAGGAAATTATCCTTGCCTTTACACTGGATACCAAAATATTCGGTTTCGCCTTTTGGCTTCGCATAAACATCCACCCCCGATTGAGGTTGACCAAGGCGGCCATTCTTTTTGATCGTGTGTTCACAACCCCACAGTTCGCCGAAAAGCTTTTTACAAAGCGTCTCAAAATCCTGCCAGTTTTCCGGGGGTGGAATATTCTTTTTCATTCAATTCCAGTGAGTTATGTAAGAAATTTATT
Organism: Sediminibacterium sp.; assembly: GCA_965283715.1. GTDB lineage: Bacteria > Bacteroidota > Bacteroidia > Chitinophagales > Chitinophagaceae > Sediminibacterium. Next base: position 699,427 of record CBDIPL010000003.1, on the reverse strand, counting down.
CAGTGTGGTTGGCACCGGACAAACAAATATCCTTTGTAATTTCCCCCGAAACTGTTAGATTTATTAACATGTGTTACTACAACGGACAAAAGGTTGCCCACGCAGAGTTTATCAGGTTGAAGGACCTGGAAAAACGACTGGCGAATTATGATTTTCTGAACCGTGACCTGCATGATGGGTTCGCGTATGGGAATATTGCTGTCTTAAAAGCACAGGCAGGCAAGCAGGACTTTGATATCGTTCCGATGGAGTGGGGATTTATACCGGATAAATGGTTCGGGAAACCTCTTGACACGAGAGAAAAGGTTGATCAGTGGAGAAGGGGCTATACCAACGCGCAAGGCAAATTTATTCCGGGCATTACTACCCTTAATGCAATGGGGGAAGAAATGCTTTTACCAAATAAGATCTACCGTGAATCCGCACTGGAGAGAAGGTGCCTTGTTCTTTCATCCGGATTTTTTGAATGGCGGCATCACTTTCCTTTGAAGAAAAATGGAGAGCCGCTCAAGACGGCTTTAAAAATTCCGCATCATATTACAGTTAAAGGCAAGCCGTATTTTTTCATGTCTGGTATTTATAAACCATGGACGGATTTAGGCACTGGAGAAACGGTTGATACCGTTTCGATCGTAACAACCGCTGCCCCTGAAGGACATATCTTGGCGAAAATTCATAACAGTAAAAAGCGAATGCCTTCGATCTTGAATGATGATCTCGGATGGGAATGGATGTTTGAGCCGCTGGACGAAAAGCGGATCACCGAAATTGCGTTGACGCAGTTCCCTTCGGATCAGATGACTGCGTGCACGATAGCTAAAGATTTTAAAACGGCACTGAATCCTGCAGAACCTTATGTGTATGAAGATCTGGCGATGATTGAGAGTGTATTGTAACCAATACCAAATTCTGATTACTATGGCCTCTTACCACTTTAATTTCGGTACATACGAAGATTCCTATTTGGTGATCCGCCTGAATATATTTGAATCGCTTGAAAAATTAAAAGAGCTGGATCCTGTTGATCAGGCATTGTTCTTTCATGAATACACTCACTTTCTTCAAAACATAACCGGTGTTTTTGGCAGGAACCATATCTGGCAAACCTATGATCGTATCAGGCAAGTTATCAGCTCAATTCAAAAAGAGAATCCTGCAGAAATTATTATTGCTTTAAGAAACGAAGAATCAGGCCGGCAAAGAAAATTGAACAGGATAACAAATCGCAACACAGGAAAATTTGGACTGCCTGATGGAATGGATGATTCGACGGCCGTAATTACCGGATATTCGATTGATGGAGATAATGAGATGGATGAAATAAAACCAGGTAACAATGTAAAGTTTGTAACGCTGCAAATAAGTGATGGGAGCGGTAGTTCCTGTGAATATCGATTTGGTGATATTGCTGTTGCGGAAACAATGTCTTATTTAATGGAGTATAAGCATTTTAAAAGTGAGTGGGATAATTTCCCTTACAAATCATGTTTTTTATTTTCAAAATTATTGGGACTTGACCTTGAAGCCAAACCGGAACTGATGTTCGCCATCTGTGATGCGGCGATGTTTTCAAGTTACCCGGGGTGGATGTTTCACGAAATAATTATGCGGATGTTGCATGTTGGTTTTATTCCGGAGAACCCCGAGGACATTTACCAATTTGCATTCGATGTAATTAAGGATAATGGTATGGATGTTTGGCATGATCTCGAGCAATCCAGAAAAGGAATTCATGTTGTACTGGAAAGACTTTTGGCAAACGGAAATTTTAAGGAAACACTTGACTGGTTAAAATATATCCTGGATTCAGGATACGAAGCAAGGAAGCAGAATATGTTTTTTATGTTGCACGCATACCGGGAGCCGAATTTGTTTGAAGGATTCTGGCAAAATGTGGTTGCCCAATTTGGCACGCCTCAAATCATTAATGCAAAAAACGAACGTGTTTTCAGTGCTCCATTTGAGTTGAAAAGCATTGAGGGAAAAATTGATCCTGTCTTCCTGCTTGGCCTGAAACAACTCAATGAGACACTTATCAGCGCTAAGACAAGCTGTGAACTCTACGATATATATAGGAAGAATACCAATGGATTGGAAGTCGATAAACGATGCCTGGAGGCGCCGTGGGAGAGAAGTAATGATCAAATAGGTTGTGCCTTTACCATTTTCTGGGCCAATTTTGGATTATCTGAACGCGAAGTAAAAATTGTGGAAAGGGAATAACGGTTATTGTTCATTAAAAAACTTCACCCCGTTCTATATAATCCATGTAATGGAGAAAGCCTTCGCCCAATTGATTTAAATTTAATTGTATCCTGTAGTCAGCAACTTCACACATTTGAACCCGGTATGGGTAAATCCCTTTGTTGTACAACCATTCCAGGCTATACATACTTCGCAGGGAATCTTCATCGAGGTTTAATTCATAGAAATCTTCATCTATGGATGCGGCTGCCCAAGGAAAGATAAGCCTGTATATTTCGGTTGGTTCATATCCTGCGTAAGCAACGCCCCATTGACGTATAATGGTTTCTTTGCCTCTTTTAGCAATTATTATTTTGATCGGTGTTCTGTTTAAAGACTTGTTGATCCATTCCATAAACTCGACGGAAACTTTGCCACCATTGCGAATCAATTCCATTAGAGGCCGGTCGATGATCAACTTGCGTTTTTTAATTATTTCGTCTGTGCCGTCTCCAATCTTGGCAATTTGTTCTAAGGAGGAGCTATCCAATTTTTGTTGTTTGGGTATTATTATTTTCCATGCCTTTTTTGTACGCACTATATTTTTCGAAACAACTAATTCCCAATAGGTTTCGTTGGTTTCAGGAAGATGCGCTACCAGGAGGACCGGCAAAGAATGATTTGTCCAATAATCGAGGTGCCTGAGTGATCCGTAATACGTCAGGCTTTCCTCATCGATCGTAAAATGACTTTTACCTGTTTTGATCTGTAATGAAATTAACTTGCCTGTCGCGGATCCATCATGAACAATTTCAGTATGTGCATCTATTCCCATGTCGGAAATGGGCTGTTCCCTGAAGATCCAGCCGAAGTCTTTGATAAAGATGCCTTCAACTGCGTTTACGCCGATTCGGTCAGTAGCATTGTATTCTGCCATAAATGATATTTTATTGAATTTGATTTACGCCAAAAACACTGGCTAATTCTTTTTCCATGAATGTATAGCCGATTTTTTTAGCTAATCTCATACTCTTCCTTACCAATTGATCCGCTTCTTTTATCCTATTTGCTTCTTTAAAGATTAAAAACAGGCTGGAGAAAGATAGGAGCGAATTATAGTGGTCGCTATAACGTTCACAAATCTCAAGTCCTTTTGCATGTAGTTTAAGCGAAAGTTCGTTTTTTCCTAATGCATGGTAAGTGATTGCCTTACTAATGTAGCACGCTGCGATTTTTTGATCGTTTTTGGTTTCTATAAAAGTAGTTTCTGCTTTGTTGGCTAATATAAGTGCTTTCCGTGTACGGCCCATCGACCGGAAAACTGCGGATAAATTGACTAAACCTTCAGCCAACCCTTCGATATCGCCTAATGCGCGGCATAACTTTAGCTCTTTGTTGTGGTAAAAAACTGCTTTTTTATAATTTTTAGAAAATGCATAGGTCAGTGCGATGTCACTATAGCAAATGGAAATATTTTCATCAGAAGAAACTTTTTTAAAAAGCCGCATTGCTTTTTTGTGAAATTTCATCGCTGCTTCAAAATCGCCAAGATGGCGGTAGATATTTGCTTCGTTACCAATCGCTTTGCCCTGGTTTAGCCATTGTTTGTCACGCCGAAACAAATTTGCCGCTTGCCTGTATTTTTTTAGCGCCTGGGGTAAACGCCCGATGTTTTTGAGAATTACGCCGGCGTTATTGTAGCAACTACCTACGCCAAAGTAATAACCACGATGTTTGAATTTTAATTGCGCCTGATCATAATATTTTAATGCAATCTTTATTCCATTATTAGAATTTGACTTTTCAAAGTAATTACTCCGTCTGAACAATAGAGCAACGAGAAATTCCACTTGACCTGCTTCAAAGGTCTTTACATAGTCGTTTACGCATTCTTTCCATTTTTGCTCAGAAGGGCCAATCATACGAGTAGACTCATTTACAATTATGTTCGTATCCGTACATAACCAGAAATGTGTACCATTTATTTTTTTGAAAGGATTGAAACTTTCTGTAAGGTCCCTGATGTTTATTACTTTTTGTAGTTCGCTTTCTTTATTTGAATTTCCATGATTCAAGTAATAAATTGTTTTAGGAGTTACTTTAAGTGCAGAAAAGACTGGTACGATGTCAAATGAGTCCGAGGAACTATATCCCATAATCAGGATCTTCCTGTGGGTTCCAGCATTTGAGAACATTTGTTTGATTATTTCGGAACGGGTTTCAAGAATTTCCCTGGATGCAATGTTTTTAATAGTGATTGCCATATTGTCCCTGTCCTGTACACATCCATGGATCTTGATTAACTTGAGCGTATCGCTATCCCAATCTATTTTCTGAAATATTTTGCAAATGCCTTCACAATCTTTACATGAGTTGTTTGGCATCGGTGAGCTGCGGGTTAGATCCGTACAATATAATTCATAGGCAACTTTCTGCTCTTTTAAAGCAGTTTCAAGCAATGTGTCAAAATTTGTGGTGCAGATGAAATTGAGTTTACCGAGCGATGCCAGAGATGCTATCCAATGATGCGATGCAGTGGGCGAAAGTTCCAGATAATCATTATCAAAAGCATTGAAGAGAATGTTTTTTGCGTTTTCCCCGTTTTGCCTCAATAAAGTTTCTATATACTTCTCGAATGGTTGGTTATCATTTAACAGGATATTTTTTTCTTCTACGGAAATACCAAACTGCGTTAATATATAATCAAGGAAGGTATTGGCGACCGGTATGCCTGCATTTCGTGAGATGCCTGCACCGCAAAAAATGCCAAGTTCTCCTTTACGGAGGCTGGCGATATCAAGTGAATTGAAAAAGTTAGTGCTCATGTCATTTAATATCCGTTGTCAAGTGAGGTGCCTGAATCTTTGAAGGCTACACTTTCAATTGTAACATTGGAGTTAATCTGAACCAGATTTGCCGGAGCGCCCAAAAAATGGGCGATCGTGTTTTTTAAAGCCAGTTCATTTTTGCCGATGATACCGTATTTACTGATCTCAGGAAGAATATTTTGCGAATATGTTATGATACTGCTGATTACATCATAGGTCATGACATGAGATGTATATGGATTTGTCATTGACGCTTTGGTTGCCAGAATATCTACGTCAATTACTATGTCTTTCTTCTCCGGGATCCATAACGGAAGTTCGCGGTAGGGTTCAATCAACCTGCGGATGAAATCAAAGGAATTGTCAAAATCAACATCCTTCCTGAGTGACATTATTTTATCGAAATAATCTGTGGTTTTCAGTTTCCTCTGTCGAAATTCTCCATGACTATCAAAATATATTTCAAAGAGAATACCGTTTAATACATGATTTTCATTACCCACATTATACGGTTTCAGATTGTCTGCCAGGTCGCTAAAAAAGCCTGTTGCACTAAATGCGCTTCCTTCTGCTGCCTGCAATAAATTTCTGCCAAAAATGAAACATTGATTTTTGTCCAGCGTATCTGGTTTTGTTTCGAGGATATTGTCAATGGCGGGATTTTGTTTGGCCCAGTCGTATGCCTTGATTAAGATGATCCATTTGCTGAATTGGTCCTCACCTTCCACATAATCTGCGTCTTTTACAACCAATGTATCATAAGGAATGGAAAGTGAATGAACCATCTGGCCGCTATTAAAGTAGAAGTCGCCAATCAGAGAAGTATGTTCCCATGTTGTTTGTTCACCATCAGTTAAGGTATATACCGTTTTACGAACTTTTTTGAATAATTCCTCGACGGAAATAGATTGCCTGCTAATGTACTTTAAAAGAGTTCCTGTATAAATACTGTGACTGCCCGGCCCTGCGTCTTTTGCTCCCTCGTTCGGGGAGGTTGAGAACGCAATCAATGTTCCTTTTGGTGCGGTGATAGGAGAAAAGGCGGCAACGGGGCCGCGGTCGAAGCTGCGGCGGCAGGCATCAATGATTACGATGTTTACCTTGGTTGAATTTTTTTTCAGTACATCGAGTATGTTTGAAAGTGTGATGCAGGTATTCTGAAAATGGTACCGGTTGTTGTTGGAAATCTGGCAGTCCGTAGTAGCGAGAAAATTTTCTCCGTCTACCTGGAATCCATGCCCGGCGAAGTAAAAAATACTCGCATCGTATTTTGGAAGTTCTGCTTCAAACTCCTGTAATATTTCTTCTGAATCGCTAACCGTGATATTTTCCCGGTGTATCACTGTGTATCCTAATTTTTGAAATGCTTCGGCTATTCCCTGCGCATCATGCACAGCATTGTCAAGTTCATACCCCCTGTAATAGTTGTTATTTCCTATAACAATTGCTAATGTGTTCATTTGCGATCTAGTTTTTGTAATCTTTTTTTATTGCTTTTTTGTTTTCTTGTGTTCAAACAGTTGATGAAGGTCGAGACTTCCGGCAACAAAGACGCTGGCATTGGAAATCCCATCAGCAGCAACGGTCCAATCTATGCCGAGACCGAAACCCGCAACGACGGTTGAATTTTTGGAAAAGAGGTTTTGTCCTTGGGTTGCATTGACGTACAACCCGATAATGTTGGTTAGTTTGGTGTTCACAGGTCCGTAAAATGTCCAGTATGGAACAATGCAAAATTGTACCGAGTCCTTGAATTTTCGGCCGGAGGTAGCTGTTTCTGCACTTTGATCCCTGAACAAACGGAGTGCAGTTGGAAAGAGTGGCGCGGAAAGACGGAACCGGAATGCATCCTGGTTCTTTAGGTCACCCAGCTTGCCTATCACATCTCCGAGTGAAATGACATCGGTGTTGGTGTAATTAGGTTTGTTTTTTTGAAAATCTTTAAGCTGCGAAATGTTGTTGCCGAATTCGTAATTGGCTGAAGCGGAGATACTGGTTAACCATACTTTCTTTCCCGTACCAACCGGGAAATACTGCGTCCACTCTCCGGTGATTCCTTTTGAAAATGGATGGATGCGGTTTTGTATTTTTGAGATCGTATCATACAAAATCAAGTTATCCCACTTGATATAGCCATTTAAGTTGCAGGTAAAAAAAGTAGCGATCGTACTGATGTTGTCCCAATTGTTGAAAGCATCAATGTTTTTTCCGATGCCTGCGGTTAACGAATACGTGGGGTGAAAAGTAGAAACCTTCGCAAGATTCGATAACAGGTTTCCAACGCCTAATCCGAAGTTAATACCTGTCGATTTACTCAAGGTGAAACGCAGTGAGTCGTCAGGCGTATACGGCTGTTTGCCGCCCATGAATTTTATTTCTGTCCCTTTCGTCGTTGTGACACCTGCGGCATTCTTATACCGTGCAACATAGTATTGCGTTCCTTTTCCGACTTTGACTGTGTAATTCAATTTGAAAGCTGCAGTGGAGGCAGTGACTGGAATGGAAAAGGCTTTCGATTTGTAAAAGTTGAATACTTCTTTACCCCGGCTGTCGCTTGCGATGGTTTGGGCGATGCTTTGGCTTGTGATCATAATAATAGCCAAAGCAAAAAAGATGATTCTTGTTTTCATGGCAGTAGTTTTGGTTAAACCTGTCAGGTATGTAGATAAAAAGAAGGTGCGGCGGGGGGAGGATCTAAAGATAGTTATTTATTCAAACCGGAGGCTTTCAGGACAAATTTCTCGCCGTACTGCTTTTTGATACTATCGATCCGCTGGTAGAGACTGATCTTTTCCTGTGTATCATCGAACAGGTTGATCTGGTAGTTTCCGGGGAGAAGGTTGGTGAAACGGATACCGATCAGCCGGATCAGTACACGGCGGGTGTAGAGTTTGGTAAAGAGTTCTTTTACGGTTTTGAGGATGGTGTGATCCTGGTTGGAGGGATCGATGGATTTCTGGATGCTATGGGTTTCAAAATCGGTGTAACGGATCTTGATGGAAACGCACCCGGTGAGGCGGTTGTCGCAACGGAGCTGGAAGGCGATCTTTTCGGTCATGCGGACGAGTTCACTGTGGAGGAATTTTAAGTCTGTTGTGTCCTGCTGGAAAGTGTTTTCGGTGCTGATGCTTTTTTGTTCGTGGAAGGGGACCACGGGCGATTCGTCAATTCCGTTAGCCGAACGATGTAAGTATGCGCCGGGTTTGCCGAGCAGGTTAACCATTAATTCAACCGGAATATTGGCGAGGGTTTCTATTTTGTGAACGCCCATATTGATCAGCAACAATTTTGTTTTATCGCCTACACCGGGAAGGCGGTCGACCTTTAGGGGTGCGAGGTAGGATCTTTCATTACCGAAAGGAATTTCCAACTGGCCATTGGGTTTTACTTCATTGGTGCCGACTTTGGAAAGTAGTTTATTGCTGGCGAGTGCATAGGAGATGGGTAGGCCGGATTCTTTTAATATCTTTTTTTTCAGCTCAGATGAAAACAAACTGCAACCGAAGAATTTATCCATGCCTGTCATATCAATATAAAATTCATCGATCGAAGATTTTTCAAACATCGGAACGGTATCCCTGATCACATCTGTTACGAGTTGGGAGTATTTGCTGTATGCTTCGTAATCACCACGCACTATGATTGCGTGCGAGCATAAGCGTTTTGCCTGGTACATTGGCATGGCTGAGCGTATGCCAAATTTCCTGGCTTCGTAACTGCAGGATGCGACAACACCCCGGCCACCATCGCCACCAACTATTACAGGCTTGCCTATCAGCTTTGGATTTTGCAGCCGTTCAACTGACACGAAGAATGTGTCAAGATCAAGGTGTGTGATATGGCGGTTCGGGTCACGAAACATACGAGCGGTTTTTGTAACCAATTTTTTCCATGTAAGAAACTTCGAGGCTGTATACGCCGAAATCTTCGGCAACTCTTCCTTTCACTTTGTAAAACCCGCTACTGTGTAAGGGATGGCGTTTTGCTGAATCGGGAAAGTGTACCGTATCGATCCAGTCAAGATTTGAATCAACGAATGTGCCGAAGAACATCTGGTCGTCGTTCTTTGTGGTGACGTGTTTGCGCGCGATAAAATAGGCCAGCATGGAAATCGTTTTACCTGAATATTTGTGCATGTCTTTTGATGGAACATACAGAGCAGGGTCTTCGTCTACCATTTCAAACGGGTTGGTGATGGTGAAATTCATTATTTCCATCTGGTCGTAGAGATCATCGGTGGGATCGTCCTTGAGTATTGGTAATTCAAACCCGAAACTCAAAGGTTGCTTTTCGAATATGGATTGTACTCCGGGCGCGTCAATGGTAGCTTTCTTTTGGAGGAAGTTGGCTTCCCATAACAATGTTTTTTTTGATTTTCCTGTGAAGCGCAATGCGCCAATGCGAATCAGGATATTTAATTGTTCTAATCCTATATTAGTTCGTTCTATAAAATCAGTAAGGTCGAGGTAGGCACCATTTAGTTTTCTTTCATCCAGTAATTTTTCGATCAGTTTATTTTGGAGGCTCTTGATATGGATAAACCCAACGTACACTTTTTTATTTTGAATGTTCGTGTAGAGATCACTGCAATTAATGCAGGGCAAATGAATATCGCCGCCGCATTTTAAGAGTTCCAGAAAATAGAGTTCGCGTGAATAGAAGCCTCCGAAATTATTGATGACGGCTACCATGAATTCGTGGGGGTAATAAGTTTTCAGGAAGAGACTCATGTAACTTTCTACTGCGAAAGATGCAGAGTGAGCTTTATTAAATGAATAACCAGCGAAGGATTCCATCTGTCGCCATACTTCGGTGACTTGTTCTGGATCGCGGCCGAGTGCGATAGCAGAAGCAAAGAATTCTTCTTTGATCATGTTGAAGCGGTTCGAGGAACGATATTTTCCACTCATTGCACGGCGTAGGATGTCGGCTTTACCCAAAGACAAACCACCATAGTAGTGCGCGATCTTGATCACGTCTTCCTGGAAGACCATTACACCGAATGTTTCGGAGAGATGTTCTTTGAATAGTGGGTGTATGTATTCAACAGTTTCAGGATTGTGAAATCGTTCGATGTAGGCGCGCATCATGCCTGATTGGGCGACACCGGGGCGGATGATGGAGGAGGCGGCAACGAGTGTGAGATAGTCGTCGCATTTTAATTTTTTGAGGAGCCCGCGCATAGCAGGCGATTCGATGTAAAAGCATCCGATGGTATTGGCTTCGCGGATCTGTGTTTTGATGGCAGCGTCTTCGAAAAATGATTTGGTGTTGTGAATATCAATTTCCTTGTTGTGATTTTGTTTGATAAGGCGCAATGATTCTTTGATGTGGCCGAGCCCGCGTTGTGACAACACATCGAATTTATTCAGGCCGATGTCTTCAGCGGTGAACATATCCATGAGTGCGGTCTGGAAACCTTTGGGTGGCATGAAGAGCGACATGGTTTCATAGATGGGTTTGTCAGAGATCAAAATGCCGCAGGGGTGGAGTGATGGATTGTATGGGAAGCCACGCATCATTTCGCCATAGGTAAAGATCTTTAATGTTTTTGCACAGGTGGGCTGCGAAAATCTTTGGAAGGTTTTGATTTCTTCATCAGGCAGGCCGTATACTTTTCCTAACTGGCGGACAATCGAATCGTGTTTGAAAGTGGGGCAGGAGCCGAGGAGGGCGACGTGTTTTTTGCCATAGCGTGAGAAAATATAATCCATCACATCATCGCGGTCTGTCCAGGAAAAATCAATATCGAAATCTGGCGGTGAAGTGCGCTCTGGATTTAAGAAACGTTCAAAGTATAAATTGAGGTCAAGGGGATCAACATCGGTTATTCCTAAGCAGTATGCTACGATCGAATTGGCGCCGCTGCCACGGCCAACGTGGTAATAACCCTGGCTGTCAGCATAGCGGACGAAATCATAGTTCATGTGGAAGTAGGTGGTAAAACCTAAATCATAAATGACTTTCAATTCTTTTTTCAAACGTTCATTAGCGAGTTTGTTTTTCTTTCCATAACGGCGGATCAAACCGGCTTCAGATAATTTATGGAGCAACACGTTGTCATCTTCTTTCGACCCGCCATACACCTGCATTGTTTTGTCTGTGTGAAAATCCATTTCGATGGTGCATTCGTCAAGGAGTTTATAAGTGTTGGTGACAAGGGCCGTATGGTGTTTGAAAGATGACAGGAGTTTTGCGGGGCTCACAAAAGTTTCATCGCGCTCACAGCAGGTTTCTTTTTGCAATGCAGAAAGAAGAACATTGTTGTCAATGGCACGTAACAGGCAGTGCAAATAATAATAATCTTTGTTCTGAACGGTTACCGGTTGGCGGATCACATAGTGATCGCTGCATTCAAATTTGTACATGCTGGCTATTTCTGAAGCGCGGATACCGATGCGTTCATTGGGCAGCAGTTCGCTCACTTCTTTACCGATCGGATAGATAACAAATACATTGGCTGGTGCAACAGGTGTAAAGGGAAATTCAGTTTTATTTAAAAGCCGCTCTGAGAGAAATTCATTGATCCATGCGAGCCCGCCATTATTCTTTGCTAATAAAATGTACAAGAATTTTTCACCGTTGTGGATCTCAACACCCAGCACAGGTTTTATATGCTGTTCACGGCAAAGTTTTACAAATTCCCAGTGATCGTATGTTGAATTAATGTTGGTGAGCGCCAATTCGGTTACTCCCTGTTCCACCGCTGCGTCAACCAGTTCTTTTGTGGAAAATGTGCCATAACAGAAGGAATAATATGTCTTGCAATTCAGATACATCGGGGGGATTTTTAGTAACCAATCCGGTACAACTTTACTAAAATATTTAGCAAAACGAAACGAATGTTTTTAGTATAATGATTATCAAGGGGTTAGGTTGTGGGGAATTGTTTCATATCAGGGCAGGGAGAAATGGTAAATTTGATGTCGATAATTTTTTAATCTAAAACAACTCCATTGGCTACATCTGGTGAATCCGGCGCGATCGGTGGGTATTATTCACAGTATTCCATTGCTGCTTGGGAGATCTACGCCGCTTTGCTGGATGAATCTCTTGAGTGGATCAAATTGGCGGCAGAGGATGCCGGTAATCTTGATGATGTATTACTCGGGCGCAAAGACAAAGTGCTTGCCTGCCAGGTAAAAGACAGAAGCGGAAGTTTTACCTATCATTCACTGGTCAATAGTGGAGACGAGTTGCTGCTTAAGATGTTCAGGGGCTGGACCGCACTTCGCAAGGAGTTCCCGGAAAAGGAAATTGATGTGCGGTTGATCACCACACAATCACCATCTGATAATGATCAAATTGCATCTTATCAAGGTCCCAAAAAGTCAAGTTTTGCGGCGTTTCATGAAAATTTCTGGGACAAAATACGCAGCGGGAAAAAGATCACCGATAACTGGAAAGGAACAGTAACAGAGTTAACCAATTTGCTGGCCTGTTCAGAAGAAACGTTGTTCGCATTTATCAAGTCCACCCATTTATCGTTTTCTTACCGTTTCCCAGAAGAAAAGGATTACAACCCGATCGCATGGACGAAAGTAAAAGCAGATACTGATAAGATCAGGCATTTTATTTTTGACAAGATCGGTAAAGAAAGAAAAACGATCCGCCTCGATTACCAGGAGTTCATTGAAAAAATTGGTTTTAAAGAACGGCTGCAAACTTACTTCCAGCATGATTTTTTAATTGATGAAAAACATTACCAGCCAATTTCACAGTCGATCGCTAAATTAAAAGCGCTCACTGAAAAATATGATGGAGGATATATCGGCCTTACGGGAAGCGCAGGATCGGGCAAGTCCACGTTACTCACCAAGTGGTTACAGCTGAGCAATGACAGGGTCCTGAAATACTATTCCTATGTTAACCAGGACATGACCTATGACAGTGGGTACAGAGGGGAATCAAAATATTTTCTACACGATATTATCACGCAGATATATGTAAACCTTGGGTCAAGGGATAGCCTTCCTCCTGATAATCGCTTAGACCTTGCTGCGCGCCTTGGCGATGAGTTGAAGAAATTATCGGAAAAATTTAAACAGAACGGGCAGAAAACATTCATCATTATTGACGGGCTCGATCACATTGAAAGGGAACAGAAAGTTGAATTCAGTTTATTAAAGGATCTGCCTGACCCGGGAAATGTTCCACCCGGCGTTTATTTTATTCTTGGATCCAGAACCATTGATGGATTAAACGACCTGAATATAAATATCCGTCAGAATATCAAAAACGAAGACCGTTCCGTTGAAATAGAGGCATTGAGTAAAAGTGAAATGAGCCTGGTTGTTAACAGTTACCAGTCTATTGATTTAACCAGTATTCAATTCGACCGGCTTTTCAGCAATACTTTGGGCCACCCGCTTTTTTTAAGATACACCATTGAGAAGTTACTATCCAGTGCTGCGGATCAATTCGATGCCATCATTGAAGAAAAGAAATTCACAGGTAATATTCATGATGAGTATAAGAAATTCTGGCTATCGGTCAATGAAGATGAAAATCTGCGAAAGCTGTTAGGGATCATTTCCAGGTTCCGCTTTTCATTTATCGATATTTATTTACTTGAAAGCGGCTTTGATTTTTCTGACGCCACGCTGACTATATTTCAAACCAAAGCGCGATATTTTTTTACCGTACCTGAAAAGGGGAAGTGGCAATATTTTCACAATAGTTTCAAATGGTTCCTTGAGCATGTTACAGCAGTAAAGGCGCTTTCCGGTTCGTATGATCAAGCAGCCGACCGGAAGTATCATGAGCAGATCGCTGCCGTTATAAGCGAATCAGGATCCAATTACAGATGGAATCTGGTATACCATCTATTCCGGTCACAACAGTATGCGCAGATAATTGCGGTAGCTAACTTGGACTATTTCAGAAACCAGTGGTTTGAATTCCGCAACCCAAGATTAATAAAGGAAGATATAGCGATTGGGGCCAAGGCGGCTTATTTCGAAAACAGCCTTGCAGGGATGACCAGGTATATTTTTGCTTCTTCTGAGACCGATCAGCGTACAGGTAATTTTAATCCCAGCCAGCATTTCGAATTGTACCTGTTTTTGAAAATGTATGATGTTGCGGACTCCTATATTATAGAAGGGAAAGATCTATTGGTATCCAAGTCCATCGCCCTTGATTATGCTTCTGCGCTGAAGGAATCGGGGATGGCGGAAGAATCAAGGAAGATATTCGGGCTCGCTGAGCCGAATTTTATTCTTTATCATTCAAAAGATGTAGATGCCGAAAGGTATTCATCGGAGAATTATACAAGGACGGATGAAGTTGAACTTGTTGTAAAATGGGCCGCTGCAGCAACAGTCTATTATCCACTCAAAAAGATCCTTGGTTTACTCGAAGGTCTGGAAGTTACAAACCATAATTATCGTGACGAACCGGATGAAGAGAAGAAAAGAAAAAATCTGAATCTCGGTATGATCGTTAAGGCAGTTTCTGCTATCATTATTGCTTCGAAGAAGGATAAGGATTTTGATATGATCCTTGCATGCGTAAAATATATTTATGGTCGTATCGGGAAACACAAGGCGTTATTAAGCATCCTATACGATGTATTGTTTGCCACAGGTGATGGTGACACCGAGAGGGATAATTCATTGATCGCATATTGCTCAGAACTGGTTACCTCGTGGGTCGATTCAGACGACAAGGATGTAAATCTCGATCTCGCGTTATTATTTGTATACCGGTTTGGTGATCTGCCTAAAGCAACGATGTGTTTTGAAAAATTACCATTGCCGTTGTTGAAAAAACAAGACACGCTAAGTAGCGCGGGTAACAATATCGATTACCTGTTTGACTATGCTAGGCTGTATTTTATTTTGACGGGCGGGATAGAGCACGAACTGATCGATTCGCTGGAGGATGTGAAGGATAAGGATGAAAAAGTTTTATATAATCACGTCTGCAGTATAGCTTTTCATTACAGCCAGCTATATAAAAAAAGCCACACTGCCCTTTCGGACATTGCTGTGAGCCTGAAAAATATCCTGCTGTTTTTTCATCGGGGCTTCCTTGAAATGAGCTATTCAGTCAAAGATCAGAAGAACGAAGTCCTGGGACTTATTACAAACCTTGTTCATAAGGATTCTCAAGCTGCGTACAATACTGTTATAGACATTATTTCTGCTGACTGGCATGCATATAAAGAATTCTGGCGTGTGGACGATATGCGGACCGTGATCGGTAATGTTGCTAACGACCCTCTTTATTTAGATTGGTGCGTGCAGGAATTAACTTTCGTTGAGAGCCATATGCTACGGGATGCCGGACCTTATGAACGGACTGAACAATGCATTAACCAAGCTTATGCATGGATGAAACTAGGTAATAGTGAAATGACCCTTTCTAATCTGACCAACGCGTTCAGGCAAACATTAGGAGTTGGAAACGAAAAAGATTACCAGCTTGACTATCTTGTTGATTGGGTCGGTGTTATGGCCAGACACGAGCCTGAGAATAACAAGGCAAGGTTGCAATGGTTCATTGAAAGACTGCCTTTTCTAAGAGATACAGCCAGCCATGCACATGTCCCTGCGACGACCAAGCTGTTGAGAGACTGCCTGGAATGGCATCCTGGAAATGCTTTTGCATTAGGGAAGTGGTTGTTACTTGAAAGCCTCATCGATTTTTCTGAACTGGTTGAAATCATTACATCCTTTGCAGCCAAAACGGACAAAGCCAATGCAGATGTATACGCCAAAATATGTACCCGTATCCTGTTATTTTTCCAGGATAAAAGTGATTGTGGAAGTGAGTTGATACCCGCTCTTGTTGAGGCGCTTGAATCAGAGGCTAAGGTGAGTTCATTGATAGAGGAGGTCCGGATATATGCAATGGAAGAAAAAGGAACCAGGTCATTCAGAAAATAATACAATCCGCAAGAGAAGAAAAGATAGTACTGAATTTCGATGAAAGAGATTTTCCATTGAAGGAAAGAGAGTCTTCGCAAGGAAATTATGATATTCTTGAATTAAAATCAGGTGAAAAATTCATTTACGAGGATTTGATAGACAAAATAACCTCCGGAGATATTTTGATGCAGATAATCGGGGAGGAGAAAGAACATTCTGGTTTTCAGTGGGAAAAATTACTGCCGCGCCTGAACATTGAATTTACTGATCTCCTCATTGAAAAAATAACATCGGCAATAGATTTCGATGCTGCTGACCTGGCAGATCTTGGAATGATGTTATATCAAAAAGGATCTGTAGACACTGCAAAAAAAATTGCCTATCGTGCGCTGGAAAAAAGCAAGCCGGTCGGCTGGATCAGGCACTATGATGGCGGCTCGAAAATCAAACCGTTTGAACTGATGCAGTTAATAGAAGAACCTGCTGTTGTCCGACAGCTCATCATAAAGGATCTTGCCTTTAATTTTAAGGAGCTGGGCGCAAAACAATTGGTTGATGAGATACTGCCGGTGCTCAAGATCATGGTGCCGGCGGATAGCAAAGAGTACGCGGTTATTTATAAAGAGATTGAAAATTATACATGCGCGCTATTTGAGACTGCCACTGTTGAGCAGAAGGGTTTCCGGTTCGTTGAGGCAGAAGGATCCGGGCCGGAATTGTTCAGCAGATTTCTTTTATTCATTTTCGAGATCCCGGTGTCGACCATGAAAGAGCAGATCGAAGCAATTATGGTTGCGTGTTATAATTCATCAAGCCACTTTGTACACTTGTTTCTTGACAGATTGTACGAAAACAAATATTATGAATCCTTTTTGAGTATTCTCAATGGAATATGGGGAGTGAAACATGAGCAGATCGGGCAATACAAAGATAAAATTGTCAGCCTGGCCAGCCACGCCCGTTTTGATATTGTTGCCTCCGCAAAAAAATTGTTGCAGGAAACTGGTGTCCAGGTTGAATGGGCCCCTAGCAATTCACCGTTGCCACTTGTCTACGTCATGGAGTTTGAAAACAGGCCGGAACTGATCGTGGACCAGGAAACACGCCTGAAAAGAATTGTTGAGGATGGCGGCTTGCGCGACACGAATGACCCCATTGAATTCATCGGGTATTATAATAATGTAGCTAAAGCGTTAAGCCGCGAATCGAAGATCCCGGTATTAAATATTGCCCACCGAATCATGCAACTCACGAAGGAAGAAAAGCTGCCGGCGTGGTATGATCAACATTCTGAAAAACAGTTGACAGCATTTTTAGATTCGGTCCAGTTAAAAGTGTCTTACGCTAGACCGAGGATGATCAAGTTACCTGCTGCGATCGCACGTGTAGTAAATGAACTGTGGAACGGTGGTGCTATATCTCTGGGTAACGCGAGGCTGGTTTGCGACAACAACGAACCACTTATCTGTTCAATTGTACCTGTCAGGCGCCCGGAATTTATCCCGCCATTGTTGAAAAAAGAATACAAGGCCACAGCTCGGTACTATGATTTTAATGAAAAATGGGTAGAAGAATTAAATCCAACAGCTTTTGATCAATTGGCATTCCTACACGGGGATAAATGTGTCATTGCAGAATCGTCAAAAATTAAATCGTTCAGCGACGGCTGGCCAGGAGAACTCAGGAAAAGTTTTATTAGTTATTACCAGGAGATAGACCAGGACGATCATCATTTTTTCGCCTCCTCGCTTTACAATTTAATGATCTCGGAATATACCGATGAAGAAAATGACGAGAACGAACTTATCTTTGCCAATTTTGTCAATTCTTTTGATCCCCGCAGAAATTGGCTGGCGATCAACCCGGTTTATTGCATCGGCGCCGGGTGGAAATTAGCTGATGACGGCCTGTTCCGTTGGCTGAATGCCGAAGGGAACATTATGGTAGAATCTTTTTTCTGGATGGAAGGCAATACAATGAATAACCAGCGTTTTTTCGAATCACAGGGCGGCTACGGATGGTATGTGCTTGCATCGGTCAAAGCAATAGAAGAGCTCATTAGGATATACCAGTCACCTATTTTCGTTCAAAAGAAAGTAGAGCGGAAATACAGGTTTGTACAAAAGCGTTTCAATACGGATATCGATGCAAAAAAGGTAATATTTAACACAGGTATGATCGAACCAACATCAAAATAAAAAATTAATGGACGGTAACCTTGAATTGATCTACCAAGAATCTTACCAAGCAGAATGGGACCTTATGCATGAAAGGTTTGGGGAAGCATTCAGGCAAGCCCGCGATAAAAAATTTGCTGTTCAATTCCAACTGGCCATGTTTTTCCTACCCTACGGTTTCCATCATTCCTGTACGCTGACAAAGAGGATACTGGAACATTACGACCACTGCTATAAATTGGGTTTTAAATTCTCTGAAATTGTTGAAGGCATTCCAAAACTCATTCGTAGTTATAATGAGGAGGCGGTCTCGTTTCGTAAAAACAACAGGCACAAACGCATTTCCATTGATACTTTTAAATGGTTAGGCATACCGGTTTGGCCCAAAGGACTGAGGATCCACTTCGACAGTTCAAAGGATCCCTATTTTATGGCGGGGCCTTTTCCAGGTTTAACCTCCACGCAGGAGATTGCGGAGGAATTAGGCAGGATAAAATCTTTACAAGATTTCTTTGAATTTCTGAAGGCGCGCTACAGGGAAAATGGCGGGGACCTTGACCCTATCAATCAATCGAAGGCCGAAAGCGAGCAGAGATATCAAAAACTAAAAGATGCTTTGGATAACAAGGATCTGAATGGTTTTTTCATTGTCATTAAGAGTCTGTTTGCCTCCAATCCCTATTACCTGGAAAAGACCGAAGCATCCTATCACAATATCATGCATACGATACTTGGGATCCTCGGTTTTACCATTTCAGAGTTGGCAACAAACAGAGGGCGGATCGATGCAGTGTACGAAACAACTAAATATGTTTACCTTTTCGAGTTTAAACTTGACCAATCAAACGGGATGGCACAGATACTTGAAAAAAAATATTATGAGCGATACCTG
The DNA here is from genome assembly GCA_965283715.1 of Sediminibacterium sp. Lineage (GTDB taxonomy): Bacteria > Bacteroidota > Bacteroidia > Chitinophagales > Chitinophagaceae > Sediminibacterium. The sequence continues at coordinate 680,472 of CBDIPL010000003.1, read as the reverse complement.
GATGACGAGAGAGAAATAGTTCTTGTCGAAGTAAGTTTTTCAAGCTCAGAAAAAAATATTGCCAGTTATCAGTATTTACACCTTAACAAGTAAGCTATAGAATTACTTTTCTTTTTTTCAAATCCTCATAGATTTCGTCTGCCATCTGCCTACCTGGTGCAAATTTTTTTCGACTTAGGTTTTTATTTAATAGTGTTTCAGGAAATTCCTTTTTTATCCTATCTATTAGGGCACTTTCGACCATTTCTGTCCTGATTCTTTTACTGTGGTGATTGGGGCTGATTTCCATGAATGGTTCTACCAGGTAGGAGTAATAAGTAATTTGAAATTCCCCTGTACATTGAGAGATATCTATTATGCCGAGTTTATCATGAATACCTTTCAGTACCTGATTCTCGGTTGAGGACGTTAAGCGGTTAAAATGTCCAGACATTCTATAAAAGGGGGATCTCGCAGTAACATACTTGCGATCGCCTGTCATGCCTATATAGAAATATCTTTCCTTTTGATACTTAAGAGCTACGGCATAAACATAATATCCCGTTTTAAACCAATCTTGTTTCAATTCGATTACTACTGGCTGATTCGGAAGTTCTGGTGTGACTTCATTAAAGGTCACAATTAACTCATTGTCAATCACTGTAGTTGTAAAATGAATAGAGCCATTTTGTGGTAATCGCTTGCTACTGAAATAAAAAGCCTGTCTGTCGCCCGTAGCTGTCCGGTATACTATTACCTCCAATCGTTTAAAAGCTGACCGGTCCTTATACTGCACGCGAAAGCGGTCGTTTTGATTTTCGCGTTCAGGAGGAATATTCCTTGTAATTGTCTTTACCATTTAATTAAATCGTTGAACGTAAAGTTTTGTGTAAATTGGATGTAATAATTGAACTGTATGAATCCTTTGATATTACAATATAGCATTTCTCCGGAGACCGAGCCAACGGTCACAGACCTGCTTGAATATTGCGAAGTACAACACCTCAACGTTATAAAAATTACGCGTGAACCGGCGGTTCACCTTGTTAGTTACGATACAGATACATTTACAAGGGCACAAATGGACACTAATGAGAATGATCAAAATTTCAGGTTAGAATTGCAGGGATTCCTTGATACCCAAATGCAAACAAAGCAAATGCAGGATACAGTCAGTGATCCAGGTTTTGTATGATCCTTATCATTACGCATAAAAGCGATTATACCGCGGATTTTTTAATTGACAGGTTAAACAAAACCGGAATTGCTTATTTCAGACTCAACTGTGATATCCTACACATTTATGACTATACTTTTGAATTCTCTCCGGCTTATAATTTTACGATAAACGGGATTTGTAATTTTACCTCAGTTTGGTATAGAAGAACCATGCTGGCAGAGTTAGGTGAGGATTTGTCCCCCGCTGAAAGGGCTTACCTGCAACTCGAATATAACTCGCTGCTTAGCAATATCCTCTCTTCTCTTCAAAATGTAAGATGGCTGAGTCACCCCTTACGTATACAAGAAGCAGAAAATAAAGTTTTACAACTAAAATGTGCGGTAAATATTGGTTTTGTGATTCCCGATACGTTGATTACTAGCAACAAGGAAAGGCTTCTTGCGTTTGCAAAGAAACATGATGGTGACCTGATCATTAAGCCTCTCGGCATTGGCAGAATGAAAGCAGAAGAAAATAAATTGATCTATACAAATCAAATTTTACAGGAACATCTAAAGGCAATTGATACTTTTGATCTTACACCTTGTATTATACAAAACAATATTGCCAAAGAGTATGAATTACGCGTAACAGTAGTAGGAGACAAGATTTTTGCAGCAAAGGTAGATTCACAAAGTAATGATAGTACTAAAGTAGACTGGCGGAAAGAAAAGCTGCCTTTCAGTTCTTATGTATTGCCACCGGAAATAATTATTAAATGCAAGAGGTTAATTGATTTACTTCAGCTTTCTTTTGGTGCTATTGATATTATAAAAACAAAGAGTGGCCAATACGTTTTTCTTGAATTAAACCCTAACGGGCAATGGGCCTGGATCGAATCTGATACAGGTCTTCCGATAGCAGACACTATTATTGATTTTTTAATTCAAAATGATGATAAATAGATACCTGGTATATATTGGATTGCGTAAAGAGAAGCCCCATGAGGTTGAACTTAGCGAGGAAGAGAAACAGGAAATTGAAAATGAAAAAATCTACTCATATGCAGATGAGCAGATGGCACCGGTATATCTTGAATATGTCGAAAAAGTCAATAAAAACCAGGAAGCACGTTTGCAAACCATTGAATCGAAGAGTTTCCAACTCATCGGTCAATCAAGTATTGTTATTTCAGTAGCTGGATTGTTTATTCCCTTGTTCGTTGACAAGTTAAAAAATATATCTATCATTTACAATGGGATACTGGTACTTGTTTTTCTTTTGGTGATATCCCATTTTGTGTTGTCAATCTATTACGCGGCTAGGATGATGCTTGTCAATAAGTATTGGTTTATGTCGGGTGCAACAAGGACAGTTACAAAATCTAAAAGATTGACTACAAAAAACGCTTTTGTTAATGAAGAAATCAAAGACCTGGTAGCCTCAATCCGCCATAATAATGATTTGACTGATACAATTGCCATTAATCTGGCTTTAGCAGGAAGATGTTTTATGATTGGTATCACTGGTTTATTCTCATTTATTATTTTGACCGTAGGCGGTCTTGTGTTTGTTAAGGAAACAACCCCCAAAGTTGAAATCGTAAAAATGCCTCCACTTGTTAAACAAAAGTGTGATTCAATTACAGTGATTCTCAAACATGAGCCAGCGAAGGCTGAAATAGCTAAAAAAGACTCAGGGCGATTAAAACCAAATTTTGCAAAATGATTAAAAAACTCATGATTTTTCCGGTTTTAGTTTGCTTCTTGTTTGTTGCACAGGCACAGGACAAGACCGCAGGGACACCCCAATCCTTTTGGTATCAATACAATATGCCCTGGATCGCTACCGTGGTCATTTCAATGGCAACCATCTGTATCAATTTATTGATCGCGAAAAGAGGGTTCAGGCAGTCCAAAGAAAATATGTTACTCCAGATGCAAGGAAATATATCTGGAAACAACCGTCAAAAATGGATTGATGAGGTTAGGGCAAATGTCAGTGAACTATGTACTCAATCTAAGATGTTGAATATTGAGTTTCATGAGCCTGTTATTGACAAAGAAAAGAAAAAGGCAATCCACGAGAAGGTGACGTTTACGAAGAATAAACTATTGTTGCTGCTTGATCCTCAAAAGCCATTGCATATGGAGGTGATCAAAGCAATGGATGAGTTTTTGAATGTCCTGGATCAGCATATGTTTCACAGTGACGCAGCGAATAAACAATTCCTCAACAACGCTGATCTGATGAACCGAAATAATGAAATGATTAATAACACGCGGGCACTTTTATATTCAGAATGGAATAGAATCCAGCAAATAGCTACAGCTTCTGAGTCATTGTGAGTCAGCGAATTCCTTTAAAAGTTGGTTACTAGTTTTCTCACAGGCACGTATGGCATGGTTTAGGATATTATCAGCGGCTGCATCTGAAGCATACATCAGTTCAAAATTTGGTGGCAGAAAAAAATCTTCGATGATTGGCAATTGCCTGCTGTTAAACATATCAATGTTGCCCAGATCACTATCAACGATGATGCCATATTTGTTATCATGGTGAAAATCGTTGGATCGTAAAATCACTTTTATCAGTTCCCGCCAGTTGTGATTTTCAGGTTTATCTATCTCACCGGAAATTGGATAAGTTCCACCCTGGTGCAGACTTATTATTATTACGCCTTTTTTATCTAGATTCCTGTGAATAGCAAGGGCTACACCTAAGTGCTGTTTTTTATCATTTATCACCATGCAATTCGTATCGATAGCCACTAGGCTGTCGAAACTTTCAAGATGAGACAGTAAATCAAGATTTGATTCTCCGGGTTTGCGCATTACCTGGCTTAATACTTTTAATGGTTTGTTTGGCCTCGGGTAACCTTTTACTGCATTGGTTTCAATTTCTACACCCTTAACAAATACCTGCGCATGGACACCCGCTGAATCCGTTTTAACCTTGATGGTGATGTCTTTCTCAGACTGTATCTGCGATTTGTACTTATGGAGGCTAAAACCGATCCCTACAAAGCGAGGACGCTTTCCATTTTTGCCGCAACACTTTCTAAATTTTTTACCGCTGTTGCAGATACAAGGATCGTTTTTACCGGGCAGCATAATTAAAGGTTCAGTAAATTTTTAACTGTTGGTTAACCATGGAACAATTTTGTCATTAAATGTGGATAGAATTTTTTTACTGATTGTTTCGCTGACGACTCCGCCAATTGCCATTTCTACACCTTTACCTATGAATAACTCTTTCCATTTCTTTTTGCCAAGGTAAAAATGCTTTTTCAACTCTTCCATTTCTTCAAAAATATATTGGAAGGTGACGGTCTGACTTAATTTGATCTCTTCGAGATCGGTCATTAATTTTTCAAGTTTTTCTTCTGCGGCAGTTTTTTCCTCTGTCGTAAATATGTCATCATTTAATTGGACCCCCAGTTCGTTCAATTCTTTGGTTAAAAAATAACTAAGCCTTTCATGGTCTTTGTTTGTAGGGCAGCCTTCGAGATTTTCACACACTTTAAGGTGGTCAGTATATTTCTGTTGATTTCGTTCTGCCAGCAAATTCAAATAATGAATACGATCAGGATCGTCCATAAATTCATAGAGATCTTCATTTACATAGGACTTGATTTTACTAAAGTCGCCAACGCCGTTAGCAAGGTATCTGCGGAAAAATTCGTCTGCTCTTCGCTCGGGAAAGGTCATAAATTCAATTTAAGATAATTTACTGGACATAAACGACAGGTGTCCTTATGATCGTAATAATGATATAATAGTGTTCTGCTTTGGTTCTTATAGCGTGGTCGACCATCTCATTAACATTCAGGTTGGCCTGAAAATGGTTGGAGAGGTCTTGCAACACAGTTCGAAGTTCATTGATTTCATATTCTGCAAATGGCCATGGCGATATTGCAAGTTCAGCCGGCAAATTGCCGAGCCGTTGGCGAATATTATCCGAATAGCGTTCAATACTCCCCGGTCCAAAGCTAACATATGGAATTACCCCGAAAATATATTGATGGAAGGTGTCAATCCTGCCTTCAATATTTTTGTCAGAACAATTCGAAATGTGTTGTTTTTGCTTTTCCGGATATTTTCCCAGAACCGCTTTTAATATTTGAGTAGTAGTAGTCGGCATTGTCGCAGATTTATCGTTAGGCAAAATTACCTGAGAAGCAATTGCAATGATAAATAACTATAATCGATGTGCAAAAGGCTAATCCCTAAGGCATGAAAATCTGCTCAGTTAGAAATTGCAATTGGTCGTTTAAGCAGAGATTTCTGTATATACAGTATATTGTTGTTATGTCGAAACCCTTATCTCAGCATATAGTACCCAGGGTGTATCTCAAACAATTCCAGATTGATAACGAGGTAAATAAGAGTTTCTTATACTGCCTGGATTTTTCAAATAAGTATAATACCAAGGTCCAAAAAGTTGGCCTGAATGATATAGTCTTTAAAGAAAGAAAATACTATAATGACCAACGGTACTCTGATCCTTTTACGATAGAAAAGATGTTCGCAACAGAAGTAGAACCGCGATATGATTCGATCATGCGCAGTATAAGAGAAGAGTTGAATCTTTCAGAACAGATACGAGAAGACATTTTGGTTTACACATTTGCATCGCAGTGCCGGGGGCAATATCTCAGGTGGAATACAGAAAGGGTAATGGGCGGGATCATAGGATTACAAAACCAATATGAGAAAAAGCAATTGAGTGTTGATGAAAAGGCACTCCTTGAAAGTTATATCAAAGAATCCTCCAAGGATATTCAATTAAGCATTTTTTCTGATAAAGAACAACTTGACCGCTTATCGTCATTGCATGCAGAAACGCTTATTTTGAAACAATGGCGGATCTTAAAAGCACCCACAGGGCAATCTTTCCTTACTAATGATAATCCAGGATTTTCTCCGAACATAATTGAAAGATTTAGTGCTCAAAGGCCGTTTCATCCGTTAATGGAACTAAATGGTGAGTCGATTATTTTTTATGTTCTTTCGCCTTGGTATTGCCTTGAAATCAAACCATTTTTTGAAGGAACTCCCGTAGAACTTAATGCAATGAACATGGAGATCAAATTTGAAGAGATCCATGTTGACTATGTTGATTATATAAATATGGGAGTAGAATATACAAAATTCAAACTACTGATTTCTCATTCCCGTTCACTCCTTGAACGTTACCTAAAAAACAGCTAAGTCTATGATCAATGGAAATTCAGGGATAAATAACCGTTTGTAAACGGCTTCGCGTTGCCTGCGATTGGGCGAAGAGCCCAGATTAAAGAGAAAGGAGGCAAGCGCAAATAATCAATTTCTTTAAATTCATGAGTGGTAGGTTTTTCAAAGGATGTCTTACGGGTTTTACTTTACAGTTTTTTGAAGGGTGTTTTTTAATAATAACGATGCCAAAATAAGGGTTTTTAATAAAATCATAAATTGGCTACTTTGTTCCGGCAAGCGTATTGATAACATTAAACTGGCAATAAGAAAACAAAACTGACATTATAGTTAGGTCTGAGAATATGGCTATCCGCGAAACCTCGAAACTGGTTTTTAAGCGTTTATAAACGGCTTTGCAGCGGAGTTTTACGTATTATTGTCTGAGTGTTAAGGGGGTTTTGCCCCTGTCTGATATCCGGCGTGAGAGAACCGTTTGTTGATTTTTAACCTGATAACCAAACCATTGCCTGATAAATCCCCCCATATTGATCCTGTTGTGTTGCGCGCGCTATTGGAGCGGGTGGCAGGTGGGGAGGAGTTGGCGTTTGCTGAATTGTTGAGGGGGTATGGGGACACCATTTTCAGCCAAGCGATGGCGTATGTGCGGAGTGTGGAGCAGGCGGAGGAGTTGACGCAGGATGTGTTCCTTAGAGTCTGGAAGAACCGGGAGAAGTTGGTGGAGGTGGAGAATTTTGAGAACTGGTTATTTATTGTGGCGCGGAACCTGGTTTTTGAGAAATTTAAAGTCAAATTGAAGGAGCCTTTGTTGCAGACCATTCCGAGTGGGTTTGCGGAGGCTACCGAACTAGATACACCTGACCTTTTGGTAGAAGGGAAGGAGACGCACCGGTTGTCGCTGGCGGGTATAGCTTTGTTGCCTGAGAAACGACAACAGGTTTTCCGTATGAGCCGGGAAGAGGGGCTGAACAGCCGCGAGATCGCGGAGAGGTTGGGCATAGATGAGAGTACCGTGCGGCATTACATCATCAAGTCCCTTAGTTTTTTAAAATCCTACCTGAATCACACGGCACCGACACGATCATGGTAATTATCCTGCTCAGGGGGCTTGCATAAAGCACCTGTATTACTGGTGTATTACTTGATTTTTACTTTTTTATTATTTTTTTTCTTTTCGCTACCACGGTTTTTAACCGATCACCGTCTTTATCTCCAATGACGAAGGAAAGGCTCCACATATTAATTGACCGCTACCTCAGCGAAACCCTTACAAAAGAAGAGCAGGCAGAACTATACTCAGCAATAAACCAGCCGGAAACAGAAGCGCAAACCAAAGAGCTGATCCTAGAACAACTTGAAAACAAAGCATTCAATTACAATCCCGATCTAACCAATCTTTATAAACGGATAGTAGCAGAAACAAAAGAACAGCCCCGCGTTCACCGTATCCATTTCTTACGAACCAGTTTCCGCAAATTCGCGGCAGCAGCCGCAGTGATTACAATGATCGCAACAACCTATTTTATACTTAATAAAGAACAAGAACAAGCAATCAATGCCGTTGCAACAATAGATGTAAAGGCACCCACCACCAATCGTGCAACCGTCACATTAAGTAACGGCCAAACGGTTGCCCTGGACAGTGCAATAAACGGCCAGCTTGCTATGGAGTCTACTGTATCGCTGGTGAAACTTGCCAACGGACAGATCGTTTATACCGGCAATGCAAACGAACTTATCTATAACACCTTACACAATCCCAAAGGTTCCAAACCCATCGACATCGGTTTAAGTGACGGCAGCCACGTGTGGCTAAATGCAGGGTCGAGCATTACATATCCTGTTGCGTTTATCCTAAATAAAGAGCGTAGGGTTACCATGACAGGAGAGGCTTATTTTGAAATAAAACACACCGACAACAACCTTGCTTTCATCGTACAAAAAGAAAGCACAGAGGTAAAAGTATTGGGTACGCATTTCAACGTCAAAGCATACGACAACGAACCTAATCTGAAAGTAACCTTACTGGAAGGATCAGTTAGTGTAAATAAAAAAACACAATCCCTTTTACTCAAGCCGAATCAACAAGCAGTAGTTACTAATAGTGCCATAGAATTAAACGCTGATGCCGATACTGATCAGGCTGTCGCCTGGAAAAACGGCATCACCAGTTTCCACAGCGCGGACTTGGCAACAGCTTTGAGAGAGTTGGAAAGGTGGTATGATATTACCACAGAAGCAAAGGGGAATCTGAAAACGAAAAATTTCTTTGCAGAAGCACCCCGCAATGCACCCTTAAAAGATGTATTACAATCCATATTCGATGATAATAATATTGCGTATGAATATGACAGCGAAAAAAGAAAGCTGACGATTCTGCAATAGGGTAGTATCTAAATAAAACCGCTCCCGTGGACTAGACGAAAGCGGCAAATTATTTGGGTAACCCAAGAACCAAAACTGTTAAGGCATCGATCATTGTTAACCCAAACAATTGCAAAATTATGCAATCAACTGCTATTGGCCGTCAAAATAAATTTGGGCCATTCACTAAACTGCTGCGCATTATGAAAGTGTCAGCCTTATTGCTACTAATCGTCTTACAGACCGCAGCGCGGCCCGAAGCTTTTGCGCAGGTTTCTCTTAGGGAAAAATCCGCGAGCCTGGAAAAGGTATTAAAAGCAATCAAAAAGCAATCTGATTACGGACTCGTATTTGATGAAATCTTAGTACGATCAAAGGGCAAGCCTGTTGTGGTAAATGTCACGAATGTTCCGGTTGAAACTGCACTTTCTCAAGTGTTTAAAACACAGGATATGTTGACTTATACCATTAACGGTAAAATCATCAGTATCAAAGAAAAAAAAATAGCTCCTCCAAATATTTCGATACAATCCGGCAGCATCAGCGAAATCCTTCCCCTAAACATTGACGTACACGGATATGTAAAGGACGAAACAGGTAAACCTGTAGTTGGGGCAAGCGTGCTAGTGAAGGGGACAAATAAAGGGACAGTAACAAATGACAATGGCGAATTTTTTTTAATTGGTGTTGATGTAAAGGCTATACTTATCATAAGTGCCGTGAATATTGAAACCAGAGAGGTAGGGGTGAACGGAAGAATGGAATTAAATTTTACAACGAAAGCAAAGATTTCAAAACTTGAAGATGTTGAAATTACCAATGTAAATACCGGATATCAAATTATACCAAAGGAAAGGGCAACCGGCTCCTTTACCAGTATTGATAATAAGTTATTAAATAGAAGCGTTGGTTTAAATATTCTCGACCGGTTGGATGGGGTAGCCAGTGGTTTGTATGTTTCTAAAGCGAGCGGCGTATCAGATTTTTCAATTCATGGTTTAAGCACATTTACTAATGGTGCAACTAGCCCTTTGATAATACTAGATAATTTTCCTTATGATGGAAATATCAATAGTATTAATCCCAATGATGTAGAAAATATATCTATATTAAAAGATGCTGCAGCCGCTTCAATATGGGGAGCAAGGGCAAGTAATGGAGTTATTGTAATCACAACCAAAAAGGCTAAATATAATCAGCCAACAAGGCTTACTTTAAATAGTAATCTGACTGTTCAAAATTTGCCGGATTTATATAAGGATCAAGGGTTTCTTAACTCTACAGATTTTATTGGTTATGAGAAATTCCTATTTTCAAAGGGATTTTACGATGGTGACCTCGCCGATGTAAACAACTATCCAGTTATTTCGCCTGTAGTAGAATTATTGGCAAAACAAAGGGCTGGGATCCTCTCTCCTTCATCAGTTGATGTCCAGATTAATGATCTGATGAAAAATGATGCTAGAAATGAGTATTTAAAATATGTATATCGAAAGGCAATTACACAGCAATATAGTTTAGGGTTATCGGGTGGTGGCGATAAAATAAATTATGTAATGAATTTCGGCTTTGATAAAAATCAATCTGCGTATATCGGAGATGATATTAGAAGATCTACATTTTATTCTGCAGTAAATTTAAAACCTGCTCGAAATCTGGAAATTAATGCAACTTTAAATTTTACAGATTATCAATCGGCTGCAAATGGATTAAGAATATTTTCACCTGGAGGTGGTAAATCTAAATATTACCCATATACAAGACTTGTGGATGATGGTGGCAATCCACTTGCCCTAAGTAAAGATTACAGATCTGGTTATATAGATACAGCTGGGTCAGGCTTACTAAAGGATTGGCATTATATACCATTGAATGAAATAAATAGCCATGATATTGAATCACATAATCAGGAATTGTTAATCAGACTGGGTTTAAAGTATTCGGTTTCTAAACAGATATCACTTGAAATGCGTGGTCAATATGGAACTGCTTTAAATGAACAAAGAGATTATTACTCCCCCGATAGTTATTTTGCCAGAAACTTGGTTAATAGATATACCAATCAAACCAGTAGCAGTACAATATTGCAGAATATTCCAAATGGTGGTATTTTAGATTATAGAAACTCTTCAATCCCTTCCTACAATTTTCGAACACAAATTAATTATGGTGGATTAATTGGAAATTCACACCAACTAAATATTATAGGTGGAGCAGAAATTCGGCAAAGCGATTTATCAACTTACGGTTCCCGAACCTATGGGTACAACGATAATTTATTAACTTATTCTAATGTTAATTACACTACAACATTTAAACTATATGGAAAGCTTGGTTCTTCTACTATTCCGACTGCAAATTCACTTTCAAGTGTATTAAACAGATATCTTTCTCTTTATACTAATCTTGGATATACATTTAGAAATAGGTACACCTTTTCCGCGAGTGTAAGAAAGGATGCATCTAATCTTTTTGGAGTAAGCACTAATAAAAAGTGGAATCCATTCTGGTCAACCGGGTTTGCCTGGAAAGTATCTGACGAATCTTTTTATAATGCAAAATGGCTGCCTTCCTTATCAGCCAGAGTAACCTATGGATATAGCGGGAATATAAATAATAGCCTTTCTGCCCTGCCAATAATAAATTATGTCTCATCGTCAATTATAAACAATCTTCCTTATGCATTGGCAACGCAACCATCTAATCCGGATCTAAGATGGGAGAGAACAGGGACCTTTAATTTGGGTATAGATTTTGCTTCTCCAAGAAACTGGCTCAGTGGAAGTATTGATTATTATGTGAAACACTCAACTGATTTGTTTATGCCAGTTCCCATAGACCTTACCTTGGGAGTGCCTGGTGTTGTCATTACCAAGAATGGAGGAAGTCTTACTACTAAAGGAATTGATGTAAGGTTGAATGCAACACTAATTAATAAAAAGTTTAGGTGGGATTGCCAGCTGCTATTTAATTATGTTTCAAATAAGGTTACCTATTATGTCCTTGAAAACTCAAATAAAGGAAACTATGCAGGCGGAACTGAATATATAATTGTTCCAATTGCAGGTAAGGATCCATATTCAATTATCAGTTATCGTTGGGGTGGTTTAGATCCTAACACAGGAGACCCAATTGGTATTATAAATGGTCTGCCAAGTAAAACTTATTCCAGATTGGTTCAACCTTCAAGCTTCGATGATCTTTCCATACAGGGAACAGCAAGACCGCCCTATACTATGGGTTTCAGAAACAATATTAGTTATGAAAGAATCGGTCTTTCTTTTAATCTGGCTGCAAAATGGGGATATTATTTCAGGAGATCATCTTTAAATTATAATTCACTTGCATCCAACTGGTTTATGAATTCAGAATACTCGCAAAGATGGCAAAAGCCTGGAGATGAATCAGTCACTAATGTACCATCCTCAGTATATCCCTTAGATAATAACCGAGATAAATTTTATAATTATTCAGAAGCAACTATAGAAAAGGGAGATAATATCAGGCTACAAGATATCAGGATTAGTTATGATTTGTCCCCAAAAAAATCAACTAAATCCAAAATTCAGGAAATGCAGCTATTTATCTATATGAATAATGTTGGGGTCATCTGGAAGGCAAATGACAAAGGAATAGATCCTGATTTTGGGAATGGTACAGGATTTCCAGCTCCAACCAGTACAAGCGTTGGACTTAAAGTGATATTTTAATTCGATAAACTTATATTATGCAACAAACATATAATTCTATCCGCAGCTTAGTTTTGCTTTTTTTAATTCTGTTCATTTTGGGCTCCTGCAAGAAATTCCTTGACGCTAAGACTGACAAACAATTGGTCATTCCATCAACAATAGAAGATGCCCAATCGTTACTCGACAATTATTCAACTATGAATGGATTCTATCCGTCCTTAGGTGTGGAATCTGATGATAATTTTTATTTGCTACCAACCTATTTCAATAGTATAACTGTTGACAGAAGGAATCATCATATTTGGGCAAAGGAAGCGTTGGCAGAGCCAGATTGGACGTATATGTACCAAATTGTATTAAATGCCAATGTCGCTATTGAAACAATTGATAAACAGGATGCTGCGATTAGGAATTCAACAACAGCGAACAATATAAAAGGAGCAGCTTATTTTTTCAGGGGAAATGCATTTTATCATGTAGCACAATATTACTCCCCGGTTTATGACAAATCAACTGCAGGTTCTTTATTAGGTATTCCTCTCCGACTTTCAAGTGATGCTGGGCCTATTAGCAAAAGAGCCAGTTTGGAAGATAGCTGGCTACAAATTGTAAGTGATTTTAAAACAGCTATTGGCCTGCTACCAGTTGTAAATACACCGTTGACAAGGCCGTCAAAACTTACCGCATATTCTGCACTTTCAAGAACGTATTTAGATATGGGTGAATTTGCGTTAGCGGCAAAATATGCAGATTCCGTTCTTCAAATCAATAGGTCCATCATTAACTATAATACAGTTGATGGTACTCAAGTATATCCCTTTGAAAGATTTAATTCAGAGGTCTTATTGTCTTGCCGTATGCAATTTATTGGACCGCAATCTCCAACCAATTATAAAGTGGATTCTCTATTATATCGTTCTTATGATAAAAATGATTTACGGCGGGCATTATATTTTGTAGCAAACGGTACAGGGACAGTTGGATTCAAAGGTGGATATGATGGGACTAATAATCCATGTAATTCATTTGCGACAAATGAAGTCTATCTTATCAGAGCAGAATGTTCAGCAAGACTTGGAAATAAGGATAGTGCTTTGGCTGACCTGAATAAATTGATGGTAAACAGATGGGTTACCGGAACGTTTGTTCCATTTACTGCATTAACAGCAGATCAAGCATTGGATATTATTCTAACTGAAAGAAGGAAGGAATTATTGCTTCGAGGGAACAGATGGTTCGATCTCAGAAGACTTAATAAGGAGGCAAGGTTTGCGAAAACCTTAACGAGAATTCAAAATAGTAATACTACATATACGCTTTTGCCAAATGATTCTAGGTATGTTTTTTTAATACCGGCGCAAGTGATCGCATTGACCGGAATGGAGCAAAATCAGAGATAGATCTAAATTATTTAAAATGAAAAGTATATATATACTATTGCTATTGTTAGGCCCTCCCATGATAGTTGTTGGACAAAACGAACAAGGCTATTGGATTGGGAGTAAGGTTCCAGATGTAAAGATCACCAATATTGTAAATGGTCAGTTGAAAAGTACTCGCTTTTCCGCTTATAAGGGGAAATTGCTCATTCTGGATTTCATGAATACTGCCTGTGGTCCATGTGTTAAAATTCTGCCTTTACTAGATTTGTTGCAAAAAAAGTATTCTCAAAGAGTACAAATATTGATGGTGACTAGTGAAGATCAACAAAGGGTGACAGAGTATTTAAAAACAAGAAGGATTCATAATATTCCTTTTGCTACTTCGGATAGCAGTCTGACTAAATTATTTCCTCATCAATACATTTCTCATATTGTATGGATTGATGGTGATGGAATTGTGAGGGGGCTAACAAATAGTGAATATATCAATGCACAAAATATCGAAACCCTTTTAAAGGGGGATAAGGTTAATTGGCCAATTAAGAATGAATCCTTTAATTATGACTTTAGTCAAAGAATATTAAAAGTCAACGATTCTAATATTTCTTCTGAGTACGCAGCTGATAATGTTTCATATACCGCGATAACAAAATATTTGCCAAATGCCCAGAAATATTTTAAGGTAACTACAGATAGTTCGAAAAGATTGGTGCATACAATTTATACAAACTACAGCATTGTTGACCTTTATATTTTATTATACAATCTGCAATTTTGGAATTTTCCTAATACCAGAGTATTGCTTGAAATGAGTGATAAAAGTCGGTTCATTATTAATCGAAGCGAAACTTATTTTGATGTATGGCAAAAGGAAAATTATTATTGTATGGAGGCTGTTATTTCCCAAAGTATTCCAATAGAAAGACAGAGAAAAAAAATGATCTCAGACCTTAATTTTTATTTAAATCTTAATGGGCGGGTAGAGAAAAGAAATGTGGAGTGTTGGATTATTAGAAATAAGTCTAATCTTTCGGATTCTCTTAAAATTCCCAGATCGGGAGGATTAAGAATGGGGAAACTGATGTCTCTTTTAAATAAGCAAATTGGGCAGAGTCCTGTGCTTGATGAAACATTTGGTAGTTCCTTAATTACATTGCCGATTTTGGTGGAGGATGTTGTTTTAAACGACCATTTAAGATTTATTCTTGATCAAAATGGATTCGAACTTGTTAAGGAATTGCGGGAAATGGACATGCTGGTGTTTTCAGATAATAGTCAAAATAAATAATTTGTTAATCATGCGTCCAGACTATCCCCATAAAAGGCATTTCGACAAGCGGGGAAACTATGTGTTTCTGGTTTTGGCGCTTGCTGTTGATTCCTACGACTAATTTTTTACGAATTACAGTTCGATTTTTTCTCATGTGCGACTGGGCGGTGTCTACCCTCGGTATTAAGTTTTCTTACACCCCAATTCAATTGTAGGTTTTCCAATTCCAGTGTCGCTTTAATAGCGGCACTGGTTAAGGGGTTCGTTAATTCTGACAATTTTCTCATGTTGCTAATAGTAACATCCTGGCGCGTTTCTACGCTGCCAGGTATTTTTTAAATTCTATTATTGATTTACGTGTCACAAAAAACAAACCCTGTATTGCTAATCGGTGAAGATCCACCCAATGAGCTGATTGATTTATTAAATAGCTATCCATCCATTGGAATAGTGCACCGTGCTATTCATCCTTACCAGGTACACGCATGTGTTCGAGATTACAATATCCAGCTTGTGTTCATCCGTATTCATGACTGGAAATGGCAATTATTTGAATGCCTTTCACATATTGCTAATACGCCGAAACTAGTTTTAATTAAAGACTCGAACGATAGACTTGACCCTTCTTTGCTAACGGATCAAGATCTTTTTATACGTAAACCATTTACAGGTCTTTCACTAAAGTCTATATTAGGTTCAGACATGGCAAGTAAAATCCGTGACTATGATTGCATATGGATCAGGGTTCGCCGGATATGGCGTAGGATTAGATACAACGAGATTTTATTAATCCAAAAGCGGTCACACAACCAAATACAAATCTGTACAGCAGAAAATGATTGGTGGATATTAAGTTCTGTAACTGCATTTTTGAATTTATTACCACCGGATAGGTTTGTAAGAATTTCAGACCGGTTGGTGATTCCTGTGCATGTCCAAGATCGTATAACCGAACAAGGGTATCCATTTAGGGGTGCATGGCTTCCGATAAAGAACACATACCATCCACCAAAGAAAACAAGAGTGGATACTATAAACGAAACATAAAGTATTCAAGGTTACAGTTGAGTTCCACTTAGCAAGATGTGTTCCCTGGCTTGTTCAGCCACGAGTCAGGGGCACTTTTGATTCTGCATTACGGTTTTCTCATGTGGGCGCAAGGGCGTCGAAAGTTTTGGATAAACGTCGGGGGATCTCTATCCTTCGTTTTTAAATTCGGTCACAGTTCAAACAAGTTTCATGCCCATCGATTTTTTAACTGGAAACATTGCCACTTTGCTGGATGGAGATATGCAACCAGCAGGCGATGTGGAGATCGTAAAATATAACCATCGCAACAATACCTATGATGTCTGGTGGACATACGAACAAACTGGTGAGAACGAAATGCTTACAGTAGATGCTTGGCGATTGCTTAAAAAGATTAAAGTATTGTGAGGATGGTGATAGTCTCCTTAATTGAAGAAGTAAAAGCTTTTGTCGCAAATGCGTCAAAAGACGGGCCGCCTTTCCAGGTGGCCCTTTTAGTATCATTGCATAACAAATGTCTAAATCTTATCGACAAAGTAGATCCCGTGCCGGACAGCATAGACAGCTATTCCAGCAACAGTGGTTACATTCATTTTCTCAAAAATCCTACCTCTCGCGTTTTCGACTTTGCGATACCCCATGAATAATTTATCAGCAATGGCCTGCACACCCATGTCTTCACATATCAGTTTGATGATTTCTTTTTCTTCATCCGAGAATAAACCCTGTTTTTCTTTGTTTCGTGGATGAATATTTTTCATTGCGAGATGCATTAGTTGGGCTGAAGTGGAACGACAGTAAAATTCTTCGCCACGATTTACCTGTTCGATAGCTTCAAATAATTCTGCTTTCCTGCTTGTCTTCTGGATATATCCGACTGCACCGGCGTTCATAGCTTCAATGATCATATACTCACTGTCGAAATTCGATAGAGCCATGCACATCACATTAGGATAATCCCGAGCGATGATTTCAATAGCCTGTACGCCATTCATCAGGGGCATTTGCAGATCGGTCAATACAATATCGGGTTGGAAAGCACTGACTGATCTTATTAAATGCTCGCCATCTTTACAGGAATCCATTACCTGGTATCGTTCGTTAGATTCTAAAGCAAGTTGCAAACCATCACGATAGATCTCATGGTCATCTGCTATGATGAGTTTAATTTTCATTACCGTCTTTTTGTAAACTGGCCAATGGAATTTTAATAGAATAGGAAGTGCCTTGATCGGGCGAAGATTTCAAATCATATCTTGCTCCCAAGAGTTCAAGCCGGTTTCGGATGTTCTGCAATCCCAATTTCTTAATGGCGGGTTGGTCTGTATGTTGAAAACCAATTCCATTGTCTTCAATCAAAATGATCATCTTTTTTTTATCACATGAACAATGTAATTTAATCCTTGTTGCCTTAGCATGTTTGATTGTGTTAGCCAATATTTCCTGTATAACCCTGAATAGTATCAGCGTTTTAAACGGTATCAGGTTTTCTTGTTCACTTTCATATTTAAAATCGATGATGTCTTTGTCCATGGGTAATTCTTCAACCAGCTCTGCAATTGCAGCGTGAAGCCCTTTGTGTTCAAGTGTTTGGGGTAGTAAATTGTGAGAGATCTGTTTTACACGACCGAGTGAATCGTTCAAGTGCATAAGTGTTTTAGAAACAATATGCTCACCCGGTAATAGACCATGAATATGTTCCAAACCCATACTTACATTGGCCAATACAGAACCCAGGTCATCATGCAGATCCGCGGCGATTCTTTTTCTTTCTTCCTCAATCAGTTCGAGGTCACGATTGGATTGTAGCTTGAAAGCACGGACACGCTTTAGCTGGTATTTTACGACGGAAACAACATAAATAACGAGGATAATGGTCAACACCGCTAAGCCGGTGATAAACGTATTGAATACGGATTTTTCGGTCGGATGCATAAAATGGCAATGGTAAACAAAAGGTTTACAATAATGTTGATGATCCCCAGCACGAGCCAGAGAATTATGTAAAAGCTTTTGTCCATGTGCGCCGGGAAGAGATGAAACGCTTCCACGAATGCTTTGTAGGTAAAGTATGTAAGGAACCCGGAACTCAACAACAGATCGCTGTTACTGATTCTAACAAAGCCTCCAGAGAAAATTACCTGGTTGATTTTGTCAACACTTAAATACACAATCAGAAAGGATGCTACCATCCTGAAAAGCGAATTATTGGTGGTCAGCGAATTTACAATGAAATTGTCTGTTAGCCAGATGATTGTGCCGAAAGTAAGTGTCGCTAGTAGAAATTTATTCGAATGGGTTTCTGCGATTCTTTTGAAAATCGATCCGATCACCCAGAACTCGATCAGAACATAGATGTTGCCGTTGATTGAATTGGAATTTCCAAAGTGCTCTGTAATTAAACTGAAAGATTCATTCAAGAAGGCAACCCCAAATAAAATTGCAAACGGCAAATATTTCCCTTTCATCCTATTCAACCGAACCATTACCGCAATTAACGGAGGCACGATTGAACAGGCAGAAAGAAACGTTACAAAATAAAGCGACATTTATGAGCAATTTAAAGGCGATGGTGGCGGACAAAGTTCCGGACACCTGGTACCATCTTCTAAAATCAAACCATCATTTTCATCTTCTGTTTGTCCGAGTAGTTGAAGAGGTAAGATGTCTTCTCCATTTTCATCTGCAGCACATAGAACTGCAACAACATTTCCGTCTTCTTTTTCTCCCAGATACACGCGCAAATTAGCTGCATTTTCATGGGACAACATCCGAATAACGGAATCTTTTGCGAAGGTCTCGCAGATCGGAAAATTTTCGGGTCTGTTTGCTCTGAACCTGGTGGTCAGAGTAACGGCATCAGCTAGGCTGATGGAATGCAAAGTGTTTTGGGGCATATAAATTTATTTCCGGCAAGAGTATGCGCAGATGTAGCCCTAAAAAATGTGGGTCGCCCTATAATAGTGGTGGCTTGCCACATAGTTTATTTTTTCAGACCTCGAACGATAGCGCGTAAGGTTTTGGCAGGGATTGCCTTAACTGTGAACGAGGCGACTGATAACGATTTGCTTTTTGTGTTTTTTGATTTCCTCATTCTTCAAAAATAGCAAGTTTTTATTTCATTACGGTGTACCGTAATGAATAGGTTTGAAAATTCTTGTTCTTTTCCATATGGTTGAGAGCAAGGATGAAAAACTTATAAGGCTTAAAATTGGGATTGTTTTTAGTAAGCTCTTACAAGAGGTTAAGGAAGATATGCGCTTAGCAAAAAGCTGTGGAAAATCTACGAGACACTTCAATACATCTTTTGGGAAATTGTCAAGCGACACAGGTTTACGAGCAGCAACTTTAACTGAAATATTTCTTGGAAAATCAAATCCTAAAGCAACCTCAATAGTTTTAGTATTGAACTCTCTTGGTAAATCCTTGGAACAATTTGGGCAATATTTCGAAATGTTATCTGATAATGAGGTTCAAGATTTTATATTGAAAAATAAATCTTTAAGGTCTTCAAAAAAAACCGCAACGCCCCCTAAGCCGACCGCTCCCAAAAAAGCCGCAGCAAAGAAGACCGTGGTAAAAAAGAAATAAACTCTTCCATTTAATTTATTAATGTGGCTTACCACCAGTTTTGTGGAGCAAACCACAGGTATGCACATTGGTTCCCTCATTACATTCATATCCTGCTTTGAGAGCGAAGCAGTTTTTGGATAACAGGGGCGGGTTGTCTAGCCCGCCCACTTATTGTGAAGAGTGAATTAACTACATACCCTTATGGACGAACTGTTCCAGTACCTTGAAAACCTGTCTCCACTGTCTGCAGAACTCCGGGCTATTCTTGTTACACGCTTACAGAAAGAAACCTATCGAAAAAAGAAAACCATTTTACATAGCGGTCAGATCTGCGACTGGATTGCTTTTATTGAAAGGGGATTAGTGAAGGTATGTTATGATATACCGGGAGGTGGTGAACATATAATCAGTTTTATTAAGGCTGGTGAGACAGTCTGTGCGATCAAAAGCTGCAACCAGCATTTGCCGTCAAGGGTTTCGATTGTTGCGCTCGATGAAGTGGTTATGCGAAAGATTCGCCGGGTGGAGGTTGACTGGATCTGTGATAAATACCCTGATTTCAATGTGCATTTAAGGAAGATCGTGGAACTGCAGTCCGCATTAATTGAAGATCATTATATGCTTCTCACCCTGCCGCCCAAGGAAAGGGTAGCGAGACTGGAAGCTGAAAATTCCTGGATATTGGGTGATAGGCGGATATGGGGCTATGCAGTTGCCAACTATCTCGGGATTGAACAATCGACCTATAGTAAGTTTCGGAATGGGCGGTGATTGGAAGGCCAAGTAAATAGCCGGAATGTGTGCAGGGTGCAGTAAATTTGGGTGTATTCTATACTCATATATATGACATCATCGGAACTGGCTCAACTTCGGGAATCAGAGGACAAAATCGAATTTAAAGCTGCAGAAAAGAATTTTTCTTTCGCCGGTAGTGAACATACCGACCAAAAGGAACGACGCAAGTGCGTATTGGGTTATGTCGTCGCTTTTGCTAACGAGGGTGGCGGCCGTCTGGTACTCGGAATGCATGATAAGCATCCGCATGCTGTTACCGGTTCTGATTTCGCGAAAGGACAACTTGGCGATCTGGAAGAGGAAATTTACAAAAGGCTTTTGGTGCGAGTTAGTATAGAGGAAATCATAGAGGGAGATAAGCGTATAGTGGTTTTTTCTATTCCTAAAAGACCCGTTGGAAAAACCCTGAAATTCGAAGGTGTTGCATTAATGCGTGTTGGAGAAAGCTTAACCAATATGAGCGATGAGGAATTGTTTAAAATACTTTCTGAACAGGAGCCGGATTATTCGGCAAAAATATGTGAAGGATTAACTATCTCTGACCTTGACGGGATTGCAGTTGCTAACATGAAAAAGTCCTACGCGCGTAAGCAATCAAACCCGCAATTTGCTTTGCTGGCAGATGAGCAGGTATTGAGTGACCTTAAACTGCTTGTGGACGGAAAACTTAATTATGCAGCACTAATTCTTCTTGGTAAAAAGGGTGCAATTGACAAGTACCTGCCTCAAGCAAAAACAATCTGGGAATTTCGTTATGCCAACAATCAGATCGCTTATGATTTCCGTGAAACGATCGCAGATCCATTGTTTATCGGGATTGATAAATTGTGGCAACTAATCAACGATAAAAACGGCAGCGTCCAGATCAGGAATAAAGCGTACATCTATGCTACCAATTCTTTTAATGAAGAGGTCATCAGAGAGGCCATTCTCAACGCGGTTACTCACCGCGACTATTCCATCACAAGCGAGGTAGTAATCAAACAGTTTCCAAAGGAAATCGTTATTTATAATCCTGGTGGGTTTCCTAAAGGCGTAACACTTGACAATATATTGACCGTAAGCAGTACCCCCAGGAGCAGAACCATGGCCGAAGTATTGGAAAAAACGGGATTGGTGGAAAGGTCAGGACAGGGCGTTGACAAGATATTTGCCATTACTCTTGCGGACGGTAAACCTGAGCCCAGTTATACGGATTCCGATATGTTTCAGGTTATACTGCGCATCCTTGGCGATATTGAGGATGGTGCGTTCCATATGTTGCTCGCGCCATACATCGACGGCTTCTCAGGTAAGCTGAACTTAAGTGTACAGGAAGTGGTTACATTATACAAGATTAAGAAAGGCCTTTTTGTTGATTTACCTGAACAGGTGTTAAAAAGTCTGGAGCAGAAAAAATTGATCACCCGGTCATCAGGTAATACCAACCGCTATTCGCTCGCTGATGAATACCACCGGCTTGCGGATCATTCCCAGCGAATCGGTAGCCGTTATATCGTGACCGAATTATCACAGTTATTAATTGCACTAGATAAAGAGCGGGTTTCCATAGGGAAACTGGAAGCAGCATTAAAGGACTCTATGAACCGCAATCAGATCAAATATCTTTTGGGTAAACTTGAAGAAGATGGTGTAATTAAAATGGAAGGTACACGTAAGGGTACTACTTATGGCTTGTCGGATGCTTTTACAGATTTTAATGGTGCCTCACTTATTGAGGGGGTAGACAATTATCTGCGCCAGAAACACGAAAGTTAGGATGGCGGCGGAGATTTTACGGGCGGTGGCGCCATCAATTCTCCATAACCGGGTAGTAATTCTCCAAAAAACCAGTTTGGCGGCGGACATTATTCTCCACCGCATGCCGGGGGCGGACACTTACAGCGCGCCAGCACTGGGTTTCAGGCGCTTGAAGCGGCGGCGGAGGTTTTTCGGGCGGTGGCGCCATCAATTCTCCATAACCGGGTAGTAATTCTCCAAAAAACCGGATTGGCGGCGGACATTATTCTCCACCGCATGCCGGGGGCGGACACTTGCGGTGCGCCAGCACTGGGTTTCAGGCGCCTGAAGCGGCGGCGGAGGTTTTACGGGCGGTGGCGCCATCAATTCTCCATAACCGGGTAGTAATTCTCCAAAAAACCGGATTGGCGGCGGACATTATTCTCCACCGCATGCCGGGGGCGGACACTTGCGGTGCGCCAGCACTGGGTTTCAGGCGCCTGAAGCGGCGGCGGAGGTTTTACGGGCGGTGGCGCCATCAATTCTCCATAACCGGGTAGTAATTCTCCAAAAAACCGGATTGGCGGCGGACATTATTCTCCACCGCATGCCGGGGGCGGACACTTGCGGTGCGCAACACCCGGCGGTAAAAGATCTGTTTTATAAGTATATTCGACTAGCGTTCCCTCCGCAGCAATAGCCCATTCCAGTTTCCATACACCAAAACTAATTTTATGTACCTGCCTAAACCGGTATCTCCAGTCGCATGCGGCCATTTCACTACGCTCACAGTTGCCCTTTTACTTTCCTTTTTCTGCACTTTTTCTTTTGGGCAGAGTATCCCCACATCAGACAGTGTTCGGGTGTTGTCTAAATTTGAGAAGTTCTATACGCAAAAGGGTTCCATGGTAAAGATCGAGTCCAACAAGCTCGGATCAGTAAGTGATATCGAGATTTCGCTTCAACGGGTTTCGAGTATGGAAAATGGAAAATATGTGATGGCCCTTGTGCTGACGCAAACACGTACAGCCCTATTTTCATATGTGGGATTTGGGTCACTGTATATCGATTTTGATGAAATCGAAGCTGTTCAAAAAGCACTTAACTTCTACCTCCAAGAAGTGAAAACAAAGAAACCTAAGAATGATCCGCGTTACCTATTTACGACAACAAACAATGTGATGGTTTCCTGTTCTTACGTGCCGGGGGCATTCGGTTCCGGCTGGTATGTTTCTCTTTCCCAGAAATATGAATACACACAAAGTACGGCTGCTAACTCAACTATCACGGTTAAGAACAAGGATATTGATGACATGGTGGAAGCGATCAATAAAGCGAAACAATCCACGAGTTTCTAAAGTCAATAATTAATAAAATCTTATTGCGATGATGGACTATTTAAAACCTTTGCTATTTCTTGCAGGGTTGATCATCCTGTTTCATGTTGTATTCATCTGGTTGTGGCCGCAAGGCAAGCGCTTCTGGAAAAGAGTTGATTACTGGTGGGTATCCTTTGGTGTGATCGGGATCCTTGGAGCAACCTTCACGCTGCGTAAAGAAGTTTCACACGCGTGGCAACCATTTCACAGAATGTCTCTTGCAAGTGTGTATGAGCTTTATCAAAAGGATCTGCGTTATGAAGCATCCAAGTTCAGCGATTCGGCATCTTATGTAACAAATGTTATTCCAGACAGTTTAAAGCGTAAAGTAGTACTAGAAATCGGAGATTCACTTATGGCACTCAGTAAGTTGGTAGATAGCGCACGAGGGTTGATTGTTGATAAAGATCAGTTTGATCTCGTTGATACTATCACTATGCGATACCTGCGTTATGGAAAGATGATTGATCGAAAGGCTGGATACGAGCTTGCCGGTATTCCGGAATTCTGGGGTCAGCGTATCCGTGAAGAAGTAGAAGAGATACAGATGCTCAAATCTAAGGAGAACAGAGATACGCTAAATTGGTTGCTGCTTGTTTTATCACCCTATTTGTTTGCAGGAGCCATGGCAATACGATTGACAAAAGTAACGGCTGAGATAAGGGAGTTGAAAGTCAAGTAATAATTCTACTGCTTTACTAATTACTTCTTTGATTTATCTAAATAAGATTTTGACAAAGTTGGTATAAGCCAATTTATTTTTTTGTTTTCTCGGTTTGCACCAAATACAAGCCCCGCTCACACTTCTAATTTTGATTCATAAATCAGAAGTGATATGAGATGGTTCTTCACTACATTATTATTACTTGCATTTTTTGCAAACAGTTTTTCCCAGATTGTAGAAATACGCGGCGGAAAAACTTTACTACCGGGTATATTCGCAAGCGCACGTTACGAGCATTTCACCAATAGCGAACTCAATCTCGCAGGTGGTGTGTTCCATGAAAGTTCGAACAAAAATAATCTTCGCTACCGTTGTGCTGGAATTGATCTGCTTGGGCAGTATTCTTCTGACCGAGAAATGGAAAGCATACTTTCTTATAAGGCAGGCATAGGTGCCAATTTGCAAATTGAAAATGAACCATGGGTGTATAAAGAATGGAACGGTTCTCAACGAGTCAATTATGGAATAATCGGAGAAGTAGCTGGTGTGATACATCTTACCGAGGCTTTTGACGTTTCTGTTTTTTCACAACAAAAATTTTTCTTCAATAAAAAACTAGGTACTACGCATTTCCTATTTGGTATTGGACTCTCTTATCATTTTAATCAATAATTATTTTATGCAAAGACGACAAATGGATCTGCTGAAAAGCGGGTGGTGGATGGTATTGTGTTGTATTGTCTGTTTTGTCACTAAGGTGAATGCAGCACGCGGTGTAAATGAGATCACGCTCACCATGAACTACGCAACCTATGATTGTGCAACGGGAAACGTGACGGTTAGCTATCACCTGGTAAATAGAAATGAGGATGGTAGCACGAATTACCGAACAGCCTATACCATTAATACCGGTACCAGTTTGGTCAATGGCCAAACCAATGACGAAGGGAATGTAAGTTTTACCGGTGGTTATTTGCCTGGTGATATTATCAATATCAGTGCCTATGGCGTCTTTAATAATGCTGCTGAACTGGTCAGCCTTGATCATAGTATCAACAGTGCCACCATTCCTCCAGCGCCTGTTGCAATCGCCAGTCCCGGAACGATTTTGTGTAATGGAGGATCAACTGGATTGTTTGCCACTCCATCTGCGGGAGGAACGATTTACTGGAGTAATGGCATGAGCGGCAATTCCATTTCAGTGAGCACAGCCGGCGATTATTTTGCTTACGAGGTCAATAGTTGTGGGCAGGGTGCTAATAGTAATATCGTTACGATCACATCGATCAATAATAATACCAGTCCCACCATTACGAGCAGCAATGGAACGGCTCTTTGCAATGGGGCTTCTACAACATTGAGTGTTGTTTCCCCTGCATCCGGCACTTACTACTGGAGCAATGGACAAACAGGAACCAGTATTACCGTGAATGCTGCGGGAACCTATTCTGTGTATGTGGGTAATGAATGCGGAAACAGTTTGGCCAGTAATACCATTACGATTACAACCGGTGGTGTTCCAGTTGTGCCGACGATTGCAAATAGTCAAGGGAATATATTATGCGATGGCGCGAGTGCAACACTCTATGTTGTTTCTCCCGTTGGTAGTGTAACCTGGAGTAATGGGCAAACGGGTAATAGTATTACCGTGAATGCTGCCGGATCTTATTCAGCTTATCAGACCAATGGATGTGGCAGTAGTGGCTATGGAAATGTTATTGTATTGACAACTTCGACTACGCCTGCAGCACCATCGATTACACCGGTTGGTCCATTGCTTATATGTGATGGTGCTTCCACTACTTTGTATTCCAATATACATGGCAACTGGTTTCATAATGGAAGTTCGATTGGCGCGGGATCCAATATTTCTGTTTCGATGGAAGGTTATTATACTGCCACAGCATCTAATGTTTGTGGAACTTCTCCATCCAGTAATACCATTTCTGTCATTACGCTGAACCGTCCCGTTGCACCAACCGTTACGCCCCCCGGTAACCAATTGCTCTGCAACGGGCAATCAGCGGTATTAAGTTCGAGCGGCAGCAATATTGTCTGGTCAAATGGGGCATTAGGGAATACACTGACCACCGCAGTTGGTGGAACGTACTATGCCTATGATTATAATGCTTGTGGGAACAGTAATACCAGTAATGTGGTGGTCATCACCACTGCCTCTTGCCCGACACCTGTGCCGGGTAGTCATTTTTATATCTGTCCCGGATCCTTAAAAACATTGGATGCGGGTGCTGGTTATGATAGCTATCTATGGAGCAATGGGCAAACGACAAGAACGATTGTTGTCGGGCCAGGCAATTATTCGGTAGCGGTTATGAAAGATGGCTGCGCTGCTATTTCTGCAACGGTAACAGTTGCGTATTATTCGGTCACTGTTCCCTCGATCAGTCCATCTGGGTCAACAACTATTTGCGCGGGTAGTTTTGTGACATTAAATGCAAGCGCAGGTTCTGCTTATTTATGGAGTACCGGAGCGACAACAAATAGTATTAATGTAAATACCAGTGGCAATTATTATGTAACGGTGACAGATGGAAATGGATGTCAGGCAACATCTGCTTCGATTCCTGTTACGGTAAATACATTGGCGACTGCTTCGATTTCAGGTTCAACTACAGTTTGTCAAAAAGCGAGTAGTCCTTCGATAACATTTACGGGTAGTGGTGGTGTAGCGCCTTATACTTTTTATTATAGAATCAATGGAGGTGCTAACCAATCCGTAACAAGTGCTAGTGGTAGCAGCGTATCCGTTACTGTGTCTACCAACGACGCCGGAAACTATGTTTATGAATTGGTCAGTGTGCGGGAATCGAGTAGCAGTTCTTGCCTTTCTGCTGCGAGTGGATCTGCTACGATAGTAGTCAATGCATTGCCTGCTGCTAATATTAGCGGAAATAATACGGTATGTATGAATGCCGCTTCACCTTTGATCAGTTTTAATGGGGTGGGTGGTGTTGCGCCTTATACGTTTACCTATTCGATCAATGGAGGATCGCATCAAACGGTCACAACTGCTATTGGGAATAGTATAACCGTAGCAGTACAAACTAATACTGCCGGAACATTTGCGTATTCTTTGGTTAGTGTGCGTGATGCGAGTTCAACGGCGTGCGTGAATACTGCATCTGGAACTGCTACGGTGGTTGTGCGGCCATTGCCTGCTGCAACGATTGGCGGATCTGTTACCGTTTGTCAGAATGCAAGTAATCCTTCGGTCATATTTATCGGAACTGCGGGAACGGCTCCTTATGTGTTTACCTATTCAATTAATGGGGGCGTGCATCAATCTGTTACCACAACAACTGGTAATTCAGTTACGGTTGCTGTGCCAACCAATGTTGCGGGAACCTTCACTTATTCATTAGTGAGTGTGCAGGAATCCGGAAATACTTGTTTAAATACAGCTTCGGGTAATGCAACGGTAGTTGTGAATCCTTTGCCAGTGGCAACTATTTCTGGGAATGCAACGGTTTGTCAAAATGGAGGTGTTCGTGCGATACTATTTACCGGAAACAATGCAACAGCGCCATATACATTCACTTATCAAATTAATGGTGGCGCGAATCAAACGGTTACGACTTCAACGGGGAATTCGGTTACGGTGAATGTGCCCGTAACTACTGCTGGAGTCTATGTGTATTCACTGGTGGGAATTTCCAGCGCCGCGTCCTGTGCCAACCCGGCAAGTGGTAGTGCAACGGTGGTGGTGAATCCCTTGCCATCCGTGGCAACTATTATTTCTCCGCAAACACATTTGTGTAATGGAGAAACGGGTCAGATCACGATCACTAATTGGTCGGAAGGATTTACGTATACATGGTATCGTAATGGTGTAATGCTCGAATCCAATCAGTCTCAAACATTGTCAGTTACGCAAGCTGGAACTTATACAGTGATGGTTAGTTCTAACGAAGGGTGCAATGCTGTTGTTATTTCCAATGCCATCGTAATTACTGTCGGAAGCATTACTACGCCGATCATTACCGGTTATTTAAAAGTATGCAAGGATGGTAGAACAAAATTATTGGCATCACCGCCAGATAAAGATCTTTCCTATGAATGGTACCGATGGACGGATTGGCGAGTCAGCAGTAACTCTGGGGGAGAGATCCTTGGAAATGAAAGGAGTTTTTCGGCGTTGGCCGGACAGTATCAGGTTTTGGTTAAAAGAGAAGGATGTTTTGATAGCGCGAAAGTTATCGTTACCTCCAATGATACTGAGTTTCCGGCTGGCCGTTTAACAATTACCCCCAACAAAATCCCATACGGTGGCAAAGCAAACCTGGTGGCCGATGTAACAGGTGCCGCTACTTACCAATGGGATTTAGGTGACAGCCAGAAGGCTGTCACCTTTTCCAATAAAATTCAGCAACAGTTTTATAAAACATCAGACAGCCTGGTGATTAAAGTAATGGCTGTGAGTGAAAGGAATTGTGCGACTGAGTTTGCTGGGGTTTTGCGGGTTGCTGCAAAAGATACAGTGGTCATTCCTGACAAATCCGTTATGGGTAACCTGAAAGACTGGAACCTGTTTCCCATCCCATTCCATAATGATTTAAAACTTTCGGTGATACTGCGGCGGAATGAAACAGTTCGAGTTGATCTTTTTACTGCTTTGGGACAATGGGTTCGCTCGTGGGAGTTCAATGGTGTAAAGGGAGAGAACCTGTTTCAGTTGGATCGGCTGGAAGGCCTTGCTGCAAATGTTACCTATTTTATTACGGGCGTGTATAACGGGGAAAAACATTTTGATAAAATATATAAAAACTAAAATGAAAACATTATTTGCAATACTTCTTTTGTTTTGTGCGTGCAGTGATAAATATATTTCCTTGTATCAAGCTGCGCCGGCACCAGTCTTATATTTTAATGCGGATACGATCCGTGTTCGCGAAAAAGACTATCTGAATATTAATGGTACAGGAAAGTTATGGCTGCACAGTACACCTGCAACACAACAGATGAATATTGAATACAGTGATACCAGCGGCAAGGTTCATTTCTGGTACCGCGGTGTTTTGCTAACAGAGTCACGCCGGGTAATTGTTGCCAATGATAGTACTGCATTGTTTGTCAGTTGTGATGAGCCTGGGATCTATGCGGTTGATTTTTATTTGACTGATCAATTGGGGAAGACTACTTCTAATCAATTAATCATTAAATGTGCCGCCAATCAAAAAATCAAAACTTTGTTGGTTGCGAAGTTCCTTGATAGTGCTGTGCTCAATAATTACAATTATCTGTTTGATGCGTCAGGCTGTGTGAAACCTGATGGAAAGATCATGTCGTATCATTTTACTATTAACGGGGTTACTATGCAAACTGTGCAGCCAGTTTTTTACTGGACATTTCATTCGCGTGGAGAGCAGGTCGTTTTATTATATGCGATTGATGATCTGAATGAAGTATCTGATACCACCACTTTAAAAATTATGATACCATGAGGGCTTTATTTTTTTTGGTGCTAGTGGTTAGTGGTTTTGTGCGCGGGCAATCACCTGCACCTGTGGTTACGGCTTTTCCTTCTTTGCGCATCCCTGCATCGAGCCGGGGTTTGAGTATGGGAGATGCTGGGATCGCATCTGCGGTGGACAATCAATCCCTTTACTACAATGCTTCCAAGATTGCTTTCGCGCAAAATTTTCACCAAGCTTCTATCAGTTATATGCCATGGCTGGTTGGGATCAGTGATGATACACGGTTTGTCAATCTGAATTATGTGGGTAATGTATCAAATAGTTCTGCTGTCGGGGCAAGCATCAATTATCTGAACATGGGTTCTCTGGTTACTCGTGATAATAATGGGGCTGCGATTGCATCCCATAATGCGCGTGAATTTAATATTGGACTTTCCTATGCGCTGCAGATAGGTGCAAATGCCTCATTTGCTGGTAGCTTTAAATTTCTGGGACAGAATGTGTTTGAAGAGGGATCTAAAAATAGTTATGGAATCTGTGGTGATCTCAGCTATTACCAGTTTGTTGAACTAGGTGATGTGAACCGGCGACTGGAGTGGGGGGCGGTGGTTTCAAATGTAGGGCCGAAAATTGGGTATATGTCTTCGGTTGATAAAACATCACTGCCTTTGAATTTGGGGGTTGGGGTTGGGTATTCTGCTGTGGATGAAGAAGGGAGTTTGTTTTCGGCGGGGTTGGATTTGAATAAGTTGTTGGTGCCATCTTCCGCTTCTTTGGACAAGGGTATATTGGCGGGGATGGTGGCTTCTTTCTCGGAACCTCGGCAGTTGGGGTTGCTGCGCGTTAATTCTGGAATTGAGTATGGGTATTTGGGGGAGTTTTATTTGCGTGGGGGTGTGAGTTTAGAGAATAAGACCAGGGGGAACAGGACATTTTTTGGGCTGGGAGTTGGGTACAAGGGATTGGTATTGGATCAATCGTGGGGGATTGATTTTCATTACCTGGTTCCGTTTGGGATGGTGGCCGCGGTGTCCCCTTTTAGTAATTCGTTTGGGTTTAGTTTGAGGGTGAATTTTGGAAATTTTCAATAGCTGGTGTGCTTAGTTTTCTCTATTATCTGAACTCATTTTTTCCTTTACCTCATGAGGTTCAGGGGGCTATTACAAAATTGGTAAAGCAAAAAGATCTTAGAAAAGGTCAGGTATGGCTTCAGGAAGGTGCAATTTGTGACAAGATGAGTTTTGTTTCACGAGGGCTATTAAAAATGTATTTCGAAACGGGTTCGAAGGAAGTAGTAGTTTGCTTTTCGAGGGAGGATCAATTCTTGTTCTCAATAAAAAGCTATTTTAATCACGAACCGTCTGATTTTTGTATTCGAACAATTGAGCCTTCAACAATATTTTATATAACACATTCGGATCACGAACAGTTATTAGCACAATATCCTGAACTAAGTATTCATTTTCAAAATGTTTACCAATTGCAATTGATACAAATGGAAAATCATGCAAAAATTTTACTGGCCAATTCAAATGAAAGGCTTAGATATCTACAAATTAACCATCCCTGATGCTAAACAGCAATCGAATAACTGACCGCCATTTAGCCGCGTACCTGGGAATTTCGCCCAATTCAATTTGTAGGCATAAAAAATCTCAGTTGATTAATCCTACTAAGTAAAAATTAAATATCCTCTTGAGATGACTCAAGAGGATATTTTTATACTGCATCACTCCAGTGTTCAACCATTGTACCATGATGTACTCCATCGCGGCTTGAAATAAGGTACAAGCTCACTTCAAGTTCATGCAAGCAAATGGCTTTAACTGCCAGATCTTCTAAATCATAAACTACCCTTGGGTCGGTTATGCAGTGGATCATCCCATCTGGTCGGGGAGAAAAATGCTGGGAATAGCCTAAAATTGAGGCAATTGCCAGAATGTCAATGAGTCTAAAGGGTTGATTTACCTTCATAAAATGGTATTTATGCACCATTTATGAAGCCATGGAAAGGGCCTGTAGCATTTTTTAAAAAATTCTGCTACATTTACGTTCGAAAAAGAATAGGGAGCCCTTCCAGGCTTCTAACAAAAGGAGCATCGAGTCGTATCGTTGCTCCATTTTTTTTGCGTCGTATTCAAAAAGAAGGAGCAGCAGTCGATATTCCAATTGTTGTTGGTGCGATTTGAAAATAGGATTACTGCAGAGGGGCCAAAGCCTAATATAGCAGAGCTATATTTTTTCAAATGCGTTTAAAATCTTGTTTTATTAACAAACGTTGAAAAGTTTGAATTATTTGCTTTTCTCCGTTTAAGTTATTCACATTCCAAATTTATGATAGGAGGACAGATAAAACCTAATACTTCTTATACACAGGTGTGGATAGAACGGTTGCTGATTCTTTTATAACTTAATGATTATCAGTAGTGTGTTAGATAGTGTTATTTTGTGTTAAGCGCAAGTGCTATCGTTATTCATTGAACATCAATTAAGTAGGCTTGAATAATAGTTTTACACGTAACCACCGACGTGTGAAGAATTTTGAGAAAAAAAATTTATTGTAAAAATAAAAATTGGAAAAGTTTTATACCTACTCTTCAATTATATTTTAATTCTCCAATTTCAAAGGAGTATATCATGAAAGCTGGGTAATCATCATTTGATGATAAAAATCTTTCTCGTAATCATCATCTGGTGATCAATCAAACTTCTCTTTCAACCCAGCTTTGTATAACAAAAGACAAAGCAAATGTTCTCTTCGTTTTCCTGGACAAACTACTTCTTATTTACCGGCACATTGCTGGTGGTTTACACTTTGATTATTGTAGTCGTTTATTATAGAAAGGAAATGAACAAGCTGTTTTTTTCTAAGCGTGATGCTTTGCAGGAAATGATCGACAGACCGGTTACTGCAATTAGTGATCCTATGCGGATGGTGCATGAGTTGGTGAGTGAGCTGGGGCAGTTGATCCGCAATGCAGCCGGGAATGAAACCGTGGAGGCGGAACTATTCTTCTCTATGCAACACACAATAAAAAACTTTCTTATCCTGAGACCGACTGAATTTAAAAGCAGGATCAATGAATACATCAAGGACGAATTGGAAATTCGTGGGCTGCCATGTTTAAGCCTCGAGCAGTATGAGACGTTGTGGAAAGATTAGAGAAGGGTTTGCTCCATCCATGGTGAAGGGTGATATGTGAAGATGTAAGTGGATGGAGCTTTTGTGAGTGAATAAAATCTGAGTGATGAAACGAATTTGTGTGGTAGTGATTTGTGTTTTGTTTGCGGTGGTTGTCTATGGGCAAGACGGTAACGCTGGTATTCAGGATGCGAATACGAAGGTGAGAAGTTATTTCACTAGTGGTACGCAGTTAATGTATGCGGTTGGTGCGATCGTTGGGTTGATCGGTGCGGTGAAGGTGTTTCAGAAATGGAACGCTGGTGATCATGATACGGGTAAGGTGGCAGCGGCATGGTTTGGAAGCTGCGTCTTCCTTGTCGTGGTGGTAACGGTGATCAAAGCATTTTTTGGTATATGATCGCGGCGCAAATTCAACGGTTTAATGACCTGTTGCACATTGGTGATATTTTAAAACGGCAAGTTTTTATGAGCAGCAGGCGGGCGAGACAATTACCCATCATCGACATTGGTGGGACAAAGTTCTATCTCGATATAAGGTTGAACCAGTTCCGTGATGTAGACAATTTCGCAAACAGCATCAGTCTGGATGACCTGTATGAAACTGCGGATGGTGATTTCAAATTGGGATTCGATAAGGAAAATAAAAACCTTTTTACGGGAACCAGGGAAGAGTTTGTGGTTGCAAAACATGCGATTGAGGTAACGCTACCAAGACTGGACAAAATGGATCCGCTTGGCGTGTTGTGGAAAGCGGAAGAGGATGGTTGGGTTACTGCAGACTACGCGAAAAAAATAACGGAAGAGTTGCTAACGCAGTTCGTGGTTCATGAGAGCGGTATGATCCTGCAGCGGAAGGTGGAAAAACCTAAACTGATTGAAAAGAAAATAAGAACGAACAAACAACGTGGTAAAAGATTATGAGCGACAAATTACAAGGCCTGCTTCTGGGCTACATACGTGAGAACAATCCTGACCTATTGCAGCAACTGGATGAAGATGATTCGTTGCATGCTTGGGTGATCGAGAAGATAAGGGAAGTTGAGTTGGTGCTTCTGCAATCAAAGCCAATTCCTGATGCTGAGTTTCTTGATTTGATGACTGCTGATTTAAAGCCATCGAAATATAATTACCTGCGTGATCTGCTGGAAGATGAGTTTCCGGATGATTATTTACGGCTCCGCGAATCGGGGATGTTACGATACGAGATCATTCACCTGATTCAACTCTGCAGTTATTATTTTGAAACGATGCCTTTGCGCGAGGATCCGGATGAGAACAGGCAATTGGATTATGCGATCTCAGGAATGGTGACAGATTATTTCGCGGGGGTGATTGAGTGAGTAGTGTTTACAAGGTCAACAAGGGAATTGGGCAGCCGGTGGTGTTCAAAGGGCTGAAGGCGCAATGGATCTGGTGGTTGTGTGGCGGAGTGGTGGCACTGCTGTTGTTGTTTGCTGTAATGTATATCGCGGGTGTTGTTTTAAGTATTTGCGTTTTCGTTGTGCTTGGATTAGGATCGGTATTGTTTGTGTTTGTGCACCGGTGCAGTAAGAAGTATGGTGAGCATGGGTTGATGAAGGAAATTGCTCGAAGGTCAGTGCCTTTGGCATTGAAAGGAAGTTCAAGGAAAAGTGTAGAAAGGGAATTGTGTGATGAGGACAGTGAACGAAGTGTTGCCAATCTGGTCGGTAGAGAATGATGCGATCCTTTCGAAGATGGGGGACATCACGATTGGATACAGGCTGGAACTTCCGGAGATCTTTTCGATGGATGCTGCGGAGTATGAAGCGTTTCACCAGGCATGGGTTAAGGCGATCAAATTATTGCCAGCACAATCTGTTCTTTACAAGCAGGATTGGTTCAGGGAAGCGAAATACAAAGCTGCGTTTGTTGAAGGTGCTTCGTTTTTATCGCGGAGTAGTGAGCGGTTCTTTCATGAGCGGCCATATCTGGATCATGCTTGTTTTTTGTTTTTGACGAAGAAGCCCCGCAACAGGCAATTGCCTAGTTCGGCGTTTTCTACTTTGCTGCGAAAGCATATCGTACCCGTTGATACGCTGGATCAAAAGTTCTTTGAATCGTTCCTGCAAAGTTGTGGACAGTTTGAGAGGGTGATGATCGATAGTGGGTTTGTGCAGATGAAAAGACTTGGTGACAGTGAGCTGGTAACTGCTGTTAACCGGTATTTGAATCTTGGTACGGACAATGTTGTGCGTGATCTTTCTTTTGATGGTGGTGTGCAGGTTGGTGAGAAACATTGTGAATTGTTTACGATGGCATCGCCGGATGATCTGCCTGCTTACTGTGGTTCGCGGATTAATTATGAAAAGTTTTCTACTGATCGCACAAAGTTCAGTGTGGGATTTGCTTCTCCGTTGGGACAGTTGTTGTCGTGTAACCATGTGTACAGCCAGTATCTGTTTATAGATGATGCTTCTGAAACACTGAAGAAGTTGGAATCGAAAAAACTGCGCTTGCAAAGTTTATCAGCATACAGTCGGGAGAATGCAATCGGGAGGGATGCAACGGATGCGTTTTTAAATGAAGCGATTGGAAATGGAAGGATGCTAGTGAAGGCTCATTTTAATGTGTTGGCATGGACGGATGATAAGAGTCAAGTGGCTTCTATTCGTAACCAATGCGCGGCGGCGTTTGCGAAGCTGGACGCTTCACCTAAGATTGAAACGGTTGGTGCGCCGCAGATTTTCTGGGCGGGGATACCCGGCAATGCGGCAGACTTTCCTGTGAATGAAACCTTCGATACTTTCTCACACCAGGCGGCGTGTTTCTTTAATTTTGAAACCAATTACCGTTCTTCTCTCAGTCCGATCGGTTTGCGTTTGAGTGACAGGATCTCGGGAAAGCCTTTGCATGTTGATCTGTCGGATGAACCGATGCAGCGGGGCGTGATCACTAACCGCAACAAGATCATCATAGGACCATCGGGTAGTGGTAAATCTTACCTGACCAATCACATGGTTCGCTCTTATTACGAGTGTAGGTCGCATGTTGTAATTGTTGATGTGGGTCATTCTTATCGTGGGTTGTGTGAGATGCTGGGTGGAACTTATTTCACTTATTCGGAAGCGGAACCGATTTCGTTTAATCCTTTCTTTTTGAATGATGGTGTTGTGCTGGATACGGAGAAGAAAGAGAGTTTGAAAAATTTATTAATCGCACTTTGGAAAAAGGATGA
Organism: Sediminibacterium sp.; assembly: GCA_965283715.1. GTDB lineage: Bacteria > Bacteroidota > Bacteroidia > Chitinophagales > Chitinophagaceae > Sediminibacterium. Next base: position 644,496 of record CBDIPL010000003.1, on the reverse strand, counting down.
TGAAGGTTTTAACCGATCTGAGTACGTGGCATTATCGAATGCATTGCAGTTGTATTATTCTTCAGCAGTTGCGTTCCGGTGTTTTGATTCTTTTTACGAGTTCTTGTCGGAAGTGTTTGTTACTGTGCTGGCAGGGCAGGGAGTGAAGGATAAGAATTTTGATGTTTCTAATTTCCTGTATGTGTTGCGGCCGTTTTACAAGGGTGGGGAGTTTGATTATTTGTTGAACGCTACATCTAATCTGGATCTGTTGTCGCAGCGTTTTATTGTTTTTGAGTTGGACAACATTAAAGATCACCCAATTCTGTTCCCGGTGGTTACGATCATTTTGATGGATGTGTTTATTGCGAAGATGCGGAGGTTGGAAGGAATACGCAAGGTGTTGCTGCTGGAGGAAGTTTGGAAGGCGCTGGCGAAACAAAGTATGGAAGAAGCGATCCAGTATTGGGTGAAAACGATCCGGAAATATTATGGTGAATTGTGGTTGGTGTCTCAAGAGATTGAAGACATGATTTCTTCTGCAATTGTGAAGAATTCGATCATCAATAACTGTGATTGTAAAATCCTATTGGATCAGTCGAAGTACCAGAACAAGTTTTCACAGGTGCAGGAGCTGTTGGGATTTAGTGACAAGCAAACGGAGCAGGTGTTGTCGATCAATAAAGCAAACGATCCATTTGAGAAATACAAGGAGGCATATTTTTCTACGCATAATAAAGTGTACAGAATACAGGTATCGCCTGAAGAGAATCTATGTTATACGACGGAACAAACAGAAAAATTGAAAGTGATGAAAGCGGCGAAACGATTTGGGAGTATGGAGGCAGGGATCAAGGCGCTGTTGCTTTGTGTGCTGTTGTTTCTTTCTAGTATTGGTTCTGCACAGATGCCGATCATTGGAACGATCATTGGTAAAGTGGTTAAAGCCATTGATTTAAAAATTCAGAAGCTGCAGAACCAGACTATGGTTTTGCAAAATGCGCAGAAGGAGATGGAAAATAAACTCCACGCGTTGAAACTGGATGAGATCAAATCGTGGAGCGATAAGCAGAGAGCTTTGTATCAAAACTATTTTGATGAACTGCAAACGGTTAAGGCCGCTGTTTCAAAATTTGCTTTGGCGAAAGATGTGATCGGCAAACAGGTGCTGATTGTTGCGGAATACAATAATGCGAGAAGGCTTCTTGCTGTTCGCTATTTATATACCCCAGCTGAGTTATCGCAGATTGCTGTGATGCATGGTTCTATCCTGAATGAAAGCTTGCAGAACCTGGAACAGGTGCAAAAGCTTGTATCAGGTGTTTATAAAATGAATGATGCGGAACGGTTATCAAGTATCGCTCGCGCATCAGATGCCATGGATTCCTGCCTTGTTCAAATGAAACGACTTAATGGTGATGTAATGCAGGTGAATGAGATGCGGAGGCAGCAAAAAGAGAACATTCAAAAAATGAAACGATTAATACAGGTGCCATGAAGAAGATGTGTTGTTTACTGTTATGGGTAGGTTCTTGTGTATCGGGTTATTCGCAGAGCCAGGAGATTCAGCAACTCGTGATGGATATAGAAAAGCTCGCGCAGTTGAAATCCATGTACCAAAGCATGGTTAACGGGTACAATAGTTTGGCCAAGGGGTATGGCAATGTGATCAATATTTCCAAAGGGAATTTTGACCTGCATAAAAATTATCTCGATGGATTGCTGGAGGTGAACGCGCCGGTTAAGAGGTATGGTGTTGTTGAGGTAATTGCCACTACGCAGGATCTGATGCAAAGAGAGAATGCGGCTGGGTACCGGAAATGTGTATCGAGCAGGGTGTTTAGTGCGGCTGAATTAATGGAGCGGCAGGCGCAAGGATTTAAGCTGTTGAATGAAACTGTGAAGCGGTTAAGTGAGTTGTTGTTGATAGTTACGCCTGGGAAACTGCGGATGAATGATGAAGAGCGGATCGCGGCAATTGACAGGATCGATGACTCTATGAAAGCCTTGCTGGCTGAGTTGCGGAAACTAAATGCTTTGAATGAAGAGGTGATCAGGTTGCGGGTGCAAAGGCAAAAGGATATTAAAGCTATGAAAAGTTTAAACGGCATTAAATGAAAAGCCTGCATTTGATTCTGGAGCAGTTGTACAGGGACATGATGCCTCTTTGTTCGCAGCTGATTGGGGTGGCGAGATTGATCGCGGGGTTTGGGGCGTTGTGGTTTATCGGGATGCGGGTGTGGAAACACATTGCGAACGCGGAACCGGTGGACCTGTATGGTTTGCTTAGGCCGTTTGTACTTGGCTTCTGCATTTTGATTTTTCCATCCGTGATAGCGCTGATCAATGGGGTATTGCAACCGACTGTGGTGGGTACGGAAGCGATGGTGAAAAATTCCAATGACGTGATTAAGAAATATTTAATGTTGAAGGATTCGAGTACGATGGGGCTTGGTGCCCTGAATCCTGCGAACTGGATACGTGAATTGCTCCGTGAATTTTTGGAGTTGGTGTTTCAAGCTGCATCACTTTGCATCAATACGATCCGCACTTTTTATTTGATCGTGCTTGCGATACTTGGTCCGTTTGTTTTTGCAATCAGTATTTATGACGGGTTTCATCATACGGTTACTGTTTGGCTGGCGCGGTATGTGAATGTGTTTTTGTGGTTGCCGGTGGCGAACATTTTTGGTGCGATCATCGCAAAGATCCAGGAGAATATGATTCTGGCGGATGTTGCTAGCAGCGGTTCGTTTGATATGACGGGGACGGCTTACCTCGTGTTTTTATTGATTGCGATCGTTGGTTATTTCACGGTGCCGTCGGTTGCGAATTATATAGTCAATGCAGGTGGTGGTAATGCGCTGGCGCATAAGATCAGTTCGTTTGCGTATTCGGCTACCAAGGCTGCGGGGGCTGCGGCGACGGGTGGCGGAAGTATGCCGGCGGATGCCTACGGCGACGGCTCTTCCCGGATGAGCGGGAATATTGCAGATAGCGCGACAAGCAATGCTTATTTCAAGGATAAAATAGGTGGTAAGTGAAATTCCGGCAGGCGAAGAATATTGATTCGGCATTTCGGTATGTGCGTGGGGTCTCTATGCTCCTGGTTTGTGGATGCCTTCTACTGTGTTGTTATGTGCTCTTCAAAAGCTATGAACTATCTGCACGGTTTAGTGATAGGATTTATGTGATGGCTGGGGATAAGGCGATTGAAGCGTTTGCGGGTTCCCGAAAAGAAAATATCGCTGTGGAAGCACGTGATCATGTGAGGATGTTTCACACTTCATTCTTTTCACTTGATCCAGATGAGAAAGTGATCGAATCAAATTTACGATGCGCCCTATACCTCGCTGATGTGTCTGCAAAAAGGCAGTATGATAACTTAAAGGAAACAGGATACTATGCTGGTGTCATTTCGGGAGACATAAGTCAAAAGATCAGCGTGGATAGTGTTGTTGTTGATACGCGTGTAGTGCCATATGGATTCAAGTGTTATGCAACAATAGAGATCATTCGTCCGACGAGCATTGTTACCCGGAATTTAATTACGCAGGGCTTTTTGCGAAATGTTGCAAGGAGTGACCATAATCCCCATGGTTTCCTGATCGAGAAATGGGAGACGCTTGAGAACAGTGATTTAAAAACAGAGACAAGATGAATCATTCACAGCAATTTTTGAAACGAAGAAAATTTTTGGTATTGCTGCCACTGATCGTGATGCCGTTTGTGACATTGGTGTTTTGGTTGCTGGGTGGCGGTGCCGGTGTTGCTGCCGAAGCTGCGCCTGTTGCGCGCGGTTTGAATACGCAGTTACCTGATACTAAGGCCGGAACCTCGATGGTTGATAAGATGAGTTTCTATGCGATGGCGGATAAGGATTCTTTGAAACGAAGCGAGCAGGAAAGGATGGATCCGAATTATACTGCTGTTGTCGTGGAGAAAACATCTCTCGGTTCAGGAAAGTTAAATACTTCGATTGGTTTGTCTAAACCTGATCACACAGAAGAAGAGATCAACAGGAAGCTGAAAGAACTTCGGTCGAGGCTTGATGAGCCGCTGATTAGAAAACCTGCAATGCCTGTGGTAGAAATGGAAGAACGTGTGCAACCTGTTTTCGCTCCGGGCGTCGATCCTGACATGCAGGAGATCAATAACACTTTAGAGAAGTTGCTGGATGTTCAGCATCCGGAAAGAGTGAAAGAAAGGTTGGTTGAGAAGAAGGGTGTTGTTTATGCTGTGTCTGTAAATAGCGAGGGCAATGACGGTGGTGATTTTTTTGGAAAGGCTGATAGTGTACGTACTTCTTTTTATTCTTCTGCTACCGTTGGTGTGGGTGCTCCTGGTGTTATTACTGCAGTGATTCATGGCGCACAAGTTTTGCAATCGGGTTTTGTTGTTAAGATGCGGCTCTTGAAAGATGTGTTTGTCAATGGTTCAAAGATTCCCTTGGGCAGTTTTGTTTATGGAACCGCTGAGATCGTGCAGGAACGTTTGAAGGTGTTTGTTACTTCGATCCAATATGATAAGAATTTGTTTCCTGTTTCTCTAACTGTTTACGACATGAACGGGTTGGAAGGAATTTATATTCCTGGTTCTGCTGCGCGGGAGGTGGTGAAGCAGGAAGGCGATCAGTCAGTGCAGTCGCTGGGAATTGTGAACATGGATCCATCGCTTAAGGCGCAGGCGGCAGCGGCGGGGATCGGGGCGGCGAAAAGATTGTTAAGTAAAAAAGTAAAACAGGTGAGAGTTACGGTGAAATCCAATTACATGGTGTTGCTGAAAGATGCGAAAGATAAATGAGAGCGGCACTTGTCATATTATTTTTTGCGTTGGTCGTTAGCGGTTACGCCCAGATCTATACGGATGCGATCAGGATTGAGGTCTGTATGAATAAAACAACCAGTTTGATTTTTCCTTCGGCGATCGTTTCGATTGACCGCGGGAGTAACGAGATCATGGTGCAGAAATCTGCTGATAATATTCTGAAAGTAAAATCGGTGGGTGATAGTTTGAAGGAAACGAATCTCACGGTGGTTACTACGGATGGAAAACTGTTTTCGTTTTTGGTGAAGTACAATACAGATCCGTTGCATCTTTCGATACATCTTAATGACAAGCTGACCGTGTTTACGGAGAGTAAGTTTTCCAGTATTAGTGAGAGTGTGTTAAAGATGAAGCCGAATCTTGTTCACCTGCAATATTCATCAAGTAAGATGAAGTTATCCATGCTTGGATGGTATGTGCACGGATCGCAGCTTTATTGCAAGATGAAGATTGAGAACCGTTCTCAGATCGGGTATGATATTGATCAACTTCGGTTTTATATAAGGGATAACAGTATCAGTAAACGGACTGCTTCACAGGAGATCATCCTGCGGCCGGCCCACCTGCAAGGTGACACTGGCACGATCAAAGGACACAGCGGAAGATTATGGGTGGTGGTATTGGAAAAGTTTACGGTTCCCGATGACAAACATTTCGCAGTAGAAATCCTTGAGCGAAATGGTGGAAGACACTTGTACCTCAAAGCCTATAACCGGCAGGTGATGCTTGCCAAAGAATTTTAGAACATGGAAGTATCTGATTTGATCTCACCGGAAGTGTGGGAGAGGGTTCGTGTTGCTATGTCCCGGCAAGAACATTGGGCGGCATATAACAATACGCTACTGTTTATACACAAGGACGATATCCAATTCTTTTCTAATCCTGCCGATGCTGATGAATATGCTGATCAGAATTTTAGCGATTTGGATAAATTGAATGTTATCAGAATTGATTCTCTTGATGACTTCAAACAAAAGGTGGAAGCTGTTATGCCCGGTGTGAAATATGTGCCGCCTGTGAATGAATCGGTAGTGATGGAAAAGCAACGCGGTTATTTTCCAAAAGCAATATTAAACGAACGAAAAAAAATAATTATGAATAATGAGAATCTGGAGTATTTAAGTAACCAATTGAAGTTCTTAGGATTTGGTGAAGGGCTGGCAAAGCAGTTGGAAGAGAAAATGAAAGAAGGAAATCCGGAGTTTTCTTTGAATGACAGCAGGGAGTACGACAAGGATAAAATGGAAGCAGTGATTCATTTCCGCCACTCTGTAAAAGATGGAAAGGATAATTATTTCTGCAACAGTTATATCGCTACGTTGAAAGGTGCTGAGACAGAAAAGGATAAATCACAGTTTATCTATGTGAATGGCAAGGGGCAGAACATCACGTTTAAAGAATCGTGCAACCTTTTGAACGGGCGTTCTTCCTTCAAAGAAATTACTCCGCGTGAGGGATCTCCTTATAAAGCCTGGCAGATCATCGATCATGAAAATATCGATATGAAAACGGGCTATCCGAAACTGCGGCAGTTTGGAAGCAATTATGGTTTCAACCTGAAGGAAGCGGTTGAACGTTTGCCTTTCAAGGCGCTCAAATATCCTGATCAGTATAAAACTCTGATGAAGTCACTCGAGAAGGGTAACAGGCCCGAAACCATTTTGATGAAGGATGGGAAGGAGGTAAAGGTTTTCCTCGAAGCGAATCCCCGGTACAAGACGATGAATATGTATGACAAGGATGGGGTGAAGATGTATTATCCTATGGAGAAAGTGGCGCAGAAATATGGGATGGCGCCGGCTGACGCGACGAAGCTGGAAGCGAGCCAGGTAAATGAGCCGAGGGTGAAATACCAGAAGAAGGATCTGCTTGCGAAGAATAAACCATCGAATGGTTTGATTGATAAGAATCCGAAGAAGGGAGTGAAGAAAGGGCAGAAATTAAAATAGATCGTGATGAATGAGAAGAATGTTCAGGCGCTCAAAACCCGGCTGGTTACGCTGGGTTTTGAGCCATCGGTGGAAACGATGCTAAGGTGTAATATTTGTTTTGCACCAGTTGTTTTTGAATTGGTGCATCGGCGCGTGGTGCGTGGTGATGTGTTTCATTTTACGGTGTCGATTCAGCGGGACGGGAATGGATTGTATGAGCTGTGGAACTATACTGCAACCTTGTGCAAGGAAGTTGAGATCCCGCAAGAATTAGCGTCGTTAGAAAATTCCATGAAAACTGTGGATTGGAACATTTTGTTTGAGGGCCGATCTTCTGTTGTTTCGCTTGATGCGAATACTGTTTTGACCGCTTATGAAATATTGCGTTCACTGGATGGTGTCGGGGGCGGGCCTGTTTTGTTGAAATATAAATACTGGGCAGGTACCAAACTTGAGCCTTTGATTTTGGATCTTCCAACGCTTCGAAGTCATCATGAAATTTCAGACCGGTTTCATTTTTATGATGAGTCTGCGCTCATCACTTTTGATGATGCAATACGTTTCTTGAGCAGCCGCTGGATGGAAAAGCAGATGGCATTAAAGAAAAAATTACTGGTGAAAAAAGATGCCAGTGGCAAAAGCGGGTCGGCCGTTAGCGCGGGTAAATTGTTAACGAAGAATCCGCGTAAGGCGCAAAGGCGATCCAGTGAAAGGTGATCATGGAAACACTGATCAGCTTTTCAGATTTTTATGAAACGATTGCGGATGATCCTCGAATCGGGCCTGGGCACATCGTTGTCTATTTTGCGTTGTTGCATGTATGGTTGCGAGCAGGAACTGAAGCGCCGTTTGAGGTAGCGACCTATGAAATGTTGCAGTTAACGAAGATCCGGAAACGGGACACTTATCTTACGCGGATCAAAGACCTGGCGATGTTTGGATACATTAAATATGTTCCTGCAGAGAATGAATATGTGAAAGCGGTTGTGGAGTTTAAAAGATTGTAAAGCCGGTGACAGATGTTACCGGCTTTTTTGTTTTGCGAGAATGGAAAAATGTGAGAATGAATGAAAGATTTAAACGCTGAGAAGATCATGAATATTCTCAAAGAAAATGGTACCTTAGTATCTCTAGAGCAGGCTGAAATCATACTCTCCTTCATGATTAATTTGGCCACAGAATCCCTTGACCAAATTATTGAAAATGAAAGCTGATCTCTACATCCGTGTGAGTACGGACGAACAGGCCGAAAAGGGCTATTCACAGCGCGACCAGGAGGAACGTTTGCGCAAGTATTGTGACTTTAAAAAAATTACTGTGCGCAATGTCATTTACGAGGATTATTCCGCAAAGACTTTCCTACGTCCTGCATGGAAATTATTTCTCGCTGATTTAAAGAAGAAAAAGAATTCGATCAACATGATCCTGTTCACTAAATGGGACAGGTTCAGCAGGAACGCTGCAGATGCGTTCCAGATGATCGGTATACTTCGGAAGTTGGGCGTAGAGCCGTATGCGATTGAGCAGCCGTTGGATCTTGATATCCCTGAGAACAAGATCATGTTAGGGATTTATCTCACAGCACCGGAGGTAGAGAATGACCGGCGTTCCATGAACGTGCGGTATGGGATGCGCAGGGCTGTAAAAGAAGGGCGCTGGATGAATGGCGCGCCTCTTGGGTACATCAACAGGATCACGCCGGATGGAAAGAAATACATCGCGCCGGAACAGCCCTATGCGGATATTATTAAATGGGCGTTTACCACCATCGCACGTCACAAAATCAATGTCGAAAATGTCTGGAGGGAAGCGCAGAAAAAAGGATTGCCATGTTGCAAAGGACAATTCTGGAACCTCATCCGTAATCCTGTGTTCTGCGGGAAGATTTATTTGAAAGCTTATAAGGATGAGCCGGAAGCGGTTTTACAGGGAAAGCATGAGCCAATTATTACAGAAGAGCTTTTTAAAGAGGTGCAGGATTTTCTGGATGGTAAAAAGCAGGTTTATAAAACCACCAGCGGTAGTCTTGAGGAGTTGGTATTGCGCGGCCACCTGCTCTGCCCTAATTGCGGCGGAATGCTCTCAGGGAGCGGTTCACGCGGCAACGGTGGCACTTATTATTACTATCACTGTAAATCGGCCTGCAGGTTTAGGCATCGGAGCGACCGAGTTAACAAGCAATTTGAGCGTGAATTATATAAATGGGTTCCTAAGCCCGGAATGATCGAGGCATATTGTGAGGTCGTTAATTCAGTCTATAAAAAACGGGCTGTTTCACAAAACGTTGAAATTAAAAGGTATAATGACCGCATGGCGATCCTGCATGATAACCTGCATAAAGCCAGGAATAAATTTATGACCGACCAGATTGACCGCAGCGAATACAATGAATTTAAAAAAGAGTGTGAGACCGAACTGAACGACATCGAACTAAAATTATTCTCGATCTCGAATCAGAATATTAAGATTGACGGCATCTTACGTAAGGCAGTTGAGAATTTATCTAACATGATGGCGATATATCGGGAGGGAAACAATGCGAGGAAACGGAAGTTGATTGGTTCGATTTTTCCTGAAAAACTCGTTTTTGACGGAATGACTTTTCGAACCACGAGAATGAATGAGGCTGTTTCGCTGATATTCAATGTGGGCAAGGGATTTGGCGCAAAAAAAAATGGACAAACCGAAGAAAATTTCGATTTGTCCACTTCTGTTGCCCGACATGGATTCGAACCACGACATACTGAACCAAAATCAGTTGTACTACCCTTATACTATCGGGCAATCCGCACATTCTTTACGAATGGGGTGCAAAAATAGGGGAGGAGAGGAATTGTTCCAAATTTTTTAACCCGGAGGGGGTAATTAACAATTAACAATTAAAAATTAAAAATTGGGGTTGATGTGGTGGTGGAACGCTGAAGTGTGCGACGCAACAGAGTTGCCCAAAGCACTGGTGCTGGTTACATATGCAGTCTTACAACTAGTTACAGAGCCGGCACCGTCATTGCGAGGAACGAAGCAATCTGTGTCACAAATAGCAGGTTACCCGAAAAGTGAAGCACAGATTGCTTCGTTCCTCGCAATGACGTTCAGAGTACTTAATTAGCTCGCGTCTTCTTTTTCCTTTAGCGATTTAATCAAATCCAGCGCCTCGGCCACTACATCACACATAATGGTGATCAGCGAGCCGGGTTTGGCATTATCGTAGGCAAACATGATGGCCTCTTTCTCATTATAGATAATGTTGATGGGTATATCCTGCGTTTTCGTTTCATTGATGCCTTCTACCAGCAGGTTAACAATCTCTTCGGCGCTGCGGCCGCGGAGGTTTTTGTCCTGGCGGATGACGATCTCGTCAAAATTTCTTCCGGCAATCCGGCCTAATTCGCGAATATCATCATCGCGGCGGTCGCCGGTGCCGCTGATGATGCCCACTTTGGGTTCACCATCCATTTTTTTGATGAAATCGCATAATAGCTCCAGTCCGGCAGGGTTATGTGCAAAATCTACCAGGAATTTGAAATGTTTGAACTCAAACAGGTTCAGTCTGCCCGGTGTTTGCGAAGGTGATGGAACAAATGTGCTTAATGCGGTGCGGATATCTTCTATGCTGATGTCTTTAAACAAATAAGCCGCCAGCATAGCCGGTAATGTGTTCATGATATTGTGAACCGCCTTACCACCATAAGTAATCGGTATCTCACTTACTTTCATTACCCGTATTTTCCAGGTGCCTTTGAGGATAGATACATAGCCGTTTTCGTATACTGCTGCATAGCCACCTTTTTTGCAATGTTGCTTAATGCGCAGATTGTTTTCATCCATACTAAAATAGGCCACATTACAGGTAAGGCCTTTGTGCATGGCATATACCAGATCGTCTTCAGCATTTAAAATGGCAAAGCCATGGTTGAACGTGGTTTCGGGTATAACGGCTTTGGCACGGGCCATTTGTTCCAGACTGTCAATACCACCCAGACCTAAATGGTCGGCGGTTACATTGGTTACAATACTCACATCGCAGTTTTGAAAAGCCAGTCCTGCTTTTAATAATCCGCCTCTGGCACATTCCAATACTGCAAAATCAACGGTAGGATCGCGTAATACGAATTTGGCACTGAGCGGGCCGGTGCAATCGCCCTTCATCATTAGTTGATTTTGTATGTATACCCCATCGCTTGTGGTATAGCCTACTTTTCGTCCGGCAGTTTTGCAAATGTGTGCAGTTAAACGCGTAGTGGTGGTTTTACCATTGGTACCGGTAATGGCTACAATAGGAATGCGTCCATCCGATCCTTTTGGAAACAGCATATTAATTACCGGCTCGGCCGCATTGCGGGCAATGCCTTCAGAGGGGTCTATATGCATGCGGAAACCCGGTGCTGCATTCACCTCCAGCACGGCACCGCCATTTTCGTAAATGGGTGTGCGGAGGTCTGCGGCCATGATATCGATACCGCAAATATCGAGTCCGATGATCCTGGCAATTCTTTCTGCGAGAAAAATATTCACGGGGTGTACTTCATCTGTAACATCGGTAGAAGTACCGCCGGTACTGAGGTTGGCAGTTGTTTTTAATAAAACCAGTTCGCCTTTGGGTGGAATGGTATCTAGTGTGTATCCGATCTCATCCAACATTTTCTGGCTAGATGCATCGATAGTGATTTGGGTAAGTACTTTTTCATGTCCGTATCCCCTGCGTGGATCTTTGTTGGTTTCATCTACCAGCCATTGAATGGTATGTTCACCATCGCCCACAACTGAAGCAGGTGTTCGTAAAGCGGCGCAGATAAATTTGTAATTGATCACCAATACCCTGAAATCAACACCGGTAATAAATTTTTCAACAATTACGCTGCGGCTGTATTGTTTGGCACTTTCAAAGGCTTTTACCGCCTGCTCCCAGGTAGTAATATTGGTGGTATTGCCTTTGCCATGATTGCCATCGATGGGTTTTATAACCAGTGGGTATTTGTATTTTTCTATCGCATCATGCAAGCCTTCTTCTGTTCTAACTACGGTACCGCCGGGCACGGGTATTTCTGCGGCACCCAATAAATTTTTGGTTTCTTCTTTATCGCCTGCAATATCAACGGCAATATTAGAAGTGGTGCTAGCAATGGTGGCACGAATTCTTTTCTGGTGTACGCCATAACCCAGTTGTACCAGGCTTTGTTTGTTCAAACGGATAAAAGGAATGCCACGTTTGGCGGCTTCTTCTACAATACAACCGGTAGAAGGTCCGAGGCGGGTATCTTCCCTGATCTCTCTCAATTGTTGTATATCTACCGAAAGATCATATTGCACGCCATCTACCAAAGCCTGTGCAATGCGTACTGAAGCTTTGGCGGTATAAACACCGGCATCTTCTTCCATATAATTAAACACCACATAGTATTTACCATCTTCACCGGTTCCGCGGGTGCGGCCAAAGCCACAATCCATACCGGCAAGGGTTTGCAGTTCCAAAGCAATATGTTCAATTACATGCCCCATCCAGGTACCTTCTTTTACCCTTTCAAAAAAACCTCCCGGTGAGCCAACACTGCAGCGGTGCGAATACAGTGTAGGGAAGAGTGTTTGCAGCCGTTCTAAAAAACCGTCAATTTCATTGGTAGGCCTTTGCTCCAGCTCTTCAAGATCCAGCTTCATCTGTATCAGTTGCGGACGGCGTACACTCCAGTAATTAGGTCCGCGTAATATTTTGATCTCTTCAATTTTCATAACGTATAGATGAATTAAGGTAAGGCAACTTTGAGCCATTATCAATGGGCTTTGAGCAAAAGCTCGAAGCTTACGGCTCATAGCTCACAGCTAGGAAATGAAATATATCAATTATTTCCCGTACGGCTTACCAATTCAAAACACTTATTTTTGTTTGGAACGAACTGTAACGCATGAGTATTCCCAAAGGAAAGCTGATAGCCATTGGTGGCGCAGAAGATAAAGGTACCGGACTGGAAACAGGAGATATATACCGGAGTAACCTCAATTTTTTTGAACTGGGCATTTTGCGCCGTATAGTAGAAGAAGCGGGTGGAACGGCTTCAAGGATAGAAGTGATTACTACAGCCTCCACCATTCCCTATGAAGTGGGTGAGAATTACCTGAATGCATTTGGCCGTATTGGCTGTACCGATATTGGGGTGATACATATACGCAACCGCGAAGATGCATTGAGTGAAGATTACCTGCAACGCATTAGTCGGTGTGCGGGCGTAATGTTCAGTGGCGGTAACCAGTTGCGCCTGTCTGCCATTTTTGGTGGCACCCGTTTTCTCGACATCATTAAAAAGAGATACCAGCAAGAAAATTTTGTTGTAGCGGGAACTTCTGCCGGTGCCATGGCCATGAGCAGTACCATGATTTATGAAGGCAATGCCACAAGGGCGCATTTGAAAGGGGAAGTAAAAATTACCACAGGTCTTGGTTTTATGGATCAGGTAATTTTTGATTCACATTTTGAAAAGCGCGGCCGTTTTGCGCGTTTGGCACAGGCAGTATCGGCCAATCCATCTTGTATTGGTATTGGTTTGGGAGAAGATACGGGTATGCTAATAACACAAGGCAACCGCATGGAAGCCATTGGCAGCGGACTGGTTATTATTGTAGATGGCCACGAAATTCGCCACACCAATATGGCCGATATACCCGAAGGAAACCCACTAAGTATCGAAAACCTGAAAGTACATTTTTGCGCAAAAGGGAATGGCTATCTTGTTACTGAGAGAGAATTTGTGGAACTGATGGGAGAGAGTACTACGCCGGTGATGACGGATATTTATTAGTAGAGCAGCTACAAGCTATTAGCTGTAAGCCTCAAGCTTTTGCTAATAGCTTATAGCTTGCCGCTAACAGCTTTTTTTAAAAATGTTCAAAACAAACGAAAATGACCAACAAATTAATTTTACTCGCACTTTTTGTAGCTTGTATGTTCCTAATGGCACTGCGTACTGATAAGAAAAAGAAAGTTGTTTTTTTTGGTGATTCTATCACTCAGGCGGGAGTGCGGCCGGGTGGTTATATTAAATTGATGGATTCATTAATTGCAGCAGAATTGGGTGCTGATCAGTATGAGTTAATTGGTGCGGGTATTGGCGGTGATAAAATTTATGACCTGTACCTGCGTATGGAAGATGATGTATTAAAGCATCATGCAGATATTGTTGTGGTATATGTTGGTGTGAATGATGTGTGGCATAAAGCATCCAGCGGTACGGGAACGGATTTGAATAAATTCGGACGATTTTATGAAGCCGTTGTAAAAAAATTACAGGCATCGGGCAGTAAGGTAATTGTGTGTACGCCTGCGGTGATAGGTGAGCGCACAGACAATTCCAATCAGCAGGATGGTGATTTGAATATGTACAGTAACTGGCTGCGAACCTTCACTGCTAAAAACAGTATTCCATTGGTAGATCTTCGTGCGGGGTTCATTAATTATAATCTTAAAAATAATCCGCAAAATAAAGAGTCTGGTATCCTCACTACAGATCGTGTGCATCTAACACAGGCAGGTAATTTATTTGTAGCAGAAGAAATGTGGAAAGTAATTAAAGCCATCAAATAAAAAACTGCGCCTTTTCGCCTTCGCGTGAAATGGTAAAGCTGAATATTTCTCAAAAGACAGTTATGCAGAAAATATTTTTGGTTCTCTTTTTACTTTTCATTTCAGCCTTATGTGTTGCTCAACCAAATACATTTACAAAAAGTAAAGCGCATATTTATTTACTCGTAGGTCAATCCAATATGGCCGGCAGGGGTATAGTGGCTCCACAGGATACCATTACCGATCCGCATATCTGGATGTTTACCAAAGAAGCACAATGGGTTCCTGCCAAAGACCCAATGGCATTTGATAAACCCAAAGTGGTAGGTGTTGGTCCCGGACTTGCCTTTGCGAAAAAAATGCGGGAAGCTGATACTGAAGCATTGATCTGCGTAGTACCCACAGCAGTTGGCGGAACCCGAATTGATTTGTGGAAAGCAGGCGCGTATGATTCTGCAACGCAAACCCATCCCTGGGATGATGCGATAGACCGTGCAAAAAAAGCAATCACTTATGGGGAACTGAAAGGAATTATCTGGCACCAGGGTGAGAGTGATGCCAATGCGGCGCTGCTTCCTTCTTATGAGGCAAAATTGCGGGAGCTGATTCAGCGCTTCAGAACCACTTTGGGTAAACCTGATCTACCCATTGTGTTGGGTGAAGTAGGCGTATTCAAAGACTCAGCCAACCCGCGAAGAGAAATGGTTAATACAATCATTCGTAAGGTTGCAGAAACCACACCGAACTGTGCCTTGGCAGAAAGCAATGATTTACAACATAAAGGAGATTTTACCCATTTTGATGCAGCCTCTGCCAGAGAATTGGGAAAACGTTTCGCTGCTGCAATGCGTACTATCAAAAAATAAAGCTGCGCCTTTGCGCCTTTGCGTGAAAATTTCTCGCGAAGGCGCAAAGGCGCAGTTGGTATACATTAAACGGCTTTTACCAGATAATAATTCTTCTTCCCTTTTTGTACCAGTAAATATTTATCACGCAAGAGATCATTACTTGTAACCTGTAACTTATCACCTGAAATTTTTTCTTTGTTCAATCCCAATCCACCTGCCTGCCACATTTTTCTGGCTTCGCCTTTGCTGGGAAAAATTTGTGTATCAGCAAGAAAACTTACGATCTCGTAGCCGGCATCCAGCATATATTTCGCAACTTCTATGGAGGGAACGCCTTCCATTACCTGCAACAATTGGTCTTCTGTTAAGCTCTGTAATATTTCAGTTGTTGCATTGCCGAATAAGATCTCAGAAGCTTTAACGGCAAATTCATAATCAGCGCGACTATGAACAAAACAGGTAACTTCTTCAGCCAGCTTTTTTTGTAAGGCTCTCTCGTGTGGTGCTGCTTCCTGTTGTGCCAGTAACGCATCAATGGTTTCTTTTGGAAGAAGGGTGAAAATGCGGATCCATTTTTTAGCATCCTCATCACTTGCGTTTAACCAGAACTGGTAAAATTGGTAGGGTGATGTTTTTTTAGGATCGAGCCATACATTTCCTTTTTCTGTTTTACCAAATTTACCACCATCGGCTTTGGTAATTAAGGGGCAGGTAAACGCAAACGCTTCTCCACCTGCTTTGCGGCGGATGAGTTCTGTGCCTGTTACTATATTGCCCCACTGATCGCTGCCACCCATTTGCAGTTTGCAGTTTTTGTTTTGATACAGCCAGTAAAAATCATAGCCCTGTACCAGTTGGTAGGTAAATTCCGTAAAGCTCATGCCAACTTCACTATCTAGTCTTTTGCGCACACTGTCTTTCGACATCATATAATTCACTGTGATGTGTTTACCTACATCGCGTATAAAATTTAAAAAGGTAAAATCCTTAAACCAATCGTAATTGTTCACCATCTCTGCAGCATTGGGTTTGCCGGGCGTAAAATCCAGAAACTTTGCCAATTGGTTACGAACACCTGCCTGGTTAAACTGCAATATTTCTTCACTCAATAAATTGCGTTCTTCACTTTTGCCACTGGGGTCCCCCACCATACCAGTGGCACCACCTACAAGGGCATAGGGTTTATGTCCTGCTTTCTGTAAATGCACCAATAATAAAATGGGTACCAGGCTTCCTATATGCAAACTGTCGGAGGTAGGATCAAAACCAATATACCCCGAAACCATTTCTTTCTGTAATAGTTCTGCTGTACCCGGCATGATATCCTGTATCATACCCCGCCATTGTAATTCTTCTATCAGGGTCATCTGTGTTGCTGTTTGCGCAAAAGTAAGGAAGAAAAAAGCTACAAGCCACAAGCCACAAGCTGCAAGCATTATTTTCTTTAATCTTGTTCAATCAAATCAAATTTCTGCTTGCAGCTAATAGCTAATAGCTTACAGCTTCTCATTTAAACCTGTAGTTTTGCAACAATTACAAAAACATGAAAAGCGTAGGAGACGGCACGCGTGCCCTTAATTTTTTGATAGATACTTTACTCATTTTTACGATCGCGTATTTTAGTTTTGGCGGATGGAACTGGTATGTGATGTATTGGGGATACCCGCCGTATAATTTTGGCTGGTTCTTTTTCGGGATTCTTTTTGTGTATTACTTCCTGTTCGAAATCATTTTTGGCCGTACGCCCGCAAAATTTTTCACCTATTCAAAAGTGGTGAATCACCAGGGTAAAAAAGCCTCCTTACTGGCAGTACTTCTCCGTACCATCACCCGCCTAACCCTGATTGATCTTTTCTTTATTCCCTTTCTTGGTAAACCTTTACATGATTATGTTAGTAGAACAACTTTAGTAGAGGTGTAACAACGCTTAACGCTGAACGCAGAACGCTTAAAGCTAAAAGCTAAAGTCTGTTTTCAACAGCGTTTAGCGTTCAGCGTTAAGCGTTAAGCTTTATTCCTTAAATCGGAACTTCAATAGGATCAGTAAATGCTAATTTCGCACATAGGTACATACAAAAAAATCGTAATTCTAACTTAGAATGGCTAAAATAGCAATCAATATAGCAACCGGTAGTTTGCAGCAGGCAGAAATGATCGTGGGGATTGATCTCGGTACCACCAACAGCCTGGTGGCCATTATTCATCCTGAAAGCAAGCAGCCTATTGCCCTTAAAGAACACAATGCCAGCAGCCTGGTACCCAGTATTGTTCATTTTGATGGGTTTGGTAATGCAACCGTGGGAGAGGAAGCCAAGCAGTATATGGAAACCGATCCGCAAAACACAATTTTCAGTGCCAAGCGTTTAATGGGTAAGAGCTACAACGATATTAAAACCAACGCCGGTTTTTTTACCTATAAAGTGATTGATGATGATACCGATAGCCTGGTAAAAGTACAGGTGGGCGATCAGTTTTTTTCTCCCATCGATCTCTCTTCTTTTATCCTGAAAGAATTAAAGCAAAGGGCCGAGCATATTTTAAAAACACCGGTTACCAAAGCAGTGATTACCGTACCGGCTTATTTTAACGATGCCCAACGGCAGGCCACGCGTGATGCGGGTAAACTGGCCGGACTGGATGTGCTACGCATTATCAACGAACCTACAGCGGCTAGTCTTGCGTATGGTTTAGGCATGAACAAAGACGAAGAGAAAACCATTGCCGTTTACGATCTTGGCGGAGGAACTTTTGATATCTCTATTCTGCATATCAACAATGGTATTTTTGAAGTATTGAGTACCAACGGAAATACTTATTTGGGTGGAGACGATATAGACCGTGTGATTGTTCAATACTGGATGAAAGAATCCGGAATTTCTATGGAAGACCTGCAGATGAACAAAGAACTGTCGCAGGGATTGCGGCTTCGTGCAGAAGAAGCGAAAAAACATTTAAGCAGCCACGATACTTTTTCTATTGAATGGAATGGCGATATATTGGCCATTACCAAAGAAACGTTTAATGGGCTCATTCAACCATTGGTATATCAAACCATTGCCTCTTGCCAGAATGCATTAACCGATGCGAAACTTACAATACATGATATTGATACCATTGTAATGGTAGGTGGCAGTACCCGTGTGCCTGCTGTAAAAGAAGCGGTAAGTCGCTTCTTTGGTAAACCGGTAAATGATTCTGTAAATCCGGATGAAGTAGTGGCATTGGGTGCTGCCGTACAGGCTGATATTTTAGCAGGTAATAACAAAGATTTTTTGTTACTCGATATTACACCCTTAAGCCTCGGTATAGAAACCATGGGAGGTTTAATGGATGTATTGATTCCACGCAATGCAAAAATTCCAACCAAAGTTGGCCGACAGTATACCACACAAAAAGATGGACAAAGCGATATGCGCATTTCTGTTTTTCAGGGTGAGCGTGATTTGGTAAAAGACAACCGCAAACTGGCGCAGTTCAGTTTAAAAGGCATTCCCGGAATGCCCGCCGGGTTACCTAAAGTGGAAGTGAGTTTTTTAATTAACGCAGATGGCATATTAATGGTAAAAGCAAAAGAATTAAGAAGTGGGGTAGAACAGGAGATAGAAGTAAAACCTCAATACGGATTAACGGATGAGGAAGTAGAAAAGATGCTGATGGACAGTATTACCCATGCCAAAGACGATATGCAGGTACGCGCCCTGGTAGAAGCCAGAACCGAAGGAGAGCAGATACTGGATGTAACAGAAAAATTCATTGGTAAAAATGCATCACTGCTAACCAAAGAAGAAATTACCGCAACTGCAAATGCTATGCAGGCCTTGCAACTGGCTGTAACAATGGAAGATAAAAACCTGATTCATACCAAAATAGAAGAACTGAACGAAGTAACCCGCCCCTTCGCAGAACGCGCCATGGATGCGGCGATTAGTGGGGCATTGAAAGGGAAATCGATTACAGAATAAGCAACGTCATTTCGATCCCGCTTCAGCGGGAGAGAAATCCCATGTTAGTATATCGCTGTTATGATGAGATTTCTCCTTCGTCGAAATGACGCTATTGTTTACTCACGTCAAGCCTGCGCTGCACATATTTTCCTAAAATATCAAACTCAATATTCACTTTTGTTCCAACCATTACCTGGTGAATATTGGTATGTTCATAGGTGTAGGGAATTACGGCAATTTGAAAACTGTCTTTATTTACATTAAAACAGGTTAGGCTGGTGCCATTAACCGCGATGGAGCCTTTTTCGATCACCAGATGCGCAAATTCAGCAGGAAACTGAAAACGGTATTCCCAGCTGCCGGCTTTTTCAATCCTTTCTATACAAGTGGCTGTGGCATCTACATGGCCTTGTACAATATGCCCATCCAGCCGGCCATTCATCAGCATGCACCTTTCTATATTCACTTCTGTGCCAACCGACCAGTGGTTTAGTTCCGTTTTATTCAGGGTTTCTTCAATGGCGGTAACCGTATGGCTGTTTTCGCCCAGCGATTCTACAGTAAGGCAAACACCATTATGGCTTACACTTTGGTCAACCTTCAATTCCCCGGAAAGGGCAGATTCTATACTAAAGCTCAGATTAGTACCATTTTTAACGATAGCCGTTACTTTTCCGGTACATTCTATAATTCCTGTAAACATGGGTGCAAGGTAAGAATAGTCCATGGTCCATGGTCAATGGACCATGGACAAACCTTTTTTCTATTTGTTTGATTGATTTAAGATTAAGTCCACTTTTGGCTCAAATAACCCAAAAGGCCTGACAAGAAATAACAAACTTTCCTCAGCATTTGGAATTTCCAACTGAAGTCTTATCTTTGCCCACCTAAAAAACACCTGAGGAGGTATCATAGCTATGCTTATCATCGATTCAAAAGATTGTGAAAACATCGACAAGGCGCTTAAGAAGTACAAGAAGAAGTTTGAAAAAAGTAAAACACTTCTGCAATTAAGGGAACGCCAGGCTTTCATTAAGCCATCAGTAGTTCGTCGTGGACAAGTGCTGAAAGCAATCTACAAGCAGAACATTGCCAGCGGCAAGATAGAAGGATAATCCTTTTTTCTACCGAAACATATTTCAGTAGCCCTGAGTTTACTAACTTTAGGCTACTTTTTTTATGCCCATACCTCAGTATCCACAAGCACAGTTGTTTTTAGACTATCTCAAGTTTGAGAAGCGGTATTCGCAGCATACCCTTATTTCGTACCAGAACGATCTGGAGCAGTTTTTTGCCTATCTCACCAGCCAGTTTGATGCACCGCCTGTTGATAAAATCACGGCCATGTTTGTGCGCAGCTGGTTAGCAGAGATGAAAGAAGACGAAATCAGCTCCAAAACCATCAACCGGAAAATATCTTCCCTCAAATCTTTTTTTAAGTACCTGCTGAAAGTCGGCGTGTTACAGCAAACACCCATGGTTACCATAACTGCACCCAAGATCAGTAAACGGCTACCTGTTTTTATAGAGCAGAAAGACATGGCCACCTTGTTTGACCATGTTGAATTTTCAGACGACTGGAAGGGGAGAACCGAGCGCCTGGTATTGCGTTTGTTTTACAGTACCGGTATGCGTTTGAGCGAACTCATCAACCTGAAAGAATCGCAGCTGGATGCATCCCACTCGCAGGTAAAAGTACTCGGTAAGGGGAATAAAGAACGTATACTTCCTGTATCTGCAGATTTAATAGAGGAGCTGGAGCGGTATGTACATGAGAAGCCGGTAAGGCTGCCGGGTGTGCATAATCTTTTTGTATCAGATAAAGGCAAACAACTACAGCCAAGATCGGTGTATGCATTTGTAAACAACCACCTTAGCCAGGTAACAACCATTCAGAAGAAAAGTCCGCATATTCTTCGCCATAGTTTTGCCACACACCTGATGAATAACGGCGCAGACCTTAATGCGGTAAAGGAATTGCTGGGTCATAGCAGTTTGGCCGCTACCCAAATTTATACCCACAATACGATTGAAAAACTGAAAGAGGTTTTTCAAAAAGCCCACCCCAAAGCATAGTAAGCCAAAGTGCTCACAATTCTTGAAAAAAACAGGTACAGAAATTTTTTTTTGTAACAGGTTGTTGTAACTTGTTAGTCCTGATAAACTAGGAAAATACCGGTAGATAAATCAGTAAAAAAGTTCTTTCAAATATATTTTTTCACCGATTAAACGTGAGTTGCTATGAACGTTAACATTCAAACTGTGCATTTTGACGCAGACGACAAATTGGTTGAGTATGTAACCCGTAAGCTGGAAAAGCTAAACACATTCCATGACAAGATTCTGAAAGTGGATGTATTCCTGAAATTGGACAATGTGGTGCACACGATCAAAGACAAAGTGGTTGAGATCAAAGTTCATGTACCTAGGCATGATTTTTTTGCCAAGGTATCCACTAAATCATTCGAAGAATCATTTGATGATGCCCTCGAATCAATGGTTTCACAGATAAAACGTAAAAAAGAAAAATTAGTAGCCTAAAAAAAGGAAAGGCTTCCTGCTAAAAACAGGAAGCCTTTTTTATTATACAAATACCATGAAGAAAACCTGCATTATCTGTTTCATTCTGTTTTTAATGGCCTGTGCCGAAACTTCCCGCCAGGGTATGGCACATATTACACAAAGAAAGCTCAAAGCGGGTGGTAGCTTGCTTATCTCTTATCAATTTAAAGAAGGAGAAACCCTTTTTACAGACAGTATGGAGATTGCTAACCGAATTATTCCACACGATTCCGTACAGGTAGTTTACGCCGCCGGAAACCCCTCAAAAAGTCATTTGATTTTACCCTGAAAAGTCATTTTAGCAGAATAGTGGGAAACCATGTTGAAAACTGCCTGAAAATTTTCGATTCAAAATTTTGCTGAATTAAGTTTTCCATTACCTTTGCCATCCCAAAAAAATGGGACGGTTCTTTGTATTTTAGAATTTTGGAAAGTAAAATTGGGAAATTGAACAAACAATTTCAACATCTCCCAATCCGCCATTTCAGAATTATTTCGCCGAAGTAGCTCAGTTGGTAGAGCAGCTGATTTGTAATCAGCAGGTCGCGGGTTCGAGTCCCATCTTCGGCTCAGTTTTTTAATTAATAATTAATAATTATTAATTATTAATTAAAACCGGGCAGATGGCCGAGTGGTTAAAGGCGACAGACTGTAAATCTGTTCTCTCACGAGTACGTAGGTTCGAACCCTACTCTGCCCACAGTTCTTTGAATTATTAATTAATAATTATTAATTAATAATTATTTAAGCGGAAGTAGCTCATTTGGTAGAGCGATAGCCTTCCAAGCTATAGGTGGCGAGTTCGAGCCTCGTCTTCCGCTCATTTTAGGTCTGTAGTTTGTTGTCTGTAGTCTGTGGTTTCAAACTACAAACCAAAGACTACAGACAACAAACTTGAGTTAAGCCGTTGTAGCTCAGGGGTAGAGCACATCCTTGGTAGGGATGAGGTCGTGAGTTCGATTCTCACTAACGGCTCTTCAGAGTATGATTCGTGATAGATTCCCGTGAAACGGAATAGTAAATAGTATTTTTTAACCGTGGTCAAAGAGACCTATATTTTTAAAACACAACTAAAAACCGATACAAATGGCAAAAGAGACCTTTAAGAGGGAAAAACCTCACGTAAACGTAGGTACCATTGGTCACGTTGACCATGGTAAAACTACTTTGACCGCTGCGATTACTATGATCTTGTCTAAAAAAGGGATGGGTAACGTCGCTAAAAAATATGATGAAATTGATGGTGCTCCTGAAGAAAAAGAGCGTGGTATTACTATCAATACTGCTCACGTTGAGTACCAAACTGCTAACCGTCACTATGCGCACGTTGACTGTCCAGGTCACGCCGATTATGTGAAGAATATGATCACCGGTGCTGCCCAGATGGACGGTGCTATCCTGGTAGTTGCCGCTACTGATGGTCCTATGCCACAAACCAAAGAGCACATCCTGCTGGCCCGCCAGGTAGGTGTACCTCGTATCGTTGTGTTTATGAACAAAGTTGATTTGGTTGACGATCCTGAACTGTTGGAACTGGTAGAAATGGAAGTTCGTGAACTGTTGACTTCATATGGTTTTGATGGTGATAACACACCAATCATTCAAGGTTCTGCTACAGGTGCCCTGGCTGAAGATGCTAAATGGGTTGCTAAAATCGACGAACTGATGGAAGCGGTAGATACCTATATTCCTTTGCCTCCCCGTCCTATCGATATGCCATTCCTGATGTCTGTTGAAGATGTATTCTCGATCACTGGTCGTGGTACTGTTGCCACAGGTCGTATTGAGCGTGGTATCATCAAAGTGGGTGAAGCTGTTGAGATCGTAGGTCTGATGGAAGCTCCATTGGTATCAACTTGTACTGGTGTTGAAATGTTCAAGAAATTATTGGATGAAGGTCAGGCAGGTGATAACGCAGGTTTGCTGTTACGTGGTATTGAGAAAAAAGATATCCGTCGCGGTATGGTAATCTGTAAGCCAGGTTCTATCACTCCACACACTGAATTCAAAGGTGAAGTTTATGTACTGAGCAAAGAAGAAGGTGGACGTCACACTCCATTCTTCAACAAGTACCGTCCT
This sequence comes from Sediminibacterium sp., assembly GCA_965283715.1. Classification (GTDB taxonomy): domain Bacteria; phylum Bacteroidota; class Bacteroidia; order Chitinophagales; family Chitinophagaceae; genus Sediminibacterium. Next base: position 620,774 of record CBDIPL010000003.1, on the reverse strand, counting down.
CAGTTCTATTTCCGTACAACGGATGTAACAGGTGAGTGTACTTTACCTGCAGGAACTGAAATGGTAATGCCTGGTGATAACATCAACCTGACTGTAAAATTGATCCAGCCAATTGCGATGGAGAAAGGTCTGAAATTCGCGATTCGCGAAGGTGGACGTACAGTAGGTGCTGGTCAGGTTACTGAAATTTTAAAATAAGCTGTATCCGCTTCGGCGGATACAGTTTCAAACAAATGTTTTTTATTACATTTGTTACATAATTCTAAAAGCTGTTCCGCCTTGGCGGGATAGCTTTTGGTTTTCTACGGGCATCGTACAACGGTTAGTATTAAGGTCTCCAAAACCTTCGATCTGGGTTCGAATCCTAGTGCCCGTGCGTAACAAGTTTATTAGTTTATTGGTTGATTGGTCTTTTACCAATCAACCAATAAACCGATAAACTAATAAACCAAAAAAATGAACAAGATCGCAACATATTTCAAAGAGAGTTACAACGAATTGCTCACCAAAGTAACCTGGCCTTCCTGGTCGCAGTTACAGCAAAGCACGGTGATTGTGTTGGTGGCAACCGTTATCATTACAGCAATGGTATGGGTGATGGATTTTTCCAGTAACCAGTTGTTGAAGCTGATTTATTCATTATTTAAGTAAAACAGCATGGAAACAGAAGTTGTAGAATCAGCAGGGGTAGAGTCAGCAGCACCACAGGCCGAAACCAAGTGGTACGTGCTACGCGTTGTGAGTGGTAAGGAGCGTAAAGTAAAAGAATACCTCGATAAAGATATTATCCGCAGTGGCTGGCAGGAGATCATTAAACAGATCTTCCTCCCCATGGAAAAAGTGTATAAAGTGCAGAACGGTAAAAAAGTAATGCGCGAAAAAAACTATTTCCCCGGCTATGTAATGATGGAAGTATTGGATGGTAAACTGAACGATGATATTGTTCAGCATATCAGCAACATCAGCAACGTAATGCACTTCTTAACAGACGGAAAAGGATCGAAAGGAAACATCATTTCCCTGCGTAAAAGTGAAGTGAACAAGATGCTGGGTAAGGTAGATGAGATGAACGATCAGGGCGTAACCATGAGTGAACCATTCATTGTTGGCGAAACCATCAAGATCATCGAAGGACCTTTCAACGACTTTAATGGTGTGATCGAAGATGTGAACGATGAGAAGAAAAAACTCAAAGTAACCGTAAAAATCTTCGGACGTTCTACACCGGTGGAATTGAGTTATATGCAGGTGGAGAAAATAAGTTAGAGGCAGCTATTAGCTTTAAGCGATTAGCTACAAGCCAAAGCAATAACAAAATATTATATGAAAGGTCATCTGGTTTTGCAGTTGACCTTTTATTTTTACAGTATTCAAAGCTCGAGGCTCATAGCTCGCAGCTCACAGCTAAAAAAACACATCATGAAAAAAATCTTACTAGCCTTATCATTTACTTGCATTGGTTTCGCCCTAAATGCCCAACCTCCTAAAGTACCCGCTGATGCAGGTGCTGTTTTCGGCCAAAAAACCACCGCAGAAAATGCGATCTCTGTGGATCAGTTATTTTCTATCATGCAGAGCAAGAAAGAGAATAAGGAAATGAATGTGAAACTGAAGGGTGTAGTAACCCAGGTTTGTGAAAAAGAAGGTTGCTGGATCAAAGTACAATCTCCCGATGGCAGCATGATGGTGAAGATGAAAGACCACAAGTTTGTTGTTCCCATGGTGTTGAATGGCAAAACCATCGTAATTGATGGCATCGCCGATGAAAAACTAACCACCGTAGAACAGCTCCGTCATTTTGCAGAAGATGCCGGTAAGAGTAAAGAAGAGATAGCTAAAATAAAAGATGCAAAGAGAGAGATAACGGTGCAGGCAAAGGGGATTTTGGTGTTGTAGTAGTAAAATCAAAAGTAAAAAATCAAGAGTCAAAAGTAAAACGGGAGATGTTTCTGTTTTTACTTTTGACTTTTTTCTTTTAAGTGATACCTCACATTTGATGAAATGGATAAAATGGTACCAACCCTTTGCATTAAATGAAAAAAACCTCAGTCATCTTACTCTTTCTGTTTTCCGCCTGCGTAATGGACAGCATTTACTTCACTGAACTAGTCAATGAGACAGGTGAAGACATAGAAATTAATCTTTTTCTGGACCGCCCTTACATGGATAGCTTGAAAATATACTCTTATAAAGCGGTTTTAGAACATTATGCAGATCGGGCGCAGAAGTACTTGATTTCAGTAGATACAATAGCAACATCTGCTACTTACAAAATACCCAGGAACCAGACAACAGATTTTTTTGACGGTATGGGAACGACACCCGATTTCAGGTCGATCCGGTTGATAACGGTAAAAACGAGTAAACGAATAAAGGAATATTCCCGTGATTTGCTAACTAAATCGATCAAAAAAGAAGGAAGAAAATGGGTATGGCATGTCAGATAAGTTGTAAAATATCAGATAATTACTTTGAGTGGAGAAGTTGCTTTAAACACCTGACCGTCTTAATCATTTTAATTTGTTTGCAGAAATCTGTACATGCTCAAGTAAAAGTAGAACGCAAACGTATTATTGGGGTTTGGATATCAGATGAAGATAAAAAATGGAGGATAGAATTCAAAACAAATGGAGAATGTATTTGGATTTATCAAGGCACCAAAACTATCGATACATTCATTTACAGAATTACAGATTCGATGCCTATTTGTAGTCTCGAAACATCACCCATTGACCCTTCGGAAAAGGTTACTTTTCTTGAGCTGGTTGATAAGAAAGATGGCATGAAACTTTGTTATGAGATTAACGGGGTTTCAGATAAAACACTTTCAATAACGGAATTGGAAGGTGGAGGTTATCTGTTGTTTAACCGTGCAATAAGGAAACCAAGCCGTTGACTTCTTCATCTTTTCAATTTATTAAATGAAAATCTCTTTGACGAAAGACTCTTCGGCGAAATAACCGAAACCAAGATTATCTTATATCAATTTCACATTCACCGCATTCATTCCTTTTTTTCCATCCTGCAACTCGAATGAAACTTTGTCCAGCTCATTTACCGGCTGAACTAATCCGGATACATGCACGAAATACTCTTTTCCTGTTTCGTCCTCTTTGATAAATCCAAATCCTTTTGTTTCGTTAAAGAATTTTACAATTCCTGTGTTCATATTTTTTATTTTTAATCTAAACGGAAAGTTGCGATAATAAATTGAAAAAGCATCTTGCAATTTGATAATTCTCAAAAAAGAAACTGGGTGAGTTAATGATGTAAAATTGTTAATACCTAGGCGAACACTCCGAAAGTGATTTTTCCTTCGGTGGGTGCGAAGTAAGGCCAACCCCAGCGCCGCAGAGAACAGGGAGGTTTCGCAGAGAGAAGTATTAAAGTTGCTAATTATTTGATAATCAGTTACTAATGAAGTACAGAGTCTTAAGTTAGAAGTCTGCAACGCTTAATTTCAAACTTTTGACTCTTAACTTTTGACTTTTCACCCTCTTTCCCCTACCTTTGCCGCCCCAAAAGTTCTTTAGATAAAGAATGATTGAATTTGGGAGTCACGCGGAACGCGTGACGCTATTACCAATTAAATCTAAAAAAAATGGCAAAAGAAATCTCTGGCTTCGTGAAGCTGCAGGTGAAAGGCGGTCAAGCCAATCCTGCGCCTCCGGTAGGCCCTGCACTCGGTTCTAAGGGTGTAAACATTATGGAGTTCTGCAAACAATTCAATGCAAGAACCCAGGACAAAATGGGAAAGATTGTTCCTGTTTTGATTACCGTTTATTCAGACAAGTCTTTCGACTTTGTACTGAAAACCGCTCCGGCTGCTGTCCAGTTAATGGAAGCCGCAAAAATCACTTCCGGATCAAAAGAAAGCAATCGTCAGAAAGTGGGTAAAGTAAGTTGGGATCAGGTTGAAGTTATCGCTAAAGATAAAATGACCGACCTTAACGCCTTTACTTTAAACAGCGCCATGAGCATGGTAGCCGGTACTGCACGCAGTATGGGTATTACCGTTGATGGTAAAGCCCCATGGGAAAACTAATTATTCACCTTAATCATTTAGAAAATGTCAATTACTAAGAAAAGAAAAGTAGCTGCAGCTAAGGTGGATAAAAGCAAAGTTTATTCCCTGAAAGATGCCGCAACACTTGTAAAAGAAATCAATTGTACCAAGTTTGATAGTTCTGTAGATCTGCATATCCGTTTGGGTGTAGATCCTAAGAAAGCAGACCAGCAGGTACGTGGTACCGTATCATTACCACATGGTACCGGTAAAACAAAGAAAGTATTGGTGCTTTGTACACCTGATAAAGAAGCCGCTGCTAAAGAAGCAGGTGCTGATTATGTAGGGTTGGATGAATTCATTACCAAAATTGAAGGCGGTTGGGTAGATATCGATGTAATCATCGCTACACCGGCTGTAATGCCTAAGATTGGTAAACTGGGTAAAGTATTAGGACCACGTAACTTGATGCCAAACCCTAAAACCGGTACTGTTACCAATGATGTAGCTGCTGCTGTAAACGAAGTAAAAGGTGGTAAGATCGCATTTAAGGTAGATAAAGCAGGTATTGTACATGCTTCTATCGGCCGTATTTCATTTGCATCGGATAAAATTGCTGAGAACAGTGCTGAACTGATCAACGCCATCATGAAACTTAAACCATCTACCGCCAAAGGAATTTACCTGAAAGGTGTTAGCATGGCCAGTACCATGAGCCCGGGCATTACATTAGACACTAAACAATTAGCGAACTAATACCTGGTGATCACGCTTTCAGCGTGATATGACCCGGGTCTTAAAAAAAATTAGTTATGACAAAAGATCAAAAAAATGAAGTGATTGAAGTGCTGAAAGGCAAGTTCAGTCAATACAATAACTTTTACATTACCGATACTGAATCATTAACAGTAGCACAGGTTTCAAAACTGCGTCGTACTTGTTTTGATAAGCAGGTTGAGATGAAAGTTGCAAAAAATACATTGATTCGCAAAGCGCTGGAATCACTGGATGCTGAAAAGTATGCAGGGGTGTATGAGTCTTTGAACAATGTAACTGCGCTCATGTTCTCTGAGAACCCTAAAGAACCGGCTTTGATCATCAGCTCTTTCCGCAAGGCAAGCAATGGCGACAAACCTGTTCTGAAAGCGGCTTTCATTAATGGCGATGTGTACACCGGCGATACAACGCTGAAAGCACTTACCCAGATCAAGACTAAGAATGAATTGATCGGTGAAGTGATCGGATTGTTACAATCACCTGCCAAGCGCGTGATCGCTGCATTATTGCACCACCACGAGCAGAAAGCAGCTGGTGTTGAAGTAGCACCCGCTCCGGTTGCAGAAGCAGCTCCTGAAGTAGTAGCAGCACCTGTAGCAGAAGCCCCAGCGGCAGAAGCAGCACCAGAAGCTCCGGCGGCTGATGCACCTGCAGCGGAATAATGTGAAAATGTCTCAATTGCTCAATGTGCAAATGAGGGATGTCACAAAAACTAGGATTAACTGAAAATAATAAATTGAGTCATTGAGTATTGAGTCATTGAGCCATTTTAAAATTTTCACATTAATAAAAATCAAATTTTTTTAAACCTCCGTCGGATCTTATTGAAATGAAGACGGAAAAAATTTAAACACATGGCAGACGTAAAATCATTAGCCGAAACATTAGTAGGCTTAACAGTAAAAGAAGTTCAGGAATTAGCTGATGTATTGAAAGCTGATTACGGTATTGAGCCAGCTGCAGCAGCAGTGGTTATGTCAGGCGACGGCGGCGGCGGTGCTGCAGCAGTTGAAGAAAAAACATCTTTTGATGTTATCCTGGTTAGCGGCGGACCAAGCAAATTGGGCGTTGTTAAAATCGTTAAAGAATTAACTGGTCTTGGTTTGAAAGAAGCCAAAGATTTAGTTGATGGCGCTCCTAAAGCAGTGAAAGAAGGCGTATCTAAAGCAGAAGCTGAAGATATTGCAACCAAACTGAAAGACGGTGGTGCTGAAGTTGAGATCAAATAATTTCTGCTTCGATAAAAATATAGGCCCTCACAGAAATGTGGGGGTTTTTTATGCGTAGCTGTTTTGCAATGAGCATCACATCAGGTTGAAATTTAGTTGCGGATCGAACATTATAGTAATGAGATAATAATCATTCCTTAATCTGGGGCTAAAAAGATTGCATTATTTCTTTTTCAGAATAACACCAATCGAATCCCCTTTACCCTGAAGGTTTAGCTGCTCCGCCTTTTCTGTAAAATCAATCAGCTGTTCAGCAGTAAACATTTCGTTGGGTATGTCATAAAGTGAGATATCCCGCAGATAAGCTTCACTACCTGTGAATTGGAAGTCTGTAGACTCCTGTAAGATATCAACCACCCTAAAACCACATTGTTCCGCCAACATGCTGATGCTCTTATGCGAATGCAGGAAGAAGTGACGTGGTGCATCTAATTGTACCCAGTTCTCGCGGTAGTGTTCCCATGCAAAGGAAGACACCGTAGGTATCCTGATCAGGCAGGTTCCGCCCGGTTTCAGCAGTGTATGAACATACATTAAATGTTGCTGCTGCTGTGGTAGGTGTTCCAAGACATGCTGGAACATGATAAAGTCCCAGTCATTTTCGCTGATATCAAACAGCGTTGCTTTGCGCACGGTCAGCCCATTGTCGTAAAAGATGTCTTTTTCAATGAATCCATCCGATCCTGTAAGGAGGTGGAAGCCGGCTTCGGCGAGCGGGTATAAGGTGTTTCCGTTGCCTGATCCTATGTCCAGTATTTTATGAGATGTACGCATTCCCGCAGAGCGGTATATTTCGTACAGTCGTATTTTCTTTCTTTTTATTGTTGCTACGATCCTGCCGGCAAACGATTCATTTGTTATAAGGTAATGTATCCATTGGCCATACAACCAGCGGAATATTCCTTTTTTTTCGGGGCCGTTTTTTGTTACCGAAAAACTGTAATAATTGGATGGATAATATTTCGCCAGGTTAGTAGGTATTTCCTTTAACTGAAGACAACCACAATGGCTACATGAGAAATAAGGGAATGGCTCCCTGGTTCCAAACATCATTTCCTTTACTATATATGGGGTAAGGTTGTCCTTATTTCCACAGATGCCACATACCTCATTTAGATGGTTGTTCATAAAATGTAAATGGTGGACGGGCAATATACAGCATAAAGATGATATGTAAAATGTAAATACACATACTAACAACGCTTATATGGGGTAGGACTGTGCAATTTGTATTCAGATTTGTGATCAAAAATCAAGAGCCATGCAACTCAGCAAGGCTCTTCTAACTTTCTGGCATATTAAACTCAAAACTTAAACAATCAATCTTAAGGAATAAGACCATGAAGTAAGGTACCGTATAGCCAAAAACTTTTAAAAGTTCTATAATTTGCCTTTTTTGGCAGTAATGATATTTATTTTTCCACAAAATCCTGTTTGGTCCAAAATTTGTTTTTTAAGTTACCCCTCATTCATTACCTTTGCCATCCTTAATTTTGGGCTAATTAGCGGGTGGACATTTTTATCATTATCGTTTGAATGGTGAATGCGCCGATTGTACGTTAAGAGAATCTTTTATTCTCCCCAGATTTTTTCGCACAAAAACCGGTTTTCATACATATGTCTACAACTACATTGAACAACAGGGTCAACTTCGGAAAAACAAGACATTTAGCCGATGCACCTGACCTTCTCGACATTCAGTTAGAATCATTCAGAGAATTTTTTCAGTTAGAAACCACGCCTGACAAACGTAATGTGGAAGGGCTGTTTCGTGTGTTCAAGGAAAACTTTCCTATTACGGACACGCGTAACATTTTTATGCTGGAGTTCCTGGATTATTTCATAGATCCGCCACGCTACACCATTGAAGAGTGTATGGAGCGTGGTTTAACCTATGCCGTTCCCCTAAAAGCCAAACTCCGTTTGAGCTGTAATGATGAGGAGCACGTAGATTTCCAGACCATTGTACAGGATGTATTCTTGGGAAACATTCCTTACATGACCCCGCGCGGAACCTTTGTAATTAACGGAGCTGAGCGTGTGGTAGTATCGCAGTTACACCGTTCACCCGGTGTATTCTTCGGCCAGTCTATCCACCCCAACGGAACCAAGATCTACTCTGCCCGTGTAATTCCTTTCAAAGGAGCATGGATGGAGTTTGCGACCGATATCAATAACGTGATGTATGCGTACATCGATCGTAAGAAAAAGTTCCCTGTAACAACCCTGTTACGTTCTATCGGTTTCGAAACTGATAAGGATATCCTGGAACTTTTCGGTATGGCTGATGAAGTAAAAGCCGATAAAAAATCACTTGCCAACCAGGTAGGTAAAAAATTAGCTGCACGTGTTTTAAGAACATGGGTAGAAGATTTCGTAGATGAAGATACTGGTGAAGTGGTAAGCATTGAGCGTAATGAAATTGTGATGGAACGTGATACCGTTCTGGACGAAGAAGCCATTGCTACCATTATTGAAATGGAAGTGAAGAGCGTGTTCATTCAGAAAGAAGACGTGGGTGGAGATTATGCCATCATCTACAACACATTAAATAAAGATACCTCGAACAGTGAACTGGAAGCCGTTCAGCACATCTATCGCCAATTGCGTGGTGCGGATGCTCCGGATAATGAAACTGCCCGTGGTATTATCGATAAATTATTCTTCAGCGATAAGCGTTATGACTTAGGTGAAGTTGGTCGTTATAAAATCAACCGCAAACTGGGTCTCGATTATCCTTTGCAGAAAAAAGTATTGACCAAACAGGATATTATTGAGATCATCAAATACCTAGTTCGCTTAACCAATGCGAAAGCAGAGATTGATGATATTGATCACCTGAGCAATCGTCGCGTACGTACCGTAGGCGAGCAGTTGTATGCTCAATTCGGTGTGGGTCTTGCCCGTATGGCACGTACCATCCGTGAGCGTATGAACGTTCGTGACAATGAGGTATTTACTCCGGTAGACCTGATCAATGCACGTACCCTTTCTTCTGTTATTAACTCGTTCTTCGGAACATCGCAGTTGTCCCAGTTCTTAGACCAAACCAATCCTTTGAGTGAGATCACGCACAAGCGTCGTATCTCCGCATTAGGACCGGGCGGTTTGAGTCGTGAGCGCGCGGGCTTTGAGGTTCGTGACGTACACTATTCGCACTATGGTCGTTTGTGTACCATTGAAACGCCGGAAGGACCAAACATTGGTTTGATCTCAACCCTTTGCGTACACGCTGCTATTAATGATATGGGCTTTATTGAAACCCCGTACCGTAAAGTAGTGGATGGCAAAGTGCAAATGAAAGAACTTACTTTCCTGAGTGCAGAAGAAGAAGATTCAGCGAAAATTGCCCAGAGTAATTCTCCATTGAATGATAAAGGACAATTTACAGAAGATAAGGTAGTTTCCCGTCAAACAGGTGACTTCCCCATCCTTGATAAAGAAGAAGTAGAATATATGGACGTTGCGCCGAACCAGATTGTTGGTTTGAGTGCTTCGCTGATTCCGTTCCTTGAGCATGATGATGCCAACCGTGCCTTGATGGGATCGAACATGCAACGCCAGGCGGTTCCTTTGTTACGTCCTGAAGCTCCGATTGTGGGAACAGGATTAGAAGGAAAAGCTGCGCGTGATGCACGTATTCAGATGCATGCAGAAGGAAATGGTGTGATTGAATTTGTGGATGCCAATGAAATTCATGTTCGTTACGACCGTAACGATCTGGATCGTTTGGTAAGCTTTAATGAAGATCTGCAGGTATATAAACTGACAAAATTCATCAAAACAAACCAGGCTACCTGTATCAATTTACGTCCGGCAGTTCGCAAGGGACAGAAAGTGAAGAAAGGAGATTTCTTAACAGAAGGATACGCAACCAAAGATGGTGAACTGGCATTGGGTCGCAACCTGCAAGTGGCATTCATGCCATGGAAAGGTTACAACTTTGAGGATGCTATTGTAATCAGTGAAAAAGTGGTTCGCGAAGATCTGTTTACTTCTGTTCACATTGAAGAATATGAACTGGAAGTACGCGATACCAAATTAGGTGAAGAAGAACTGACACCGGATATACCAAACGTTTCTGAAGATGCTACCAAAGATCTGGATGAGCATGGTATTATCCGTATCGGTGCTACTATTAAAGAAGGCGATATCTTAATTGGTAAAATCACACCAAAAGGTGAATCTGATCCTACCCCTGAAGAAAAACTCTTACGTGCCATCTTCGGTGATAAAGCCGGTGATGCAAAAGATGCTTCTTTAAAAGCACCTAATGGAACAGAAGGTGTGGTAATTGATAAAAAACTTTTCCAGCGCGCCAAGAAAGATAAGAATGGTAAGATCCGTGAGAAAGCATTGTTGGAGAAAGTAGAAAAAGTGCACCAGCAGAATACAGAATCACTGAAAGAACTATTGCTGGAAAAACTGCAGACCTTGTTGAAAGACAAATCATCTACAGGTGTAAGCAACAACTTTGGTGAAATGCTGATTGGTAAAGGTGCCAAATTCAATCAAAAGAATTTAGCTACCATCGATTACCAGAATGTAAACCCATTGGGTTGGACAGCTGATGCAAAAACTGATGACCAGATCAACACCCTGTTGCACAACTACAGTATTAAGTTCAACGAAGAACTGGGTCGCTATAAGAGAGAGAAATTCAATATTTCCATTGGGGATGAGTTACCTGCTGGTGTATTGAAACTGGCTAAAGTTTACTTAGCTGTTAAGCGTAAACTGAAAGTGGGTGATAAAATGGCGGGCCGTCACGGTAACAAAGGTATCGTTGCTAAAATTGTACGTGCAGAAGATATGCCTTTCATGGAAGATGGAACACCGGTTGATATCGTACTGAACCCATTAGGGGTACCGTCGAGGATGAATCTGGGACAGATCTATGAAACCATTTTAGGATGGACCGGAAAGCGTTTGGGACTGAAATTCTCAACCCCAATTTTCGACGGAGCTTCTACTACACAAATTGAAGAATATTGTGTGGAAGCAGGCATCCCGAGAAACGGACATACTTATCTCTATGATGGTGAAACCGGAGAACGTTTCCACCAGAAAGCCACTGTTGGTGTGATCTACGTGATCAAACTACACCACATGGTTGATGATAAGATGCACGCCCGTTCAATCGGACCATACAGCTTGATTACACAACAGCCGTTGGGTGGTAAGGCACAGTTTGGTGGACAGCGTTTTGGAGAAATGGAGGTATGGGCACTGGAAGCATATGGTGCAGCCAACATTCTGCAGGAATTGCTTACACTGAAATCGGATGATATCATTGGCCGTGCGAAAACCTATGAGGCTATCGTAAAAGGCGATAATATCCCACGTCCGGGTGTACCTGAATCATTCAATGTATTGGTACATGAATTGAGAGGGCTGGGTCTGGATTTGAAATTTGAATAAGAAAGCTATTAGCTTTTAGCCACAGGCTGCAAGCTTTTTCTTTCGGATTCAGATTACATTAATTAACGTAAAACAAAGCTTATAGCTAACAGCTAGAAGCTTAAAGCTCAATAAAATATGGCAATGAAAAGAGATAATAAACCGAGGCCAACTTTCTCTCAGATCACTATCAGCTTAGCATCTCCTGATAGTATCCTGGAAAGAAGTTTTGGTGAAGTTTTAAAGCCTGAAACCATTAATTACCGTACGTATAAACCCGAACGTGATGGTTTGTTTTGTGAAAGAATTTTCGGACCGGTAAAAGATTATGAGTGTGCCTGCGGTAAGTATAAGCGTATCCGTTACAAGGGTATTGTTTGCGACCGTTGCGGTGTAGAAGTTACCGAGAAGAAAGTTCGTCGTGAGCGTATGGGACACATCAAACTGGTGGTGCCTGTAGTTCATATCTGGTACTTCAAAAGTTTACCAAACAAAATCGGTTACTTATTGGGCATGAGCTCTAAGAAATTAGAGACCATCGTGTATTATGAAAGATATGTGGTAATTCAGGGCGGTATCAAAGAAAACCTGGGTATGGGTGATCTGCTGACCGAAGAAGAGTACCTGGATATCCTTGATAATTTACCAAAGGATAACCAATACCTGCCTGATGATGATTCGAACAAATTTGTTGCCAAAATGGGAGCAGAAGCAGTTCAGGCTTTGTTGGAGAGAATTGATTTGGATAGTTTGAGTTTCTCTTTACGTAATGCCGCTGCAACTGAAACCTCACAACAACGTAAGGCCGATGCGCTGAAGCGTTTGAGTGTGGTTGAATCTTTCCGTGATGCAAGTACCCGTATTACCAACCGCCCAGAGTGGATGGTAATGCAATACATTCCGGTAATACCACCAGAACTGCGTCCATTGGTTCCATTGGATGGTGGCCGTTTTGCCAGCTCTGATTTAAATGATTTATATCGTCGTGTTATTATTCGTAACAACCGTCTGAAAAGATTATTGGAAATCAAAGCACCGGAAGTAATCCTGCGTAACGAAAAACGTATGCTGCAGGAAGCCATCGATTCACTGTTCGATAACAGCCGTAAATCAAATGCGGTGAAAGCAGAAGGTGGTCGTGCGCTGAAATCATTATCTGATGTACTGAAAGGTAAACAAGGACGTTTCCGTCAGAACTTACTTGGTAAACGTGTGGATTACTCCGGACGTTCTGTAATCGTTGTAGGACCTGAATTGAAAATACACGAGTGCGGGTTACCAAAAGATATGGCTGCTGAATTGTTCAAGCCATTTGTTATCCGTAAATTAATTGAAAGAGGTATCGTGAAAACAGTGAAGTCTGCTAAGAAATTAGTTGACCGCAAAGAAGCTGTGATCTGGGATATCTTGGAAAATATTTTGAAAGGTCATCCAATTCTGTTGAACAGGGCCCCAACACTTCACCGTTTGTCAATACAGGCGTTCCAGCCAAAACTGGTAGAAGGAAAGGCGATCCAGTTACACCCGTTGGTAACCTCTTCATTCAACGCCGATTTCGATGGTGACCAGATGGCGGTGCACGTGCCTTTGAGCAATGCCGCTGTATTGGAAGCCCAGTTATTGATGCTGTCATCACATAATATTTTGAACCCGCAGAATGGTACACCAATTACACTTCCTTCTCAGGACATGGTATTGGGACTGTACTACATTACCAAGGGCAAGAAAACAATTGGTGATGAGATCGTAAAAGGACAAGGCATGGCGTTCTATAGTATGGATGAAGTAATCATCGCGTACAACGAACAGCGTATTGACCTGCATGCGAACATCAAAGTAAAAACCAATGTGCGTGAGAACGGACAGATCGTGAAGAAACTGATCGAAACAACAGTTGGACGTTGTTTATTTAACCAGCACGTACCTCCTGAAGTAGGTTTTGTAAATGCTTTGTTGACCAAGAAAAGTTTACGAGAGATCATTGGTGATATCATCAAAATCACAAACGTTCCTAAAACAGCTAAGTTCCTGGATGATATTAAAACACTCGGATTCCGTATGGCATTCCGTGGTGGATTATCGTTCAGTGTGAATGACCTGATCGTTCCAGAAATCAGAAACCAATTACTGGATTCTGCCAAGGATGAAGTGAATGAAGTGTGGGATAGTTATAACATGGGTCTGATCACTAATAACGAACGTTATAACCAGGTAATTGATATCTGGGGACGTGTGGATATGAAGATCACAGAAAGCCTGATTCATGAAATGACAATTGATAAGCAAGGTTTCAACTCCGTATTCATGATGTTGGATTCCGGAGCCCGTGGTAGTAAAACACAGGTTAAGCAGTTGGTGGGTATTCGTGGATTGATGGCGAAACCGCGTAAAAGTGGTAGCTCAGGAAGTGAGGTAATTGAAAACCCGATCTTGTCTAACTTTAAAGGTGGACTGAACGTATTGGATTACTTTATCTCTACGCACGGTGCCCGAAAAGGTCTGGCGGATACGGCCCTGAAAACAGCGGATGCAGGTTACCTGACCCGTCGTTTGGTGGATGTATCGCAGGATGTGGTTATCTCTGAAGAAGATTGCGGAACACTTCGTGGAAATGCAACTACGGCATTGAAGGATAATGAAGATGTAATTGAACCATTAGCAGATAGAATTGAAGGACGTACATCATTACATAATGTATACCATCCTTTAACTGACGAACTGATCATTACTGCAGGAGAAGAAATTTCTTCTGATGATGCAAAAGCTATCGAAGCTGCGGGTATTGAAACAGTTGAGATCCGCTCAGTACTTACCTGCGAAAGCAAGCGTGGTGTTTGTGTAAAATGTTATGGTAAAAACCTGGCAACAGGTTACCTGGCACAAAGAGGTGATGCCGTTGGTATCATCGCTGCACAATCTATTGGTGAGCCGGGTACACAGTTAACCTTGCGTACTTTCCACGTGGGTGGTGTTGCGGGTTCTGCTTCTATCGAATCTACTTTACAGGCTAAGTTCGATGGTACTTTACAATTTGATGGTCTACGTACTGTTGACACTGTAAACGCTGAAGGCACGAAAGTGAAGATCGTTATCGGACGTACAGGAGAAGTAAGGATCACAGATGTGAAGAATGATCGTTTGCTGATTACCAATAACGTTCCTTATGGTGCTACTTTGAATATCAAAGATGGTTCGCAGGTTAAAAAAGGAGATGTGATTTGTACATGGGATCCGTTCAATAACGTTATCGTTGCTGAACTGGTTGGTAAAATTAAATTCCAGGATGTATTGGATGGTATTACCTACCGTGATGAATCTGATGAGCAAACAGGACACCGTGAGAAAGTAGTTATCGAAACAAAAGATAAAACCAAACTCCCTACTATTATTGTAGAAGGAAAGGATATTAAGCAATACAACTTACCGGTTGGTTCACACATTGTTGTAGAAGAAGGTGATGATGTAAGAGCCGGACAGGTATTGGTTAAAATTCCTCGTATACTCGGAAAACTCCGCGATATCACAGGAGGTCTGCCACGTGTAACAGAATTGTTTGAAGCACGTAACCCGGGTAACCCTGCCATTGTTTGTGAGATTGATGGTGTGGTTGCATTCGGAAACGTAAAACGTGGTAACCGCGAGATCATTGTTGAGTCAAGAGATGGTATGGTAAAAAAATACCTGGTGCCATTGTCAAGACAGATCCTGGTACAGGATGGTGACTTTGTAAAAGCGGGTACGCCTATGTCTGACGGACAAATAGCACCTGCTGATATCTTAACCATCAAAGGGCCATTTGCTGTTCAGGAATATGTGGTGAATGAGATACAGGAAGTATACCGTTTACAAGGTGTGCGTATCAACGATAAACACGTTGAGGTAATTGTTCGCCAGATGATGAAGAAAGTAGAGATCGTAGATGCGGGTGATACTAAATTCTTAGAGGAGGACCTGGAAGATCGCTTCGACTTTATCGAAGAGAACGACAGGATCTATGATAAGAAAGTTGTAACTGAAGCAGGTGAGAGCAGCAAGATGAAAGCCGGTATGATTGTAACACTGCGCGAGTTGAGAGAAGAAAATTCTATCCTTCGCAGGGCCGATAAAAAACTGGTAGAAGTACGTGATGCCAAACCAGCTACCGCTACACCGGTACTGTTGGGTATTACCAAAGCTTCACTGGGTGTTCAAAGCTGGATCTCAGCTGCATCGTTCCAGGAAACTACCAAGGTGTTAAGCCAGGCAGCTATCCAGGGTAAAACAGATGCTATGCTGGGTCTGAAAGAGAACGTAATTACTGGTCACTTAATCCCTGCAGGTTCAGGTCAGAAAGAGTTCGACAACATGATTGTGGGAAGCAAAGAAGAATATGAAGTACTTGCTACCACACGTGAAGCCATGAGCTTTGATGATGATGAATAATTATCGCGGATTACGCAGATTTTACATATGAATGTTATGAGGCAGGAAGTGAAAACTTCCTGCTTTTTTTAACAAACTTATCATATTGATCTTTGCTAATTTCACGGTATTATTTAAAACGGTTTAATTAAATACATCACAATACAATCAATCCGCCTAATCAGCGGTTCAATCAGCGCTACATGAAAAATTTTACCCTCGGTTTAAATATTGTATTAACAGCGGCTGTAGCTGTTTTATTTTATCTGCATTTTTCTTCTCCTTCAGCAAGCACTGTTTCTGCAGGTGGAACAAAACCAGTTCCTTCCGGAAGTTTTAAGATCGCTTATTTTGAAACAGATTCTATACAAACCCAGTTTGAGTATTTTAAAGAGATCAGCAGTCAGCTCGATGCAAAAAACCAGGCTAATGCCAAATTGTTGGGTGATATGAAAACTACTTTCACCAATAAGTATCAAGAGTTGCAGAAAGCGGCTAACTCATTATCACAGGCAGAACTGGCCAACAAACAACAAGAGTTGATGCAGTTGGAGAAAGTATTTCAGGGTAAAGAAAAAATGATGAGCGATGAAATGCAGGATGAAACTTTCCGCAAACTGCAGGATGTTAAAAAGAAGATTGAAGATTACCTGAAAGAATACAATAAGGACAAAGGCTATGCTTTCGTTTTTTCGAACTCTGTAGACCTGATGTATCTGAAAGACAGTTCTTATAACATCACATCAGATGTGGTTAGGGGGCTGAATGAGCTATACAAGAAGAAGAAATAAAACTTCGATCATATTTATTATCTTCATCCCGCTATAAAAGGCGGGATTTTTTATGACCAATACTACCAACTCTTTCAAACCAACACTCGGTCTGTTTGATGCCACGATGATTGTAGCAGGAAGCATGATCGGCTCGGGCATTTTTATCGTGAGTGCCGATATTACCCGTAATGTAGGTAGTGCCGGCTGGCTTATTGTGGTATGGCTGATTACAGGGTTTATGACACTAACCGCAGCTCTGAGTTATGGTGAGTTGAGTGCCATGTTTCCTAAAGCTGGTGGACAGTATGTATACCTCAAAGAATCGTATAACCCGTTAGTAGGGTTCTTATATGGATGGAGTTTTTTCTCAGTGATACAAACAGGAACCATTGCAGCAGTTGGAGTTGCTTTTTGCAAGTTTGCGGGCTATTTCTTTCCGGCGCTGGAGTTAACGGATGCCAATGCATTACTCACAATCGGCTCATTAAAAATATATTCGGCACAACTGGTTTCTATTGTACTCATTGTTTTTCTAACCTATATCAATACCAAAGGTGTAAAAGGTGGTAAGCTGATACAAACCACATTTACCGTAACTAAATTAGTGTCTTTGTTTGGTCTGATTGTTTTTGGCTTACTCATGGCCAAAGGAGAGGTATGGAATGCCAATTGGCAGGATGCCTGGCATATGCATTCATTGCAGAATGGAGGGGATGCGGGTTTAGCTGATATCATTACTCCTTTATTGGGTGCGGCTGCTGTTGGTGCTATTGCTGCTTCTATGGTAGGTTCTATTTTCAGCAGCGATGCATGGAACAATGTAACGTTCATTGCCGGTGAGATCAAAAATCCGAAAAAGAATATCGGATTAAGTTTGTTTTTAGGAACACTCATTGTAACACTCATTTATGTTTCTACCAATCTGATGTACCTGAGTGTTTTACCATTGCATGATATTGCTTTTGCCAAATCAGACAGGGTTGCCGTAGCAGCTTCCAATGTGATCTTTGGTGATGTGGGTACCTATGTAATAGCCGTGATGATCATGATCTCTACATTTGGCTGCAACAATGGATTGATACTAGCCGGTGCCCGTGTATACTATACCATGGCTCAGGATGGATTGTTCTTTAAAAAAGCAGGCTCCTTAAATAAAAACGCTGTGCCGGAGTGGGCATTATGGGCGCAATGTATTGTTGCTTCTCTGTTATGTCTGAGTGGAAAATATGGTGATCTGCTGGATATGGTTTCTTTTATTGTTGTGATATTCTATGTACTAACCATTGCCGGTATTTTTATCCTTCGAAAAAAAATGCCTGATGCAGAAAGACCCTACAAAGCATTTGGCTATCCGGTATTGCCTGCCTTATATATGGTAATGGGGATTGCATTTTGTGTAATGCTGATCATTTATAAACCACAGTTTACCTGGCCGGGACTGATCATTACATTGATAGGTATTCCATTGTATTATATAGCGGTGAGTAATTCCAAAAAAGCGGAATAATGAATTTTGAAAAACTGTTTGCTGATTTCGCTCATAAAAAAGTCGCCATCATTGGCGACCTGATGCTGGATACCTATTGGTGGGGAAATGTAGACCGTATTTCCCCCGAAGCGCCTGTGCCCATAGTATCGTTAAAGAAAAAAGAATTGCGAGCAGGTGGTGCGGCCAATGTGGCTTTGAATACAGCATCGCTTGGTGCACAAACCATTGTATTATCTGTAATAGGTAACGATGAGGATGGAAAGGACTTGCTACGTTTATTAAATGAGAGTGGTATAGATACCTCCTATGTATTGAGTTCCGATCAACGCATTACCACCAACAAAACAAGGGTAATGAGCCGTAACCAACAAATGATGCGGCTGGATGCAGAGATGATTACAGATTTGGATGCTGAGTGGGAAGAGAAACTATTGATTAATGTGAAAGCATTATTCGCTTCACAAAAACCGGACATACTCATTTTTGAGGATTATAATAAAGGGGTATTAACGGAGCGGATCATTACAGAACTGATTGCGCTTTGTAAAGAAAATAAGGTGATCACAAGTGTTGATCCTAAGAAAAAGAATTTCCTTGCTTACAAGGGCGTAACCATTTTCAAACCCAATCTAAAAGAAGTAAAAGAAGGGTTGAACCTGCTGGTTGATCCCATTCATCTTTCTTCATTGAAAGAAATGCATCTTGCATTACAAGCAAATCTTCAACACGAAATTTCATTTATCACTTTATCTGAGAAAGGTGTTTTTTATCAACAGCAGGATGACGTAAAACTCATACCCACCCATATCCGAAATATCGCAGATGTAAGCGGCGCAGGAGATACGGTAATTGCTGTTGCCTCATTGGTATATGCCGCAACCCTAAACATGCACCTTGCCGCAGAAATGGCCAATATTGCCGGCGGCCTAGTTTGCGAAGAAGTTGGTACCGCACCCATTGATAAAGCCAAGCTTTTGGCTGAGTGTGAGATGTTGTTGTGAATGGTGAATGTCCATAGTCCATGGTCCATGGACTATGGACACAATGCATCATAGTCCGTAGCGATTGCTATTATTAAAAACGCATCTCTGATTCACGACTCACTACTCACGAATAAACATCCTGCAACAAACAAGCCACACCCTTAAACCTTCTCTAACAATCCTTCGCAATAATTCGATTTTATCAGTTCAGTTAATGGCTAATTTCGGTTACCGAAAATAAGTTTATACGTATGTCTGAATTTACCGTAGCGATTCATGGCGGGGCTGGAACCATCCTGAAAGAAGATATGACACCCGAACTGGAGCATGCCTATTTTGAAGGCTTGCAACAAGCCCTGGATATTAGTTATGCAGTACTGGAACAAGGCGGTACAGCAGTAAATGCAGTAAAAGCTGCCATTGTTTTGCTGGAAGATAATGTTCTCTTTAATGCTGGACGAGGCTCTGTGTTTACCAAAAAAGGGGTGCAGGAAATGGATGCTGCCATTATGGATGGGATTGATTTGTCTGCTGGCGCTGTAGCCGGTGTTCGTAATGTGCGCAATCCGATTGAATTGGCAACCGAAGTGATGCGTAACAGCAATCATGTTTTTTTAAGTGGAAAAGGTGCCAACGATTTTGCCATCAAGCAAGGTGTTAAACTGGAGCCGGATGAATATTTCTTTTCACAATTTCGTTACGACCAGTGGAAAGCCATTCGCGATTCAGATAATTATTCATTAGATCATACCAACCACCAGTTGGAAGAACTGATGCGCGATAAAAAATTTGGAACCGTTGGTGCGGTTGCCAAAGACATGCATGGAAATTTAGCAGGTGCTACCTCCACAGGGGGGATGACCAATAAAAAATATGGACGTATTGGTGATAGCCCGATGATAGGTGCTGGTACTTACGCCAATAATAAAACATGTGCCATCAGTTGCACCGGTCATGGAGAAATATTTATTCGTAGTGTGGCAGCATATGATGTTAGTTGTTTGATGGAATACAAAGGACTTAGTTTACAGGAAGCCATGGATACCGTGGTAAATGATAAACTACTTAACATGAATGGCGAGGGTGGGATGATAGGCGTAGATGCAGATGGCAATGCTGTGATGCTGTTCAACAGTGCCGGCATGTACCGGGGTGCCAAAAATTCCACGGGCAGGAATGAAGTTTCTATTTATAAATAATTATCTTTAAGATGGTATAGGAACATGAGAAAATAGAAGGGGCTACTTTTGTAGCTCCTTTTTATTACCACTGTTAAAGTAATCATCCATGAAAAAATATGCAGTCATTGTAGCAGGTGGAAGCGGACAAAGAATGGGTGCTGCTATACCCAAACAATTTCTGCAATTACAAGGCAAACCTTTGCTCTGGCATTCACTGGATATTTTTTTACAAGCTTTTGATGATATACAGATCATTCTGGTTCTTCCAAAAGAAAATATAGCTGAAGGGGAACAAATTATCAACGAGCTGAAGGCTGATAATAGAATCACCATTACAACCGGTGGACAAACCCGTTTTCATTCAGTAAAGAACGGGTTGGGCCTAGTAGCAGAACCTTCTGTTGTTTTTGTACATGATGGGGTTCGATGCCTGGTAAGTAAAGCGTTGATCCATCGTTGTTATGAGCAGGCCCTGATAAAAGGAAGTGCTATACCCGCTGTAGCTGCAACGGATAGTATACGAATAGTGAGCGGTGATGATCATACCGTGGCGGATAGAAACCAGGTTCGTATTATTCAAACACCACAAACTTTTTTAAGTTCCTTATTGCTCCCTGCGTTTAATGCAGCATACAATGCGTCTTTTACAGATGAAGCAACCGTAGTAGAAGCAGCAGGAGAAAAAGTGTTTTTAATTGAGGGAGAATATGAGAACAGTAAGATCACAAGACCAGTAGATTTGTTGATTGCTGAACAGGTACTGGCATCTAGAAAAGCGAAGTGATTTCAATAAGAGCTTAAGAGAGAAAGAGTGTAACAAGAGAGAGCCCTCCTTTCCTCTTTTTCTCTTAAGCTCTTATTGAAATCTTATTTCTTTAAAAATTTCAGTAGCCAGTAGTTATTATAGTGGTAATGAAAATAAGGCTCATTAATCGCCCCGAAAGATTCGTAGAATTTTCTAACACCAGGTAGTTCCGATCCTTCCATATCAAGCAGTAATTCGTTTCCAGCAAATTCAGTGATCAGATTATCAAACAAAAAATGATTGGCCTCACGATCCCTTCCTTCAGGAAGTGTTGTGTTCAAAATATTGTAGATGCGTTTGTTATCTATTAAAAAAACGCCAATAGCCAGTAAGCTATCGTGTTCATCATATACACATCTTACAAAACATTCTTCCTGTTCTGAGAGTTGCCGACATAGTGTTGTAAAATTTTGGTAATCCCTATCTTGAATTTGTGAAATTCTTGTGCCATACTGTTTTTTAAAACACGTGATGGCTTCATTAATATCTCCTTCTGTGTAGCATAACTTATGTGCATGTGCTTTACGAATATTTTCCTGTACATCATGTTTATATCCAGCGCGGATAGCTGCTAGGGAGTGATGTAAATCAATGATCAGATTGGTACGTTTGGTAACTGGATGGGTTTCGAGAATGAATTGGTTGGAGAAATTTAGAGACAGGTCTCCATACGAAATAAAAGATTGAATAAGATTCAGTACTGCTATAGTTGTATCATTTGTGGTTTCTCCAATAAGTCCCAGTTGCTGCATAAATGCAGGCGTATACAAATACCGGATACCCATTTTTTTTCTCCATGGTAAAGCCATTACTGCTTTGTAATCATCAATCACCAATCCATACCATTGGTCGCAAAGGGTGTTAAGGAAAAGGGTTGTTGAATAAATGAGTCCATTTTTATTTCCCGCAACGCATTGATCCCATTGCTGGGTATTGATTTCGGCAGAAGGCAGTATGCGTATCATGGGTTTCATCACTTGAAAAATACCGCAATATTTACAAGGCAAAAAGATTTATTTGCCTTTACCGGATAAGATGATGCGAAGTGTATGCATCATGATCTTAAAATCAAGCAGGAGAGAAGCGTTTTCGATATAGATCAGGTCATATTCCATTCGCTCTATCATTTCCGGCACACTGGATGCATAACCAAACTGTACCATTCCCCAGGAAGTGAGTCCTGGCTTGGCTTTCAGCAGGTAACGATAATAGGGGGTATGTTGCATTAACTGATCAATATATTCTTTTCTTTCGGGCCGGGGGCCAATCAAACTCATATCGCCCTTAATGATATTCCATAATTGTGGCAATTCATCCAGTCGCCATTTGCGCATAATTTTACCCCATTTGGTAATGCGTGGGTCGTTGTCGCTCGACAATGCCGGTCCATTTTTTTCGGCATCCGCCACCATGCTTCGAAACTTATAAATGATAAAGGGCTTCCCTCTATAACCAATACGTTCCTGGCTGTAGATAATGCCACCTTTTGAGGATAGGGCAGTGCGCAGGGCAATGAATAAGAGCAAGGGACTAAGTAAAATCATTCCAAAAACGGAAATCAGCAGATCAAAAAGCCGTTTAACATTCTGTTGCCGTGGCGATAAAGCACTACTTTGTATATCAATCAACATGGCCCCCAACACATTGCTTGTTTTTACAGATCCCGCAAGAATATCAAGTGTGTTGGGTACGAGTTTGATGTCAACATCTTTTTGTGCCAATTGGTTCACCAGTTCTTCGGTTACTGCATTTTGTTTTTTATCGAGAGATAGTATCACTTTTTCTATCTGGTATTGATCTATGAGTTGATTCAGTTGTTGCGTGCTTCCTAAATGTGGGATCCATTTGCTCAGTCCATTGCGGGTTTCTTCAGAAACGGTAACAAAGCCAATGGGTTTAAACCCCAGGTAGCTGAAATTTTTATTCAATTCTTTATAGAGCTTAACTGCATGCTCATTGTTACCTATAATAAGTGTATTAAAAAAAATATCTCCGCGCAGCATAGATTTTTTTGCCCTGTATAGTAAGCAACTCCTTCCCAAAAAAATCAAGGAAAATTGCAAAGCGAAATAAATTCCAAAAGAAAGAATACTGTTGATGCCAAGCGTAAAAGGTAAGAGCAGTATCATCAAAGAGCCCAGAAAACTGTATATGAGCGTAGCCGTTAATTCATTCAACCTTGATTTTTCATAGAGCGATTGGTGGTAACTTCCTGCAAAAGCAAATACTACTATCCATACTGCTGCCAGGCAGTTAATGGAGATCAACCAATGGTTATCGAGGTATTGACCAAGGTAAAAATGAACAAACAGTAATCCCGTTATTACAGAAAAAATGTAATCGCTGATGAGGTACCAGGTGATATTCTTTTTTCTGTTGGGCATATTGTTTACACAAGAATACTTGTGTTATTGATCTTGTCAAGTATCTGGTGGGCTACTTCCATGGCAAGAAAACCATCAATCTCGCTTACTACGGTTGGCTTATTGTTTACAATCGCATCTACAAATGATTCCAGTTCCAGCTTAATGGCATTTAGCGGTTGAATAACCGGATTGGCGATAGCGATGGTTTTTTTACCATGCTGTGTTTCAATATCAAAAGAAAATACATTGGTATCACTATCCTGTTTGAGTTTAATGATCTCTGTTTTTTTCTCCAAAAAATCAATCCCGAGATAGGCATCTTTCTGAAACAAACGCATCTTACGCATTTTTTTCATACTGATGCGGCTACTGGTAAGGTTGGCTACACAACCATTATTGAATTCGATACGCACATTGGCAATGTCCGGGGTTTCCGTCATCACCGCCACACCACTGGCAGAAATATTTTTTACATCGCTTTTAACCAGACTTAATATGATATCAATATCATGTATCATCAAATCCAGTATCACACTTACTTCTGTTCCACGTGGATTAAATTGCGCCAGCCTGTGCACTTCAATGAACATAGGGTTTAGCTGCATATCTTTTATGGCGAGGTAGGCAGGATTAAATCGTTCTACATGCCCTACCTGTAATTTGATATTTGCCTCGCGCACCATACTTACAATATCCCTTCCCTCCTGAATGGTATGCGCCAAGGGTTTTTCTACGAACACATGCTTGCCTTTTCGTATGGCCTGCATACAGATCTGGAAATGATGATCAGTGGGGGCAATGATATCAATGATGTCACAGGCATCCATTAATTTATCTTCGTCCATAAAGCGTTTCAGTCCGTATTGTTCTGTTACCGCTTTGGCATTCTCATTATTGGGGTCAAAAAAACCCACCAGTTTCACACCTTCTATCTCTTTCCAGTTATTCAGGTGAAATTTACCCAGGTGGCCTACGCCAAAAACACCGACTTTAAGCATACATATGGCTTTGTTAATAAATGGTAAATATAAATATTTGCACCCTCTTAATTTTTAGAGGGCCCAATTTGTGGATATTCTCTATACACTTTAGCGGGCTATCAGGCAAACATATCAAAATCCTTGATTTGCGTAAGTGTGCTTTCCTGTAATAAAGTGGTTTCGCAAGCAGCGGCATGTGGCAACTCATACCGGAAAAAGAATTGCATGGTATGGATTTTACTTTCATAAAAGACCTTGGTATTCCTGCTGAAATCTTTTTTGTGGAGTTTATCAGCAGCTACTACCGATTGCTTCAACCATTGCCAGCCAATTACGAGGTAACCCGCCATTTCCATAAACACAGTGGCATCTGCGAGATACCTGTCCAGTTCTCCTTTTTGTGCAAATGGCATAAGGTGCAGTAAAACATTTTTCATCCGGTTCAATTCTTCTTCCATTAATATGGCGTATGGCTGTAACTGAGGATATGATGTGGCTTTGTGAATGGTATCCTTTATCGCATCTGCCAATAAATGCAAAGGCTGCCCCTTACTCATGGTTATTTTTCTTCCTAATAGATCGAGTGATTGTATGCCCGTTGTTCCTTCATACAACGACATGATTTTTAGATCACGATACAACTGTTGCACCGGGAAGTCTGTGGTATATCCATATCCTCCCAACACCTGTATGGCCAATGCTGCTGAGCGACTGCCCTGTTCAGAAGCATAGGTTTTTACAATGGGCGTTAATATTTCGAGTAATAAAAAATGTTTTTCTTTTTCTTCACCTGATGTAGCATGCGTAAGATCGTATAATCTGCTGCACTCCATGCATAACGACAACGACCCTTCAACGATGGCTTTCTGTGTAAGCAACATACGCTGAACATCAGCATGGTTAATGATGAGGGTAGGAGGGTTAGACGGATCTTTTTCACTTGCCAATCTGCCCTGTGGTCTTTCCATAGCATATTGCAACGATGCCTGGTATGCTGCCATAGCAACGGAGGCAGCACTTTGTCCAACGCTGATTCTTGCCCCATTCATCATTTGAAACATATAGTTCAACCCCTTGTGCGGTTCGCCTATCAGATAGCCATGGCAATCATCATTATCGCCAAAAGATAAATGGGTAGTGGCATAACCGCGTTGTCCCATTTTCTGAAAATCACCTGCACAATACACATCGTTATCTTCAAGGCTTCCATCGGAATTGGGCCTGAATTTGGGGATGATGAATAAAGAAATTCCTTTTACTCCGGCAGGTGCACCTTCTATTCTGGCAAGGGTGAGATGTATAAAATTAGAACAGGCTTCGTGTTGTCCGCCGGAGATAAATATTTTTTGTCCTTTGATTTTATAATAACCATCTGCGGTTGCTTTTGCAGAAGAAACAATATCCGATAGCGAGCTGCCTGCCTGTGGTTCTGTTAAAGCCATGGTGCCCTGCCATTCACCTGAAAAAATATTGGGTACATAAGTGGCTATCTGTTCCGGTGAACCAAAACTGGTGATCAAACCCGCGGCACCACTGGATAATCCGGTATAACCTTCTACGCCGTTATTGGCAGCCTGAAATAAGTGGTGGCCGGTACTAAAGATCATTTCGGGTAATTGCATACCACCATGTTCAAAGGATGCATTACCACCGATCCATTGTTGTTCTGCAGCTTTACGGATAATGGTTTGTAATTGCGGATGTGTTTTTACGCCGCCCTTTCCATCGTATTGTGCGGGTGTTTCATCCATTGATTTGAAGTAGGGATACATTTCCTGCTCCGCCAATAGTTTGGCTGATTCAATAATCATCCATGCCTGCTCTGCATCCAGATGCGAGAAATGTTCCAATGCAAATAAATCTTCTACAGAATGAACATCAAATAAAAGGAACTTAAGATGTTCCATGCTGGTGAATTTTGCCATGTTGGTTTATTCGTTTACTGGTTTATTGGTATGATTTGTTTTATAGTACTATGCTGATCAGTTCGGCGGCGTAGGCGGGTTTTTCTGCGCCTTCCAGTTCAATGGTGCAGGAGAGAAATAGTTTTATACTGCTATTGGGTTGTTCTTCTGCGTCTGTTAGAGAAGCATGCATACGAATGCGGGCACCTTCTTTTACAGGTGTAATAAAACGTGCTTTGTTAATACCATAGTTGAAAAAGGATCTTGCATTTTCGATGGTGATGAGCTGGTAAAAAAAATGGGAAGCCAGGGCCATGGTCAGGTATCCATGCGCGATTGTTTTTCCATCGGGTAATAATGCTTTTGCTTTTTCAGTATCAACATGTACCCATTGAAAATCGAGGGTGGCATTGGCAAAATCCTGTATCATTTGTTGGGTAACCGTAAGCCATTCGCTGGTACCGATTGATTGACCGATATGATTTTTGATATCGGAAATATTTTTAATCACCAATGGTATGTTGGCTTTGGCACTTTCGGGTATGGTAATTTTTTCAGGTTGAATTCGTTCTATAATTTCTTCTGTCCAATCACCCAGTTTCACGATGGCTTTTCCTTTTACTTTTCTATCCATCAGATCTCGAATGGCTTGTGCAGATTGTTCTAATGGGTATACATGATGAATAGGCTGTTTGATTTTTCCTTCCTGCAACCATGCTACCAGTTGCGCCATGTTCTGCATGCTTAGTTGCGGCTCTTTCTCTACAAAACTTCCCCAGAAAACACCGGTTACTGTACATCCTTTTAAAAGAGGAAGATTGAAAGGCAACTGCGGAATTTCTCCTGAGGCAAAGCCAACCACCATGTATCGGCCTTTCCATGCAATGGATCGCAAAGCCTGTTCGGCCAATTTGCCGCCAATGGGGTCGTAGACCACATCAACGCCCTTGTCTCCCGTTATTTCTTTTATGCGAACTCTCAAATCTTCTGTTGTGTAATTGATTAGATGGTCTGCTCCCTTCTCTTTGCATAAAGCCAGTTTATCGGCAGAAGAAGCTGCTGCAATTACAGTAGCGCCCATTTGTTTGGCCAGTTCTACTGCTGCAATGCCTACACCACCCGCAGCGCCCAATACCAACACCGTTTCGCCGGGTTGCAAATGGGCTCTGTCTTTCAGCGCATGATACGATGTGCCAAAATTATACAGGGCAGAAGCGGCCGTAATAAAATCAATGGATTGGGGTAATGGAAATACACGGTTGGCCGCTACATTTACCTGCTCTGCAAAGCCACCCCATCCGCAAAGGGCCAGTACACGGTCGCCTTTTTTCAGGTGTTTCACTTTTTCACCAACGGCCAACACAACACCCGATACTTCTCCTCCGGGAGAAAATGGAAGTGGCGGTTTAAACTGGTATTTGTCCTGTATAATCAGCGCATCCGGAAAATTTACACCGCAGGCTTTCACTGCTATCAATACTTCTTTTTCCGCTGTTACTGGCGTAGGTATTTCTTCCATTACCAATGATTCGGGTAAGCCATGTTGGCGGCATACTACTGCTTTCATAAAAATCCATTTATCGCCTGAGAACTGAATTTACAATGATTCGCTGAAAAGAGAGGGTTCTGTTTTACATTTAGCCAGTCAATTGATCAGGTCTGTTTTTAATAAGCAGGTAAATCAAATCTATGTTCAAAAAAATTATTCGTTCTATACTGCAGCAATGGCTTGGGTTTGACCGGTATGTATTTTGGCTGGCCATTATTCAGATTACACGAATGCGTTTTTTAGGGTATGATAAAGAGTTCCTGCATTTCTGCAAGCTGATACAACCCGATGGTGCCATTCTTGATATTGGTGCCAATATCGGAATCACGGCTGTGGTTTTGGCCAAAAAACATCCCGATACTATTCTCTATGCCATTGAACCATTGCCTCACAATATCCATGCATTGAAGCGTGTGATTGATTTTTTTCAACTGAAGAATGTGATTATTATCGAGACAGCTTTGGGCGATGAGCAAAAACAGGTAAATATGGTGGTGCCGGTAACCCGGGGTGCCACTATGCAGGGATTGGCATATATTCAGGAAGATGTTTTACACGAGAAAATGACCGGTCATGTATTTTCCGTAGGCGTTCAGCAGTTGGATCAATTACCTTCACCCGGACTGCAAACAAAGATCTCGGCGATTAAAATTGATGTAGAAAATTATGAGTTGTATGTATTGCGGGGAGGGAGGGTTTTACTGGAGAAATACAGACCCATTGTATTTTGTGAGTTATGGGATGATGAACGCCGATTACTTTGCTTTGCTTTGATGAAAGAATTGGGTTATAGGATCAAAGTATGGGAAAGAGGGCAGTTGGTTGATTTTAATGAACAGGAATCACTAAACTATTTCTTCTTACCTGAAACAAAAGCTTAGGTTGGTAGTGAAAAAAATGAATTAGGTAGCAAATCTTATTGTAGGCTTGTTTAACTTACAAACCTTAAGCGATTTTAGGGTTCAGCTTTCATAAAAAAGAGTAATTTCAATTTTTCTTTGAATCGTACATAACAATAATAATAAAACCAACCCCTCAGGGAATTATAAACAACCAGTAAATAGCGGATGATCAAGAAAGTACTTTGTGTTGATGATGATACTATCTCTTTAACCATTTCCCAGCTTTTATTAAAGCGAACGGGTTTTGCAATGGAGGTGGATACGGCTATAGATGGAAGTGAAGCACTGGAATATTTTGAAGAACTTTTTTCGAGAAATGAGGATACAGTAACAAATGCACCTGAATTGATCTTACTTGATATCAATATGCCAGTAATGAATGGCTGGGAATTTCTGCAGGAGTATACACCCCGCTTTCTCGAAAAATTACCCAATACTAAAATTGTTATTCTTTCTTCAACCATCGATCCCGAAGATTTTGCTTTAGCCAAACAGTACCCGGTAGTGATTCAGTTTATCAGTAAGCCGCTAAGCATTGAAAATCTTGAAGAGCTAAGAGCTAATCCGGCTATGAGCCCTCATTTTTTATAGCTATTTCTTTTACGAGCAGGATAAATATTCTTTATAAAAAGAATGCCTCCATCATTTATCCTGTTTTGGGATCTTCCCGGGCATAAAAAAGCTTGGTAGGAAAATTTCGTCCTACCAAGCTCGTGTAGCTTTCGCTACGGGTTTTTCAGGATACAGTTGGTTTAAACTATGTTTAGTAGTCCGCCAACCAAATACAATTTTTACAAAGGATAATTGAATGTTACTCCCATTATAGCCAGCGTGTGTAAACCCTATGCTTAATGTGATAGACCAAAGTAACTTATTAATATCCATTATATAAATAACAGCTTCTGTGATTATCCGGTAACAAATACCAAAGAGTAGTGTAGTGTTATATCTACATATACATAAAATGCTTTATTAGATAAACTATTGAGCTTATTTATCACGATTTCATGCTTTTTCTTAATGTTTGTATACATTAGAATCATGAAAACTAAATCGAACCCATCCCGTCCCGCTTTTACAAGGTATAAGGCCGGACTATTTGTACTTCCCTTGTTTTTTTTCGTAGTGTCTGCATTTGCTCAATCTGCCAATCCTGTGGTGGAAAAGATTGTAGCAGAAGCCAACAACAATTCACAATTGGAAAAACTGGCACATGAACTGTTTGATAAAATAGGTGCGCGTTTGGTAGGTACACCACAAATGCAAATGGCCAATGATTGGGCTGTTGAAAAATACACTGGCTGGGGTATTTCTGCCCGCAATGAAAAATGGGGAGAGTGGAAAGGATGGGAAAGAGGCGTTACCCATATTGATATGGTATCTCCCCGGGTAAGATCACTGGAAGGCACGCAATTGGCATGGTGCCCTTCTACAAAAGGAAAAAGCATCACAGCAGAGTTGCTTATTTTACCCGATCTGGCAGACTCCATGGCTTATCAGCAATGGTTGCCATCTGTGAAAGGAAAGTTTGTGATGATTTCTATGTTGCAGCCTACAGGCCGACCAGATTATAACTGGCAGGAATTTGGTACGAAAGAATCGATCGACAAAATGAAAAAAGACCGAGCTGCACAAACTACGGCCTGGGCAAACCGGATTAAAAAAACGGGCTACTCATCAAGAATGTTTCAACTCGTATTGGAAAAAGCTGGGGCCGCCGGAATTGTAGGCAGTAACTGGTCGCAAGGCTTTGGGGTTGATAAAATATTCAATGCGTATACTACTAAAATTCCTACCGTAGATATTGCATTGGAAGATTATGGTTTATTGTATCGATTGGTTGAGGCGGGCGATAATCCGAAGATCAGTATTCGTACAGATTCAAAAGACAATGGGGTAGTACCTACCTTCAATACCATTGCAGAAATTAAAGGAACCGAAAAGCCGGATGAATATGTAATGCTCTCTGCCCATTTTGATTCATGGGATGGCGGAACCGGTGCAACCGATAACGGAACCGGAACCCTAACCATGATGGAAGCATTGCGTATTCTGAAATTGGTATACCCCAATCCTAAGCGTACCATACTGGTAGGTCATTGGGGAAGCGAAGAACAGGGATTGAACGGCTCACGTTCTTTTGTAGAAGACCATCCTGAAATTGTAAACAAACTACAGGCACTTTTTAACCAGGATAATGGAACGGGAAGAATTGTGAATATTGGCGGACAGGGTTTTCAAAATTCAGGTGAATTTATAACACGCTGGCTGGCTGCTGCTCCCAAAGCCATGCGCGATTCTATCAGAACTACATTCCCAGGTTCACCAGGTGGTGGTGGTTCTGATTTTGCTTCTTTTGTTGCAGCGGGTGCACCGGGCTTTTCATTGGGTGCTCTAAACTGGTCGTATTTTAATTACACCTGGCATACCAATAGAGATACCTATGATAAAGTGGTGTTTGATGATCTTCGCAACAATGCGATTTTGACAGCCATACTGGTGTATATGGCCAGTGAAGATCCTGCTTTTTTCCCAAGGGATAAAGCCGTGTTACTAAACGACAGACAGGGAAGACCAGGCACATGGCCAACACCTGTAAAAGCCATACGCAAAGGGCCTGTGGTGCCGGTGAATTAAATCAGATAGAAAAGATAACATAATAAAAAAGCCTGGATAATCCGGGCTTTTTTATTATGTTATTTCGGTGGGATTAGATGTAAATAAATTCAGAATTCTTTAGCCGCCATCCTTTGATAAATTTTAAACTGATACACTGCTATTTCAAAATAGCGAAAGTTGTGAATGGTGTTTCTTAACCTTAATCCGAAGGCTTCTTACTACCGTAGCAGGAACACCATTCGCCGCAATTTCATACACTGACGATTCTTCATAACGAGAGGCAACAACAATTTGTGTTTGACCTGCATGTTTAGTAAACAGCTCTTCCACGAGTTTGGGATGGTTATTATTTTTTGAAAGATGCGCCAATAAAAGATGACTCATCTGTTCGGATCTGTGTTCTGTAAAAACCTGCAAAGCCTGCGCATTGGAAAGATGCCCCATACCGCCACTGATTCTCTTTTTCAGGTGATAAGGATAATTGCCGTTTTCCAACATGGCTGCATCATAATTGGCTTCCAGAAATGCAGCATGACATTGTTTAAAATAACGGATCAGGTTATCGCAGGCAATACCGAGGTCTGTAAATACACCTACATTGATGTTGTTATAACTGATTAAAAAACTATACGGATCGCTGGCATCATGAAATTTGGGAAAGGGAACAATCCCTAATGCACCAATCCGAATTTCCGTATGAGGTAGAAAATTTCTGACAAGTTCTTGATCAACCGGTATGCGGCTATTTTGCAGTGTGGGTTGGGTAATGTAAACAGGTAATCGGAATTTTTTGGATAAAGCCGGTACCCCGGTTACATGATCGCCATGTTCATGCGAAACAAAAATGGCTTTTACGGTATCCATTGCTAAGCCAAGCCGCTTCATGCGTTTCTCCGTTTCCCTGCAAGAGATACCAGCATCTATTAAAACAGCTTCCTGTGCATTGCCTACATAGTAGCAGTTTCCATTGCTGCCCGAGTTTAAAGAAGTGATGAATAGCGACATAGTATACTTCAAAAATAAACCGATTCTTTCACATTGCCGGTATTGCTTTTGTGCGCATTTTGTGGGTGAGTATTGCCGGATAGCTGTATTTTAGAGAACTGTTTATATGAAAAAGAAAATTGCCTTGGTGTTTTTTTGGGTAGTCAACATAATGCCCGCGCTGGCCCAACCCAATATATATGGGAAGGGTAATATACATGCACATAATGATTACGATCATAACCGGCCTTTTGTTCAGGCGTATGCATTGGGTATTGGTTCTATTGAAGCAGATGTATTGCTGATCAACGATACACTTTTTGTAGCGCACAGCAGAAAAGACATCAGAAGAGATGTGTTATTCGAAACAGCTTATCTGCAAAAATTAGAACAGGGTGTGAAAGCGAATAAGGGATATGTGTATGAAGACACCTCGCGTATACTTCAATTATTGATCGATATTAAAACCGATTCTTTACAAACACTGGCTGCGGTAATCAGAAGTATTCAAAAATTTCCATTGTTGCTGCATAACAGGTCTATTCGTTTTGTGATCACCGGCAAACAGCCACCACCGGTGCATTTTAATCAATATCCATCGTATGTTTTATTTGATGGTAAAATTAATGAGGCAGAACATCTAATACAGCTTTCACGCGTAGGACTATTCAGTGCAGATTTTTCGAAGTATAGTAAATGGAAAGGCGAGGGGCCGATACCGCAGTCTGAATTAGTACTGCTTACCAGCGATATTACCAAAGCCCATTCACTAAACAGGCAGATCCGATTTTGGGGTGTGCCCGATAATCCACTTACCTGGAAAACGATGAAGGAGCTTGGGGTTGATTATATCAATACCGATCAGATAGCAACTGTTGCGAAATGGATTGAGTGATGATAATTTCAGATCAGCAATGTGATGCTTGCCGGGAAAGCCCCCCTATCAGTTAACTGCCCAATATATGTATTCAAAGTGCTGTGCTGATTAACTTATGATACCCAGGGCTTTCTTAATCTATGCTTCAGTGTTAATCAGTGTCATCAGTGGCTAAAAAACATCAACTCCCCCAATTCTAAAATCTATTATAAAAAAATCCTCCATTTTCTGTAACCTTACTTCACAATATGAGTTACCTGTTTTATATAACCAAATAACGAGCCCCGCTTGAACCCGCTGACCGACAATGCCATCATGCTGAAAGTAAAAAATGGCGACCTGGATAAACTAGGTCTGCTGTTTGAGCGGCACCACCGTTCGTTGTTTGGTTTTTTGTTTCACATGACAGGGCAAAGAGAGTTAAGTGAGGATATGGTACAGAATGTATTTTACCGGATTCTTAAATACAAACATGCTTTTAGAGGAGATGGTGAATTCAAAACATGGATGTACCACCTGGCCCGAAATGTGATGAACGACAATGGGAGAGCGCTAAAGCGAACCGTAAAACACCAGGAAGTAACCAGTTTGTTCTGAAGAAATAGCCGGAAGCTATACTGCGGATGAATCTGTTCAGAAAAAGCAGGAACAGGCGCTGTTAAAAAACGCCATGAATAACCTGCAGCCTGAGAGTCGCGAAATTCTGATCCTTAGTAAGTTTCAGGAACTGAAATACCATGAGATTGCAGCGATCATGGATATTACCGAAGGTGCTGTGAAAGTGCGGGTGCATCGTGCCCTTCATCAATTAAAAAATGTGTATTTACAGATAGCCAATTAAAACCGATGAACATGAACTGTGAAAACGACAAAGCAAACATCAGCAGCTGGATCAATAATGAAATGACAGCGGCAGAGCGAACTGCTTTTGAACAACACCTGCTTACCTGCACAGAATGCAGGCAGGAATTGGAAGCCACGCAACATGTTTGGAAGCTGATGGGAGAAATACCTACACCTGCTGCCTCAGCCGATATGCCTGTTCAATTTCAAGCAATGCTTGAGCAGTACAAAGAATCTCAAACAGCTATTACAAAACCGAATCCGTTGTGGGTATTGGTGGATAAGCTTCGCCAGTTATGGTCGCTGCAACCGGGTATGCAATTGGCGTATACGGTTGTGCTGATTGTAATCGGTATTGGCATGGGATTATTTTGGAATACACAGGGTGGTAATAAACAGGAGATTGCCGCACTATCATCGCAGGTACATGAAATGAAAGAAATGATGATGTTATCCTTGCTCGAGAATCCTTCCGCATCAGAACGCATTCGTGGTGTTAGCTATTCGAGCGAAATTAAAACGGCAAACAAAGAAGTGATCGAGGCATTGTTATCAACACTGAATAACGACCAGAATGTGAATGTTCGTTTGATCACACTGGAAGCATTAACGCAATATGCAGGCGATCCCTCTGTTCGGGAAGGATTGGTGCAATCCATTGTACAGCAGGAATCGCCACTGGTACAATCGGCACTGGCTGATATTATGTTGAAGCTGCAGGAAAAACGTTCTGTGCAATCGTTCAAAAAATTATTACAACAGAAAGACCTCAACAACGCGATCAGAAATAAAATAGAACAAACCATTTCCGGACTCATTTAAAACACCCCTATATGAAACAATTTGTATTTCCGCTGGCAGCGGTACTACTACTATCATGCCTGCAATCACCTGCTTCTGCTCAGGAATCGCAGAAAGATGCAGAACGGGCAGAGCGAAGCCGTGAGAAAAAAGAACAGCAAAAAGAACGTCTGAAAGAAAAGTATCCTGCCGCATTTAAAGAACACATCAGTAAGCAATACAGTGTGCAAAAAGCCGGCAGCAGCATAGTTGCCATCTATAATCTGGAAGGCTCTGTAAAAGTGGAAGGGTATTCAGGCGATAAAGTATTGATAGAGGTAGACAAAACCATTTTTGCCAAAGACAATGAAACGCTGGAGCAGGGAAAGAAAGAAGTGAAAGTGATTTTTGAACAGATAGGAGATAGCATTGTGGCCTACCTCCAGGAACCGTGGGATACGCGGCCGCATGATTGGAGAGACCGAGATGATTGGCGCAATCAACAGAAAATTGAATACCGTTGTGCCATGGAGTTTACCATTAAAGTGCCGTTTACTGCAAACCTTCGGTTAAACACTGTTAATAATGGAGATATTGATGTGAAGGATGTGGCGGGTACTTTACACATCAATAATGTAAATGGGGCGGTTGCCATTACCAATGCAAAAGGAACTACCCATGCCAAAACAATCAATGGCGACCTAACTATTAATTATGTTACCAATCCACCGCAGGCTTCCAGTTTTTATACATTGAATGGAAAACTGACCGCCGTGTTTCAACCAAATCTGTCGGCCGACCTCCAATTTAAAACGATGAATGGTGCTTTTTATACAGATTTTCCTGATGCAGAAATACTACCGGCAACCGTTACGAAAAATATAGAGAAAAAAGGTGACGGGGTTATTTATAAACTGAATAAGGATACACAACTCCGTATTGGCTCAGGCAATAATAAATTGAAATTTGAAACACTGAACGGAAATATTTATATTAAAAAACAATCTTAAACCCCCGATATGAAAACAAGTAAGATAGCAACATCTCTAATACTGGGCATGATGCTTACAACACAAATCAACGCACAAACAGAAGCGAAAGAGCAACTGGTTGTTCCCCTTAGTGAACCTGGAAAACCGTTTAAATTGAATGTAGGCATCCTTAACGGATCCATCAAAGTAGTTACTTACGAAGGAAAAGATGTGATTATTGATGTACAATCAGGTAGCGAAAGAGTATCTGATAAAAAAAATAAGGGAGGCACACAGGTGCATGTAAATACGAACATCAACACAACAGTTGGCAGTGCCGGTAATGCTTCCAACGGCATGAAGAAAATTAATGCAGGAAACGGGCTTGATATCAGCGCGGAAGAAAAGAATAACCGTATTACCGTTCACTCAAATTCTTTTAAAGGATCAGTAACACTAACCATTAAAGTGCCGCAGTCTGAAGCAGCTTTGAAATTATCTACCGTAAACAATGGCGATATTTCTGTAACCAATGTTAGCGGCGAAATGGAAATCAGTAATACCAATGGCGGTGTTTACCTTACCAATATATCCGGATCTGCGGTAGCCAATGCATTAAACAGCAGTGTGGTGGTATCATTCAAAAGCATTGATCCCAAAGCAGCCATGGCCTTCTCAACACTCAACGGAAACATTGATGTAACCTTTCCAGCATCCCTGAAAGCCAATGTAAAATTGAAATCAGATATGGGAGAAATGTTCACCGATTTTGATATTGAAGCAGATAAAAGCCAACCCAAAGTAAGTCGTACCAATCAATCAGGTATGTACCGTGTAAATGTTGAAAACTGGGTGTATGGTAAGATCAATACCGGCGGACCTGAATTGATGATGAAAACGATGAATGGAAATATTTATATCCGTAAAACTAAGTAGCATTCAAAGAAGCCATTACAAAGAGGTAAAGAGTACTGATTCTTTACCTCTTTTTTTATGAATAGATCAAATTGCATCCTTAATAAAACCTATCCTCGTTCTGGGTTTCACTTCGGGAGTAAGCAATTTTTTTACATACTGAAAAATAACCTGTATGTCTTCTGTGTTGTTGGTGACGTTCTTTTCCAGTTTTTCCAGTTTTAGAAGGATGTCCTTATTGGAAAGTATTAGCGCCCTCATTTTAATAAAAATGCGGATGATCTGAACATTTACCCGGATAGCTACCTGGCTGTTCAAAACACCTGATAACATTAATATGCCGTGCTCAGTAAATGCATGGGGAAGCTTTCTCTTACCACCCCAACTTGAAGTCGCAATTTGCGACTTCAAGTTGCTGAATTCTTTGGGTGTTAGCTGAAACATAAAATCTTTGGGAAACCTTTCTAAGTTTCTTTTTACCTGTTCATTCAGCCTTTTGGTTTCTACGCCATATAGTTCGGCCAGATCTTCATCCAATAGAACTCTTTGGCCCCGTATCATTCGTATTTTACTTATAATAGCTGCTCTATACTTGCTTGATGTCATATAATACAGTGTTATATATTTCA
This sequence comes from Sediminibacterium sp., assembly GCA_965283715.1. Classification (GTDB taxonomy): domain Bacteria; phylum Bacteroidota; class Bacteroidia; order Chitinophagales; family Chitinophagaceae; genus Sediminibacterium. Next base: position 583,411 of record CBDIPL010000003.1, on the reverse strand, counting down.
GCAAATCTTAACAATAAATGGGAGTTGTGGTAGCGTATTTATACCTGATTTTTAGGAGTAGAAAAATCACATCACAAAACAAAAAAAGGGTAAAGCACGATTGCGCTTTACCCCTTTTTTCTATTCTGTTTCTTTATCAGTGCTGATTTTTCTAAAACCATTTGAATCTTTAAGATAAAAGAAACGGTATCGAATGTATTAGAAAAGTAATAGGGTTAGCCTAACATTCGGTTGTTATGCTTTTTTATTACCGCCAATAATTGCTCAATATTACCAATGCCTTCGGTTTCTGTTTGTGCAATGGATACATGCCATTTGCGTTCTATGGCATTTAACAGGTATAGCATTTCCCAGTCTACCAGATTCAGATCATTTTTAAGATGTGTAGAAGGTGTAATATCTGTTTTGATGTTCAGTTTTTGTTTCAATAATTTCTGGATGCTGTTTACGAAAGGTTGCATACGGTTCGGTTTAGCTCATGATCAATGAGCACTGATAGACCAAAAACGTTGCCAAAGGCTTATTAATGTACTGTTAAAACCCTTTTTGTTAATTTGTTAACAAAACACTACCGTTTGAATCATCATCACAAAAAAGCAGCGATTGAAACTTCAATCGCTGCTTTTAAAATGATTTTGTATCAATCTTAATTCTTCTTAGGTGCTGGTTGTTTTTGAATAGGGGCAGGAACACTTGCATTTGTTTGAACCGGCTTAACATCACCCTTAATCATCAATACTTTCTGGTTAGGTTCTGCATTAAATGTAACGGTAACAGGTTTATTAAAAACACCCATTGCCTGTGCATTGTAGGTTACTTTAATACTAGCTGAAGCACCCGGTGTAATGGGTTCTCTTGGCCATTCTGGTGTGGTACAGCCGCAGGATGCCTGCACATTGGTTAACACCAATGGTTCTGTACCGGTATTTTTAAATGAAAATACATGTGTAACCGGTGTTCCCTGAGGAATATTGCCAAAATCATAAGTATCTGCAGCAATGGTAAATACGGCTTTGCTGGCTGCCGGGGCTGCTGCAACCTGTGCCGGTTTTGCGGCAGTTGCATTTTGAGCGGTAACGTTAGTCAGGCATGCGAGTAGGAGAAAAGCTGATCCCAGAAATATTTTTTTCATTGTGTAGTAATTTTAAGGCAAGGTAAAGTTTTTTTCTATGTATTTCAGCAGATCAGGTATTTATACGGGTTGTTTACCGATTAATTCTGCCTTTCCATGGTTTCTCCTAACTTTAGCTACCTCAAACTAACCATATGAAACAGCCATTTTTCGTTGCGCTTCTGCTTTCGGCTTCCTTCTTTGCTTGCCAGAGCAATCATGAATCAAAAGCACCCGATTTTCTTGTTACAAACATTGATACCACGGTGAGTCCAGCCGATAATTTCTTTCTTTTCGCCAATGGCGGATGGATTAAATCCAATGCAATACCCGCTTCAGAAAGTAGCTGGGGAGTTGGTTATCTGGTACAGGATGATATTTATAACCGTTTGAAAAGTATCAATGAAAAAGCAGCCAAAGAAGCGGCTGCCGAAGGCTCCATCACCCAGAAAATTGGCGATTTCTGGCAAAGCGGTATGGATTCTGTTGCCGCAGAAAAGCAGGGCATACAACCTTTACAGGAAGGGCTTACAGCCATACAGCAAATCAGTAATCCTGAACAATTAATGGCAGTGGTAGCTTCCATGCATAAAAAAGGAATGAATGTGCTATTCTTTGATGGTGTTTACCAAGACGATAAAAATAGCGAAGCCTATGCCTACCAGTTAGGGCAGGGCGGATTGGGCATGCCGGAACGGGATTATTATTTTAATACGGATGAAAAAACAGTAGGCGTGCAAAAAGCCTATCGCAAATACCTGTATCAAACCTTTCGCTTACTGGGCGATGACAGTGTCAGCGCAACCATGAATACAGATAAAGTATACCAGTTCGAAACCAAGTTGGCCAAAGCTTCGCGTAAAATAGTTGATCTCCGCGATCCTTATAAAAACTATAATAAAATGGATGTGGCCGGTTTACAAAAACTGGCACCTTTAATGGGTTGGCCTGCTTACCTGCAGCAATTGGGTATTGCCAAACTGGATGCGGCTATTGTAGGACAGCCAGAATACCTTACTGCCATAAACAAAGAATTGACAGCCACCCCATTGGCCGATTGGAAAAATTATCTCCGATTTAATCTGGTAAGAAGAAACTCACAATACCTGAACACGCAGGCATTCATGAATAATTTTGCCTACACGCAGGCCGTAAATGGTGCCAAAGAACCGCGTGTTCGCTGGAAGCGCGTATTGGATGCAGAAGAGTCTGCTATTGGAGAGGCATTAGGACAATTATTTGTAAAAGAATACTTCAATGAAAAAGCCAAAGAGCGGTACAGTAACCTGGTTGAGTCCATTCGGGATGTTTATAAGGAAAGAATCACAAAACTTTCTTGGATGACGGACAGTACCAAGCAAAAAGCATTGGCCAAATTAAGCAAGATCAGTAAAAAAGTAGGGTATCCTGATCAATGGAAAGATTTTAGTGCCTTAAAAATAGATAAAGGTCCGTTTGTTCTGAACATGCAAAGGGCAAGAGAGTGGTGGTTTAATTACAACATTAGTAAACTTGGCAAACCGGTTGATAGAAATGAATGGGGTATGACACCGCAAACCTATAACGCGTATTATAATCCTAGCAATAACGAAATTGTATTACCTGCCGGCATTTTTGCAGTACCCGGTATGAAAGATGCAGACCTTGACGATGCTTTTGTGTATGGATATGCAGGCGCTTCTACCATTGGTCATGAATTAACCCATGGATTTGATGACCAGGGCCGGCAATATGATGCAGCGGGAAATTTGAAAGACTGGTGGCAGGCTGAAGATGCCAAGCAGTTTAGTGCAAGGGCACAAAAAATTATTCAACAGTTCAACGAATTTATGCCGGTAGATACTTTGCATGTTAATGGTAATGCCACACAAGGAGAAAATATTGCAGACCTGGGTGGATTATTATTGGGCATTGATGCCTTCAAAAAAACAGAGCAATACAAAAAAGGAGAGAAGATCAACGGCTACACACCCTTGCAAAGATATTTTCTGGGCTATGCATTTGGATGGTTATATACCGAGAGAAAAGAAGTATTGGCCAGTCAGTTAAAAACAGATGTTCATTCGCCTTCCAAAGAACGTGTGAACGGCCCCATGGTAAATATCCCTGAATTTTATGAAGCCTTTGGTGTGAAGAAAGGAGATAAGATGTACAGGGCGGATAGCTTGCGCGTAAGTATCTGGTAAACATAAAACCGTCATTTCGAGTGGAGCAAAGCGAAGGGAGAACTCTGCCAATCGATTAGCAGATTTCTCCCTTCGTTTCACTTTGGTCGAAATGACGAACCAGAAGATGTTTTATTCTTTCCCGCTTCCCTTAAATTGATGAATGGTTTCTTTAAACAACACATTAAAAGTGGTGAGCGAACCATAACCTGCGGTAATGTATTGCTGCAATTCTACTTTTTCCGCATCAGTTAATACTTTATGTGCATTTATTTTCTGCTCAATCAAACGTAACCTGTCGCGCAGCATCACTATTTTATGAAAGAACACTTCTATGGGTACTTCTTTGGCTTGCAGGCTTTCATCTTTAGGCTGTAATACCAGCGTGCCATCGTTCCATTTGGTGGCCATAGGTACTAATTGAAACTCGTGTAATCTTTGGATTAGTACATTGTCTAATGCCTGTTCTATATCCGCCAAAGAAACACCACCTCCCGTTTCCCCTGATGCAGTTGCCTCGAGAATGGTTAGGTCTGCATAATCTTTGGCAATACTCTTGGCGCTATTCGTTGTTTTAAACCAGATCATATAAAATTCAGTGCCGGTTTCTACCACTACGCCTTTGCCAAAATGTGGGTGACTAACCCTCGAACCAATACCCAATGTTTCCATATATTTTTTTTGAAAAATAATCAAAAACTGCGCCTTTGCGTCTTTGCGTGCAAAAAAATACCTGCTTTACATAAAGCAGGTATTTAAAATTAATAAGTTGTATTTATTTAATCGCAACCGGAACATCCACATTCTCCCATGTTAGTGTAAAACCTTTGTTGCTAAAAGAATATACCAAACGCTCATTCATATAAGCTGCTTTGGTTGGTTTTACGGTTACGCGCAATACATCTTTAGCCGGGTCTGCGGTGGTTTCGTTCTGGCGGGTAACACCCCATTGGCCGGTTTGAGAATTAAAGATAAAGGTCCATTCAGCTTCACCCGGAATGGCATACAAACTGTATTTGCCGGCAGGTAAGGTTTTGCCTTCTACAGTAATGTCTTTATCGGTTTCAAAAATGGTGGCAGCGTTGGCTCCTGCGCGCCAAGTTTTGCCATAAGGTACAAGTGCACCCCAAATCTGTCTTCCTTTTACAGAAGGGCTATTGTATTTGATCGAAATATTAGCACCGCTAATAACACCGGGCGCAATGGCTGCGGGACTTGCCTGAGAAAACCCAAGCGTGCTAATAAACGCCATGGTGAGGCTGAGACAAAGAATTTTTACAAAAGAAATTTTTTTCATAAGGGTATTTTTTTATCAGTTGTTACTTAATGAAAGGGTAATGTACATATTTTATAAAAGCCCGCCATTGTAATTACACAAAAGGTAAAATTTTACGCTGATTAATAACAATAAATTATCTTTCTGTTTAATTGTTTGCGATGCATACTTTACAAACTGCAGATTATATTGTATTCTTCCTGTATTTTATTGTGGTTACTGTTTATGGGTGGTATATCTATCAAAAAAAGAAATCGGCCAATACCAGTGCCAAAGATTTTTTTCTCGCAGAAGGTTCTTTAACCTGGTGGGCCATTGGCGCATCGCTCATTGCCTCTAATATTTCGGCGGAACATTTTATTGGTATGTCTGGTTCGGGTTTTGCCTTAGGCCTTGCTATCTCCACATATGAATGGATGGCTGCTGCTACCCTTATCATTGTTGCTGTATTCATCATTCCGGTATACCTGAAAAATAAGATCTATACCATGCCGCAATTTTTGGCAAAAAGGTATAATGATAAGGTAAGTACCATCATGGCAGTGTTCTGGTTGCTGGTGTATGTTTTTGTTAATCTTACCTCTATTATTTATCTGGGTGCATTGGCCATTTCGTCTATTTCAGATATTAGTTTTGGCTGGTGTATTGCAGGGCTCAGTATTTTCTCTGTGATCGTTACGTTGGGAGGGATGAAAGTGATTGGGTATACAGATGTGATACAGGTTTTTGTATTGATCGTTGGGGGATTGGTTACTACTTATCTCGCACTATCACTGTTATCTGAAAATTTTGGATTTGGTGGGGATATCTGGAAAGGACTTGGCGTATTACGCCGAGAAGCTCCCACGCATTTTCACATGATCTTTCAAAAATCAGATCCGTATTATAAAGAATTGCCTGGACTGTCAGTATTAATAGGAGGAATGTTGATCAATAACCTCGCGTATTGGGGATGCAATCAATATATAGTACAACGCGCACTGGGAGCTGATTTGCAAACAGCCCGAAAAGGTATTTTATTCGCTGCCTTTCTAAAATTACTCGTTCCGGTAATTGCCGTATTGCCAGGTATTACCATGTATGTATTGCATCAGAAAGGACTGTTTCAAACAGAAATGACGGATGCAGCGGGTATTATAAAACCTGATCATGCCTATCCCACGCTGATGAATTTATTACCTGCCGGTTTAAAAGGTATTGCTTTTGCTGCTTTAACGGCTGCAATTGTGGCTTCGTTGGCAGGTAAAGCCAATAGTATCTCCACCATTTTCTCTTTGGATATTTACCGTAAATTTTTTAACAAAGAAGTATCAGAAAAAAAACTGGTGCATGTGGGTAGATGGGCTGTTATTATTTCTATGCTTGCAGCAGCATTGGTGGCACCTGCTTTACGTTCTCTGGATCAGGCGTATCAATTTATACAGGAATACGTAGGCTTTGTTTCACCGGGTGTACTGGCCATTTTTTTACTGGGATTTTTCTGGAAAAAAACAACTGCTAATGCTGCAATGGCGGGTGCGCTTCTTACCATTCCGGTATCAACTGTGTTGAAGTTCTTGCCCGTTTGGACAAGCGGAGCCTTTCCTGATTATCCATTTTTAGACAGAATGACCATTACCTTTTTCGTAGTAGCCATTGTAATGATTTTGATGAGCTTACGCAACTCAACTACAAAAGAGGATACGCATACCATAGAGGTAGATGTTTCTATGTTCAGGGTGTCAACAGGTTTTGTGATTGGTTCAATTATAATTTGTGGAATACTGGCAGCATTGTATACTGTTTTCTGGTAAGAAGCGAATGCGTTTGCAAATGGTACGTTTTAACAAAAGAACTTATAGCAGCATGAAAAACCATCCTTTTTATTATGCACTTCGGCTTGTTTTAGAAATGGCTTCATTCTCAATTATCGCTACCTGGGCATCTGTGCATCACCAGGGAGTGTGGCATTGGGTGGCTATTATTTTATACCCTTGTGTTGCCGCTGCTGTATGGGTTGTTTTTATTGCAGACAGAAAGTCAGGCAAAGCGCTGGTGAAGGTGAATGGTCTTACACGATTATTGGTAGAGATTCTGTTTTTCGGAATCACCCTGCGTATGCTGAATGATCTGGAGTCTGGCAAACTATACACTTTGTTTTGGGTATTGTTGCTGATTCATTATGCGATCTCTTACAACAGAATTAAACAACTGTTTGCAGATAGGAAAAGCAACTAAGATTTTCTCGATAAAAAATTACCGGGTATCCGAACACCTTCTTCTTTATCAACCACATGTTGCATCAGTTTTTGTAAAGCAACGGGTATGATTTTTCTGTCTTCTTCTGATAATGCGTGAACGATTTCAAAAAATTCATCTTCATCATCATAATAGCCGAAATGCAAATCATACACGCCATTGTTATGTAACCGAAGAGAGATCTCCTTGTCTTCCTCATACACATGCATCGAAATAATGGCCCATTGGTCGTTATCGAGGTAATCAAAATGAATATCCACTGCATCCGTGCTCACAGCCCAGGTTACCAATCGCTCAATCATGTCTCCCGAATGGTTTTTTATCAGTTCTTCGTAATTCATATCCCGTATTTCTTTGGCCCGAAAGTAAAGCAGTTTTGGCTTCCGGCAAACTAGATTGATTGGGCGGGTTGTTTTCTTTACCGCTAAGGCTCAAAGTAGCAAGGGTACGCGAGGTGTTTTTAATAAAATACTTAGCGCCACTTTGCGCCCTCGTGCCTTTGCGGTTAATATAAAACGTTTGCCAATAACATTTGCTTACCCCGTTTTAGATAAACAATTCGTTCACATTTTGATGAACGGCCTCAAATACAGCGCTATCGCCGCATAAATTTGGTATATTTCCTATCTGAAATTGTATTTTTACGACACAGTTTTCTACCCCTAAAACCAACGATATGATCAAACTTACGATCAACAACAAACCCTACGAAGTAGATGCCAGTCCTGAAATGCCCTTACTCTGGGCCATTCGCGATATGGTAGGTTTAACCGGAACCAAGTTTGGCTGTGGTATGGCCCAATGTGGTGCCTGTACCGTTCATGTTGATGGAACCCCTGTTCGCTCCTGCAGTTTTCCGGTATCGGCAGCGGCAGGTAAAAAAATTACGACCATTGAAGGGTTGTCTGAAAAAATCGGGCAGGCCGTTCAAAAAGCCTGGGTGGAGTTACAGGTTCCGCAATGCGGGTATTGCCAGTCGGGACAGATCATGAGTGCTGCGGCCTTACTAAAAAATAAGCCCATGCCTACCGATGCAGATATTGATGCTGCCATGCAGGGTAACCTTTGCCGTTGTGGTACTTACCAGCGTGTTCGCAGTGCCATTCACCGCGCATCAGAAATGATCTAGTTCTTTTCAAATACAAGTCAAACAAAATAAAATGCACAAGCAAATAACCAATATAGACCGCCGAAATTTTCTTCGCCTGAGTGGTATTACCGGTGTGGGATTGGCACTAGGATTCTCCACCAAAGCGAATGGCTCACAACTCATCGAAAATCTGGCAACTGCCGGCGGATCGTATGAACTGAGTCCGTTTGTAGTTATTGAGAGCACCGGCCAGATCACCATTTTCAATCGTAATCCTGAAATTGGCCAGGAACTTTTCAATCCATTCCCGCACTCATAGCAGAAGAGCTGGAAGTATCGCTGGATATGGTAACCATCAAGCCAACTGGTGGAGAGAAAAAATTTGGTGGCGGACAATCAGCCGGAGGAAGTGCCTCTGTAAGAACGGGCTATCAAATGATGCGTAAAGTGGGTGCCTCTGCCCGCGAAATGCTGATCACAGCAGCCAGTAACGAATGGAAAGTTCCGGTTACAGAATGTTATGCAGACAAGGCCAAAGTTTTTCATAAGCCATCTGGCAAAAGCCTCACGTATGCAGAATTGGCAGAACCCGCTTCTAAACTGGAAGTGCCTAAAACTCCTACATTAAAAGACGCGAAAGATTTTAAAATATTAGGTAAGCGTTCACCCCGTCCCGATGTTCCTTCCAAATCAAATGGTACTGCTGTTTTTGGAATTGATATTGCTGTTCCCGGAATGGTATATGCATCTATTGAGCGTTGCCCGGTATTTGGTGGACAACTCGTAAGCTTTGATGCAACTGCCGCTAAAAAAGTAAAAGGTGTAATTGCGGTTGAGACTTGCGAAAGAAATATCAGCGGACAAAAATCGGAAGGCGTAGCCGTGATTGCAGAAAATTATTGGGCTGCTTTGCAGGGAAGAAAAGCATTGGTGATTAAATGGGATTACAAGGGCAATGAAACTTTTAATTCGAAAGATTATGAACAGAGTCTTCGGGATGCATCGAAAGAAGAAGGTGCCGTGCAACACAAGCAGGGCGATTTTGATAAAACGTTTGCAGAAGCCTCTGTAAAATTGGAAGCTTTTTATGAAACACCGGTTGTATCGCATTCACCTATTGAACCGATGAATTGTGTGGCCAGTTGGTACGATGGCAACAAAGTAGAAATATGGACCTCAACACAGGTACCCGGAAGTATTATGAACGAAGTGCCCAGAACCTTTGGGATACCTGCCGATAATGTAAAAGTGAATGTGCAATTTAATGGTGGAGGATTTGGTAGAAGGCTGTATCCTGATTATGTGATGGAGGCGGTACAACTCACCAAAAAAGTAGGTAAGCCAGTAAAAGCTATCTGGACAAGAGAAGACGATACTAAGATGGGGCCGTTCCGTCCGATGACGTACTCTGCCATGAAGGGAGCATTGTCTCCTACAGGAAAAGCCATTGCCTTTCAGCATAAAGTAATTTCTCCAACATTGGGTGGCAGAAAAGATTACGATAAAACAAAAGCAGATGGTACCATGACTGAAGGTATCAGCGAGCAGAAATATGAAATAGAGCACATGAAGAATTTGTATGTGCACCATTACCTGCACGTACCCACTGCTGCATGGCGTGCAGTAACCAGTACCACACTTGCTTTTGCACATGAGTGCTTTATTGATGAGATGGCAGTAAAAGCCAAGAAAGATCCATTGGCATTTAGAATGGAAATGCTGACCAAGGAATCGGATACAAAAAGAATCCTGCAAAAACTGAAAGAATTGTCTAATTGGGATAAACCTCTACCCGCAGGTTGGGGAAGGGGTGTGGCCCAATATGAATTCTTTGCAGGTCAGGCCGCTTATGCCATTGAAGTATCTAAAAAAGGAACCGGTATTAAAATAGAAAAAGTAATTGCGGTGATTGATCTGGGTACGGTTGTAAATCCGGATACGGTGGAAGCACAGGTGCAAGGGGCGGCTGTAATGGCTTTAACTGCCGCTACCAAGAATGGAATCAGTTTTGAAAAAGGAGAAACCGTACAAAGCAATTACCACAATAACCCATTGGTGCGCATGAATGAAATGCCCAAGGTTCAGGTACATATATTGGCCGAGGGTGGTGCAAAAATCAAAGGGGTAGGAGAGCCTGGTTTGCCACCATTTGCACCGGCATTGTGTAATGCCATTTTTGCGGCTACCGGAAAACGCATCAGGCGTTTGCCATTTGATATCAATAAAATTGTTTGATCTAATTTGTAAATAAATATGTTGAAAACGATTTCGATTGGATTGTTTGTAATAATGATGGGTATTATAGCAGGTTCGGCTTTTGTGCAATCATCCAATTTACCTAAAAGTGTAACAAAGGGGAAAGAGGTGTATGCTTTGTATTGTATGAATTGTCATATGGAAAATGGTAAGGGCATGACAGGCGTATTTCCACCACTGGCGAAATCTGATTTTTTGAAAAAGCCCCCCAAGGCGTTAATTGAAAATATATTGAACGGGCAAAGCGGAGAAGTAACAGTGAATGGTGTGAAATACAACGGACAAATGGTACCACATAATTTTTTAACCGATGAGCAGATAGCTGATGTTTTGAATTACATCAATAATAGCTGGGGAAATAAATCTGCCACAACTTTTACACCCGCACAGGTAAAAAAGCTAAGGCACTAATACAGGCTGCATTCACATGAAAGAAATCAGAGACATCGTACAAGCATTCGATGCGGCCACCCGTGAAAATAAAAAATCGGCATTGGCTACGGTGGTGCATGTTCAGGGCTCATCTTACCGCAGACCCGGTGCAAGAATGCTGGTAACAGAAGATGGCCAGTTAACCGGAGCCATCAGTGGGGGATGTTTGGAAGGGGATGCTTTGCGCAAAGCAGTTCTTGCCATCAAACAGGGAAAAAACAAATTGGTTATTTACGATACTACCGATGAAGAAGACGCTAAACTGGGCGTTCAACTGGGTTGTAATGGGATTGTATCTATCCTGTTTGAACCTATTGATGCAAACGCAGATTCGCACCCAATTCTTATTTTACGAAAGGCCATTGCAGAAAGAAAATCAACCGTAATCATTACCGGGTATTCTCTTAACAATGGGAATCATTTTGGCACAGCAGAAACACGTTCTTATCCCGCATTGATACAAAATGATTTAGCCATACTAACAGAAAAAATATTTGCCATACAATCTTCTTCTCACGCTGTGATACCGGTGGAGGGTAACCAGCAACAATTTTTAATGGCCTATTCTCATCCATCGATTTCTTTGATAGTAGTGGGTGCGGGTAACGATGCCATGCCCTTAGTTTCCATTGCCCATCAATTGGGTTGGCAGATTACAGTAGTTGATGGAAGGGCTTCACATGCAAATGCCCAAAGATTTTCTTTGGCAAACCGGATCATATCGGCAAAGCCAAAAGAAGCTTTCGAGGAAATGATCATTGATAAATTAACGGCGGTAGTTTTGATGACACACAATTACAATTACGATTTGGAAATGCTGCAATTATTGAATGGTACAGATGTTGCCTATATAGGACTGCTGGGCCCTGCGGCCAAGCGAAATAGAATGCTGGAAGAGCTGGAACAAAATGAGAGCAGGGTATCTGAAGAAATGAACACGAAAATATATGGCCCAACTGGTTTGAACCTTGGTGCAGAAACAGCCGAAGAAATTGCAGTATCAATTACTGCAGAGATTATGGCAGTGATACAGAAAAGAAATCCCATGCATTTACGGTGCAAAGAAGTGCCCATTCATTCCAGCAGCGAATGAAAACCGCTGCATTGATATTAGCTGCGGGTGCTGCCTCGCGCATACAACAACCCAAAATGTTGTTGCCATTTGGTACTAAAACCATTTTAGCTCATTTATTGGATGAAGTGAAAGCATGCGGTCTGCAAGCGGTTTGCCTGGTTACCGGATTTTACCACAAAGAAATTGCAGAATCAATAGATACGGAAAATGTGCTGATTGTATACAATACCAACTGGCAATCCGGTATGGCATCTTCTATACAGGTGGGTATTTCATCTTTGTTGCAAGCGCATTCAGATTTGGATTCGATTCTGATCCTTGTTAGCGATCAACCTTTTCTCAATCAGGGTCTGCTGGTAAAGATGTTGCAATCTAAACTGCTTATAAAGAAAGGAATTGTTGCCGCAAGTTATGATGGTGTAAAAGGGACCCCGGTATTATTCGATAAAAAATATTTTACGGAATTACAAGAATTGCAGGGAGATACAGGTGCGAAGAGTATCTTGCAACAGCATGGCGATGATATCATTACTGTTGACTTTCCGCATGGTGCCATGGATATTGATACACTGGAAGATTATGAACGATTTTGTGCCAAACTCAAACAATTGAATGCTAACTGATACGCACCATAGAAACCATACGTATTTACGGATATCGCTTACCGATAATTGTAACCTTCGTTGCTTTTATTGTATGCCCGAAGAAGACTATGCATTCATGCCTAACAAACAATTAATGCAGGCTGATGAAATCTATTCATTGGCCAATCTGTTTGTAGCACAGGGTGTTACCAAAATACGTTTAACAGGGGGTGAACCATTGGTAAGAAAAGATGCCGGAGCTATTATCCGTACATTGGGGAAACTGGGTATTGAACTCACCATCACCACCAATGGAACAAGGGTCCATCATTTTATAGATGATTTTATAGCTGCCGGTATCCGGTCGGTTAACATTAGTCTGGATACTGTACAGAAAGATACGTTTACACTGCTCACACGCCGCGATCAATTTGATGTGGTGAAAGAGAATATACAATTGTTACTTGATAAGCATTTCAAAGTAAAAATTAATGTGGTTGTTGTAAAAGGATTGAATGATCATGAGGTGCTTGATTTTATTGAGTGGACAAAAGATACGCCCGTTCATATACGTTTTATTGAATTCATGCCCTTTGATGGTAACCAGTGGAAAAGTGATAAGCTCGTGACCTGGAAAGAAATACTTGCCATTGCAGCGCAGCAATATACCATCGAGCCTCTAGACAATGCGCCACATGATACCTGTAAAAAATACAAAGCGGAGGGTCATAAAGGAACCTTTGCGGTAATCAGTACCATGAGTGCACCTTTCTGTAGTAGTTGTAATCGTATCCGTTTAACTGCGGATGGGAAAATTAAAAACTGTTTGTTCTCAGAAACCGAAACCGATCTGTTAACTGCTCTGCGTAATGGGGAAGACATACTGCCTTTGATACAGGGATCCATTCTTTCCAAGCATAAAGAGCTGGGTGGACAATTCTCCAAAGATTTTGATTTAATTGATGCCAATACTTTGCATAACAGAAGTATGATAGCAATTGGCGGATAACCAGGTTGTGTATGATAACCGTAACGGAGGCAAGAAATAGGGTGATGGCTAGCAGCAGGTTGCTGGAACCTGTGGTGCTGGCTTTTGATAAGACTGTTGGATATGTATTGGCTGCTGATATCATAAGTCCCGTTTCTATTCCTTCCTTTCCACAATCTTCCATGGATGGCTATGCCATTCGTTTTTCTGACAGAGAAAATATTTTGAGCATTCAGGATGAATTACCTGCGGGAACTACCAGACAATTGCAGCTGATGCCTGGTAAAACCATCAAAGTGTTTACCGGTGGTCCCGTACCGGATGGTGCAGATACCGTTGTGCAGAAAGAATGGGTAACAGTCTCAGAAGGAGCCATGCAAATACAGCAGCACGCAATAGAATTGGGAGCGAATATACGCGTGCCCGGTGTAGAGATAAACGCTGATGCAATAGCTATGCCCAAAGGAATTTTGTTGAAAAGTATGCACATTGGTTTTCTGGCAAGCATCGGTATTACAGAAGTTAGTGTTATCCGAAAGCCTTCGGTTGCGATTGTTATTACTGGGAATGAATTGGTGCAGCCCGGAAACCCTTTGTTATTCGGGCAGGTTTACGAATCGAATGGAGTGGCATTAAAAACCTGTCTTGAAAAATTATACATCAAACAAATTGAGATCAGCTACGCAAAAGATTTATTGGCAGAAACTACTTCAGTGATTGCTCAGGCAATCAGTTCATATGATATTGTATTGGTTACAGGTGGCGTTAGTGTTGGCGATTATGATCATGTAGCTAATGCATTTCAACATATAGGAGTAGTTAAACATTTTCATGGTGTAAAACAACGCCCGGGAAAGCCATTGTTTTTTGGAACAATGGATAATAAATGGATATTTGGATTGCCAGGTAATCCGGTATCGGTACTCTCTTGTTTTTACCAATATGTAATGCCTTTGTTGCAAAAAATAGCTGGTGTTGTGATGGAAGATACAGCAACCGCAAAACTGTCCGCAGCCTTTGAAAAGAAACCACCATTAACTTTTTTTCTGAAGGGATATTGTAAAAATGGGGTAGCTACGGTATTGCAAAAGCAGGCTTCTTTTCAACTCAGTTCTTTTGTAACAGCCAATTGCTGGATAGAATTGGATGAAATGAAAACACAATTCAATGCAGGAGAGGATGTGGTTATTCATCCGTTTATATAAGCAGCTATATGAATGAAATCATTGTATACGGTTTGTTTTTTCTGGTAGCATTTTTATATGCATCGGTAGGGCATGGGGGAGCCAGTGGGTATCTCGCGTTAATGGCCTTATTGGGTTTTAGTGCTGCTGTAATGAAGCCCACTGCCTTGTTGTTGAATGTGATGGTATCCATCATTGCTTTCATTTCTTTTTACCGTGCTAAACATTTCAGGGCCTCTATGTTGTGGCCGCTGATTGCCGCTTCTATTCCATTTGCTTTTATAGGCAGTATATTGCCGGTATCCGAGTTGTTGTACAAAAAAATATTGGGCGTGGTATTGCTCTTATCTATTATACGGATTGTATGGGATAGTACAGAAAAGCCCTTATCGCCTGCGCCTAAATGGTATGTGTTGTTTGGAATAGGAGCCGCCATTGGTTTGGTTTCAGGAATGATTGGTATGGGAGGAGGGATACTGCTATCGCCTCTGCTATTACTGATGGGCTGGTCGAACCAAAAACAAACCGCAGCCATAAGTGCTATCTTTATCTTTCTGAATTCATTGGCAGGCATTGCCGGGCAATTAAAAACAGGATTTAATCTGGGTGAACACATTTGGTTTATCATTGCTTTTGTATTAGCCGGTGGCTGGATAGGTGCGTATGTTGGAGCAGAAAAACTGAAGGCAAAAAATATGAAATATATTTTAGCCGTGGTATTGATACTGGCAGCAGGAAAATTATTTTTTGTAAAATAAAACTTTGTGTCACTTACTGTCTTTGGGTATTATTGGCTCAAAAATAGTAAAACGAAGAGGCAAGTTGACATGAAGCATAATTGATTGATATGGTTACCATTTTATTTTTTGGATCACTTACAGATACTACTGCGGTGAATGAATTGATGATGGATGCAATAGCAGATACTGAACAGTTGCAGGTTTTGTTACATGAAAAATTTCCGGCACTACAATCTGCTAAATATTTTATGGCATTGAACCAACAAATGATACAGGAAAAAACAGTATTGCAAAATGGCGATACAGTTGCATTGATGCCACCTTTTTCTGGAGGATAATATGAACGCAAAAGAACGCTACATACGGCAAATGATCTTACCGGGCTTTGGAATAAAGGCCCAGGAAAAACTGCGTGCCGCTAAAGTGTTGATAGTTGGCATGGGTGGATTGGGTTGTCCCGCATTACAATACCTAGTTGGGGCGGGTGTGGGAGAAATCGGTATCATGGATGCCGACAGGATCAGTATGAGTAATTTGCACAGGCAATTATTGTTTACGGAAAAAGAGATTGGCGAGTATAAAGTAACCATCGCTGCCGCGAAAATGAAACTGCTGGATGCGGAAGTAGTCATCAATCTTTTTCCGTTTGCACTTACGAATCAGAATGCATTGGATATTTTCAGTAGCTATGATTTGATCATTGATGGTACAGATAATTTTACAGCAAAGTATATCATCAACGATGCCTGTGTACTGCTGCACAAACCGTTTGTGTATGGAGCCGTATCTCGCTATGAAGGACAGGTAACGGTTTTTAATACACACATCACAACTGGGCGTTCATTGAATTACCGCGATCTGTTTCCAATACCTCCTTCTCCCGGTGAAATTCAGAGTTGTGAAGAAACGGGTGTGCTGGGTGCATTGCCCGGTATCATAGGTGCCATGCAGGCTGCAGAAGCCATTAAGTTAATCACTGGTATTGGAAATACATTGTATGGAAGATTATATAGCTACAATTTGTTACACGCCTCTTCGTACGAAGTAAAATTATCGCATCATCCACAGAACGATTTAATAGACCGTAATACATTTGAAGCGATGGATTATACTTTTACCTGCGATAATGAGGATGATATTACAGAAATTAATGTGGCCGAGTTTCATCAACTGGTGCAACAGCCCAATGTTTTTGTATTGGATGTACGTGAACGACATGAGTATCCAAAGATTGATTTTTCCGATGCACAAATTCCTATGTCAGAATTACAAGCATCAATGTCTGATATTCCTGAAAAAGAAATCTGTATCATCTGCCACCAGGGAATCAGAAGTGTATATGCTGCACAATTAATCAAAGCAAGAAGAAATCTGCCGGTGTATAGTTTAAAGGGTGGGTTAACGGCTTATTTTAACCAACAGTCAACATGAAAGAAAAAGCTATTAAAAATATTTTTACCGAAGGTCCCATTCCTGCACAAAAAATTGCAGATGATGTGAAGAAACATGCTTCACAAACCGGTATTGGAGCACATAGTATTTTTTTGGGACAAGTGAGGGCAGACAACAAAGAAGCAGGAACCGTTACTGCCATTGAGTATACAGCCTATACAGAAATGGCGTTAGAAAAAATGCATACTATTCGGGAAAATCTGTTTACGAAATATCCGCTTACCTGTATGCACGTACACCATAGTTTAGGTAAAGTACCAGTGGGAGAGATCTGTTTATTTGTTTTTGTATCTTCCCAACACAGAAAAGCTGCCATAGATGCCTGTGAAGAACTGGTAGAGTTGATCAAGTTTGCATTGCCCATCTGGGGAAAAGAGATTTTGGATAATGAGGCCATTGCCTGGAAAGAAAATAAATAGTATGGTCAACATCACACATAAGCAGAACAGTTTGCGCAAAGCCATTGCGATGGCAACTGTACGTGTTTCTTCAGCAAAAACCATTGCCGCCATTGTAAACAAAGAAGTGCCCAAAGGAGATGTGTTTTCCTTTGCAAAAGTGGCAGCGCTTTTTGCCATCAAAAAAACAAGTGATGCCATTCCGGATTGTCATCCTTTACCGATAGAATATTCTGACGTTAGTTTTCAGATCAAAGATTTTTCGATTGAGATTACAGTAGAAGTGCATACCATTTATAAAACAGGCGTGGAAGTAGAAGCCATGCATGGTGCATCCATTGCAGCACTTACTTTGTATGATATGCTGAAGCCCATTGATAAACAGATTGAGATCCAACATATCCGGTTACTTCATAAGGAAGGAGGGAAGTCGCAATTCAAATTACCCGAAGGTGAAAGTATACAGGCTTCAGTGATGGTATGTTCTGATACTGTGTATGCAAAAAAAGCAGCAGACAAAGCCGGACTAGCGGTTATTGAAAAATTAAAATCTTTTCAAATTCAAATCATTGATTACGAAATCATACCTGATGAAGCAGCGGCTATCCGCCAGCAGTTGGAAACCCTCACAAAATCTGAGATTCAGTTGTTGATATTTGTTGGAGGAACCGGAGCTTCTCCAAGAGATATAACGCCCGATGTAGTGAAACCCATGTTGGATAAAGAACTCGCCGGTATTATGGAGCAGGCGCGACGTTATGGGCAGGATCGTATGCCCTATGCCATGTTATCCAGAAGTGTGGCAGGTTTTATCAATCATACATTGGTGCTAACCTTACCCGGATCCACCAAAGGTGCTACTGAATACATTGATGCTTTATTTCCGCAGCTATTGCATGCATTGGATATGGAAAAAGGAGATAAGCATTAAATAAAATGACTTTGATAAGATTTTATTTTAAACTGTGCCTTGGCCTTTGTGTAAAAAATATTCTCACACTAAGGCACCAAGGCACGGTTCTATTTACATATCATGAATTGTGCGTCCTTGCGTTCATTGCGGTTCTTGGCGATCCTTGCGATACGAAAAAGATTTATCAGTAACGCAAAGCCCGCAAAGGACGCGCAAGGTTCGCAATGATTTTTGATGTTAATAGTAAAACACGTTATTCTTTGTTCTTAATACCCGGCCAAATACCATCTGCTTTTATAATCAACGCCTCCTGGTTTTTTGTCCAGAGTGATTTTACTTTTTGATTATAATTGAAATATAGTTTACCATTTACAATGGTCCATGTATCCGTTTCTGTTGGAGCTTTGTGCCCATCTGATGTTCCATATGCGCAGTAGCCACCATATTGTGGACTGTATTTCTCAGGATCATTTTTAAAAGCGTCTAAATTTTCTTTTGACGAAAATAACCAGGTAGTATTTTTCCAATTATAGGTAAATGCTTCGGATCCTTTTTCCGCTTTGCCAAGAGTAAAAAAGGCTACTGGATCGAAGCCCCTGATGGCTTTCCCATCTTTAGAAAATATTTCTGCCTGTTGTGCGATGGAATTACTGATGCCGGCGAATGAAATGAGTAAGAAGAGAATGATTTTTTTCATTGTTTGATACTTTTTATGATGTTATGTATACTTAGTATAACGATATATAGCATCATTCCTTACAAAACGATCATAAAAAAGGCGCAAAGAGTTAGCGAACCCTTTGCGCCTCTGCGGCCCTGCCGTTGTTGGGCGCCGACCAACAACATTGCCTTTTATTGGCATCTATAAAATAGCTATTTCTTCAGATACGCTTTCACTTTCGCATGCAATCCTTCACTCAATGGAACTACCGGTAACCGAAGGTGATTGCCAATCCATCCCTTCTCTGCCATAAAGGCTTTTACACCGGCAGGATTGTTTTCGGCAAACATCAGATCGTAAGCTTCTATTAATGTATCGTTGATTTTTTTAGCTGCAGTAAAATCCTGCTTCAAACAAAGTCTTACCATCTCAGAAAATTCTTTCGGAAAAGCATTTGCTGCCACACTGATCACACCATGCATACCACAGGCAATCAAAGGAAGCGCGAGACCATCATCTCCACTCACCAGTAAAAAATCTTTTGGCATATCGCGCAATATTTCCATGCATTGTGCCATATCGCCACTGGCTTCTTTCATACCCGCAATATTGGGCAATGCTGCCAAACGCAAAGTGGTTTGCGCTGTCATGTTTCTGCCAGTGCGCCCGGGAACATTATACAGAATCACAGGCTTAGGTGATTCAGAAGCAATGGCTTTATAATGCTGGTATATGCCTTCCTGTGAAGGTTTATTATAATTGGGCGAAGCACTTAATACAGCAATGGCTTTATCGAGCGGAAATTTATGAAGGTCATTGATGACCTCAGCAGTATTGTTTCCCCCAATACCAACTACTACAGGAACACGACCTGCTACTTTTTCAAATGTATACTGTACAATGTCCAGCTTCTCCTGCTTATCCAATGTAGGTGTTTCACCAGTGGTGCCTAATGTGATCAGGTATTCCACACCATCCTTTATCATGGTGTTTATTACCTGGCCCAGTGAAGTAAAGTCTACTTTGAGATCAGAACTGAATGGTGTGACTAATGCCACACCCGTTCCCTGCAGTGTTGTTTGTAATGACATTGTTGGGTTATTGGTTTATTAGTTTATTGGTTTATTGGTGTGTAGGGTTACTTGCTTTACTGGCAACTGGTAACTGTCAACCGGTAACTTGCCCCCGTTACCTCGCTACTGCGCCGCCGCTTTCTCTTCCCAGAATCCCATTTTGCCGTATTTTTCAATGCGGTCGTTAATGCGTTGTTTGGGGTCTTTGGAAACTACTTCCTGTAATGCTTTTAAAATATACGATTTAAGAATGTTGGCTGCATCCGCATAATCCCAGTGTGCACCGCCCAGGGGTTCATGTACAATATCATCTACCAATCCAAACCCTTTCATATCATTGGCGGTTAAACGAAGTTGTTCGGCAGCGGTTTCTTTTTTGTCCCAGCTACGCCAGAGAATGGAACTACAACTTTCGGGAGAAATGACTGTGTACCAGGTATTCTCCATCATCAACACTTTATCGCCTACGCCAATTCCGAGCGCACCACCACTGGCGCCTTCGCCAATGATCACGATGATCACCGGAACTTTCAAACGGATCATTTCATAAATATTACGGGCAATGGCTTCACCTTGACCGCGTTCTTCTGCTTCCAGACCTGGATATGCCCCTGGGGTATCAATTAAACAGACAACAGGCTTGTTAAATTTCTCGGCCAGCTTCATCAGCCTGAGTGCTTTACGGTAACCTTCAGGATTGGCCATTCCAAAATTGCGTAATTGACGGGCCTTGGTATTAATCCCTTTTTGCTGGCCAATGATCATTACCGTTTCTCCATCCAGTTGCGCAAAACCGCCTACCATGGCTTTATCGTCTTTAAAACTTCTGTCGCCATGTAATTCCACAAAATTGGTGCACATATTGGCTATGTACTTAAGGGTATACGGACGATCCGGATGCCGGCTCAGTTGCACCCTTTGCCAGGGCGTTAAGTGTGCGGTGATCTCTTTCCGTTTTTCGAGTATAGAATCTTCCAACTGCTGAATCGTAGCCGTGTAATCTATTTTTGGATTCTTTTCAGCCAGTTTTTTGGTATCATCAATTTGCTCAAATACTTCTTTAATGGGCTTCTCAAAATCAAGGAATTGTCTATTCGGGTATTGAGGCATAACTAGCAATTAAGAGGGTAAAAATAAGCCATAAAAACAAAAAAGCCTCACCTTTTGAGTGAAGCTGTTTTTGCGGACCGGACGG
This sequence comes from Sediminibacterium sp., assembly GCA_965283715.1. GTDB lineage: Bacteria > Bacteroidota > Bacteroidia > Chitinophagales > Chitinophagaceae > Sediminibacterium. The sequence goes on along the minus strand of CBDIPL010000003.1, from coordinate 562,580 downwards.
GACTCGAACCCGCGACCTCCGCCGTGACAGGGCGGCATTCTAACCAACTGAACTACCGATCCATTCCTCAAACCGGGCTAAAAACCCGTTTTTCGGACGGCAAAGATAGGGGGAAACGACTTTTAAACAAATCTTTTCAAAAAATAATTCAGTCGATTATCCCCAAAGTCTCTCTGGAATAGTTCCGGTCCCGTAAGGTCCGCACAAGCCCTGTAGAAGTGAGGTTTTCTGTATTTTCAGACATCAATCATAAAAAAATCAATTTTTACAACCTTCTCCGGTTGACGCCTCCCTTTAAAAAGAGGAAGCCCATTTTTGTATTTACTATCTGTTCCTGCCGATTTAGAACAAAACACATGATTACAATAGATACTTGTTCAGTGCCTTGCATCTAAATGAAAACAGTTGTATCGATGCTTCGCCACGGTTTATGTTGGTATTTGATACACAAAAGATTTGAAAGAAAAATGGGTGTTTTCACGGTACTTTGATATTATGAATCGCACTAATATTGTTTAGTTGAAACAATTGTACATTCTAATCGTGTTTAATGGGTGATGTTCTGATGGCTTAATAGTTCGTTTGTGGAAATTTAACAAAGAATGTTAGCAAGAGGGATACCCCAATAACAAACATTAAAATATATTTATCGAATGAGAAGACATCTCATCTTCCCTTTATTGACTTTCATTTGTACACTCTCTGTAAATACTGTTTTTACACAACAGATAGACTCTATGATGGGTGTATACGCAGATCGTTTTGCGCCGGAAAAGATCCATATACATTTTGATAAAACTGTTTACAATAAAGGAGAAACCGTTTGGTACAAAGTATATATCCTGCAGGGAAGTGATAGTGCCTTCGCAAGTCAAAATGTTTATCTGGATTGGTATGACGCCACTGGCAAGCTAATGAAACATACAGCAGCACCTGTTATCTTGTCTACTTCACAGGGATCGTTTGATGTTCCTGCGGATTACAAAGGCGAATTACTGCATGTAAAAGCATTTACCAGCTGGACCATGAACGATGATCCCGCTTTCAGCTATCGAAGAGAATTGGTAATCAATGATGGCTCAGTTAAAACCGTAAAGTTTATACCCAATAAAACAACCGTAGAAACTTTTCCGGAAGGTGGTTTTTTAATACAGGGATTAGCTACACGCGTTGCATTTAAAGCAACCAATCAATATGGCAATCCGGTTTTTATTAAAGGCGTTTTGGTAGATGAAAAAAATAATGTGATTGATTCGTTGCAGGTAAAACACGATGGTATGGGTAGCTTTTTCCTGGTACCTATAGCTGGACAGACTTATCAACTCAACTGGATTGATGAATATGGTGTTACTGGCAGCACACCCATACCGGTTCCCAAAACTGAAGGAGCACATATCACCATAACAACATCGAACAAGAAAGCCAGATGTGATGTGGAACGTACAGGGATTATTGCTGACAATTTTAAAAATTTGACGTTAGTGGTTCATATGAACCGTGTGGCATTATATCAGGCAGCATTCAATATCGCTGAAAAAACCAAACTCAGTGCAGAACTGCCCATTGGTGAATTACCTTCAGGGTTATTACAGTTTACTTTATTTACTACAGACTGGATACCTATTGCAGAACGTGTGCTTTTCATCAATAACCACGCGCATGAATTTAAGGTGGAACTTACCGCACCATTAATTAACGTAGAGAAAAGAGGAAAAAATGCTATCGAAGTTATTGTGCCTGATACCTCGTTTACCAATATGTCGATGGCAATTACCGATGCCGATGTTAGTCCACCGGATCAACATTCTATTTATTCTGATGTATTGCTAAGCAGCGAGATCAAAGGGCGAGTATATAATCCCGGATACTATTTTTCAAGTAAGGCAGATAGTGTGGAGGCCCATCTGGATTTGGTTATGCTTACCCATGCATGGCGCAGGTTTGACTGGGATAAGATCAAAGCGAATATCCCTCCCAAAATCAATTATCCTGTAGAAGCTGCTTACATGAAAATGCAGGGGAAGGTTCTGGGTATGAAAAAAAACAGTGCTGCTGCCATATTAAATTTAATACTGGTTACCAAAGACAGTAGTAAGCAGCTCATATTTGTTCCGGTAGCGCAGGATGGCAGCTTTGAACACCCTATGTTTTTTTATGATACGGCGAAAGTGTTTTATAACTTTAACAACAACCCATCACTAACCGAGAATGCACAACTGCAAATTAATAATGGCTTACTGAAAGTGCCTTTTAAAAATATACAGCCCGATAACATACAAGTATTGTTATGGAACGATAGTTTAGCGAAACAAAAGCTAAACGCTTTATTAGCAGATCAGGAACTGCTTAAAAAAAGAATGGCAGAAACCACTTTGCAGGAGGTAACCGTTTATGGAAAAATAAAAACAAAATTGCAGGTATTGAATGAAAAATATTCCTCAGGTTTTTTCTCGAATAATGAAGCGGGCATATTTGATCTGACGGATAATAGCAAAATCATTTTTGCAAGAAATGTATTGGAATACCTGCAAAGCAAAGTAGCGGGACTGGATATTGTTCAGAACAATGTAACATGGCGTGGCGACAGACCGGAATTTTTCTTAAATGAAATGCGCGTTGATCAGGAGACGGCCACGGGTATTGACATGAACAATATAGCTATGATCAAAGTGTTTCGTCCACCTTTCATGTTTGCAACAGGAGGAGGCAGGGGAGGCGCGATTGCGATCTATACAAAAAAAGGTGATGACACTAAAAACAATGCAAATATTAAAGGCATGGAGAATGTAATGATGGAAGGTTACTCAAAGTTCAAAGAATTTTATAGTCCGACGTATGAAAAAAGCGACGAAAACTTTACAACTCCTGATACCCGAACTACGCTTTACTGGAACCCCTATCTGATTACCAACAAAACATTACAAAATATGCGGGTTGAGTTTTACAACAACGATTTTTCCAGAAAATTTAACGTGGTATTGGAGGGCATTAATTCAGCTGGCAAATTAACCCGTGTGGTGAAAACGATTGATGGTGCTACAATTGGTAAGTGATAGTGAATTGTGAGGGAAACGTACCGTAATTAAATGTATTTGCAGATAGGCGTAAAACGAATAGCGTTTTAGAAAGAATTACATCCCTTTTTTATTTATCTTTCTGATCTCTAAAACTCGTAAAAACGCTGCCATGAACTCACGAAAGAAATTTCTACACCAGTCCGCTGCCTTATTGGGCGGAGGATTACTGGTTTCTGCCATCGATAATTCAGCATTTGCCATTTTTAAAAACCGCATTTCTCCGAGTGACCAATTAAATATTGGTGCTATCGGTATCAATGGAATGGGTTGGTCTAATGTGCGGGCGGCATTAAAAGTGCCGGGAGTAAACCTGGTGGCGGTTTGTGATATTGATACGAATGTGATTGATAAACGACTAAAAGAACTGTCGGATAAAAATTACGACACTTCAAAGATCAAAGTGTATGGCGATTACCGAAAACTGCTTGAACAGAAAGATGTAGATGCAGTGATCATCGGTACACCCGATCATTGGCATGCATTAATTATGATCCATGCCTGCGAGGCTGGCAAAGATGTGTATGTAGAAAAGCCGGTAGGTAATTCCATCATTGAATGCAGAACCATGGTGGCTGCACAACAACGATATAAAAAAGTAGTACAGGCGGGTCAATGGCAACGCAGTCAGCAACATTTTAAAGATGCGGTTGCGTATGTACAAAGCGGACAACTGGGTAATATCCGAACCGTTAAAGTATGGTGTTACCAGGGGTGGATGCGGCCAAAACCCGTTGTGGCTAATAGTGCCCCACCTCCGGGTGTTGATTACAAACAATGGCTGGGACCCGCTACCACAAGGCCTTTCAATGCAAGCCGATTTCATTTCGATTTTCGTTGGTTCTGGGATTATGCAGGTGGCTTGATGACTGACTGGGGCGTGCATTTACTGGATTACGGATTGTTGGGCATGAAAGCAGATCTTCCAAAAACAATTTGCGGTGCTGGTGGAAAATTTGCTTACCCCGAATTGTATGAAGAAACACCAGATACCTTAACTACTTTATATGAGTTTGATGGGTTTAATCTGGTATGGGATTCTGCAATGGGTATTGATAATGGTTCTTATGGACGCGATCATGGGATTGCCTATATCGGTAATAACGGAACCCTGATACTTAACCGGGGTGGATGGGAAGTTATTGAAGAAAGGCAAGGCAAGAACAAAGTGAGTAAGCCGTTAGTGAAATCATCAGACAATGGACTTGATAAGCATTGGGTGAATTTTGTAGAGGTGGTTAAATCCCGCAAAACTGAAGACCTGAACTGCTCTGTACAGGCAGGTGCGCATGTGGCAACGGTAGCGCAGATGGGTAATATTTCTTATCGTACCGGGCAAAAATTAACATGGGACAGAAAGACAGCAAAGTTTACCAATCAGGCAGTGAACGACGCATACCTACTTTCGAAATACCATAATGGATATACTTTACCCAAAATCTAATGAACATGCATAACAGAATGCTGATATCACTTCTATTTGCATCTATTTCCATAACTGTAGTGGCGCAACAAAGAGGCGATCCGAAAGCAACGGAATATTATACGCCCGTTCCCAAAGTGGTAACACCAGGAAAGGGCCAAAATGCCCCATCTGACGCCATTGTTTTATTTGATGGCAAGCACTTGAATGAATGGGTATTGGCCAAAGATGGAACTTCGCCCGCTACATGGATTGTAGGCGATAATGAAATGACGGTAAACAAAAAAGTAGGGGATATTCAGACCAAACAAACGTTTACTGATTTTCAATTACATATTGAGTACCGCATACCAGCAAATATTACCGGAGAAGGTCAGGCCCGTGGTAACAGCGGCGTGTTTCTGGCATCGCTTTCGAAAGGTGCAGGTGGTTATGAATTGCAGGTGCTGGATAGCTACCAAAACACTACTTATGTGAATGGGCAGGCAGGAAGTATTTACAAACAAAACCCACCGCTGGTGAATGCCTGTTTACCACCCGGCGAATGGCAATCATATGATGTAATTTGGACTGCCCCACGATTTAATGAAGATGGATCTGTAAAATCTCCGGCCAGGGTAACGGCTATTCAAAACGGTGTTCTTGTTCAGAATAATTTTGAATTAAAAGGGGATACACCTTATATCGGTCAGCCTTCCTATCAGAAACATGGCCCGGCTCCCATTAAGTTACAATCGCATGGCGATAGGAGTGAACCGATCAGTTACCGGAATATATGGGTAAGGGTATTGTAGTTTGGTCTGCTCTTTATAAAACCATTCTTTTCCTTAAATGATTTACTCGTTTTTCGATAGAATAATCATTAAATACTTGCTTCATTTATGTCCGTAATCCCCACATGGTGTTACATTGAGTAGTGCCACACGATAGTATAGTGCATACTTTAGAAATGAAACCAATCTGATGGGTTATTGATTAAATAGCGCGAATGAGAATCAAATCATAACAATTATTGTACGGCTGTTTGCAGAATTGTTGTTTGGTTCCCTTTGCGATAAAGTGGTAGAAAAAAATAGTCCACATACACTTCATTCCCAATAATGCTATTTCAAAAATGCATATACACTCACTGTGGTTGCATCTATTTCTCAATATGTATCAAGATTCACTGGTTTTTACTGCTTAGCGTGATGGTATCTAATTAAGCTTGTAACTTTTGCAAATACTTAGCCAATCTTTACTTCTGACTTTGTAGTGTATTTAACTGCTACCTGATTAAATACCCCTGAATAAGGCGGTTCCCTACTATTATTTAATGAATAGCTGATTACATCATTAATGAGTATGCATATAATCTACGCTTCTAATCTAATTGATTATTATAAACTTAAATATGATTTAACTCATAAGACACAGTGTTGATTGTCATAGCTCTGCCATTTTTTCTAAAATAATTTTGTAAAAGAACTTTTTGATAATAATAAAAATCTATAGTTATGAAACTTATTCAAAGTACAAGATTCTGGATAATGTCAACTGTAATATGCCTGGTAGGGTATGGTATTAGCTGCACAAAAACCAATCAGGTAGTAATACCTGGCATCACTAACTCCAATTCCAATGTTTTATTATCTGTAAAAACAAGCACTCCTCCAACGATAGATGGAACCATTGAGGCGGCATGGGATAAAGTTCAGAAATTGAGCATTGCACCAACGGTTCCTGATCCGGGTAATGGACTTTTTGCGGGTTATATCGGTGAAATGTATCCTGGTACCATGCGTTCCATGTATGATGATCAGAACATTTATTTCCTGATAGAGATACAGGATAAAGACAAAAATATTAAATCTTCTCCCTGGTACTTTAATGCCACTACTAAATTATGGGCAAGAGAAGGCACTTCCAGAGCGTTTGATGTAAATGGAGTAATGACCAGAACAGGCTTTGGTGAAGATAAATTTGCTTTTTTATGGAATGTAAATAATTCAACTGCAAAGTTTACCACACAAACCTGTTATGCATCTTGTCACATATTTACTCCCTACCTCGATTATTCAACTACGCCAGAAACGCAACGGTCTAATGCCAATAGCGGAAACCACTATACCAATGGTGTAAATGAGAAAATTGATATGTGGTGGTTGCATCCGAACAGAGGTTTTGCCTATGGGGTAATGGACGATAATTATCAAGACTGGGCAGGTGGACCCGGTGTTACCAATCTCGCAGGTGGCAATGGTAATGGTCGCCACTTTGATGATCTTGTGGTTTCGGGCAACTCAACAACATGGCCATTCAGACCCAGTTATACTGCTGATGCAACACAGGGTTCTGCTACGAATACCCAGAATCTTAAATTAGATGGTACCGGTACAAGTGTAGCTGTTCCTATGTGGATAATTCCCAACGCCGCTGGCGATTTTCTGAAAGTGGAAGATACACTGGCAGGTGGTACTGCTAGAAGAGTAACGGGCGTAAGTTCTACAGGTGTATTAACATATGCCGGTGGCACCATCGATCCTAATACAGGTACCGATTACCAGCGTTTAGGTAGCACTGCTACTGCGGCACTGGGTACAAAAACTATTCCGGGAAATATTATTTCACCGGTTTTACGTGGTCGTGCTGATATCACTTTATCTGCCAATCATAACGGGTCAGGCTGGATTTATGAAATCAAACGTCCAATTAAAACAGCAGATGCACTGAATCAGGATATTGATTTTACCGGGTTGGCTGATCAGCCTTTTGGTGTGGCATTCTGGAACAGTAATAATAACCAGCATGGGATCCATCCTAACCTGTTGTTACAATTTAAAAAATAAGCCATAGACTGTTTTACACATAAACCAATCATCATGTTCAAGAAAAAAACAGCAATCGTATCGGGGTTGGTTACCATCATCATCATAGTTATATCCGGTTGTTATAAAACGGTTACGGTGGTTCCCAATCCGGGAAGTTCCATTACAACGGAAATGAGTTTTGCAAAAGACATTATTCCCATTTTTGAAAATAAATGTTCACTAAGCGGATGTCATAATGCAGGTGGTAAAGCACCCAATCTAACTTCTTCTAATGCCTTCAGTTCATTAACTGTAGGGAACTATTTAAAAGCAAATGACCCTGAAAACAGCTTATTAATGTTATGGTTAAATGGCAAAAAATCACCTGTTATGCCAATAGGTACAGGGCCTGATCCGGAAATCAATGCAAAAATTTATGCATGGATAAACCAAGGCGCCAAAAACAATTAAATCAATTACAATGAAAAAAAGAAATATTCAATCGTTGTCAACCTGCTTACAATCTTTTCTGTTGCTCACGGTTTTCATAACCTTTACAGCAAGCGGATTATGGGCGCAGGATACTGCAGAAGTTTCCAGGCCGGTTGCAAAAAAAGTTTCTTACGTCAAGAATACTTTTGGCGGAAATTTTTTGATCGATAACCAAACAGTAATGGTACCAATTAAAGGAACTTTTGAGTTTGATATCAGTCACCGTTTTGGAACAACCGATAAAGGAATCAAAGATCTTTTTGGAATATTTGGAAGTGCTAAAATGCGATTGGGATTTAGTTATGTTCCCATTAAAGATCTTCAGGTAGGCTTTGGCGCCAATAACCATAATATGTTGGTCGATGTTAATATTAAGTATGCCCTCCTTAAACAGACCACCAATCATTCCATACCGGTATCAGTAACCTATTTTGGAAGTGCAGCCATGGATACACGCGAAAGATCTGCTGCATTACCCATCATTAATACTTCAGACCGGTTTAGTTATTTTAACCAGCTAATGGTAGCAAGAAAAATGACAGATGCTTTTTCCGCTCAAGTCGCATTTAATTATACGCATTTCAATAATGTGGAAGGGTATTATGACAAAGATGCTGTGATACAACCCACCATGAAAAATGATCACCTGTCATTTTCACTTAGCGGACGGTATAAAATTTCTCCTAAAACAGCGATCATGTTTAACTATGATCAACCCATTACAACACATCCTACCAATAACTCCAGGCCCAATTTATCTATAGGTTTGGATATGAATTCGAGTGGACACGGATTCCAGGTATTTGTTGGCAACTACAGCTACTCACTTCCCCAGTACAATCATATGTTTAATCAAAATGATTTTACAGCAGGGCAGTTTGTAATTGGATTTAATATCAGCAGATTATGGAATTTCTAATTGGAACAACTAAGTAGCTGGTTGAATTATATATTTCGATTACGTAAGTCTCTGCGAAAACGCTAAAAGCGCTGTGACTTTTTGGTTGCTGTAATGTAAAGTCAACCACGGAGTTGAATAGATAAGTAGTAAGCGAATTAGCTATCATTAACGCAAACAACTTTTAAGTAAAAAGTTAATGTAAAGAGCCCCTTAGAATTCGGAACTTTCTTCATAAGTTTCTTTACCGAAAGAATGCTTAGAAGAAAGTTTTTGTTTTTGTTATTTGCAGGTTGCCTCTTATTTCTATTCGATAGGTTACCATAAATTTCCGTTCTTGTATAAAATCTATGATAACATGGATAGATTGCGTATTTTACGGGGAAACTAACTGCTATGGCTACCTTGCTTACTGACAAAAAGCGAATCGATTCCATTGATATACTGCGCGGCATCATCATGATTATTATGGCACTGGACCATGTGCGTGATTTCTTTCATATAGATGCCATGACAGGTGATCCTACCAATCCCGCAACAACAACACCTATATTGTTTTTTACGCGCTTCATCACGCATTATTGTGCGCCGGTATTTGTTTTACTGGCGGGCACTTCTGCTTTTTTGTATGGCAGAAAGCGTAGCAAAAAGGAACTATCCATGTTTCTATTGAAAAGAGGCGTGTGGCTGGTGCTCTTGGAAATTGTAGTAGTGAATTTTTTATTTGGTTTTGACCCTCAATATCATTTTGTTGGCTTACAGGTGATTTGGGTTACTGGTATTTCCATGATACTATTGGCTGCCTTTATTTACCTTCCGCTAAAAGCTATTTTTTTCATTGGCTTAGCATTAGTAATCGGACATAACCTGCTAGACGTATTTAACTCGAATAATGCTATGGGACAAACGCCGCCATTGTGGTGGTCATTATTACACCAACAATCTTTCAGGCCTTATGGTGAAGGGCGTTTTCTGGGAGTACTGTACCCGCTGATTCCATGGCCGGGTATTATGATGCTCGGCTATTGTTTGGGGGCCTTGTTTGTACCTGATTACGATGCGGCAAAGCGCCGTCGCGTATTGGTAAGCATCGGGTTGCAGGCAATGGTTGTATTTTTCGTACTACGTTGGATGAATGTATATGGAGATCTTGTTCCCTGGAGTGCACAAAAAAATACTACCGCTACCATTTTTTCTTTTTTCAATGTTAGCAAGTATCCCCCTTCTTTATTGTATTGCTGTATCACCATTGGGCCGGCACTCTTGGTATTGGCTGCTTTGGAAAAAATAAAAGCAGGCTGGACGAATTTTGTGGTGATCTACGGTCGTGTTCCCATGTTTTATTACCTGCTGCATTTTTTTCTCATACACCTCTTGTGTACCATTGCATTTTTTGCATCGGGATACAATATGTCGCAAGCTACTGATGGTATGTTCCTGTTTCGTCCCAACAACTTTGGTTATTCATTGCCCGTTGTATACCTGATATGGGTTGGTGTTGTAGTTGCCTTGTATCCACTTTGTAAACGTTACAGTGTATATAAAGCTACGCACAAGTATTGGTGGTTGCCATACCTGTAAGTGTTTCATTTTCATACATAGTATAGCTTTTACCGCAAAGGCGCCAGGACACGAGGGTACGCGAAGAATGTATACATGCAACCTTGCGTTCCCTAGCGCCCCCGCGTCTTCGCGGTTAATTAACCGCATAACAGCCCGCTCACAAATGCTCATGCATGTTGTAACTTTACCCAATGAACAATAGAAAGCCGGAAGAAACTTCATTTAGGAGCGCTGCTATTGATAAATGGTTTGCATCCGATAACCAGTTTCACCAATTATATCCTGCATCGGTTCAGGTACAGGCCAATATGCATTGGACGCCCCTACACATTGCCCGCAAAGCTGCGGAGTTTTTAGCAGTAGATACCCATACAAAAATATTAGACCTTGGCAGTGGAGCCGGAAAATTTTGTTTGGCGGGTGCCTATTACAGTCCTCAGGCAAACTACTATGGCATTGAGCAAAGGGCAGATCTGGTAGCATGTGCCATAGCTGCAAATGGTATATTGCAACTGCCCCGTGTAACTTTTATGCAGGGTAATTTATTGGAAACAGATCTTTCCGAATATGATCATTTTTATTTTTTCAACGCTTTTTTTGAAAACTTGGAGGATGGTTTTAAAATTGATGACAGTGTAACTTACTCACGTGATTTGTATGCGAAGTACAATCGTTATCTGTTTAAGCAATTGGATAAGAAACCTGCCGGTACCCGGTTAGCTACTTTTCATAGTACTGAAAATGAAATTCCGGGTGACTACCATGAAGTGGGATCTACAACAGACCAGTTATTGAAATACTGGATCAAAGTCTAAGGGGGGCTATACACAAAGGTTATTCTTCGTAACTACTTTTAATGATGGTTGTGAGCATTTTAAATTGAACGGTTGCCTGAAAACAGTGTGGGGCATGAGCAGGTATGACAATGCCAGACCCAAGAGGCAATTTGAATAGTTTTCCATTGATGGTTACTTCTGCCATCCCATCTATGATCTGAACATACATATCATGCGCAATGGTTTTCTCACAAAATTCTTCTCCTTTGTCGAAAGAGAAGGCAGAAACTTTTCCAGTTGATTTATTAATGATGGTTTTACAAACCACTGCATGCGGTACATACTCAACAATCTCTACAATGATCTGGGGAACTCCTTTTGTTATTTCGCCGGGTTCTGCCAGATGCCCTTTATCTTCTGGCACATGTAATTCTGTTGTCATGAAATAGGAAGATGGGGAATAGCACCTGTTGCAAAGCTGTTGCTATTTTATAGGGAATCTGTTACATGAATACATATTTGATTTGTACGATTCACACTTATGCCGGTAAGCTGTCTTTTATTTTTTTCGTTCTATCAGGTCCCACAGGTTACCATACAGATCTTCAAACACGGCAACGGTTCCATAATCCTCTTCCAGTGGTCCACGAATAAATTTGATGCCTTTTGCTGTCATTGTGTGGTAATCCCTCCAGAAATCATCTGTGTTCAAAAATAAAAATACGCGCCCACCTGTTTGGTTGCCTATGCGGCTTTTCTGCTCTTCAGTAGCTGCTTTTGCTAATAAAATGGCACATTCTTTAGCACCCTGCGGAGCTACCAGTACCCAGCGTTTGGTTTCACTCAATACAGTGTCTTCCAGCAAATGAAAATTAAGTTGCTGTGTATAAAAAGCAATGGCTTCATCGTAATCATTTACTACCAGTGCAAAGTGGGTAATGTGTTGGTTCATGATACTATTTATTTCAACAATCCTTTGATCTCATTTAATTTCATCAATGCCTCTACAGGAGTTAAGCGGTTAATATCCATTTCCGTCAGCATTTTGCGGATCTCATCAAACGTTTGTGAATGTGCATCAAAAATGGAAAGCTGCATTTGTGGCGTGGATAGTTTTTTCAGGTTCTGTGCAGTAGGCACACGCAGGTTGCCCGGAACGCTCAGTGCCGCATCATTGTTTTCACCTGTATTTTTTTCGTTGGCATTGCCTGATCTTTCTTCCAGTTGTACTAATATTTCATTTGCCCGGTCTATAAGGGTAGGCGGCATGCCCGCCATTCGGGCCACATGAATACCAAAACTATGCGTACTGCCACCTCGCGCCAGTTTGCGCAGAAAGATGATTTTGTTACCTACTTCTTTATTGGTTACATGATAGTTCTGTACACGCGGCAGGGTTACTTCCAGTTCATTTAATTCATGATAGTGTGTTGCAAATAATGTTTTGGGTGCAGAAGGGGCGTTGTGTAAATATTCTACAATACTCCACGCAATAGAAATGCCATCATAGGTAGAAGTGCCCCTGCCTATCTCATCCAGTAAGATCAAACTTCTTTGTGAAATATTATTGATGATACTGGCTGTTTCATTCATCTCTACCATAAAAGTAGATTCACCGCCACTCAGGTTATCACTGGCACCTACGCGGGTAAATATTTTATCAGTTAACGGAACTTTTGCAGTGGAGGCCGGCACAAAACTACCCATATGCGCCATCAAAGTAATGAGTGCGGTTTGCCTTAGTATGGCGCTCTTACCACTCATATTCGGACCTGTTAAAATAATGATCTGCTGTTCAGCCGGATGTAAAGAAATATCGTTGGAAATATAGGTTTCTCCGGCAGGCAAATTTCTTTCAATAACCGGGTGACGGCTTTCTGTATATAACAGCGCTGCCCCATCATGCAGTTCCGGTTTTTTATATTGGTATTGAATGGCATTTTCTGCAAAACATATAAGACAATCTAAGGTAGCGAGTACGTTTCCGTTTACTTGTATGGGTGCAATATAATCTTGCAGTGCAAGCAGTAATTTATCGTACAGGTCCAGTTCAATGGCCAGTATCTTATCTTCTGCACCGGTAATTTTTTCTTCGTATTCTTTTAGTTCTGGTGTAATGTATCTTTCTGCATTGGCAAGTGTTTGTTTACGAATCCATTCTGCAGGTACTTTATTCTTATGCAAATTGGTAACTTCCAGATAATAGCCAAATACATTATTGAAACTGATTTTTAAAGAGGAGATTCCTGTTTTTTCTGATTCACGTTGTTGTATGCCAACCAGGTATTCTTTTCCGCCGGTAGCAATATTTCGCAATTGGTCAAGTTCTTCGTGCACCCCGGTTTTAATCACCGCTCCTTTGTTAGCTGCAACGGGTGGTGTTTCATTGATCTCGGACAAAATTCTGTCAACAATCAGATGGCAACTATTCAAACTATCCGATAATCTTTGCAAATAAGGGTTGGCCGCTGTTTCGCAGAGTTGTTTGATGAGTTCGGTTTGCTGCAATCCTTTCGCCAGGTGCATGACTTCGCGGGGATTGATTTTTTTCATCGGGATCTTACTCACCAGCCTTTCAATATCACCACAAATTTTAATGGCATGCGATAAAGCTTTTCGCATATCGCTTTGCAGAATCAGATAGGCAACCGCATCCAGTCTTTCATTGATACGGGTGATATCTTTTAACGGAAAAATCATCCATCGGCGCAGCAAACGCGCACCCATCGGGCTTACGGTGTTATCCAGCACTTTTAATAAACTGTTGCCACTATCTGTTCCTGTATGCAACAGTTCCAGATTACGGATGGTGAAACGATCCATCCACAAAAAATCTTCCCGCTCCATACGCTGAACAGAAGTGATATGTTGCAGATGGGGATGTTCGGTTTCTTTTAAATAATACAAAATAGCACCAGCAGCTGTAATGCCATGGTGCATCCCTTCAATGCCAAACCCTTTGAGAGAATGTGTTTGAAAATGTTTGAGCAGACTTTCAGTAGCAAATGCTTCATCAAAAATCCAGCTCTCCATGGTATAGGTATAAAACCTGGGACCAAATATTTCTTTAAAATGTTTCTGGTAACTGCGTTGAAAAATAATTTCCGCAGGCTTTAGTCCTTGTAATAATTTATCAATGTATTCTTCATTGCCTTCGGCGATAAAAAATTCCCCGGTTGAGATATCCAAAAATGCGATACCTATTTCGGTATCGGTAAAATGAATAGCAGCCAGAAAATTATTGCTGTTATGTTCCAGTAATTTATCGTTGGTAGCTACGCCGGGTGTTACCATTTCGGTTACCCCGCGTTTTACAATGCCTTTTACGGTTTTGGGATCTTCCAGCTGGTCGCAGATGGCCACACGGTAACCGGCTTTTACCAGTTTATGCAAATAAGTATCCAGTGCATGGTACGGAAAACCTGCCAGCTCACTGGAAGAGGCTGCTCCGTTGTTTCTTTTGGTTAAGGTAATGCCCAATACTTTAGAGGCAATGATGGCATCTTCTCCAAACGTTTCATAAAAATCACCCACCCGAAACAGTAAAATGGCATCAGGGTATTTTTGCTTAATGGCCCTGTGTTGCTGCATCAAAGGTGTATCTGCACTCGATTTTGACATGGCAACAAATATAATGCGGGCGTTTTTGTGAGGGAGGGGAAAGGGAAATATGTGGATAAGAAAGTCTGGGTAAAAAGTCTGGAGACTGGAGTGTTGGCCATAAAAAAAGTCTGGAGTTAAGTCTTCAAAAAAACCTAACTCCAGACTTCTAACTTCTAACTTCAGACTACCTAAAACCCTCTACCTCCCGTGCCTCTTGGCTTCGGTAATTCCTTACGGGGTAATTTGGCATCGCGCTGTGAAGCATTGTAAACAAATGCTGCAACGATGGTCGCAATTTGTTTCAGGTCATCTTCAATCAGGTGATCATAGGTATCCATATTACTGTGGTGGTTACGGGTATCGTATTCAATAGGATCCTGTATAAACTGGAAGCCGGGCAAGCCCACACCATCAAAACTTTGGTGATCGGTTCCGCCAGTATTGCTAACCGTTACGGTAGTAGCGCCCAGGTCTTTAAAAGGAGCCAGCCATTGTGAAAAGATATCGCGGCAGGCTTCGTTTTCCTGCAGGTAAATACCACGAATTTTTCCGGTACCATTATCGATGTTAAAATAGGAAGAGAATTTTCCATGTGCCGGTTTTAATTCCATCGTTGCTGGATCAGCAAACGTATTTTTTACATAGGCTCTTGATCCTAATAAACCCTGCTCTTCTCCACTCCATAAACCAATACGGATGGTTCTTTTATTACTAAAGCCAATGGTTTTTAAAATGCGTATCGCTTCCATCATTACAGAGGAACCGGAGGCATTGTCCGTGGCACCGGTAGCAGTTTGCCATGAATCCAAATGCGCGCCAATCATTACCACTTCATCTTTTAAAGCAGGATCTGTGCCCGGTATTTCAGCAATCACATTGTATCCGTTCAAATCTTTTTTCTGGAATTTTGTTTTTACATCCACATCCATTTTTACAGGCACGCCTGCTTTGGCTAAACGGAGAATGGTATTAAAATCTTCAATACCTAAAACAATATCCGGAAAATTTTCAGGATCGGTTGCTTTGTATGCGCCACCACCTTGAGCAAAAATGGTTCCATCATGACTGCGAACACCACCATTGCTAAACATAGCAATAGCACCTTCAGCTTTGGCCATTTCTTTCAACAAAGGCAAAACCCTTGCTGCCGGATTAGCGCCAAAGGCACCACGATTTCCTCCGGGTGCGCCGGCTGGTCTGGGTGGAGCCGGTTTGGCAGCTCCCATGGTTGCCAGTGTAGAGTCGGCATATCGTACTGCATCTGCTTTAAAACTTGGTTTATAAACCTGGGTTTGATCCATAATGATCACTTTCCCTTTTAACTGACCGCGATAAGCTTCCAATGTTGCACTATCTGCTGCTTTTACAACAATTACTTCCGCATTTTTTGCAGACTTGGTACTGGCTGTCCATGCTTTTGGATAGGCCGATAAAGATTTGTAGTAAGGAGCCGTAATAGCGATATAACTTTTCTCCAGTTCCCATCCTTTACCAAATTCACCCCATGGTTCTATATTGGCATTGGAGAGTCCCCAGCCGGCCAGGGTTTCTTTTGCATAATTGGCTGCACGCATAAAGCCCGGTGAAGCGGTAAGGCGGTTGCCGCTTTTATCGGTCAGGTTAAAAGCAATCTCCATTACCTTGGAATTTTCAAGGCCTTCTTTGCGGATCTTTTGCATAATGGAAAGATCTACTTTCTCATTCTGTGCCTGGCCGGCAAAGGGTAGGGCCAACGCCAGCAGTACCGATAAACGGGTGTTTTTTCTCATGTTCAATTGTTTAAGTTTTGGAAGCAACAAAATAATAAATCTTAGTCATTTACCCGCATCCTTTATTTGAATGGATGAGTTTACCTTTGCGCCATGCGAAAATTGAGCATGGATGAACTGGGCCGTATGTCGGTGGATGCCTTTAAAAGTGCCCCTAAGAATCCGGTGATGGTGGTGCTGGATAACATTAGAAGTATGCACAATGTAGGAAGTGTGTTCAGAACAGCCGATGCATTTCTGGCTGAAGGCCTTTGCCTCTGTGGCTATACCCCGCAACCCCCTCACAGAGATATTCATAAAACGGCATTGGGTGCTACGGAAACGGTTGATTGGCTCTATTTCCCCACTACGCTGGAAGCAGTAATAGCCCTAAAAGAAAGAGGCTATCGGGTATATGCCATTGAGCAGGTAGAAAACAGTATTCCACTTCAGCAATTTAAGCGGGACGAAGAAAAAATTGCCTTGATTTTTGGTAATGAAGTAGAAGGTGTGGATGCCGAAGTATTGCCATTGTGCCATGGTAGTATTGAAATACCCCAATACGGGATGAAACATTCTTTAAATATTTCGGTGGCGGCGGGGATTGTGTTGTGGGAGATGGTGAGGTGAATGAATATCGAATATCGAACAAGGAATGTTGAATGTAGAAGTGAATAGTTTATGATGTTTTCAGCAATTAAAATAAATTGTAAAATTAGGCTTTCCGAATTCGAATGAAAATCTTCGTGCAACTTTCTGCCTTCGAGTCTTTGTGGCTAAAAAAAGAATTTCGGTGGGTCAAATATTGAAAGTCTTCACAAAGAAAAAGTATAATAAAATTTCTTTAGCACAATATGTTTTTTAACAGTAAAAGTGGATAGTTGTTTATGTCACAAGTAAAAAAATATTTAAGCCTCGTAAAATTTTCGCATACCATTTTTGCCATGCCATTTGCCATGATTGGTTTTTTTCTGGGGATTGCGTATTCGAATAAATCTGTTCCGGGTTGGCATGTAACCATTGGCGCTCCTTCGGAGGGAGATATGTTGTCGCATATTTTTTCTGAGAACGGATGGGGTAGAAAATTGTTATTGGTAATTGTATGCATGGTTACCGCCCGCAGTGCCGCCATGGCATTTAACCGCTATTTGGATAGAAGCTTTGATGCTAAAAATCCGCGAACAGCTATCCGGGAAATTCCGGCTGGAATGATTTCGGCTAATAGTGCGCTCCGCTTTGTGGTATTGAATTGTATGTTATTTGTAACAGCCTGTTTTTTTATCAATTCCATTTGCTTATACTTATCACCCGTGGCTTTGTTTGTTATTCTGTTTTACAGTTATACCAAACGCTTTACAGCTTTATGTCATTTGGTGCTTGGATTGGGTTTATCACTCGCACCCATTGGTGCTTACCTGGCGGTAACCGGAAGATTTGATGTGTTACCGGTGTTGTTCTCTATTACCGTAATCTTTTGGGTGAGTGGCTTTGATGTAATTTATGCATTGCAGGATGTAGCGTTTGATCAATCGCAGCAATTGTATTCAATTCCCAGTGTATTGGGTAAAGCAAAAGCTCTCCGTGTTTCAGAATTATTACATATTCTGAGTGCGGCCTGTGTGGTTACAGCAGGGTTATATGGCGAATTTCATTTTATGTATTGGATAGGGGTGGTTGTTTTTATCGGTATGTTGGTGTACCAGCACTCCATTGTAAAACCCAACGACCTCAGTAAAGTAAATATCGCTTTTATGACAGCCAATGGCATTGCCAGTGTGGTGTTTGGCGTGTTGGTAATAGCCGATCTGTTTTTGTTTTAAGTTCTTCTCTGCGCAACCTCCCCGTTCTCACCGTCTCTGCAGTGAAAAAATACTAATCCCCAATATCTCTAAAACCCCAAAATAAACCTCGTACTTCGTACCTCAAACCTCGTACTTACCATGGCTCGTATTCTCTGCATTGATTATGGTGGCAAAAGAACCGGTATCGCCGTAACAGATCCTTTGCAGATCATTGCCACTTCTTTAACCACCTTAGAAACCAAAGAGCTGATCCCTTTTCTGAAAAAATATTTTCAGGAAGAACCCGTAGAACTGATTTTGATCGGAGAACCCTTGAACCTCGATGATACACCTACCCATGCCACCCCTCTGGTAAAAGCAGCTATTGTAAAGTTGACAAAAGAATTTCCCACGATGCCCATTCAAACGGTGGATGAACGCTATACTTCCAAACTTGCTTCCCGTGCTATGATAGAAATGGGGATGAAAAAGAAAGACCGGCGGGTAAAAGGCAATATTGATCAGATAGCGGCTACTATTATGTTGCAGGAGTATCTGCAGAGGAAAGAAAGCTTTTAGCTATTAGCTGTAAGCGGTTAGCCTTTTCATGTTAGCTGATATGCTCCACGATAACTCTGTTTATAAATGTGATTTATGTTCTATCTCAGTTTTAGCTAATAGCTAACATCTAAGTGCGTATAGCTGCCTTTTTTCCGGTATTTTTGCGGCATTTTAGAAATCTAACCAAGTAGTAATGATATTTCCCATTGTGGCTTATGGAGCTGCTGTTTTGCGAAAACATAGCCAGGATATTACACCCGATTATCCGGGCTTACCTATTTTAATAGAAGATATGTGGGAAACCATGTATGCCAGTAATGGCGTGGGGTTGGCGGCACCTCAGATCAATAAGGATATCCGGTTGTTTGTGGTAGATAGTACGCAGATCTTCGACAACCTGGAAGAGGATGAGAAGGGATTGTATCCTGATGGCCCCGGTATTAAAAAAGTATTTATCAATGCCCATGTGCAATCACTCGATGGGGAAGAATGGGTGTATAATGAAGGATGTTTAAGTATCCCTAAAATCAGGGAAGATGTTTTTAGAGCGGAAAGTGTAACCATGACTTACCTCGATGAAAATTTTAAATCCCATACAGAAACATTTAATGGTATAACCGCGCGCGTGATTTTGCATGAATACGATCATATAGAAGGTAAATTATTTATTGATTATCTGAAACCACTTCGTAAAAAATTATTACAGGGCAAACTGAATGATATCAGCAAAGGCAAAATCAAAGTGGATTATAAAATGATATTCCCTAAATAATGAAATATTTCCTGCTTGGTATTTTGCTGTTCTCCACCCATGTTTTTTCGCAGGATACTTCTGTGATTATTGATGAGCATCGGTTTACCTTAAGTGAAGTAGTGGTTCGTAATAATTTTGATTACAAAACTTTATTGTCGCAGATTAAAGAAGACACTACTTTTTACAAAGCCTTCCGCAACCTGCGTGTGCTGGGCTTTAGTTCTTACAATGACATTAAAATGATGGATAAGAAGGGCGCCGTGAAAGCCTCTTTATACAGCAAAACAAGACAGAACAGAAGCGAAGGCTGCCGAACCATGGATGTATTGGAAGAAAACGTTACCGGCGATTTTTACGATTCGAAGAAGAACTATAATTATATGACACCCGATTTGTATGCCGGGCTGTTTTTTACGAAGGGAAAAATATGTGGAGAGAATAATATTGTAAAAGGAAGGAGTCTGAGTATCAGTAACAAATCAGGAATGGAAAAATACAAGGAGCAATTAAAAATGTTGTTCTTTAATCCCGGAAGAAAATAGCCGGTATTCCACTCATTGGCGATAAGCTTGATTTGTACGATGAAAGTGCCCATAAATTGTACGATTATAAATTGGATATCGAGGAGTTTCATGGTGTGCTGGTGTATGTATTTTCTATTACACCTAAGGAAGAAAAAGTAAACAGCGACAGGGTAGTGATAGACCAGATGATCACTTGGTTTGATATGAAAACACTGGAAGTACTGGCACGGAATTACTCACTCAGTTACAAAGCCGGCGTGTATGATTTTGATGTGAGTATGGAAGTGGAGATGGCAAAATTTGAAGGTCTTACTGTTCCTAAAATTCTTCGCTACCGAGGTGATTGGGATGTGATCTTTAAAAAGCGGGAACGCGGATTATTTACAGCTACTTTGTTTGATTTTAAAAAGTAAGGGCCGCTGGGAGCGGCCCTGTTTCGATATACCCCCCGGTATATGTTCAACAATGAACCTCTTTATAAATTATTTAGAAAATTCAGAATTTCGCTTAAGCTTTTTTTGTCTGGTGAAACGGAGTAACTCGTAACCGTTCCCACACTACCAATATCACGTACACCCAGATAAAAATCGCCACCAATTTTTGATAAGGAGATGAGCTTTATAGCAGTACCCAACGGAATATTATTGGCAAAAAACGAGCGCGATGGATAATCGCCCTTTAATCCCACAATGGTTTTCTGTTTGGCAAACACAGCAAATAGCGCAGTGTTTTTATTGGTGAAGTTGGGTGATAAGATAGCGGTTACTTTTCTTTTAGGTGCAGTAGAATCAATGTATCTGTCTGCAGTAATCCATCTCAGGTTTTTAGAATTCACTTCATATCCATAGTAAGAAGGTACCAGCGGGTTGTTACTGATTTTCGACCAGGTGGGTAAATAGCTTGTATCAAAATCACGTATCCACGAAAAGGCAGTATCAATACCTTTCAAAGGGATGGGGAAATTTTCTTTACCATAGAATAGCTGCATATTGGGTTTGGCAGTATCCAGATCGTGAAATTTCAGTTTGATGGTGCTATTGTTAGCCAGTGTTAATTCCTGATTTTCTTTTGTAATACGGATATAATATCCGCCCCCTGTTTCCAGTATGCTTCCATTAGAAGTAGTGGTAGGCCTGAATACTTTGATAAAATCTCCTTTTCTTCTAAGCGGAATCAATTCAATTTTTACATTACCCTGCGGTGTTCCCGATGTACCTGGCCCAATGCAGGAGCCGCCTTTGATCTCAACTTCCAGACTATCGCCAAAACGAAGGGTTGCCCCATTTACCGCATTGAAAGAATCAACAATTACTTTGGGTAACAGGTTATCAAAAAGATCATTAACAGAAGCTGTATTGGTCAGGTTACGTAACCATACCGTATCATTCAACGGATGATTGGTATACGTGATGAAATTGTCTGACAACTCTTTTTTACAAGCTGTAAAAAAGAGTGCGGGCAAACAAACCAATATGAGTAACTGTTTTTTCATTTTCTTATCTCTATCAATAGATACCAGTTGGCAAACAAATGTTGCCTCTTACTTCCTGTTTAAATTAATCCGCAATCCGATAGATAAGCCGCCCACACTAAACTTCTGCTTAAAGCTAGCCTGGTTGGTTGTCATATTGGATAAATTATATCTTACATGCGGTTCAAAAAACACATGCATATCATCACTTAAACGTTTAATCACACTTACACCTGCAATCAATCCCAAACCAATATTACTTTTATACACGGGGTTGCCTGTTTTATTAAGCGTTACGATTGCTAGTGAACTATCCAGGATTACCCCTTCATACCAGGAAGTCAGATTAATGGCCACCCCTGCATTGATACCAATTTTCAGATCATCATTACCAAACTGGTAACCAACCGTAACCGGGATATCAAAACTGCGGTAGCGATTTTTTACGGTATTGTTTCTAAAACCAATGGTTTGCAGAATACTGGTATCCTGTACAATCACCGTATCGCCCGGTGCGCGTATGATGGTTCTTACCGTTACTACCGTAGTTGTTTTTACTTCGTTCTCGGTACGGTATACATATTTTTCGTTTGCCTGCGAATATTGTACACCGGCTTTCACTAAAATATTATCGGTAATTGGTTTCACCAAACGCAAACCGGCAGAATAACTTACCTGCATACTTTCACTGCTGTCTTTTTTCAGGAGATAGAGCGGGGTGGCAGATACATTACTTACAGATTTGAATGGCATTTCAGGCGATGCGTAGGCCTCGATGTACCAATCGGTATTTCGCTTATTATCAGCCGGACAAATAATAATGTTCCTGAACTGGTTGGTATGATTCATGGTAGAAAGCTTCTTATCAAGTAGTGTTTGTGATAAGCTGAATCCATTCAATCCTGAAGAGATAGTAGTTCCGTTTAACAGATTACGCTGCTGATAAGCATTGATCTCATCCATTCCATCTGTCACATCATTGGATGCATTATCCTTATTAAAAATATCGTAAGATGAACGGGAAAGATCTGTGTTGTTTTTGGTATCAACAGGTTTCAGGTCTAATCCTTTTTTTCTGTTACTGGCCAAAACACTTGCGTCGCTATATCCATTGGCGGATAAGGATTCTTTGGAAGAAGAAGTGTTACGATGGCTATTGTCGAATCCATTGGCAGTTAATTTCTCCTCATTTTTGCCGGTTCCATTTGCAATAGTTGATTCAGGTAGTGTTGTTGCAGGAGCAGCATGATTGTTTACCTCGTTGCCACCTGTAATAGCGGCAGCATTTTCGTTGGCAGGTAACACTTTATCAGTGGTAACAGGTTGTGTGGTTTCTTTTGTATTGTCTGTACCATTACCCTTGCTTGCGGGTGAAGTGTTTGTAACGGTTGTATTATTTTCAGGTTGATTGTTGAAATAGAAATAACCACCAATAGCACCTGCCGCCAGTATCCCTAAAATTAAAATGGCTGCCGCAGGGTAACGGAACCATATAAAACCTACACGGTCATTGTCTTCTTCGGGTTTTACCTTCTCCCATAAACCTGCAGGAACTGGTGCTTCATGGTCTATGAATTTACCCGCAATAAAGGAATCAAATTGGCCATCGTTTATTTTATCCCAAACACCTGTAGGAACGGGAGCAACCGCACCGGATAAAGTGCCAGCTACAAAAGAATCAAATTGGGTATCGGTTATTTTATCCCATAAGCCATCGGGCACGGGCGCTTCGGCATCACGTAATTTACCACCAATGAACTGGTCAAGCTGACCTTCCGCAACTTTATCCCAAAGACCTGCCGGCACGGGCACAGCGTGGTCTTTGAATGTATCGTTGAAGAAATCGTCAAATTGGGTATCGTTCATTCTATACAGCAACTTTTTGTAATTGTAATATTTGGTGTTGCAGCATCTTCCGGGCCTTTACTAACTGGCTTCGGCTGGTGCCGGGTTGTATGTTCAGCATTTCTGCAATTTCCTCATGGCTGTAGCCTTCAATGGCATTTAAGTTAAATACCAGGCGATAACCATCTGGTAACTCGCTGATCAGTTTCATCAGGTCTGCCTGCCCCAGGTGTGCATAGGCCTGGGCATCAATAGAAGGTGTGTTTTGGCTGTGGTCGTCAATGTCTTTAAAGTGCAGTTTCTTTTTCTCCAGATGGCGAATGGCGGTATTTACCACAATCCGTCTGATCCACCCTTCAAATGCGCCTTCAAACTTAAACTGTCCTATATACTGGAATACCTTAATAAAGGCATCCTGTATCATGTCTTCGGCTTCCATGCTGTCGTTGGCATAACGTAGACATACGCTCATCATCTTACCCGCATACCTGTCAAACAGCATGCGCTGACTGCGTGCATCCTGTCTGATGCAGCCCTTAATCAATTCGTACTCTTCAGTCAAATCGTAGGTTTTTAGGTAGTTCGGCAATAGGTAGATACGGTGGCAAGTTACTTCGTTGCCCTGATTTTACGATTGTTTAACATTTCTATTACAAAAAATCCTGCAACGGCCGGTTACAGGATTTATATCATAAGCAATTCATTATCAAACTACCAGGAACTGGTCATGGATATAGTCTACCACATCTACCAGGTTCCCCTTTTCGCGAAATACCGCCAATTGCCTGTCCGCACCGGTACCTGTTTCAAAAATCCGGGCCACGTAGTTAATGATATGCCGGCTTCCCAGTTCATCCACCACATCATCCACAAATTCGAGCAGTTCATAAATCAGGGCACGGGTATTTACTTCGGTCTCTTTTCCAAAATCAATCAAAGTGCCATCTATCCCATACCGGCTGGCCCGCCATTTGTTTTCATTGATCAATGAACGCTGGTAGATCATGAAGTTGAGGTTCTGTCCGCGCAGCTTATAGATCTTGGCACAAATGGCCTGAAACAGTGCCGCAATGGTAATGGTTTCATTGATCGTCATCGGTACATCGCAGATACGAAACTCAACGGTATTGAAGAATGGGTGAACGCGAAGGTCCCACCAGATCTTTTTCGCATTATCAATACAATTGGTTTTGATCAGCAGGTTCACATAATTCTCATACGCTTCAATATTGTCAAAATAATCCGGAATGCCGGTACGGGGAAATTTATCAAACACTTTTGTACGGAACGATTTATAGCCCGTATCGCGCCCCTCCCAGAAAGGAGAGTTGGTACTCAACGCATATACGTGCGGAAGAAAATAACGCGCCGTATTGGCAATATGAATGGCCATTCTTCGGTCTTCCATACCCACATGTACATGCAAGCCGAAAATCAGGTTACTCCTTGCTGCCTCCTGCAATTCATTCACGATCTCATTATACCGAACATGATCGGTGATCAATTGCGTTTCCCAATGACTAAAGGGGTGTGTGCCAGATGCGCCTATCCAAAGCCCCAGATCGCCGGCTATCTGCGCGATATTGCCGCGCAGGGATGCCACATCGTTAAACGCTTCTTCAATGTCGGCACAGATATCGGTACCCACTTCCACAACAGCCTGGTGCATCTCGGCCTTGACTTTGTCTTTGAGAATTTTCTGGCCTTCCACCACTATTTTCTGTTCGTGACTTTTCAATTCACGCGTTTGTGGATCAAGTACCATATACTCTTCTTCCACACCCAGTGTAAAATGTTTGTAATTCAGATTTCCCATATACTGCTCGTTCTGGTTCTTGATTTTTATCGTGAGTTGTCAATCGTGAGTCGTCAATCGTCAATCGTGAGTCGTCAATTATAGCTATCTCACTCACGCCTCACGCTTCACCTAATACAATTTCTTCCCCGCACTTCCTCTCTTCACATATTCACCCCAGGTAAGATTGTCTTTACCATCTTCCTGTGCCTGTGCTTTTTCTATGGCATAATTGGCAGAAGTTTCTACTACCCAATCAAAGTTTTCTTGTCCCACACTTTTGATATCCGCATCCGGAGCCGGGTTACAGAAATCAATGGCATACGGAACACCGTCGCGTAAGGCAAGCTCTACAGTGTTGAAATCATAACCAAGGTATTTGTTGATGCGAAGCACGATGTCTGTCATTTGTTTCAATCGCTCTTCAGATGGTTTAAAATCGGCTACATACCGCAGGTGGTGCGGGTTTCGTGGCTCGTACGACATAATGCGTACATGCTTTCCACCAATACAATAGCAGCGGTAATATTCTTCAAAAACAATTTCTTCCTGCAGCAGCATCACCAGTTGATTGGTTTCACTGTGCTTCTCAAAAAAATCATCCATATCCGTTAACTTATATACATTCTTCCAGCCACCGCCTGCAAAGGGTTTCATGTAGGCAGGAAAACCCACATACTTAAATATGTTTTCCCAATCCATTGGATAGGCCAGGTTACTGAACGACTGATCAGAAGTATCAGGTGGCAAATCTCTGGAAGGCAGAATTACAGTTTTAGGTACCGGTACATCAATTTTGGTAGCCAGACAATTATTGAAAAACTTTTCATCGGCACTCCACCAAAAAGGATTGTTGATCACAGCTGTTCCGCAAAGCGCAGCATTTTTCAGGTAGGCGCGGTAAAAGGGGATATCCTGACTGATTCTGTCAATGATAACCGAGTAACCGCTGGGTTCTCCCTGCATTACTTTATCAATACGAACCGGCTCGGCGATAATGCCAGGTATATTTTTGCTGTTGATGCGTTCAACAAAAGCCATCGGGAAACTTCTTTCCTGACCAAACAGGATACCAATCTTTTTCATATAAAGTTGTTTCTGGTTAAATAATGCAGGATAGGATTAGTTTTCAATTTAGCGAATCGGTTTTGAAATACGTAACCTGTATGCAAATAAATCTTTATCCTGTGGAAACAGGAAGAATTTGCCCGTGGCTTTCGGCTATGTGGAGATTTCCTTCTCCCAAATTGTTACCATTATATTATTTTTGAAACTATGGCTGATGAAAAAGCACCTATGGAAACATCTATTCTCACTGAGCAGTGTATTCTTTTTTCTGAATACCTGGAAAGGGAAGTAACGGTTGATGTATATCTGCCGGTTTCTTTTACCCACCACGACCAGATCAGTCTGCTGTTGATTAATGATGGGCAAGACCTTATCAAAATGCCTTTTGATGAAATGCTGGACGATCTGATCGGTAATGGAATCATTGAACCCTTGGTTTGTATCGGCATTCATTGCGGTCCCGACCGTAAAATGGAATATGGTACCGCCTATTCTGCCGATTATAAAGGCAGGGGTGCAAAAGCAGGATTGTATACGAAGTTTATTTTTGAAGAACTGCTTCCTTATATCCGTAAAACATACAATACACCTTCTTTTAAGCATAAGTCGTTTGCCGGTTTTTCATTGGGTGGACTAACTGCATTGGATATTGCCTGGAACCATGCCAGTGAATTTAATAAAGTAGGTATTTTCAGTGGCTCGCTCTGGTGGAGAAGAAAAGGGTATGAGGATGGGTATGATGATGAGCAGGACAGGCTGATGCATTTACAAATCCGCAAAGGAAGCTTTCATCCATGGTTACAATTTTTTATTGAGTGCGGCACATTGGATGAAACTGCAGACCGTAATGAAAATGGTGTGATTGATTCTATTGATGATGCACTGGATTTGATTGTAGAATTGAAAGCCAAAGGGTATACGGATGAACATATACAATACCTTGAGTTGGAAGCTGGTAAACATGATGTAGCCACCTGGGCAAAAGCACTTCCTGATTTTTTGAAATGGGGATGGGGGAGGGAGAAATTGAAAATTAATAATTATTAATTAATAATTAAAGTGTTTTGCTATTAGAAAATCGAAATAATACTTTGTACAAGAAATTGAATTTACAATTATAGCGTGATTGATAAATAATGTCTAATCAGTCCCTGTGGACGGGCCTCTTTTGGTTTGGTGCCGGGCGAATGGCCACGGCAAACAAAATGATGCGAAGCACATTTTGTTAGAAGCAAAAGCAGCCCGGTAACAGGGACGAGGCCCAGCGGCCGTGAGCGATATGTGATCCCGTATATTAGGGTAATTGAATTTAATAGCACAACACGTTAATTATTAATAATGTAGGGAGAAGGGAGAGAGATTGATTTTTGAGAATAAAAAAACCGAACAATGTAATTTGTTCGGTTTTTTTATTTTACTAGTATGTTCTGTATTAGAAGATATATCTGATACCGAATTGTGCCTGCCATACATCACCAAGACCAGTACCTTTTCTGTAGGTAGTGTAATTGATGCTGTTGCTAACACGGGTAAAGCGGTATTGAGGAACACCATTTGCATCAACACCAGCAGCCGTTAACGGGTTGAATGTGTTAACGAAATTGCTGACACCAGCATTTGATTTAATTAAGTTTCCAACGTTGAAGATGTCGGCTCTTAACTGAATAGTGTGTCTGTTTTTACCAATATTTCTAAACAGTTCTAACTGTGTAGAGAAATCCCAACGAACGAGATAAGGTTGTAATGCACCATTTCTTTCAGCATATTTACCCCTTCTTGTTTTAAGGTAAGCATCTTGGTTGATGTAGGCATCAAATGCATCTTTCTGTTGTTGAATTGTTACTGCAGGAGCCGATCCTGAAGCAGTTTGTGCAAGGAAGTTCATTTCGTTCTGATTACGTGGTATATACATTAAATCGTTACCAGAAACACCATCACCATTCATATCACCGCTATAGGTGTAAGAGAAACGGCCCTGGTTTTGTGACTGTGCATACAAAGTAAATTGCAAAGCAGAGAATTTACCTAATTCAACCCTGTAATTCAGGTTACCTATTAAACGATTGCGTATTTCATTATCACTGTAAGCAATATCGGTTGAGTTATTACCTCTCACACTCTGGATAGCTGTCCAAGAGCTGAAAGCAATTGACCCAGGTGTCATATAATCACGCGCTCTGGTAAAGTTATAAGCAATCATCCAGCCTAAACCGGTTGCTTTGGTTGGCTTTTCTAATTTGAAAGTAAGGGTCATAGAGCCACCGAGTGGTCCACTTTCCATTACAGTTGCATCCGTAATTTTTGAAACAACACGTGATGCGTTGTTAAAGGCAGTTCCTGATAAACCATAACCAGGGAATTTAGGTCTTCCGTCTGGTCCAGGGAAAAATGTAGTAGCTGGTTTCAGGTTAGCGTTGTAATAGTTGATATTAGATAAGCTTTGGGTATATATAAATTCACCGGTAGCTACGATATCTCTGTATACTTTGTGGTCAACCGCAATGTTGGCACGGAATACCTGCGGAAAGCGGAAACTTTCTTCAGTAGTTGCAATAGCATAAGAGGAAGCCGGTGTTCCAGGTGAAGGCAGGAAGTTAGGATAGTTAGCAGGCGTATTTGGTTTGAAAGGATATGCTGCGGTATTGTTGGTATTAACACCACCATTCAACACACCATTGTTACCAATCTGGTTGCTGATGAATACAAAAGAAGGACGGCCGGTAAACAAACCAACACCACCACGAATTTGCGTAGATTTATCTCCTTTCAGGTCATAGTTAAAACCAATTCTTGGGCTGATCATTAATTTAGCATTCGGTAATTTGGAAGTGCTCAATTTAGTGCTCTGACCGTTGTTGTCTACAAAACTCAATCCATCAACTTCTGTGTTTGCAAAACCAGCACCTGAGAAATAAGGAACTTCAAAACGGATACCATAGGTAAGGCTGAAATTAGGTTCCAGGTTTACATCATCCTGAATATAAGCCGCAATCTGGCGTGCTTTGGTTGTTGCCAACCATGGGCCACCACCGGGCAGGTTACTAAAGTTAGCACGGTAGTTTCTCATGAAAACCGGGCTAAATGTAGCGTTAGGGTTAGCAATGTATGCGTTGGCAGCAGTATAAAAATCATTCAGATTATTGAATGTGTAGATACCGTTGATCAATGGCGTAAAGCCGTTGGTGAATTTGAAACTTTCATACGAAACACCTGCAGTAAGGGTATGTTTTCCCAGATAAGCTGTCAGGTTATCGCTGAACTGCCAGGTGTCTGTATTCAACAGGTTATTGGGTGTAAAAGGGTCGTTACCAAAAGAAATATAGTTCAGGCTCTGGTTGGTTTCAGCAGCAGGAAGGGTTGATGTACCAGAAGTAGGCAGCGTGGTTAAAGGGCTGGCTCCGTCCTGAATATCCACCATTGGGAAATCGCCACCTTTTACCGCTCTGAAATCTCTGTTGGCAGTATATCCAAAAGTAATTTCATTGCTAATTTTATTGCTGAAGCGGCTGTTCAACTGGCCAATCAAACCATAAATATTGTTGTTGATTACATAGGCAGAGTTGGCATAAGCTAAAGAGTTTACGCTACCCCTGTTACCGTTAGTAGTATTGGAGCTACTTACACCCACATCTCTTTTAGATAACAACAGATTACCACGAATGCTTAATTTGTGTTTATCATTAATGTTCCAGTCTAAACGAGCCACCGCTTTATCACTTTTGGTTACAAAAGGATATCCCTGGTAAGCACCGGTTTCATAACCGAATTTTGATTTAAGGAAAGCAGATAATGTTTCCAGGTCAGAAACCTTAACACGGGTAGTATTTCCGCTGATGGGAGAAGCACCATTGCTGGCATCTGCAGTAAGGGCTGTTCCCACATCGTTTCTTCTTTCTCCTTCGTAGTTCAGGAATAAGAATACTTTATTTTTAATGATCGCACCACCAATACTGGCTCCAAACTGCTTAACATCAAATGCAGCAGTTACCACATCCTGTTTACCACCGGCTCCGGATTTGGTTCCTACAAAACCTTCGTTACGTGTGTTGTAAAAAGCAGTACCATGTAAAGTGTTGGTACCACTTTTGGTGATGGCGCTGATACTCGCACCGGTAAATCCAGCATCCCTTACATTATATGGAGAAACGTTGATCTGAATTTCCTGTAAGGCATCTAAAGAAATGGGGGCAGAATTGGTTTGACCACCATTCAGAGCACTCAATCCAAAAGAGTTATTGAAGATAGATCCGTCCAAAGTAAAATTAATAGCGCGGGCATCCTGACCTGCAAACGAAAGTCCATTTGACTGCGGAACCAGCTTCGTAATATCAGTAACGTTTCGGTTGATTGTAGGCATCGAATTGATCAAACGGGAATTGATATTAGTAGCAGCACCTTTTCTGTCTTTTGAAATCAAAGCACCTCTACGGTTAGCAACACCACTTACCACTACTTCCGTTAACTGGCTATTGGTTTCTACCATTACCACATCAATAACAGAAGGGTCGCCCAACTGAATCGTTACATCGGAAAGTACTTCGGTACGGAGACCTACATAAGAAATCGTTATTTTATAAGGGCCGCCAACACGTAAACCAGGCAATGTAAACCTGCCGGTACCGGAAGAAACGGTCTTATATTTTGAACCGGATGGTTCGTGTATAGCTTCTACAGATGCACCAGTTAGGGTAGCACCTTTGCTATCTTTCACATTACCGATAATAGTACCGGTTGTAACCTGAGCTAATGAGGCTACGGCTATCAGTAAAGCCGGTAACATCATGAAAATTCTCATAACAATTCGCATAAACATAGTTTTAGATTCTGCAAATATCACACATATACCGCGTTTCTGCGCCCTGATCCCCAAATTAATGTTAAGTTAACGCAGAAATAAGGCTCAGATGTTGATTAAATGGTGATAAATGTGTATAATAATTCAACAAACAGCTTTTCCTCGGTTATGGAAAGGTTAATATATATTCTATTATTTCATCATAATATAAACCCCCAGCCGCGCACTCCAATAACTACTGTTGCCCTTGCTGCCGCTTAAGTTTACATTATCTGCCATTTTGGGCAATACCTGGGGATTGAAGCGATAGGTAGGGGTGAGGTGGCTATTTGACAAGTAACCGGCAAATCCGATGAGTGGGTATTGATTAAAGGGCAGTTCATACCGTGCACCCCATTTGTTGTTGAGTAAATTAAATACGTTCAGTATATCCAGCGAAATCTGAAGCGTGTATTCATTGGCTAACAGTTTCATTTTTATATCCTGTCTCAGTTTTATATCAAGGCTATGTGTAAAGGGTAGTCTGGATCCATTTCGTTGCGCAAAACTGCCTCTGTGTTTTTTCAGGTAGGCATTGGTTTGTATGAAATTTTCTAAAGCTTCTTTTTGTTGTGCAGGCGTATAAAGTACTCCATCCACCCGGTTATTAAGAAATATGGATTGGGTAAGTTCTTCGCTGGTTGGAATGTATATCAGCTCATTAAAAGCATTCACACCCATATCCCTGCTGGCACTTTTATCGCCATACACATAACTGAATGGGGCACCGCTTTGTGCTGCATACACCATGCTGATAAATGTTGATTTTGTTTTAGTTATCGAACCCATCTTTTTTTCGATCTGACACACCAGTTTATGTCCGGCACTAAAATCCGACCTGCTGATAGCGTTGTTGTTTTTTCCACCGATAGATTCTTTCTGCTGCCATTGGCTCAGGTTTATAGAAGCCGTTCCCTCTGTCCATGTAGTAGCATGACCGTAAGAATAACTGAAGTAAATGCCTGCATTTTTAGGTAATCTTTTATTTGCAGATAGTACGGATTGGTAGGCAAATCCATGATGGGTTGTTTCGTTGTTTGAAAGCAGAATGATGTTCTCATAAGGATTGCGGCCATCTGTTGTAAATGGTATTCGAAGCGATTGTCCATCGGGTGTTATGTGATACACTTTTTGAGCACCCGGTCCAATAGATGTTTGATTGGGCGGTACTAGATTCACATTACTGTAATCTATCTCGCGGATATTCTTACTGAGCATGCCGCTTAGTTTCATATTCCATCCGGAAGAAAATTTCTTATCAACCTCAACCGACATTCGCAAAAGCCTGGGCATGTATAATTTTTTCGAAACAAGATTCAGGGTGCCTTTCGATATATCTATACCGGGTAATGAATGCCATAGGGCATCTGCCAGGTTGGCTCTGTTCCATCGAAATCGTATGGCTTGCAGTGATGTTGCTGATGCATTACTATTTTCGGTGGTAATACCATTGTTATTGTACACACCGCCCGGCCATACCAATGGCATTCTGCCTGCAAATATGCCTATACCACCACTGAGTGTAATGGCTTGTTGCGGAATTTTAAAAAGGAAACCAATCCTTGGTGACAGTGAAATCGGAAAAACCGGATTCAGACCTGATTGTGCACCTTTCAAATCATAATGCATAGAAATTTTTGACAGGGCTGTATCATTTACAAAAGGGTCTGTGATTGGCCGCGATAAAAATCGCCAGTCATCCAAACGCAAACCAAACGTAAGTAGTAAGTTATTCGATTTTCTGAATTCATCTGATATAAACAACGCTGTTCTCAACACTTGAAATGATGCCGCCGCTTTAGTATTGTCTGAGAGATCGTTATCCACCATCGACTTACCCGCTTCATAAGATAAAGGCGGTGCAGAATTTGTAATGAAAGAAGCCATGGATGCATACCTGTACCTGCCCAAAGTATTTTGTATAAAAACATTTTCATGACTGCTATATTCCAATTCTACTCCGGTTGAAATGGAATGATTGGCCGTATTGATTCTGAACTGATCTATAAGACTTATATTTTTTTGTAGAAGTCTGTTTTGAATTGAGTTGCTTTCGGCTCCCATAGTGATCGAGCCATTACCATCGTAAATGGTTACCAGTGGAAAAGGATCGCCTAAAAAAGATCGATCGTCTTTTATCTGAGCATAGGTTACGAGGAATTTGTTATTCGTATTTTTTTTAGAGGCTGTTTTTAACTCAGCCGTAATGGTATGGCTAAGGTTTGGAAACATCACACCCGCATTTGAAAAATGAATAGCATCTGTACTATTTATTCCCGGCTTTATTGCAACCGATTTATTGTAACGATATGTTACCGTTAGTCGTTGTCGTTCCCGCATATTCCAATCCATTTTTAGGGCTATCCTGTCTGCCTGCATGTGTTGAACAACCTGTTGATGCTCCCCCGGATCATATTGGTATTCTTTCTTTACAAATTCTCTTAAGCCATCCAAACCTGTTTCTGAATGCGTATTTCCCTTGTATGCGTCCATCGCAAACGCATGTATCCTTTTTTCTGATTGCTGTTCAACACTCAGAAAATAAAACAACTTGTTTTTTACAATAGCCCCACTGTTTCTAAACCCGAAGGTGGTGGCTGATACGTTTATGGCTGGATAAGCAATACCATTTGATTGACCTGCCTCTGCTTTTTTAATATGCTGCGTTCTATGGTAATGATACAAAGCTGTTTCTCTTTGATTACTTCCAGATCGTGTTACTACATTGATACCGCCACCGGTAAAATTGCCAATAGATGCATCATATGGAGAGAGTACCAATTGTAATTGCTCAATCGCTTCCATCGATATGGGAGGTGAGCCCGTTTGTCCGCCATTGGTACCCGAATTGGTCAGGCCAAATACATCATTGTTCAGCGCTCCATCAACATAAAATGAATTGTAACGATTATTTTGTCCGGCAATACTAATCGCTCCTTCATTGCCGCTTACTTCATTTACCTGTGGCAATATTTTCAGGTAATCAAAAAGGGTATGTGTGCCGGAAGGCAGCTCACCCATTTTTTCTTTATTCATATGCATAACGCCATTCACTTTACCCCAGTGTTTACTAATGTTATCATTGGTGGTAACTGTCAGATTTCCCAGATGAGTTACTTTTTCAAAAAGTGAATCATTCATTTCATATAATTCACCCAATAGCAGGTGAATAGCCTTTTTTGTAAGGGTGTTATAATTGAATGCGCTTATTGTTACAGTATAGGGTCCACCTGCTATCAGGTCACCCATTTCAAAGGAGCCGTTCTGGCGGGTTAGTTTTTTGTAAAGCGTTTGTGTGGGTT
Organism: Sediminibacterium sp.; assembly: GCA_965283715.1. GTDB lineage: Bacteria > Bacteroidota > Bacteroidia > Chitinophagales > Chitinophagaceae > Sediminibacterium. Next base: position 528,279 of record CBDIPL010000003.1, on the reverse strand, counting down.
CATGCACAATGGTTACAGTTGCACTTTGTATGGGTTGCCCATTACGGTTGGTAACGGTACCCCTTATTCCCGAACTGGTAACCTGTGCATTGGCAATGAACGGTAACAGGCAGGTAGCCAAAAAATAGCAGGTAATTTTCTGCATTGTTTTTTGATTACAAAGTCAGCGAAAAACGGTTGTATGGTAAATAGGTGTTACACGCTAAAAAAAAGGGTGTTTACACCTTACAGCCACTTACTGAATTAGGAAAAAATGGGATTGTGGTAAGACTTGCATAGTAATTGCTGTGCTATTTTACGCGCAATGAGTGTAATTTTGCATTTTAAAAGCTGCATATGTTAGATAGGATTGAAGATGCCATTGAAGAAATACGCAATGGTAACATGATTATAGTGGTGGATGATGAAGACCGCGAAAATGAAGGCGATTTTATTATCGCCGCACAGCATACTACTCCTGAGGTAATCAATTTTATGAGCAAGGAAGGGCGCGGACTCATTTGCGCTGCCCTTACTGAAGAGCGTTGTGTAGCCTTGCAACTGGAACCTATGGTTACTTCCAATACTTCTTTACACGAAACAGCATTTACCGTTTCGGTTGATTTAATTGGCCAGGGTACCACAACAGGTATCTCTGCACAAGATCGAGCCAAAACCATTCAGGCATTGGTGAATCCACAAACACATCCTTCAGAATTGGGCCGCCCGGGGCATATTTTTCCGCTACGTGCAAAATCCGGTGGTGTATTAAGAAGAACGGGACATACAGAGGCGGCAGTAGACCTTCCACGTTTAGCTGGCTTAGAACCCGCAGGTGTTTTGGTAGAAGTGATGAACGAAGACGGAACCATGGCCCGTTTGCCACAGTTATTGGAGATAGCCAAAAAATTCAATTTGAAGATCATTTCTATTAAAGACCTGATCGATTACCGTTTAAAAACGGATTCTCTCATTGAAGAACTGGTAAGGGTAGATATGCCCACCAAGTTTGGTCATTTTACTTTAGCAGCGTTTAAAGAAAAAACAAGTGGTGCAGAACATCTGGCATTGATTAAAGGTAGCTGGAACAAAGACGAAGCGGTTTTAACCCGTGTTCATAGCAGTTGTTTTACCGGAGATATTCTTGGAAGCTTTCGATGTGATTGTGGCGACCAGCTTCACAAAGCCATGGCCATGGTGGATGCAGAAGGGAAGGGAATTATTTTATACATGAACCAGGAAGGAAGAGGTATTGGCCTCATCAATAAATTAAAAGCCTACAAACTGCAGGAAGAGGGAATGGATACCGTAGAAGCCAATCTGCACCTCGGTTTTGGAATGGATGAAAGAGATTATGGCGTAGGTGCGCAAATACTTCGGTACCTCGGCGCCACCAAACTGAAGCTGATGAGCAATAATCCGCGTAAGCGTGCGGGCTTAAAAGGGTATGGTTTGGAGATAGTTGATATTGTTCCGATAGAAATCGATCCCAATGCGCACAACAGAAAATACCTTGAAACCAAGAGAGATAAATTAGGGCACGAAATTTTAGGAGAATAATTTTTTTTCGACAACAAATATTCAATTGGATTATCACAATAAAAAAAGGTCTCAAATACTTGAGACCTTTTTTTATTTATCTGTTATGATGACCAGAGTCGGTATCTTCTTTTTCCTTTTCATAAGCCCGGATGATGGCTTTCACAAGGCGGTGACGAACCACATCTTCCTCTGTTAATTCAATATGTGCAATACCATCAATGTTCTTAAGTATACGTGTTGATTTTTCCAATCCGCTGCGCATATTCCTTGGAAGATCCACCTGAGTAGGATCACCTGTGATGATGGCTTTAGCATTGGCACCAATACGCGTTAGAAACATTTTCAGCTGAAGGTCATTGGTGTTCTGTGCTTCATCTAAAATAATAAAGGCATTGTCCAGTGTGCGCCCGCGCATATAAGCCAATGGTGCAATCTCAATGGTGCGTGTACTCATGTAATAGCCAAGTTTATCGGCAGGTATCATATCATCCAACGCATCGTATAAAGGACGCAGGTAGGGATCAATTTTTTCTTTCAGATCTCCGGGAAGAAAACCAAGACTCTCACCAGCTTCTACAGCAGGGCGTGTTAAAATAATTTTCTTAACCAGTTTATTTTTTAATGCCCTTACCGCCAATGCAACAGCGGTATAGGTTTTACCGGTACCGGCTGGTCCTATGGCAAATACGATATCGTTTCTGTCTACCGCATGCACCATTTTTTTCTGATTCTGTGTTCTGGCTCTTACGGTTTTACCATTGGGTTCGAATACAAGAATGTCGTTGGGGTTGCGGTCTACAAAATTGTCAACGGTTTCGGCATCATCACCACCGAGGATCTGTTCAAAATAACCTTCGCTCAGATGACCGTTTCGTTCGAGGTACTGAATAATGAGATCGATCTTTTCTTTTGCTGTTTCTATTTGTTCGGGAGCCCCGCTCATTTTTAATTGTGTCCCGCGGGAAAGGATCTTTAACAAAGGGAATTTCTTTTTCAGCAAATCTAATTTTCCGTTGTTTACGCCAAAGAATTCAATGGGATTAACGGATTCGAGGTTAATGATGGTTTCTGTCAATCTGATACAATTTAATGGATTAGATAAGATCTATACTGCTGTACCAAATTTAATTGGATAAGCACATTAAAACCTAACATATCTTATACACAGGTGTGGAAACTGATTTTAAAAGTAGATTGGTTTATACTGTATGCGGGTGGGTATTATGAGAATGTTATTTTTTGGTCAGTAGTTCATAGACCATGGTCCATAGTCCATAGTCAATGGTTTATAGTTATAGTCCATGATTCATTATCTATGCTTTATTTCTATGGACTATGGACTATCGACTATAGTCTACGGTCTAGGCCTCACTACATTTTTTTCAATGCTGCAATCGTAGCCATCGGATCGGCGGATTTAAAAACGGTATTGCCTGCTACCAATACATCGGCACCGGCTTGCAGAATGGCGGCGGCATTATCTAGGGTTACGCCACCATCAATTTCAATTAAGGTAGAATGATTCTTTTCCTTGATCATCTGCTTTAGCGTTCTGATTTTTTCGAGTGTGTGTGGAATGAATTGTTGACCGCCAAAACCGGGGTTAACACTCATCAGGCATACGAGGTCAATATCATGAAGAATATCACTCAGCAAATGAACGGGTGTATGCGGATTCAATGCCACACCTGCTTTCATACCCAATGATTTTATTTGTTGCAGGTTGCGGTGTAAATGCGTACAGGCTTCATAATGTACAGTAAGATTATGCGCCCCTGCGTTTTGAAATGCTTCAGCATAGTTGCCGGGTTCCAGTATCATCAGGTGTACATCGCAAACTTTGGTGGTAGCTTTACAAACCTTTTCTATTACCGGAAAACCAAAACTGATATTGGGTACAAAACTGCCATCCATCACATCCAAATGATACCAGTCTGCTTCGCTGGCGTTCAGCATATCACAATCTTTCTGCAGGTTCAGAAAATCAGCACTTAATAACGAAGGGGCAATGATGGGCATACAGTTGTTTTGTTAAGCGAAATTGAGAATTTTTTATTTGCTGTGTTATTTTATTTAGCACCCAGTCTCTGCAGCGCTATCCTGGCTTCTTTCAACTTAGGGTCCAGAGCCAGCGCTATTTTATAATTGTTGATGGCATCCACCGTGCTGTTCTGTGCTTCTTTACATTTGGCTATCCAGTAATATCCATCCGGGTAAGTATTCTTCACCGTTGCCAGTGTTTGAAAAACAGCCAGTGCTTCATTTATTTTTTTTGCATCGTACAATAAAAACCCTTTCTCCATATAGGCTTCTGTATAGGTAAATTCATTTGCAATACAGTAATTGAAAGCCTCCATTGCTTTGGTGGCATTGCCCGTACGTGCATAATATACCCCGGAAATAAAACTGCTGTGTGCGGTGTATTCTCTTCCTAAACGCAAGTCGTCTATCTGCTTGCAAATAGCCAGTGCGGTAGCATCTTTTTTCTCTGCCAGTAAGTTTGCAGCCGCCAACATAGCATCGGGAGAAGGATAGATACGGATGGCATTCTGGTACGAGTTAAGGGCAGCGCTGGTGTCATGTGCATTTTCCTGCAACATGGCTTTGCGGTACCAGAGTCCATAGTTAAGGCTGTCTTTTCCAATAAGTGAATCCATTTGTCCCAGTGCCTGTTGAAAAGCACCCAGGCTATCCAATGCATCAACCAGTTTTAGCCGTAGCCCAACACTGTCGGGATGTTTGGCCAGATTGGTAAACAATTGTTGAACGGCTACCGGCATTTCGCCAACGGTTAATGCATCCGGAGATTTGGGTTTTGAGTCGTTTGCGCAGGAGATCAAAAAGATCAATATAAAGCCAATGGTACATCGTTTCATCCTGTAAAAATAAGAGGATAGGGGATGTGCTGACAATTTTCTGACAAAAGACTGTTTTCTTGCACCTATTTTTGCCGGATATTAACAAAAATCACATGAAAAAAGGAACACTGTTATTGGTTTATCTTTTATGCTGCATGGCTCAATTGTTCGCACAGCCCTCAAACACGGTACCAGATTCTATTTTGTTTGCCGGTGAGAAGCATTTTAAAAATATACAACAGCTCACATTTGGCGGCGATAATGCCGAGGCTTACTGGAGCTTTGATGGTAAATCCATCATCTTTCAAAGAACCAATCCTAAAGAAGGTATTACCTGCGATCAGATTTTTATGGGTAAACTGCCCAAGCCAGGAGAAAAATTTTCGTACAAAATGGTAAGTACCGGTAAAGGCCGTACTACCTGCTCCTATTTTATGCCCGATGGGAAACATATTCTTTATGCCTCTACCCATAAAGGTGCCGATAGCTGCCCGCCTACGCCCGACAGAACTAAGTATGGCAATAAATACATCTGGCCTTTGTACGATAGCTATGATATTTTCATGGCCGACCTGAATGGTAAAATTGTAAAACAGTTAACCACAGCCAAAGGCTACGATGCAGAAGGAACCTTATCTCCCGATGGGAAAAAAATGATTTACTGCAGTGATAAGGATGGTGATCTGGAACTATATATTATGAACCTGGCAACGGGTAAAGAAAAAAGAATCACTAATACCTTAGGATACGACGGTGGTGCATGGTTCAGTCCCGATGGAAAAAAAATTGTGTGGAGAGCCAGTCGCCCTAAAACCGATGCTGAAATAAAAGAGTACAAAGAATTGTTGGCCGAAGGTTTGGTGGCACCCACCAATATGGAAGTTTGGGTGGCTGATGCAGATGGAAAGAATGCAAAACAAATTACCAACTTAGCACAAGCCAACTGGGCGCCCAATTTTACACCGGATAGCAAGCATATTATTTTCTGTAGTAACCACGAATACAAAAGAGGGTTTCCTTTCAATATGTACCTGACCGACCTGAATGGTAAAGGACTGGAAAAGATCAGCCGCGATAAAGGTTTTGACGCATTCCCTATGTTCAGCCCGGATGGTAAGAAGATTTTGTTTGCTTCCAACAGAAGCAATGGTGGAACAAGGGATACCAATTTGTTTGTAGCGGATTGGGTGGATTAGATTTAATTAATAATTAGAAATTAATAATTAATAATTTGAACTCACGACTGACGATTGACGACTCACGTTTGTCTTCTTTCGGTAATAAACTTTATCTTTCAGTTTAAATAATTATTTATGCAAACAGGTCTGATTCATTTACACAATTTTTTACGTTGGGTAATTTTGATATTGTTATTGCTATCTATTGTTAAAGCGTATTCGGGATGGCAGGGTAAAAAAGTATTTGCAGCGGGTGATAAGAAGATCTGGTTGTTTACCATGATCAGTGCGCATATTACTTTGTTGCTGGGGTTGTACCAGGTGTTGTTGGGTCGTTATGGGGTATTGACAACTACATTGCCTGAAGGGACCAGTGTCATGAAAGATAAATTTTTCCGTTATTTCTGGGTAGAGCATCCATTGGCGATGATCGTAGCGATTATTTTGATCACTATGGGACATGGTATGGCAAAAAAATCAGTACCCGATGAAGTGAAATATAAAAAAGCATTTACTTATTTTCTGGTTGCCCTGTTATTAATTCTGGTAAGTATCCCATGGCCTTTCCGTGAAATTATTGGCAGACCTATTTTTCCGGGAATGAATTAGACTAAAAATATTGTGACATAAAAAAACCGCATACTTGCGGTTTTTTTATGTCACAAATAATGTGTGTTCAAATACTTTCAGTTCTGCGGATTATAGCTACATCATTGGTAGTATTTCCTCTTTCAAAAATCCTTACCTGCTCCCCAACTCAATCACTTCACAGTTCTTCATTTCTTTTCCATCTATCACAAATCGTATCAAGGTTCTTACTTTATGCCAGCCATGTTTACCTGCGGCACCGGGGTTCATATGCAGGCAATGTAGTTTGTCATCATACATTACTTTCAGAATATGCGAGTGGCCGCTGATGAACAATTGGGGTTGGTGTTGTAAGATCAATGGCTTGGAATGTGGATTGTATTTTGGCGGATAGCCCCCAATATGTGTCATCAGAATATTTACCTGCTCACAATTCCATACTAATGTTTCAGGATATACGCTTCTGATATCCTGTCCGTCAATATTACCATATACACCCCGCAAGGGTTTGAAAGCCTGTAATGCTTGAGCTATTTTTGCTGTACCAAAATCGCCTGCATGCCATATCTCATCGCATTTGTCAAAATGTTTGAATACAGCTTCATCCAGGTAATCATGTGTGTCAGAAATTAATCCAATACTTGTCATAACCCTGCTAAGGTATTGCCATAATCAACACGGTTAATTGCTGATTTATTTCTAACTTTCTATTTGCTAAAATGTTTTTATGAAGAATACTTTATTGGTTTCGATCCCATTTGTTTTGCTTATGTCGGCTTTATCTATTTCCCATACTGCGATAGCGCAAGCACCTGCTGTTTCGATGTCTATGACAGAAGGATGGAAGCCACTCTTTAACGGCACTTCACTCGAAGGCTGGCGCACCTATCAAAACAAACCGGCCAATTCATGGAAAGTGAAAGAGGGGATGCTGTATAATATTGGTAACGGCGATGCGCAAACAAAACATGCAGACCTGATTACGGAAAAAGCTTATGAAAATTTTGAATTATCCGTTGAATGGAAAATTGCACCCAAAGCCAACAGCGGTATTCTGTATATGGTATCAGAGGAATTTCCTGCTGCGTATACAAGTGGTCCGGAGTACCAGTTAATTGATGATACAGGTTATCCCGGCAAACTGGAAGACTGGCAAAAAACAGGTGCCAATTATGCCATGAATGTTCCCGCACTAAATGCTACCAATCCTGCCGGCGAATGGAACCACACAAAAATCAGGATATTCAATGGTCAGGTGGAGCATTGGCTCAATGGGAAAAAAGTAGTGGCGTATACACTATGGAGCGATGCCTGGCAACAACAAAAAGCTACCGGAAAATGGAAAGACCACAAAGAATACGGCTTAACCAAAAAAGGCCATATTGCTTTTCAGGATCATGGTGGAGAAGTTTGGTTTAGGGAGATTAAGATCAGAGAGTTGTGAGGTGAGTTGATAGTCCATAGTCCATAGTCAATAGTCCATAGTAAAGCATAAAGGTAAACAGCTACGAACCATGGACCATGGACTATGGACCATGGTCTTTCCTCAATTAACCCACCAACCATACATGCGAGTACTCCTTTCCATATGCATACTTCTTATCTGTAGCTGCAGCACATCACGCAAAATGAGTTGGCCAGTGTGGAGTAAAAATAGTGCGGCACTTGGAGCTACTGCTTTTTATCAAAAGCTGGCAGCTGCCAAATGGCAGGAGCGTGATTCATTGGCGAAGCAGGAAATATTAGCGGGTAACCTTCCTTCTTTTTTGCGAAAGTTTATTCGCATTCGCACATCCATTACAGATAGTATTACCGGTAAAACGATTGACGCGTATTATTATGTAGCCCCCGATTATCTCTCGGTTGGTACGGATAATGATTGGGCACGCATACCCCTTACGCCCATGGCAGCACAGGTTATTGCAGATAGTTTTCAATGCTTTTTGCCAACCCGCAAAATGGTGAATACCATTTATGAACAGGCAACGGTTAAACTGGCACCCGTGCCCATGTACGCGTTCAGAGACAGTTCTGTTACCATGTGGCAACATCATTTAATAATTGAAGGACAACGAAAAGGAAAGCAAGGATTAATTGCCGGCATTAAAAAAGATATAGTGATATCTGGTAAAATAGCGCGCGATGCCAAACCCAATCGCGTAGCCATTTATGGTTGGCATACATTGGATGGGAAACCCATTCAACCTTTATATACAGGGCATGTAAACTGGTGGGTAGATTATAGTCATGGTATCCGATTGGTATACAGAACCATTTGGGTAAACAACAGGCCTATGGATTACACAGAAGTAATGAAAGATCCGTTGCTACAAAAATTGTTGTGCGATGAGGCTTGGTGCGACTGTGTGAGGTACTAAAAAACTGCCGTGTATATGGCAGTTTTTTTTCTTCGATATGCTGTATTCCTGATAATTATTTTAGAAATACCTGTCTTCCAGCACTTCTTTATGGTGCAGCATATGCCCGTAAAGAATATAGGCTATGGCATTAGCTGTTACCGGTAACTCGCTTGAAATGCCTTGCTGCGATAGCTGTTCATCGTCTAGCGTTAATAATAACAGGTCCGTAGCTTTTCTTACAGCTAAAAATTCTTCTTTGATGGAATTAAAACTTCTATTTGCCGCCTTTGCATTTTCTGCGTAACTGTTCTCATCAAAAGAGGCAAGTGGTGTTTTATCTTTTCTCGCAATTCTGAGAACACGATAAGAAAAAATTCTTTCTGCATCTATGATATGTTGTAACACTTCTTTCAAAGTCCATTTACCCGGCGCATAGCGGTAGTCTGCTTTTTCTTCGGGTAGTTGTGTATAGAAATCAGCTAAAAGTGAACCATACTTTTGTATAGCATCTGTTACGCTATCAGCATCTACTTTAGCAATATACCTCCCAAAATAAGGGGGATGATCTGAAGCCTTTGGTCTGGCCATTGTTATTTTATTTTACTGGTTGTTTTAACGGTAGCTGGCGGAGCAGCCGGTTTTACCGGCTCTTTGGTGGTTACCATAATGGCTTTGGTAGCATCTGCATCCTGTAATGCTTTATAGGCATTAATGATGCCACCTGTTTTACTGAGTAGTGTAAAAGGTACTTCCTCGTTTTTAGTGCCCGGTTTTACGGTAAGTATATTCCCATCCGGTTTCATACACGATTCTTCAATAATCTTTTTTACCTGCACAGCACTCAGGTCGGGATAGTAAGAACGGATCATAGCAGCAAGGCCACTAACAATGGGGGCCGACATACTGGTTCCCTTTAAATTACCATATTGATTACCACCCGGGAAAGTAGAATAGATGCGAACACCGGGTGCAAATACATCTACATTTCTGGTCCCATAATTACTGAAATCAGCGGCCACACTTCCCGAAATTTTAGGATCACTGCTGGCACCCACCGTTATAAAATTAGTTGCATTGCTATTCCATTGCTGCAACCATGGGTTAGGAAAGTTTTCTTTTTCATCCAGGTTATTACTTTCGTTTCCTGAAGCATGCACAATCAGTACATCGTGCAGTTCTGCATACTTAACGGCACTGTCTACCCATCTTTTTTCGGGGGAGAAAGATTTACCAAAACTCATATTAATTACGCGGGCACCATTGTCAACCGCATAACGAATGGCCAATGCCACGTCTTTATCGTATTCATCTCCATCAGGTACCACACGAAGCATCATCAGTTTTGCCGCATCGGCTACGCCATCAATGCCAATTCCATTGTTTCGCTTGGCAGCAATCAGTCCCGATACATGGGTACCGTGTTTGGAACTGTTAACGGGACCCATCACATCACTATTCCCATAAAATCTGTCGGATAGGTCGAAGTAATTATCTTTTACAATCTCTGCGCGGTAATCAACAGGAGGTGTTTCTTTTGATTCGAATGCGATCTTTTTTCCTTCCACATATTCATCCAGATCGGCAATTGTGTTCGTATTTTTTTCATCGGAATCAATACCGATCATTTTAATACAGGTTAAGTAACCGAATTTGGCTTCGCGAGCCTGTCGGGTAATAGGCTCAAATTTCTCCAGTTTTTCACAAGTAAATTCCTCACAACCCATTTCTTTGCGCAAAACTTTATCGTGCCTTTTTAATGCTTTGGCAGTTACCTCTACAAATAATAATTCTACCTGTTCATCGCTGCTGAAATTAAGTTCACTGGCTGCTTTTTTCCAGATAAAAAACTGGTCTTTTTCATTGCCTCGCAAAGCGTTGGTATCAACAGAAGTACCAGAGAATTTTGATTTTAAGCGATGATAAATTCTGGATCTTTCATCAGAGGTTTTAGAAACATCGCGTCCATCTTTACCACCCAAAAAATTCCATCCATACACATCATCAATGTATCCGTTACCATCATCATCTATGCCATTGCCCGGAATTTCTTTTGGGTTGCGCCATAAAACAGGTTTCAGGTCTTCGTGTGTGGTATCGATACCTGAATCCAATACAGCCACAATTACGGGCCGGGCCATTTTATTTTTTTGTTTGAGGAAAGTATAGGCTTTTTCAAGACTGATGCCATAAAATGAATCCTGCGCATAATCCAACAAATGCCAGCCTTTGGGGGCTTCGGTTTGCGCATTACCGTGATAGAAGAATAGTGGCAATGCCACGATGGCTAAAACAATCCCACGATGCATCATTTTGTAAAAGTGTTTTCTATACCTACAAATTTGCGGAATGATAATGATAAATTCATATTCCGCAACGAGTTTTATGAAAACCTTAAGGTCAGTGATTTTTTTATTCAATCAATTGATAATCAATGATTTATTTTATATTAAGGCACTATCAGCAGATTTATTTATAAAAAAGAAGTACTTCATTCAGTATACGGTTCATTTTTTTAACCGGGAGGTCGGCGGAGGGGTCAAATAGCCATATTTTCATCCGCGCTCTTTTTTCAGCAACCAGTTCGGGGTAATGTAAGAGGGCTCCGTCTACAAAACCAATATAGGGTTGCTTTTGCTGTTTGTGTACCCATAGATAGCAGAAACGTTTTCCATGATAACAGTAAAAAGGCATTTTATATCGCCATACTTCTGATACGTTGGGATCAAGTGAAAGAATATGTGAACGCAAAAATTGCAAACAGCTTTTTACCGGTTCTTCTTTTTCTGAAAAATAGCTGTCAATATCCCTCATGGTTATTTCTGTTTTATTTTATGTAACGTGTTGTGCTATTACACTAGATCTGATGAACCGCTCTTTACCGATTTGTGTGAAACAACTTGCTCACAAGTTCACTAATTTTCATTGGATACTGCCGGTGGTACATCCTCCAGCCGATAATAAATAACGAGGCCTTTTTCTTTGGCAATCCGAACATCTTCATCAGCTCCTTTAGAAGCGCCTTCCAGGCGAAGCACTGCATCGCATTTTAGTAACAGGCGGTGGGCCACGGGATATTGTATTTCATCCCATTCGGCATCACCGGGTTTTTGAGATCCGGCAAGATGCATTAGGGGTAATGCCAGCCACTCACCAATCACAGGCAAATGCCCCAGCCTGAATAATGGTAGGGCTACCGCTTCCAGTTTGTCGAGATTTTTACGGATTAAAACAGGATCATCATTGGTACCGCTGCGGTAGGGGCCTGCAATCATTATCAGCATAGCTATGTTTTTTACAAAAGAACACAAATGCCCGCGGATAAAAGTTAAGCTAGTTTAAGAAATTATTTACCGGCCATTTTTGCGCGGAGCATACTTAAAAATTCCGGCGTAATACCCAGGTAGGATGCGATCTGTTTTTGGGTAACCTGTGTGGCCACCTGCGGGTATTTGCTGAGAAAGCGATGGTATCTTTCTTCTGCAGGCAAAGAAAGTGTTTCTATCATGCGAAGCTGTTCTCTGGTATAGGCATTTTGCATAATAATGCGGAAGAACCGTTCAAATTTAGGTACCTGTTCAAACAATCTATCGAGATCTGCTTTCTGTAATTGTATTAGTGAGCAATTCTCCAGTGCTTCTATGTGTAACATGGCAGGTAGTTGGTTTAGAAAGCAATGCATATCGGTAATCCACCAGTTTTTACTGGCAAACATAATGGTGGATTCTCGACCCTGTGTATCTGTATAAAAAGCTCGCAGTGTACCCGCGTTTACAAAATAAATGGTTTTACACAACTGGCCTTCGGCAAGAATGATCTCTTTTTTAGCAGGTGTTACCGGTGTTAAGCGTGAGGTGAAATAGGTTGACTCAGTCTCATCCAATGAAATATGTTTGGCAATGTTTTGTAGTATCAATTCAAACATCAATAAGGCTTTGCACTAAAGATACAGAGCAAACTTTTGAAAAATAGTCATTGCATGAAATACAATCCTCCACCATTCTTCTTATATTGTTATACCATCGTATAGATTGCTTGATAGAAATGATGCATATGTCATACACACAAAACATATCACCCGACAGTTTGCGTCAATGGATGGCGCAAAAAAAAGACCTTGCTTTTATAGAAGCGCAACTGAATTCGCTTGGGTTGGATGCAACAACTATTCAGGAACAATTGGCCGCCTGCAAAAAAATGCAACATGAGAAAAGGCAGACCAATGGTTTTATATGGATGGGTATCGGTGCCTTTTTGGGATTCATCAGTTGTTTACTATCAGTGCTTAATCCTGTTCCGGAGCTGTATTACTGGATCTTGTATGGACTAACTTCCGTTGCCATTGCATTTATTTTTATTGGATTGTATTTTGTTTTTGAATAATAACAACGGTATCGTGTTGTGCTATTAAACCAGTATATAATAAACCGTGCCCTTGTGCCTTTGTGTGCAATTATTTTTTCACACTAAGGCACCAAGGCATTGTCGTTTTTGTATTTTTTTGTGTTCATTGCGAAACGGTTAATAATAAGCAGCTATCACAGATCAAATACAATGCCCTGTGCCAATGGTAAGGTATCGCTCCAGTTGATGGTATTGGTTTGTCTGCGCATATAAGCTTTCCATGCATCACTACCACTTTCGCGGCCACCGCCCGTTTCTTTTTCACCACCAAAAGCACCGCCAATTTCTGCTCCGCTGGTGCCGATGTTTACATTGGCTATGCCGCAATCACTTCCTGCGTGTGACAAAAACATTTCTGCTTCGCGCATGTTCAACGTCATAATGGAAGAGGAGAGCCCCTGTGGTACACCATTCTGTAAGGCAATGGCTTCTTCCAGTGTGCTGTATTTCATCAGGTATAAAATGGGGGCAAATGTTTCGTGCTGTACAACAGGCATATCATTGGTTGCTTCAGCAATACACGGTGTTACGTAGCAGCCGCTTTCGTATCCTTTGCCTTGCAATACTTTTCCTTCTACAATAAAATTCCCGCCCTGTTGTTTGCATTGTTCAATGGAATGGAGGTACATATTTACCGCATCCGTATCAATCAATGGCCCCACATGATGATGTGTATCCAATGGATCGCCAATGCGAAGCTGGCCGTAGGCTTTTACCAGTTTTTCTGTAAACACATCATAAACCGATTCGTGAATGATCAAACGTCGGGTAGTGGTACAGCGTTGTCCGGCAGTACCTACGGCACCAAATACAGAACCGATCAATGCCATATCCAGATCGGCCTCTTTTGAAATGATGATGGCATTGTTACCACCCAACTCCAAGATTGTTTTACCCAGTCGTGCAGCAACGGCTGCACTCAGGGCTTTACCCATTCTTGTTGAGCCGGTGGCCGATACCAATGGAATGCGCGTATCGTTACTTAACCATTCACCCGTATTCCTGCCACCTTGAATCAATCCGTTTACACCTTCGGGTACTTGATTCTGAGCAAAAACTTTGGCTACTATTTGTTGAACAGCAATACCGCATAAAGGTGTTTTTTCACTCGGTTTCCAAACAGTTACATTGCCGCAAACCCATGCCAGTGCGCTATTCCAGCTCCATACGGCTACCGGAAAATTAAAGGCAGATATAATGCCCACAATTCCCAATGGGTGCCATTGCTCATACATGCGGTGCGCAGGTCTTTCGCTGTGCATGGTTAATCCATACAACTGGCGCGATAGGCCAACTGCAAAATCACAGATATCAATCATTTCCTGTACTTCACCATAACCTTCCTGCAGGCTCTTCCCCATTTCATAACTTACCAGTTTTCCTAATGCATCTTTATTGGCGCGCAGTGCATCGCCTACCTGTCGTACAATTTCACCGCGGCGCGGAGCGGGCCACATGCGCCAAATGGCAAAAGCTTCCTGTGCTTTGGTGATTACCAATTCATAGGCTTGCTTATCCGTAGCGGTAACGGCACCAATTTTTTTCCCATCCACCGGAGAGTAAGCATCGATTACAGACCCATTGCTGTTAATCCATTCGGTACCGGTGGATGTACCGGGATTGTTTTCGGCAATGCCGAGATGTTTAAGGAATTCCATGAGGCAAAAATACGGGAAAGAAGAGAGGGAATATTGAATGTCGAATATCGAATAATGAATTTTGAAGTGGGGGATATAAAAAAAAGACACCACCTGTTGGGAACAACGGCTGGTGTCTTTAATCAAAACCTTGCATGAAACATTTATGAAAAATGATCCATGATAAAAATATTAATCGTTGCAACATTGGTCAACTTATTTAGGCGAGCAGGCCGATAGAATCGGGGAATTATTTTGTTTTTGAGATGGTTAGCAATTGGTCATATACCTGACTGTAACTGCTTCCTATTGGGATCTCTTTACCAGAGGTCCATAGTTTGGTTTTACTGAATTTTTCTATGCGGGCTAGTGGTACAATAAAGGAACGGTGTACCCGTACAAAATCACGCGATGGTAATTTTTCCTGGATACTTTTCAACGTCATCAGGGTTAGTACCGGATTGGGTTTGATGTATATTTTGATATAATCATCCAATGCTTCAATCAGCTCAATATCTTTCAGATTGATCTTCATGATCTCGTAATTTACTTTTACGAAGATTGAGTTGAGCTGCATTTCCTGTGTGCTTAAAAATTCGAGGTATTCATTGGCTTTGTAGCAGGCTTTCAAAAAACGATCGTATTCAAAAGGTTTTATCAGATAATCTACTGCATCTACATTAAATCCTTCTGCTGCAAAATCTTTATAGGCTGTTGTGAAAATAACAGGGGGCTTTTGAGTTAGCCCTTTGTAAAACTGCATCCCGTTTATGTCGGGCATTTGTATATCTAGAAACAACAGGTCTACAGTATGTTGCTGCAGGTAGTTTTTTGCTTCATCTGTATTGGTAAATGTTTTCTCCAGTTTGAGAAAAGAAATCTTGCTGCAGTATTCATTAATCAGCTGCAAGGCTAGTGGTTCATCATCTATGGCTATACAATGTATCATCAGGTTTCTATCTCTAAGTGAACAGTATAATAATTATCTTTTTGAAAGGATGTAAGCTTATGTTTTCCATCATAAATCAATTCAAGTCTTCTTTTTACGTTGTTGATGCCGATACCGGTGTTTTCCATCAAATTATTTTCAGAGGGTACTATGTAATTTACGGAAGAGAAGTGGATGGTGTTACCTTCTGTTTTTATTTCTATGTTAATACTGGAAGATTCTTTGGTGCTAACGCCATATTTAAAGGCATTCTCTACAAAAGGAATGAAGAGAAGTGGAGCTACCAATAAATTTTCTGTAGTTCCTTCTGTAGAAAAATTAAGAATCACTTTATCAGTTAACCTTACTTTTTGCAGATCGATAAAATTATGAATGAACTCTACTTCGTTTTGCAACGGTACAAGGTCTCTCTGCGTTTCGGTTAATATATAACGCATAATGGCCGACAGCTTCATCACTGCAGGTGCAGTTTTTTCGCTTCGTACAATGGCGAGCGAGTAAATATTATTTAGTGTATTAAAAAAGAAATGCGGGTTTACCTGCGATTTTAAAAAAGACAATTCGGTATTTAGTTTCTCATTTTGTGTTTCTTTTCGGTTCTGTTCTGTTTTTAACCAGCGTTGAATAACAGAAATACAGGTACCCACCGTAAAAATCAATAGAAAGAGAACCGTATTGTAAGGATCGGCTACCGGGCGGGATCCTCGATTATACCCCCCAGAAAATCTGGGTTTACCTTTAAAGGCGGGATTACGGATAAACTCACGGTTTTGTGGATTAAAAGGTTCCGGTTCTGCAATCAATAAAGCAATCTGCTTGGGCACATAAAGAAAAACAAAGAGGCAAACAACAATAGAAAGTATATACCAAACCCATTTCTCTTTTGCCAGAAACTTTGGAATTAATAAGAGCGTATTGAGGTAATAAAATAAAACCAGAAATACATTGTTGCATACAATTGCTGCAAGCTGGTGGTCGCTCATACTAAAATCGCGCAGCCTGGGAAAGAATACCAGATAGGGGAGTGTAAAAAAACAAACCCAAGCGGTACTGTGTGCAATCAGCGTAACAATCTTCTTATTATTTTTCAAGTAGCTTTTTTTGCAATTAGAAAGTTAATACATATTTGGTCCAGATACTTTGCTCTCTGAACCGGTTGTCTGATGAGGGCAATTGTGCTCCGCCACCACCTCCTGGGCGACCACCGCCACCTCCACCGCGTCCACCGCGAGCTCCAACAGCAGGACCAGTTGGGAGGGCACCGTTAACACTGCTTTCCATACCATTAATCTTCCATCCAATGCCCAATGGTTTACCATTCAATGCTGCTGTTGGCCCCAATAGTTGTAATGGAAACAGGTATTCAATAACCAGGTTACCTTCGGTATCCCAATCGAACGAAATATTGATTCCCCCTCTTCCACAATCATTTGTGTTTTTTCTTCATCCTGATTTTCGAACCCAAAGCTTTTTAAAAACAGCATACCTGCTGCCATACGATCTCTCATTTCAGTCATGTCTGGTTTAGTTACTTCACCAGGTTGGCCACCACCGGGTTGGCCGCCACCAGGCCTGCCGCCACCGCCGCCAAATCCACCCTCTTTTCTCATAGGGAAATGAATACCGGTTCCTTCTCTTTTCTTGGCTTTTTTATCGAGATAAACATCCATACCCATCGACAACATTTTCATTTGCAGGGGCATGCCCACTATTTTTGCAGCGAGGTACAGGTTAGTAGCGTCGTGGTCAACGGCATACTGTACGTTGGTTTCTTTATCAGTTTCAAATTTTCCGGTACCCCATTCACTGATATTTCCATCTAATACATGTGTTATTTTAACCGAATCGGTTAGGGTAAAACTGGTTGCATAACAGTTGTTTACAAACAAACAGGCGAATGGCAAAATAGCCGTTAGTATCAGCTTTCTCATGTTGCAGGGGTTTGGTTCTTTCAAATCTATAGAGCTGAAACCTCCTTATAAAAGATTTTGGGTGAACCTATCGGTCTTATCGGTGAAATATTTAGTAAGATTCCCCTTCTGCAGGAAAGTCCTGCGATTTCACATCCGCAATATACTGTTGCACGGCACCCGTTATCTGCTCTTCCAGATTCAGGTATTGACGAATAAAACGAGGCTTGAATGTGTTGTTAATACCTAACATATCGTGCATCACCAATACTTGTCCATCACAATCTTTTCCCGCACCAATACCTATGGCAGGAATGGTGAGGCTCTGGCTAACGGTTTTTGCCAGTTGTGCGGGTATTTTTTCCAATACAAGTGCAAAGCATCCGGCATGCTGTAGCAGTATGGCATCTTTTTTTAATTTCTCTGCTTCTGCTTCCTCTTTGGCCCTTACGGTATACGTTCCAAATTTGTAAATGGATTGAGGGGTTAGTCCCAAATGTCCCATAACAGGAATACCCGCAGCAACAATGCGTTTGATGCTATCAATCACTTCTTCTCCACCTTCCAGTTTAACGGCATGGGCACCGGTTTCTTTCATAATTCGAATAGCAGAAGCCACTGCTGTATCTGCATTGGACTGATAAGAACCAAAAGGCATATCAACCACTACCAGACTTCTGTTAACACCTCGTACCACACATTGCGCATGGTAGATCATTTGGTCCAGCGTGATGGTAACCGTGGTTTCGTTACCGGCCATTACATTACTGGCACTATCGCCTACCAGTATTACATCAATGCCCGCATTGTCGAATAAGCGAGCAAAAGAAAAATCATAGGCTGTGATCATGGAAATGCGTGTGCCCTGCGATTTTAGTTGCGATAAAGTGTGGGTGGTGATTTTTTTGATTTCTTTATGGCTGGACATGAAATTTAAAATTTTGGGAATTTTGGAATTGGGAAATTTGGGAATTGAAAACGGCGTTATCGATTTATTGGAATGATGGTGTGCAAAATGTAAAATCGCAACTTCAAATTTGCTCGTTGTTATTTTCAGTTAACCTTATACTTTTTCTCTGCGAAAACTCTCTGTTCTCTGCGGCTCCGCGGTTGGTTTTTGCTTGCGCTAACCGCAGAGCCGCAGAGCTTTCAGAGTTTTCGCAGAGATATAAATTTCGACATTCCAAAATCAAGTATTTGCCGCATTCCTCGCTGTCAGCTCCGCATACAGATGTTGAATCAGTCCATCTGCCAAACCAATTTTGGGAACATATATTTCATCCGCATCTGACCATCGCATTACATTGATATAAATTTGTAAAGCAGGAACAATTACATCGGCACGGTCTCCCCGTAATTTGTAAATATTAATTCTGTCTTCCAGCGAAAAACTGGCGATCTCTTTGTAATAGTCTTTCAGTAATTCAAGGCTTAATGGTTTGCCATCTTTCTTTTTACTGAGTGAAAATACTTTGTTGATATTACCACCTGTTCCGATGGCTACTATTTTTTTATATCCCTTTGTTTTGTTTTTGATGACATCTTTTACTTCGTTCCATTGGGTTTCATCTACCATGTCTTTTAACAGTCGAATGGTACCAATATTGAAAGATTGTTTAAAAACAAGTTTTCCATCAGCAAAAAAAGTAAGTTCGGTACTGCCACCGCCAACATCAATATACAGATAACTGTGATCGGTATCCATGTACTCTGCTACGTGATTTTCATTGATTATAGAAGCTTCCAGATCGCCACTGATGATCTCAATTTCCAGGCCGGTTTCCAGTTTTACTTTTCTAATCAGGTCGGCACTGTTGCGCGCATCGCGCATAGCACTGGTGGCGCAGGCAATAACATTTTTTACACCATATGCATTGATTAGGTGTCCGTAGGCTTTCATGGTTTGCAATACCATGCCCCTTTTTCTTTAGAGATCTCTCCTTTTTCAAATACATCAAAACCCAAACGTAAGGGAACACGAATGAGGTTTAGTTTATTAAATCTGGGTCGGCCTTCGCTATCCTGATCTACTTCAGCTATTAAAAGCCTGGCTGCATTACTTCCGATATCTATCGCGGCTAACCTCACTGGTCACTATATTTTTCTTGTGCAGGTAATGGTACGTTTCAATCTGAGAACGTACCTGTCTTTTTCCTGCGGAAGGTACATAGTTGTTGGTTAACTCATTGTTGAGGATTCTTGCTTTAACGTTATCTCTTAATTGAATGTGGATAATCTCTTTTATTTCAGCACAGATCTGCGGGTCGGTAACAGGAATGGCCGCTTCTACCCGATGGTCAAGGTTACGCACCATCCAGTCGGCACTGGAGAGGTATATTTTTTCATTGCCCAGATTATGAAAGATCATTACCCGCGCATGTTCCAGGTATTCATCAACAATACTTACGGCAGTTACCGGTTGCTTTGTTTTTTTAGTGTCTGTCATGGCGCAAAAAATACCTCGAACAATCATCCGGATCTCTACACCTGCTTTCGCAGCTTCATTGAGTTTATGAATGAGTACTGCATCGCTCAGTGAATTTACTTTCAAAATGATCTTGGCTTCTTTACCTGCTTTTGCATGTCTGATTTCACGATCAATTAGGGTAATCAACGATCTGCGCATATGGGTAGGGCATACCAGCAGTGTTTTGCAAAGGCGTAAATGCGGCAAACCTGTTCGCCAGTTTTGCAGGTAATGAAAAATGCGGTTGATATCCGCC
The DNA here is from genome assembly GCA_965283715.1 of Sediminibacterium sp. Taxonomy (GTDB): domain Bacteria; phylum Bacteroidota; class Bacteroidia; order Chitinophagales; family Chitinophagaceae; genus Sediminibacterium. The sequence goes on along the minus strand of CBDIPL010000003.1, from coordinate 508,154 downwards.
ATTACATTTCGGTTACTGGTAAGCAGGCAATGATCGCCATACACAGTAGCTGTTTTTTCGTTCAGGTTTCCGGTGCTTACAAAACCGTACTGAATGGTTTTATTGCCTTTTCTTTTTTTAATGATGCAAAGCTTGGCGTGAATTTTCATTTTTGGCACACCCAATAAAACAGTAACGCCTTCTTCTTCCAGAATTTTTTTCCATTCGAGGTTGGCTTCTTCATCAAAGCGGGCTTTGAGTTCAAGCATCACCACTACTTCTTTACCATTTCTGGCAGCATTGATCAAGGCATTGATGACTTTTGAATTGGATGCAAGACGGTAAGCCGTTATTTTAATAGAATTCACATCCGGATCCATGGCTGCTTCGCGCAGCAGATCAATAATGGTGTTGAAAGAGTGATACGGAAAATGGAGCATCAGATCTTTCTTCACAATAATATCTGTTACCCGCATAGTGGTTTGCAGATCGGGGTGTGTGAATGGAGCACGTCTTGTTTTTTTGCTGTTGAATACGTCTGGAAAATCCATGAAGTGGCGGAAGTTGTGTATCCTGCCACCGGGTATAATATTGCTTTTGCGGTTCAGACTTAACCTGCGTATCAGGTACTCCAACAAGCCTGCATCCATTTCTTTATCATACACAAACCGAACGGGTTTGCCTTTTCGGCGGTTCTTCAAACCCTTTTCTATTTTTTCAACAAAGCTGGTGCTAACATCATTATCAATATCAATCTCTGCATCTTTGGTTACTTTAAAAACATGCGATTCAAAATGATCGTAATCGAAATAGGAAAAAATAATCGGCAGGTTAAAACGGATCACATCTTCCAGTAAAATAATTTGTTTCTCATTGGCTTTTGATGGCAATAAAATAAACCTGCCAATGGCTTTTGCCGGTACTTCTATCAAAGCATATTTCTGGTGATAGGCCGAGTTTTTTTTGCGCATAACCACACCCAGGTAAATGCTTTTATCCCGCAGATAGGGGAGCTGGGGCAAACTTTCAATCATCAGGGGGATGATGTTGGAACGAACTTCCTCATCAAAATAGTTTTTTACAAACACCTGTTGCTCGCGGGTAAGGTGTTTCTCATCTACCAGGTGAATATTTTCTTTTTTAAGCTCTTTCAGAATACCCGTCCAGATGCGGTTAAATTCATTCTGCTGTTGCAATACAATGGTCTGTATCTGATCCAGAATTTCCTGCGGATCTTCTTCCATATGCATATTCAGTTTCCGTCTTTTTTCAGAAAACTCAAGCATCCGTTTCAGTGTAGCCACACGAACGCGGAAAAACTCATCCATATTATTGGAAAAAATACCCAGAAAACGAATGCGCTCTTTCAGCGGAACTGTTAGGTCATTAGCTTCCTGCAAAACCCTTGCATTAAAACTAAGCCAGCTAATATCTCTTTGAATAAGGTGTTTCTTTGCCATGTGGAAGTCTGGGATTTTTTTTGGAATTGAATTCAGATGGTATATCCCAATCAATTTCTCAAATATAAGCACACTGTTTTTTCGATAATGTTAAGTTTATTGATCAAACAGCGTCATTTCGAACGGAGTGAGAAATCTTTTATAGGAGAAGGAATTTTTCATTGCGCATACCATATCGCAAAAATCAGGAACGCGGAATTATCAGGAAAAAACGACTTGATCTGTTGAATAAGCCCTGTTGTTGAAAATCCTTCCAGAATTGGATTGATTACCACTCTTCCTCCGCGCGCTATCACTTCTTTGGCTCCAACAATTTGCTCAATGGTATAATCACCACCTTTTACCAATACATCAGGTTGTACGGCAGTAATGAGTTCGAGTGGGGTATCTTCTTCAAAAATCACTACGGCATCAACAATGGCTAAACTGGCCAATAGCAATGCGCGACTGTGTTCATGGTTAATGGGTCTATCGGGGCCTTTGAGTCTTTTGGTGCTGGCATCGCTGTTTACCCCAACAATCAGGTAGTCGGCTTCAGCGGCGGCTTCAGACAAAGAAGCAATATGCCCTTCGTGCAAAATATCAAAACAGCCATTGGTAAAGGAAACATTTTTATTAGTTACGCGCCAGCTGGCCACCTTTGCCAGTAATTGTGGAAGCGTATATATTTTCTGGTGTATGGCATTAACTGCTTTCATGTGTTTTCTTTTTGTTGTACAAAGGAAGCAGGCCTAAACAAATAAAACCTACCACCACTACGATCAAAAACTGTGCAAACCATTGCAATGTTCCGTTGGCAAAACCAATTTCGAAAGGAACCCCATTTTTCTCCAGCACTTTGGCCAGAAAATAAGCATAGGCACCAATACCTCCGGGCGTTACAATCATACCAATACTGGCAAAAGCCAAACCAGAAATAGCCTCCCGCATACCCAGGTGAGATGTACCATCGGTAGCCAATAAACCAACCCATGTGCCAAGTATGTACAGCGCCCAGATAGCAGCACTATAAAAAATGAACAATTTTTTCTGTTTTAGTTTACGAATGCTGATCAGCCCTTCCCATATTCCCTGTAATATTTTTTTTGCTGCAATTACTATTTTTAAATGGGCAAACTGGTAAAACCACACTTTAACAGCAATAATACCTGCGGCTATGATGGCCAATACGAGGAATAGTTTTGTCCATGAAAAATTACCTGATTTATTTTCAAATAATTGTTTGAATAACTGTGTGGCATATTCGCCTACGATATCGAACTGACTGATAAGGGCCAGTAAAAAAACAATCCCCAATGAAATCACATCGAAAGCCCTTTCTGCCACAATAGTACCTACGAGTTTTTCGGCAGGTACTTTTTCGTAACGGGCAAGTAAGGTGCATTTTAATACTTCACCCAGCCGGGGTACAGCAAGGTTGGCCAGGTAGCCAATCATAACAGCAAAAAAAGTATTGAGAAAAGAGGGTGTATAGCCCATGGGCAACATTAATATTCGCCAGCGAAGTGCACGTAAAATATGGCTTAAAGAAAGTATCAGAAAAACAGGTAATAGCAGCCAGTAATTGGCGGTTTGTAAGGATCGTTTGAATTCTCCCCATTTCTCATCAGGAATCTGATGCAGGCTCCACCAAACCAAGAACACACCCAACCCCAGGAAAAAAAGGTATTGTAATATAGATACCAGTTTTTTTTCATACAAATGGTTTCGTTGGCAAGTTAAGCAAGCTATTCAAATAAAAATGTATACATTCTGAGAGCCTGTTTGAAATTAAAGTTTTCAAATATCATAGGTCTATTAAGATGTCATAATACATAATAGGTGCACTGTTCATCTCGATAAGCACCTCTCAAGCTCACGGCTCACAGCTAATAGCTAAGAGCATACAATGAAAATCTTGCATTTTTAATCAGGCTCAATAATACAGCATCAGTTTATGCGGAGGTTATCAATCAACCGAACACCTCCTATAAAGGCAGCCACTAAAACTACTACCGGTGTTTTTCCATCCCACACGGCTATTTCTGTTAAGTTGTCTGCATCAGCAATAGAAACATAATCTACTTTTTCAAATCCTGCATCAAGGAGCAGGGTAGTGGCTTCAACTATCCAATTCTTTACTGGCCCTTTTATTATCTGATCACGGATAAAAGACAGTGACTGATGAATGGCTGCAGCACTTATTTTGTCTTTATCAGATAAGCGCATGTTTCTGCTGCTCATGGCCAACCCGCTTTCTTCTCTGATGGTTGGCATGATTTCCAGTTTTGTGGGCAAATCCAATAACTGAATCAATTTTTTGATAACCATACACTGCTGGTAATCTTTTTGCCCCAGAAACAATTGGTCTGGTTGTACAATTTGCAGTAAGGTGTCTACCACCCGGCAAACCCCCTGAAAATGGCCGGGACGGTACTTTCCCTCCAGTATGCTTTCCAAATACCCGAGATCATAGGTATCGCTGCTGCTTAAACCATTTGGGTACATCTCAGCTACCGAAGGCAGAAAAACCATATCACAACCCGCATTTTCAAGTAATAAAAGATCTTTTTCCAGCGTAACCGGATACATGGCATAGTCATCCGGGTCATTAAACTGGGTGGGGTTCACAAAAATACTAGCGATAGTAATATTAGTTTTTTTGTTGCTATATTCTATCAATCCCAGATGGCCTTTGTGTAACGCACCCATAGTAGGAACCAGCCCTATGGTTTTGCCGGTAACTCGTTTACCGGTAAGGTATTGGGTAAGATCTGCAGCAGTTTTTATCAGTATCATCGGGGTACTTATTGGGGCAAAGCCTGTTATAAGTTGCTTTTCGGTGCAATTTATGTACCTTTGCCAACTCATTTTTCAGCATCGTGCTAAAATTCGCTTAACTAATGTCAACGAAGAAAAGGATTTTATTCATTGCTACCGAAATGTCGCCTTACCTAGAACTCACCGAGTTTGCCGAGGTAATTAACAAACTGGCGATCAAAAGTAATGACAGTGGATTAGAGGTTAGGTGTATCATGCCCCGTTTTGGTGTTATCAATGAAAGAAGACACCGCTTACATGAAGTGGTTCGGCTTTCCGGGATCAATGTGTCTGTTGATAATGATGATTATCCCCTTCAAATTAAAGTGGCTTCGCTGCCAAATGCACGTTTACAGGTGTATTTTTTAGAGAATGAAGATTTCTTTAAGAGAAAACAGATTTTTCATGATGAAGAAGAGAAATGGTTTGAGGATAATATTCTCAGAACCGTATTCTTTTGTAAAGGCGCGCTGGAAACCGTAAAAAAATTCGGATGGCCTCCCGATCTGATTCATTGCAGTGGATGGATGACGGGTCTGATACCTGCTTACATTAAAACAGCCTATAAAAAGGAACCTGTTTTTGGTAATAGCAAAGTCATATTTACCATAGGTCAGAATACATTTGAAGATAAGCTGGGAGCAGATTTTGTGCAGAAAGCCATCATCAATGGAAACATTAAAGAGAAAGACCTTGATGCCTTTAAAGATGGCAACAATACGGCTATGTTCAGGGGTGGTGCAACTTTTGCTGATGCCATCACTTTTGGGGCCGATAAAATAGAGAAAAAACTCGTTGATGAATTTGCTAAAGTGAAAGGAAAGAAGGTAGTTCCTTTCAAAGGATGGGATTCTGATTTAACAGAGTATTTAGAATTGTACAACGACCTTGCGGGCAAGTAATTACTAACACATGCATTCATTTTTTACGCTGCGTAGAATAGTCATTTCGGGGTTTATAATCACAGCTTTTTTAACCGGCTGTACCCGTATTTCCTCTACTGATTTAGGCGCCGGTTTAATTCCTGCCATTGATGGTGTAATTACAAAAGATACCCTGCTTGATGTGGTTACGGATAGTTTTGAGGAAACCGACTCTGCCAGAATTTACAGAAGCGATAACCATGTTTTGGGTAATATTACCAATGACCCGCTTTTTGGAAAAACCAGGGCATCTATGTTTTTTGAGATGTTGCCTCAAGGCTATCCTTTTTTTATCCCCGGTAATAAAGACAGTATTGTGGTTGATTCTGCAGTATTGATCCTGAGTTACAAAGGTATTTATGGTGATTCCATGACGCCGATGCGCATAAATGTTTTTGAGATCAATCAAAATACCAAACTCGATCCCAATATTGCCTATCCGGCCAACTATCCCTCTGCTCTTAATATTAATTTAGGGTTCCCACTGGCACCACCCGTTACTGTTGATTTGAGAAGGTTGAGTGATTCGGTGAACAACCGCTATGAAAATGCCAATAACCAATTGCGTATTAAGTTAAACAGTAGTGTGGCAACCCGTTTTATCAAAAGCTATGATTCTACTAATGCGTATCGATCTGATTCTACATTCAGGTCTTATTTTGCAGGTTTTGGTCTCACCGCCGATGCAACTGGTGGCGTTAATGCGTTGATCAAAATTAACCTAGCGGATACCAATTCAAAATTTGCGCTTTATTATAGTTCCAGCTCAACCGGAGCCACACAAAGAGATACCACGGTATCGTATTTACGATTTAATCCATTGGTTAGTGGGGATGCCAATTTGGTGCTACGCGACAGAGTGGGCAGTGAAGTAGCTAAGCATTTAACCACAACAGCTAAGCCGGATTCATTGGTGTATGTGCAAACATCTCCTGGTACCTATGTTCGTGTGCGTATTCCGGGTTTACAAAACCTGAGTAACCGAATTATTCACCGCGCAGAATTGATTGCGGAACAGGTACCCGATGATGCCAACCTGGCCACCATTGAAACACAGATGATTCCGCCCAGGTATCTGTTATTAAGCCGTTATGACTCAATCAATAACAACCTACGTAACATACCGAATGACTATATATTTTCTAATGAGGGTCCCAATCTGTCAACATTTGGCGGATACCTGGTTTCCAAATCTCTTTTTGGGTACAACAGGTTAGCAGGCTACACGTTTGACTTGAGCCGGTACGTACAGGGTATTGTAACAAGAAAAGATACTTCTTATACCTTACGCTTATCCGCCCCTGTAAACGATTCATTAAATTTTACACCCCCGTATCCTTTTAATACAACTTCTCAGTCTTATTTCCTCAGCCCTTCCATAGGCAATGATGCGGCTGATGGCCGTGTGAGACTGGGTGGCGGTACCCATTCCCGCTTCAGAATGCGGTTGAGAATTATTTTCTCACGTATTTAGTAGGGTATTGTTCATTATTATATATTTGCACCCATTAAATTAAAATTTATATGCCTTATTTGTTTACTTCTGAGAGCGTATCCGAAGGACATCCGGATAAAATAGCTGACCAGATCTCTGATGCACTTATCGACAATTTTTTAGCATTTGATGCACAGTCTAAAGTGGCTTGCGAAACTCTGGTAACTACCGGACAGGTGGTATTAGCCGGAGAAGTAAAATCCAAAGCTTACCTGGATGTTCAGGAAATTGCACGTGGTGTAATTCGTAAAATAGGATACACCAAGAGTGAATACATGTTTGAGGCGAATAGCTGTGGTATCTTATCTGCTATTCATGAACAGTCAGCAGATATTAATCAAGGTGTTGACAAAAAGAAAAAAGAAGAACAGGGTGCCGGCGACCAGGGTATGATGTTTGGTTATGCTACCAATGAAACAGAAGACTATATGCCATTGGCATTGGATCTGGCGCATAAAATTCTGATTGAACTGGCTGCTTTAAGAAGAGAAAACAAACAAATCAAATACTTACGTCCTGATGCCAAAAGCCAGGTTACACTTGAGTACGATGATAATAACAAACCAGTTCGTATTGATGCGATCGTAGTATCTACACAGCATGATGATTTTGATTCTGAGGGCAAAATGCTGGCCAAGATTAAAGAAGACATCGTAAACATTCTTATCCCACGCGTAAAAGCCAAGTATAAGAAATACGCCAAACTGTTTAATGATAAAATCAAATACCATATTAACCCAACCGGTAAGTTTGTAATCGGTGGTCCACACGGAGATACCGGATTAACCGGCCGTAAAATTATCGTTGATACCTATGGTGGAAAAGGTGCGCACGGTGGTGGTGCATTCAGCGGAAAAGATCCTTCTAAAGTAGATCGTTCTGCTGCCTATGCTACTCGTCACATTGCTAAAAACCTGGTTGCTGCAGGTATTGCAGATGAAGTACTGGTTCAGGTTTCTTATGCCATCGGCGTAGCCCAGCCAACTTCTATTAACGTAAATACATACGGTACTGCCAAAGTTGAATTAACAGATGGACAGATCGGTAAAATGGTAGAAAGTATCTTCGACCTTCGTCCTTACTTTATAGAGCAGCGCCTGAAATTACGTACGCCTATGTACAGCGAAACTGCTGCTTATGGTCATATGGGCCGTAAGAACGAAGTGGTAACCAAAGAATTTACCCTACCTAACGGTAAAGTGAAAAAAGTAAAAGTAGAGCTGTTTACCTGGGAGAAACTGGATTATGTTTCTAAGGTAAAAAAAGCCTTTGGTGTAAAATAAGCACACATTGATATTTATATAAAAGCCCTGTAATCATTTACAGGGCTTTTGTTTTGTGATAGACTCCGTTATATTTGAATAGCCAATGTTATCTTCTTGAGTAGGTAAAACACTAGTAAAGACCTAATCTAATTGAATTCAATGGCCTCTGAAAAAAAGCGTTAAGAAATTTATGGAATGTAGCGTTAAGAAATGAACGATGCTGGGTTTTCATATAATGTTGAAGGGCACATTTGTATCATCATTGAACTTAAGTATGGTTTTAGACTTCGTTCATTTTAGCGGAATGGAGTAAATTTTAGCTTTTTTTCAGCAGCCTTGACTTTTTTTGTTACTTTTTTGTGTCAAAACAAAAAAGTAAATAGTGTAACCGCAAGTAGTGAGCAGATTTTTGATTAATCGTAACTGATTCTATGTTAGTTATCTGTAAGTAATTGTACAAAATCTATGAAACGAAATCTCACCATCGCTGCCATAGCCACGATTGTAATGATCGTTGTAATGCAATGGCAGGGAGCTGTGCTCAAAACAACTACCAGTAAAATGGGCATTGTGAATCTTGAGTTTGCAGATACACCGGCTGAATTGCAGGCTCTGGTACTGCGATGGGATACAGCAGTTGTTACCATGAATATCTGGCTCGATTTTCTTTTTATCATTTCTTATGTACTGTTTCTTTCGATAGCTGCCGTTTTTTGTGCATTGAAATGGCCGGAGAAAAGCAAGCCACAACAGATAGGATTGTTTTTGGCAAAAACGGCATTTGCAGCAGGTATTTTAGATATTGCCGAAAACCTGTTAATGCTGCAAAGCATTGCCGGAATTTATACAGAAGCTTCTCTAAACCTGACTTACTATTGTGCGGCAATTAAATTTTTTCTGATTGGCCTGATTATACTTTACCTGATGATTTCTTTACCAAATGCTATTAGTAAATCGAAATAACACTTTATACAAGAAATAGAATTTACAATTATAGTGTGATTGATGAATAATTTCTAATCAGTCCTTGTGGACGGGCCTCTTTTGGTTTGATGCCGGGCGAATGGCCACGGCAAACTAAATGATGCGCAGCACATTTTGTTAGAAGCAAAAGCAGCCCGGTAACAGGGACGGGGCCCAGCGGCCGTGAGCGATATTGAATTTCCAATAATCGAGATCTTCGTTTTTAAATAGCACAACGCGTTAAAAATTAAATAGTATGGAAAAAAATCCTTGGATTATTCAGGCTGAAAAGAAACAATATGAGAATCCTTGGATTACCGTTACCGAGTTTGATGTATTGACTCCATCCGGAAATAAAGGCATCTATGGTAAAGTCCATTTTAAAAATATTGCAGTAGGAGTAATGGTGTTGGATGAAGATTTGAATACTTACCTGGTTGGGCAATACCGCTTTGTACTGGATGCCTACAGCTGGGAAATACCTGAAGGGGGTGCTATGCTGGGTACCAACCCCTTAGAAGGCGCCAAAAGAGAACTATTGGAAGAAACGGGCCTTGCCGCTAACAGCTGGCAGCTACTGTTACAAATGCATTTATCCAACTCTGTTAGTGATGAACTGGCGTTTGTGTATCTGGCGCGCGAATTAAGCCAGCATACGCCCTGCCCGGAAGATACTGAGCAGCTCATCATTAAGAAAATCCCTTTTGAGGAGGCGTACTGCATGGTAGAAAAGGGTGAGATCACCGACTCAATGAGTGTGGCCGCTATGATAAAAATTAAGTTACTGTTAGCAGAAGGTAGTTTGAAGTAATACATTTGCAAATGCCTGTAAAACAAAGTTCCCTTATTATTGGCCGGCAACCGCTGGTAGAAGCCATGCAAACCGGTAAGGCCATTGATAAGATCCTGCTTCAAAAAAATGTAACCGGTGATGTGATCAATACCATCCGCAAATTATCGCGTGATCTGAATGTGCCCATACAGGTAGTTCCCGTTGAAAAATTAAATGGATTAACCAAAGCCAATCACCAAGGTGTGCTGGCCTTTGTAGCGCGTGTGCAATACATGGACCTGCAGCAGGTGATCGATCATGTGGTATCCAATGGAGAACTTCCTTTGTTTTTGATGCTGGATGGTGTTACCGATGTAAGAAATATTGGTGCCATTGCCCGAAGTGCCGTGTGTTGTGGGGCACAGGCCATCATCATTCCTGATAAAGGCGTGGGTGCATTAAATGAAGAAGCCATGAAAAGCAGTGCCGGCGCATTGGAGCAGATCCATATTTGCCGTGTAAACAGTTTGTTGAAAGCCGTGGATACCCTGCACCTCAATGGCATTAAAGTGTTTACCAGCGAAATGCGCGCAGAAGAAAATGTTTTTGAACTTCCTTTCACCGATCCCTGTTGTGTAATTATGGGCGATGAAGGAAAAGGTGTGCAACCCTATCTTTCCAAAGCAGCCGATCATTTTTTTAAAATACCCATGGCCGCCAATTTCGATTCATTCAACGTATCGGTAGCAACCGGTATTATTTTGTACGAAGCAATGAAGCATAGGATGGGGAAGTAGTTTATTGGTTTATTAGTTTATTGGTTTATTTGTTTTGTATGCTGCAATCATCACTCACCACTAACAACTCACAACTCACGACTCCCGATTCACGACTCACGTTGATCGAGTGCCCGCGCGATGCGATGCAGGGGTGGCCGCATTGGATTGCAACTGCAGATAAAATACGTTACCATAATAGCCTGTTACGTGTAGGGTTTGATACGTTGGATGTGGGAAGTTTTGTTTCTCCAAAGGCCATACCGCAAATGGCAGATACCAAAGAAGTATTGGCCGGATTGGATTTGGGTAACTCCAAAACAAAATTACTCACCATTGTTGCCAATGAAAGGGGAGCAGCAGAAGCCGTTGTGTTTGATGCAGTTGCTGTTTTGGGATTTCCTTTTTCTTTATCGCCTACTTTTCAATTGCGCAATACCAATAGCAGCATGGAAGAAAGTATGGTACGTTTGGTAGCCATTCAGGAATTGTGTGTAAAGAACAACAAAGAACTGGTGGTGTATTTGAGCATGGGTTTTGGTAATCCTTATGGTGATGCATACAATGAAGACATGCTTTTGCATTGGGCTTCTGAAATGGTTAGGCGTGATATCACCCTGCTTTCTTTGGCCGATACTGTTGGGTTAGCCACACCAGAGCATGTGGCCTTTGCGCTGAAAACATTGATCCCGCAATATCCGCAAACTACTATTGGTGTGCATTTGCATTCATCACCACAGAACCGAATACCCAAGCTGGCTGCGGCTTTACAAGCGGGTTGCACACGGTTTGATGGCGCTTTAAAAGGGATTGGCGGATGCCCCATGGCACAGGATGAACTGATAGGGAATATGGATACTGAAGTAATGATCCGTTATTTTGAAGAACAGGGATATACTTTAGAAATGAATAAAGAAGCATTAGCTGAAAGCCTTTTGATTGCCGGAGAAATATTTATATAATCACACACATGCAGTAACCCATCCATGAAATTTCATTTTGAATTTGATATTAAAAAAGCACCACACGCTATTCAGCATGTGCATCCTATACTGTTGATGGGTTCTTGTTTTACAGAAAATATTGGCGATAAACTTCGCAAACATAAGTTCACCGTATTGGACAACCCCAATGGTATTTTATTCAATCCGGTAAGTGTGGCCCAGGCATTGGATAGTTATGTACACAATAAGCAAATTACTGCTGCTGATATTTTTGAATACAACGAAAGCTGGCATAGCTGGAAACACCATAGCCGTTTTTCCGGTTCCAGTGCTGCGGATTGTGTGCAAAAAATTAATGCCTCTACACAAACTGCCCATAGCTATCTCGCAAAAACAGATCACCTGATGATTACTTTAGGTTCTGCCTGGTTGTATACCTTAACAGAGCAGGCATTGAATACTAGTGAGGGTGCAGTGGCCGCCAATAACCATAAAGCACCTGCCTCCTGGTTTCAAAAAAAATTAATGCCCGCAGAAGAAATTGTAAACGTATTACGCAATACCCTTACCCAATTACTAACTGCATATCCTGCTATGCAAATTCTGTTTACCATCAGCCCTGTTCGGCACCTGCGCGAAGGGGCTATTGAAAACAACCGCAGCAAAGCCATGCTGATACAGGCTGTTCACCAACTCACAGAAATTTTTGAACAGGCGTATTATTTTCCTGCGTATGAATTGGTGATTGATGATCTGCGCGATTACCGTTTTTATGCAGAAGACCTGGTACACCCCAACTACCAGGCCACGCAATATGTGTGGGAGAAATTTACTGAAGCTTGTATGCATGAAGAAACAAAAGTCTTGATGAAAGAAATTGCAGACATCAATCTTGCATATCAACACAAACCATTTAACGCCAACACTTCACAACACAGGCATTTTTTGAATACCTATTTATCTAAAACAAAATCCTTGCTGCAACAATATCCTTTTCTAGATTTTAGTAAAGAGATGGATTACTTTACAAATGGCTTAGCATACTAAAACCGCGCCTTTGCGCCTTTGCGTGCAAATTTTCTCGCAAAGGCGCAAAGGCGCAGTAAGAATTAGTGTATCCGATCGCCTCTTATTTCAAGGTCTTTCATAATCTCTTTTTCGTAGGCCAGCCATTCATTCCAGCGTTTGCGAACTTTGGGTTTTTCTAAATAGGTTTCTGCCAGTTCAATAAACAACGTATAATGCCCCGCCTCGCTCTCCATAAAACGCCGGTAAAAGTTTCGCATATATGCATCGGGCAAACCCTCACTTAATCTTTTAAAACGTTCGCAACTGCGTGCTTCTATCAGGGCCATGGTTAACAGATGATCCAGTAACCTGTCTTCCGGACTACCCCCTTTTTTCTGAAACTCCATTAGTTTGTTTACATACGAATCTTTGCGTTGCTTACCTAGTGTGAGTTTTCTTTTTTTCAGTTCATTCAATACCAGTCTGAAATGGCCCCATTCTTCTGATACAATCGGTGCCAACTCAGCCACTAATTTTTCTTTATCAGAATACCGTTGTATCAGCGTAATGCAGGTAGTAGCCGCTTTCTGCTCGCAATACGCATGATCGGTAAGAATGGCTTCCAGCGAAATATTTGCAAGATCTACCCACCGCGGATCTGTTGGTAGTTGAAGACCGAGAATGTTTTTAGTATGTTGGGATAGTTCCATGTGAGTAGTGAGTGGTGAATTGTGAATGGTGAATTGTGAGCTGTGAATGGATTCTCTTTGTCAATTGTGAGTTAACTACTTACCATTGACCATTGACCATTGACCATTGACCATTGACCATTGACCATTCACCCTTGCCCCAGCAAATATCTACCACAATTCATTATTTTTAACAAATGTACCCCGATGATTTTTTGAATAAGAAACTGGATGAGCGAAAACAAAACCACTCTTTCCGCCAACTGCGTTTGCCGGAAGGTAAGATCGATTTCTGCTCCAACGATTATCTCGGCATTGTAAAACACTCCCTACTGCCCACTGCCCACTGCCAACTGCCTACTGCCCGCTCCGGCTCCACCGGCTCACGCTTACTCGCGGGTAATTATCCTTTGATGGAAGAAGTGGAAAAACAATTGGCCCTATTTCATCATGCCGATGCTGCTTTGCTATTTAATTCAGGATACGATGCCAATATAGGTTTGCTATCGGCTGTGCCGCAAAAAGGAGATACCATTTTGTATGATCAGTTATGCCATGCCTCTATCCGCGATGGTATCCGGTTATCATTTGCACAGGCATTTTCTTTTTTGCATAATGATGTTATTGATCTGGAAAAAAAATTGGCACATGCCACCGGTACCATTTTTATTGTTACCGAATCGGTGTTCAGTATGGATGGTGATTTGTGTCCGATGGCGGAGTTGGTGGTCATTGCAGAAACATACAAAGCGCATTTGATCATTGATGAAGCGCACGCCACCGGCGTAATAGGAGCGCAGGGCGAAGGACTGGTACAGCACCTGCAATTTGAAAAAAAAATGTTTGCCCGCATACATACTTTTGGAAAAGCCTGTGGCTGCCATGGTGCCGTGGTATTGGGTTCCGATACCTTGCGCCATTACCTGATAAATTTTGCAAGAAGCCTGGTGTTTTCAACTTCTTTGCCCGAGCATAGTGTGGCACTGATTGGCGAAACGTACAGTGTATTTCCCGGGATGAACAAAGAACGATGGCACTTGCAAAACCTCATCCACCAATTTCAATCAGGCGCTATCCGTTTTGAAAAGTTACTCTCTGCCACACCCATACAGATAGTAATTATACCCGGCAATGAGCAAGTAAAACAGGTGGCCGATGTATTGCAGCAACACAACTTGGATGTTCGTGCCATATTGTACCCAACCGTACCCAAAGGAAAAGAGCGTTTACGTATTGTGTTGCATGCGTTTAATGAAGTAGGGGAGGTTGATGCCTTACTCCGCTTATTGCAATAATTACATTAGTTCTTACGATAATTAAAGAGTTGCGCTTTTTGGGTAGATGATTGCGTATTTTGGGTATATGGTCGATGACTGATTATTTACACTTTTTGTTTTTTATAAAAATAGTTTATTGAGAATCAATGGCTTTGTTTTAGTGAGGAGATCTTGGGGTTTGGAAAGTTGCGTACTTTTAAGTGTTAGCTGCAATTTTTTAAGAATAACTTTATGCCAAGAACATATTATCTTTTTTCTCTCTTAACATGCATCTTTTTCTCATGCAACGACAAACTAAAAGACACAGCTTATATTCCATCAGCCTATTCCTATCCAATTGACAGTTTAAATCCGAGTAGAACTTTTACCTATGTGAAATCCGGAACTATAGATGAAAACTATATTGATTTTAAGCTATTAAACTATCCTGAAAAAACTCTCATAAGTAAGCGCCAATACACACATGCGATTATAATCGATTCTACAATTATTGAGAAAAATGACAAGTTGGTTGAAATATTTGTATTCGGGATTGTCGATTCTTCCATGGCAAAAGGCGAAATAATTCAGGATACTATAATAAATAACAACGCCAAAATCGGGATTAGAGAAAGATTGCGTGTTTATAGAGGAAAGGACTTTACTTATAATATGTACTCAAAAGAAGAGTACGTTACCGATACCACAATTTCCTGGCAAAATAAAATTGTTGATTGCATAAAAATATCAGCGGTTAGTAAGAACATCATCAGTAGCACAAAAGACACATCACAGAAAACAGAGTTTTTATCGTTTCACAATTTTTATTACGGAAAAAATATTGGACTTCTTAGATATACTACTGCATTGGATAGCACTTCTTACATATTTACTCTAAAAGACATAAAGCGTAATTAAAACTGCAGCTAACATCGGCTTCAAGCAATTGGGGCTTGACGAATATATCTTTCATCACCAGTACAAATCCCTGCTTCAGCTTCAGGGCGACCCAACTCGGCTCGTCAGTAGAATATGTCATTAAGCTTTTGTACATTTATTCAGCGCCAGTAGCCAGGCTGAGGGAAGTACATTCCCCAACTGCTTAAAGCCCTGGACGTTAGCCGAAATTTATTGAAATGCTAGAAGAACTAAATTATAAAGCAAACTGTGAAACAGTATTACAATTACAAAATGCCTTTATTGACAAAGTAATTTTATCTCTGGACACCGACCCAACATTTGACTTCAATTGTGTGCCATTTTCTTTTGAATACTCGTTTTCTGCTACTCTTATTACAGACATAGGAAATTTAATAATCACAACTTCACAAACTTCGTTAGGCATTGATACATTTTGGATTGACACCTATGAAAATAATAGCGAGACTGGTAAAGTCAAAATAATAAACTCAATAGTTAAGAATGTTTTTTTAGAAGTATTCAAAGAATCAAAATATCCATTTAAAATGGTTTTCGAGATGGAGAAGGCAATTCTACTTCTTTATTGTGGCGAAATATATGACACATCAAACGGTAAACTTGATTACAAAGTAAATGACGAAATGTTGTTAGTTTTCGACGACATACAAGAATCGCAAAAATTTGAAGCTCTGGTAAACTTCGGCTAACAGTGCATTGCAGCAATTGGGGCTGACGAATAACGTTCTTCAGCTGCAGCAAAAATCCCAGCATCAGTTCCGGCTGAGGGAATTCTGAGCGGCAGTAGAATATATCATGATCTTTTGTAACTTAGTTCAGCAACAGTAAGCCATGGGCGACGGAATAGCATTCCCCAACTGCTTCAATGCTTGGACGTTAGCCGCTATTTTAACGAACAACTTTCTAAAAAAAGCCTACCTTTAATACCGGATAAACTCTTTATGTCTAAAGAAGAAATTAAATACGAAATCGGCAAAGTTCTAGACCACTTTTCAGACAAAGCATTGTCTGAGCTTTTGGTATTCTTAAAAGAGTTAGACTCCAAGCATGATGTTGAATCTACAATCAATCCTTTATTAAGGAAAATTCTTACAGAAGACAAAGAGTTATTAGCTAAACTGGCCCAATGATCTCTTTCAAAGAAGTTGAAGAAATTCATCAAATCCTTATTGCTCAATTTGGCGGTTCAAACGGCGTTAGAGACGCAAAATTATTAAGTTCTGCTTTAGCCAGGCCTTTTCAAACGTTTGACAGCAAAGAACTTTATCTTACTCCAATAGAAAAAGCAGCTTCACTAATTGAAAGCATTCTTATAAATCATCCATTTGTAGACGGGAACAAAAGAACAGGATATGTTCTTATGCGGCTTCTTTTATTAAGCAACAACTTGGATATAAACGCAACTGAAGACGAGAAATATACCTTTGTTATTAAGATTGCTTCTGGTCAATCAAAATTTGATGAAATTGTTAGTTGGCTAGTTTTGCATACAATTAGAAACAGCGGCTAACATAGGCTTTGCAAAAGTTGGGCTGACGAATATCGCCCATCAGCTGTAGGAATTCTGACCCGGCTTCAGTAATTTGGCTTCTGCTAATCGAGTCTATAGTGGCCAAGCAGATGACAGAATATAAATTCCCAACCTTCGCAAAGCCCTGAACGTTGTACGTCACCTTAAACCGACATTCCGTAAATGACAGAAACAAATAACTTGACACACATTTCGAAACAGAAACTGCTTTCAATAGCATTGCCTTGTTTGCTTGGTTGGCCATTTTCTTACTTGGCTACAAACATTTTTAGAGATTATGGGTTTGGACTTTTTATTTGGCTTCCATTAGTTTTAGGTGCGACATCAACTTTAATTCTTTCGTACAAAAATTCAGTTCCGAGAAAGCAACTTCGCAACAATGCTTACTTGACACTTTTAATATTTTGCATTGGACTTCTTGCATTTGCTTGGGAAGGAATTATTTGTTTGATAATGGCAGCACCAATCGGATTTGTATTTACATATTTCGGCTTTCTTATTGGTTTTCACTTTTCAAAAAGCAATTTAAAAGGACAGACACCAACAGCAATAATCTTATTAGTATTATCATCTCCATCGTTAATGGCTTTTGAGGACACATTAACCGAAACAGACGATTTACGTTCGGTTGTAACAACCATTGAAATAAATGCAACACCTGAAAAGGTTTGGAAAAATGTAGTTTCATTTCCACAACTTAAAGAGCCAACAGAATTTATTTTTAAAACAGGGATTGCATATCCTATCAATGCAACCATTAAAGGACAAGGTGTTGGAGCTGTTAGACATTGTAATTTTTCAACAGGAAGTTTTGTAGAACCCATTACAGTTTGGGCCGAACCAAGACTATTGAAATTTTCAGTTGACGAACAACCAGAGCCAATGAAGGAAATTAGTTTTTACGACATTCATCCAAATCATCTTCACGGTTATTGGGTTTCTAAACAAGGACAATTTAAACTAACTGCTTTACCAAATGGACACACATTGCTTGAAGGAACAACCTGGTATGTAAACAAAATCAAACCTGCGTTTTATTGGACACTTTGGAGCGACAATATTGTTCACAAAATTCATAACAGAGTTTTAGAACATATCAAAGCACAAGCAGAACTTTGACAACAAGGCGAACGTACAACAAAAGGTTTTGTGCAATTGGGGCTCGACGTTGAAACAATCATCGGCAGTGTGTCTTGTCCTGAAATAGGTTGACACCAAATCAACCGAAATGGATATACAACAACAAGCTGTAAAAGAGTATTTAATAGATGGTATCCCTTACCGGGTATTAGCCAAAAAGTACGGCGTTAGCCGCAGTACTATCAATAAATGGGTACTGGTTCATCAGGGAGTTCATAACATTCCTAGAAGTCATAGACAGATTTCTTACGACCTTCAACAAAAAACTTTGGGTAAAAAATCTAAGCAACTTATTCAACAAGATCAAACCGATCTGGAAAAGAAAGTTGCCCTGCTTGAAAAAGAACTGGAATGGGAAAAACAAAAATCTCATGCATTGGATACGATGATAAATATTGCTGAACGCGAACTAAATATCGACATCAGAAAAAAGCATGGCACCAAACAATCAGAGAAATAAAACAAGGCAGCGATCATATTTGCCTCCAATCGCTTTGCCGGTTGTTTGGTTATTCAAGACAGGCTTTTTACAAACAACAGCAACACCAGTTTAAAACCATCAGTACCACAAAGCTCATTCTTGAACAGGTATTGCATATCCGTAAACAACAGCCACGCTGTGGCGGTCGTAAACTTTTATACATGCTTAACCCGTTTTTAAAACAGAGAAATATTTCAATAGGCAGAGATGCTTTTTTTGATCTTTTGGCTAAAAACAAACTGCTGGTGCGTAACAAAAAACGAAGTGTGCACACCACTAACAGCAAACACTTCTTTTACCGTTACCCCAATCTGGTAAAGGATTTTACGCCTTTAAATGCCCATGAGCTTTGGGTGGCAGATATAACTTATATACCAGTAGCACAAGAACGTTTTGCATACCTGTACCTTATAACGGATGCCTATAGCCGAAAAATTGTTGGTTTTCATATAAGTGATAACATGAGAGCTGAGAGTGCGGTTGTTGCATTACAAAAAGCAATTGATCAAAAGCCACTTGATGCTTTGGTAATACACCACAGTGACCGGGGATTGCAATATTGTAGCAATGAATATGTTAGATTATTAAACCAAAGTCACGCACTAATCAGTATGACACAAAATGGGGATCCTTATGAAAATGCTATGGCAGAAAGAGTGAATGGTATTTTAAAAACAGAATTGATAGCTGAATCTTATCAAACGATGAAAGATGCAGCTATTCATATAACCAGGTGTATTACCATTTATAATTACAGAAGGGTACACAGTAGTATCAATTATCAAATACCTCATATAGTGCATTCACAGAAAGGTCCTCAAATAAAGCGTTGGAAAAACTATTACAAACCAAAAAAGGAGGTACAAATGAATGAACCCTAAAAGCCCAGCGCACACAAAAAAATCTTTAGCTGAGGGGCTACACTTTTTTTGTGCCAACGCACCACAATCACCCCACTGTCAACTTTATTCAGGATGAACTATATTTGACAACCGGATACAGGATTTAATTACTAACTGTGTCAACTTTTTTCAGGACGGGTCATTGTAAAGCCAGGCATTGGTTCTGGCTGGACAAACAACGTTGAACTTTTGTAATTAACTTCATCGTCACATTGTAATGATGAGAAACATTAACATGAAAATAGACAGCATAGAAATAAAAGAAATTTTATCTACACAAATTGAGCAATACAAAATGTTTTTAAATATTGCACTTCAAAATGACGCAGAAACCCTTCTTATTACACCTGGGGACAATTTGAGTGCACCATTTCCTACAAAAGACAGAAACGACAATTTTACACTTGGAGCGTATGAAAATAACATTTTAGTAGGTGTGGCAAGTTTTGTTCGTGACGGAGAGGACAGAGAAAAACTAAGACACAAGGGAATTTTGTCAACAATGTATGTTTCAAAAGAATTTCGTGGGTATGGAATTGCAAGGAAATTACTCGAAGAGATTATCAAAAGGGTTAGAGCTATTTCAGATATTGAACAAATTAATTTGATTGTGCTTTCAGATAATTTAAACGCAAAACACCTTTATGAGAAATTTGGCTTCAGAAAATATGGGACTGAACTGAATTCAATAAAATGGGAAGGTAAATATTTTGCAGAGGACCAAATGGTACTAAGACTTAGATAAAAAAATTATAAGCCAAACAAGGATCCGCTAAGATGGTTATTACTGCAAGTGTCGCAGGACGTTGTAATCTTCGAATGTATTTCGCTATCAGCACCGTTTACGATGGACGGAATTCTGTTGTGATTTTAGTACTTAACTTATACTTTTTAATCTTTAATGGGCAGCAGTTCCGGTCAGGACAAGCAATGAAGTCCAGACCTTCAACAATACCTGTTCGTTGTGCGCAATCTTCCTAAACCAAAATTCAAACAATGGCATAAAAAGAAGCCCGGCTCTGTGAACCGGGCTCTCGGCATCTTTGACCTCTTACCGGGCTCTCGGCATCTTTGACCTCTTACCGTGCTTTTTTCTTTGGATCCGCTTTCTTCTGTGCTGAGCTTTTCTTTTTAGTAGGCTTATTCTTCCTGGGTTCAGCTGTTTTTTTTGACATAGATTTAAATTTAAGGTTAGTGAATTATTTACTTATGGCTGCATAGTATTTTCCCTTTCTTACCTGTTGTCCATTCAGAAGCGGTAACTGTACAGCCAGACTGTAAGTAAACAAAGATAAGCCTATAAGTGTAAATCGAAATGTAAACAAAGTTAGCCGCTTGGGCATATTGTGAGCTTTTCAGGCTGTTGTCTGGTTAGGGGTGGCGATTGCCTTTGAAATTGACAAGATCTTGAGAAGATACTCGGGCCGATTGCGCACAACATTACCTTGGCATTATGTCGGTTGACTGAACGCGGGTGCCCAGCGACAGCAGGAAATAAACGTTGGCTCTAACTCGGCTTTATAATTTAGTAATAGCATACATCATCGACTTTACCGCCATTGAACAACCTACTATATTTTGGTACACCCAACAATTTAGAGCTTTCACTCATTACATTTCAAAAATGTGTGAATACTGCAATGCTTGTTATTAATTATGTAACACTTGTAAAAAAGAATAGGCTGACCTTCAAAGTGTAACAACGCTGTTGCAGTTATAAAGTAACAATGAATAGACGGAATTTCATCGCCTTTGCTGGTACAACTATTGTAGTAGCAGGTGGAGTGTATTACTTGTCAACTGACAAAAGCAATTTTGTTAGGGCCGATAGTAAAGATGATTTATCAGGTAATATTTTACTTAAAGACGATGAAAGAACAATTTTACAATTAGGCTCACTTGCTCCAAGCGGACATAATACACAACCGTGGTTTGTTAAATATATTGAACCTTACCATTGGATAGTTGGCAACGATAAAAGCAAATGGCTTTTTGCTGTTGACCCACTCCAAAGGGAAACAATGTTATCCATAGGAGCTTTTCTGCAAAATATAGAATATGCCGCTAGTAATTTAGGCTATATCTGTCAATTTACTTTGCTGGCAACTACCAATCAGGATGAAAATATTGTAGAAGTTAAATTGACCAAAGCAATCAATTCAACAAAATACGATATTCGAAAAATCAGTCAACGTAGAACTATACGGTCAAACTATTTGGTTGACACTTTGAAAAAAGAAGATGTTGATTACATGACAACCGATGAACTTGATTTTATCCATTACATTCCGAATTCATCAAAAGAACATCAATGGCTAAATGAACAAACTATTGAAGCAAACAGGGTTCAGGCTTACCGTGACGAAGCAGAAAATGAATTGGCAGACTGGATACGTTTTTCAAGTAAAGACGCTAAAATTCATTGCGATGGTCTCACACTGGCAAGTATGGAAATAGAAGGTTTAACAGCTTGGTATTTAAGAAACTTTTATGGAAAAGCCGATGTAATGAAAAATAGTTTTAGAGAAAAAAGTATTGATACCGTAAAAGAACAAGTATCCAAATCGGCTGGCTGGATCCTCATTACAAGTAAAAATAATTCGGTAGCCACATTGCTTGAAACGGGCAAACGGCTTCAACGCTTACTTTTAAATATAAGAGAAAGAAACATTGCTATTCATCCAATGACACAAATTTTGGAAGAGACGGCAACATTGCAAATATTGCATTCATCCATCGGTATTAACGACAACGTACAATTTATTTTACGAACTGGTTATGTAAAAAACTACCCACAACCTGTTTCACTTCGCCGACCTGTGGATTGGTTTGTGCGTACAACCTAAGTAATGCTAATGCTTTCCATATGTTCAAAAAAAAGGCCATGACATCAACGACAGCAAGAAATATTCATATTGCATTATTATTATTTCTCGGATTGAGTGCTATTGGTGGCGGAGTAGCATTAATCATATCACCCTCAGGTAAACTGCTTGGAGGATTACCATTATCTATTTTGGCAAATTCCCCTTTCTTTGATTTTCTTATTCCGGGTATTATTCTTCTCACAATTTTAGGACTTGCTCCTTGTTTTATAGCCTTTGCATTAATTAAGAAACCTGCAAATAAGTTTGCTGAATATTTTAACTTGTTTAAAGATATGTATTGGGCTTGGACGTACAGTATGTATGTAGCATTTGCCCTAATCATTTGGATACAAGTTGAAACAATATACATTCAAGGTACTGGTTGGCTTCAAACATTTTATATGCTGTATGCTATTCCAATAATTTTTGTTGCACTACTTCCACAAGTTAGAATTCATTACAAAAAATGAAAAAACTCATGATAATTACATTCAGCATAGTTGCACTGCTTCTATCAATCCTAATTATTGGCAAAATAAACTTGTCTATAAAATTTGGTAAACAAGTAGAAGCACTTTTTGCTCAATCAAAAAATATATCTAACCAACAATTTCAAAAAAGCCAGATAGACAATTTGCCAGAACCTGTGCAACGGTATTTCAAACATATTTTGAAAGAAGGACAGCCTTACATAAGTTATGCAAGAATTAAGCACGAAGGACAATTTAAAGCGAGCCTTGACAAAGGTTGGATGAACATAAAAGGTGAACAATACGCAACTACTGAAAAGCCAGGCTTTATTTGGAAGGGCACTACTGCCATGTTTGTGGCAAGAGATATGTATATATCGAACCAAGGCAGACTAATTGTTTCACTTTTTTCAGTGTATAATATTGTGGACGCAAAAGGAAAAGAAAAATATGATATTGGGGAAATACTTCGTTGGCTTGGAGAAAGTATTTTGTATCCAACAAATTTCTTACCCAGTGAGAGATTACAATGGTTTCCAATAGACAACAATTCAGCAAAACTGACCTTTTATTATAATGGACTTTCTTTGTTTTTTAAATTTACTTTCAATGAAATTGGCGAAATAACAGAAATGGAAACAAAAAGATATATGGGTGATGATAACTTGGAAACTTGGGTAATAAAATCAACAAATTACAAGGAATTGAATAATATTATAATTCCAACTGACTTTGACGTATTGTGGAGAATGGACAAAGGAGATTTCAGCTATGCAAAATTTAATATTACAGAAGTTGAGTACGATAACCCGAAAAAATTCTAGCTACCTGACAAAAAGTGTATGCAGGTAACAAAAGGTTTTGAGCAATTGGCGCAACACTTTGAAACAATCATCGGCATAATCCCAACATCAGTTCCGGCTGAAGGAATTCTGATCGGCAATAGAATATATCATCTTCTTTTGTAACTTAGTTTAGAGACAGATAACATGGGCGGTGGAATAGCATTCCCAACCGCTTTATTGTCTGGACGTTAGTGGCAATAAAATGAAAACCCTATTATACATACTTGCTTTCTTTTCTGCTTCAGTTTCTTATGGACAAAACTCAAGGAACTATATGGTAGTTCGTTACGATACAACAAACAAGGCAAAATTCGCTTATGTTTTTACCAACCAAACTGGTGACACAGTTACAAGACTTAATACTGCGAAATATTATGTTTGCTTCAGTGACACAATCAAACACTTTGCGATTGTCGGCATAAGAAACAGAAAGGGATGGTGGGCTATTGACAAAAATGAAAAAATACTTTTTCAAGTTTTCAATACTAGCAGTGGGGAGCCTAGTCCAGACGAATTTAGAGAAGGCTTGATTCGGATTGTTGACGATAGTGGGAAAATTGGTTTTGGCAATTACAAAGGAGAAATAGTTATAAAACATCAATTTGAATCCGCATCAAGTTTTTACAAAGGTAAAGCGGTTATCGGTAGACATTGCCAGCAGATTCTTTGGTGTTGCAAAGAGGGAAATGAAGACAAACATTACATCACAGACTGCAAACAAAATGGGTATATAAACAAAAAAGGCCAGCTGCGAAAGATCGGTAGTTATTCTTATGAACAAATACAAAAAGAAATCGGCTGGAAATCTGAGTTTGTCGAGTGAGGTTTAATGCTACCAAAATTGCATGGTAGGGATTGCGGCTGTCGAATAACATTCCTCAACTACATCAAGTAAATGGGCATAAATTAAACTGCTATCAATGAATAAATTTTTCCAACATAAACAAATCTTCAACTTACTAGCAATAATATTTTTTGTTACCTCTTGTAATGGACAAGTCCAAACAAACTTACCAACTTCAAACGTTCGTGAACCAAAAATAAGGCCAACAGCACAGCCCAAACTTGTAAAAACGCAAGGTTCTACCGAAGGAGATAATATTTGTTGCAGCTTGCAAGACAAAGCAGGTGACCTTTGGTTTGGTACTACAGGGGAAGGCGTTTATCGTTATAATGGAAAATTATTTACCCAATTTACCGTGAAAGATGGTTTATACAGCAATACTGTTTACTCTATTTTAGAAGATAGATCTGGAAATATTTGGTTTGGAACACTTGACGGAATTTGTCGTTACGATGGAAAAAAAATTACTCGTATACCAATCATTACAAGCTTTTTTTCTACCAATAGCAGTAATGATTATTATACTAGCCAATCCAAAAAAAGTACAGTGTGGAGTATGTTACAAGATAAAAGTGGAAAAATTTGGTTTGGTACAGGCGATGGGGTTTATTGCTACAATGGAAAATCATTTACCCATTTTTTACAAAATGATGGTGTGGTAAATAAAGAAAATCTACATCTTAGAATGATTGACTGTATATTAGAAGATAAAAGTGGCAATATTTGGTTTGCCTCTGGTTGCCCGCCTGGTATGGAAGGCGTTTGTCGTTACGATGGGAAATCAATCAGTAGTTTTAAGCCCAATGGCGATAGTTGGATTCGTTATATAAAAGAAGATAAAAAAGGAAACTTATGGTTTGGTGGCAGAAGCCACGGCAATTTCATATACGATGGAAAAAGCTTTACCAATTTTACAGATAAAGTTGGAATTGGAAATCCTATTTTGGTAGATAAGAAAGGTAATATTTGGTTCAGTGGAGAAGAAAAACAATCAACTGTAGAAAGTGATGGAGGAATTTGGTATTACGATAAAAAATCCTTCTCGAATTTTAGTACTAAAGATGGAATGAGTAAATATTTTGTTTGGAGTATGCTTGAAGATAGAAATGGACATATTTGGATTGGCACTCGAAACACAGGATTGTATAAGTACGATGGGAAAACCTTTACTAATTTTGCGGAATAGAAAGTCTTACTCCTCAGGGTTGATAGGCTGGACGAATAAAACAAAGGTTTTTTTTATCATCAAATAAAAAACAGGCATCAGTTCGGGCTGGACAATTTAAAATCCTCCACTTGCTGCAATACCTGAACCTTGGTGGTAAGGATTGAAACCCTAAAGTACTTCGGAAATGAGTCTAAATAAAATTGTTGCATACATTAAAATAGCAAAATTCTTACCATCTAAAAATAAATAATAAAATGGAAAATAAGTATTCGGGGAAATCAATTTTTTTTAGCCTTTCACTGTTATTAGGTCTAACATGTTTAGGCTTTTTCATTTATAAAGGACTAAAAACTTTTAGTGATAAAGATAGAATCGTAACGGTTAAAGGTCTTGCAGAAATGAAAATAACTGCAACTTCCGCAAGTATTTCTGTAAGCTTCTCGATCTCGGGTGATAACATTCAGGAAGTTATTAGACAATCGGAAAGCAAAAAACAATTGGTGATTAATTATTTGACAAGCAAAGGATATAGTAAGAATGATATTCAACTGGGTAACATAAATATTGATGACAAACAAAAATATTATGAAATTCAATGGCAGAACGGGCAACAAGTAAGAACTAAAATTGATAGATATATTACCAGACAAAGTGTAACGATACAATCAAAAGATGTTCAAAGCACTGAAGATAAAGCATCTCAAATAAAATTGGATTTAATTAGCAAAGACCTTACTTCAAATGTCTCTACAAATTATTCTTTCCCAGAATTAAATTCCATCAAGCCTAAATTGATAGCTGAAAGCACAAAAAATGCAAGAGTTGCCGGAGAACAATTTGCCAATGATTCACAAGCTACTTTAGGTAAAATTAAAACTGCTTCACAGGGTCAAATAACCATTGCAGGGAAGTATAGCTATGATGAAGAAGCTGTTGCAAATAACGACACGCCTAAAGAGCCCTATATTCAAACAGCCCGGGTAGTAAGTACGATAGTTTTCTTTCTGGAATAGTAAAACCCAGTATCCATTTACAAGTTTATTTAATAACAAATCTGAATAATATGCAAAAGTTACAATACAAAGTAAGTATCAAGGCTCCTGCATTAAAGATTTATGATTGTATGCTCGGCATCAATAATAAATCAACTTATGAAGAATGGACTGCTATGTTTAACCCAACATCTACCTACGATGGAAGTTGGGAAAAAGGAAGTAAAATTCTATTTATAGGAGTAGATGCGAAAGGAGAAAAAGGAGGTATGGTTTCACGGATAATTGAAAACATTCCCTCCCGATTTGTTTCCATTCAACATTATGGGTTGGTTAAAGCTGACCAAGAAATTACAGAAGGACCAGAAGTGGAAAAATGGGCAAACGGATTTGAGAACTATACATTTGAAGAAAACAATGGAACATCTACCGTTACTGTTGACTTAGATACCACAGAAGATTTTTTAGATTATATGAACCAGACCTACCCAAAAGCACTGGATAAATTGAAAGAACTTTGTGAAAAAAGTTAGCGTTAACGAAGCTTGTTGTATTGCCTAAAATCACAGTTGTAAATTTGCGAATAGTTTGTATTTTGTAGTAAACTATTGCACATGGCTAAAAGCAACCAAAACTATGAGCCCTATGAAGGCTTAGTAATTGATGGCAGTTTTTTAACCCCTCAAACAAAGTTGAACAAAGATTTCACCCTGCTGGCTGCTAATCTGTTACAGTTTTACCTGATTGCCTGGGAGCCCGATGGAAAGAATGAATACCTGCGCGATATGGGCAAGTCAAATGCGAAATATAAAACCGCGCTGGAAAAAAAAGGCTGGACATTCCATACCGTTCAATCAGACAAAACGCCCGCCACCGCATTGGTTGCTTATGATTCAGATAGTATTGTAGTGAGCTTTCGCGGATCAGGCGTACAACCAGAAGAGGGAGAAACAGGTTGGATTGAAGCAAAGGTGGATACCATAAAAAACGTTCTTACTGACTTGAATATAATAAGGATAGCAGATTCAGGGTTCCCCGGCAAACTGCATATGGGTTTCAGAAGACAATACCTGCAGATTAGGGATGAGATTTATGAAAAAGTAGCTCAGGCTTTATCCCCCGCCAAAGGGGTTGTTAAAAAAAAGAACTTGTTTATTTCTGGGTTCTCATTGGGCTCAGGTATGGCTTCATTATGTCTTTGGGATCTTCCAAAAAAACTAGAACAGAACAAGCTCAGCGTTAATGCATTTGGATACCTGTTTGCCTGCCCGGCCGCAGGTGATCATGCGTTTGAAGCTGCATTATATGCGTATAATAAAAACATTTTTCATGTTGTACATGAGAGAGATGTAATTGGGCAAATACCTCATTCCCTGTTCAAAGAATATAGAACTACAGCCAGAAAATTATTGGTATTTGATACAAACCCGCTAAAAACAGCCCAAAAATCGCCTGAAACAGTTGAGCAACTGCAGCATGGAAAAATGGATATCAACCTCAAAATAAAAAAAATACTACCAGCTTCTGTACTGACGAAGGTTTTATATGATAAACTCTGGCCTTATCTGGTAGTTAAACTCACTAAAGAAATATTGTTACCTTTTATACGATACCATAATGGATATTTTTATAAAAATTGTATGATTGAAATGAGTCAGGATTTTGACCGGAAGCAATCGGGTTCTACATTGGCAGAAACGGCTTCAGCGCAATACGAACTTTGTCAAAAACACGGGATCTGATTTTTATAAATGCGAATCATTATTATCATAGCATGTATCCTCACTATTTCCGCCATCGGTATAGATGTATACACATGGACACAAGTAGTAAAGGACTCTAATACTGATCTTGATACCTGGATAGCGTGGAGTGGATATATCCGGTTTGCCAGAACAGGTGTGTTTTCTTTTGTTTTTATTGGGTATCTCCAATCAGAACATTTTACAAAAGACCATGCACTCATGCAGGTTGCTATGCTTATTGCAACTATTGCTGATTTTTATCTCATCTTACAAAATAAGCTGATCATTGGTATCGGCATATTTGCAGTAATGCAATTGGTGCTGTTGTATCGGCATTTACAAGGCTTTAGCTGGCAATTGTTTCAGCAGAAAATATACCTCTACCTTACAATTGGGCTTTTTGTATTTGCTACTGTGCTTTTATATTTTCTGTACGCCCCATTGCAGGCGAAAGGTTTGTTTTGGCCTGTAGCTGGTTATGGCTTTTTGTTGATATTATCGGTATTGGCCGCTGCGTACAGTAAAGCATCGGGTGTATTGTTGCCCCTGCAAGCTAAACTGGCGCTTACTGGGATGGTACTCTTTTTACTTTGTGATATAACAGTAGGCCTGGGGGCGGTATGGAGCAATCAACCCGCGGGTTATCTGGTGCGGGCATTAACAGGTGTCGTGTATACGCCTGCACTGATTTTTCTTTCTTTATCTGCTGCAAATAAAAGGTTGTTATAAGCAATCATACAATAAATAAAACTTTCTTGCATTTTATAATGCAAAAATAATTGCAGATAAATTTGTGCAACTCAAAAGTTGCATATATATTTGCAACCTGAAGGTTGCGTAATTGAATAGTTAAAAATGAAACAAGACATATTCCAAGCCATAGCTGACCCAACACGTAGAGCTATTTTAACGTTGATTGCTATTCAAGCATTAACGCCAAATGCAATGGCAGAAAAATTTGATATGAGCCGACAAGCCGTATCAAAACATATTAAAGTACTTCAGGAATGCGAATTGATTAAACCTGAGCATTCCGGAAGAGAAATTTATTATCACTTTAATCCCAAAAAAATGCAAGAACTGGACATTTGGTTAGCCCAATTCAGGAAAATTTGGGAAACTCAATTTAATCAATTGGACAAAGTATTATCGACACTTAAAAAAAAGAAAAAATGAATAATGATTTGCTATTTGAATTTACTGTAGATAAAGCTACAAAAACGGTATTCATAACCAGAGAATTTGATGCACCGCTATCACTGGTTTGGGATGCTTTTACCAAAGCAGAACTCCTTGACCAATGGGTGGCGCCTAAGCCATGGACATCCAAAACAAAATATATGGATTTTAAAGTGGGCGGGCGAAGAATGTATGCGATGGTAAGTCCTGAAGGACTGGAGCGTTGGTCAATTCAGGAATACACTTCCATTACGCCAAAAACCAATTTCAAAATGATGAATGCTTTTGCAGATACAGAGGGAAATCCTGAATTGCCTGGTTCTGATTGGGAGTATACTTTCTCCGAACAAAGTGGAATAACAAAAGTGAGTATTACTATCTACAATGAATCTCTTGCCCGTTTGGAGAAGATGATTGAAATGGGCTTTACAGAAGGATTTAAAATGTCTATGCACAATTTGGAAAATCTATTGGCAACACTAAATTGAAGTAATGATTTTCGTTTTCAAAACATCCGTAAAAACAAAATCGCAGGCTATGAAACTCAAGCCATGCTTAGACCAAATTCTTCCTATTGCAAAATGGAATTTTGACCTTGCAGATTGCGATAAAATTTTACGAATTAATAGTGAAGAAAATATTGTTTTGAAAACAATAGACTTGCTTAAAAGTAAAAATTTTGACTGCGAAGAATTACACTAATGAATAAAAACAATTTAAAAACCTAAAAAACAAGAATTATGGCGCTTATTAATCCTTACATTAACTTCAATGGCAATGCCGAAGAAGCATTTACTTTTTACAAATCAGTATTTGGCGGAGAGTTCGCAAAGGTTATGCGTTTCAAAGATTTAGTAAGCCCTGAATTTCCAGTCCCTGAAAGTGAAGCAAATAAAATAATGCACATTGCTTTACCTATCGGCAAGAACGTTTTAATGGCCAATGACGTTCCTGAAATATTGGGGAAAGTAAATGAAAATGAAAATAGAAGTAAAATTTCAATCAGTGCAGAAAGTAAAGAAGAAGCAGACAAATTATTCAGCGGACTCTCAGCAGGAGGGCAGGTTGAAATGCCAATTGCCGATAGTCCCTGGGGTTCATACTTTGGTATGTTTAGAGACAAATATGGGATTGAATGGATGGTAGACTTTGACCAGAATTATAAGGGACAAATTTAGCCAATCCGGGCAATGTTATAAGCGATTTGGAAAACGCGTCAGGAGTTGTTAAGGCATATCTGAAAATATAATTTTTTGATTTTGAAGCGTTTGAAAATGCCTAAATTGTATAAAAGATATCTCTATGAACATGTTTGCCATAAATGCAGCCAAAACAGTAGATGAATATCTTTTGATGGTACCAGATGAGCGCAAGAAAGCTGTTGATTTTCTCCACGCATTTATTCAAAAAACAGTTCCAAGTCTGAAACCGTATTATGCTTCTAATATGATCGGCTATGGTACCTTCTATTACCTTGATTCAAAAAAGCAGAAAAAGGGTTGGCCTATTATTTCCCTGGCTAATCAAAAAGAATACATAACCATATATGTATGTGCACTGATGGAAGATAAAGCTGCGGCAGAAAGCTATACTAAGGATCTGGGAAAACTTACTAAGGGGATAGGTTGCATTAGATTTAAGAAAATTGAAGAAATTAATCTTGAGACACTTGCCATCGTATTACAACTCGCTGAAAAGAAACCTGGTGTTGCAGGTGCAAAATTAGTGGAGTAAATAGAAATGGGATTACTGCATACTTTGTACCTAATCAGCTGAACGCTTAATTCCCTAAACGTTGTGGTAATATTAGACAGACATTACGAAGGAAAACAACCCTATCTTAGAAATAAAAAATAGGATGTATATGAAAACTAAAATTAACTTCTTCACGTTACTCTTCGCCTTTACATGTTTGATAAGTTGCAGAACCAGTCAGCTGAAGCATTCAACTACACCGGAAACGGGGATGTTTAAGGTGGCTATCTTGTATCCGAATGGGGAAGATAAAACCTTTGATATGGACTATTATGAAAAAAAGCACATGCCAATGGTAGCTGGATATTTGGGTAAAAATTTACAATTTCACGAAATTGATAAGGGCATAGCCGGCAGAACACCAAATGAGAAAGTGCCCTTTCTGGCGATTGGTTATTTTTACATTAAGGATGTTGCTGAATATAATCAGGCAATAGCAAAAAACAGGGACGAAATTGTTAGTGATTTTAAAAATTATACCAATATCCAGCCTGTTGTAGTGATATGTGAAATTAAACAGTTGGTAAACAATACCACTAAATAAACAATGTAATTGGGTTGTACTATTTCTTTGCTATTATTCTGGCTGGAGGACTATAAACCAGTAGTATAGTAGAAACCTCTGACAGTTTTGCGTAATGATTTTTTTTTGAAATGTAGAAAATATGACTGACAGTTTACAAGAGTTTAGAATAACCCAAAAAAGTAAAACAATTTTTGTGTTAAGTATACTTGTATCAGTTTTATGGTACATAGGGCAGTCTGTTAATGTATATCATTTTGCTTTAGTCGGTGCCATTTTTGAACTCATTTGGCTTCCTCTGTTAGGTTTGTTGTTTTTATTACCCATAATTTCTATATACTTTTTGTGGAAGGAAAAGTTCAGCATAAAGTCACTTTATCTGTATTCAATTCTTGTCATTGGCTTCGCAATTTTCGTTTCCAGGTAGAAGAGTAGATAGAATCGGAAATACTGTACCCGGCAACAGCTTTCATGCAATGATGGTTGAACAGAATAGTGCTAAAAATCTGAATACAAGAATACATGTCAATGCATATTGATAATTTGAACAATACATTTACTATTTGGATTACCGCTCTGCAAGATTATGACTTCGATACTTTGCTGGCAAAACCTGATTCCGAAAATTGGTCACTTGGGCAGGTTTTCATGCACCTTATTAATGAAACAAATTTTTATATTGAGCAAATTGATTATTGTTTATTTCACCGCGAAAATTTCTCAGAACAAATGGTCGAAAATGCAGCACGCATATTTGCCAATAATGAATTTCCTGACGAAAGAATTAGAAATACTGAGCAATCATCCCAGACCATACCAAACCCGAAGAGCAAGTCCGATTTATTTGAGCAAATGCTTCACATAAAAAATAGCTTGAATTTGCAATGGAATACCATTAATAATAATATATCAACAGGTAAAACCCAACACCCCGGATTAGGCTACTTTAATGCGCAGGAATGGTTTCATTTTGCTGAATTGCATTTAAGACATCATCTACGACAAAAGCAAAGAATTGAACAAGCGATACAATACGTTTCAAAAAAGGGTAGATGATTAGAAGGAGATAAGTAAATAGGTAAATGAAGTAAAAAGAGTAGTGATACAACGAATGATTAATTGGAAAACATAGTAAAATTGAAGGTTATGGCAAAAGCAAAAAAGAAGGAGCTGCCACAAGCGCAGCATAAAGAACTTTTGAAAATATTGCAGGATCGTTTTGAAAAAAACAGGAGCCGTCATATAGGTTTGCAATGGGCTGATGTGGAAGCCCGGCTGACGAAAGGAGATACACTTTGGTCACTTAACGAAATGGAAAATACCGGCGGTGAACCAGATGTGATAGGATATGATACCAAAGCAGGAAAATATATTTTTTGCGATTGTGCTGCCGAAAGCCCTAAAGGCCGCAGAAGTATTTGTTACGACCGCGAAGGGTTAGAATCAAGAAAAGAATTTGCACCGGAGAATAATGCCATTGATATGGCAGCCGCTATGGGTATTGAATTATTAACTGAAGAACAATACCGTGAATTGCAAAAACTGGGACAGTTTGATAGTAAAACATCCAGCTGGTTAAAAACACCACCTGAGATCAGAAAACTGGGTGGTGCTGTGTTTGGTGATTTTCGGTATGGTCAGGTGTTTGTGTATCACAACGGTGCACAATCTTACTACTCAGGCAGGGCCTTTCGGGGCTTGCTGAGGGTGTAGCTGGGGTTTCAATTAAAAATTAAAAATTCACGTCTCACAACTCATAAGATCAATCTCTAAAGTTAACAATATAAAAAACGGCGGTCTATTAACAGGCCGCCGTTTTTAGTTAGGATAATAAAGTACTTACTTATGCGAGATCAAAACGGTCAAGGTTCATTACCTTATTCCATGCAGCTACAAAATCATGTACAAACTTCTCTTGTGCATCTTCACAGGCATATACTTCAGCAAGGGCACGGAGTTCTGAGTTGGAACCAAAAATGAGGTCAACACGTGTACCGGTCCAGCTAACTTTACCAGTGGCACGATCACTTCCTTCAAAAACATCTTGTGCATCAGAAGTGCTATTCCATTTTGTACCATAATCAATCAGGTTCACAAAGAAATCATTGGTCAATGCTTCTGGGCGATGTGTGAATACACCATGTTGCGACTGGTCAAAATTTGTATTCAATACACGCATACCACCAACGAGCACGGTCATTTCAGGTGCTGTTAATGTCATCAATTGTGCTTTGTCTATCAACAATTCTTCTGCTGTTACGGCATGCTTGGGTTTGAAGTAGTTGCGGAATCCGTCTGCAGCTGGTTCGAGTACCGCAAACGATTCTACATCTGTTTGTTCTTGTGATGCATCGGCTCTGCCCGGAGTAAAAGGAACCTGTAAAGAATGACCACCGAGTTTAGCGGCTTTTTCAACGCCAGTACATCCACCCAAAACAATCAGGTCTGCCAATGATACTTGTTTGCCACCAACCTGTGCACTGTTAAATTCTTTTTGAATGCCTTCCAATGCAGCTAATATGGTAGACAGTTGTGCCGGATTATTTACTTTCCAGTCTTTCTGCGGAGCCAAACGAATACGTGCACCATTCGCACCACCCCGCTTATCAGAACCACGGAAAGTAGATGCAGATGCCCATGCAGTCGATACCAGTTGCGATACGGTTAATCCGGATGCAAGAATCTTATTTTTCAGTGCAGTAATATCTGTGTCATCAATCAATGTATGAGTAACAGCAGGAATCGGATCTTGCCAGATCAGTTCTTCTTTGGGTACTTCAGGTCCGAGATAGCGGCCAATTGGGCCCATATCGCGGTGCGTAAGTTTAAACCATGCGCGTGCAAATGCATCTGCAAATTCAGCAGGGTTTTCGAAGAAATGCCTGGAAATTTTTTCGTAGGCAGGGTCTACTCTCAATGCAATATCAGAAGTTAACATAAACGGTGCATGACGCTTAGAAGCATCGTGTGCATCCGGCACGGTACCTGCACCAGCACCATTTTTTGGCTGCCATTGATGCGCACCGGCAGGGCTCTTGGTCAATTCCCATTCAAAGCCAAACAGGTTTTCGAAATAGTTATTGCTCCATTTAGTTGGGGTGGTAGTCCATGCGCCCTCCAAACCACTGGTAATGGTATTACCTGCATTGCCACTGCCAAAAGTATTTTTCCAGCCCATGCTTTGTTCTTCAATGCCTGCTGCTGCTGGCTCATTGCTTACATATTTACCTGGGTCGGCAGCGCCATGGGTTTTTCCGAATGTATGTCCACCGGCAATCAGTGCTACGGTTTCATAATCATTCATCGCCATGCGGCCAAATGTTTCGCGTATATCACGTGCCGAAGCAAGTGGGTCAGGGTTTCCGTTAGGTCCTTCCGGATTCACGTAAATTAAACCCATCTGAACAGCCGCTAACGGATTTTCCAGTTCACGGTCACCGGTGTAACGCTTATCGCCCAACCATTCTTTTTCAGAACCCCAATACACATCTTCTTCCGGCTCCCAAACATCTTCACGTCCGCCACCAAAACCAAAAGTTGGGCAACCCATTGATTCCAATGCGCAGTTACCTGAAAGAATCATAAGATCGGCCCAGGAAAGTTTTTTACCGTATTTCTTTTTTACCGGCCACAACAATAAACGGGCTTTATCGAGATTGGTATTATCTGGCCAGCTATTTAGTGGTGCAAAACGCTGCATGCCCGAACCTCCGCCGCCACGACCATCCTGAATGCGGTATGTACCGGCACTATGCCATGCCATACGGATAAAGAAAGGTCCGTAATGACCATAATCAGCCGGCCACCATTCCTGTGAGGTAGTCATCAGGTCGAAAATATCTTTCTTAACAGCCGCAAGATCCAGGCTATTAAACGCTTCGGCATAATTAAATGCTTCACCCATTGGATTGGACAAAGAAGAATTTTGACGAAGGATATTCAATTTTAACTGGTTAGGCCACCAGTCGCGGTTTCTGGTACCACTGCCTGCGCTTTGTTTGAGCGTACCACCCGAGAACGGACACTTGCTTTCTCCATTCACATTGTAAGCTGTTGAACTTTGAGGATTTTTATTTTCCATATTCGTTATTTGTTAAATTAATGTAGGCCGCAAATTTATGACAAACTCTATTTACTTCATGGCACAACAGTGATATGTCAGTAATTTGTATTGAAAGGTTAGGTTATCTGCATTTAGAGTTATCAATAATGCATACCTAAGCCATAAAAACAATCAAACATTTAGAATGTTTACAATTCTGTCATTTCTTTTGGGATGAAAATCTGCACTCATTTTGGTCTTTTCTTAGTTTTTGACTATCCTCCTCTATAACTGCGCCCTTGCGCCTTTGCGAGAAAACTCCTACACAAAGCAGGTAGCAGTGCCATAGCAAAAACGTTACCTTTGCCCATGCTTCAGAAAGAAATTATTGCACAAACCCTGGTACCTTTTGGTATTGTTTCTTTAAACGCCATGCAGGAATCTGCTTCGGCTGCCATACTTGCAAAAAAAGAAGTCTTACTATTATCACCAACCGGTTCGGGTAAAACATTGGGTTTTTTATTGCCCGTTTTGCAATTGCTGAAGCCCGATGAAAAAAAAGTGCAATGTCTGGTATTAACGCCTTCACGCGAGCTAGCCATTCAGATAGAACAGGTTTGGAAAAAAATGGCAAGTGGCTATAAAGTGAGTTGTTGTTATGGTGGGCATGATATGCAAACTGAAATACAAAATCTGGCTGAGCCCCCCGCTTTATTAATTGGTACACCGGGCAGGATTGCAGATCATATCAAGCGCGCCACATTTGCCATGGATGCCGTTACTACATTGGTATTGGATGAGTTTGATAAATCGCTGGCATTGGGCTTTGAAGAGGATATGTCGTATATCCTGAAATCATTGAAATATCTCAACAAAAAAATATTGGTTTCTGCAACCGCCAGTGTGGCCATCCCTGAATTTGTGGGTGTGGAAGATCTGACTGTTCTTGATTTTACTGAAAGAACGGATAGTGCAGATGCACTTACCTTGAAATGGGTCATCTCCGAAGAAAAAGATAAAGTAAACCGCTTGGTTGATCTACTCTGCTATATTGGTACAGAACCTGCACTGATTTTTTGTAACCACAGAGATGCGGTTGAAAGAACCGCCACTTTATTAAAAGAAAAAGGAATTGAAACGGCCGCTTTTCATGGTGGCATGGAGCAGATGCAAAGAGAGCAGACCTTGATTCAGTTCAGAAATGGAAGTGTTCGTTTTCTGGTAGCTACCGATTTGGCCGCACGAGGATTGGATATTCCGGAAATGAAGCATGTGATTCATTTTCACCTTCCTTCTACAGAAGCTGAGTTTACCCACCGCAATGGACGAACTGCCAGAATGGAAGCAACCGGAACCGCCTATCTTTTAATGCATACGGATGAGCCTTTGCCCTATTATATCCATCAAAAGCCAGAAGTGTTAGCGATACCTGTGGGACAAACCTTACCCAAACCTGCTGAATGGATAACTGTATATATCAATGGCGGTAAAAAAGACAAACTGAATAAAGTGGATATTGTAGGATTTCTTTCTCAAAAAGGCGGATTGCAAAAAGATGAGTTGGGATTGATCATTGTAAAAGACCACAACTCGTTTGTAGCAGTGAAGAAACACAAGATCAAAAGTCTGCTTCCACTGGTGCAGAATGAAAAGATCAAGGGAACCAAATACAAGATAGTAGTTGCCCGTTAATAATTACATTCTCAAACCGTCCCTTTGTGTGAATATCAATTCTCACACTAAGCACCAGGGCACGGTTTTGAAGGATCATCGCTTAAGTTTCTTACATTTAATCCAAGATTGATTGCCATGCCCCTCCACCGCAACTTCACTTACTGGATAGACAAGCGCATCTGGAAATATTATTTTCTTATGCTCTCCCTGCAATTGTCAAAGTAGATCATAGACCATAGTCCATGGACCATGGACCATGGACTGTAGTTTATAGACAAGCCACACATTAGCAAACTCAATTTTTAATTGTTAATTTTTAATTACTAATTAGCCTCTCATGCCTCATTATCATACATTAGGAAATATTCCCCATAAACGTCATACGCAATTTCGCAAACCGGATGGCAGTTTATATGCTGAGCAATTGTTTTCTACAGAGGGATTTAGCAATGATTATTCTTTGTTGTACCATACCTGGCCGCCCACACAGATCATACATACGGATGAGCCGGTATCGGTAATGCCCAAAGTGGCAGAAGAAAACATGTTGAAACACCGGAGCTTTGAAGGTTTTCATATTAAACCCACAAATGATTTTTTGCAAAGCCGTAAAGCTGTACTGGTAAATAATGATTGCCATATTGTATTGGCTGCGCCGAAAAAAAGTATGACAGATTATTTTTACAAAAATGCGGATGCAGATGAAATGATTTTTGTACACGAAGGCAGTGGTAAACTGGTTACACAATATGGTGAAATTGTTTTTAGTTATGGCGATTATGTAGTGATACCGCGGGGAACCATTTATCAGATTCATTTTAACGATGAAAATAACCGCTTGTTTATTGTAGAAAGTTTTAGCCCTATCCGTTATCCGAAAAGATATGTAAGTAAATACGGACAGTTGCTGGAAAATTCTCCCTTTTGCGAAAGAGATATCCGAACACCACAAAACCTGGTAACCATTGATGCGGAAGGCGATTTCCTGATCAAAACAAAAAAGAAAGGTGTTTTATATGGATTACATTATGCACACCATCCTTTTGATGTGGTGGGGTGGGATGGTTGCTGTTATCCGTTTGCGTTCAGTATTCACGACTTTGAACCCATTACAGGCAGGGTACACCAGCCACCGCCGGTTCACCAGACGTTTGAGGCAAATAATTTTGTGGTATGCAGTTTTTGTCCGCGATTATATGATTACCACCCCGATGCCATTCCCGCACCGTACAACCACAGTAATATAGATAGCGATGAAGTATTGTATTATGTGGCCGGAGATTTTATGAGCCGGAAACATGTAACGCGTGGAATGATCACTTTACATCCTGCCGGTATACCGCACGGGCCACACCCCGGAGCTGTGGAAAAAAGTATTGGTAAAAAAGAAACACAGGAACTGGCCGTAATGGTAGATACCTTTCACCCACTGCAGTTAACCGAAGCAGCGCTGGAGATAGAAAACCCGGATTATACGATGAGTTGGGCGGAGTAGGATGGTTGGTGTACGGTTAATAGACCATAGACCATGGACCATGGACTATGGTCTATGGTCTATGGTTCGTGCATGTCTTTCATTTCCTATGAACGATGATCCATGAACCATACGCCCCCTTTCTTTTTTTCTTCCCAAAAAAAATCCTAACTTATCACTCTAAAAAAACATTGCCATATGATTAAATTCAGCGACATTAAGATCGGCGACTATTTGAAAGCAGAATACGAAGGAAAAATGTGGGATGGAGAAGTGGTTCGCCTTAACGGAGACGAAAAACAGGTTTGCGTACAAACCGATGTACAGGAGTTTTGGTTTGAAACAGATCATTTGCATCCTATTGAACTCAATGAGGAGGCGCTGCTAAAACTTCAGTTTCAAAAACAGGCCAATGATGATGGGTCTGTGAAATACATGAAAGGTTCTTTCCGGATAGTAACACCAAAGGCCGGCGATTTTTCACATTTGGAAATGTGGTACCGGGAAGATAAAAGGCATAACCCGGATGTACATTTTGTACACCAGTTACAAAACATGTATTTAGATATGACCAAGATCCATCTGACAGATGAAACGATGTAAAAATAAGTAACTGATACGTTACTTATTAAAAATAATTACCTAAAAGGCGACTGAAAAGTTGCCTTTTATGCTACTGGGTATTTCCAATTCATGTATTTCTGTAACTTGAACTTAATTCATGTTAGGGTTTATGAAACGAATCGTATTGATCATTGTTTTCTGGCAAGTGGTGCTTACCGCAGTGGCACAATCTTTTGGGGGCAATCCCTCTGCTGTAAAGTGGCAGCAGATCAATACCGATACGGTACGTATCATCTTTCCAAAAGGATTGGATAGTAAAGCACAGCGCATTGCCTCTATTGTTCATCGTTTACAAAATAACTATGCACATACCATTGGCGATTCTATTCGTAAGATCAGTATTGTGTTGCAGAACCAAACATTGTTTTCCAATGCGTATGTAGCACTCGCTCCTTATAGAAGTGAGTTTTATATTACACCTCCACAAAATCCATTTGAATTGGGTGCAGTAAGCTGGACAGATAACCTGGCTGTTCATGAGTTTCGGCATGTGCAGCAATACAGTAATTTTAATAAGGGTTGGTCGCGCGTAGCTTCTTTTATTTTAGGGGAACAGGGGCAGGCCGTAGCCAATGCATTAGCAGTTCCTGATTGGTTTTTTGAAGGAGATGCCGTGTTCAGTGAAACACAATTAACACAACAGGGTAGGGGTAGTTTACCTGCTTTTTTCAGCGCTTACCAATCTCTTTCATTAAGTAATAAAAAGTATAGTTACATGAAAATGCGGAATGGTTCGTTCCGCAATTATGTACCCAATCATTATGATCTTGGTTATTTGCTGGTCTCGTACGGACAAAAAAATATGGAGCAGATATCTGGCGTAAAGTAACCAATGATGCAGCACGGTTTACAACCTTGTTCTATCCTTTTCAGGGAGCGGTACAAAAACATACAGGCATAAGATTCAGCCAATTTGTAAACGATGCGATGGCGTATTTTAACAACGAATGGAAAACAACACAGGCTGATCAGGTGGAATGGAAAACGAATGTTGAGGTGAATGATGTAGTAAATTATCAATACCCCTATGCTGCTGCTGATGGCTCTTTCATCACTGTTAAAAACAGTAATCGCAACATTCCCGCTTTTTATAAAATACATGCTGATGGAAGGGAAGAAAAAATTGCAGTAAAATCTATTTCAGCGGATACTTATTATTCTTACAAAAACGGAAAGATTGTGTATGCTGCTACACAACCGGATCTGCGCTGGGGTAACAGGGATTATCAATCAATTAGAGAAATTTCGATAGCAACTGGAGAAGAAAAAATATTGGTTTCTGGATCCAGGTATTTTTCTCCCGATATTTCTTATCAAGGTGATCAGTTGCTTGCGGTGGATATGGATCTTTCAGGTGCATCCAGATTAGTAGTGATGAACAGAGAAGGGGTGGTGTTAGATTCATTAGCTAAAACAGGAATTAATTTTTCACATCCCAAATTCACCGCTGATGACAAAGGATATTACGTAGCTGAAAGAAATGAGCTGGGAGAAATGTCGTTGATGAAATACACCATCGGTAAAATTGTATCAGGTGATACTTTACTACCTGCATCCAATCGTATTATTGGTTTCATAACCATACAGCGTGATACCGTTTTATTCAGTACCACTTTTCAGGGAAGAGATGAAATATGGGCTATTATTGATGGGAAAGAGAAAAAAGGACCATTCAGGCTGGCTTCCTTTTCTACAGGCCTGTATCAAGGGGCATTGCAGCCCAATGGAAAATTACTGGCATCGGCATTCACTGCGGATGGATACAGGCTGGGCAGTTTTGCCCCTTTCTGGGAGCGCGTGGCCTTGAAAGATGAATTGAAAGATTTGTATATAGCAGATGCTTTTACCAAAACCGATCACTCCGTTCTGTCAGCCATAGCTGCACAAAACTATCCGGTAAGTAAATATGCCAAGTCATTTGGTCTGCTGAACCTGCACAGTTTTCGTCCATATTATGAACAGCCTGAGTACTCACTTACCTTATATGGACAAAATGTGCTCAACACTTTTCAATCAGAAATTGCTTATACCTATAACCAAAACGAGGGCAGTCATAAGCTTGGTTACAACGGTGTCTATGGGGGATCTTATCTGCAACCGCTGTTTGGCGTAAGCCAAACCTGGCAAAGAGCAGCGGCATTGAACAAAGACACTACCGTTAACTGGAATGAGTTGGTAGGATATGTAGGATTGCAGTTACCACTAAATTTTTCAGGTGGTAAACAATACAGGAATCTTACACTATCGTCTACTTATAATATAGACCAGATAAAATGGACAGGAATCGGGGAGAAGCTACTCACCAACAGAAGTTTTCAATACCTCCAAACAAGGATCAGTTATACCTCGCAGATGCAGAAGGCAATTCAGCAGATCTTTCCGCATTTTGCACAAAGTATGTTGGTACAATATAGAAATAGCATCAATCAATATACGGCTAACCAGTTTCTGGCCAGTGGTTCATTGTATTTGCCCGGGTTTAGTAATAACCACAGCATTGTTCTGTCTGCGGCATACCATAGCAGAGATACTTTACAGCAATTCTTGTTTTCCAATAATTTTCCTTTTGCAAGAGGTTATACTGCGGTAGATTTCCCAAGAATGTGGAAGATCAGTGCCAATTATCATTTTCCACTGGCTTATCCTGATTGGGGTTTTGGCAACATTGTTTATTTTCAACGCATACGAAGCAATCTGTTTTTCGACTATACAGAAGGTAAGAGTTTGAGAACCGGAACCCGGTTTCCTTTCAAAACAGTGGGTACTGAGCTCTTTTTTGATACCCGCTGGTGGAACCAGCAGCCGGTTACCTTCGGCATCCGGTATAGCCGCCTGCTCGACAATGAGTTTCGGGGAACCACCCAGCCCAATATTTGGGAGCTGATTTTGCCGGTAAATCTGTTCAATTAGCCCGGTTTAGGCTAATTTTGCCCCACGAAGACCGGTTTTGGCAAGGTTTTTCCACATTTTTGAGATTTTTTTCCACTAATTTTTCATATTCCGGTTGCATTGTGATATCTTTGCAGCCCCAAAAATTGTATGTCGAAACAACCACTGATCAAACAAGATGGCGTAATTCTGGAAGCTCTGAGCAATGCTATGTTCAGGGTGAAGTTGGAAAACGGTCATGAGATACTGGCCACCATCTCAGGTAAAATGAGGATGCACTATATCCGTATTCTACCAGGCGATAAAGTAGGTGTGGAGATGAGTCCGTACGATTTGAGCAGGGGAAGGATCATTTTTAGATATAAATAATTTAAACGCTGAACGCCAAAAGCATAATGCTGAAAGCTAAAAGCAGGAACAAGATAAAAAACAGACAATGAAAGTTAGAGCTTCCATTAAAAAACGCAGCGTTGATTGTAAGATTGTGAAGAGGAAAGGCAAGTTATTTGTGATCAACAAAAAGAACCCACGCTTTAAGCAGCGTCAGGGATAATTAATTTGATAATGTGGTAATTTGAAAATGATTTTCAGAGAGCCATTCACCAAGCATTTTCAAATTCAACAATTTTCAAATTTTCAAATTAAACAAATATGGCTCGTATTGCCGGTATTGATTTACCAAAAAATAAAAGAGGAGAAATTGGTCTGACCTATATTTTTGGTATTGGCCGCTCAACTGCTCAGTATATTCTTACCAAAGCTGGTATTGACTTCAATAAAAAAGTTAATCAGTGGAATGATGATGAACAGGCTGCTATCCGTAACATCATTAACAGTGAGTTCAAAACAGAAGGTGCTTTACGTAGTGAAGTTTCTATGAGCATCAAACGTTTATTGGATATTGCCTGCTATCGTGGCCTTCGTCACCGTAAAGGATTGCCTGTTCGCGGACAGCGCAC
This sequence comes from Sediminibacterium sp., assembly GCA_965283715.1. GTDB lineage: Bacteria > Bacteroidota > Bacteroidia > Chitinophagales > Chitinophagaceae > Sediminibacterium. The sequence continues at coordinate 464,782 of CBDIPL010000003.1, read as the reverse complement.
CAAAACCAATAGCCGTACAAGAAAAGGTAAGCGTAAAACGGTTGCTGGTAAGAAGAAAGTTGCTAAGAAATAATTAATAATTAGTAGTTAATAGTTAGTAATTGAATTGCTAATTATTAACTACTAATTACTAACTAAATAAAATCCGGCACTTGGATCGTTTGATGAAGATCAAACAGGAGAGTCCCGTTCCCGGCTAACGGGATTTTTATTGTTAAAGACTACCTCAAAAAAGAAACATGGCTAAACCACAAAAAGCGCAAAACAGTGCAAAAGCTGTTGCCAAGAAAAGAGTTGTAAAAGTAGATGCTGCCGGTGAGGTGCGTATCTCAGCAACTTTCAACAACATCATCATCAGTTTTACCAATAAAGCCGGTCAGGTTATCAGCTGGAGCAGTGCGGGTAAAATGGGTTTCAAAGGTTCTAAAAAGAACACCCCGTATGCAGCCCAGATGGCCGCTGCCGATGCTGCAAAAGTAGCATTGGACGCAGGTTTGAAAAGAGTGGATGTATTTGTAAAAGGACCAGGATCAGGCCGCGAAGGTGCTATCCGTTCCATTGCCCAATCAGGTGTAGAAGTTACTTCTATCAAAGATGTAACCCCTTTACCACACAATGGTTGTCGCCCTCCTAAGCAACGTAGAGTATAATCAATTAGTAATTAGTAGTTAGTAATTGATTTTCTTCATTACTAACTATTAATTACTAACTACTAATTATAAAAGGGAGTTCTATCGATTTTAGATTTTTATGATAGTTCTCCGTCATTAAAAAATCGCAAAACAAAAAAAATGGCACGTTACACAGGTCCTAAGACCAAAATTTCAAGAATCTTCGGCGAACCTATTTTGGGCAATGCCAAGTGGTTGGGTAAGAACAGCAACCCTCCCGGTCAGCATGGTGCAGCACGCAAGCGTAAAACCCTTGGTGAGTATGCATTACAGCTGCGTGAAAAACAAAAAGCCAAATATACCTATGGTGTATTAGAGCGCCAGTTCCGTAAGACTTTTGAAGAAGCACAACGCTTAAAAGGTGTTACCGGTGAAAACCTGATCAAATTATTGGAAGCCCGTTTGGACAATACCATTTACCGTTTAGGTTTAACTGCCAGCCGCCCAGAAGCACGCCAGTTGGTTAACCACAAGCACATTACTGTAAATGGTGAAACCATGAATATCCCTTCTTACCAGTGTAAGCCAGGTGATGTGATTGCGTACAAACCAAAAAGTGCCGATAACTCTGCTGTAACAAGCAAAAGCCGTGGCAAGAATCCTAAATTCAGCTGGTTAGATTGGAATGAAGCAGATAAGAAAGGGATCTTCATTACTTTCCCCGAGCGTGAAAGTGTTCCTGAGAACATCAAGGAGCAATTGATCGTCGAGTTGTACTCTAAATAACGTGAATCGTGAGACGTCAGTCGTGAGTTTTTTACTCACGTTTGACGATTCACGACTGACGTTCCAAATATTTTCCTTTTCGTCTCATGTGGGCGCGAAGACAAACAAGTAAAAACAAGTTTTAATATGGCCATATTAAGCTTTCAGAAGCCCGATAAGATCGTTTTACAAAAAGCAAATGATTTCGAAGGACAATTCGAATTCCGTCCGTTAGAGCCAGGCTTCGGTCTGACCATCGGAAATGCTTTACGCAGAGTGTTATTAAGTTCTTTAGAAGGATTTGCATTGGTTGGTATCAAGATCGAAGGTGTAGACCACGAGTTTGCTACAATCAAAGGGGTAACAGAAGATGTTACTGAAATCATTCTGAACCTGAAGCAAGTACGTTTTAAAAAGCATGTTGAGCATGATGTTGCCAACGAAAAAATTACTTTATCCATCAAAGGCCGTACAGAATTTACTGCCGGAATGATCGGCGAATTATCGCAGAACTTCCAGGTAATGAATCCTGAACTGGTGATTTGTACTATGGATACCACTTCTAAAATGGATATTGAATTAACCATCGCTAAAGGCCGTGGTTATATTCCTGCAGAAGAGAATAAAATTAAAGATGCTGTTTTTGGATATATCGCTATCGATTCTATTCACACACCTATCAAGAACGTGAAATACGCTATTGAGAATTATCGTGTAGAACAAAGAACCGATTACGAGAAACTGATCCTCGACGTAGCTACCGATGGAACCATTCATCCGGAAGATGCCGTTAAACAGGCTTCACGCATCCTGATTCAACACCTGATGATCATCACTGATGAGAATATCACGTTTGATAATAAAGAAGACAAGAAAGAAGATGTGGTGGATGAGCACGTTTTGCAACTGCGTAAAGTATTGAAAACACCATTGGAAGATCTGGATCTTTCTGTACGTGCCTTCAATTGCCTGAAAGCAGCCAAAATCAACAGCCTGAGCGAACTGGTACAGTACGAACAGGAAGACCTGATGAAGTTCAGAAACTTCGGTCAGAAATCACTCTCTGAAATAGAGCAGGTGTTAACTGAAAGAGGATTGAGCTTTGGAATGGATTTGAATAAATTGGGATTAGATAATCTAGATAATTAAGCTTTTAGCCTTTAGCTGTAAGCTGCAAGCCAAATCGCTTGAAGCTTATAGCTAACAGCTAGCAGCTATTCATTCATATCTTGTAATTCCTGACACGGTACAAGATTAAAAACAACAAGTCATGCGTCACGGAGACAAAATCAACAACTTAGGTCGTAAAAAAGCACACAGAGTTGCTTTATTACAGAACCTAGCCAGCCAACTGATCACACACAAACGTATTGTTACTACTTTGGCTAAAGCCAAAGCTTTAAGAACCTACGTTGAACCTTTGATCACCAAAACAAAGAAAACAGAATCTGCAGCGCAGATCAGCCACAACCACCGTTTGGTGTTTGCTGAATTACAGGACAAAGCAGCTGTGAAAGAATTGTTCACAGTAGTTGGACCGAAAGTAGCTCCCCGTCCGGGTGGTTACACAAGGATCCTGAAATTAGGCATCCGTCCGGGTGATAATGCTGAAAAAGCTATGATTGAACTGGTAGACTTTAACGAAATCTACGGTAATGGTGTTAGTCAGGCAGCAGAACCTGCTAAGAAAACACGTCGTGGTCGCGCTCCTAAAAAAGCAGAAGCCGCTCCGGTAACTGAAGCAGCAGTAGCTCCTGAAGAAGCTCCAGCCACTGAAGAAAAAGCAGCTGAATAATTGATGAAAGTTATTTGATATAAAAGGCATCCCGCTTATTGCAGGATGCCTTTTTTGTGTGTAGAAACGCATAGTGTGAGAAACTATATATGGGAATTTACCAAGGATGAAGTTTTTTTGCAATCGTAAACAGAAATAGAACCATGACCCCAACCAAGCAACCCGCCATTTTATTATTAGCAGACGGACATGTATTTCACGGCCATTCATTCGGGAAGACCGGAATAGCTACTGGTGAAATATGTTTTAATACCGGTATGACGGGTTATCAGGAAGTATTCACAGACCCCAGTTATACAGGCCAGATTCTGATCATGAACAATGTACATGTAGGAAACTACGGTGTAAAAAATGCAGATGTAGAAAGTAGCAGTGTAAAAATCCGCGGCCTGATTGCGCGTAATCTGGAAGAACAGTTCAGCCGTTTAATGGCCGATGGAGATTTGAATGAATACCTCAAAGCCAATAATATAGTTGCCATTGAAGATATTGATACACGTGCACTGGTAGCGCATATACGTACCAAGGGTGCGATGAACTGCATTATTTCTACTGAAATACTGGATGTAGAAGTACTGAAAAAAGAACTGGCCAATGTACCCAACATGGATGGCCTTGAGCTTGCCAGTACAGTGAGCACCACAGAAGAATATGAAATGGGGGATACCAATGCGGCTTTAAAAGTAGCCGTTCTGGATTTTGGGGTGAAGCAACATATTCTTCAGTGTCTTGTATCAAGGGGTGCGCATATAAGGGTACATCCTGCCAAAACACCTTTGAGTCGTTTGAAAGAGTTTAGTCCCAATGGTTATTTTATTTCCAATGGCCCTGGCGATCCTGCAGCCATGCCTTATGCCGTGGCAACCTTGAAAGACATTCTCAATGAAAACAAGCCAGTGTTTGGTATTTGCCTTGGCCACCAGTTACTGGCATTGGCCAATGATATTCCCACATTTAAAATGCACCATGGGCACAGAGGGTTGAATCATCCGGTTAAAAATATTATTACTGGTCAATGTGAGATTACCACGCAGAACCATGGATTTGGTGTTGATCCGGAAGCAGTTCGTAAGCATCCGAATGTAGAAGTAACCCATGTAAACCTGAACGATGAATCTATTGAAGGGATTCGCCTGAAAGACAGACCTGCATTCAGTGTACAGTACCACCCGGAAAGCACACCGGGTCCACATGATAGCCGTTACCTGTTTGATAATTTTATTGGAATGATGACCGCCTGATCTGGTCTTCTTCATTTTCCGGAAACCGTCATTTCGAAGGAGGTACGACTGAGAAATCTCATCATTTGATTAACCTCATGAGACTTCTCCATACTCGTTCCTTGCTCGTCGAAATGACGGTTTCTGTTTTATGTCTATCTTAGTCTTATGAAAATCGCCATCATCAACGGCCCTAACCTGAATCTTCTTGGAAAAAGAGAAACAGATATTTATGGAAACAGGCCCTTCGAAAAATATATGGATGAACTGAAAGCCCTGTTTCCGGCAATTGATTTTCATTATTACCAAAGCAATATAGAAGGCGAACTAATTAATGAAATACAAAAAGTAGGTTACGAATACGATGGCATTGTATTAAACCCTGCAGGCTACACCCATACTTCTGTTGCAATAGGCGATGCGGTTGCTGCCATAACTGCACCGGTAGTAGAAGTACATATCAGCAATGTGCATTCAAGAGAGCATTTCAGGCATTTGTCGCATGTGTCCGGTAAATCAGCCGGCAGTATTTTTGGATTGGGTTTACAGGGATATGAACTGGCTATCCGCTGGCTTATTAACCGGAAATAACAATTATCGGTACGTTATTTGTTTTTCTTACAACCACCATGAATCAATCATATTCTAAAAAAGTTGGCTGGTTAATTCTGATCGTTTCTATTGTGAAAATGATCGTTGCATCATCGATTGAACTCGGTAATGATGAAGTGTATTACTGGACCTATGCCATACAGCCCGACTGGAATCATTTTGATCATCCACCTATGGTGGGATGGATGATACGCCTCACCACACTTAATCTTTATTGGGTAAATGAACTCTCATTGCGGTTGGGAAGTATTCTTTGTACTGCTTTATCAACCTGGTTTATTTTTAAAACGGGCAAACTTATTGCGAATGAGAAAACTGGCTGGTATGCTGCATTGATTTATAATTGCTCTGTGTATACAGGCATCATTGCCGGTCTTTTTATTCTGCCTGACTCTCCGCAAATGCCTTTCTGGACAGCAGCCCTATACATTATGGGTCATTTGTTTATCAAAAATGATGACCATAAATTAAGTATCTGGTTATTGCTGGGATTGGTGATTGGTCTTGCCACTTTGTGTAAAGTACATGGCTTGTATTTGTGGGCCGGGTTTGGTTTGTTTCTCATTATCACCAGAATCAAATGGTTGCTGAACTGGCGGTTGTATGCCGGGGTTGCAGTAACCATCACTTGTATTTTACCCATTTTTTATTGGAATGTGGTGAATGATTTTATCACCTACCGGTATCATTCAGAAAGGGTAACGCATACCCGTATTCAATGGGATATGATGGGTAGAGAAATTGGCGGAGAGATTGCTTACCAGAATCCTGTAGTGTTTATATTGTTGTTGGTATCACTGGTGGCTATGCTACGCAAGCGTTTTCGTTTCGATAGAAAAAAAGCATCCATCTGGTTACTATGTATGAGCCTGCCGATGATCTTTTTATTCTGGGGTGTTTCATTACTTAATCCAACCTTACCTCATTGGAGTGGACCTGCTTACATTCCTTTATTTTTTGTGGGTGGTTTATTTTTGGAGCAAAAATCTTACCAGGTGTTTCCGGGATTTATTAAAGTAGCCGGCACACTTGTGTTGGTTGTATTGATTGCTGGTATTGGCTTGGTCCGTTTTTCACCTGTTAATTTCGGTAGCCACGATAAAGCGAATTACGGTGAGTATTGCCCAACACTCGATCTTTCCGGCTGGAATGATTTCAGTAAAACATTTTCTATTCAGGTGAAAGAAGATGAAGAAAAAAAAATGATGAAAATTCATTCACCTATTCTGATCAATAAATGGTTTCCGGGTGGGCATCTTGAATTTTATACTACACGTGCATCCGGCTTACCCATCATTGCTATAGGTAATCTTGAGGATGTTCACAAATTTGCATGGACAAATAAAGTAAGACAACCTTTGCGATTAGGTGATGATGCGTACACAATTGTTCCTTCTAATCTTCCACTAAATGTAGTTGAAGTGTATGGGCAGTATTTTACAACCATAGAGAAGCCCGTCGTGATCAATCAAACCAGAAGCGGGGGAGTTGTGCGGTATTTTTATGTGTACCGTTTGAAAGGTTGTAAAGAAATACCTAAGTCTATACTTCCCTAATTATCACCGTCCTTTCGAAGGAGGTACGACTGAGAAATCTGTGGATAGTTGATGAGATTTCTCTCCCACTCAGGCGGGATCGAAATGACGATGTTATTACAGGTATCGTCCTTTCGAAGGAGGAACGACTTAGAAATCTGTGGATAGTTGATGAGATTTCTCTCCCGCTCAGGCGGGATCGAAATGACGGTGGTAAGTGATTATATTTCTCTCCCGAACATGCGCGATTGAAATGACGGTGTTGAATATTTTTATTGATTGCCACCACTGTCCACCGGTGTTTTTACTTCCACCTCTTTTTCTTTTTTGGCAAACAGGGTTTCAAAATCTTTTCTGTAAGAAATACTTACTCCGCGGCGGATACGGCGGCCAAAACTGATGCCTTCCAGGTCAAGACTGGTTTTGTTGAATACAATCAATCGTAATTTTTTGTCCTGCGAAAGAATGAATTCAATGTTTACGTTTGGTAACCACTGTGTACTACCTTGTACAGCAGCACTTCCAAAATTAAAATCGATATCACTGCCCACCGTAACAATGATTTTATCGTTGGCAAATGCATAACCAAATTTCAGATCTACTCTTGTTCTGTCAATCCTGTTTCCGCTAGAAGAGTTGATGTTTCCATTCTCTCCCGTTACCAGGTTCGAACTACTGTATAAGCTGGTGCCCACATCAAACCGCAAGCTCTTATCGCCCGTTATTTTAAACAACAGGTTGGATAAAACCTTGTTGACACTCTTGGTTAAATATTGAGAAAGTGTATTGGCCGCTAATGAAGTAATGGAATATGCATTCAATGCATTAGAACTTCCTAAGCCACCCGGTGGCTGAAATGAATTAAAGATGAAAAGAAAAGCTACCTGGTTCAGTATCTCATTCTGGTCTTTCTCCAAACGGCTCATGTATTGCATGAATTCGTTGTCAGATTTTACAGCGCTACCCTGCGGAAAATCTATTTTAAAAGTAATACCCGGCTTGTTCAATTTATCGCGCAGTTGCGCAATAATATATACATCGCCGCGGTAACCCTTAACAGCCGGACCTAATTGCAAACTACTTACCAGTTCAGATAAACTGATTCTTTCTGCTGTATACTGTGCATCAATATGAATATCTGCTTTGAATGGATCTCCATTCCACTCAATAAAATTGCCCGCATCGGGTAATAGTTCAAAAGGCTTGTGCAAAATATTCTGCAGGTTAAATACATAGCTTCCTCTTTCAATATTGTATCGGCCGCGTATGTTCAGAGGCTCTGTGGTGCCCGCTTTAATTACGAGTCTTCCGCTACCAATTGCTTTGATAACATCACCATTGGCTTCATCCAATATTACATCAATCATCACATCATTGGTAGCAGTAATATCCAGATCGACCGTTAAGTTGAAATTGCTTTTTTTATTCTGCTGTGCCATTTCAGTACCATACTGCTTAAACACAATAAAATCAGCTACACCGCTCTCGCGGTTCACTGAATTGGGAATGTAAATATGTGAACTGTCGTTGGATTCTGCATTGATGGTCATTCTAACATTCGACTCAGGCCCTTTCATGGTAAGGTGTGCAGAGCCTATGGCTTTTCCGTAAAACTGTTTATTGTCCTGTGCTCTGGTATCTATCAATAACAGTTTCTTCGTCAACAGATCAAAATCAAACTGCATGTTTTTAAAACCTCTTTCTAATAGTCTGCCGCTCACCGTTCCGGAATTTTTGTAACGATCCTGAACCGTAAAGCTTCCAAAATCAATGCCCTCTGTTGTAAAATTAATATCAGCAGAATCAATGGTATAGTAAACCTGGGAATAGGCTACTTTCATTCCTGCTTTTCTTAGTTTGATCTTACCTACTAAATCCGGGGCATTCAAATCGCCACTAATGGTAAGCTTTCCGGTTGCCTTTCCAGTGATCTCGGTGAATATATCTCCAATGAATTTGTGTATGATATCGATCTTCGAATTATCCAATTCAATATCGGTGGTGAATGATTTTCCGGTGGTGTCTTTTAAGTTGTAATTGCCTTTAGCAGAAAAACGGTATCCTTCATTCGGCGACTCAATACTAAAAGGTATCTCACCAGTTTTGCTATCGTATGTGGCCTTGATATTTACCAATCCAATAGAATCTTCATCCATCCGAAATTGTTCTGCTTTCAGGTCTGCAGATGCATTAAAATTCCCTGTGAGATCATTCAGTTGAACGGTACCAGATGTAATACCTTCCAATCTTGGATCTTTAAAAAACAAAGAACTTAAATCACCCAATACCACATTCTTCAATCTTACAGCAAGGTTATTGTTATTGCTACCATCATCGGGTAGCACGGTTTCAACTACAATTTCCTGAAAGCCCTGGGTAAATTTTACATTTTCTGCCAATACCAGATTGGTACGTAGTGTTAGCTCACCAGATTTTTCAATACTCCATTTCTTATCATTCAATACAAAGGTTGAGGGCCTGAATTGTATTCTTGCGCCATCTGATAATGTATACACATCTGCATAGAGATCGGCATCATTCAATGTATTGTCTGCACTGGTTTTTATAGATACGATAGAGTGATCCTGATTCGATACAATATTCAACCGGGTATTAGGAAAACGCAAACTATCGCTTACCTGTATACCTGCAATATTTCCTTTCAGAGATAAGCTGTCGTAGGTTCCCTGTCCTGTAAGATCCAGTCCTGTAAAACTGTATTGATCGTATTTGCCCGTTGGTATGGCTGCGGTTACAGAAAGTAAATTCTTGCGTGTGTCTACTGAACCCGCAATATTGGCATCATTAAATCCGTATATTTTTTTATCAAGTATCTGCAGGTAGGGTTCAATATTACCGGTATTAACCGTAAAAGTAAATACCTGGTTTTGCGGAATCGATTTGGGTTGCTTAATATAGGTAGGATAGTATCTGGTAAGAAAAGCCTGGAAGCTGGCCGGCAAATCTTTGATGCTAAACTTTCCCGATATGTTGGCATTAAAATCATTGCTGCCAAGATGCAATGATTTTACAGAATCAATATATGCGGATGTGAGATTTAAAGAATCAAAACTAATATTGGTATTATCACTCTTGATATTGGCGTTTAAAAATTTAGCCGTGCCTAGAAAATTATCAATATTGGTTCCGCTAAAATTCACATCCAATAAACCAGTTAGCTGTATGGAATCTTTGGTTAATTTCAGGTTCTTCAAATTCGATTTTACCAGGTCACCCACAATATTAAAACGCGGTAATTCTTTTGACAGATCTATTTCTACCGTACTCGTAAAATCAAGATTGGGGTCATCAATTTTTAATTCTCCATTAAAATATTTTTTCTGAAAAGTTCCGAGTGTAATGATATTGGTATAGGTATATCCATTGTATTCAAGTGAACTGGCTGTTCCCTGTACGGTTGTTTTTAATCTGTCGATGTTAAAACCGGAGCCAACAACTTTTCCCTTAAAATCAATAAGACCTAATAAACTATCGTTTAAAAATTTACCAATGTTAAAACGGGTTGTTTCAATAACACCGGTATAAGTGGGGTCTCCTTTGCGCGGTAGTGTAAGACTAACATTTGCTTTTACGCCTCCCAATTGTGTACTTAAGGTGCCAGCCGTTGTAAAATTTTGAATGGTACCGTTGAAATTACCTCTGTACATAAAATTACCCAGTGCTGCCAGGTTAGGAGAAGTAACCCCCTTCAGATCAGGAATTAATATACCCAGATCAGTGGAATTGGTTCGTAAGATTCCATCGGTGAGATTGATCCTGGTTGTATTGATATCCGGTAAGCCTTTCATTGAAAGCATACCATTGATCTTTGTAGTGGTACCTATTTGTGCCGATAAATTTTTTATCACAAAATTCTCAACAGTTCCTAAAAAACGGCCGCTGATCAATGCTTCTTTTTTCCAATCTTTTAATTCAGGTGCAAAGTAGGCAATGTCATCACTGCTTATTTTGGCATTTGCAAAATTCGCATCCATAATCACCTTGCCAATATATTCTCCAAAGTCTTTGTTTAGGTCTTTGAACTGCATGGCATAGTAGTTGGTTAACCTGCTTTTACTGGTCTGCAGGTCAAGTTTTGCCAACTCCATTATTTGTGGAGTAAGTTTGAACTGCGTCTTTAATTTTTTCAGTTCCAGTCCAGAGCGGTCTTTCACAGAGAGGTTGATAGCTGCCAGTAATGTGTCTTTGATAAAACTAACCTGTTCTAAACTGCCATTCAGTTTACTTAGCTGAATATGGCTGCCGTCAAAATAGGGTAATGGCTTATCGGTATCACTATCCAGAAATAAGCTGCCATTTCGGATAGTGATCTTACCTAAGCGTAAGGCAATATCTCCCTGGTTAAAATACATGCCTGTATCTACCGAAACTTTTTTATTACGTAAAGACTCAGGCCGTAATGGAACCAAACCCTGTATTTCAACAAAGGGCTTATCCAGTTCGATGGAATTGATGTCGAAAATATTTTTTTTGAGGTCTATGTTCTCTGCATCCAGTGAAAGGCTGACCATGGTAATATCCATCCTTTCGCCGGCCCAGAGATCATTTTTGAGAAAACGTACATTTTTAAGATCTATTTTTTTTAGATTCAGGTCTAAGCCGCCACTTTTCTTTTTAGTAGAATTGGGGGAGGAGAAAAAATCAACGAGGAAACCAAAATTCCAAACCGGATCTTTGCGGTTTAATTTGATCACTGCATTTTCCAGACCAATATATTTTAAAACTGCTTTATCCTTTAGAAAGAACCAGTCTGTAATGCGCACTTTCAGTTGCCCTGCATACAACAAGGTATCTTTTTGTTTATCCCGCACCATCGTTCCCTCCATGTTCATACTGTTAAAAAGGGAGAAGCTAATTTTTTGGATGCTTACTTCAGTACCAAGAGACTGGGATAATTTTTTAGTAGCATAACCGGCAATCCAGTTTTGTACCGGCGAGGTTTGTATGGCAATAAACAACAACAAGAGAAGCGCTACGAGAACAAGAACGGTGTTGCGTAATATTTTAAGGAAGCGCTTCAGGCGGTATTTGGTTTGAATGGTAAAAATACGGATTCGTAGCCGTAGGGCAAATACAATACCAAACCTTGTGAACTGCCAATAAAAAATGCTAAAAATGAGGATTTTTGTAACAAAAAATGGTATTTGGATAAAATAGCCATCCCAAGTTTATGCCAGCTCATTTTTAAAGTCGTCTATTTCTGCCATGAATGACATGGATTGAACCAGATTTTTGTATTCAGGTCCTGACATCATCAAGGCTTTTACCCATTTACGGTTCATATTTTTGATACGGATATTTCTATACAGGTATATGCTTACACCAAGAAAAACGATACTGATAGGAAATGCAATCAGCCAGAAATAGCTATCGCCAGAAAGCACCCAACCAGTGCTCCAGAACCAGGTAGTATGAAAGGGAAGTTGTAACCAAATGATACGTGTGCTCTGAAAGGTAGACGATTGCAAACCCGCAAGCTTTTTTTGTGTATCAGTTATGGCACCATCATACCGTATCTGGCTGATAAGAATGATATGATACAGGTATACCCACACTGCATAAAGGGAAAACAAAGCGATTGCACTTACCGATATAGAAAAGAATGGATTCTGAAATCTATTTCCCCAAACCAACAGTGATAAAAAGCCGACCCATATCATTCCCAATACCACGGCAAAAACCTTGAATCGTATCAGGGATCTTAATCTGCCTTTGGCTTTTTCCTGTTGAAGGGTTTCGAAGCATTTAAAATTGAGGGCCCATGATTGCATGTTCAATACCTGAGCCTGCGCTAGTGTGTTGTCGTAGGATTGCCAGATGGCTTTAAGTTCATGGTCTTGCATAATTACTTTTTTTGAGGTGCTATTTTTTGTTTTATTTTTTCTTTAATGCGGCTAATTCTGGTTGCTACATTGGTTTCAGTAATGCCCAGAATCTCTGCTATTTCTGCATAGGTTTTTGAATCCAGATACAATATCATTAATGCCCTTTCCAGTTCTTTCAGTTGATTAATAGATTGCTGCAGGGCAATCCGCTTTTCTTCCATGTGATCATGGGTAGCATTGTCTTCTATATTTTCTTCCTCCCCGGTTAATTCATCTGTATCTGGCAATCTGCTGTTTCTACGGTAAAAAGAAATGGCCACATTCAAAGCCACCCGGTACATCCATGTACTGAAACGGCGATCCTGATCAAATGTGTTACCTGATTTCCATAGCTGGTAAATGATTTCCTGAGCCAGATCTTCTCTATCAGATTCCCGTTGGCAATACGCATAACAAATTTTATAAATGATGCCCTTATTCTCCTCTACCAGTTTGAGAAACCCTTCTTCCTTTTTATTTCTGTGTGTTTGCATAATGATCTCTTATATGATTCGCGCGAAAGCTCAGAATATCACAAAAAAGGAAGTCTTTTTTAAAAGAATGTAGAAAAGATAATTTTTTTGAAGGAAAGATTGCGGGATTACATCGCTTTGTTTATTTTGAGCATAGTTATAACCTGCCACTTATGAAAAAACTGTTTGTTTACCTCTGTTTGTGTGCTACCATCACTGCCTGTCAAAAAAAACCTAAGCCCGAAGAAATTCAACAACATTTAAAGAAAGCAATGACGGAATTTTTATACAATTCTGTAAACAACGATTCTACACGTGTAAAATTCAGGGTACAGGAAGTGATTTATTTTGAACAGGACAATGGGTATGAGTGCGAGTTCAAGGTAGGTATGATACAAAATGAAAAGGATACCACGGGTGTGATGAAAGCACTTGTTACCAAAGACTTTGCAAAGGTTAGCCGTAAATTATAAGAGCTGGGTTTATCAGAAAAATATCCGCTCTTCGGCAGAGTAACTTTTCTTAAACTCTTTTGGCGTACAGCCTTTTTTCTTTTTGAAAATGCGGTTAAAATTAGAAATATTATTGAAACCACATTCATAAGCAATCTCTGCTACTGATTGAGTGGTATCGATCAACATTCTGGAAGCATGGCCTAGACGGATCTCCGTAAGGCTATCAATAAAAGTCATTCCGGTTCTGGTTTTAAAGAAACGGCTAAAAGCAGATTCCGCCATATTGGTCAATCGGGCTACTTCAGTTAGTGAAATGGGGTTGTTGAAATTTTCGTTCAGGTATTCCATCACTCTTTCAATCCTGCGGCTGTTATAATTCAGGTGCGCCATATTATTGAAAGTGGAGTTAGAGAGAACTTTGGAGTGCCTGGAAATAGATAATTCATGCAGTATCGACATAAGTTCGAATACCGATTCAAAACCATCTTTCTTACTAAGGCGTATTAGCCTTGATGAAAGGAGTGAGGCTGTTTCGTACGAAAACAAAATACCACGCAATGAATTTTCCAGCATGGTGCGGATAAAACTCAGCTGGTTTCTTTTCAGAAATTTTTCATCAAATAAATCTTTGTGAAACTGTATGGTGACTTCTGTGATCTCCTGACTTTTACACTTGTGGGTAAACCAGGCATGCTGCAGGTTAGGTCCAATCAATACCAATTCATAATCACCAATTTCTTCTACGTGGTCGCCAATAATACGCTTTACACCTTTACCATTCTTGATAAAATTCAACTCAAATTCTTCATGGTAATGCACAGGAAAGTCAAATTCTGTTTTTGTACGTGCAAAAACAGTAAAACAGTCCGCCGGGGTCAGTGGTGTAATTTCTCGTAGGATCTTTTTCTGCATGGCAAGTAAACAGTTTACTTCTATCCTTATCGAAGGGATGAAAAGTATATAATAAAAAATAGAATAGTATTGCTGGCTTTTCAAGAAGACAACTAACTATCAATTAACAACTTAATCATACAATAATAGGTACTTATTTGCCAGATTGAACAAAATATGAACTATAATATGGCAATAAAGTATTACAAAATAATGAACCGGGCAAATACATTTGAATAAGCGATTTGCCATAACCCAACAAATGCCCGGTTATACCTATCTGTATACGGGTTGCTGCAAAGGTTGTTATTGCTGCCAAACCAACAATACATGAGAAAAATAACGACCCCATTTCGTTGCGCCAAGTACGCATTCCCATGTACTGGGCAAATTCTCCTCTTTTTTGACAAAACAATAGCTTCATTAGCTGCATCTCTCGTTCTGTATTTTCAGTTTGTTGCGTCATCTGTTAGCGGTAACAACAGTAAACTAAACATCGAATTCTTTTTAACCACTTCTGTTGCATGAAGCTAACTTTCATTGATATCGCTATTGTGGTTTCGTACCTGCTTGCCATGATTATGTTGGGGTGGCTGTTACGGAAAAAAGCCAGTGAGAATAAAGAGAATTATTTGATGGGGGGCAAAAAGCTTCCCTGGTATTTGCTGGGTTTGAGCGATGCATCGGATATGTTTGATATCAGTGGTACCATGTGGATGGTGGCATTGTGTTTTGTATACGGCATGAAAAGTATTTGGATCCCCTGGCTATGGCCGGTATTTAACCAGGTAATATTGATGATGTTTCTCTCCAAATGGTTACGCAGATCCAATGCAACTACCGGAGCAGAATGGCTGGCCACCCGCTTTGGAAAAAGCGGACGATCTGTGCAGGCTTCTCACAATGTAGTAGTGGCGTTTGCCTTGCTTAGTTGTTTTGGTTTTCTGGCGTATGGTTTTGTAGGCCTTGGTAAGTTTATAGAAATATTCATTCCATGGAATGAAGTAAAAAATTATCTACCCTTTACCATAGCTCCTCAGTATGTGGCCCATTTCTATGGTATTATTTTCACGTTGTTTGCCATGTTCTATTCCATTCTGGGTGGTATGCGCAGTATTGTTTTGGGAGATCTGATTAAGTACATCATTATGACAATGGCCTGCATAGCCATTGCCATCATTGCTTCGCAACATTTGCAGCACCAAACATTATCGGTACCCGATGGTTGGTTGGATCCTTTTTTTGGATGGAAACTGGATCTTAACTGGAGCCAATTGATTCCTGCGGCTGATAAAAAAATAGCAGATGATGGTTTTGGTTTATTTGGTTTCTTTTTTATGATGATGCTGTTCAAAGGCATTTTTGCGAGTTTGGCAGGACCTGCCCCCAATTATGATATGCAGAAAATACTTTCCACACGTTCTCCCAAAGAAGCGTCTAAAATGAGTGGTTTTGTTTCTATTGTTCTATTGCCGGTACGATATTCTATGATCATAGGTTTAGCGGTATTGGGCTTGCTCTATTATAAGCAGCTGAATTTAGATGGCGGCAATGGGGTTGACTTTGAAAAAGTATTACCAGCAGTAATCAATAATTATTTGCCTGCGGGCATTCTGGGATTGGTGTTAACGGGTTTACTCGGTGCATTTATGGGAACGTTCTCGGGTACGTTGAATGCGGCACAGGCTTATATCGTGAATGATATTTATGTAAAGTATGTTAACCCCGATGCCAGTAATAAAAAGATCATTACCATGAATTATTTCGTGGGAACGATTGTAGTAATTATCGGTATTGTGCTTGGCTTTTTTGCAAAAGATGTGAATGCCGTTTTGCAATGGATCGTTGGAGCATTATACGGCGGTTACATCGCTTCCAATATGTTGAAATGGTATTGGTGGCGTTTCAATGCCAATGGTTTTTTCTGGGGAATGATGAGTGGCATTATTGCCGCATTGGTTTTTCCTTATGTGTTGGATGGATTGCCTTTGTATAACTGGCCATGGCTTTTTCTGATCTCGATCATTGGATGTATTGTGGGAACTTTTACGGCACCTCCCACAGATACGGAAGTGCTCAAACAGTTTTACCGTACCGTTACGCCATGGGGGTTTTGGAAACCAATACAGGCACAGGTAATGGCTGAAGATCCTTTGTTTAAACCCAACAAGGGATTTGCATTGGATATGTTCAATGTGGTATTAGGTATCATCGCTCAATTGTGTTTAACCATTCTTCCTATGTACCTGGTATTGTGGATGAAATTACCCTTATTGATTACGGCAGTTATCTTATTTGTTATCATCCTGATCCTTAAAAAAACCTGGTGGAACAAACTGGAAAACTGATCATAGATTTTTAATGCATAATTATATGGAAACTAATTTTACAAAAAGAAAGTTACTGCTGCACACCGAACAACAGGCTTTGTTTGCTAAACCTAATTCAGCTGAAAAAATTGGGAATGGAATTTTTAAAAGATACGATCATCCGGTGCTTACCGCAAAGCATACACCCTTATTCTGGCGCTACGATTTAAATGAAAACACCAATCCTTTTTTACAGGAACGTTTTGCCATTAATGCAGTATTTAATGCAGGTGCTATTTATCTCAACAATACATTCCTTTTAATAGCAAGGGTAGAAGGGGCGGATAGAAAATCTTTTTTTGCCGTGGCTGAAAGTAAAACCGGTATTGATGGTTTTCAATTTCATGATTATCCGGTGGTGATGCCGGAAACAGCTATACCCGATACCAATGTATATGATATGCGATTGGTGCAACACGAAGATGGATGGATCTACGGATTGTTTTGTACCGAACGCCGCGATCCCGCTGCACATCCCGCCGATCAATCCATGGCAATAGCACAATGTGGTATTGCCAGAACCAAAGACTTGGTCACATGGGAAAAACTTGCCGATCTCAAAACCAGTTCCAGTCAGCAACGCAATGTGGTGCTGCATCCTGAATTTGTAGATGGCAAATATGCTTTTTATACCCGGCCCCAGGATAGTTTTATTGAAGCAGGTACGGGCGGAGGTATTGGGTTTGGGTTGAGTGCTTCCATAACGCAAGCCGTAATTGAAGAAGAAACCATTTTGGATGAAAAAAAATACCACACAGTGTATGAAGCCAAAAATGGATTAGGTCCTGCACCTATTAAAACCAACAAGGGATGGCTTCACCTGGCGCATGGTGTGCGTAATACCGCTGCAGGATTGCGCTATGTGCTGTATATATTTATGACAGATCTCAAAGACCTTACACGAGTAATTTATAAACCTGCCGGTTATTTTATCGCACCCGAAGGCGAGGAAAGAATTGGTGATGTTTCCAATGTGGTATTCAGTAATGGATGGGTACTGGATGAAAAAGGAACCGTATATATTTATTATGCATCGTCTGACACCCGTTTGCATGTTGCTACTACTTCGCTGGAACAGTTGTTGGATTATGTGATGCATACACCGCCAGATGGATACCGTTCCGCAGAATCAGTTAAAACCATTTGTAAGATCATAGAAAAAAATAAAAACTGTCAGCCAGTTGTATAACACCAGTAAAGAAAATGAAACAAAAAGAATTATCAACTTTACTCCACCAGTATCAAACAGAAATGGAACTGGAGTTGAAAAATATTCTTGCGTATTGGATGCAACATTCGGTAGACAAAGAGCAGGGTGGTTTCATTGGTAGGATCGATCAGAATGGCAGTGTTGATCCTGCTGCCATTAAAGGATCGGTTTTGAATGCGAGAATTTTGTGGACCTTTTCTGCGGCGTATCTGCATACAAAAGATGAAGCCTTGCTTGCATTTGCAAACCGTGCTTATGAATACATCAATACCTATTTTATCGATGAAATATTTGGTGGGGTGTATTGGTCAGTGCATGCAAACGGATCTCCGGCAGATGAAAAAAAGCAGGTATATGCCATGGCATTTATGGTGTACGGATTAAGCGCATATTATGAGGCTACTAAAGATGAAGATGCAAAACAAACTGCCATTCGCTTATATAATTTAATAGAGGAGCATGCATATGATGCGGTGTATGGCGGATACATAGAAGCCTTATCACGCAATTGGCAACCTGCTGCAGACCTTCGGCTGAGTGGAAAAGATGCAAACGAAAAAAAATCCATGAACACACATCTGCATGTGCTGGAAGCCTACACTGCTTTGTATCTGATCTGGCCGGATAAAAAATTACAGCAACAGTTGAAAAAATTACTTCAATTATTTACGAAACATATTATTGATCCGCTTTCACATCACCAACATTTATTTTTTTCAGAAACATGGGAGATTCGTTCTGCATGGGTTTCTTTTGGTCATGATGTGGAAGCTTCCTGGTTATTACCTGAAGCAGCGGTATGTATAGATGACGATGATTTGTTTCAAAAAGTAAGAACAAGTTCTATTTCTCTGGTTAGCGCCGCAGCACGCGGACTTGATAATGACGGTGGTCTGTGGTATGAATATTTTACTGCGGAACAAAGAATGATCAAAGAAAAGCATTGGTGGCCACAGGCAGAAGCAATGGTGGGATTTTTACACGCATGGGAAATTACTGGCGATAAAATTTGGTTACATAGATCCATACATAACTGGGAATTTGTAAAACAAAAAATGCTCGACACAAAAAAAGGAGAGTGGTTCTGGGGAATTGATGCAACCGGCAACACCATGCCCAACCAGGACAAAGCAGGATTCTGGAAATGTCCTTACCACAATACCCGCGCCTGCCTGCAAATCATCCGTAGAATAAACCAACACACAAAACAATTAAACCAAAACACGCATCATTAATTCCAGTAACCAGTAACCAGTAACCAGTAACCAGTAACCAGTAACCGTAACCAGCAACTCAACCAATCTTCTTATGCCCTGTTACTTCCGCACTATATAACAACTGTTTTTGTGCAGGGAGAGTGTTGGCTTTAACCATCAGGCCTTTCTTAACAAAACCCACAATTGATTTTCTTGTATCGAATACGGCATGAATTTTACCTTCTCCGCCGGGTGGGATGACCTGGTTAACCTGTTCAGCGCTTGTGCAGCTGCAGCTGGTAACGACTTCTTTGATCAGCAAGGGCTCTTTGCCAATATTCCGAAACCGGAAATGGAAGGCAACGGTATCACCCATTGGGATCTTACCCAAATCAATAACCGAATCTTTCCATTGTATAACCGTAAATACTTTTTTATCAAGGGGTTGTGTAGTCGGTGCTGAATTATTGGAAGTAGAATTGGAATTGCAACCGGTTACCATCGCACTTATTAGCAGAAAAAAGTATACGTGTTTAAAAATCATCGGTTTCAAATTTCAACGAAAGTATTCAAATCTGTACATTTTTTCCCAAAATCAGCTGAAACCCTTTGCTACATTGGTTTTTAGGCGGTCGATAGATACAATGAAAAAATATTATGTGTATTTTGTACACAGTATAATTGGTAAAATCATACAATAAAATGTTAAAAAATCACGCGCATACGTTAAGAAACGGTTATAAATTTATATCTGAATTGCTATATACTTTAACAAACAACCCAAATTGCTATGCCAACGAAAATTAACTTGCTTGTGAGGGGCTATCTCCTTGCCCTGTTTCTCATGTTCTTCAGTTTCAATGTTTTCGCACAAAAAGCCATTACCGGTAAGGTAACCAACAAAGCAAGCGGACAACCGATTGCAGGTGCTACCGTTCAGGTAAAAGGCACAACCAATGTTTCCATCACTAATAATGATGGTGCTTTTACCATTAATGCCGGTCCCAAATCTGTATTGGTGGTTAGCGTAGTTGGTTTTGAATCAGTAGAAGAAACGGTTGCAGGAAAAAGCGATTTTAGTTTTTCGCTTACCGAAACAACCAGTCAACTGAATGAAGTGTTGGTAACAGGTTACTCTGCCCAGCGTAAAAAAGACATCACCGGATCTGTTTCCGTTGTAAACGTAAAAGACCTGAAAGCGGTACCTGCAGGTAGTCCAGAACAAATGCTGCAAGGCCGTGCTTCCGGATTAAACGTAATTACCTCAGGCCAGCCCGGTTCCGGAAGTAATATCCGTATCCGCGGTATCACATCATTTGGTAATGTAGATCCATTGGTGATTGTAGATGGTGTTCAGGGTAGCTTATCTAACTTAAACGTTTCTGAGATCGAATCTATCCAGGTATTGAAAGATGCCGGTGCAGCCTCTATCTATGGTGTGCGTGGTGCCAATGGTGTAATTGTGGTTACTACTAAAAAAGGTAAAGCCGGTCGTGCATCAGTTACTTACGATGCGTATATCGGAACACAAAAACCAGCAGGTGGCAATCCGTTTAACCTTTTGGGTACACAAGGAATGGCCGACCTTACCTGGTTAGCTTTAAAAAATTCCGGACAGCCAACCACACACCCTCAATATGGTAGTGGTGCTACGCCCGTTATTCCTGACTATATTAATGTAGGTGGAAACGGCGGTATCACCGGTACTGTTTCTGCTGCAGATTTAGCTAAATACAATGTAACAGATTTTAACAAAGGTATTTTCCAGATTGTTCCTGCCAACAAAACAGGTACAGATTGGTTCCATGCTATTTTTGCTCCGGCGGCTATACAAAGTCATACCGTTACTGCAAGTGGTGGTAATGAAAAAAACACGTACCTGTTCTCATTAAACTATTTTAACCAGCAGGGAACTTTAATGGGTACCTACCTGAAAAGATATTCTGCGCGTGTGAACACAACGTTTAATATTAAGAACAATATCCGCGTAGGACAAAACCTCTACATCTTTAACAGAGATAATCCGCAGATCGGTAACCAGAGTGAGGGTAATGCTATCTCTATGGCTTATCGCGAACAACCGATCATTCCAATTTTTGATATCAACGGTGGATTTGCCGGTACAGCTGCTAAAGGTTTGGGTAATGCCCAGAACCCGGTAGCTAACCAAATGAGAACCTTTGACAACAAAGGAAATTCATGGGATATTCAGGGTAATATGTTTGCCGAAATCGACTTCGCAAGTCATTTCACTGCAAGAACTGCTTTCGGTGGTACCATGAGCAATTTCTACTACTATAACTTCGGTTTCAGAACCTATGAAAATGCAGAGAACAATGGTTCGAACTCTTTCAGTGAAAATGCAGGGTATAACAGACAGTGGACATGGACCAGTACCGTTAAGTACAGTAATGTATTTGCAGGTAAGCATGCCGTTACAGCTTTGGCAGGTATAGAATCTGTTGAAGCCTATGGTCGTGGTGTAGGTGGTGGATCATTGGGTTTCTTCACAGATAATCCAACCTACAGAACATTGAATGGTGGTTCATCAGGATTTACCAATTACAGCTATGCTTATCAGAATTCACTGTACTCTTTGTTTGGTAAAGTAGATTATGCATACAACGATAAATACCTGTTCAGTGCAACGGTTCGTCGTGATGGTTCTTCCAGATTCGGACCTGATAAACGTTATGGTATCTTCCCTTCTTTTGCAGCTGGTTGGAGAATCTCTCGTGAGAACTTCATGAAAGATGTAAAGTGGATTGATGACATGAAAATCCGCGGAAGCTGGGGTAAACTGGGTAATCAGGCTAACGTAGATCCTTCCAATGCATTCAGTCAGTTTGGTAGTGCTGCCGGTAATTCTTTCTATGATATCAATGGTGCCAGCACCAGTTCTGTACAAGGTTTCTATGCAACACGTATTGGTAACCCTAAAACAGGATGGGAAGAAGATATCCTTACTAACTTTGGTGTAGATGCACAATTGTTTAAAAACAAAATTGATCTCTCTGTAGAATATTACGAGAAAAAAATCAATGGTCTGTTGTTTACTGACCAGGCTCCTGCAACTGTAGGTGGTGCTGCTTTACCTAACGTAAACATTGGTGATATCCAGAACAAAGGATGGGACGCCTCTGTAACCTACCATGGAACTGCTGCCAGAGATTTTAAATATGATGTAGGGGTGATATACACTACATATAAAAGTAATATCGTAAACATTCCAGGTAATTATTTCACTGCCGGCGGATCTCGTATCGGTGATTTCGTAAGAAATGAAATCGGAAACCCTATCGGTTCTTTCTATGGGTATGAAGTAGTAGGTTTATTTCAGGATGCAGCAGATGTTACCAAATCTCCTGTACAGGATGGAGCCAAACCTGGTCGTTTTAAATACCGCGATGCAAACGGAAACGGTACGATTACTGATGCAGACCGTGTTCATTTTGGTAATCCAAACCCAGACTTTACCTTAGGTTTGAACCTGGGTGCGAGCTACAAGAACTGGGATTTCTCAACCTTCCTGTATGGCTCTTTTGGAAATGATGTAATTAACTATGTACGTTACTGGACAGATTTCTATCCTTCTTTCCAGGGTGCCAAGAGCATTGATGCCTTAACCAAATCATGGTTGCCTACCAGAACCAATACCAGTGTTCCTATTGCAGAGAACGATGCAAGTTTCAGTACCAACCAGGTGCCTAACTCTTATTATAAGGAAGATGGTTCTTACCTGAGATGTAAGTCACTGATTCTTGGTTATACTATGCCAGCTGCTCAATTAAAGAAATGGGGTATCGAAAAACTCAGGTTCTATGTACAGGCGGCTAACTTGTTTACCATCACAAAATACACAGGGTTAGATCCTGAATTGTCTGGTTCTAACGCAGCATTCGGAATTGATTTTGGTAACTATCCTAATAACCAGAAAAATTTCAACGTAGGCGTAAACGTATCATTCTAATTAACCCATTTATCTGTGTTTAAAATTGTCAATATGAAACAATCAAAATTTAAAATACTACTGGTAGGCGCAACCACTTCGCTGGTTCTGTTCTACGCATGTTCTAAAAACTTCCTCGATAAATCACCCATAG
Organism: Sediminibacterium sp.; assembly: GCA_965283715.1. Classification (GTDB taxonomy): domain Bacteria; phylum Bacteroidota; class Bacteroidia; order Chitinophagales; family Chitinophagaceae; genus Sediminibacterium. Next base: position 441,662 of record CBDIPL010000003.1, on the reverse strand, counting down.
GTTCTCTCGATCAAAATACCCTCGCCAATAAAGCCGGTGTAGAAGGCGTATTGATCGGTGCTTATTCTATGCTGGATGGTTACGGTGGTGCCGGCGGTGGCTGGCAGAGTGCCGGTTCTAACTGGGTATATGGCGGTGTTGCATCAGATGATGCGTACAAAGGCTCTGACCCCGGGGACCAGGCCGATATCGTTCCCATTGAAACCTATTCACCCACTGCTTCCAATGGTTATTTTAACCAGAAATGGCAGGCAGTGTATGATGGTGTGCAACGTTGTAATGATGTAATACGTTTGATGGCCAATGCCGCAGATATCAGTGCTGCCGATAAAGCACGTATTACTGCTGAAACCCGTTTTCTGCGCGCACATTACCATATGGAAGCCAAAAAAATGTGGAACAATGTTCCTTATGTAGATGAAACCATTACCTATGCTGCCGGTAACTTTAATGTTGCAAATACAGCTGATATCTGGCCCAATATTCTGGCCGATCTGGATTTCGCTATCGCTAACCTTCCTGCCACGCAAAGTTCTGTTGGTCGTGCCAACTCATGGGCTGCTAAAGCATTAAAGGCAAAAGCGCTCATGTTTAAGAAGGATTTTGCTGCTGCATTACCTATTTTGAAAGATGTAGTTGCCAATGGGGTAACTACTTCTGGAAAAAAATATGCATTAACGCCTAATATGTTCGACAACTTTAATGCAGAAACCAAAAACTCTGCTGAAGCTGTATTCTCCTGCCAGCAGTCTGTAAATGAGAACTCAAATGGTAGCAATGGTGGATTTGGAGATGTATTGAACTACCCTTACAATGGTGGCCCCGGCGGATGTTGCGGTTTTTACCAGCCTTCTATCAGCCTGGCCAACTCTTATAAAGTGGATGCCGTTACTGGTCTTCCTTTATTAGATACATGGAATGCAACTGATTTTAAAAATGATCAGGGACTAACATCTGGTCAACCTTTCACACCCGATGTAACAACTCCTGTAGATCCACGGTTGGATTTCACCATCGGTAGAAGAGGGATTCCTTATCTTGACTGGGGGAATCACCCAGGGAACGACTGGATTCGTGATCAGAACAACGGTGGACCTTATGCTTCCATCAAGCACGTATATTACAAGCGTCAGGCTGGTTCCTTAACGGATGCTTCATTCTGGACTGCCGGTGTTACTGCCAACAACTATACATTCATCCGTTTTTCTGATGTACTGTTATGGACAGCAGAATGCGAGGTAGAAGTAGGTTCTCTGGCCAATGCTGTATTATTGGTAAATCAGGTAAGATCAAGAATTAAAGACAATCCTGCAACATGGGTTAAAAGTGGTGGTGTAAACGTTGCCAATTACCAAATTGGTTTGTATACTGCTTTCCCAGATCAGGCATTTGGTCGCAAAGCAGTTCGCTTTGAAAGAAAACTCGAACTGGCTATGGAAGGTCACCGTTTCTTTGATCTGGTGCGTTATGGAATTGCTGATGTTGAGCTGAATGCTTACATCGCTAAAGAAAAAGCAAAACGTACCTACTTTACCAGCTCTACATTTACCAAAGGTAAAAATGAATATTTCCCAATTCCTCAATCACAGATTGATTTGAGCAAAGGGGCATTAAAACAAAATCCTGGCTTCTAAGAAAGTCAATGATTAATGTATAGATTTTTCGAAAAGAGGCAGCGTTATTACACTGCCTCTTTTCTTTTTTTTAAGGATATTGCAATACCTTATTGTTCATTGCTTGAATCTCCAACACATGAAGTGGCCGGTTATTGATTTACGTGCATACGCATTGGTATGTGTACTTATTTTTTTGGTATCCTGTAAAGAAGAAAAAACACTTTTTACCCGCATCCAGTCATCGGAGTCAGGTATTCTATTTAATAACCAGATCATTGAAAATGATTCTGTAAACGTGCTCGATTTTGAGAACGTGTACAATGGTGGCGGCGTAGGCGTGGGTGATTTTAACAACGATGGATTATCCGATCTGTATTTTTCAGGAAATCTCGTATCAAATAAACTATACCTCAATAAAGGAAAATTTTCTTTTCAGGATATTACCGAAACAGCGGGTGTAAATGGCAGTGGTAAATGGTGCCGCGGTGTTTCTGTTATCGATATCAATAATGATGGATGGATGGATATCTATGTGTGTGCCACATTGCTTAAAAATCCAAGATTGCGGGAACATCTTTTGTATGTGAATCAGGGGGCTGATAAAGATGGGGTACCGCATTTCAAAGATATGGCGGCAGCCTATGGATTGGCTGATACCAGTCATGGTACCATGGCTTCTTTTTTTGATTATGATAACGATGGAGACCTTGATGTATATATTGCCAATAATGAAATTGTAAAAAACGATTTCCCAAATCGTTTCAGGCCCATTTTGAAAGATGGTTCGCATGCCAATACAGATAAATTGTTTCGTAACGACCCGAATGAAACCCTGCACCATCCTGTATTTACCGATGTATCTAAACAAGCGGGTATACAGGTAGAAGGTTATGCGCATGCAGTAAGCATAGCCGATATCAACAAAGACGGATGGAAAGATATGTACGTAAGTAATGATTACTTATCGAATGATTTATTGTGGATCAACAACCATGATGGAACGTTTACCGAACAATTATCCAATTATTTTAAACATACCTCTGCCAATGCCATGGGTAATGATATCATTGATATCAATAATGATGGATTAAGTGATGTGGTGGCATTGGATATGAATCCGGAAGATAATTTCCGGAAGAAAATGATGCTGAATGCCAACAGTTACCAGACTTACCAGAACAGCGAATTTTTTGGATACAATTTTCAATACGTAAGAAACACCTTACAACTAAATCAGGGCCCAAGGGTAAAACAAAATGATACCATAGGTGAACCTATTTTCAGCGATATCTCTTTTTATGCGGGGATTGCTGAAACAGACTGGAGCTGGACACCATTGGTAGCTGATTTTGACAATGATGGAAACCGAGACATGATTATTACCAACGGATTTCCCCGCGATGTAACGGATCATGATTTTGTAGCGTTTAGAAATACAGCATATGCAGTAGCAGATAAAAAACAATTATTGGCACAGATCCCCGAAGTGAAAATTCACAATTATGCGTTTAAGAACAATGGCAACCTGCAATTCAGTAATGTAACGAATGAATGGGGCATGAATATTCCAAGCTTTTCGAATGGTGCTGTATATGCAGATTTAGATAATGATGGCGATCTGGATGTAGTGGTAAATAACATCAATGATGAAGCAGCGGTTTATCGTAATAATGAACGGGATATGCATAAAGAAACCTCGCATTACCTTCAGGTACAATTGGTAGGGGATTCATTAAATAAAAAAGGATTGGGGGCATGGCTGGAATTGTATTATGATCACGGGAAAAAACAGTTTCTCGAAAATTCTCCTTACCGCGGTTATCTTTCTTCGGTAGATGTGGTTGCTCATTTTGGATTGGGAAATGTGACTACTATTGATTCATTCATTATACGCTGGCCCGGTGGAAAAATGCAGCGGCTGCAAAATATAACAGCAGATACAAAGATTACGGTTAATATACTTGATGCAAAAGAAACGAATTCATTCAGTAATCCGGTTTTGGCAAAAGATGCCTGGTTTACAGAGATCACAGATGCGGTAAATATTCACTACACACAACCTGAAAAAGATTTTGTAGATTTTAATATTCAGAAACTGATGCCGCATAAGTTTTCTGAATATGGTCCCGCACTGGCAGTAGGCGATGTAGATGGCAATGGATTGGATGATTTGGTGAGTGGCGGTTCATTCTCCTATAGTGGCCAGTTATTTTTACAGCAGAGAGATGGAAAATTTTTACAGAAAAGTATTTTGCCCAACGCTGATAACAATACCAAACGGTGGGAAGATGAAGGCATGTTGTTGTTTGATGCGGATGTAGATAATGATCTGGATTTGTATGTGTCCAGCGGTGGATATGAGAACGACCGGAATAGTGTAGTGTACCAGGATAAATTTTATGTGAATGATGGGAAAGGAAATTTCACAATAGATACGCTGGCAATTCCTGTTAATCGCACGAGTAAATTATGTGTGCGTGCAACTGATTATGACAAGGATGGCGATCTGGATCTGTTTGTATCAGGTAGGGTAGATCCATGGAATTACCCAAAGCCTGTATCAAGTTTTATTTTTAGAAATGATTCTCAAAAGGGACAACCAAAGTTCACGGATGTAACTTCTAACATTGCAAAAGACCTGAACAATATCGGACTGGTTTGTGATGCTGTGTTTACTGATTTCAACAACGATGGTTGGCCGGATCTGATTCTCGCGGGAGAATGGATGCCGGTTACTTTTTTACAAAATGAAAAAGGAGTCTATAAAAATGTAACTGCTTCTTCTGGTATCAGCACACAAACCGGTTGGTGGAATACCATTGCGCCGGGTGATTTTGATAACGATGGTGATGTAGATTATATCGTGGGTAATATGGGATTGAATTCTTTTTACCGCGCCAGCGAAAAATATCCCGTTCGTATAACAGCTGCTGATTTTGATAAGAATGGGAGTTATGATGCATTTCCTTCTCTGTTCCTGCCGGATAAAAATGGAGACAGAAAAGAATATCCGGCTCAGGTAAGAGATGATGTTGTGAAACAGATGATCAGTATGCGGAGTAAGTTTCAGAATTATAAAACTTTTGCTGAAGGAACCACGGATCAATTGTTTACGACTGAACAATTGAAAGGAGCACAAAAGCTGGAAGCCAATACTTTTCAATCTGCTTACCTGCGTAATGATGGGAAGGGGAAATTTGCCATGCAGGCGCTGCCACAACAGGCCCAGTTCTCTGCTTTAAATGGGATAACCGTTGCGGATTACAATGGCGATGGTAACCTGGATGTAGTAATCAATGGTAACGATTATGGAACTGAAGTATCGGTAGGCAGGTACGATGCTTTAAACGGATTGGTATTGAAAGGAGATGGCAAAGGAAATTTTGAATCACTATCTATTTTACAAAGTGGAATCTTTATACCCGGCAACGGAAAGGCCATGGTTCAACTGCGCGATAACAAAGGTAACTGTCTGCTGGCCGCAAGCCAGAATCGCGGACCACTCAAAATTTTCAGGCCAAGAAATGAATTGAAAACGGTAATAGTAACACCTACAGAAACCAGTGCCACTGTTTGGTTGAATGATGGCAGAAAACAATTGCAGGAATTGTATTTTGGTAATTCTTTCTTATCACAATCGGGAAGAAGTGTGGTAGTTCCCAAAAATGTCGTCCGGCTGGAAATAAAAGATAGTCGCGGTAATACTCGTACCATCACCATGAACTAAAGAAATAACAAGTGTATGAAAAAATATTTTCTGTTAACAGGATTGATTGCTGTAGTTCTATTAGTGAGCTGTGGTAAAAATAAGAAAGAGGCCGTGGCTGATGAGGACGTATTGCACAATAATCAGGACCAGCTGACACAGATTATCATATACGATGTGTTTACTCCGCCGGTAAGTAGCCGTATTTATGTGTATTCATCTATTGCCTCGTATGAAGCCATTCGTTTTTCAAAACCCGGCAGCATTTCTATTGCAGAAAAGTTGAAAGGGTTTAAGCCAATGCCTCAGCCTGAAAAAGATAAAAAATATGATTTTGCATTAGCAGCTACCCGAGCTTTCTTTACGGTGGTTCATAAAGTAGTATTCTCACTTGATTCGTTACAGGCATATGAAAATGCAACACTCGGAAGTTTTAAAAGCAAACTGGATGAAGAAACCTTTAATCGCTCGGTTGCATTTGGTGATTCTATTGGTAAAATAGTTTTATCAAGGGCTATGACGGATGGTTATGCACTCTCAAGGGGCAAGCCAAAATTTTTAGGAAGTAATGATCCCGGTAAATGGCGGCCAACACCCCCCGATTACCTGGATGGAGTAGAATGGTGCTGGAATACTATGAAACCCATGGTAATGGATTCTGCCTCACAGTTCATACCAGCACGACCTCCTAAGTATAGTACTGATAGGACAAGTGTATTCATGAAGGAAGTGAAAGAAGTATACACCATAGGAAAAACATTAACCGAAGAACAAAAGATAATTGCGAAATACTGGGATGACAATCCCTTTGTAATAGAACATTCGGGACACATGATGTTTGGTAATAAAAAAATTACACCCGGTGGGCACTGGATGGGCATTGCAGCAATTGCTGCTAAGCAAACAAAAGCCGATGCGGTGAAAACGGCAGAAGGATATGCGTTAACGGCCATTGCTTTGTATGATGCTTTTATATCCTGTTGGGATGAAAAGTACAGAAGTAATGTGGTGCGGCCGGTAACGGTGATCAATGAAGTATTGGATAAAGGTTGGACAGCTTTTTTACAAACACCTCCTTTCCCGGAATACACCAGCGGTCATAGTACCATTACAGCATCTGCAGCCCAGGTGTTGGCACATTTGTATGGAGATGCATTTGCTTTTCAGGATACGAGTGATCTTCGGTACATAGGTATGCAAAGGCATTTTAATTCTTTTCAGGAAGCGGCTGCTGAAGCTTCTATTAGCAGGGTATATGGCGGTATTCATTATCGCAATAGTGTGGATGCCGGTGCTGAAGCGGGGAAGAAAGTTGGACAGAACATTATTCAAAAGATCCTGAAATAATAAGGAGCTGTTTAAGTGAGTTAATTCAAATAGCTCATAACTCTGCGAAAACTCTGAAAGCTCTGCGGCTCCGCGGTTGGTGCATGGTAAAACCAACCGCGGAGCCGCAGAGAACAGGGAGTTTTCGCAGAGAGAAAATAGAAAGCTAATTAAATCAAACAGCTTCTAAGTGGACCATAAAAAATAATCAGCATCTATTCTGCAGAGAATATGACGCCATTGCTGGTTGTAAAAGTTCTTTGATGAATATGGATATGGGTAAAGTCGGGAATCACATCGCTGGCACCAAATTGTTGCAATGCAGTTTTGGCATGCTCATCACCAATGCCAACTGATAACATGCCAGCAGCAGTTGCAGATTGTATGCCGCTGATGGCATCTTCAAACACCAGACATTGTTGCGGGGGTATATTCATTTTGGTGCTCATGGTTAGGTAAGGTTCAGGATGTGGTTTACCCTTGGTTACATCATGTGCTGTTACAAAATGCATAAAGTGGTTTTGCATAGCAATTCGCACCAGCATATCCATCATTCTTTCCTGATGCGAACTGGTTACAATGCCCACAGGCAAAGACAATTGGTTGATGGCGGTAACAAAAGAATGAATGCCTTGTATTGGTCCCGGGTTCATGTCTTGGTCAAAATGATACGCAGATTCACGGATTTCTGAATGTTTATTTTCAGTCAGATGTCCAAACAAACCATCGAGTGTATCGCCTACCTTGCGGCCATGTATCCATTGACGGATCAATGCATCGGTAAGTACAATATTTTCTTTGTCAGTCCAGCTCTTCCAGAAAGCTTCAATGGCAGGATTGGAATTGATGATAACTCCGTCGAGATCAAAAATAATGGCTTGAATTAAATGAGGCATACAAACAAAATTGGGTACAACAATAGATTATTAAATATAATTGAATCGTTTGTTCATAATAGTTTTTCAACATCATTTTTATAAAACACTTGCTTCATGAAAAAAACGCTAACTATTTTCAGTGTTCTCTTATGTTTTGTTGCCCTGGCACAGAATAGTCAAAAACAAATTGCCATTATTCCCGAGCCCGTTTCGTTGAAACAGGGAACAGGCAATTTCAGATTACCGGCCTCAGTATCCATTGAAGCGCCCTCGCAGCCGGAGATGAAACAGGTGATTGAAGCTTTGAAGGAACGATTAACTGCAGCTGCAGGAATCAAAGTTTCTGTTTCGGGTAAGCTTCCATCAGCCCATATCCGAATGATATTAAATACCACCGCAGAATCTGCTATTGGTACAGAAGGATATCATGTGTCTGTTACCTCTAAAAATATTGTGATCAGGGCTAACCAACCTGCGGGTTTATATTATGGTGTACAAACACTATTACAATTATTACCCAAAGAAATAGAAAGCTCAACAAGGGTTTCCAATGCAAACTGGGAAGTGCCTGTAGTTGAGATAACTGATGTGCCTCGATTTGGCTGGCGTGGATTGATGTTTGATGTTGCCCGACATTTCTTTACCAAAGCGGAAGTAAAGCAGTTTATTGATGATATGGTTCGCTACAAATACAACTTGTTACACTTGCACCTTACGGATGATGAAGGCTGGCGTATTGAAATCAAAGGTTTACCAAGATTAACTGAAGTAGGCGCCTGGAACGTTAAGAAAGTTGGCTATTTCGGAACCTTTGCGCCACCAGCAGCAGATGAACCCAAAGACTATGGTGGCTTTTATACACAAGAAGATATTAAAGAGATTGTAAAGTATGCACAGGATCGTTTTGTAAATATTTTACCGGAGATAGATGTTCCGGGTCATAGTCTTGCAGCAGTTGTTGCGTATCCCGAATTATCGGGTACTGCGGAAGCCAATACCTATCGCGTTAGGTCGGGCGAAGAAATCATGGATTGGTCTAAAGGTCAACCACCCATTGCGCTGGTGGATAACACGCTTAATCCTGCCAACGAAAAAGTTTATGTGTTTCTCGATAAAGTAATGACACAGGTTGCACAGCTGTTTCCTTTTGAATACATACATGTGGGAGGAGATGAGTGTCCTAAAAACTATTGGGAAAAAATGGAATCCGTGAAAGAGCTGATGAAAAAAGAAGGCCTGAAAAATATGGAAGAAGTGCAGGGTTACTTTGAAAAAAGGCTTGAGAAAATTGTTGAATCGAAAGGGAAAAAATTCATGGGCTGGGATGAAATTCTCGAAGGCCTGGCACCCAGTGCTGCGGTAATGAGCTGGCAAGGAATGAAAGGTGGTATTGAAGCAGCAAAAATGAAACACGAAGTGGTGATGAGTCCTACAACTTATGCTTATATTGATTATATGCAGGGAGATGCTATTGTGGAACCGAGGATTTATGCCAGTTTACGATTGAAGAAAACGTATGAATTTGAGCCGGTACCGGATGGGGTAGATGCTAAGTATATTAAAGGGGCACAAGCTAACTTGTGGAGTGAGCAATTGTACAACATGCGTCATGCGCAATACATGACATGGCCCCGCGCTTTTTCTATTGCAGAAACAGTTTGGTCGCCTAAAGAAAAAAAGAACTGGAACCATTTTTTCTCTAAAGTAGAAAAGCATTTTGAGCGATTTGATATTGCAGAGAAAAAGTATGCACCCAGTATGTACGATCCCGCTTTTACTTCCAGCTTTACAGCTGATAGAAGATTGCGAATAGAACTAGAGAAAGAAGCGAATGTGCTCGATATTTATTACAGCTTTGATAATAGTTTCCCGGATAGGTTCTATCCCAAGTACACTGCTCCGCTTATTGCCCCTAAAGAAGCGGTGATGCTGAAGGTAGTAACCTATAAAGGTAACAAGCAAGTAGGCAGAATTATTGCCATGCCATTATCGGAGATGATCGCGAGGGCCGAAAAAGCAGAAAGAGAAAGAGCAAATAAAAAATAATACCCAATAGTTTTTTATGTAGTGGTGCAGTTTGAAATAGCATTATTTTTATTTGATCACGTAACACTTTCATGGTTTTGCGCCTTTGCGAAGAACAATGCACGCAAAGGCGCAAAGGCGCAGTTTGTAAGCGGATTTTTTCAGACTGTACTACTACGCCTTTTTATCATAGATCCGGATTACGGGCTGCAAGGTTTGGTTAATCCGGATCTTGTTGTTTTATGTTGTTAAAATGCGTCAATGTAAAACCCATTGTACTTTTGTTTGTATTTTTAGAAGGTTAATCATCCGCTTACCCATTGCTGCATGTGACTGACACCTGAGCCTACATGAAGAAAATCTTTTTCTGTTTCTGGATTTTAATGGTAACCTGTTGCCAGGTTAACGGACAACTCTGTAATGGTAGTTTGGGCGATCCCGTAGTGAACATTACATTTGGTTCTGATGCAACACCAAGAGGGCCTTTAAAAGCAGGGATAACTAATTTAAGATACACAGGTTCTGGTTGCCCTAATGATGGTGAGTACAATATTACCAATATGTCGTTTGGGTGTTTTAATAATTCCTGGCATTTGATGGTGGGCGACCATACCGGGGATACAGGCGGACGTTTTATGATCATCAATGCTTCGCAGGAACCCAGCGATTTTTATATAGATACGGTAAGTGGCTTATGTGCCAATACTACTTTTGAATTTGCTACCTGGGTAGCCAATGTGCTCAGACCTTCTTCCTGCAATGGCGTGGGCGTTAAACCCAATCTTACTTTTCGCATTGAAACCACCAATGGAACGGTGTTGAAAAAATTTGATTCGGGTGATATCCCTTTTGAAAACCAGAAAGTATGGAAGCAGTATGGTACTTTTTTTACCACACCTGCTGGCGTTAGCACCGTGGTATTGCGCATTACCAACAATGCTCCGGGGGGAACGCAATGTGGCAATGACCTCGCATTGGATGATATTACTTTCAGACCCTGTGGCGCATCCATCACGGCAAAAGTTAACAATATGGTTCAATCATTGGTAGATGTTTGCGAACCCCAACAAACTGATCTGATATTTACTACCAGCTTTCCAACGGAATATATAACACCTCAGGTGCAATGGCAGATCAGTGTGGATACCGGTAAAAGCTGGAAAGATATTGTTGGAGAAAAATCACTCACATTTATTCGCAAGCCAACAATAGGTGGTGTGTATCAATACCGCGCAGTAATGGCAGAAGCAAGTAATTTCAATTCGGTATCCTGCAGAATTTCTTCTAATGTAACCGGTGTTACTGTCAATCCCTTGCCGGGTATTGTGGGTGATAAGAATTTATTAGGCTGCATTGGAAGTGATTTCAGACTGGATGCTGCAGATGGCAGCGCATTTACCTATCAATGGTCGGGGCCTAACGGATTTACTTCACAGGTGCGTAATCCGTTTATCTATAATGTGAGTAATAAAGACTCCGGATTGTATACCGTATTGGTAAAAACAGATGTTGGTTGTTCACGACTCGATTCATTTAACATCACGGTTTTTCCCGGAACAAAAGCGGTGGTTAGTGGGGGAGGAAATATTTGTGAGGGAAGCAGTATCGCATTATTTGCATCAGGCGGAACCAGCTATCAATGGACACCCGCCACCGGATTATCAAACGCATCATCCGCCAATCCCCTCGCATCACCTGTTGATACCACTAACTATAAAATAGTAGTAAGCAACCAATTTGGTTGTAAAGATTCGGCGAATGTATTGGTGAATGTGTTTAAAAAACTTATCGTTAATGCGGGGCCGGATAAAGCCATTTTTGAGGGAGATACCGTAAGGCTTACCGGAAGCATTAAAGGCAATCCACTTGATATTTACTGGACACCATCCACCAACATACAAAATAGTAATACAGCAACGCCCACAGTGAATCCGGTTGATAATACTACATACAGTTTATTTGCGGTGCCGGGTTTGGGTTGCCCTGTAGAGTCGGATGATGTATTTATTCGGGTGTATAAAAAATTACGCATTCCCAATATTTTTTCACCCAATGGAGATGGTATTAATGATACATGGATGATACAAAATATGGATACCTATCCATCTGCATCGGTAAAAGTATTCAGCCGTAATGGGAGACTGGTATTTATAACAAAAACCGGAGGTGCTGTTTGGGATGGAACCCTCAATGGTAAAGCATTACCCGTTGGCACCTATTACTATGTGATTGACCTGAATATTGACATGCCTCCCGTATCGGGATGGATAGTGATCATCCGATAATTTTTTTTATGTAATTATAAGCTTTCATTGAAGTCGCATATAATCTGCTGTTGATGTGAGGACACATCAACAGCAGAACAGCGTAAACGCCGTGATTGTGTCCTCACAATCACGCTTGGTTAACGTAAAGTTTTAGGTAAGAGCTTCTTAAGGAAATAAAAAAATAAACTCGAGATGCTCATGGGTAAAAATAAATGAAGCAATTACGCTTAAGCTTCCGTCATTTCCCGCAAATATTGTTTCTCTTCTTTAAAGGCTTTTCTTGGGCTTAATCCCAACAGTTGAAACATGGCATTGTCTTCATCAAATGCCGGGTTGGGTGTGGTTAATAATTTATCTCCTGCAAAAATAGAATTGGCTCCGGCCATAAAACAGAACGCCTGTTCTGCAATACTCATATCATTTCTACCGGCACTTAAGCGAACCATGGTTTTGGGCATCAGAATTCTGGCAGTTGCTATCATACGCACCATATCCCAGATATCTACTTTAGTGTTTTTCTCTAGTGGTGTTCCGGCAATAGGTACCAATGCATTAATGGGTACACTTTCCGGATGCTCGGGCATGGTAGCTAAGGTTTGCAACATCTGTATTCTGTCTTCATGTGTTTCTCCCAGACCAATAATACCACCGCAACAAACCGTTACGCCTGCTTTACGCACATGCTCCAATGTTTGCAAACGATCGTCATAGGTGCGTGTGGTAATGATCTCACTGTAATGTTCTTTGCTGGTATCCAGGTTATGGTTGTAAGCATACAAGCCGGCATCTGCCAGTTTCTGTGCCTGGTATTCAGTAAGCATGCCCAGTGTGCAGCAAACTTCCATCCCCATTTCATTTACACCTTTAACCATATCGAGTACGCGGTCAAAATCGCGGTTGTCTCTAACTTCTCTCCATGCGGCACCCATACAGAAACGGGTACTACCTGCGTCTTTTGCTTTTTGTGCATAGGAGAGTACCTCTTCTTTCTGCATCAATGCTTGCACATCTATGCCGGTACTGTAACGTGCTGCCTGCGGACAATACGCACAATCTTCACTGCAACCGCCAGTTTTAATACTTAACAGTGTACATACTTGTACTTCAGCGGTATCGTTATAAGTTCTGTGAATACTTGCTGCGCGATACACCAGTTCCAGTAAAGGCGTATCATATATTTCTTTGATTTCTGCGAGGTTCCAGTTATTTCTGATATCAGTTGGCATAGCGGATATTTAATGCACAAATATAAGCGGCTCTTTGGAATCACAAACCTTGTCTTTGCGTATTCGTTGATAAAAAGCGGGTAATTAGAGCCTGTTTAAAATTAAAGTTTTCAAACACTACAGGTCTGTTGAAATTTCATGATTGATGAACTATTTATCTCGATAAGCACCTGTAAAGCTCGCGGCTCACAGCTAATAGCTTGGAGCTTACAACGAAAATCTTGCATTTTTAAACAGGCTCTTATTCTTTCTTTGTATTGATATAATTCCGCCATTTATCAATTACCTGCTGCATATCATCCGGCAGTGCAGATTCGAATAAAATTTCCTCTCCGGTTACAGGGTGTATGAATCCAAGTGTTCTTGCATGCAGGGCACAGCGCGGACAAACCTCAAAACAATTATCAACAAACTGTTTGTATTTGGAGTAAATGGTTCCTTTCAGAATTTTATCGCCACCATATTCCCAATCGTTAAACAGTGTGTGGCCAATGTGTTTCATATGAACACGGATCTGATGGGTACGACCGGTTTCTAAAACGCACTCCACCATGGTTACATAGTTAAATCGTTCGAGTACTTTGTAATGGGTAGTGGCATGTTTGCCTATTTCTCCCTCGGGATATACATCAAACATTTTCCGATGTTGTTGGTGGCGGGCAATATGTCCGGTAATGGTACCGCTGTCTTTCTCCACATCCCCCCAAACCAAGGCCACATATTTTCTTTTTACGGTATGATTAAAAAATTGTTTGGCCAAATGTGCCGCAGCTTCGGGCGTTTTAGCCAATACAATTAAGCCGGTGGTGTTTTTATCTATGCGGTGCACCAAACCAAACCGGGGAAGTGTGTCTTCATCCAATCCCGGATGCTGTTGCTCCAGATAATAAGCAACCCCGTTTAATAAAGTGCCACTAAAATTACCTACGCCCGGGTGTACAACCATATTAGGTGGTTTGTTCAGTACCATTAATGCATCATCCTCATACACAATGTTCAAGGGGATATTTTCTTTTTTGAGGATGGTGTGCTCCGGATTAATCAGGCTCATCAACAACAATTCATCACCCGGCTTGATTTTGTAATTACTTTTTACAGTCTTGCCATTTACCGTAACAAAACCTGCTTCAATACCTTGTTGTACTTTATTACGGGTGGCGCCTTCCACATGCATTTGAATCCATTTGTCAATGCGCAGGGGTTCCTGGCCTTTATCAATGGTAAAGGTTTTGCGTTCATACAAGGTTTCAGAACTTTCTTCCGGCAGGTTATCGATCTCATCCAGCATCTGGCAAAAATAGCGGTTTGGAAGGAGAGAGGTGATAGTTCATGGTTCATGGATCATGGTTTTTTATAGACCATGGACCATGGTCCATAGTCCATGGACTGTGGTGCCTAAAAAATTCTACTTATTTTCGTGCCATGCAACAGCAAATCGTATTTGAAGATCTGGGAAGGAGGGGCTACAAAGAAATCTGGGATTACCAGGAACAACTGTTGAAACAGAATACCGAACGTAAGGCTGTTTTACGTTCTGCCGTATCCACTGCCATTCCTGTAGAAGCAACAGATACAGCACATCATCTCTTGTTTGTTGAGCATCATCCGGTGTATACATTGGGCAAGAATGGCAAGGAATCACATGTATTGATCAATGAATCAGAACGTGCCGAAAAGCAGATTGAATATTTTCATATCAATCGGGGTGGTGATATTACGTTTCATGGCCCTGAACAATTGGTAGGCTATCCTATTCTCGATCTGGAAAAATTCAAACCCGACCTGGGCTGGTATTTACGCAGTCTGGAAGAAGCGATTATTCTTACCATGGCTGAGTATGGAATTAAAGGAGAGAGAAGTCCCGGGGAAACCGGTGTTTGGTTGGATCCCGACATCAAAGGAAAAGAAAGAAAAATATGCGCCATGGGCATTAAATGCAGCCGCTGGATTACCATGCATGGCTTTGCCTTTAATGTAAACACAGACCTTAGTTATTTTGATTTCATTGTACCCTGCGGCATCGAAAACAAACAGGTAACCTCCCTCGAAAAAGAACTCTGCAGAAAAGTTCCTATGGAAGAAGTAAAGGAAAAAGTGAAAAGAAATTTTGAGAGGGTGTTTGATTGTGTTTTGGTGAATGGAGAATAGTGAATTGTCCATGGTCCATGGTCCATGGTCCATGGTCAATGGTCAATGGTCAATGGTCAATGGTCAATGGTCAATGGTCAATGAAAAACTAAATAATCAAAGATAACTTATTGCCAATTCACCATTCACCATTGCCTCTCCGCTAATTCCGCTGCAACAACAACTTACTCTTTTCCTTCAATTTATCATCCTCAAACAATTCAAAGAAGAACCATCCTGCATGAACAAAATCTGTTTTGTCGAGAATCAATTCGGGTTCTTTAATGGATTTTATTCTGAATAATTCTGAACCATCTTCTTCATAAAAAATCAACTGGTATTTGTGTTGCTTTACCTCGGGTAATAAAATGGTTACATATCCCCTGCTATTGGTAAATACATAACGTGAAGGCTTCCATACATATTTGGGAACAAATGAATGAATCGCTATATGCTGGTTATCCAAAACAAATAAAGTGTCTTTGGTTCGCGTGGATACAGAGTCTTTAAATTTTTTATATTGATAGGGATCTATCGTCAGTAACAAACTGTCGTTACGATAAATAAAAATGTATTTTTTAGTCTGTTCTATATAAGGACGTAATTGTACGCGCGATTTACCAATGGCATACAAAGTATCTTTGGTGCTTGTTTTGATAGAATCCGTAAATCGCATGTATTGAGATCTTGTAAGCGAGGCCAAAAGTGTGTATTTGGAATATATGTTCACCATATTTTCTTTACCGGCTTGTAACAAGGGAATCCATTCAACCGAATGTTCATCTATTCTGCGCAGTTTATCTTTGGTTTTCCGGTTAATGGAATCTTTAAAACGATTGTATTCTAATTTATTCAAGCGAAACACCCTGTCTTTTTTGATGAAGATGGTTGTCATATCTTTTCCACCTGATATATTAGTAACAGATAAATCACCAGTTGAAACCGTGGCCCCTTTATCTTGTGCAGGCAGAATAGCAGGCATAATTTCTATACCGATGGCTTTCGTAAAAAAATAACTACCTCCTTCAAGCACATAAAAAATACGGTACCAGTTTTTTACACCCCAAACAGCTTTGTTATCTACATAGCCACTTGATGCCAGTTCCGGCGATTGTGCAGAAAAAATAGTTCTGAAATTTTTACTGCTGTCGGTAGAACGTTGTATCGCCAGTTGTATGCAATTTCGGTATGGATTGTTCCAACTGATTTGTATTTTTCCTTTGGTTAATTCTCTTACGGAAAAATCGGGCAAAAGTGCTTGCGAATGAA
The DNA here is from genome assembly GCA_965283715.1 of Sediminibacterium sp. Lineage (GTDB taxonomy): Bacteria > Bacteroidota > Bacteroidia > Chitinophagales > Chitinophagaceae > Sediminibacterium. Next base: position 425,222 of record CBDIPL010000003.1, on the reverse strand, counting down.
TGGACGTGTATACCAACAGGCCAAACAGAAATCCCCAAAATCGACAGATCAGTTTCATTGATTGCAAATATAAAAGCTGTTGGGTTATTAAAATGGTAATGTGTTGTGCTATTAGATATTTCAATTAGTTTTATTAATAGCAGTTCCGCTATTTACTTTTTTGTCTTGACACAAAAAAGTAACAAAAAAAGTCAAGGCTGCTGAAAAAAAGCTAAAATTTACTTCATTTCGCTAAAATGAACGAAGTCTAAAGCCCAACTATAGTTCAATAATGATGCAAATGTGTTCTTCAACTGAGTCTGATAGCCAAGCAGCGTTCATTTCTTAACGCTTTTTTTCAGAGGCCATTTCAAAAATCATTTTAATAAAAAATTATCAATTCAGTGTGCTTGATGAATAAGTCCTAATCAGTGCCTGTGGACGGGCCTCTTTGGGTTCGGTGTCCAGCGAAGCGCAGACAGATCAGATCATGCGAAGCAGATCTGATCAGAGGCCAAAGCAGCCCGGTAACAGGCACGAGGCCCAGCGGCCGTGAGCGAAATGGAATGTCGAATAGTAGAGGAATTGATTTTAATAGCACAACACTTTAAAATGGTAATGTGTTGGGTGGGAGGGATGCATTGCCCTGTAAACCGCCACTATGAATTACCAATACCCTGCTTCCCGCTGGAAAATAGCCCGTTTGTAACAGGTCATACGCTCCAAACAATAGTTTTGACGTGTACACGATATCGGTAGGTACGCTTTCTGTTTCCCAAATTCTTTTCATGAAATCAATCAGTTCGGGCGGGTGCTTGGCATACCCTCCAAAATGATAGGAATCTATAATGGTAAAGGGTTTCATTGCATCCTCTGCACTAAGTAGTGCCTTTATTTCCTTTTCTATTTGAAAATGATTTTTTAATACACTAATTCCTGTGAGCTGCTGCTTTGGTAAAGCGGCACTGATTAAACCGGCCAGCATGGTTCCTGTTCCTGTGGCACAAAGTATATCGGTGTAGCTTGAAGTATCAATAACCTTTAGTATTTCGGCAGCCCCTTTTGCACCTAATGTACCATAGCCACCTTCATTAATCCAGTACATCCCTTCACGGTGGTGCGTTTCAATTAGGGAAGTTTTGTTTCGATAGGCATCACGCTTGATAAATACCAATTTCATACCATAACTCTCGGCTTCTGAAAGGGTGGGTGAGAGGGTAGGCAATTGATCTCCCCTGATCAATCCCATACTTTTTAAACCGGCCTCCTTTGCAGCAAAGGCGGTAGCTACGATATGGTTGGAATAAGCTCCCCCAAAACTGGCAATGGTATCGGCCCTAAGGTCTTTAGCTTCTTTAAGATAATAGTGCAGTTTAAACCATTTGTTACCCGATACAATTGGGTGAAGCAAATCAAGCCGCAACAGATCTACTTCAGTTGCTGCATTTGAAAAAAGCGAAAGCTGTTGAACCTTTATATTTTGTAAATTTGTAATCACTAACCAATTGATTTCAGATTGTAAAGATCGTTACAAATAAAGATACCCCCTATGAAACCAACGCTTGTGATTTTAGCCGCCGGAATGGCCAGCCGCTATGGAAGTATGAAACAGACCCAATCATTCGGCCCCTCAGGTGAAACCATCATGGATTATTCCATTTATGATGCCATTCGTGCGGGATTTGGTAAAGTCGTGTTTATTATCAGAGAAGAATTCGCAGATAATTTTAAAGCCATCTTTGAACCAAAATTAAGCGGACGAATTGCTACCGATTATGTATACCAGCAGTTAACATATTTCATTGGAGACAGAACCATTCCCACAGAAAGAACCAAGCCATGGGGCACAGCCCATGCGGTGCTTTGTTGTAAAGGAAAAGTAAATGAACCTTTTGCCGTTATTAATGCAGACGATTATTATGGTCGTGATGCGTTTGTAAAAGCCCATACTTTTTTAACTACACAATGTAATGAACAAACCTATTGCATTGTAGGGTATGAATTAAAAAATACATTGAGTGATAATGGAAGTGTAAGCCGCGGTGTTTGTGATGTGGATGCATCCGGTAACCTTACAGATATCAATGAAAGAACCAGTATATTTCGTGGTGAGAATGGTAAGATTACTTATGAAGATGCAACTGGTTTGCATGAAGTGTCGGAAGATAGTTTGGTTAGCATGAACTATCTCTGTTTTGCTCCCGGATTTATTGATTTATGTGAAGAGCAATTCGGGGTATTTCTGGATAACCACATGCAGGAACCCAAATCGGAATTCTTTATTCCTACTGCTACCAAGCACTATATACAGTCGGGTAAAGGGGTTGTAAAAGTAATTCCTACATCTGCAAAATGGTTTGGGGTAACGTATAAGGAAGATGCACCGGGTGTGCAGGCCAGCATTAATGCCCTCGTAAGTTCAGGCGAGTATCCCAATAATTTATGGGCATGATATATTCCGGATAACAAATTATTTGAAAAGGAGAAGCAGTTGCTTCTCCTTTTTTTTGGTTATTTTAGAAAAACCAAAATCGGCTATTATATGTCGCACCCACACCATGACCTTTTTGAAAACAGGAAACAGTTTCAACTGGAAAGATTGATTTTATTCAGTGATGCCGTTTTTGCCATTGCCATTACACTGTTGGTTATTGAGATAAAAGTCCCTGAAATTCCACTCGATATTCCAGGGGGTGTAACTCATGCATTAAAAGAAGCCCTCCGTGAAAAATTTGCTGAATTTTTTGGATTCACGCTCAGTTTTATTGTGATAGGTCAATTCTGGTTAAGTCATCACCGCTTATTCGGCTATGTAAACAGTTATAACGGAGGATTATTATGGTTGAACCTGCATCTTTTGTTTTGGATTATTATGGTTCCATTTAGCAGTGCATTAAACTCCAGGTATGGCGGGGTAGATAGTGTTTGGATGTGGTATAGCTTTAATATGTTTATGATCGGCCTTTCCTTATTTATGCTCTGGAAATATATTGGTAACCCCAAGCATAAGCTTTCGTATATAGCAGATGATGAACGACTGCGCAAAATGTCATCTACCCGAAGCCTTTCTATTGCTATTATTTTTCTATTGGGTTTACTGTTATGTTTACCGGGATGGTTGCCTGCATCCATAGCAGCAAGGTTTATTTATGCGTTGATATTTCCGGCTATGATAATTGTAAACCGGGTATACCGCGAAAAAAAACAGCCCGCTTAAAAAGCAGGCTGCAAAATCAAAATCTAACTGTAATTATTTCTTAAACGCTTTCACATAAAACACAGACTCTTCCAGTCTGGTGATTTGTTGTTTTCTTTCCACGCCTCTTAAAGAAGAGCGGGAAGGAAGTTTCATTTTTTCGAAAGCCGTATCTGTTTTTTTCAATTCATCCACCATGGTGTGAATGCTTTTTGATTTCACTGCAAATGCCACACCATCTGCCTGTGCCTGACGGGTACTTAAAATACCGATCACTTCTCCATTATTATTAAAAACCGGCCCACCGGAGTTACCGGGGTTGGCACTGATCTGTACCTGATAAGTAAGTGAGTCACTATTGTAACCGCTTCTGGCACTAAGGTACCCTTCGCCGTACACAATATCATTTCTAGGATAGCCTAACGTAAATATTTCCTCACCCAAATCAGAGCTTCCTTTACGAATGCTGTATGGGAGTGTTTTCAAGGGCTCAAAATCAGTGTCATTGATTTTCAAAATGGCCAGGTCTTTTTCGTTATCAATATGCGCAATGGTAGCGCTGAACTCCTGTCCCTTACTATTAACCACCACGGCACCGGAACCTTTCAGTACGTGTGCATTGGTAATAATATATCCTTTCGGGTCTATCAAAAAGCCGGAACCACCACTAATCACCCGCACATCTTCCGGAACTTTGCTTTTTTTCACTTCATTAATTAAGGCACCCTGGTACTGCTGGTTCTTTTTAATAACATCTACTGCTTTGCTCAGCTGCTCAATCTGGTTACCATTGATTACCGGAGAGAAATAAATAGCCAGACCACTAATTACCAACGCAATCACACCACCTACCGAAGCGGCAATGGCGGTTACACGTTTGTATTTGTTCCAAATCTGTATCACCTTACCCTTAGTGGTTAATTCGCCACCTTCATTGATATCGCCACGTTCCAGCAATTTGGCATGAGAAATCTGTATGCTGTTTCTCAGGTTACGGTGAACAGAATAGATGTCCATCTGGTGAAGGAACATACTGTGTTCAACCACCATCTGGTCTATTTCAGGGGTATTTTTCCGGAGCGTTTCAAAATACGTACGTTCAGCAGCATCCATATCGCCGTTGAGGTACCTTTCAATTGCTTCGAGTAATAGAATGTCGTCCATGATGTTTAGTCTCCAATATTATATTGCGAAAAGAACAATTTCTTTAACCGCATCAAACATTTGTATTTCTGGTTCTTGGCATTATCGGCGTTGGTGTAGCCAAACTCGGCGGCCAACTCCTGCATACCCATTTTTTTCAAATAATACCCCTCCAATAAACTCTTACACGGTTCTCCCAGGCTGTTCATAGCCCGATCCATTATCGCAAACTCAGCGTTGCGTTTTTCGTGTATTTCAAGGTCCTCTTCAACCGGAACAGTCTCATCCAGGCTATCAACCTGGTTCGAATATCTACCAAGCTGCTGTAGTCGTTTAAGCCATAAACGCCTGCATATGGAATATACATAGGTTTTAATTTGACAGGTTAAGACAAATGATTCGCTTTGTGCTTTTTCATACAGGGCAATCATTGCTTCCTGGAAAATATCCCGGGCGTCGTCGTAAGAACCGTTGTTTTGCAGAATAAAAGCCTGTACCATCGAAAAATTGTCCTTGTAAATGGTTTCGATGGCCTTGGAGTCGTTCAGTGCCAGTCCCTTTAATAATGCTTGTTCGTTAGTATCGGCTTTCACTATCTGTCCTTTTAATACTAGAGAGGGGGCAAAAGTAACCCAAAATAGACCTAAAATTATTTTTTAAAAATACTTGTCACTCAGGGTTACCTTTTATCACCTGCGGGTATTAATAAGAAATTCACTCACAACAAAACAAACAAAAAATGAAAAAGCTGTTATTCGTATTAGCCCTGGGCGCTTTCGCTGCCTGCGGTTCTGGAGAAAACCAAACACCTGCTGTTGATTCTGCTAAAGTTGCTGATAGCTTAAGTGCTGCTGCTGCTGCTGATTCAGCTGCTGCCGCTGCTATGGATACTACCAAAGCTGCTGTTGACACAACTAAAAAGTAATTGATTAAAGCTAAGTGTGATAGATAATGAGGTGACTTAGCTTGCCGGTCTGAACAGCTTTCGAACTATTTTTCATATGGCAAGCAATCGTTAGACGCCCTTCCGTTTCCACGGAGGGGCTTTTTATTTCCGGTTGCTACAAGGACTAACAATGCAGGATAGGTATTCCGGCGTTGATATGATCGTGGAGTACTATTTTATGAACTAAGGTTTGTTAGTATAATATTTTTTAATAAATGTGGAGATTGAATAAACACAATGCCTATATTTGATTCAGAATGAAAAACATCATCGCAAATACTTTCTATTTTTTCTTTTATTACTTCTTTGAAAAAAGAAGCCGGGTAGTATTTGCCAAAGCATAAAAAAGCTAACAACAAATTAAGATACGATCCCGGCCCAACAGGCCGGGATTTTTTTGGCCCTATCTCAGGCGGGAAATGAAACAGACAGCAAACATGACCAATACGAAACAAGATAAAGCCACACTTACTCCTCTATCCGGGGGGCAAGTAAAAAATGGCATCTGCATTCAGGGGTATGAAGGAAGTTTTCACCAGGTGGCTGCTCGTTCTTTTTTTGGAAAGCAGGTAGAAGTCATTCCCTGCGCTACATTTCGTGAACTGGTTCGTATATCACTTGATCCAAAACAATCTGCCGGTGGTATTATGGCCATCGAAAATTCTATCGCAGGCAGTATACTTCCCAATTATAACCTGTTGCAGAAAAGCAAATTGAAAGTGATCGGCGAAGTATATCTCTCCATCAGCCAGAACCTCATGGTAAACCCTGGCGTGGCGCTGGAAGATATCAAGGAAGTGCATAGTCACCCAATGGCCATTTTACAATGCCTTGATTACCTGGAAAAATACGGATGGAAACTGGTAGAAACAGAAGACACTGCATTAAGTGCCAAACATATTCACCAGAAACACAATAAACATGCCGCCGCTATTGCCAGTAAACTCGCAGCTGAACTTTACGGAATGGATGTGATCGCTCCCAATATTCAAACACAAAAAAATAATGTAACCCGCTTTCTGGTATTGAAAAGAGAAGCAGAAGCGTTAGCGGTCAGCAATGCAGATAAAGCGTCTATTTATTTCCAGACCAATCACTCCAAAGGCATACTGTCAAAGGTTTTAGCCACGATTGCAGAAGGTGGTATTAACCTCAGTAAACTGCAAAGTATGCCCATACCGGGCAGTAATTTTAAATATGGTTTTTATGCTGATATGGATTTTGATTCGCGTAAACAATTTGACTATGTGATGAACGCAATAGAATCACTTACCAACAGCGTTAAAATATTCGGTGTATACAAAAAAGGAAAAGTTGTAAAAGGATAATTATGACAGTAGCTACTTCTAAAAAACTGGACGGTATTGGTGAATATTATTTCTCACAAAAATTACGTGAGATTGATGAGCTCAATAAACAGGGTAAGAACATTATCAACCTGGGTATTGGTAGTCCCGATCTGCCTCCCCATCACGATGTGGTAAAAGTATTGCAGGAAGAATCGGCAAAGCCCAACACACATGCCTACCAGAATTACAAAGGTTCCCCGATATTACGGAAAGCGATTGCAGATTGGTATGCACAATGGTATGGGGTTACGCTGAATGCAGATACAGAGATTTTGCCATTGATTGGAAGTAAAGAAGGTATTATGCATATCTGCATGACGTATTTGAATGAAGGTGATGTAGCGTTGATTCCCAACCCGGGTTATCCTACCTATAGCAGTGCTGTAAAATTAGCGGGTGGCAAAGCAGTGGCGTATGAACTGAAAGTAGAAAACAATTGGGCTCCGGATTTTGATGCGTTGGAAAAAACAGATCTCAGTAAAGTAAAATTGCTCTGGGTAAATTATCCGCATATGCCTACCGGGCAATTACCAACCAAAGCATTGTTTGAGAAAATTGTTGCCTTCGGGAGAAAGAACAACATATTGATCTGTCATGATAATCCCTACAGTTTTATTCTGAACGATACTCCAATGAGTTTATTAAGTGTGGAAGGGGCAAAAGAGGTGGTTGTTGAATTAAACTCATTAAGCAAAAGCCAGAATATGGCCGGCTGGAGAGTGGGTATGCTTTGTGGTGCCAAAGAAAGAATTGATGAGATCTTACGGTTTAAAAGTAATATGGACAGCGGCATGTTCCTTCCCGTACAACTCGCAGCAGCAAAGGCTTTGAGTCTAGGGAAAGAATGGTACGATGATATCAATGCCATTTACAAACAACGCAGGGAAAAAGTATTTGAACTCTTACTCCTGCTTAATTGCGAATTTTCAACAACCCAGGTTGGCATGTTTGTATGGGCGAAAATTCCAGCAAAATATAATACAGGTTACGAGCTCAGTGATGAAGTTTTATACAACTCAAATGTATTCATCACCCCCGGCGGCATTTTTGGCAGTGCCGGAAATGGATACATCAGGGTGAGCTTGTGTGGAAGTGTGGAAAGGTTTGAAGAAGCAATCAAGAGAATTAAAAATTAAAAATTAGTAATTAATAATTTTTAAAACAGTTATGATAAACAACCTTTTTCAATTACTAATTATTAATTACTAATTATTAATTATCAAGTACCATGGTTATTACAATAATAGGTATCGGCCTCATCGGTGGTTCAATGGCATTGACATTGAAGGAGAAGGGATTTGCCGATAAAGTGATTGGGGTAGATGCCAGTGAAATGCATTGTAAAAAAGCATTGGAACTGGGATTGGTGGATGAGATTAGTACACTGGAAGCAGCGGTTCGTGCATCCGACCTGGTAATATTGGCCACACCCATTAATGCGGCAGAAGCTTTGTTACCACTGATTATGCAGGTAATTACCCATCAGGTGCTGATGGATGTAGGCTCTACCAAAAAAGTAATCTGCGAATCTGCGGCTCAATTCAGTAATCGTGGACGTTTTGTTGCCACTCACCCTATGTGGGGTACAGAATATAGCGGTCCGGAAGCTGCGGTGAAAGGTGCATTTGAAAACAAGGCTACCGTAATCTGCAGTAAAGAAGACAGTGATGCAGATGCAGTTAAACTGGTAGAGCAAGTATATGACCTATTAGGTATGCACCTGGTATACATGAATGCCGCAGACCACGATGTGCATGTGGCTTATGTTAGTCATATTTCGCATATCACCTCATTTGCACTGGCCAATACCGTTTTGGAGAAAGAAAGAGAGGAAGATGCCATTTTTGAACTGGCCAGTGGAGGTTTTGAAAGTACCGTGCGGTTGGCCAAAAGTAACCCGGCCATGTGGGTGCCTATTTTTATGCAAAACAAAGACAATGTGTTAGATGTACTAAACGAACACATTGCCCAGTTACGCAAGTTCAAAGCCTGTTTGGAGAAGGAGAATTACGAATATTTAGGAGAGTTGATTGAAAAAGCGAATGGGATTAGGAGAATTTTGAAATAAAGCTGTTAGCTGCAAGCCCTTAGCAAATGCTAAAAGCTTACAGCTAATAGCTAACAGCCTTACTACTATTGGGTTTCAAACAAAAAACGGCCAAAGAGGCATATAAAAAGTACCTTTGCGGCAAATTTTTTAATACATGACGACATTTGAAGCGTTGGGAATTGATGCTAGATTGATTCAGGCAACGGATGAGTTGGGGTATGTGAACCCAACCGCAATACAAGAACAGGCAATCCCCGTATTGCTGAGTGGCACACAGGACTTTATTGGCCTTGCGCAAACGGGAACCGGCAAAACAGCGGCTTTTGGCCTGCCTTTGCTGCATATTATTGATGCTGCGGCAAAGTATCCGCAGGCGCTGGTGGTTTGTCCTACAAGGGAACTCTGCCTGCAGATCGTGAAAGAAATAGAGCTCTTTAAAAAATACATGACCGGTGTTTCTGTGGTGGCTGTGTATGGTGGTGCGTCTATCGGTTTACAGATCCGTGACCTGAAAAGGGGCGTACAGATTGTAGTTGCTACACCGGGTCGTTTGATTGATCTGATTGAAAGAAAAGCGATCAACCTGGAACAAATCAAATATGTGGTACTGGATGAGGCAGATGAAATGCTGAATATGGGTTTTCAGGATGATATTGAATTCATCCTTAAGAATACTCCGGCCCGCGAAAGTACCTGGCTCTTTAGTGCTACTATGCCAACTGAAATTCGTAAGGTGAGCAAGAAGTACATGAAAGATCCAAAAGAAGTAACTGTAGGTAAAGTAAATACTGCCAACAAAAGTATCGATCACCAGTACTACGTAACCACAGCACAACACCGTTACGAAACATTGAAAAGGATCATTGACTTTAACCCCGGTATTTATGGTATCATTTTTACCAGAACGAAATTAGACGCTCAGGAAATTTCTGAACGTTTAACCAGGGAAGGGTATGATATTGATGCTTTGCATGGCGATTTAACACAACAGCAGCGTGATCGTGTAATGGGTCAGTTTCGTGATAAGAGCTTGCAATTACTGATTGCTACCGATGTGGCTGCACGGGGTATTGATGTGGTGGGTATTACACACGTGATCAATTATGAGTTACCTGATGACGTAGAGATCTATACACACCGAAGCGGCCGTACCGGTCGTGCCGGTAACCAGGGAATCTGTATTTCTATTGTGCATGCAAAAGAGATGTACAAATTCAAGCAGATCGAACGCATCAATAACTCGCAGTTTCATAAGCTGGATATTCCAAGTGGGAAAGATGTTTGCAGAAAACAATTCTTTGCTTTCATGGATAAATTATTATCAGCCGATATCAGTCATGGAGATTATGAAACCTATGTTCCCATGCTGGCAGAGAAGTTTGCAGAAGTGAGCAAAGAAGATGTGCTGAAAAGAGTGGCTGCGATGGAGTTTGACCGGTTCCTGAAATACTATGAGAACTCAGAAGACCTGAACCTCCGCGAAAGAAGCAAGCGTGATGCGGGCGATAGAAGCGAACCAAGAAGAAGGGATGACAGAAATGATAGAAGCGAAGGACGTGGTGATAGCAGAAGAGAATACACACGTGGTGGCGGCAATACCCGTTTGTTTGTGAACCTCGGTACCAAAGATGGGTTTTTCAAAGCCAGTTTCCTACAGTATATCCTGGATATGAGCGATCTGAAGAAAGAGGTGTTGGGTAAGATAGATATGAGAGACATGAATAGCTGGATCGAGATCGATAAAGGTGCCGCACAACAAATGATCCGTTCTCTGGACGGTAAAAGTTACAAAGGCAGACGCATTCGTATGAATGATGCAGACAGTGGCGGCCCGGCAGGATTTTCGAAGAAACCGAGAAGAGGGGAAGGGTAGTTATTAATTAATAATTAGAAATTAATAATTAATAATGGAAGCATCTTGTTAAGCGGAATATGGAATGATTTTAATAACGGGTTCTTATTTATAACTGAATAAAAAATCAAGAGAATAATTAATAATCGCATATCCCAATTATTAATTATTAATTTCTAATTATTAATTACCTATGGAGCAAGCAATCGAACAAACAACATCAGTGGAAGCTTTATTGCAAAAACGTCCACTCATTATTTCAGGTCCTTGTAGTGCCGAAACAGAAGAGCAGGTGATGCAGACTGCTGTCCGTTTGGCGGCAACGGGTAAAGTAGATATCCTGCGTGCAGGTATCTGGAAACCGCGTACACGCCCGGGTAGTTTTGAAGGTATTGGTACAAAGGGCTTACCCTGGTTGCAGGCAGCCCGTAAAGCATCGGGTTTGCCCGTAGCGGTAGAAGTAGCCACCGGCAAACAGGTAGAAGATGCTTTGCATTTTGATGTGGATGTTCTTTGGATTGGTGCACGTACTACGGTTAATCCATTTAGTGTGCAGGATGTGGCCGATGCATTACGTGGAGTGGATGTACCAGTGTTGATCAAAAACCCCATTAACCCTGATCTGGAATTGTGGATCGGTGCTATGGAGCGTGTGCAGAAAGCAGGCATCAAACATGTTGGTTTAATACATCGTGGCTTCAGCTCTTATGGAAATACAGAATACAGGAATGCGCCTATGTGGCATTTGGCAATCGAAATGAAACGCCGCTATCCTGAGTTATTAATGATCAATGATCCTTCACATATTTGTGGCAGAAGAGATATTTTATTAGATGTGGCACAAACTGCCATTGATCTTGATTTTGATGGACTGATTATTGAAAGTCATATTGATCCGGACAATGCCTGGAGCGATGCCAAACAGCAGATCACACCAGAAAAACTGGGAGAAATGATCAGCAGCATCCGCTGGAGAAAAGAAGACACAACCTCTCCTGAATACCATGCAGCATTGGAAAAATTACGCCAGCAGATCAATAACCTGGATGATGAATTGATGCAGATCTTAAGCCAGCGTATGAAAGTGGCAGAGAACATTGGTCAGTATAAAAAAGACAATAACATCACCATCCTGCAAACCAATCGCTGGAACAGTATTCTGGAAAGAGCTTTCACTAAAGGTGAAAAACTGGGACTGAGTAAAGAATTTGTGACCAAATATTTTGATGCGGTTCACATGGAAAGTATTACACACCAGAACAAGATCATGAATTCATAATTAGCAAATGGGTGGATTAATGAAGGAGTGAATTTAATTCGCTGTCCATTAATCCACCCATCCGCAATCCGTTAATTAATCCCTCCCGTGAAGAAAAGAAATTTCACATTCTCCAGTACAACGGTCAACTATTATTTCGAAGCAGATTTTTCTTATATCGAAAAACTGGCTCCGAAAGAAAATGCCGTGATCATTACGGATGAACATGTTTTTGCCAAACACAAAAAGAAATTCAAAGGCTGGAATACCATTGTATTAAAAGCAGGCGAGCAATACAAAGTGCAGCAAACGGTAGATGGTGTGATTGACCAGTTACTTGCATTCGGTGCCGATAGAAAAACTACTTTGATTGGCGTAGGCGGAGGTGTAGTTACAGATATCACCGGTTATGTGGCGGGCATTTATATGCGCGGTATTCGTTTTGGTTTTGCCCCCACTTCTTTATTGGCGATGGTAGACGCGTCTATCGGTGGTAAAAATGGCATTGATGTTGGCGTATATAAGAACATGGTGGGATTGATCAGACAGCCTGCCTTTTTACTGTTTGATTTGTCTTTTCTCAAAACATTACCCAAAGCCGAATGGCAAAACGGGTTTGCTGAAATCATCAAACATGCCTGCATCAAAGATGCAGTGATGTTTCGCCTGCTGCAAAAGCACAAACTCAGTGATTTTCAAAAGAATGAAAAATTACTGGCTTCTTTAATTGAACAGAATGTGTTGATCAAAACCAAAGTCGTCCTAAATGATGAGTTTGAACAGGGCGAACGTAAACTGCTGAATTTTGGGCATACACTCGGTCATGCCATCGAGAACATGTATGAGCTCAGTCATGGACAAGCCATTAGCATTGGTATGACCTATGCTGCAGTAATGTCGCAGCAACTAAAACATTTTACAGGTGCAGAACTGGTGGTGCAGGTATTGGAAAAATACGGATTGCCCACTTTTGCCAAATTCAACACCAAAAAAGCATTTAAAGTGTTGATGATGGATAAGAAGAAAGACAATGTAAGCATCAATTATATCCTGCTTGAAAAAATCGGGAAAGGAGTGGTGCAGCCTTTGTTATTTGTTCAGCTACAGGATATTTTTAAACAATTCTGATCGCAGATTTCACGGATTGGTAACCCTATTGATCCACTGTTATCGCGTGCTATTTATCTATGATTGTACGTATTCACCCATCTCAACTCTCCGGAACCATTCATGCCGCTGCCAGCAAAAGCAGTATGCAACGTGCTTGTGCCGCCGCCTTACTTACCGTTGGTGAAACCACACTGTTAAATCCGGGTAAAAGCAATGATGATTTGGCTGCTATCGATGTGATTCAGAAACTGGGAGCAGAAGTGGCTTTTGCAGAGAATGGTAACCTCATCATAAAATCTGAGGGCATCCATCCAAAAAATAGGGAAGTGAATTGCGGTGAAAGTGGTTTGGGTATTCGCATGTTCACACCCATTGCAGCGCTAAGTTCAGAAGCCATTACATTAAACGGCACAGGCAGTTTACTAACCCGCCCGATGGATTTCTTTGATGAAATTCTGCCGCAGTTAGGTGTGAAAGTGCAATCAAATAATGGCAAACTGCCTTTGCAAATTCAGGGTCCTATAAAACCAGCTAATATTACAGTGGATGGATCACTCAGTTCACAATTTCTCACTGGTTTACTCATGGCTTACGGTGCAGCCGGTGCCCATGATGTTACCATCACCGTAAAAGACTTAAAAAGCAAGCCCTATATCGATCTTACCCTGAAAGTAATGCACCACTTTGGCTGGGAGGTGCAGCACACCAACCACGAGTTATTCCATTTTAATAATTACCCAATTACCCAATTACCCAATACCCATATCCAATACACCGTTGAAGGCGATTGGAGCGGAGCTGCATTCCTCCTGGTAGCAGGGGCTATTGCAGGACCGATAACAGTACAAGGATTAGATGTTTACTCAACCCAAGCCGATAAAGCCATTTTACAAGCACTGTCAGATTGTGGTTGCCAGTTGTCTATTCGTACAAATGAGATTGAAATAGGCCCTCTGACTTTGAAAGCGTTTCATTTCAATGCCAACGATTGCCCGGATCTTTTTCCACCACTGGTGGCACTGGCTGCTTATTGTGAGGGTACCACGGTGATTGAAGGTGTAAAGCGGCTTGCGCATAAAGAAAGTGATCGCGGACTCACATTACAGCAGGAGTTTGCTAAATTGGGCATTGAAATCAGTTTACAGGACGATTTGATGCTGATCAAGGGTGGAACCGGCGTTCAAGGTGCAATCACACATTCCCGCCACGACCACCGCATCGCCATGGCCTGCGCCGTTGCCGGATTGAAGGCAAACAGTGCTGTAACCATCGAAGAAGCCGAAGCCATCAACAAATCCTACCCCGATTTCTACCAGCATCTAAGCAGTTTAGATGCCACACTAACAAACCAATAAACCAGTAAACCAATAAACCCTCCACATTGAACAGTTTCGGCCGCATATTCCGCATTCATATTTTTGGCGAATCGCATGGCGAATCAGTCGGATTAGTCATTGATGGCTGTCCGGCAGGACTTCCCTTAGCTGTGGCCGATTTTACAGAAGACACTGAACGAAGAAAAGGCGGTGTTCAAAAAGGTACCACACCGCGCAAAGAAGATGATATTCCCATCTTTAAAAGTGGGTTATTTAATGGCCGCACTACGGGTGCCCCTATCACTATACTATTCGAAAACAACAATACCCGAAGCGGGGATTATGAAAAACAACGGTCCGTTCCCCGTCCCGGACATGCCGATTTTACGGCGCATGCCAAATATGGCGGCTTTGAGGATTTCAGGGGAGGTGGACATTTCAGTGGCCGATTAACCGTTTGCCTGGTGGCTGCTGGAGTGATAGCCAAGAAATTATTGAAAGGAATAGAAGTCAGATCAACCATATTGGAAATAGGAGGGGAAGCAGATTTGGAAAAAGGATTGAATAAAGCCATAGAAGCCAAAGACAGTATTGGCGGTATTGTGGAATGCCGGGTAAATGGTTTGCCGGTTGGCCTGGGTGAGCATTTTTTCGATTCAGCTGAGTCATTACTCGCACATGCTGTATTTTCCATTCCTGCTATTAAAGGCATTGAATTCGGGGCTGGTTTTGCCGCAGCTAAGATGTTTGGCGTAGATCATAATGATCCTATTACCGATGCATCCGGAAAAACAACTACCAACCATGCAGGTGGTATTGTGGGTGGTATTACAAATGGCAATGAACTGGTTTTCAGAATAGTTGTAAAGCCTACCTCTTCAACTCCTAAAGAACAAATTACCCTAAATTGGGAAACCAATACCACAGAAAGCTTCTCGGTAAAAGGCAGGCACGACCTGTGTATTGCCCTACGCGTTCCCGTAGTACTCGAAGCAGTAACAGCCATGGTACTCGCCGATCTGATGCTGATAGATCAGAAAATAAAGCCTGTTATTGCATAAAGTATTTTTTGTGCAATATGAAGGGTAGACGAAGCGTTTTATACTTCACGATTGATTGTGTTACCAAAACAAGAAAACATGGAATCCGATTTTATATACCACGTTACCACCCGCGAGCAGTGGGCAGAGGCACAGAAATTAGGGCATTATGATTCAGACAGCCTGGTAACAGAAGGTTTTATCCATTGTAGTACCGAACCGCAGGTTGCCGGTGTGTTAAACAGGTATTATCAGGGCAAAACAGGACTTATTAAGCTAAAAATAGAGAAAAGCAAGGTTGAAAGGCCGCTAATATTTGAATTGGCAGGTTCCATAAACGAAGTTTTCCCGCATATTCACGGTGCACTGAACCTGGATGCAGTTATTGAGGTTTCCGAAATATAATCCTATGCATACTTATTTGGTTAACGCTTCCATTCAGATTTTGCCTATTGTTCAGGACAGGCATCCATATGAATGGGTTGATGAAGCTATAGCCATTATTCAACAATCAGGGATCAAATATGAAGTGGGCCCATTTGCCACCGTTTTGGAAGGCACTTATGCAGAGGTGATGGCTGTTATTAACCTTGTGAATGAGCATCTCAATGCTCGTGAATGTCCCGAATGGATAGCGCAGGTACAAATTCAGGTAAGGAGTAGGGGAAATATGACTGCTGATGAAAAGACGGGTAAATACCGTCCATAGACCATAGACCATGGTCCATAGTCTATGGTCTATGGACGAATCAATGCCTCATACACCCTATCACCCCAATATAGATATCCCGCCTTCTTCTGGTATTTTGTTCCACTGATGGTGGTATGAATGAAGCCGTTTCTGGCTACCTGTTCGGTATGATAAATTTTTCCTTCCTTATTGATTTTCAGATAGATATCAATTCTGTTTGATATAGAACTATAATGTATCAGACTAGTATCTTTCTCTATTTTGAAGTGAAAGGTTTCCGCAAGTTTTCTTTGCAGTAGTTGGCTACGGTACCAGGTACCACCGGTTGCACTTACCAGAGGTTTCCCATTATATATCACAACGCTGTCATTATATGCCAATACGTTCAGGTAATGCTTTGAAGGTGATAACAGCCATTGGCTAAGCTTGTTGCCATGGAGTGAATCTTCGTATCCATAATTGCTATCTATAAAAGATATGCGTCTTATCTGATCAGGTATGGCTTTTACTGCATCCAGATAGCCGAAAATAAAGCTGCCGCCACCGCTATGGCTGTTCAGAATAATGTCCGGATGAAACTGCTCAAACATCCCTGTTATCGAATCTACTATTCGCTTAATTTCTGCGGGCCCATTCGTTTGTTGTTTTTTCCAGGCAGGCCAACTTTTTAGGTTGTTGGCCATATATGCAACAACAATATTCTGGTCATGCATTACTTGTCTCAAATAAGCAGTCTGTGCTGCAATGTGTTGAATATCATAATGCCAATCGTCATCAAGCCCTGTTTTCTTGCCGCGTGTCCATTCAATACTATTTCCGTTAGGCAGGGCATAAAAAATAAGGGTGGTTCTTTTTTTTAGATTCCATTTGTCTAAGGACATTGGTAAGTCAATTTCTATAATGGTTTGATTCAAGGGGTTTTCAATTCTTAGCAGGTTGCCTCTGTTTTCCTGTGCTCCCAGAAATTGAAACTGTAAACCCAGCAAAATGGCGGTTAATAAAAACTGTTTGTGTAACAAGCTCGTTTTGTTTAGGAATATATTAATAATTCGCAAATAAATGATTATCAATTATATGTTTTAGTTATTTGCAATTAAAGTTTAATAATTAATAAGATCTTGGCACAATGTTTGAAAACAAGTGCTTTTTCAAAGGATAGAAAAACAAGTCAAAATATTGTCTTAATCCGCGGGCTTTCCCTACTTTACTTCTGCGGAAAAAACAAATATCTGGCACAAAGTACCTAATTCATGTTCAAAAGCATACTGTTTATACTAGGTTGTTTCATCCATCTGACTTCACTTGAGGCCCAGGAAGATAGTTCCAGAATCATTCAAAAGTATCTGACTGTTTATCCTGATTCATTCAAGGTGGTGGGTAAAGCACTAAAAGGAAAAGCTGGGGTATATAGCCTGAAAGCGGAGGGAAAGAAAATGGCTAATGGTGGTTTTTTGGATAACAACTCATTTACCTCAGCTTGTAATTCTTTTCCATTTGATAGCTGGATCCGGGTAACCAATAGCCAAAATGGAAAGTCTGTATTGGTTAGGGTTACTGATCGGACCTCTAAAAAAAAATCGGCACCCATAGTAGAATTAACCAGTATTGCTGCCGCTAAATTAGGAATACCAGCGACAAAAAAGACGAATGTTAAAATAGAACAAATAGCTGTAATCAATTATTTATCAGACACTATTGTTCAATCCGAGTTGGTTATTCAAAAGCCAATTGTTCTTGTTCTTCCTGATACCACAACCACTCCAAACACCTTTAAAACCAAAGGTAAAGCCATTACTGGTATTGCCAGTTATTATAAGGCAAACCTAGATGGCTCCATTACGGCTACCGGTGAACGTTACAGAAACAAAAAGCTGACTGCCGCAAGCAATAATTTTAAGCTGAATACCTGGGTTTTGGTTACCAATCTAAAAAACCAGAAATCAGTGATCGTTCGTATTAACGACAGAATGCACCCCCGGATGAAGAAAAAGGGAAGGGTGGTAGATATGAGTGGAGATGCAGCCGCCATATTAGAGTATAAACAAGCCGGTTTAGCCAAGGTTAAGGTGCAGGAAATTGAGTTTGTGCGCGAAGCGCCAATTGTGCCATTAGTAACAGATTCTATCCCCTTAATAAAGGATAGCCTGATCAGTGAGGATTCTATAAAAAAAGATAATCTAAAACCATATGATACAGATAAGCATACCGTAATTGGAACAGCCAGTTTTTATAGTATCAATTTTGACGGTACCAAAACAGCTACGGGCGAAATTTTCCGGAATAATAAAATGTCAGCTGCCAGTAATCATTTCCCATTAAATACATGGGTTAGGGTAACCAACGTAAAAAATAACAAATCCATCATATTGCGAATTAACGACCGTATGCACCCCAGAATGAAAGCCAAGGGAAGGGTAGTGGATCTCAGCAGGGCCGCGGCTAAAAAGCTGAATTTTATCAAAAGTGGGTTGGTAAAAGTCAAAGTAGAGCGGGTAAAAAAAGGCACTCTGAACTAAATGGGTATAATTATAAAGTTATCTTAATTTTTAAAAGTCAGATTCTGACTGTATTTTTGTATCCTTATACTAAAACTTGTATTATGAAGAAACTCATCTTTTCCCTGATAGCTATTGGTATGTCTGCGGGATTATTCGCACAAACCACCATCAGCTATAAAAAAAGACCCACTTTGTCTTTCAATTTCTTTTTGAAAGATATGAAAACAGCTGACCTGATAGATCGCACTTCATTGTCTTCTGTATTAAGTAATAAACAATGGACCAAGATTAAAGACATGTCTCCCGGCGTAGGAATCAATTATTACGAAGGATTGACAGAGCATATCGATTTTATGGGAACCTTAGGTGGTTCATACGTAAAATACCCGTTTGCTTATACTTCAGGTGTAACAGCTACTAACGAAAACAGATTTTTTCTGGAAACATCGGCCAACATTAATGTCAAGTTGCTTACAGACAAACATTTCATGGTTCCCTATTTCAGTGTTGGATTAGGTGCATCTATGTATGCAGGCACTTATTTTGCCGCTTATGTACCCATGGGTTTGGGCTTGCAATTTAACCTGGGCGAAGAAACTTTTTTGAATACCCATTTAGGTTCCAATGGTAAAATTTCAAATCTGTCTACCAACCACCTTACCTATTCAATTGGCATCGGTTCTCCTTTAAAAGAGAGAAAAGCGGCGCCTGTTGTGGTTGCTCCACCGCCTCCACCACCTGCACCGGTTGTTGAAAAAGATACTGATAACGATGGTATCCTTGATAAAAACGATAAGTGCCCTACAGTTGCCGGTACAGCAAAATACGATGGCTGCCCGGTACCTGATACAGATGGTGATGGCATCAACGATGAGAACGATAAATGCCCAACTGTAAAAGGGACGGCTAAATACAGGGTTGTCCGGTTCCTGACCGTGATAAAGATGGTATCAATGATGAAGAAGATAAGTGTCCGGATGTAGCAGGTGTTGCCCGTTACCAGGGTTGTCCTATTCCTGACCGTGATAAAGATGGCATCAATGATGAAGAAGATAGATGCCCTGATGTACCTGGTGTTCGTGAGAACAATGGTTGTCCGGTGATCAAAGAAGAGATCGTTAAAAAAGTAGCCACCAGTGCCAAGAATATTTTCTTTGTAACCGGTAGTGCTAAATTGTTACCTAAATCTTTCAAATCTTTGAATGATGTTGCTGCTATTCTGAAAGAAGATGCTGCACTGAAACTGGATATTGAAGGACATACCGACAATACCGGTAGCGATAAAATCAACAACCCATTGAGTCAGAACCGTGCAAAATCTGTTTACGATTACCTTACCACTAAAGGTGGTGTAGATGCATCCAGAGTTGCTTCTGAAGGTTTTGGTTCTACCAAACCGGTTGCTGATAACAAAACCGCAAAAGGTCGTGGCCTTAACCGTCGCGTTGAAATGAAGCTGAAATACTATTAATCGATCAGATTGGAATAAAAAAGAGGCTATCATTTGATAGCCTCTTTTTTTTGTGGCAAATATGTGGACGGTTTGCTTACAGTCGCCCCAGTTCAATGTAAAATCTAATTGGTATTACATCACGAGCTGTACTATTAAAATCAATAATCATTGCGAACCTTGCGCATCCATTGCGGGTATTGCGTTACTGCTTTACCTTTTTTGTATCGCATAGGTAGCCAAGAATCGCAATGAACGCAGGGAAGAATATACATCATACATAAATAAAGCCGTTTCTTTGTGCGAAAAACAATCGTACACAAAGGCACGGTTTACAATAAACAAGTTTGTGAGCACAGCACGTTATTACATAATATTCACTTCTCGCTCAAGCAGCACCGAAAATTTTTGTGCTACACTTTCAATGATAGATTGTGAAAGATCATAGATGTTTTTACCGCTGGCTGTACCATAATTTACCAGTACCAACGCCTGCTTTTCATAACAGCCGGCATCTTCTTTTCTGTATCCTTTCCATCCACATTGTTCTATCAGCCAGCCCGCCGCAATTTTAATATTGGTTTCTCCCGCAGGATACCCCGGTATTTGCGGAAATTGTTTTTTTAGTTCCTCATATTGAGTAGTGCTGATAACAGGGTTTTTAAAAAAGCTGCCGGCATTACCTGTTATGGCAGGGTCTGGTAATTTACTACTGCGAATACGAATCACCGCCTGTGAAATCTGTTGAATGGATAATTTTTCTACACCCATCTTCTCCAGTTCCTGCTCAATGGCACCATAGCTTGTTTCAAATATAGGTTGCTTGCGTAAACGGAAAGTAGCAGAAAGAATAATAAATGCTCCCTTATGCTTTTTCTTGAAAACACTTTCCCGATAGCCAAAACCACAATCGCTATTGGTAAATGTTTCTATGGTATGCTCCTGTAAATGCCATGCTTCGAGTTCATGAAAAACATCTTTGATCTCCACTCCATACGCACCGATATTCTGCATGGGCGAAGCACCTGCATTTCCGGGTATCAGACTTAAGTTTTCAACGCCTGCATAGTTATTCGCAATGCAATGCATCACAAATCTATGCCAGTTTTCTCCCGCACCCACTTTTACATAGTAGTGGTCTGCATCTTCTCTTACCAGTTCAATACCCGTGAGGTTATTCTTTAACACCAGCCCATCAAAATCTTTGGTAAATAAAATATTGCTGCCGCCACCCAAAATCAGTTTTTCCTTTTGCGAGTTGAATAAACGGGTATCAGCTAATTCCTGTAATTCAGTTAGGGTAGAAAATGAAGTAAACTGCCTGGCCATTACATCAATGCCAAAACTGTTGTATGGTTTCAGGGATATGTTTTCTAAAAAAGACATAAGGGTTATACAGGATCTACATCCGGTAGGATGGTTACACTGCGGTATCGTTTATTGGTTTGTATAATGATGGTTTGTTGTTGTATCTCTCTTTTGCAAAGTGCAATTCGTTTGGTATCCTTCGGCAGTTTGATCAGGATCTCCCAAAGATATTGGTTCCGAACCCTGTCAACCACAGGCTGTGCAGGACCATTGCATGCAGCCCCAAAATCTTTTTTCAATCCCTGCATCATAATATGGGCTGCTTCTTCTGCCAGGTGTTTTTCTTTGTGTTTAAAGGTTACCTGAATTAAACGTGTAAAAGGCGGGTAATCAAATTGCTTTCGGTTGTTTATCTCGTATTGATACAATTTGGAAAAATCATGTTCTTTCACAAATTGTAAAACAGGATGCAAGGGATTACTTACCTGTACCAATACCGTTCCTTTTCCATCTTTTCTTCCGGCACGGCCACTTACCTGCTCCATCAATTGAAAAGCACGTTCATTAACCCTGAAATCCGTAAAATTCAAAATACCATCTGCATCTATAATACCCACTAAATTTACGTGTTCAAAATCAAGTCCCTTTACCACCATCTGCGTACCTACCAATATATCTATCCGTTGTTGCTCAAATAGTTTAATGAGTGCATCATGATCGTTTTTCCCTTTTACACTATCATAATCCATTCTCGAAATCTTTGCATCAGGAAATGCTTCTGCTACCAGTTCTTCAATTTTCTCTGTACCAAAATTCTTCTGCGTAAACTGATGACTGCCACATGCCGCACAGGTATTAATAACCGGGTAGGAGGTGCCGCAGTAATGACAGGTTAAACTATTTTTTGCTTTATGATAGGTAAGGGTTACATCGCAATGTTTGCATTGTGGTATCCATCCGCAGGTATTACACAATAGGTAAGGTGAATACCCTCTCCGGTTCTGAAACAGGATCACCTGTTTTTTTTGTTGTAAAGAAGTTTCGATTGCTGCAATCAGCTGCGGTGTTAAAGCAATTTTTCCTTTTTCTTTTGAGGGGATTTTTTTGATATCAATAATACTGATCTGTGGTAATTCAACCTGTCCATATCTTTCGTCCAGCCTTACCAATCCATATTTTTTTTGTACACAGTTCTCGTAACTTTCTAAAGATGGTGTGGCACTGCCCAACAATACATGGGCATGGTTTAGCGACGCATAATAAATGGCGGCATCCCTTGCATGGTAACGTGGTGCAGGATCCTGTTGTTTGTAGGAAGCATCCTGTTCTTCATCAGCAATAATCAAACCTAAATTATGGAATGGAAGAAATAAAGAAGAACGTGCACCCAATACCACTTTGGTTTCTCCATTTTTGATCTTGTTCCAAATCTCTACTCTTTCATTTGGGTTAAATTTGGAATGATAGATAGCAATGTATCCGCCAAAATGTTTCTGCAGCCTTCGTATGATCTGCGAAGTAAGTGCTATTTCAGGAAGCATATACAAAACCTGTTTTCCCTGAGCAATGTATGCTTCTATTAGTTTTGTATAAATCTCTGTTTTACCACTGGCCGTTACACCATGCAACAGGCACACTGGTTTTTCTGTAAAAATGTGTCTAATCTCACCCAATGCTTTTTCCTGTGCGGCAGATAAGGTAAAATCGATCTGTATGTTCCGTGGTAATTGTGGTATACGGTCCGTTGATCTTTTTTCTGATAACAGAATACCTTTTTCAATCAATCCCTTCACCTGCGCTGCACTGGCAGTTGATTTTTTTAGGAGCTGTGGTTGTGTTACTTCTCCTTCTGTTTTCATCAGGTGCAGGTATGCCAATAACAATTCCATTTGCTTGGGCGCCTTGCTCCAGTTGTTTAAAAGGTCGGCCAGTTTTTCTTCGGGGTGGTAAGTAGGATGTAAGGTGATATACGTCTCCGTTTTCGCTTTATATTTTTCTCTTAACTCTTCCCATACATGGCAAACCCCTTTCTCTATCAGTTTTTTAATAACAGGATATACATTCGAGGATTCCAGTAACTGCTGTACTTCATTCAGCCGCAATTCTTTTTTTATTTCCAAGGCTTCTGCTACTACATATTCCGCATCGGTGAGATCGCTAAAGTCGTAGCTTCTTTCTTCATTCCATATCAGGATACTTTCACTGGATAATTTCAGGTTGGCGGGAATGGCGGCCTGCATTACTTCGCCTTCGCTGCACATATAGTATTGTGCCATCCACTCCCATAGCTGCAATTGGTGTGGGTATACCAATGGCTCAGTATCGAGCACGTTCAAAATATCTTTCGGTTCAAAGGCATCGGGTTTATCAGCCAGTATTTTTTTTACAATGCCTGCATACCGTTTGTTCTTTCCCAATATCACTTCCACACGTATACCCGGTTGTATGCCTGCCTGTAGTATTTCAGGAACAGCCCATGTATAATTTCTGGGTAAAGCAAGGGGTATGATTACTTCAACAAACAATTCGGTTATTTTTTTTCAAAAATACGCTTTAAGCGGTTGGATAGTTGCGGTACCTGCGAAGGCCACTATCCATGATGCCATATACTTTCTGTTTTAACATGGAGATATCTTTCATGGTAAGACCCGTTACAGGAATTTCTTCCAGATATACTACGCGATTAATGCCCGGTGTGAGTTCAAAAAGGCCTTTATAGTGCAGCCTGTCGAGTGTATCAACCAATAAAACCGGTTTGATGGGTGTTTTTGTTTCAATGGCGATCCGGAAAGCACCATCATAAAATTCTTTCAGCGGATGTTTCGTTTCGTTAAAAGTTCCTTCGGGAAAAATAAAAATGGAGATATGGTGTTTCAGTGCCGACTTTAATGCCCGAACACTGCGCGAGCGGGTGTCAGAATTACGCCTGTCTACCAAAATTACTGCAGCCCGGTAAATCCATCCAAACACCGGTATTTTTACCATTTCGTATTTGCCTAAAATCCTAACTGGCTGGTGTGCTATCAATACAATCGGGGGAATATCCATATAAGAAATATGGTTGGCCACAAAAATATATTGTCCGCTGCGGTCATGCGGGTGCTCATAAATTTCTTTGTGTCGTATACCAATCAGCGTATACCATACTATTGCCCAGCAACGGCAGATCTGGTAAATAATATTTCCGCCCTGAATTTTTCCCAACAGTAAAGAAAGTAAAACGAAGGGCAGTGCTACAAACATGATCAATATGAAAGTAAGCAGTGCATATAGGCAGTAACCATATTGCAGCAAACGTAAGATCCCTTTCATCAGTCGAACTTAACAAATAAAACAACGCTGATGGTGGTTGTTGAAAATAAAAAGAGACACTCAATGAGTGTCTCTTTTATTGAATTCAATTGAAAACAATTAGAATTTATATACTGCTGCTAAAATAAAACTGGCAGTACTCTTGGTAGCTGCTCCATTTCCTTTTGTAAAAATGGCTCCCTTTGCATTATCCAAACGGAATTCAGGAATAATAGTCAGGTTATCGATTTTCACATTTCCAGAAAGGGTAGTGGCAAAAATTTTGTTGGCACTTGGTATTACAGAAGATAATTTCCTGTCATCAAAGTAGTCGCCTCTCAGGGTTAATCCAAATAGTTTAGTAGGATCGTAGTTCAAATAAACTGCATGGCTCTTCCAGCTGGAGCGGGCTGTACCAAATTTGCTGTCGTTTAAACTTACGTCATAGGCAACGTTGAATTTGTCACTCACCACACCATTAATTACTACATTGTATTGAGTAACACCTGTTCCGGTAACCAGATTAAAATAGGCTTTGATTTTATCATTTTTGGTAGCGGTACTGAATTGTGCCAATAACATTTTCACGGTAGTGGGCGCACTAACATAATCGGTAGGATTGGCAATACCCAACATCAGGGCACTTTTGCCACCCAGTGAAATGTCTGCTTTTAAACCGGTATGAAAGAACGGACCAAAAGAGAAGCCGTACGACATACTATAGTTTCTGTTTGCATAGGCATCCAGTAATTCCCAACCCACGTGTGTGGCCCATTTACCAAAAGTAAATTTCACTTTATCTGATGCTGCAAAGGTTACATAGGCTTGTTTAACGGCAGTTAGCGTGGTGCCAATATCGTTATACGAAAATTCCTGAGCCCTTCTGCCGAAGCCCATATCCAGTGTGGCGGTAACTTTACCAACAGTGTGATCTACTCTAACAGAAGCCATACCCAGTTCAAAAGAATTCTTTGAGTTGGTAAAACTGGTAATGTTGTTGGTGCCGGTGGGTGCATCATTGAAACTGAATCGGTAATACGCATCTGCGGAACCTGTAAATGTGGTAGTGGATTTTTTGGTAGAATCAGACTGTGCGTTAACAGATTGAAGGGTCAAAATTCCAATACATACTGCTGAAATTTTCTTTAACATTGCAATGGGTTTTATGATTAACAAAGGGGTACAGCCGATAAACTTGGTCAGAAGTTTATCATATGGCTGTACCTTATTTTTTTTGAATCCGGGATCCGGAACATAGCTAACCTGGTCAGAGGTTTTTTCGTTAGTAAAATGCTACGCCCTTTTGAAAGGATATTTTGTGGTGCCGTTTAATTACTTGCGTAATGGATTTTCCGGAATTAGGCTGTTTGAGGCGTTCTTCCGTATTTTTCATTGTGTTGTGATGCATCCAGGCCCTGCTCTTCTTCTGCTTCACTAACCCTTAATGGAAGTACCAGATCAATAAACTTAAAGATGGCGAAGGATACAACAAAGCTGTAAGCAACTACTATCACCAATGCTTTGATCTGTGTAAAGAAGAAAGTGGCGTTACCATAAAACAGACCATCCGCACCAGCTGTATTAACAGATTTAGTAGCGAAAATACCTGTCATTAACATACCCACCATACCGCCTAAACCATGGCAGGGGAATACATCCAGTGTATCATCCAATGATGATTTATTCTTATAGTAAACAGCCAGGTTAGAAACAATAGCTGCTATCATACCAATGAAAATACTTTGTGGAATAGCCACAAAACCTGCTGCAGGGGTAATGGCTACCAATCCTACAACGGCACCGATACAAAATCCAAGTACAGATGGTTTTTTACCGCGGATTACATCAAAGAACATCCATGATAAGCCAGCTGCGGCAGCTGCAGTATTGGTGGTTCCGAAAGCGGATACCGATAATGCATTGGCACCTAAGGCAGAGCCTGCATTAAATCCAAACCAACCAAACCAAAGCAAACCAGTTCCGATCAATACATACGGGATGTTCGCTGGTGGGATTTCTTTATTCTCAATATGCGATTTACGACGTTTTAATACAAGTGCACCGGCAAGCGCCGCGCAACCCGCAGAGATATGTACCACGGTACCTCCTGCAAAATCCAGCGCCCCCATTTTGAACAGGAACCCTTCTGGATGCCATGTCCAGTGTGCAATTGGCGCATATACCAACAGGCTAAACAATGCGATGAACAGGATGTACGCAGTAAAGCGGATCCTTTCAGCTACAGCGCCTACTACCAGACCTGGTGTAATTATCGCGAACATTAACTGGAAAAGTGCGAACAGTGCGATCGGAATGGTTGGAGCCAAACTCCATGGAGCACCGGAATTGATGCCTTTAAAGAAAAGGTGTGTGCTCGGATTACCAATAAAGCCTCCGATGGATTCACCAAAACAAAGACTATAACCAACAAAAACCCAAAGGATGCTAACCACGCCGGCAGCAACCACACTCTTGATCATAGTCGAGATCACATTTTTGCGATGAACCATACCGCCATAAAAAAAGGCAAGTCCGGGAGTCATTAAAAATACAAGTGCTGTGGCTACAATGATCCAGCCAATGTCAGCCGCATTGTATTTACCCTCGTCGTTAAAACTGGGTAGGGAAGGAACAAATAAAGCAGCGATAGCAACAGCTACCAACACCAGGAATGGCGCAAATTGTTTTACAGTGGTTTTAGACATACGCGTTTAGTTTTGATATTAAATTAAATAATAATAATTATTTATAAATCTAAGATAGTACAAATTTTAACTAAAAATGCAAATAATATTAACATTTTATAATTTTTAATGTATAACGTCAAGACTTAGTTCTTATCATTAAAATTTATTCAATCATATTGATTTTGAATGAATAATATCAAAAAAAGGCCCCCAATTGGGAGCCTTTGAGTATTGTATAGTAAAAAATTAAATACTTACTAAATAACTTTTATCTTTTGATTCCAATAGCGAACTACCCATAAGGTACTCATCTACCTTGCGGGCACATTCTCTTCCTTCACTGATAGCCCATACTACAAGTGATTGTCCCCTGCGCATATCCCCGGCGGTAAATATTTTAGGAATATTGGTCTGAAAGCTTTGCTCAGTGGCTTTTACATTTCCTCTTTCATCCAGGTCTACGTCTAACTGTTTTAGCAATCCTTCGTATTGTGGATGAACAAAACCCATGGCCAATAAAGCCAATTCGCAAGCAATTTCTCTTTCACTTCCAGCTATTTCTTCAAATCGGGCTTGGCCTCCGCCCTCGGGCGTTTTCCAAACAAGATCTACCACTTTTACTGCTTTTAAAAATCCATTGGCATCACCTATAAAAGCTTTGGTTGAGATAGCCCAATGCCGATGCGCTCCTTCTTCGTGTGAAGAAGTGGTTTTTAAGGTCATGGGATAACTTGGCCAGGGCATACCGGTTGTTCTGCCTTCCGGTGGTTTGGGCATTAATTCAAATTGGGTTACAGAACTGGCACCATGGCGATTCGAAGTTCCTACACAATCGCTACCGGTATCACCACCACCAATGACTACCACATTTTTAGCCGTAGCAAAAATATCTTCTCCGTCTACAGATTTTTCACTTACTCTTTTATTCTGCTGTTTTAAAAAGTCCATGGCAAAATGAACACCTTTCAATTCTCTTCCGGGTATGTCCAGGTTGCGTGGAATGGTTGAACCGCCGGCCAACACTACTGCCTGCGATTCACGCAGGAGGTCATTAATGCTGGTATTCACTCCTACATTAGCATTACACTTAAATATCACACCTTCTTCTTCCATCAAACGCACCCTGCGCTCCACTACCCATTTCTCCAGTTTAAAATCCGGAATGCCGTATCGTAACAATCCACCAGGTTCATCGTCTCTTTCATATACTGTTACCGTATGGCCGGCATAATTCAATTGTGCAGCAACGGCCAGTCCTGCAGGACCGGAACCTATTACAGCTATTTTTTTACCGGTTCTTACATTGGGTTTTCGGGGTTGCACAAAACCTTTATCAAATGCAATTTCAATAATGTGCTTTTCAATTTCTTCAATAGCAACCGGTGGTTGATTGATGCCCAGTACACAAGCACTTTCGCAAGGAGCCGGACAAATACGTCCGGTGAACTCCGGAAAATTATTGGTGGCACTTAGTATCTCATAAGCTTCTGCCCAACTTTTGCGATAAACAGCATCATTAAATTCGGGAATAATGTTCCCCAGCGGGCAACCGCTATGACAAAACGGAACGCCACAGTTCATGCATCGTGCAGACTGCTGGTTCAGTTTTTCTTCAGGAAATTTCTGCACAAATTCTTTATAATCATTCACACGCTCTCCGGCCGGGCGCTTGCCTGGCATCTCTCTCGTAAATTCTATAAATCCGGTTGGTTTACCCATTGGGTTTATTTGTTTATTGGTTTATTGGTTTACTGGTTTATTTGTTTATTGGTTTCGCGATTTGATACGATACGAAGCACAAAACAGTCTTTACTATTAACTATTAACTATTAACTCTCGACTTCAAACTTCTCTCCGCCAATGCCTTCTTATAATCTCTCGGAAACACTTTGATGAAATTCTTCAGTTGGTTCTCAAAATCGTCTAACACAAATTTGGCAACGCTACTAGCTGTGTAAGCAAAATGGCGGGTTACCATATCGTGTAGTATTTGCGCATCTTCCTGACTAAGCGGATCGAGGTCAACCATTTCTTTGTTGCACAACTGATCAAACTCCCCATTCACATCATATACATAAGCAATTCCACCACTCATGCCTGCTGCAAAATTTCTACCGGTGCTTCCCAGTATCACAGCTGTTCCGCCGGTCATGTATTCACAACCATGATCGCCTACACCTTCTGTTACTACATTGGCACCAGAGTTCCGTACTGCAAATCTTTCACCTGCTTTTCCTCTGATATACGCTTCGCCAGCAGTAGCCCCATAAAAAGCCACATTACCAATGATGATGTTTTCTTCCGGTACAAACGAAGCTTGTTTGGATGGATATATTATGAGTTTTGCGCCACTCAATCCTTTACCAAAATAATCATTTGCATCACCTTCCAACTCAAGCGTTACGCCTTTGGTATTAAAAGCACCAAAGCTTTGTCCGGCTGTTCCGGTAAAGTTGAAGTGAATGGTATCTTCCGGCAAGCCTTCGGCTTTATAGATTTTGGTGATCTCGTTCGATAAAATGGTACCCGCAGTTCTGTCGGTATTTTTTATCGGGAAAGATGCAGCAATACGTTCTTTGTTTTGTAAAGCAGGTTGTGCTGCTTTCAATAATTGCCAGTCCAATACCTCTGCAATCCCATGATCCTGCTCTTCCTGTTTGTATAAGCCGGTATCGTCTGATGCAGGTTCTTTGTATAACACAGGAGAAAGATCCAGCGTGGCATATTTCCAATGCGTAATATCATCGCGCATTTCCAGTGAATCTACCTGGCCAACCATTTCGTTGATGGTTTTGAAACCCAGTTCCGCCATGATCTCTCTTAATTCTTCTGTGATGAAACGGAAGAAGTTTACTACATGATCCGGATCTCCGGTAAAACGTTTACGCAGTTCTGGGTCTTGTGTGGCAACACCTACAGGACAAGTATTCATATGACACTTGCGCATCATAATACATCCTTCAACAATTAATGCAGCAGTGGCAACACCCCATTCTTCTGCACCCAATAACGTGGCGATCGCAATATCCCGACCTGTTTTCATTTGGCCATCTGCCTGAACGGTTACACGGCTGCGTAATTTATTTTTTACAAGGGTTTGATGTGTTTCTGCCAATCCTAGTTCCCATGGTAAACCTGCATGTTTGATGGAGCTGATGGGAGAGGCCCCTGTACCGCCGTCAAAGCCAGAGATCAATACTACATCTGCTTTTGCTTTGGCCACGCCCGCTGCAATGGTACCTACACCTGCTTTGGATACCAGTTTTACATTGATGCGCGCGGCTCGGTTGGCGTTCTTCAAATCAAAAATCAATTGTGCCAGATCTTCAATAGAATAAATATCGTGATGAGGTGGTGGCGAAATTAATCCCACACCCGGTGTGGAATGTCTTGTTTTACCAATCCAGTCATCTACTTTATGGCCGGGCAATTGTCCACCCTCTCCGGGCTTGGCACCCTGTGCCATTTTTATTTGTAATTCGTCTGCTTCTGTTAAATAAAAACTCGTTACACCAAAACGTGCTGATGCCACCTGTTTAATAGCAGAACGCATGGAATCGCCATTGGCTAATTTGGTATAACGGATTTCGTCTTCTCCTCCTTCGCCGGTATTACTTTTTCCACCTAGGCGGTTCATCGCGATAGCTAATGTGGTATGGGCTTCCCAGGATATAGATCCAAACGACATAGCGCCGGTGGCAAAACGTTTGTAAATATTTTCTGCCGATTCTACTTCGTCAATAGAAACAGATGGTCGTGTTCTTTTAAAGCGAAACTGGCTGCGAAGGGTACAAGCTTTTTCGCTTTGATCATTTACAACTTTTGAATATTTTTTAAATGTGGCAAAATCATTCATTTTGGTTGAATGCTGCAACAAATGAATGGTTTGCGGATTGAATAAATGGAATTCACCTTTGCGTTTCCACTGGTACATTCCGCCTACGGGTAAACGGTCGATAGGAATTTCTTTTTTACTGAATGCAAAGAAATGTTTGGCCAATACTTCTTTCGCAATCTCATCCAGTCCCATTCCCTGTATGCGGGAGGTGGCTCCTGTAAAATATTGATCAACCACAGAACTGTTCAAGCCAATGATCTCAAAAATTTGTGCACCCTGGTAGGATTGTAATGTAGAGATGCCCATTTTAGAGAACACCTTCAGCAATCCTTCGTTCACTGCTTTTACATAATTCTTTTTCAGGTGATCTGCATCTTGATCGGTTTGCAGTTTGCCATCCAGTTTCATATCGCGTATAGATGAAAGTGCGAGATAAGGATTGATAGCCGTTGCACCAAAACCCAGCAAGCAGGCAAAATGATGTACTTCCCAAACATCACCGGCTTCTACAATAATACCTACCTGTCCACGATACCCTTTACGGATCAGGTGGTGATGCACGGCTGCTGTTGCCAATAAGGAAGGAATGGGAGCATGGTCAGAATCAATAGCTCGATCGGTTAAGATGATTACTTCAAATCCATCTTCTACAGCATCTACCGCATAACGGCATAAGCGATCAACACCTGCTTTTAATGAGCCGGGTTTTCCATCGGCCCTGAAATAAGTTTGTAATGTTTTTGCCTGAAAAATACCCGTATCAATACTTCTGATCTTTTCCAGTTCATGGTTATTCAGTACGGGATGTTTTAATGCCACACTATGACAGGCCAATGGATCTTCTACCAATAAATTACCATTACTACCGGCAAATGTAGCCAGCGACATCACCATTCTTTCACGTATCGGATCAATGGGTGGATTGGTAACCTGCGCAAACAATTGTTTGAAATAACTGCTCAAGTGTTGTGGCTGCTCACTTAAAATAGCCAACGGCACATCTGTACCCATTGAGCCGATGGGTTCTTTACCATCGATGGCCATAGGGGCAATAATGGTGTCCAGATCTTCTGTGGAGTAACCAAAAACTTTCTGGTATTTAAATACCTGCTCATGTTCCAGGTGCGTAAACATTACACGTGGCTCAGGTAATTCTTCTAAACGGATTTTATATTTATTCAGCCATTCTGCATAAGGTTTTTGTGAGCAGATGGATTGTTTCAGTTCTTCATCACTAATGATGCGGCCCTGTTCCATATCAACCACAAACATTTTGCCTGGCTGTAATCTTCCTTTTTCTTTAATGAGCGCCGGATCAATCGGAAGTACGCCCGTTTCTGAAGCCATGATCACGCGGTCATCATGCGTTACTGCATAGCGTGATGGACGCAAGCCGTTTCTATCCAGTGTAGCGCCAATCATTTTTCCATCTGTAAAAGAAATAGAAGCCGGGCCATCCCATGGTTCCATCATACAGGCATGGTATTCGTAAAATGCTTTTTTAACCGGATCCATTTGCTCGTTGCCATCCCATGCTTCGGGTATGAGCATCATCATCACATGCGGTAAGGATCTGCCGGTAAGGGTTAGCAGTTCAATCATGTTATCGAGACAGGCAGAATCTGATTGTCCTGCAGTAACAATCGGTAACAGCATTTCCATTTCTTCCTTGGAAAAATAGGGAGAAGTAAATCCTTTTTCACTGGTGCGTAACCAGTTCAGGTTGCCCTGTAAGGTATTGATCTCACCATTGTGTGCTATATAGCGAAAAGGCTGTGCCAGTTTCCAGGAAGGAAAAGTGTTGGTAGCAAAACGTGAGTGAACCAATCCGAATGCAGATACCACTCTTTTATCGCTCAGGTCAGGAAAATAATTCCGTACCTGCATGCTGGTTAGCTGTCCTTTGTAAATAATGGTTTTGTAAGAAAGCGATGCCAGGTAAAATCCGATCTCATCTTTTTTTACACTATTGCTAATGGTATGACTTGCATAATTGCGCAACACAAAAAGTTTGCGCTCAAATTCATCGGGATTGGTGATTGTATCGGGGCAGGCAACAAATACATGTTCCATGCAGGGCTCAACTGAAAGTGCAGTAAGGCCAATGCCTTCTTTGTTTACAGGTACTTTTCGGTATACAAGAATTTCTAAACCTAATTTTTCAGCAGCACGATTAAAAATATCACGACACTCCTCGCGAAGCCGGATCTCTTTGGGAAAGAAAACAAAACCCACGCCATATTTTCCATAAGCAGGTAAATGAACCCCTAGTTTCAAACATTCATCAAAAAAGAATTCGTGCGGTATCTGCAACATGATACCTGCACCATCGCCGGTATTTACTTCGCAGCCGCACGCACCACGGTGCTCCATATTTTCCAATACGGTAAGTGCATCTGCAATATGCTGGTGAGATTTGTTGCCTTTGATATTTGCCACGAAACCTATGCCGCAGGCGTCATGTTCAAACGATGGGTCATACAATCCCCCGCTGTGTCTTGAAACAAGCATGTACAATCGAATTAATAATCAGGAAATAAAATGGCAGGCAATCGTACTGTGAATTTATGCAAAAAATTGGTCTTTCTGAAAGATTGTATAAATTAATTATCCAGATAGGTTGATAATATTCAAACAATTAAATGTTTTGTTGAATAATTTCTATTCAATAAACTAACAATTGTTATCCTGCTTCAAACATCCGCCAGTTGGGATCGAGGGAAAGTTGCGGAGTTATTTGTTTAGGAAAGATGCCATACACGGTACTTCCACTACCGGTCATGGAAGCATAAACTGCGCCTTTTTGATAGAGTTCCTGTTTGATGATGGAAATGGCAGGGTAGTGCTGACTGATGGGTGCTTCAAAATCATTTATCAATAATGCTTTCCATTCAGTAACGGGGCGTTGAACAATCTCAGCAATGGATTGAATTGGTTTATGCGGCGTGATTTGTGAAAAAGCCAATGCAGTAGAAACATGAATGCCCGGATTGATCAGCACAAAGCGATAGCCAGAAAGATCCAAAGCCAATGGCAGCATATTTTCTCCGCGACCGGTTGCAAAACAAGGTTTGTTCAATATGAAAAAAGGACAATCGCTGCCCAATTGTAATGCGTAAGAAATCAGTTGTTGTTCGGAAAGTTGTAATCCAAACAGATCATTGATCAGTAGAAGAGCAAAAGCGCCATCGGAACTGCCTCCGCCAAGTCCTGCTCCCATAGGGATGGCTTTGTGCAAATGCATTTGTAAAGAAGAAATCTCAGGAAAATCTTTTTGCAATAAATGGTAAGCTTTTACACAAAGATTGTCTGTTGCCTCTCCGGTAATGGATAATCCCGAACTACTGAAACGAATGGAAGTAGGTTCACTAGAAACAGACAACGGTATGGCTTCCAGAGCATCTTTTAATTGAATGGGATAGAATACTGTTTCCAAATCATGGTAACCATCTTCTCTTTTGCGGATGATGTTAAGGCCGAGATTGATTTTGCAATTAGGGAAGATTACCATGTGGTGAATGGTGAATGGTGAATGATGAATAGTCAGTTATAAGATGGACATGTTTTCACCATTCACAATTGCCCATTCACAAAAATCATTTCCTCTTATTAATCTCATCCCTGATAGAAATAGCGCGGATATAATCTTCCTGTTCCAGCACTTCATTTAAAAGTGTTTGCAATTCTTCCAGGTTCAGGGCGCTGAGGTCATCTCGATTGCCGCCGGTTTCTTCTATGCCAACGGCTTCGCCTTTGTTCTTTTTGGGTGTGCCGTCTTCCATTAAAATGCCCGCATTTTCCAGTATGTGTTCATAGGTATATACCGGGCAGCCAAAACGAACGGCAAGCGCCAATGCATCGCTGGTGCGGCTATCAATTTCAACGGTATCATTTTCGGTAAAACAAACCAGTTTGGAGTAGAAGATTCCTTCCTGAAGATCGCTGATGATGATCTCCTGCAATTCAACCCCGAAGGCATTCATGAAGTTCTTCATCAGATCGTGGGTTAGTGGCCGGCTGGGTTGCATATGTTCTAAAGCTACCGCAATGGCCTGCGCTTCAAAACCACCAATCACAATGGGTAAACGTCGTAAGCCATTCATTTCACCCAAAACCACGGCATACGAATGCGTTTGTGTAATGCTGTGAGAAAGGGCTACGATTTCCAGTTCAATCTTCTTCATAGATACCACGAAAATACGCCAAATGAAAACACGAAGCACAGCAGGAGGGTGGGAATATCGAACAGATGAATAATGAACAGATGAATAATGAACAGATGAATGATGAAGTGGGGATAAATACATGATGAATATATTTAAAGTGTGAAACGGGTTTATTTCCCGCGTGTTCATAAAATAGACCATAGTCCATGGTCCATGGTCTATGGACCATGGTTCATGTACGATCCACAACTCCTTATCAATATTCCCTTAATTTCGCCGCATGCATTATGTTTCTGTAGAAGGATTGACCAAGAGTTATGGTATTAACCCGCTTTTCAAGAATATTTCATTTCATATTAACGAAGGGGATAAGATCTCTTTAATTGCCCGTAACGGTGTAGGGAAATCTACGTTGTTGCGCATTTTGAGTGGAGAAGAAACTGCCGATCAGGGCAAACTCTTTATTCACAAAGATGTTACGGTGGCCTTATTTGAACAGGATCCGAAATTTGATGAAACCAAAACAGTTCTCGAAAATATTTTTCATACCAATCACCCGGTATTGAATGTGATTCGTGAGTATGAACTGGCAAGCGAAAGCGAAGATGGGGATGCATTGGTTGAACTGTTTGGAAAGATGGACGACCTGAATGCCTGGGAGTTTGAAGTGAAAGTGAAACAGATCCTTACCAAACTCAATGTGCATCACCTGGAACAACCGGTGAGCGATTTGAGTGGGGGACAACGCAAACGTGTGGCATTGGCCAAAACCCTGATTGATATTGGGTTTGACCACAAGCATACCCTGCTGATGATGGATGAACCTACCAACCACCTGGATGTTGAAATGATCGAGTGGCTGGAGAATTACCTTAACCAGGAAAATGTAACGTTGCTACTGGTAACGCACGATCGCTATTTTCTGGATGCCGTAAGTGAAGAGATCTGGGAATTGGAACGCGAGAACATGTATGTGTACCGTGGCGATTATGAAAATTATGTAGAAAAAAAAGCCGCCAGAATTGAAAGTGAACTGGCCAGCATTGACAAAGCCAAAAACGAATACCGCAAAGAACTGGAATGGATGCGCAAGCAACCCAAAGCCAGAACCACTAAAAGCAAAAGCAGACAAGATAATTTTTATGATGTAGAATCGCGTGCCAAACAAAAAATTGAAGATGCACAGGTACAACTGCAGGTTAAGATGAGCAGGTTGGGTGGTAAGGTGGTTGAGATGAAAAAAGTGAACAAGAGCTATGGCGAACTACCCATTTTAAAAGGGTTTGATTACACATTCAGCAAAGGCGAACGCATTGGTATTATTGGAAAAAATGGGGTGGGTAAATCTACTTTCCTCAATATGATACAACAATTGGAAATGCCGGATAGTGGCAAAATCAATATTGGAGATACCGTGGTGTTTGGTAATTTTTCGCAGCAGGGATTGGTGTTCAAAGAAAATATGCGGGTGATAGAATTTGTAAAAACATTCGCAGAAAATTTCCCATTGGCCAATGGTGGCAGTCTGAGTGCCGCTCAGTTTTTGGAACTGTTTTTGTTTACACCGGATAAACAATACACGTACCTCAATTCATTAAGTGGTGGTGAAAAAAAGCGATTACAATTGTTGATCGTATTATTTACTAATCCTAATTTTTTGATTCTCGATGAGCCTACCAATGATCTTGATCTTCCCACACTCGCTGTACTGGAAAACTTTCTGAGCGATTACCAGGGTTGTGTTTTGATTGTGAGTCACGACAGGTATTTTATGGACCGATTGGTAGATCACTTATTTGTTTTTGAAGGCGAAGGAGAAGTGCGTGATTTTCCCGGAAACTATACGCAGTACCGGCTTTGGTTGAAAGACAATGAGAAGAAAGACAATAAGTGGGATGTTTTGCAGGATAGAAAAAGTAAGGGCGAAACAACTGAATCAGTTGTCGTGAGTGGTGAATCGTCAGTCGTGAGTAAGGATCCGGTTGCGAAAAAGAAAATGAATTTTAAAGAAAAGCGTGAGTTTGAATTGTTGGAAAAAGAAATGCCTGAATTAGAAGAAGAAAAAAGAACCATCACAGAAGAAATGGGTATGGGCACGGTTCCTTTTGAACAATTACAAAGATTAAGCGAAAGGGTAATTGCCATAGACCAACTGCTGGAAGAAAAAGAATTGCGTTGGTTAGAGTTGAGTGAGATGGCGGGGTAGTAGGGATTTTGAAATTTATTTACAAACCGTCATTTCGAACGAAGTGAAACGAAGAGAGAAATCTGCTAATCGATTAGCAGATTTCTCCTCGTTCCTCGTCGAAATGACGGTTTTTTTATTTATACAAAGCTAATCAGCTCCACATCAAATACCAACGTACTGTTAGGTCCAATCTGCGCACTTACTTGTCTGTCTCCATAACCTAGATGCGGCGGAATAAAGAAACGCCATTTACTGCCGGTGGGCATTAATTGTAAGCCTTCTGTCCAACCTTTGATCACCATATTTAATGGAAAAGAAGCCGGTCTACCTCTTTGTACTGAACTATCAAAAATGGTTCCGTCTATTAAGGTTCCGTGGTAATGACAGGTTACTTCATTATGTGCCAATGGTTTTTCTCCGGCACCGGCAACCAATACTTCATATTGTAATCCGCTGGGTAACTCAGTTACTTCTGTTCTTGCTTTGTTGGTGGATAAAAAATCTTGTCCTGCCTGTAAATTGGCAGCTGCTTTTTCTGCTTTCATTTGTGCTAATTGATCTGCTACGCCCATGTTTATAAATTTTTACAAATATAAGCCTTGCGGAATAGAGTTGGTAATGGGTTGTCAATAAATGAAATGTAATAATTGCAATATGTTTTAACCTTAATTAACCTTAATTAACGGTGGTTGACGATTGAATCAACTATTTTTCAAAAAACAATTATTTCCCCCTAAATAATTGGTTGGTTTTCCAACTATGTAATGCAAACCTGCTCTTACTATGAGTAGCCATCGGTTTTTATTCATCATACCTAACCAAAACAACCATGAGAAAATTAGTATTCATCACTTTTTCCTTTGTATTCGTTACTTTTTATTCTTCTGCGCAAGTGGCAGATACTGCTTTTGCTTCTGTAAGGTATACACTGAAGCATATCATGGATACCACACAACCGGAGAATCCACTGATTAGTAATATGGTACTTCATTTGGGTAAAAGCATGACTAATTATACAAGGGATATACGTCCACAAACAGGGGGAGGGAATGTGATGGTTTCAGATGTAGCTGTTCGTGGTGCTACTATTAGCGCAGGAAATTTATCTGCAATGAGCGTGCCCATGCAGGGCGGTACTTCCCCTTTTGCTTCATTGGGTAATTACTATAAGGATATGAATTCTTCTAAAATGTCGTACATGCAATTTGCAGGAGGGAAGGTTTTTGCAGTGGAGGAAAATACACCAGCTATTAATTGGACCATCACACAGGAAACAAAACAGATACAAGGGCTGGATTGTCAGAAAGCCACGGGCTATTTTAAAGGTCGTAATTACGATGCATGGTTTTGCAGCTCTCTGCCATATAGTAATGGCCCCTGGAAATTTGGTGGCTTGCCAGGTTTGATCATTGAAGCATACGATACAAAAAAAGAAGTGGTGTTTCAGTTTGTGAGTTATGAGAATGCAACGGAAAAACCGCCGGTGATTGAAATTCCTGCAACGGCAGTAAAAACCACTGTTAAAGAATTCAAACAATACCAGGAGGCTTTGGAGAGAGACCGGGAAGCTGGTATTACCAATAACAATATGGGTGCTGTTGGTGGAGTGATTGCAGTAAGAGGAACCCTTTCTGCCAGTGCAGTTGGTCCTGATGGAAAGCCAATGAAAATGCGCCAGATGAATAACCCGATTGAAAAAGCCGATAAATAAATTCATGACTTATCTGCGAATACAATTACTGTCAATTTGTTTTTTCGTTACCATTTCTTCACAGCTTACTGCACAGGTTGCAGTGAGTGGAACTGTTAAGGATAGTTTGGGAAAGCCTTTATCGTATGTAAGTATCACTCTGAAAAAGAGTAATGGTATTGTACTGTCTTTCGCTATCACCAATGCAACAGGTACATACAAAATGCAAAATGCCAATGCCTTTGTAAACGATACGCTATCTGTTGAAGCCAACGCGATGGGGTTTGTAAAACAGAAGCTCGCTGTTACCAGTGCTACACAGGTTGCCAATTTTACTATGCAGTCTACCGCTGTGAAACTTCCAAACGTAACCGTGAAAGCAAACCCGGTAAGAAAAGAAGGAGATACGTTAAATTATGATGTAGCTACTTTTAGTAACAAACAAGACAGAACAATTGGAGATGTAATCAAAAAATTACCCGGTGTTGAGGTAGCAGATAATGGTCAGATCTCTGTAGGTGGTAAACCCATCAACCGTTTTTATATTGATGGAGATAACCTGCTGGATGGTAAATACAATATGGCTACCAAAGGGATTCCTAATGATATGGTATCGAAAATACAGGTACTGGAAAATCATCAGCCGGTAAAAGCATTGAAGGATATTGAGAAAAGTGAATCTGCAGCGATGAACATTGTATTAAAAGACAAAGCACGGATCAAGATCATTGGTACAGGTGATGCAGCTATCGGTACACCCAGTGTTTACAATACTTCTGTGAATGCCATGTTGTTTCAGAAGAAAGTTAAGTTTATCAATTATATAAAATTGAACAATATTGGTGTTGATAACAGCGAGGAAACATTTAATCATTTTGGTGGAGATAATATACAGCCTGTAGCATTACTAAGTGCGGGTGGTGCAGGTAATCCGGCATTGTTGAAAAAAAGATATCTCTTTAATAATGTTGGTCTTGTTACGGTGAACGACCTTGTGAATCTGAAGAACGAATACCAGTTGCGCATCAATGCATTCTATTTATGGGATAGGCAATTTCAAAAGTCCCAATTCTCTTCTACCAATTTTTTGCCCAATGATACCATCCGCTATGCAGAAACGCAGGATGCGCGTATCATCACCAATACCTTCAATACCCAGTTTACCCTTACTGCCAATAAGAAAGATTATTTTCTGAATAATGTAACGGTAATTGAAAACACACCTTCACAAATATTGGCGGGTTTACAAGCTACCACCAACAATAATATCATACAAAATTTGAACGGAACAGTAACCAGTATTTCGAACAGGTTTAATATCATTAAAAAGTTTGCAAACGGAAGAGTGCTGGAAGCATTTTCATCAATTGGCCATGTTAATAATCCTGCAACCTTATTTGTAGAACCGGGTTTGTATGCCCCGCAATTCAATAATAATATTGCGTACGCAGGTTTAATACAGCATGCTTCCGT
Organism: Sediminibacterium sp.; assembly: GCA_965283715.1. Taxonomy (GTDB): domain Bacteria; phylum Bacteroidota; class Bacteroidia; order Chitinophagales; family Chitinophagaceae; genus Sediminibacterium. The sequence goes on along the minus strand of CBDIPL010000003.1, from coordinate 384,703 downwards.
GCCTACTTTTTATACGGATAACTATATCAGTTTTGGTAGGGCTACGGCATTATTTCAACAACAATATAGAATTGGTGTTAACTATCAGGATCAGCATTTGAATTCATTACTTGAATCGCAACAACTAAGTGGCAGCAAAGCAGCCGTAGCAGATAGTTTTCTCAACCAGCTAAGCTGGACAAGACTAAAAGCGTATGTTCAGGCTGATTTTACTTACACCAGCGGGCGCACATTGTTGCGATTGACTTTACCGCTTACCTATCAGGATACAAAATATAAAGGTCGTCTCACACAAAATCACACAACAGATCCATTGATTATGCCAAGAGTATCTTTCAGGTATATGACTGGAAAGGAAGATTATATCAGCCTTGGCTACAATTATGGAAATTCTTTCGGTGGGATCAATCAGGTATATGACAGTTATGTGATGACAGGTTATCGTAATTTTTTTACGAATGGAAATTTATTAAATCAATCCAGGAGCCATTCCTTCAACGGTTCATATGTTTTCAAGAACACCTTGAAGATATTTTTCTTTTCACTGGGCGGTTCTTATGTAAAGAATAATAGCAATACCATCAATGATTCGCGATTGAGTTCTGTGCTGCAGCAGTCGCGCTTAATTCCCTTTGATAATGTTACTAAAAGCATGCAATTGTTTACAACGGCAAGCAAATATATTTTTCCGTTAATGACAACCCTTGGGGGAAAAATAAGTTGGCAACGTTCTATCGTTAATCAACTGCAGAATGGAAATCTGGTTGAGACGCAAAGCGATGCATACAGCTATAATGCAAGTATCAATGCTAAATTCACTTCGTGGGTTAACATGAGTTACGCGGGAACGTATACCAGTTTTGGAAGTAAGCCAATAGGCAACACACATACAAGCCGCCCTGCTTCGCCAAAAGTAGAACGATGGCAACACGAGTTAGCTGCCAATTTTACGATTACCAGTAATTTTTATTTCAAAGTAGGGGGCGATAACTACCAGTACCATGTGCCCGGATCACCGGATAGGAATTACACTTTTGTAGATGCCGCTTTTACCTATAAACTCAATCAATACAAAACAGATATTGAATTATCGTTAACCAATTTAGCCAATATTGATACCTACGGATCAGCATCTTTATCTGCCAACAGCATTGTAGAAAGCAGCTACCTTCTCCGTCCCAGGATGGCAATGATTAAGTTTTATTTCAGGTTTTAGGCGTGAATTGTGAATCGTGAGACGTCAATCGTGAGTCGTGAGAAAAGCTAACCATTTATCACTCACGTTTCACGATTGACGTCTCACAAATATGAAGATTGTATTAAGTTTTTTGTTTTCCACCTCTACCTCATTAGAATACCCTATTTTGTTTACTAAGCATCGATTGTATGACCAGTATAGTAAATAAATCAGGGGAAACAGTAGCTTTTTTATACCAGAATATGATTCTGGATATGAATAAAGAAACGGTGATTGGCCTTTTGTTGGGTAATTGTGTTTTTGGTAAACAAACAGAACCTGCCGGTAAATTCTTCAATGATACCTTCCGGAAAAAGAATGGCAAGATCATTGCCAGGTTGGGAGAGGATGTGTCGCTCTCTTTAAAAAAGATTCCGAAAGATGCGCATCTCTCTTTGCAGGCATGGCAAATATTATCCCGGGTAAACAGCCATGTGTGTATGTGGATAGATGAGAAAAAATCCTGGACCAAACAGGGGTTTCTGGATTATTTATCTGCTGAAAAAGAAATCGCAGACGAGGATTGATGTATAATATAGTCGATAGACCATAGTCCATGGACCATGGTCTATCGACTATGGACTACTTTAAAGAAGCGATATCAATCACAAAGCGATACCGTACATCTCCTTTCAACATTCTTTCATACGCTTCATTCACCTGTTGAACAGGAATCACTTCTACATCAGATACAATATTGTGTTCGGCACAGTAATCCAGCATTTCCTGGGTTTCCTTAATGCCACCGATCAGTGAGCCAATGATACTTCTTCTCTTCATGATCAATTGAAATGCCGGAACAGCAGATGGGGTTGGGGGAACACCTACCACAATCATGGTTCCATTGGTGCGCAGTAATTCAAGGTAAGTGCCATATTCATGCGGAGCAGAAACGGTGTTTAGAATGTAATCAAAACTATTCTGTAAACCCTTCATGGTAGCCGGATCAGAAGTTAAAGCAAAATGATGTGCACCGAGTTTTTTAGCATCCGCTTCTTTGGATTTAGAAGTGCTGAGCATAGTAACTTCTGCTCCAAAGGATGCAGCAAATTTTACTGCCATGTGGCCAAGACCACCCAATCCCAATACGCCCACTTTATCACCTTTCTTTACACCTACATGGCGAAGCGGTGAATAAGTGGTGATGCCTGCACATAACAATGGCGCCACGGCTTCCAGCGGAAGTTTGGGAGAAATTTGTAACGTGTATTGCTCATCTACCACTATTTGGGTAGAATAACCTCCATAGGTAGGCGCATTCGTGCCTCTTTCTCTTCCGTTGTACGTGCCTACCATTCCCTCGTCGCAATACTGTTCAATTCCTTCCTTACAATTAGCACAGGTACGGCATGAGTCTACAAAACAACCCACACCGGCCAGATCGCCTACTTTAAATTTTTTCACATGGTCACCAACTGCAGTTACGCGTCCTACAATTTCATGTCCCGGAACCATGGGATAAATAGAACCACCCCATTCATCGCGAACCTGGTGAATATCAGAATGGCAAACGCCACAGTATAAAATTTCAATTTGCACATCGTGCGCGCCGGGTTCTCTTCTTTCAAAATTGAAAGGCGTTAGAGGAGTAGTGGGTGCTTGTGCTGCGTAAGCTTTGGTTGCTATCATGATTAGTTGATTTTAAATAGATTACAAATTTCGTATCATTTGGTTGAAATCGGGTTATAAATTTTTTGCCACTGATTGCACTGAATTTCACTGAATATATCAGTGCCAATCAGTGCAATCAGTGGCAAAAAAAAGTTATTTCTGCTTTGTATAATTTATTTTGAAAGCCCTCAGGTTAGGAAGCTTGCTTCGCTTTCTTGTAATCTCATATTGGTATATAATTTCTCCAATCTCTTTAAAAAAAGGATACCCGATTTCTTTGTACTCGTATTTATCATCATTCAAAATACCATCCCGGTTTACATAGATTACCGCACTTAACATGAATTCTGTTTTAGAAGCAAAATCTAACATGTAGGCGGCATCCGTTAAATACCCATAACTCCATCCGGGTTTATTAAAGATGCGAATATTAGATGGAGGTGTTTTCTTATCAGATTTATAGAGGAAAAATTTACAATAGCTGTTGAAGAATTCAGTCGTGTCATATTTTGGATGGTTACTTTCCGAAGGATATTCAGATAAATACTGTAACAGAAATTGCCTGTCGCTTTTGCTGATGGCAAATCGTTGACTGGCCGCTACAGATTGTGGGAATAAAACAGACTGTAACATTTTTTGTAAATCTTCCAGTGGAAGGTTGTTATGTTTGGTAAAATCAAAAGGCTTTTGTACCAAGGAATCGTAACGGTTGTAATGTGCATTGCCAACTAAAATCTGTTTGCTATAATCAAAAATAGTTTTGCTCTCATGTGGCGCTATTTTGAGAATCGTATCTTTCTTACTTACAAATCGGATGGCATTTGTGTGGCGGTTTTCTTCTTCTGTCATACCCACAAAACGGCGCACAATGCGAACGTTATTGTATCCTTTTTTCCAGAGAGATTCATTCAAATAATCCTGTCCGTTAAATTCATACAAACGATTATAGGCATCGTTATCGCTAACCAGAAATATTTTCCTGAGATAATTTGCAATAGAGGGCATTCCATTAGCTGCGGATGTGTCTTTGGTAACGCCAGACTGTCCGCTGTAGGAACTATCTGTTAGCATGGTTGTGTGTATGTCCAGTTTCGATTTTCTGAGGGCATTCAGTTTTTCCAGAGCCATCAATGCTGTAGGTAGTTTAACAGTAGAAGCCGGATTGAAATACCGGTTGGGGTTTACATGTAGGTAATGGTTTGTGAATTGAGGGATATTTTTTTTATCCCGATTGATCTCTGTATAAATGTATGGGGGGCAAATAGAAATATGAATACTAATGATTGAATAAAAAAAGTGCGAAAAATGCACATAACGCAATACTGGCGCTGGTTTCAAAGGATTATATTTTCAAGAAAACCCTTTTTTTCATGTGCAGGCAAATTGTGAATACATGAATTATTGTGTGATTATAGTTAATGTTGAGAGCAATAAAGTACCGGATAGATTAATAATAGGTTATGCCCTTCAATGTTCGGGTAATGAGCCAAATCTGGTCTAATATTGCCCGGATATCGCTATCTAACTGCTTAATTAACCTCGCTTTTGCCATCAAATCAAGTTCAAGATACCCAGGTGTTTCTATTCCTAAATCTGCTTTGTGTGTTTTTAAAAGCCTCTTAATATACTGTATTATTCGCTCCAAATCCTTTGCCTCATTGGGTTTCACCCCTTTGGCATTTGCTATATGAAAGCAAATAGCCTGTAAGTAAAAGTCGATATAAAAGAGCTTCTCCTTTATAATATCATCCAGTTGCAGCGGCAAAATCTCCCTCATATCCACCTTTTCGGCAGGGTCATGCGACAATTTTGCGACATTTTTGTCCAATATTTTATTGCCAATGGTAATATCTACCTGATCCGTCTTATCACTATACCACCATTCCGGCGATACTCCAACTTCTGATATTAGCGAATTAATTATTGTTTGTGTGAATGCCTTCTTACCGCCTTCTAATGCAGAGTAGTACGACTGCTTTATCCCCAACTTGTTTGCCATATCAACCTGATTAAGGTTGAGGAATTTCCGAACTGCCTTGAGCTTAATAGATTGTGCGTCCATAAATAAATATTGCTAAAAGTGATAATTATATTGCTAACGGCGTTATTTTTGGTTTAAAATCACCCGAAAATATAAAGATATGGTAAGGAGAGATGAATTACGCAAACTTATTCCACACGGCTACTGCAAAGAAGTAGCGAAACAAGCTGGGGTATCTACACAAGCAGTTAGCGAATATTTCGCAGGAAAGCACAATTCAGAGAGGATTGAAAATGCTGCTTTGAAAATCGCTCTAAAAATCAAAAGCCAGAAAGAGAAACTCTTAAAGCAAATTCATGGGTAACAATTTTGCCATATTTCAAGGGGATTTATGGGTATCAAAACATTGGCTGCTTAATAACGGTGTTACCTATGCCGCTATTCATAAATGGATAGAGCGCCAAAGCTGTAAGCAAAAACGAATTGAGGCAGCTCAATACTTTTTGTTCTCGGAGATACCAAAACAGACAAGGAAAAATCTTCCCTCAGCCGAAGAACTAAAAACGATTGCCCTTAATCAGCAACCTAACACATTTTACACATCGCTGTATAATGCCGTCTCAAAAAATAGCGCAAAGTATATTATGCAACTTCGGAAGCAAGATATACCTGAGCATTTATTAATTGAGTTCTCTAAAAAAGCGGCGGCACTCGAAACATCGCTAACATTTAACACCGTTGGAAACGGCAAACTGCAATCGTTAACAGAGGCCATCTGTAAAATTTTTCCGGGATGGATTAACAGTAAGAATGTTTTGTGCAATATTCTTTCAAAAGCGCGTTTAGGCGGAGTGTTAAATGCGGCTATCGACAAAAGAAAACTTGCGACAACATCCGGCGCAAAGTTCGATGAGCTTATAAAACAGCGAGCCGCTTACTATTACTGTAGTGGTAAAGCCTATACAGCCGATCAGGTAATAACATACTTACAGGATGAGCTAAAGCAATTCGGGTTACAGATACCTAAACGCCGGACTATTTACTACTGGTTTAAAGAGTTTGAGAAAAATTTTGAGTTATACAGTTCCCGATACGGCAATGAGAAAGCCTTTAACCACATCGAGCCTTATATATCCACCATTCCGGCGCTACATCCCAACGATCAATGGCAGGCAGACGGCGTAGACTTACCATTCCATGCAAAAGGGTATCAGAAATACACGCTGTTTTTTGTTCAGGACGCTCACAGCAAGAAGATAATCGGTTACAGCATTGCAGAGACAGAGAATACAACAATGATCCTACAGGCGTTCAATGATGCGGTTTGCAATGCGGGTGCATTACCATTTGAAATAAAGATGGATAACCACAGCTACAACCGGACATTGGAAGGACAGAACTTTAAGGCAGAAACAGAGGCGTTAGGCGTTCATTGGACAATCAGCCACAATCCCCGTCATAAGTCAATCATTGAAAGAACAAACAAAACCCTAAGTGAACAGTTCTTTAAACTCCACAAAGGTTACATAGGACAAGGCATTAAAACAAGAAATAAGGGGGGACGTACTTCCCAAGAATTGCTCGATAAATATCACAAAAGCAACCATTGGGTAACGAAAGATGAGATCATTTCCATAGCTGTTAGCGTGGTAGACAAATTTAATAACAGCATACACTCCCGGTTGATTGATAGCCCGGAAAATCTGTACACCACACAAAAACCAAATGAGATACCACTTATATCCCTCGGTACTCGGATAAAACTATTCACTAAGAAAACGGAAAAGAAAGTCGTAAGAGGGCAGATAACCATTGTAAGAAGCGGTGTAAAATATGAGTATCAGTTGAACGCCGCTCTTTACGCAAAATACAATGGGTCTACCGTTGCGATAAGGTACGAGGACTTAGATACCATTTACGTTTTTGATAAAAAGACTGACGGCTTTATAGACTCAATTTCTCAAAAACCTAAAATTCACGGCGCGTTAGCAAATCAAACAGAAGCCGACCGGGAAATCCTCAATAAGCACAAAGGCAGACTGCAAGGGATCAGAACACAGGCGAGAAAGAAAAACGAATTGCTTACCGATTCTGTGTTGAAAAATAGCGCAAACGCATTACAGGTATTGAATCCCATTACTACGCCAAAGGATGTATTAAAAGAAGTGCAGCAAAATTACCAATTGAAAGCAAAAGCCGAAGAGTTGGGGGTAAACTTCAATAAAGCTGAAAAAAGTTTGCCCGTAGATGAGTTTCCGCTGCCATCATTAAAGCCACAACAAGCAAACAAAAAAAGTCCTTTTGCGATTCGTAACCATGTGCCGACAATAGTAAGCAGCGACTACATGCGTGAAGATTAAAAAAAAGCAGCCTTACAGGGGCTGCTTAACTCAGATACGAAATCAATTCAAATTTTAAAAACCCGAAACATGACAAAGAAAACAAAAAACCCTGAAATCTCAAAAGAGCAAATTCAGGAAGCTCTTTTATCCTACCAACAAGCAAAGGATTTAAGTCTTTCTGAACTCGCAACACAGACCCGCGTAAGTACCGCCACGTTAAGCAAAATTACCCGGAATAACTGGGGGGATATTTCCGATGCAACATGGAAAAAAATATGGGTTAAGGTCTCCGAAGGGCGGGAAATAGTTATTCAGACGAGAGACTTTACAGCCGTTCACTACGCCTGTAATAAGGCGCGTACAAATCATTTAATGGTAGGTATAACAGGCGATACGGGAACGGGCAAAACAACCGCTTTGGAAGTGTATAGCAGGCGCAAAAATGTTTACCACATCGTTTACGATAAGACCATGAAAGCAAAGCAGTTTTTTGTTGACCTGCTAAGAGAAATGGGGATTGCGTTTGAAGGGAATATTCACGAAATGGTTAACAGGGCTGCGGATGAATTAAACACCCAATCTAACCCGCTTATTATTATTGATGAAGCCGGTAAACTTACCCACAACATGATTTTATACATGCACGTATTGCGGGATAAGACTTTAAAGAACTGTGGTATCGTACTCGCCGGAATGCCTTATTTCCAAAGCAATCTTATTAAGAATGCAAACAAAGGTAAGGAAGGGTACGCCGAATTTTTACGCCGTGTAAATATATGGCATGAGTTAGAGGGATTGAGCGTTAAGGAAATTGACTTTGTATGTGAGCAATACGAAGTGGATGCAGAAACGCGACCTACAATGAAGCATAAAAAACGCTTCGGTGATTTGATAAACGAAATTTTATTAACTCAATTAGAAAGCCATGAATAAGCCTATAACAAAACAGCAAATACAGATGGCGCAGGTACTGATAACAAAAAACGGACTGAGGGATAATAAGGAAAGTATTGTACAGCAGTTCACCCAGGGTAGAACGATAAGTGTTAAGGAAATGACTTTACAAGAAGGAAAGGAATTAATTAGATGGCTTGTTACCCACGATCCTAACCAAAATATGCGCAAAAAAGTTTTCTCCATCGCTTACGATATAGAAATGATTTGGGGAGATAGCGAAGCGGATAGAAAAATGAACGCTATAAAGATTGACAACTTTTTGCTGGCGCGCGGTGCGGTAAAAAAGAAGTTAACGGACTGCACACGTGAGGAGCTTGTAAAAATTGTTAATCAGTTCACCATGATGCGAAAGCACAATGAGTACACCGCAGCCGGAAAACAAACCAAACAATTATTGAACGAATTAAACATATCGTTATGACCCCCAATAAAATTGTTATAAAAAACGTACAGCCTCTTATTGATGTTCTCAGCGATGGAGTGACTTTACCAAGTATGGTAAAATCTCTTTCAACGGTTATGCTTGAGTTTTATAGCTACTGCTTAGAGAACGATCATAAATATTACAACGCAGACCTCTGCAATTTAAGGGCGCTTCTGGACGCTCTGGGCGAGGTTGAGTATGTAGAGTCGAAAAAATAGAGAAGTGCCGGGAAAACCGTTTAAATATGTTTAAACGAGGCATTGCAACCCGTATTTATCAAAACTTCAAATACAAAAAACATGATCAGACCAAAAAAGACGTTCGTTTTATCGGACGAAAGCGTTAACTCCTACGGTTTCCGGGTTCTTACCGAAGGGATAGACCTCACGCAGTTTATAAAGAACCCAGTTTTGCTCGTAGACCATCAGGGCGAAGCTATCGGGTTTTGGGAAAATATCAGAATAGAGGATAAGCAGTTGCTTGCTGATCCTGTGTTTAATGATACAGACGAGAACGCTATCCGGGTCGCTCAAAAGGTGGAGGAGGGAACTATCAAAGGCGCAAGCATCGGAATAGAGAACGCAGTATTTACAGATGACAGTCAACTAAAGGCTGATGGACAGAAATACGGCACTGTAATTTCCTGCGTGATGTTCGAGGCTTCCGTAACCTCGCTGCCAGCTAACGGCAATTCCCTTGCATTGTACAAGGCGCGTAACGAACGAATTAACCTAAGTAAAAGCGCGGAAATACAGAGCTACGAAAAGCAACATCTTTTATCAAATAAAAACAAAATCAAAATGAACAAGGAAACATTAACCCTTTTGGGGCTAAGTGAAACCGCTACCGTTACAGATGTTCATGCCGCTGTTGTTAAGTTAAAAAACGACTTAGAGGCATCGCAAAGAATATCGTTAACTGCGCGTAAGAACAGCATTGATGAAGTTGTAACCAATGCGTTTAACATGGGTAAAATTCAATTCAATCAGACAGAACTATACAAGGGGCTGCTTGAAAAGGATTTTGCCGGAACAAAGAAACTGCTTGACAGTATCGAAGTTCCCGAAAGCCGCCGCATCGTTAAGGATATGCGTGTTAGTGACCTTCTGAAACGCGGCGGTAACACGCACACGCAGCCAACAGAAAAAAAGAACGAACCGCGAACCGAAAAACCTGCAGACAAATCTAAGTGGACGCTTGACCATTACCGCCGCTTTGAGCCGCAGACATTACGCGCTCAACCTGAGTTGTATAACAGACTTCTCGCTGAACAGGAAAACCAATCAATTTAACTATTTAATAAAAACAAAAACAACACACAATGGCAGAGTTAAACAAAGAAATCTGGTTAGACCAATTATTAAAAGGTCTTTATCCCGCTACATCATTTCTTAATTATGTAAGGGACTTTTCAAATCTCGTAGATAACGAAAAAATTCATCTCGCAGAGGCGGGGGTTGATCCGGCTGTACTGGTTAACAATACAGTCTACCCAATTCCGGTATCGCTCCGTATTGATGAACCTATCGAAATCGAACTCAAAAAGTTTGAAACTGAAAACACGTTAGTTCGCCGCCCGGACTATATCCAGTATAGTTATGACCAACTGGAAGGGGTATTGTATTCGCACAGGATGGCGTTACGAACCAAAACAGCCGCCGTAGCCGCTCACGCTTACGCACCTGTACAGGATACCGATTTTACGCCTGTTATACAGGCTTCCGGCGAACGGGATGATAGCGACTTTTATACTTTGATGTTCGAGGACATTCTGAAATTGAAAGACGCTTCGATGATGTAGATATACCGTTTGAAAAGCGTTTTTTGGTATTGAATCCAAGACATACCGAAGACCTTATGAGGCAGGATATGAAAGCGTTTAAGGATATTCTCGAAATGGCGAACGGTCAACCTTCCAAAGTTGCAGGTTTCAGTATTTTGGAATTTTCTAAAAACCCGACATACGATAATGCCACTAACAACAAAAAAGCGTATGGCGCGGCGGCATTGCCGAGCGATAGCTATTGCTCTTTTGCATTCCAGGGTGATGAGGTCATGAAAGCGGATGGCGAACCGCACATGTACGCAACGATAGACGATCCTAAAGAACGCGGCACTATCGTTGGATTCGACATGCGATTTATCGGGCTTCCATTGCGTAATAAAGGCATTGGAGCGCTGATTAGCCGCACACCAAATCCGTAATTTTTTGGTCTGAATGTATTGCGCACTTATATTTCCCGCCTCTTAGTAGGCGGGAATCTTTTTTTAAAGACATTATATGAAACAGAATGTATATGATATTTTACAGAAGGTGTACGGAGCGCGAGGTGTTGCGTTTCCGGGAAATCCTATTAAGGGCGAAGGTAGCGGCATAGGCTCACCGTTTACAACGTTAGATACAAGCGTAGGAAGTGTTATAGCTGGTGGCTTCGACAAAGCGAATGTTCTATTATCGGATTCAGATGTTTTTTCTGATGAAGGCACACCTATTAAAAAATTTACCGACTACAGCTTAGGAAAGTATGAATTTTTGCCAGCTACTTTAAGTGGTGTGGATTTGCCTAATGCAATTGTACATATTCAAGGTGAGAAAAAAATAACTGAAACGGATGTTACCAATCTCGGGGCAGTAGTTGAAAGCATATTTATTAGACCTTATGATGTTCAAATAATAGTAACCTTAATTGGCGATCATGGCGAATGGCCATCGGATCAGGTAAATAGAATCGTAGCGTTGTGGCACGATAAGAAGGACAAGGATAAGGATTTGACTTTGCACACGCTTCGCTGCGCTCTTACTGACAAGTATCTGAAAGAATCGGACAATTTTATTTTTACTAAAATAACGCATCTCGATGCGCAGGGAGCAGAAAATGTAGAAATAATACAGTTAGACGGTCGCGGAATCCCTGCAAATCAAATTCGTAACATTACTGACTTTCTTGAAAATCCTTATTAACTACACCAACCTACTAACCATGCCACGAAACAGCCGTATTAACGAACGCAATCAAAAAATTAAGCAGAGGTTTGCACAGATTAAAGCCAAGAATCCACAATGGCGAATTGATGCCTTAGTAAAGGTAGTAGCCGATGAGTTTTTTTTAAGTGAAGTGTATATCTTTAAGATTATTAAACGAGCTGCCTAAAGTATCTTTGTAGAGGAATAGGCAACATTTGCAGAGGCAAGCCACATCGGAAACAGAGCCACTGCGTTTGACCTCGATAAGTGATTTATCGAGGTTTTTTTTAGTTTTGAGCGTTCACATTTTAATTTGCACAGTATTCATTTTTTAATTTGCGCGACACAAATGATCTGGTATTGAAAACTATCCGGATTGTGTAAAATATGTTGTAGGAGAGGAGAGGCTTTACTTTCTAAAAGTTGCTGCAGCCAGGTATCTGTTTTTTCCTGTGCGAAAAGAGAGGAATAAATGCAACTAAATAGTATAGTAAGAATATATTTATTTCTGGCGAGCATCTTGCTTAAGTTGTAAAATGTAGTTGCCACTGATTACACTGAGTAGCACTGAATCTATCAGTGTTAATCAGTGTAATCAGTGGCAAAAAAATTACTTCAAATTCACTTCAAAAAAATCCAATGTCCGTTTCCATGCATGCAATGCTGCATCTGCATTGTAGCGCGCCTCTGAAGTATCATTATGAAATGCATGGTTCACCCCCGGATACATATAGAGTTCATATATAACACCTGCTTTTTTCAAAGCTTCTTCATACGCAGGAATACCGGCGTTAATTCTTTCATCCAAACCCCCATAATGCAATTGTACGGCACATTTAATCTTAGGTACATCTTCTGCTTTTGGTTGCGAACCATAAAACGCCACTGCTGCATTAAGGTTAGGAACGTTCACCGCAAGTTGATTGGAAAGAGCACCTCCCCAACAGAAGCCTACACAGCCTACTTTTCTGTTTGTCTCTTTTCTGGCACGCAAAAAATCAACCGACTTAATAAAATTGCCCAGGTTCTTCTTGGCATCTAACTGTGTAAATAATTTTCTGGCTTCATCTTCATTTGCAGGTGTACCACCGGATTCAGAGAGGGCATCGGGTGCCATGGCCAGATAACCGGCTTTGGCAGCACGGCGGGTAACATCTTTAATATGTTCAGTGAGTCCGCGGTTTTCATGAATCACCATTACGGCTCCCATACTCATTTTCTTTTTGGGTTTGGCCGTATAGGCAAACATAGTAATGCCGTTTGCCTCATAAGAAATGGTTTCAGTTTCCAGATCCGCATCATCTTCTGCAATCACGGCTGCTTTCGCATAGTTGGATTCCAGTAAAGGCGTTATTGATAAGGCAAGTGCCATACTGCCTGTAATGGCCGCCAGCCTTTTTAAAATTCTTCACGCGGCAAAGGTTTGTGGGTGTATTCGTCGTAAAGACTAATGATGCGCTGATCCATGGTTGTTTAGTTTAGAATCTTAAATATAACCAGAAATACGCTCCCATAAAAACTGTGCCTTTGCGCCTTGGCGTGAAATTTTCTCGCAAAGGCGCAGTTAAGGAGGATACCGTGAAAAAAACGGTGGAATTAGGTATTTACCGTATTGTGGAAGTAGCAACAATCCATTTATTTCGTAAAAAACGATACATCATGCGATTGATTGAAAGACTTCAAGAATATCTCTTGTACAGCCGTATATCAGCGTATGCATTCGAACACGATTGCCAATTGGCCAATGGTTACCTGGGTAAACAGTTAAAAGGAAAGGGATCTGTAGGGTCAGATATCCTGTTACGCATCAAACAGAATTACATGGATCTAAGCCTGGTATGGCTGGTAACGGGAAGAGGAAAGATGTTACTTTCTCCGCCAACATTGAGTGATACTGTTCTACCCATTCATTATGAACTTACAGAGGAACAACAATTATTTTTTTCTTCAAAAGATGATGTCATCCGTTTGCTCAATAAACAAATTGTGAAAATGGAATCCATGCTGGCAGATAAAGAAAAAATCATTGCCTTACAGGAGGAGCAAATCAAACAGATAGGCAGGTCCGTTTTTAAAAGAGTGAGATAATATCGATAAAAAAAGAATGATGAAGTAAATATTACTTCATCATTCAAAATTCAATATTCATCTGTTCGATATTCCTATTCTTCTGCATAGGCCGATACGGGCTCACAGGTGCAGATCAGGTTTCTGTCGCCATGTGTATTGTTCACCCTTGCCACGCTTGGCCAGAATTTATTCAGGGTTACATAATACAATGGAAAAGCAGCTTCCTTGCGGCTATAGCCATGCTTCCATTCATCTGCACAAACAACTGCCTGTGTGTGAGGTGCATTTTTTAATGCATTGTCCTGTTTGTCGGCTTTTCCTTCTTCAATGGCTTTGATCTCTTCATAGATTGAAATAAGGGCATCGCAGAATCTGTCTAATTCCGGTTTGTCTTCACTTTCCGTAGGCTCAATCATAATTGTTCCCGGTACAGGAAAGCTCATGGTAGGCGCGTGAAAACCGTAATCAATCAAACGTTTGGCTACATCTTCGGCTTCAATACCCACGCTTTGTTTAAAAGGTCGAAGGTCTACAATAAATTCATGGGCACAGGTTCCGTTTGTTCCGGTGTAGAGAATCTTATAATATTTCTCCAGTCTTGCTTTCATGTAATTGGCATTCAGAATAGCATATTCTGTTGATTGGCGAATGCCCACTGCTCCCAGCATTTTGATATATCCATAACTGATCAGCAAAATACTGGCTGATCCATATGGTGCGGCACTTACAGCACCGCTGGTTTCCAATGCAGGATGGCCGGGTAAGTAAGGGGCCAGTTTATCATTCACACAAATAGGTCCCATGCCGGGGCCGCCACCTCCATGCGGAATGGCGAAGGTTTTGTGGAGGTTGAGGTGACAAACATCAGCACCAATCATACCCGGACTGGTTAGTCCAACCTGTGCATTCATATTAGCGCCATCCATGTATACCAATCCACCGTTCTCGTGAATAGTAGCACAGATATCTTTAATGGTTTCTTCGAATACACCGTGGGTAGATGGATAGGTAACCATTAAAGCACCCAGATTGTTTTTGTATTGAACAGCTTTTGCTTTCAGATCTGCTACATCAATATTACCTGCATCATCACATTTCACTACTACCACTTTGAATGCAGCCATTACCGCACTGGCAGGGTTAGTGCCGTGTGCACTGATGGGTATCAATACAACATTTCTATGCGATTCCTTTCTTGCGGCATGGTATGCACGGATGGTTAACAAACCGGCATACTCACCCTGCGCACCACTATTGGGTTGCAGGCTGCAGGCAGTAAAACCGGTTACCTCGCATAAGTAAGCGTTTAGTTCATCAATAATTTGCTGGTATCCTTCTGTTTGATTGGCAGGTACAAAAGGATGTAACCCACCAAACTCTGGCCAGCTAACAGGTATCATTTCCGAAGCCGCATTTAGCTTCATAGTACAGCTGCCGAGGCTGATCATACTGGTATTTAAAGAAAGATCTTTATTCTCCAATTGTTTGATATAACGCATCATCTGGCTTTCGCTGCGATGGGTGTTAAAAACAGGATGTGTTAAGTAAGCTGAACTGCGCTGTAAATCAGTTGGCAGTTGATAGCTGGCAGTTGGCAGATTAGAAGCACTGAGTTGATGACCGGTACTTTTTTCTGTAACCGCTTCAAAAATTTTCAGGATGGTATTGGCATCTTCAATAGAAGTGGTTTCATCAATGGTAATTCCAACTGTTCCATCGGGGAAGTAGCGGAAATTGGTATGGTATTTTTCAGCCATTGTTTTTACAGTGGCTTGCGTAACGCCGGTAATTTTCAATGTATCAAAATAGGCAGTATTACTTTGCGCAATGCCTATTTTGCCTAAGCCTTCAGATACGGCTTGCGCGATGACATGAACGCGTGTGGCTATGTTTTTCAATCCATCCGGTCCATGATATACTGCATACATAGCAGCCATATTAGCTAATAATGCTTGTGCCGTACAAATATTAGAAGTTGCTTTTTCGCGTTTAATGTGTTGCTCTCTTGTTTGAAGTGCCATACGCAGGGCACGGTTGCCTTGTGCATCAATACTTACCCCTATCAAACGGCCGGGCATACCGCGTTTAAAATCGTCTTTGGTAGCAAAGAATGCAGCGTGGGGTCCGCCATAACCCATGGGCACACCAAAACGCTGGGCCGAACCTACGGCAACATCTGCTCCTAACTCGCCGGGAGGGGTTAATAAGGTTAATGCCAACAGATCGGTAGCCATAATCACCAAACCTTCTACAGCATGAACGCTGTTTATGAAGTTGCGGTAATCTTCTACAGATCCATTATCGTTAGGGTATTGCACAATGGCACCGAAATAAGCATCATCTAACTGAGCAGTTTTGTAATCGCCATATACTATTTCAATGGCCAAAGGCTCTGCTCTGGTAACCAGTACATCCTTGGTCTGTGGGAAAACAGCTTCATCAACAAATAATTTCGGTTTGCTGATCACATCTGTTTTGTTCACATGGTGGAAGATCATGGCCATCGCTTCTGCTGCAGAAGTGGCTTCATCCAGCAAAGAAGCATTTGCAATAGGCATGCCTGTTAAATCGGTTACCATGGTTTGAAAATTCAGCAGACTTTCCAAACGGCCCTGCGAAATTTCTGCCTGGTAAGGGGTGTATTGAGTATACCAACCCGGGTTTTCAAAAATGGTACGTAATATCACACTTGGTGTAATGGTTCCATAATATCCCTGGCCTATATAGTTTTTGTATACTTTATTTTTAGCAGCTACTTTTTTAAGGTCGCTTAGGTATTCAAACTCGCTGATGGCGGCTGGTATGTTCAAATCGCCTTTGATACGTATCGAATCTGGTATGGTTTTACCAATCAGTTCTTCCAATGATCCGATACCGATGGTATCCAGCATGCTTTTGGTGTCTGCGGTACCCGGTCCAATGTGTCTGCCTTGAAATTCAGTTGATTGCTGTTCAAATAAATTCATATACGAGTCTATAGTTTGAGGTTAGCTGTTGCTCTAGAGGATGTCCTGGAAAGCAGCAAAAAATCAATAAATCGCCGCAAAGGTACTACGATATAACAGCATTGAAAAGCTTTTGTTGAACTTGGGGATAGGGGGTGGATTTGTGATAGGTGAATGGTCAGTGTCGAGTCGTGATGAGTTGTGAATCGCGAGGTGTAAGAATTGAGTCGTGGGATTGGGGTTCCCGGCCTAACTCACTACTCACCATAGACCATTCACCATTGTCATTCTCTCGGTCTTCTTTCTCCTGCAACTCTCTGCTTGTCATTCGGCTACCATCGTGGCTCCAGCCTGGTGGGCCAAACAGATAACGTAAGCGCATGTTAAACGAAATGCCTTTTTGGGTAAAATCCATCCAAATTTGCTTCCACTCATGAAAAACGAGTGAAAAGGCACTTGGATTCTCAATGTTTTTGGTTAGCCCGTAACTAATTGGCTCGTATTCTTCCTCTGATAATTCGGGTTGAAATGTACCAAATAGCTTATCCCAAATAATGAGGAACATACCCATGTTTTTATCCAGGTATTTTGGGTTAGACCCATGATGTACCCGGTGATGAGAGGGGGTTACCAGCACATATTCCAACCAACCCATTTTACGAATAAGTTCGGTATGTACAAAAATACCCCAGATCTGAGTGCTTGCGTAAACAAGCAAAATGTCAATCGGACGAAACCCCAAAACTGCCAGTGGAATGAAGTATATAAAACGATACAAAGGTTGCAGTACCGAAGAACGGAATCCAACAGTAAAATTCATCTTTTGGCTACTATGATGGGTTACATGTACTGCCCAGAACAAGCGGATCTCATGGTCAAAACGGTGCAGCCAGTAATAAAGCATATCTTCTAACAATACCAGTACAAGCCAATATAGAAAAACAGAAGAGATATGTATCCATGCTCTTTGGTAAAAATAACCGAGTATGGCCATATATACCAGCCGGCATAAAATATCCAGCCCACCATTTAGCAACATTAAGTACGTATTAGCAGCAGTATCACCAAAGGAATATATTTTTTTGTGCTGTAGGTGCGACAATACGATCTCCAGCCCGATAATCAGCAGGTAAAACGGGGCCGCCATTAAAATAAGCCATTGTTCTCTTAGGTCTTCCATACAGTAATTCTGACTGAAATGTAAAAAGGATTATGCGGAAATTCCATTAAATCCTTTTAATCTTGTGTTACCATCTTTTTGGTGTTGTTAAATTGTGTATTCTTTATGAGTGAAGTAAATCTGGATAATTGGGAGAAGCGAAGTGGGGAACACCAGAAATTGTACAAGCAGTTTCTAAACCGTGCCGATAAAAACAAAGTGCTGAAACAATTGCCAGATCTGCACGAGGAAGCATTCAGCAAAATAGATTGCCTGCAATGTGCCAACTGTTGTAAAAATTATTCACCCCGTTTTAAATCACCCGATATCAAACGTATCAGCAAATACCTGGGCATGAAGGAGGGCGATTTTATTGAAAAATATCTTTTTCTGGATACAGAAGGAGACTACGTTACCAAAACAAAACCATGTCCTTTTCTTGGAGAAGATAATTACTGTTCCATCTATGATGCAAGGCCGTCTGATTGTCACCGCTTCCCCTATACAGATGAAGACGTGATTCTCAAACGGCCCTTAATTACTTTAAAAAATTCTACATTTTGTCCGGCTGTTTATTTTGTACTCGAAAAGCTCATGGTTAATTCGAAGTAAGTTCTTCGTAAGCAGCAGTTAAACTTCTTTCTGCTCCACTGTTTTTCCAGCTGATACCCGGTACTTCTTTTGATTTGATAATCTGGTCTTTGGTTTTTCCTGCTTTTATTTCAGCAGCAACGAAATCCAGTAACTTTTTCAGGTAATCTTCAAACGCAGCAAGGTCTTCTTTTGTTCCTGTTATTTTTTCAGGATCTGCGGAATGGCCGAATACAAAAAGGGTATCCTTATCAAATGTTTTTTGAGCTTTTTGCATAACGGTTACCCAGCTTTGGATATTGGCACCAGATGATCTATCTATGAAAGGTGAGAGCTGGTTAAACAACAAATCTCCGGTATGCACAATATTGGCGTTTTCAAAATGGATCATGGCATCACCATTGGTGTGGCCTGCTCCGAAATAGTAAGCACATATCTTCTCTTTCCCTAATTTCTTTTTCCAATTTTTGGCAAAAGTGATATCCTGAAATAATTGTTTGTCTGTGTTCTTTGCGGTTTCTGAAACCCGTGTATAATTGGCCAAACAATTCTCATGGCCCACCACATGTTCAGCAATATCTTTGAAGGAAATATTACCACCCGTATGATCGCCGTGGTGATGTGTATTGATAAGGTATTTGAAAGGAATTTCCTTCAGTTTCTTTAATTCTTCAATAGCGTGTTTGGCAGGATCAGGAAATTGCGAATCAACCACTACATATCCTTCATTGGATTGGTAAAAACCAATCGTGCCACCTCTTTCCGTAAAAATGCCTACATCACCCCGAAGCATTTTTATTTTATATGCAGGTTGCTGTAAAAAAGAAGCAAAAATGTCTTTGGGTGAAAGGGCTAATAGTCCAGCAGACAAACTGGTGTTACGTAGAAAAGTACGACGTTGCATAATCATTAGGGGTTTTCTTAGACTAACAAAGGGAAGATACAAAAGTTTAGTACTCCATTTTGCGAAGACTCGGGGCTTTTATCCAGGTTCCAGCAACAACAAGTAATGTCATACATCCCCCAAATACAACAGAAGGAATTACCCCCATCAATTTAGCAGCCACTCCACTTTCAAATTGGCCCAACTCATTACTGCTATTTATGAACATGGAGTTTACACTCATTACCCTCCCCCGCATATTATCAGGTGTTTTTAATTGGAGAATAGTGCCTCTCACCACTACACTAATGCCATCTAATATGCCGCTCAATAATAAAACAATGAAGGAGAGCCAGAATATTTTTGATAAAGCGAAAATGATGATGCATACACCAAATCCGCCAACGGCGTACAATAATTTCCTTCCCTGCCCATTGCGTAAGGGAGATATGGTTAATAAAACAACTACTAAAATAGAACCGATATCAGATGCGGCATTTAACCAGCCAAAACCAATGGGTCCTACTTGTAAAATATCTTTTGCAAAAACGGGGATCATGGCTACTGCCCCGCCAAATAAAACAGCAAACAGGTCCAGTGATAAAGCGCCTAACACTTCTTTGGTGGTAAACACAAAACGCAAACCTTCTTTTACACTGTCAAGTGTTTTTTTCTCACCGGGTTCATTCAATGGGGGCTTGGGTTTTATCTGATACATGCAACCAAAGCCGATGGCCACCAATGTGCAGATAATGGTTAATGAACCTGTATGTCCCAAGCCTGCAATCAGAAAACCTACGGTAGCATGGCCTGTAACAGATGCCGACAGCCAAATTCCCTGGTTCCATGTGGTGGCATTCTGTAAAATATTTTTAGGAACGATGGATGCTACCATGGTTCCAAATGTGGGCCCTGTAAATGAACGGATGATACCTGTTAAAAAAATGATCACATAAATGCTGAAAGCGATCCAATGATTACTAAGTTGAGATGCGGTGAAACTGGTAGATAAGAATAATAATAACATGGCACATCCTAAATACAATGAAACGCCGCGGAGTAATAATTTTCTTTTTTCACTATTATCAATCACATGCCCGGCATACAATGAAAGTGAAACAGCCGGTATCACTTCCGATAAACCAATTAATCCAATAGCAAATGGTTCATTGGTTAGTTCATACACCCACCAGCCTACCAATGTACCCATCATGCGCAAGCCCATAATAAACAGAAAACGACCCATCATCAGGTTCCGGTATTCCGGAATCCGCATGGAGGCAAAGGGGTCATTTTTTTCTTGCTCTGTATTCATATGGTCAAATAGTCCATGGTCCATGGTCAATGGTCAATGGTCAATGTTTTTTTTTGGTTTGGAAGATATTCTTTTTAAGTCCTTATTCACTATTGCCCATTCACCATTCACAACTCACGTATCACGGTAAACTAAAATAATGCTGTCCATTCTCATAATCCTTGTCCAATGCATCAATCACTACCTGTAAATGCTTTTCATTACCCAGAAAATCTGCATTACTGGCATCAATAAAAATGGTTTTGATATTGTGTTGCTTAATATAGCTGGTATAAGTTTCCTGGATATTAAACAGGTACTCATCGGCAATGTTTTGCTCATAAGAACGGTTACGCCTGCGGATATTGGCTTGTAGTTTTTGTACAGGCGCATGCAGGTAAATCAGTATATCCGGAAACGTAAGTTGCTGGTGAATAATCTCAAATAGTTTCTGGTACAACCTGAACTCTTCCTCGGGTAAATTTACTTTGGCAAATAACAGACATTTGGTAAACAGATAATCAGAGACCGTAATGCTTTGAAAAAGATCTTTGGTATGCACCATATCTTTTAATTGCTTGTAACGTTCGGCCATAAAAAACAATTCCAATGGAAATGCATATTGTGCCGGGTTCTCATAAAATTTTGGCAGAAAAGGGTTGTCCGCAAATTCTTCCAGTATCAGCCTTGCATTAAAATGTTTTGCCAATAAATGGGTAAGTGTGGTTTTGCCTGCCCCTATATTGCCTTCTACAGTAATAAAATGATGCTTCATGTATTCAGAACTAATGATGGTCAAAATTAACCGCCATCAGTTAGCGGGAAGGGATTTTTTTTGCACATCCAGTGCATCTGTGCATACTTCCAGTAGCTCTGTTACCGTCTTCAGTATAACCGGATGGATAAGTGATGGTGCTATTTCACATAAAGGCAATAGGGCAAACCTTCTATGCGGCAATGCAGGGTGGGGCAATGTTAATAACCCTGATGAAATAACAAGTGCATCTATCAGCAAAATATCAAGGTCAATAATCCTTGGTCCAAGTTTAACAGATCTGACACGGCCCATCTCTGCTTCAATATCCAGTAATTGCTGCATCAATATTTCTGGCGCAAGGGTTGTTTCCAAAGTAAGGGCCTGGTTATAAAAAGAAGGTTGATCCGTTAATCCCCAGGCAGCAGTTTCGTAAATAGCCGAAGAATGAACGATATTGCCGCAGGATTGTTCAATTAGTTCTCTGGCTTGCTGCAAGTAAGCGGATCTGTTTCCCAGATTGCCGCCTATCAGCAAATAGGCTGTATTCATAAATTGGAAATATATGCTGGTTCAAATATCTTTAAATTCATTACCAATCAATAATTAATTATGAGGGGCTTCTTTAAAACCTTTTTTGCTGCATTGCTTGCGTTGATCATTTTTACCATTATTGGTATTTTTTTAATGATCGGTTTTATTACCAGTGCTGCAACTGCGGACAAACCTTTTGTGGGTACCAAAGCTGTGTTGGTGGTTGATCTGTCAAATCAGTTTAAAGAACAATCACAGGATAATCCGTTTAATTCCTTTATCAAAGAATCAGACAACGAAACACCCGCTTTATTTGATATGGTTCGGATGATCCAGTATGCCAAATCTGATTCTTCAGTAAAAGGAATCTATATTCTTTGCGGCAACAACGTAAATGGTTTTGCCGCCAGTGAAGAATTGCGTAAAGCATTACTCGATTTTAAAAGTAGTAAGAAATTTATCATAGCCTATGGTGAGGCCATTTCTCAAAAAGGGTATTATGTAGCCAATACAGCCGATAAATTGTATTGTCATCCTCAGGGTGGTGTTGAGTGGGCTGGATTCTCTTCCAATTTACTTTTCTTGAAAGGCATGCTTGATAAACTCGAAATTCAACCGCAGATATTTTACGCCGGTAAATTTAAGAGTGCCACCGAACCGCTTCGCGAAACGCAAATGACAGATGCTAACCGCCTGCAAACCTCTATCTGGCTTGGCGATCTGTACACGCATTTTATCACAGCTGCCTCCCTTACCCGAAAAATCGATAGCACCAAGCTTCGTTTATTGGCACAAAATGGGTCTATTCAAACTGCCCATGATGCATGGATAAATGGATTGGTAGATGGTTTGAAATACGACGACGAAGTAAAAAAAGAATTGCTGGATAAATTAAAATTAGGAAGTAAGGACAAAATCAATTTTGTCACTTTTAACGATTATGAAAAAGCAGTTTCCTACAAAGAAACCAGTGGAGATGGTAAGATTGCACTAATCTTTGCTGATGGTGATATTGTATCGGGTAGTGGCGATAATGAACAGGTAGGTAGCGATGCTTTTCGTTCACTCATCAGAAAAGTACGGATGGATAATAGTGTAAAAGCCATTGTATTCCGTGTGAATTCACCTGGTGGCAGTTCATTGGCAAGTGATGTTATCTGGCGAGAAATATCGCTGGCACGTAAAGAAAAACCGGTAGTGGTTAGTATGGGAGATGTGGCAGCATCCGGTGGGTATTACATTGCCTGTAACGCAGATTCTGTTTTTGCCAATGCCAATACCATCACCGGTTCTATCGGGGTATTCAGTATCGTACCTAATTTTCAATCCTTTTTTAAAAATAAGATCGGCATCACATTCGATGGCGTAAAAACAGCGCCATATGCAGATATGGGAAGTGGTGAACGCCCACTGAATGAAACCGAAAAACGATTTTTTCAGGCAGGAACCGATTCTATTTATCAGACATTTATGACAAGGGTAGCAGAAGGAAGAAAAAGGAAATTGATTATGTAGATACTATTGCACAGGGAAGGGTTTGGACGGGTTCACGCGCTTTGCAGGTAGGCCTGATTGATAGAATAGGTACTTTGCAGGATGCTATGGCATGTGCAGCGGGAATGGCTAATCTGAGTGATTATACAGTGAAGGAATATCCGGAGAAGAAAAGCATTTTTGAACAGATCATGAATACCTATAAAAGATCCATTAAGGCCAACCTGATTAAAGAAGAAATAGGGGCGGAACAGTTTCGCGCTTTTAAAGAATTGAAAAAAGTAAAACAAATGATCGGCGTTCCCCAAACAAGATTGCCTTTTGCATTGGAAATTCATTAAAAAAGGGTTGAACTTGTAAGGATGACAACACAAACAAGTCGGCACGCCATATAATCATTGCGAACTTTGCGTACCCTTGCCACCTTACGTTACAGCTTTACTTTCTAAGTATCGCAAAGAACACTATAAGCATTATTAAATCATACAGAAATACAACCGTGGCTTTGGCCTTGGTGGGCCATTTATTTTCACACCAAAGCACTAAAGCGCTGCGTAAAGTGATCTAGTTTAAGAGGATACTAATTAATTAACAGGTTGCTTAGGAAAGAGTCGCTCATCAAAATAAAAATCAGAAGTATCTCTCAGTTTTACTTTTTTAAAGTCTGGGTGTAGCGGGTTGATTAAATAGTTATGCTCTTTATGAATGATCGCAGAAGGGCACCGGCACACTAATGTTTTTTGTAACTGCATAATTTCCCGTCCCATCCATTGCGTGTATTCAAAATCTGTGTACCAGTTTTTTTTAAGACTTTGTAACCTGATTTCCTGTACATCCGTAGTAGAAGGAAGTTCAATTTCCATCAGTTGAATAGCTTGCAGCTCTGCCAGCGTATGTGCATTAGCCAGTATTTCCAATACCGCTAACGAAATATGCTCGCTGGTATACAGTACCGGAATCCCGGCCGGGTTCCATCTTCCTCCTTTTAATTTAGCCCCTGTACCGGAGAGTTCCTGAGCAAATTTCCGGTGCGCAAATCTATATAGGATCATGTGTATACACCATATTGAATTCTGGTAAGCTGATCAATGACTTGTTGTATGCCACGATCAGAATACAGAGAAGAAAAATTAAGCAGTTGGCCAAGAACTGCCTTATCTTTTTTAAGCCAATTGTAAAAAGTATCGGCATTAGAGAAGGTTTCAAGCCCCATCTGAATCATTTCCTGTAAAAGAAGGATGCGGTCAGTATAAATACCTTCAAAAGAAGAATTATTTTTAGCATAGCGTTGCAGGGTTCTTTCTGAAAGGTGCAACATATTGGCCCATTCTGTTTGCGTAAAGGGAACGATATCTATGATCTTTTTAAGCTTTCGGTAGGAATAATCAGCTACCAGTAAAGGCTTTTTTACAGGTAGATACACCGCTACGGGTTCTTCCACTTTCTGAGATCTTAGTTTTTGCGGTCTATATTTTTGTAGTTTCGCCATATCCGTCTTTTGTCGCACCAATATACGACTTTTGTCTCAATTTCAAAAATTGCCCCATTTTTTTTTCATTTTTTGCTTTCGAATAATAATAAGATAGATTTGTTCTCACAATGAAGGTTTATGAAAGGAAATTATAGCCAGTACAAAGCTATGCTGGCAATTACCAAAGGTAGCTTACAGGCTATATTCCGCAGCCCCTCTGCTGTGGTTTTCAGTATTGCTTTTCCCTTGATTTTTATTCTGGTTTTTGGATTCATCGGGGGAGGAGGAAGGGTGTCTCTCAATGTAGCATTTGCCAGGAATACAGATACAGCCAATCCGGTATATGCAGCAATTAAGAACATCGCCGGAATTAAAGTGGTAAAAAAAGAAGATATTGAAGTAAAAGAAGATCTTGAGAAAGGCCGTATTACAGCAGTTATTAATATACAAAAATCAGGGTTTGATAACCCTCCTTATACCATCAGTCTGGTTAGCTCTGAAGCTGTGAACCCTCAGAACATTCAGGTATTGCAATCTATTTTAAACGCAGTAATAGCAGGTATTAACCAGAAAGCCTATGCCAATGCACCCACCATCGCCCTTGTTAACAATACAGTTCAAAAAATACCGGGCCGTATCTACCGCACCATTGATTTTATTTTGCCCGGGCAATTAGGGTTCTCCTTACTAAGCTCGGGTGTGTTCGGTGTTGCTTTTTTATTCTTCAACCTTAGGCAACAATTGGTGCTGAAACGATTTTTCGCCACACCTATTAAACGCTCTTACATTGTTTTGGGCGAGGCCTTGAGCAGGGTAATTTTTCAAATGCTTACCTCAATTATTGTAATTGGGGTAGGACACTTTGTATTTAATTTTACACTGGTACATGGCCTGCAAACATTTATGGTGATTATGCTGCTCAGTTTTATTGCCTTGATATTATTTATGGGCTTTGGGTTTATTGTTAGCAGTGTGGCAAAAAGTGAAAGCACCATTCCTCCTTTTGCCAATCTCATTACCCTGCCACAATTTTTATTAGCAGGAACTTTTTTTTCCATCGAAGCATTTCCATCCTGGTTACAACCTATATGCAGGGTTTTACCCCTAACTCATTTCAACACCGCCATGCGAAATATTGCTTTTGAGGGCGCCAGCTTGGCCAGTTGTTGGAAAGAACTGGGTATTTTAGGTATCTGGATTGTAGTGGTATATGGTGTGGCATTTAAAACCTTTAAGTGGGAATAAGTATGAAACTGATCAAACTGGGTTTATTTAGTGTGCTATCTCTGTTTGCCATCGCTTCATTGATTGGCCTTTTACTTCCTTCTCATGTTTTGGTATCAAGAGCGGTAGATATCAAAGCACCCAAAGATTCGATTGTGCTTTACCTGAACAACATCGAAGAATGGAAAGGATGGATGGATGGGATGCAGCAGGCATCCGTACAAATTCAATCTGCGCAGCAGGCTGATTTGGCGGGTACCAAAGTTTTGATAACCTCAATTACCGATTCAACAATCGTATCTACCTGGCAAACCAAAAATGGAAGTATTCAATTAAGTACGGTTCGAATGATTAAGGATACGGTTCACCAGCAAACCATTGTACAATGGCAGTTTGAACAGAAAGTAAAATGGTATCCGTGGGAACGCTTAGGCACTATGATGAATGATAAAATTCTCGGAACCATGATGGAGAAAAATCTCAATAACCTGAAAGTGCTGGCTGAGAAAAAATAATGGTTAGCTTTTTACAGATAATTCTTTCAATACTTCTTCTATCACTTCGTATACCCTCTGCAGCTCTGTTTTGGTAATGCAATAGGGTGGCATGATATATACGGTATTACCCAACGGCCGCAGATAAACCCCTTTTTGCATAGCTATTTGTGTAAACGTAGCACTGATCTGATTCAGGTAAAAATCTTCCCCTTGTTTTATTTCAAATGCAAGTACTGTGCCCAACATTCTGGTATCTTTTACAATAACGTTGCTTTGGATGCGTTGGGCAAATTGCTTGTTTTGTTCGGTAATCCATGCGATCTGTTTCAAACAACTTTCTTTTTCCAGTAAATCCAAACTGGCCAATGCTGCACTGCAGGCAATGGGATTGGCTGTGAATGAATGTCCATGAAAAAAAGTTTTGAATGTATCGTCATTCACATAAGCCTGATATATCCGATCAGTACAGGCTGTTACACCCAAAGCCATCGTTCCACCGGTTAGTCCTTTACTAAGGCAAATGATGTCTGGTTTTTTATGCATGTACTCACTGGCAAAAAAAGTACCGGTTCTGCCGAAGCCGGTCATTACTTCATCGGCAATACAAATAATATCCGCCAGCTTTACCGTATTTAATAATTCATTCATCAGGTAAGCATCGTACATTTTCATACCACCGGCTGCCTGAATGAGTGGTTCATAAATAAAAGCGGCAATTTCTTTACTGTGTTGATGAATGGTTGCTTTGATCTCGCCAATATTATCAGCAGTAGGCGTATCAATAAATAGTACTTCAAATAAATGATCATGAAAGGCGAGGGTAAATACACTCCGGTCGCTCACACTCATAGCCCCGAATGTATCACCGTGATATGCATTGGTAAATGCCAGTATCTTTTTTCTGCCCTTCTCTTCTTTATTCCACCAATATTGGATGGCCATTTTTAAAGCCACTTCTGTGGAGGTAGAACCATTGTCGCTGTAAAAAATTCTTGAAAATTGTCCGGGTAACAAAGGCAATAATCTTTCTGCCAGTGTTACGGCTGGCTCGTGTGTAAAACCAGCAAAAATCAGTTGCTCTATCTGAAGGGCCTGTCTGTATATTTTTTCGGCAATATAAGAATGTGCATGTCCATGCAGGGTTACCCACCAACTACTGATGGCATCAATATAGCTACTACCATCTTCGGCATATAAAATCGTACCTTCTCCTTTTACGATCGGAATAGGAGAGCGCATATTTTTCTGTTGCGTAAACGGATGCCAAATTACCTGCCGGTCTCTGTCTGCTAAGCTCATATTGCAAATGTAATTGCCTCGCCCTAAGGTTGAACGCTAAACCAGGGGCAAAACATAAAATTTACGGGAAGGGTGCAACGGCAGCACATGATGCTGTGTCAAAGTAGCGAACCCGAATGCATGGAGGATCATCAAAAACTGGTAAAAGACTGTCTTAAGAACCATCCTGTTGCTCAGAAACGTCTGTACGACCTGTTTTCTGAGCAAATGCTGGGTGTTTGTTATCGCTATACCAAAAGTTTACATGACGCGGAAGAGGTATTGCAACAGGGGTTTATTAAGGTTTTCCGGAACCTGCATCAATATAAAATGGAAGGGGAGCTGGGTGCGTGGATCAGGCGCATCATGGTAAATACCGCTATTAATTATTTAAAAAGAAAACCCCGGTACCAGCTTGATCTTGGTTTTGAAGATAGTTACCTGCATCCTGTTACGGATAATGAACCAGACATTAACCTAAACCTGAAAGACCTGCTGAACCTGCTCCGGCAATTGCCACCGGGTTACCAGACCATTTTTAACTTATATGCCGTAGAAGGGTACTCCCATGCAGAGATTGGTAAAATGATGGGGATCAGAGAAGCTACCAGCCGTTCTCAGTATGCCCGTGCAAGGGCTTTGCTGATACAATGGCTGGAAAAATATTCCGATAACGAAAAAAAAGACAGTTATGGCCGATAGATCTTTTGAGCAGAAGATAAAAATGGAACTGGCAGATCTGCGGATGAAGCCGGATGAGGCCGCATGGACTGTTATTGAAGCTACACTTCATAAAGAAAAAAAACGACGCTGGTTTATCTGGCTATTTGTATTACTGGGCGGTTGTGGTACTGCCGGGGTGTTGACATATTATTCATGGAACGATGAAAAAATAAATAAAGGCACTGCCCATAACTTGGCTACTGACCGGATTCTTAAATCGGGTTCTGTAAAATTGGATGTAGTATCAGGAACGCCATTACCTGATAATGAAAAAAAGGTACCTGCATCCGGATCTTCCAGTTATAGTAAGGGTGTGGATGATGATGATTTAAAGAAACCGTTTGTTATGGTTGCCCAAAATAATCCCCATGCAATTATTGATATCAAAAAAATAAAAAAGGAAACGGATAGCGAGAAGGTAAATACCACACCTGATTACAAAACGAATTCGACAGAAGTAATCACGAATAATCTTGTATCAGAGCAATCAAAAACTTTGATAGAGATAAATGAACCTGATAAGACAAATGCAGTAGTTATTTCCGAAAAAGGAAAGTTAGATAGTGCTAATAGCTTAGCAGAAGGAGTAACATCTCAGGTTCTTACTTCTTCGCCAAGTCAAACAATAAAAGATTCAACTGCTAATAACCTGATAGCTCAGAAACCTATCTCAAAAAAATGGCAAAAGAATATAGTGTTAGCCGCAGGTTATACCACTACGCGCAACGGATTATCCGGCAATGGGACACTTGCCAATTCCAATACCGGTGGCCTGTCTGGCTCGCAGGGAGGTGGTGGTCAATCGGCCTTTGCAACGCAAGATGCATTCCCCTCAGGCAATCCTGCATTATCATTGCATGCAGGGTTTGAAATACAAAAACAAATGTCAAAACGAATTGCTTTAGGTGTTTCATTAGGATATACCATGTTTCAAACAAATGTAAGGGTGGGTAAGAGGGTAGATAGTGCCATGTATTTTGCAAATGCAAGATCTTATAATGATAATAATTTTTATTTTACCCGGGGTAATGCAACCATGTATCGGGAGGTACAGCATTTTATCAATGCAGATCTGAATTTGTATCTGCCATTCCAATTATTTAGAAAAATACCTGCCCGATGGAAGTTCGGCGCAGGGCTTCAGGCAATGATCGCATCTAATGCTTTATTGTATGAGGAGAGTAGTAACAGTTTTTTCAACAACACGTCACTATTGGCAAAAATGCAACCCAATGTATCAACCGGGTTCGATATGGCTATTGGCAAACAGTCGCTGTTTTATCTGGGACCACATATGCAATATACCATCACCCCTTTATCAAATAGGTCGGGTAACAGCCGGCATCTATTGTTTACTTCTCTGAAATTTTCCATGTCTTTGGCAAAAAAGAACAAGCCGGTGCAACGCTGATCTTTCGGGCTGTGTCAGGCTGATAAATAAAATACCATGAAATATGTATATGTACTCTTAGGATGCGCATTAATGGTTGTTTCAGGTTGTATGAAAGATGTGGTAAAAGAACAATACACCTTTTACCGGCCTGTTTATGCCACACGAAGCGAAGTAAAAACCAATATCAGCAGCAGTACGCCTGTACTTATCCAGCAGCCTGGTAAAATAGTAGTGAAAGATGGGTATGTTTTTTTAAACGAGATAGACAAAGGCATTCATGTAATTGATATGACCAATCCGGCGGCTCCTGTAAATACATCATTCATAGTAATACCGGGTTGTGTTGATATTGCGATCAATGGAAAGTACCTGTATGCAGATTGTTACACCGATCTGGTAACACTTGATATTGCAGACCCAAAGCAGGTAGTGGTAAAACAGTTTCTCAATGGTGTTTTTCCGCACCGGTATTATCAAAATTTCAGAGCAGATACCACTAAGGTGATTCAAACTTGGGTTAAGGTTGATACAGTGGTTGAGAAAAGGTTTACCGGCACCCTCACACATGCATTGGCAAAAGCAGACAGCCGTGTTTTTATGTCATGGTCAAGTAGTTCCTTTGCTCAAACGGCCAGTGCTGTATCTGCTTCAGGTATTTCCATTGCCGGTTCATTGGCAAGATTTGCTTTACTAAATAACAGGATGTATACGGTTAGTGAAGATGATCTTAAAATCTTTAATCTTACCCAGCCGGCAGCACCTTTCTATGTATCTTCTCTTGCCATACAGCAGGGAAATATTGAAACCATTTTTCCTTACAAACAAACCTTATTCATTGGCTCGAGAGTGGGGATGTTTGTTTACAATGCATCTAATCCGGATCAGCCACAGAAACTAAGCCAGTTTACCCATGCCCGTTCCTGCGATCCGGTGATTGCAGATGATCAATACGCCTATGTAACCTTATCAGGAGGATCAGCTTGCGGCGGGTTCAGCAATCAATTGGATATTATCGATATCTCCAACCTTGCCAGTCCTTCTCTCATTAAAACATACAACCTCAGCTCTCCGAAAGGACTTTCCAAAGATGGTAATCTGCTATTGGTATGCGATGGTAAAAGCGGATTGAAATTATTAGACATCAGCCATCCACAATCGGTAGTAACCCTAAAACAAGTAGGCAGTTTTGAAGGAACGGATGTAATTGCCTTTCAGGGAATGGCCATTGTGACTGCAAAAGACGGATTGTATTTTATTGATTATTCTCTGGTGACAGATGCCCGTATTATTGGTAAATTATTAATCAATCAAACCAGATAATCATGAAAAAAATTATTTGTGTATTATTTTTTTTGATGGCATTAGTAAAGGTGAAGGCTCAATCAAATAATAAATATTACCTCATTCCTCAGGTTGCTTTGCTCAATGGAGATCATACTGCCAGCGGGCAGGTGCAGATAGTGGGTGGTATTGAAAAGAAAAAATTGAGCTATGGTATCGGTGCAGCTATAGATTATTATAAAGTACGAACCATTCCTGTTTTCTTTGATCTGCGTTATGGATTAAATAAAACGAACGCTGTTTTTTCTTACGTGAATATAGGTACAGATATCGCCTGGCCACTTGAGAATCAGTATACCTATAACTGGTTATGGTCTGGCAATAGTAAAAGTAGTTTCAGCAACGGCATGTTTGCGGATATAGGACTGGGCTATAAAATACAAGGGAAAAAAAGTAGCCGTTTTTTAGTAAGTCTTGGCTACACAATGAAAACAATTACAGAAAAGCGAAGTGAAATTATTTTTCGCGACTTTCCACCCTATGTTGCAGAAACTACCAATCGTACCTATCAGTATACATTTAACAGGCTTGCTTTGCGGGTAGGATTCAGATTGTAATGTGTATTTGTACTAATAAATCACACTCATTACTTAGCAGTTAGAAAAGAAAGATTTCTTTGTATGCCACTGAATTTTGCACGCTTCAATGGCGATTGGGCAAAAATATTATTGAAGGAAGCTTCTGTGAGTTCCTCCCATTCTTTGGTAGAGAGATTCAATATTTCGGGAATGGGTGTGAATGCCATTTCCTGGTGTGGGTGGCTGAACCGATTCCATGGGCATACATCCTGACAGGTATCACAACCAAAAAACCAATTCTCAAATTTTCCTTTCAATGTATCAGGGATCAGTGCATCTTTTAATTCAATGGTAAAATAACTGATGCATTTGCTGCCATCTACCACTTTGTTATCAAGAATGGCATCGGTAGGGCAGGCATCAATGCATTTACGGCAGGTACCGCAAAAATCCTTTGCAAAGGGATCGTCATAAATAAGTTCCAGATCCACAATTAATGTAGCGATAAAATAAAATGATCCTGATTGTTTATTAATCAGGTTGCCATTCTTACCGATCCAGCCGGCCCCGCTTTTGAGTGCCCATGTTCGTTCCAGAACCGGTGCGGAGTCTACAAATCCGCGTCCCTGTATTTCGCCAATTTGTTGGTTGAGCATTTGTAAAAACTGTTTCAATTTGGCGCGGATTACTTCGTGATAATCTTTTCCAAAAGCGTATTTGGCAACCTTTGGAGCATCTGAACGCTGCTGCTGTTCCGGAAAATAATTCTGTAAAAGCGTGATCACAGATTTGGCCCCCGGTACCAGTTTGCGGGGGTCAACACGCATGTCAAAATGGTTTTCCATGTACTGCATATTACCATGCATGTTTTGGTTAAGCCATTTTTCCAGCCGGCGGGCATCATCATCCAATTTTTCCGCTTTGGCAATGCCGCAATACATAAAGCCCAGATCGCGGGCAGTTTGTTTGATGAGGGAGGTGTTTTTTAAGACAGTACTCAATTTTTTTGTTCACACGTTTTAAATTGTGAAATTATGATATTATTATTGCAGTTGTCCCCCCCAGGATTATTACACTAACTATATAAATAATGAGAAAAGTACTTCTGCTACTCATGTTGTTATGGGGATACGTCAACATTTTTGCACAGGATAAACTGAATGTAAAGTTTGGCAAAATAACGCCGGCCGATTTCGCCATAACGTCACCGCTGATTGATTCTAATGTGAATGCGGTTGTACTGTCAGACATTGGAAGTTCTGAATTTGAAGGTAACTCGAAGGGATGGTTTTCACTCGTATTCAAACGCCACAGGCGTATAAAAATTCTTAATAATAAAGGGTTTGATGCAGCAGAAACCATTTTATACCTGTATTCGAATGGTACAGAAACGGAGAAATTGAATGATTTAGCTGCGAATACATACAATCTGGAAAATGGTGAAGTGGTAACTGCTAAGCTTGATAGTAAAAGCGTATTTGAAGAAAGATTATCAAGGAATAGGGTTAGAAAAAAATTCACTTTCCCTTCTGTAAAACCAGGTGCTATTATTGAATATACGTATACGATTAAATCTGATTTCATTTTTAATCTGCAACCTTGGGAATTTCAGGGTGAATACCCCTGCTTGTGGAGTGAGTACAATGTATCAATACCTGATTTTTTTAATTATGTTTCTTTAAGTCAGGGATACTTGCCTTTTGATATAAGTAAAAATGAGAATAGGTTTACTACTTTTACTGTTAGGTCAAATAGCAATTCTGCTAGCAGTGAAGATAGGGTTTACCGAATCAATACCACCTTACACGACCGTCATTGGGTTGTTAAAGAGGCACCTGCTATTCGAGAGGAAAATTTCACATCTACTTTGTCTAATCACATTTCGAAAATCGAATTTCAATTGTCTCAGTATCGATTTCCCAATGAGCCTATTCAGGAAATAATGGGTAGCTGGCAAAAAGTTAGCGAAAAACTTTCCGAAAGAGAAGATTTTGGTCTTGCCTATACCAGCACCAATGGATGGATAAGTACAGAATTGAAAACAATTTTAAAAGAAACTAAAAACGGTATCGATAAGGCAAAAGCCATATTTGAATACCTCAGGGATAATTTCACTTGTACAAGTACCTATGGGATTTATCTCTCTGATAATACAAGTTTGAAGGATGTGTTTAAACGAAAGAGTGGATCGGTAAGCGAGATTAATTTATTGATGCTGGCAATGCTACGATCGGCAGAAATTCCATCTGAACCTGTATTAATGAGTCTGAGGAGTCGCGGCATCGTTCACTCTATTTACCCTTTGATGGATAGGTTCAACTATTTAATTTGCCAAGTATCAATAGATGGAGAAACTTACAACCTGGATGCTTCCCATAAATTACTTGGCTTCAACAAATTGCCAGAGGCTTGTTATAACAGTACTGCTTGGGTATTGGCAAAGTCTAACCCCTATTCCATAGATTTTTCTGCGGATTCCTTACGCGAAAAAAAATTAACTTCTGTTATCATTATTAATAATGATAAAGAGGGTTTTAGTGGGGCATTTTCTTCTACTCTTGGGGAGATCGAAACATACGAATTTCGCTTACAAATGAGTAAATCTAGTAAGGATGCAGTCCTCAAGGAAATTACTAAGAACTTTATAAGTGGAGCTAAAATTGAAAATTTTGAAATAGACTCCTTAAATATATATGAGAAACCGATTTCATTAAAATACGATTTCAGCATAAAACCAGATGAAGACATTATTTATTTCAGTCCAATGCTTGGCGAAGAGATGAAGCAGAACCCTTTTAAGTCTTCCAAAAGAGTCTATCCTATTGAAATGAGCCATACAACCAATGAAATGTATGTATTGAATATGGATATTCCAACGGGCTATAGAGTAGATGAATCACCGAAATCAGTCAGAATAAAGCTTAATGAGGATGAAGGAATGTTTGAATATTTATGTGTAGCAGATTCGAAAAAAATACAATTGAGGTCAATCATCAAAATCAATAAAGCTTATTTTTCTCAGGATGATTATGATACGTTGAGGGATTTTTTCTCTTTTATTATCAAGAAGCAAAACGAACAAATCGTATTTAAGAAGATTAAATAATGCATATGGTAAAGAGGTTTGTTTTATTAACAGCTGTATGCTTCTTAGGGTTAACTATTAACGCACAGGACTATAATGTAAATAGTATTCCTGATTCTTTAAAACAAAATGCCCATGCTGTAAAAAGGCTGGAAGAGCTACGGGTTATCATTAAATCGAATAATACTGTTACCATTAAGCATAAATATGCGATTACAGTTTTAGATGAGCAAGGTGATGGGTTTGCGGAATATTCTAATACATATAGTATGCTGGAGGAACTCAGCAATATAGATGGTCATCTTTTCGATGCAAATGGAAAAAAACTAAAATCTGTTAAGAAAAAAGATATTGAAGATGTTCCTACTTCGGACGGTTTTAGTCTTATGCAAGACGATCGTATTAAACGTCATAGCTTTCATCATAGACAATATCCGTACACTATTGAATATTATGATGAGCAGGAAAGCAAAGGTACTTATTTCCTTCCCTCCTGGAGACCTGTTGAAGGTGAAGATTTCTCTGTTCAACAAAGTTCATTTATAGTTGAAACGCCTATTGGGTATGGCCTGCGTTATAAGCTATATAATTTGCAAAAACTACCCGATGTTGTAAATGCACAAGTCAGTTCTTATCGATGGAGTCTTGCTAATGCTAAGAGCATTTCTCATGAATCATTTGAACTGCCTTTCAAGGAAAGGGCGCCAATGATCTATATAGCTGCTTCCGATTTTTCTCTTGGAAGTTACTCAGGTAATATGACTTCATGGCTAAGCCTAGGACGTTTTAATGCGTCTATGAATAAAGGAAGAGATATTTTGCCAGAAAAAATTATACAGGAGATTCACCGTTTGACAGATACTGTTTCTGATAAATGGGAAAAAGTCAGAAAAATATATCAATACCTCCAAAGTAATACCCGGTATATCAGTATTCAACTTGGTATTGGAGGCTGGCAGCCTTTTGATGCTAAATATGTGGCTACTAACCGCTATGGAGATTGTAAGGCTCTTACCAACTATATGGTTAGTCTTTTAAAAGAAATTGGAATTAAGGCAAATTATGTTCTTGTTACTGCAGGTGAGGGAGATAAAGGCCTTGCTGAAGATTTTCCTTCACCTTACTTTAATCATGTAATTTGTTGTGTACCTGATGGAAAAGATACACTTTGGCTTGAGTGCACCAGTCAAACAAAACAACCTGGATTTATGGGATCTTTCACAGGTGACAGAAAAGTATTATTGATTGATGATGATGGTGGACATGTTGTTAATACTCCTATATACAAAGTAGAAGACAATCTTCAGTTAAGAAAGATTAACGCATTAATAGACGAGGCAGGTAATTTGACTGCAGATGTAAATACATTTGCAAGCTGTATCCAACAAGAATTAATGCATTCACTAATGTATGAATCAACGAAGGAGCAGAGAGACAGATATCTGAATAATGTTCTCGGGCTTCCCACTTATGAAGTTGATAAATCAGTGTATAAGGCAATACCTGGTAATTTACCTGCTATCAATGAGTATCTTCATGTTAAAGCGACTAATTATGCTACTGTTTCGGGCAAACGTATGTTTGTTCTTCCCAATTTGTTCAATCGTTCAAGAGTGAAGTTGTCAGACGATATTGAAAGAAAAAACCCTATCAGATTTTCTGAGGCTTATAAAGATATTGATACAATACAGATCACAGTACCCAAGGGATATGTTGCAGAGTCGATTCCTAAAAATGTTCTTATACAAAGTCAGTTTGGAGATTATCAAATTCATTATACCATTGTTGAAAATGTAATATCAGTTGTACGCTTGCGTATCGGGAATAAGAAAGATTTTCCACCTTCTGAATACCCTGAGCTAGT
This sequence comes from Sediminibacterium sp., assembly GCA_965283715.1. GTDB lineage: Bacteria > Bacteroidota > Bacteroidia > Chitinophagales > Chitinophagaceae > Sediminibacterium. The sequence goes on along the minus strand of CBDIPL010000003.1, from coordinate 348,068 downwards.
AAAGTATTATGAACAATTATACAACGCAGATCATGCAAGAATTGTATTTGTTAAAAAAGAAAACTGAAAATGCACTTTTTTTAGTTTAGTCAGTTTAATTGCATTTTGACGCTATCTGTCCATCAATCATACTCTTGATACTCGTGTAAATTTCTTTTTTCTCTTCATTAAGTTCTCCCTTGGTAAAAAAAATACAGGCATATCCGCGGCATATATCTATCATAGGCCACGTACCCGATAATCCGGGGCTTGCCATCACCGTAGCCATACCATTTTCATCAGCCTGCAATATCCATTCCCCAAAACCGTACTGGTAACCTTCAGCAACTTTAGGCGTATACTTCATCATAGCAGGAGTGGTTCTAACGGTTAACATTTCTGTAATCGCTTTTTCACTTAATATTTGTTTACCATTGAACATGCCTTTATTCAATAACATGCTGAGAAAATTCATGTAATCATTTGCAGTTGAAACAGCACCACTAAATGGGTTGACCGCATTGAAACTGGCAAAGCTGGTATTGCGCATCATTAACGGCCGTGTAATACGCTCCTGCATCAGTTGCTCAAAACTTCTTTTGGTTGCAATTTCCAATACTCGTCCTGCAATACTTATGCCTATTTGGCTATACCGAAACTCAAGTCCGGGGTTTGATTGAATCTCTTTCTTGGAAGCATAATATTCTACTTCCTCTTCAAGAGAAGCAAATTTCTTTTTACTAAAAAAATTACCTGCCTCTGATTCAATACCAGTTAAATGTGCCAGGCAATCCTTAATGGTAATATAGCCTTTGGAAAACTTAGTAAAAATGGGAATGTATTTACTCACTTTATCATCTAGGGATATTTTACCCTGATCAACAAAACTCATCACCAAGGCTGCGGTTAACCATTGACTGGCATTTGCAATAGGTGCCTGTGTTTTAGCATTAAAATCGGTTCCAATCGCTTTCTGGTAAATGATCTTACCATCTTTATAAATCAGGGCAACTACATTGCCTCCCAGTTCTTTTTTGGAAGATTCCAGTTTTCTGTCAATCTCAGAAAAATCAGTTTGTGCATGTACAAACTGAAAGAATAGCATATAAATCAATATAGCACTGACTTTACCGCAGGTTACACCAGATTTTGCCGCCATATTTTCCGAATTTTTGTGTTGGATTAAGGTTTGCAATAGAATTTAAAGTTATTCGAAAATTTGTTGTGTACAACGTAATTAAAGTACGTGTTTTCTGAATATAGCTACTTTAACTTTTTGATGACCAATCTTAATATATTATCAATATTAAAATTAGTATAGTTGCCAATAAACCAATAAACCAATAAATATCCCCCCTAATATGAACCTAAATAATTATACCATAAAAGCCCAGGAAACCATCCAGGCAGCACAGCAGGTAGCATTTAATAATGGAAATCCCAATATGGAGACCAATCACCTGCTGAAAGCATTGCTGGCTGATAAGGATAGCCCAGTTGAATTTTTACTGAAACGGAATAATGTTAATGTTGCATTTACTGAAACCAAGGTGGATGAGAGTATTGGCAAATTACCCAAGATCTCTTCTGGCGAGCCCGCACAAAATATTAGCCGCGATCTGAATACTGTTTTTCTCAAGGCCAATAATGTATTAAAGGAATTCAATGATGAGTTTATCAGTACCGAACATTTATTACTCGCTTTATTACAAGTGAATGATGATACGGCGAAAACATTGAAAGCTGCGGGACTAACAGAGAAAGGCCTCATAACCGCTATCAAAGATCTTCGTAAAGGAGATACCATACAATCGCAAACGCAGGAAACACAGCTGAACATGCTGAATAAATTTGCTAAAAATTTGAATGAATTAGCGAGGCAGGGAAAATTAGATCCGGTAATCGGCAGAGATGAAGAGATCAGAAGAACGCTGCATATCCTTACCAGGAGAACTAAAAACAATCCCATTCTGGTAGGCGAACCGGGTGTGGGTAAAACAGCAATTGTGGAAGGATTGGCTATGCGGATTATTAATGGAGATGTACCCGATAATCTTCGTTCAAAAACAATATTTGCACTGGATATGGGACAGTTGATTGCTGGTGCCAAATACAAAGGAGAATTTGAAGAAAGATTGAAAGGGGTAGTGAAAGAAGTGGCTACCAGCGACGGAGAAATTATTTTATTTATTGATGAGATACACACCTTGATTGGAGCCGGTGGGGGCGAAGGTGCGATGGATGCAGCTAACATTTTAAAACCTGCATTGGCCCGTGGTGAGCTCAGAGCTATTGGTGCTACCACATTAAATGAATACCAGAAATATTTTGAGAAAGACAAAGCATTGGAACGTCGTTTTCAAAAAGTGATCATTGATGAACCGTCTATGGAAGATGCGATTTCTATTTTGCGTGGATTGAAAGACCGCTATGAAACGCACCACCATGTACGTATTAAAGATGAAGCCATCATTGCAGCGGTGGAATTATCAAGTAGGTATATGACCGATCGTTTTTTACCCGACAAAGCCATTGATCTGATAGATGAAAGTGCCGCCAAACTCAGACTGGAAATGAATTCTATGCCGGAAGAGTTGGATAAATTGGAAAGACAGATACGCCAGTTGGAAATAGAACGAGAAGCCATTAAACGTGAGAACGATGAAGTGAAGTTGAAAGAATTAAACATAGAAATCAGCACCCTTACTGTTGAGCGTGATACCTTAAAATCAAAATGGAAACAGGAAAAAGAATTGGTTGAAAAAGTGCAGACAGCCAAAGCGAAAATAGAAGAATTGAAGCAACAGGCAGAGCAGGCTGAAAGAAATGGCGAATATGGGAAAGTAGCCGAAATCCGCTATGGTAAAGTAAAAGAACAGGAAACGCTAATTGAAGAAGTGAGTGCACAAATCAATAGTTCCACTGATAAACGTTTACTGAAAGAAGAAGTGGATGCAGAAGATATTGCAGAGAATGTAGCCAAAGCAACTGGTATACCCGTTGCCAAAATGCTGCAGAGTGAAAGAGAAAAATTATTGCATCTTGAAGATGAGTTGCATAACAGGGTAGTGGGGCAGGAAGAAGCCATTACAGCAGTGGCAGATGCTATCAGACGAAGCCGTGCTGGTTTGCAGGATCCAAAGAAACCCATTGGTTCATTCATATTTTTAGGAACCACCGGCGTAGGTAAAACAGAGCTTGCCAAAGCATTGGCAGAATACCTGTTTGATGATGAAGGCATGATGACGAGGATTGACATGAGCGAATACAGGAAAAGCATACTGTATCCCGTTTAGTTGGCGCACCTCCCGGTTATGTGGGTTATGATGAAGGTGGACAATTAACAGAGGCCGTAAGACGTAAACCTTATAGTGTTGTATTATTGGATGAGATTGAAAAAGCGCATCCGGATGTTTGGAATATTTTATTACAAGTATTGGATGATGGCCGTCTTACGGATAACAAAGGAAGGGTGGTGAATTTTAAAAACACCATCATCATTATGACGAGTAATATTGGTAGCCACCTGATACAGGATGCTTTCGAAACCGTTACAGAAGTCAACGTAGAGGAAGTTACGGAAAAGGCAAAAGTAGAAGTGATGAACCTGTTACGCCAAACCATACGACCTGAATTTTTAAATAGGGTAGATGAGATCATCATGTTTAGCCCGTTGATGAAAAAACAGATTATGGGTATTGTAAAAATTCAGCTGGATATATTGAAAAAACTGGTTGCCGAAAATGGTATCAGCCTGGAGTATAGCGAATATCTGTTAGCGTTTTTAGCCGAGCAGGGTTACGATCCACAGTTTGGTGCACGGCCTTTAAAACGATTGATCCAGAAACAGATCATCAATGCATTGAGTAAAAGAATACTGGCCGGTGATATTGATAAATCAAAACCCGTATTGGTAGATGTATTTGATGGGGTGGTAGTGTTTAGAAACGAAGAGTAATAGCAAAAATATCATATGGAAGACCGGGCATTAATGTTCCGGTCTTTTTTGTTTGATTTAGTAAGTATATATTTTTTAGGAAATGCGGGTTAATTATTCTGAATTGGAGGACGCAAATTGCGTCCTCCAATTCAGAATAGAAAGACAAAGTTTACGGTAGGCTCTATCTTGTTTAATAGAACAAGGGGTATCTCATCTGTGATTATTCTTCTGATTTATTTTTCAATGCCATCAGCAAAGTATAGGCACCTTTCACAACAATCTCTTTTCCTCCAAGCGATGCCGCGTTTTTAATTTCTGTAAAACCATTTTCCTGTATGCCAATTTCTACAGAGGTAAGTTGAAAAGAGTTTTTCCCCTTAGGAATAAAGATATAATTGCCTCCTTCAAAACTTACAATCGCATCTTCTGGAATGGCAGGCGTTTTTAGGTTACTGGTTTTAATTTCTGCATTCATATACATCCCGGGAACCAATGTATTATCATATTTTTCAAAATGGCAATGAACATCGGCTGATTTATTTTCTGAAAGATCTTTACTGATCAGGTTGATTTCGCAAAGATATTTTCTGGAGGGATTGCTATTGGTATAGGCAACCAATTCCTGACCTATGAATAATTTCTCAAGATCCTTTTCAAAAATGCCAAGATTCAAGTGAATATCTGATGGATTGATCAATTCAAATAAAATGTCGGATGGGTTTACATACTTGCCAATATTCACATTTACTTTTGATACAAAACCATTGATAGGGGATAGGATACTCACACTTTTTGTTATAGTCGTTTCTGAAACAGTGGCAGGGTTGATGTTAATGAGTTTTAGTTTTTCCGCTAAACCACCCAGTACAATTTTTTGCGTATTGTATTCCATTTGCGTTTGTTGAAATACTTTATCACTTGTGGCCTTACTTTGGTTTAGTTCTTTCTGCCGCTGGTATTCTGTTTCCAAATAAGTGAGTTTGGTGCGTGTTGTCAGGTAATCCTGTTGCAACTGAATATATTGCTGATCCTCCATTACGGCAATCACTTCTCCTTTACTGATATGCAAACCGGGTAATAGTTTGGTGGTTCTTAAATAACCTCCCAGTGGCATACTCACCGAAACCATATTCTGTGGGGGTACATCAATTTTGCCGGTTACTTTTAAAATCGTTGACATATTTTTTTCTTCCAGCTTTCCTGATTCAATGTTAGCAGAAGCCAGTTGTGCTGCTGTAAGGGTAACCAGGCTTTCATTAACGGGATCGGGAGGTAGCGTACTTTCAGGTTTCTTTTGACTACATGCTGAAAGTAAAAGAATACAAAGGAGGGTTATATTGATATATTTCATCAGTACTGTTATTTTGAAAGTAAGTAATGGATACTGGTTACCGCATCGTTATATGTTTTAACCGCATCGAGGTAGTTATTGCGAATGGTGACTGATTGGTTGTTGAGTATAACCCAGTCAAGGTAATTGATATCGCCATTAACGAATTGCAGCATGGCGGTTTTTTCAATGATATCCGCATTGGGAAGAGCCGTTGCTTCAATGTAGCGCAGGTTCTGTACACTATGCTGGTATTGAATCAGGGCAGTTTTGTATTGTGATTGTAACAGCTGATATTGTTGTTGATAAGTATTCTCCGTAACTGCCTCATTTGTTTTGGAAGCATTGATTTTTGCTTTCTGACTGCCCGAAAAAATGGGGATACCAACACCCAGAACTGCAGCTCCAAAGCGTGCAGAAGAACCGTATACAATATTATCTGCGCCTGTACCCCGAATACTCATATTTGAATAACCAAGCGAAAGATCAGGTAACAGTTTAGACTTTTCGAGTTGGGTATTCGTTTGAGCTGTATTCTTTTGTTGCTGCAGTACACGAAGCAATGGATGTGCAGAGAGTTGCGAACTATCTGTCAATCCGGGGTCTTTCATAACTGCGGTAATGGCCAATGGTTCATAAGGGTATTCGGTATTTAAAAGCAGCTGAAATTGTACTAATGCCAAGTCTATTTCTTCCTGCAATGCCTTACTCTGTAAATAAATATTTCCGCGTTGAATTTCTGCAGTACTTTTTTCAAGAATATTACTTTCACCTTTATTAAGTCGTAGTGTCGCTTTTTGAAGAAAAGAGCTGTAATTACTATCTGCCCTTTGCAACAGCTTCTTTTTTTCTCTCAACAGCAAAATGCCATAATACAGTTGTGTTACCGATTTTTTAATCTCTGCTTCTTTTAGCGAAATGCCTAATACGGCTGTTTTCCATTCTTCAGTAAATAGTTTTTTCTGGTTGGAATAAACCGTTGGAAAACTAAACGATTGTGAAACACCAAAGCGGTTATCGGTATAGATACTGTTGATCTGCCCTGCTTCTGCTGTAAAATTGGTTTTAGGTAGGGTAGCTGATGAACGAATCAGTTTTTCCTGGTAATCGGCTTTCAGTTTTTCATTTTTTACTAAACGGTTATTTTTTAAAGCTGTATCAATGGCCGCTTCCATACTGATGCTTTGTGCGGATGCATTGCCGCCAAAGAAAAGTACCAGCAGTAAGATTGGTATTACTGAACTATATTTTGCTTTCATGGTTTTTTTTTCGAAAAGAATGTACAATACTGGTAGTACAAATAAGGTCAACAATGTTGCAATCAACAATCCACCAATTACAACAGTAGCCAAAGGCCGCTGTACTTCTGCACCCGCACCATTGCTTAGTGCCATTGGTAAAAATCCGAGTGAGGCAACAAAGGCTGTCATCAATACCGGCCGCAAACGAACTTTGGTTCCCATCAGTACAATGTTGTGAAGATTGGTTAGTCCTTCCTGTTTCAGGCGATTGAATTCTGCTATCAGTACAATCCCATTTAAAACCGCAACGCCAAATAAGGCAATAAATCCTACACCGGCACTGATACTGAAAGGCATTCCCCGAAGGGCCAGAAAAAAGATTCCCCCAATGGCTGAGAGTGGAATAGCCGTATAAATCAGCAGCCCATGTTTTAATGAATTAAAGGCAAAATAAAGAAGTACCAGAATTAAGAATAACGAAACTGGTACCGCAATACCTAATCGTTTTTTTGCTTCATTCAGGTTTTCAAAAGCGCCACCGTAGGTTATGTAATAACCCGGTGGTAATTTAATTTGCACTTCTGTTTTTTCCTGTAATTCTGTTACGATCGATTGTACATCCCGGTCGCGCACATTAAAACCTACCACAATTCTTCTTTTTGCATCCTCTCTTTGTATTTGATTGGGGCCGTCTTTGATGGCTACCTCAGCCAACTGCGATAAAGGAATCTGTGTTCCCTGTGGTGTTGGAATCAGCAGATTTTGTACATCTTCCAGATTTTTTCTTTGATCAAGGTTTACCCTTACTACAAGGTTGAATCTTTTTTCTTCCTCAAAAACCAGCCCCGTGCTTTGCCCTGCAAAAGCGGTGTTTACAATCCGGTTTATATCTGCAATCGTTAGATTGTATTGTGCAATAACCGGTCTGTTATAATTGATAATAATTTGAGGCATCCCGGTAATCGGTTCTACAAATAAATTCTGACTGCCTTTAACCGTATTCACCAGTTTGCCAAGTTGCTGGGCATACAAGGCAAGCGTATCCAGGTTCTCGCCAAAGATTTTACAAACCACATCCTGCCTTGCACCTGTCATTAACTCGTTAAAACGCATTTGTACCGGAAACTGAAATCCCGTGGTAATGCCGGGTACTTCCTGTAAAGCCTCACTCATTTTCTCAGATAGTTCCGGGAAGGTTTTGGCGGATGTCCACTCTTTTTTATCTTTTAATATCACCATCATATCACTGGCTTCCATCGGCATCGGATCGGTGGGTACCTCACCACTTCCTATTTTAGTAACCACTTTCAATACTTCAGGAAATCTTGTTTTCAGTATATGGGCGGCCTTCTGTGTACTTTCAATGGTGGTATTGAGGTTGCTGCCGGTTAGTACCCTTGTATCAACCGCAAAATCACCTTCTTCCAGAGCGGGAATAAATTCACCGCCTAATGTGGTTAATGTGTATACCGATACCATAAATAAAATCATCACACTTGCTAAAACCATTTTTGGAAAATGGAGAATTCGAGCCAGTGCATGCTGGTAAACTCTTTCTATGCGAAACATGATTTTGTCAGAAACATTGGGTTTGTGTTTGATTTTTCTGCTTAATACCAATGCACTCATCATGGGTATATAGGTGAGGGATAGCACAAAAGCACCCAGTAATGCAAAGGCCACTGTTTGTGCCATGGGTTTGAACATCTTTCCTTCAATACCTTGTAAGGTAAAAATGGGTAGGTATACAATGAGAATAATGATCTGCCCGAATACGGCACTGTTCATCATTTTACCGGCAGATTTGGTAACCTGTTCATCCATTTCCGGTTTCGTTAGCGCCGTTACCTGATTGAATTTTTTACTGTGTGTTAGCTGGTGCATCACCGCTTCTACAATAATAACGGCACCATCTACAATCAATCCAAAATCAAGGGCCCCTAAACTCATCAGGTTACCACTTACACCAAACAGGTTCATTAAAATAATGGCAAACAACATAGCCAACGGTATTACCGAAGCGACCAATAAACCTGCTCTGAAATTTCCCAGAAACAAAACGAGTATAAACACTACAATCAATGCTCCTTCCAGCAGGTTGGTTTCTACAGTACCAATGGCATTGTTCACCATTTTGGTTCTATCAAGAAAGGGTTCAATTACCACACCTGCAGGAAGTGTTTTTTGAATCTGGGCTATTCTTTCTTTTACGTTTTTGATTACTTCACTGCTGTTAGCCCCTTTTAACATCATCACCACAGCTCCTGCCACTTCGCCTTTGTCGTTATAACACATGGCACCGTAACGGGTAGCATACCCAATACTCACATCGGCCACATCCCGCATAAACAAAGGCGTTCCGCCGGAAGTATGGTTGATGGAAATATTTTCAATATCGGCTTTGTTACCAATCAGCCCTTCGCTGCGGATGAATAAAACAGTCGCTCCTTTTTCAATATAGGCACCGCCGGTATTCTGGTTGTTTTTTTCGAGTGCCGTAAAAACATCAGTAATGGTAAGATTATACGATTGCAGTTTATTAGGGTTCACCGCTATTTCGTATTGCTTTAGTTTGCCACCAAAACTGCTTACTTCGGCTACACCTTTTACGCCCAGTAATTGTCTTCTTACAATCCAATCCTGGATGGTGCGTAATTGGGTTTCGTCAAAACGGTCTTCATAACCCTCTTTTGGGCGCACTACATATTGGTATATCTCTCCAAGGCCAGTGGTAATAGGTCCCAATTCTGGAGTACCAATGCCTTGAGGTATCTGGGATTGTACTTTCTGTAATCTTTCAGCCACCTGTTGCCTTGCCCAATAAATATCGGTGGCATCATCAAAAACAATTGTAACCAGCGAAAGGCCAAAACGAGAGAAACTTCTGATCTCTTTCATTCCACTGATATTGCTATTTGCCTGTTCTATGGGAAAAGTAACCAGCCGTTCGATATCTGTTGCACCAAATGAAGGTGCCACCGTAATTACCTGCACCTGGTTATTGGTAATATCCGGAACGGCATCTATGGGTAATCGGGTGGTTTGGTAAATGCCATACCCAATCAGGCCGAGCACAAATAATCCAATGATTAGTTTATTCCTGATGGAAAAACCTATAATTCTATTGAGCATATCAATAATTGATCAATTTGAATAAATGAGTTGATTGCACGAAACATAACATCAAAGAAATTGATGTATGTTTTATAAAAATAAAGGATCAGCAGGATTTTGGGGGTTGCCAGATATTGGACAGAAAAGAAGAAGCCGTAAATACTTCCTCATAGGCCGGGAAAGAACGTAACTCAACAAAAACAGGCCTAGATATGTCGGGAGAAAAATGATTGTACGAAAAAGCGGAAACGGTTGAGTTAGTGCAACCATCATGTGTTTTGAAAGGAAGCTTCATGTCTTTGGCATAATCTGCATCCTTTACATCGCCCTGGGCATAATGCATACACAGAAAATCCCAAAGGGAAATGCTTGCATTCTGCTGTTTATGTTCTACAAAATGTTCTACCAGACAAGGTAATTTTACCAACTGGTACAATTCTGTTGTTGAAAACAGGTAAATAGTCAGAAATGATATTGCGATTAGCTTATTCAACACAGTAAAGGTAAGCAAATGTGGTATGCCGTCAAACAGAATAAACTATTGTACGGTATGCACCTATTCCCGAAATTTGAGTACAGTTTATGATAAAAATGACAGCTACCATACAGCAATTCGGTAAACAAGGTGAAAAAACCGGCTGGACGTACATCACGATTCCTGCTGATTTAGCTGCGGAATTACAACCGGATAGTAAAAAATCATTTCGGGTAAAAGGGAAGTTGGATGATCTTGCGATTAAAGGGATAGCCTTGCTTCCTATGGGTGGCGGCGATTATATTCTGCCTTTGAATGGAGCCATGCGTAGGGCCATTCACAAGAAAAAAGGAGGGATGTTGCAGGTTCAACTCTCTGTAGATCTGAACCCATTGGAACTACCTGAGGGATTTATGGATTGTTTGGCCGATGAACCAGTTGCCCGGTTGTTTTTTGATTCCATGAAACCTTCGCACAGAAATTATTTTATCAAATGGATGGGTGGTGTGAAAACAGAGGCAGCTGTGGCTAAAAGGATGGCTCAGGTAATCAATGCCTTGTCAAGACAACAGGATTTTGTAACCATGGTTCGCAGCCAGAAGGCGGAAAAAGAGGGGAGAGGACTTTCCTGATATCTTTTGCAAAATCTTAGCGCAGGCAAATAGGTAAGCTATTCATAAGTTCGTAACTTTCTGATAATTCAGGTTGCCATGAAAGTCGTATTTATTATAGGAGGTATGTTGCTGAGTACTATTGGTTTTTCGCAAACCATACTTACTACCAATAACGGGATACTACTTGAAATGTATGATATCAGCGGTCGCCCGGTCAGTACCAGAATCAAAACGGAGATCAATGGAAATCCCCTGCTCAATGAGAATTGGGGAACCGGTACGGTGAAATTAGCCAGTGGAAGAATTTGGAAAAACGCCACATTGCGGTTCAACCTGTTAACCAACCAGCTTTTTTACCTGATCGATAATTCTGAGTTTCCTTTTGCAGAGCCCATTACGGAGTTTTCCCTTTCTTATATTGATAATGGCAACACTATCCAATCCCAATTTAAAAATGGATATCCGGGTACCGCTTTGCGGGCAGAGCAGATTTTTTATGAAATACTTGCTTCGGGCAAACGGTTTGAATTGTTGAAACACCAGTATAAAACCATCCATGATTATTATGAGTATGGTTCTGCTGTTTCCAAAACCTATCGCATGGTCACTGAATTGTGTGTGTATGATAAGCAGACTAAACTGCTTACTACACTTACGAATAAGCAATCGCTTAATGAATCTCTCCCTGCGTTGGCAGAAGCCATCACCCAATTATTAGGAACCCCGCCGGCAAAGATTACTAACGAAAAAGACCTGGCAGTATTAATTACCCGATTAGACCAATAATATACCCGTGGGAAACCATGTGGAAAAAAGATTACAGCAAAACTTACTACTTAGTAAGTTTTTTGTATTTTTAACCTGTGACACCTCGAAACACAGATACGAAACAGGAAATTATCCGTATTGGCAGGGAGCTGATTAAGATGTACGGATACAATGCATTTAGTTATGCGGATATATCGAAACAGCTGAACATGAAAAATGCAGCCGTGCATTATCATTTCAAAAGTAAAGAAGACCTTCTGGCGGGTATTTTAGAAGCCTATATGCAGGAATACCAAATGATGGATAAACAATTGCAGGCATCGGGATGGACCGCCTTGCAAAAAATAGAAAAATTTATTGAACGATACTCTTACCTCGTAGCCAGTAACAGTATCTGTATCATTGGCTCGGTGGCTTCTGATTACAATACTTTACCGGAGTCTGTGAAAGAAAAAACCACTCAATTAATAGAGCTGGTGATGCGGCTGGTTGAAAAGACCTTGCAGCAGGGAAAGAAAAATGGCGAGTTTCATTTTGAGGAAACTGCCCGAACCCGTGCTTTGCTGATTATGACCAATTTGGCTGCGGGGGTGCAACTAGCAAGGATTTCCGGTAAGAAAGATTATGCTTCCATTAAGGTTGCCCTGTTGAAGCAGTTAAAAGGCTGATATTTTTTTGAAATAATTACTTACTTATTAGTAAGTAATTTATTAATACACATCAAAACAAACAACATGAAAAAAATCTTGTTTTCACTTCTGTTAAGTGCAGCCAGCACGTATGTAACTTCTGCACAAACCACTTCATCCGATTTTCAAAAAGGAAGTATTGTAACTGCCAGCAATGAAACACTGGATGGTGCCATTCGCGACCAGACAAAAAGCAAAGGCGTGATTCAGTTTGAGGCATCAGGCGGAAAGAAAAAAATATATTCGCCTGCTGAGTTATCCGGTTTTACAATGAATGGCAGTACCTATGTTTCTTATGCCAGCGATTTTTACAAGCTGATAGTACCAGCCGGTAAGGCAGCACTGTACCAGCGGGTTACCGATAACAGTGGTAAAATGCTCTACAACGGTGCTGAGGCAGTTAGCGTTACTACCGCAGAAGGTAAGTACGGCGATTACTATGTACAAATAAAAGCCAATGGTAAGTGGATTCGCATAACACCAAAGGATTTTGAAACAAATCTTTCCGCAGCTTTGTCGGATTGCGCTTCGGTGGTAGGTAGTATCAAAGCAAAAGAGTATGATTTTTCAAAACTGGCGCAAGTGATTGAAAAGTACAATGGTTGTCAGTAAGAAATAGTCAAACATAAAAGCCATCATGCTACAGATGATGGCTTTTATTTTATTGTGGAGTGTATCAGTTTAAATGAATTTAGAATACTGGGCCGAAGATTCGCAGATTATTAGCCGAAATATCTGCGAATCTGCGGCTAAAATTCTTTACCATCTTTCGATATATTTCAAACAGATACGCTACTTTCTATTGTATCGTTAGCATATTACAATTCAGAAAATTCTGTCGGATTTAAATACACCTGTTCATTTTTTGAAACCGTATTTTGGTATTCAGGAATCACTTTTAATTTATTCCATTCTGCATCTTCACCAAATTTTTTCCAGTGTTCATCTCTGTCGGCTTTGTTGTTAAAACTTGTCATGTACATAAGGTTGGGCATGCGGCTACCTGCTATTACTTCTGCATAAAAAACAGCATTGAAGTTGAGGCGCTTAAACAAAGCAATCTCTCCACCTTCATTAAACATTTTTACTTTCTGGCGGTACAATCTTTCCGTGCTTCCTTCATAGCTGCGTAACTCATAATACCTTTCCGTTTTATTACCGGTTAAATTGGGTACACTGTAAGAAGGCATTAAGGGAAATGCTTTAAGTACAATATTTTCAATACGTGTATATGCTGGTGCATTAAAAGCCGCATTCCAGTAAGCATCGCCATCTGTCTGTAGCTGCTTATCTTTTACCAAAATATCTTCCAATGTATTTACCTGTTCCAATGATTTTAGGGGGATAAAAAGATAAATTCTTTTTTCCGCAGCAGTATCATTACCTGTCCAGTGAAACACGCCCACTTTGCTAATACCGGCCCGATGTAAAGCGGGTAGATAAGCATGCTGGAGATAATCATCTACTCTTTTTACCTGTTCGTTATTGGCTAAACGATAGAGTTTAATTTCATAAAAATCCCTGTTATCAGCTGCAAATGTATCATTAGGGAAAAACGATATCATTAGTAAACAGCTAACTACAATAGTGAGGGTTCTTTTTTTTCTCATGGCGGTTGATTTTTATTCTGTATGGGTTAATCGATATATTAATAAAGCAGCATGCTGAATCAAGTAAGGAAATTCTTTCCGTTTAATGTTCTCGGCGGGGGCTTGAGCGCCGCTGCCGGTTGGGTATGAATTTGTACATAACGAATGATTTTTTTCTCTACATCAGATAATCGTTCCCAAAAAATAGTATTACATACAAGCAACGCAATAAGAACAGCGGGTATCTTATACATGAAGCGCAAATTGGTTGAGGCCAAGTTAAGTAACAAATGTTTCTATTACACAGGATGCGCTGAAAAATTTACCAAAACTTCCAGAGTGTTAAACAAACGCATGATGTATGCATGGGAATTGTTTGCCATATAAGGAAGCTGGTAAAAGGGTACAAAGTTCTTTAACAAATTCTTTATGCAGCGTAGTATGGTTGTTACTTTAACATGATCATCCATTCAAGCAACGAATACCTGTCTATGGCATAAGGCTACATTAATAAAACCTATATCACATGAAAAACAAACACCTTTTCCTTGTTGCCTGTATGGCTATTGCTGTTTCATTTGTAATGACAGCCTGTACCAAAAATACCTCCGCTGAAGCAAATGCTTCCGGCAAAGAGCAACTTTCCTTGTATCTGACCGATGGGCCGGGTTTATTTGATAACGTATACATTGATATACGTTCGGTAAAAGTATTGATTGATACCAGTAAAGATACCCGCCAGCATGACAATGATGACTGGGATCGCAGGGGTTCTGACGACAGGAAAAAAGATTCTTCTTTTGTATGGGAAGACCTGAAGATCGCACCAGGTGTATATGATGTACTCAAACTGCGTAATGGTGTAGATACCTTACTGGCTTCGGCAACGATTACCAAAGGTTCCATTCGTTTGATTAAAATTGAGATTGGTACCAATAATTCATTAGTGAAAGACAGTGTTACGTATCCTTTGAATTTACCTGCTAACGCTTTAAATTATATTCTGATCAAATTAAAAGGCAATGAGTGTGAAAATTACCTGACCGGTAAAAAACGTTTGTGGCTTGATTTTGATGTAACACGCTCTATCATACAGGAAAGAGACAATAAGTTTTACCTGCGCGCGGTGTTCCATTTCTTCGTGGTAAATAACACAGGACACTTATCTGGCCGTGTTGGACCTAAAGAAGGGTATCCTGTTGTAACCGTATTCAATGCCACGGATACCGCTTATGCTTTACCAAATAAAGAAGGCTATTTTAAGCTGAGGGGATTAAAAGATGGTATATACTCTGTTTATATCAATGGTTCAAACGGATACCTTGATACAACCCTTACCAATGTGAAAGTGAAAGCACCGGGAGAAACTTCTGTGGGTGTGATTACGCTTCGCAAATAGAGGTAGTTGTTCTAACCAAAAAATAAAGTACTAAAGGGAGTAGCGATACTCCCTTTTTTTATGTGCCTGTACTTGAGATGAGCCAGTTTGTTTGTACATTTCCGTATGCAAAACAATCGCTTTCTATTGTATGGTGCCAATGGGTATACGGGTAAACTAATTGCCGGTATGGCCGCTGAGTATGGACTGGAGCCCATTTTGGCCGGGAGAAATGAAGCTGCCCTGATAGCAATGGCTTCATCACTGAATCTTTCTTACAAAATCATTGATCTGTCTGATGCTGCCTTACTTGATGCGGCTTTAGAAGAAGTATCGGTTGTATTGCATGCTGCCGGGCCCTTTCAGTTTACTGCCAAGAAAATGATGGAAGCTTGTCTTCGCACAAAAACCCATTACCTGGATATAACAGGAGAGATCACCGTTTTTGAAACCGGAAAACGGTACGATGCCAAAGCCAAAGAAGCGGGTATTATGATAATGCCAGGTGTTGGGTTTGATGTGGTACCCACTGATTGTACGGCCTTGTATCTAAAAAATAAATTACCTGATGCAACACATCTCAAACTAGCGTTTGCCATGCTGGGAGGAAAGTTATCGCATGGTACCGCTACTACTATGGCAGAAAATATGGGCGAAGGCGGTGTGGTAAGAGAGGAGGGCAACATCGTCCGCAAACCACTTGGTCATAAAGGGTTCTGGGTAGATTTTGGAATTAAAAAAATGTTTGTGATGTGTATTCCGTGGGGGGATATTTCCACGGCCTATACGACAACGGGAATTCCTAATATAGAAACCTATACCGGAACGGCTCTCAAAACATTCAAACTTTTAAAATGGCAGTTTTTATATAACTGGATATTACGTACTTCTTTTGTGCGTAACAGAGCCAAACAACAGATCAAACAAAAACCTGCCGGCCCTTCGGATGAAATGCGTGCCAAAGCCACCAGCCTTGTTTGGGGAGAGGTGGTAAATGCTGCCGGAGAAACCAAATCGGTTCGTATGCAATGTCCGGAAGGCTATACCTTAACGGCTATCAGCAGTCTCATCATTACCCGCAAAGTATTGGAAGGTAATTGGCAACCCGGATATCAAACACCAGCCGGTGCTTATGGTGCAGACCTGGTGATGGAGATTCCGGGTGTAACCAGAGAAGAGATATTGTTGTAGGATTGGCTTATAAAAAAGTATTTTCACGGCTCTTAATGCATCAGCAATATGGCAACCAACCGCAAAGCCGCAATGGGCTTTATTTTTATCACTTTATTGATTGATGTTACGGGATTTGGTTTGATCATTCCTGTAATGCCCCAACTGATTGAACAATTATTGGGCGTATCAGATATCAGCAAAGCTTCAGAATACGGCGGTTGGCTTACGTTTGCGTTTGCAGGAATGCAATTTCTGTTTGCCCCCGTGCTCGGTAATTTAAGCGATAAATATGGGAGAAGACCAGTTTTATTGTTTTCCTTATTTGGTTTTGGGATCGATTATATTTTTCTGTCTTTTGCTCCAACTATTACCTGGTTGTTTGTGGGAAGAATGATTGCGGGTATTACCGGTGCCAGTTTTACAACGGCATCAGCTTATATCGCAGATATCAGTACACCAGAGAACCGTGCACAGAATTTTGGAATGATAGGTGCAGCTTTTGGTTTGGGGTTTATTCTAGGCCCGTTAATTGGGGGATTGTTGGGAGAGTTGGGCCCACGTGTTCCTTTTATGGTGGCAGCAGGACTTGCATTGAGTAACTGCATTTATGGATATTTTGTATTGCCCGAATCGCTTGATAAAGAACACAGGCGCCCATTTGAGTTGGAGCGGGCCAATCCCGTTGGATCACTCCTCCAACTTAAAAAATATCCTCAGGTGGCTCGTTTGGTTGTTTCATTAATACTGGTATATCTCGCGGCACATGCCGTACAAAGCAACTGGAGTTTTTTTAATATTGAAAAATTCAAATGGTCACCTAAAATGATTGGTATTTCATTAGGTGTAGTTGGGTTATTGGTAGGTGCTGTGCAAGGCGGATTAGTACGTATTGTGAATCCGAAAATCGGTAATGAGAAAAGTGTATATGTAGGATTGGGCCTGTACGCTATCGGGTTACTTTTATTTGCATTTGCTTCAGAAACATGGATGATGTTTGTTTTTTTAATACCCTATTGTTTGGGAGGGATAGCCGGTCCCGCACTGCAATCCATCATTTCAGGTCATGTGCCACCCAATGAACAGGGTGAGTTACAAGGGGCATTAACCAGTATCATGAGTGCTACTTCTATTGTGGGGCCATTAATGATGACCCATCTGTTTGCCTATTTTACCAATAGCGATGCACCGGTGTATTTTCCCGGCGCTGCTTTTTTACTGGGTTCTGTGCTTATGATGGCCAGTGCTATATGGGCTTATCTGGCATTGCGGAGTGAGAAGGCAAGCAAGTAATTGATTTAACTATGGGTAATAGCAAGTTGATTGAATGTTACTTAATTCATAGATGATGTAATAAGGATGAATGCAAAAGCATTACTTATTTTACCTTACTGGTAAACCAACTATCCCTGATTTTTTTCATGTCTTCGGTTACTGTTTTGCCAATGGTTTCATAAGGAACCAGTGTAACGCCGGTTTGCTCCTGTAAAGTGAGCATGGTTTTCTTTTCGTTTCCACGGTGTTTGTAGGTAACACTGATCACATCACCCGGTTTTTTTGTTTTGATGTATTCATTGGCTTCTGCAGCCGTTTTTACTGCTGTTTCATCCAATTTAACTATTTCATCATTCATGTCCAATCCCGCTTCGTAAGCTGCTGTACCTTTAGTAGTAGCCCGATCTACAATTAATTTATTGGCATCAGCTGTATTGGTGCTTCTACCTCCAAATCCTCCATTAAAAATACCCATGGAAGCTTTACCAGCATTTGGATTTTTTAATTCATAACCGGCTTTTGCAAAAAGAGAAGCATAGTCTATCGGCTCATGGCCATTGATATATTTGCTGAAAAAATCGGCAGCAAATTTTGCGTTGGTGATGGTTGCCAATGTTTGTTCCATGGTGGCAACTGTATAAGGAATTTCTGTTTTGCCAAACCGCTTCCACATGGCCTGCATAAAAGCATCTAAGTTCTTATTGTATTTTGTTTGCAGTTCCAGATCCAATGCCAATGCAATTAATGCACCATAGGTATAATAAGAAGTAAACATATTGGCATAGTTATTCTTATCAATTGAAACAGCCGCATCTACATATACCGCGTGGTTACTTGCCTGAACAGGAGAATAGTATTTGGCGCCGGGCGTGTTGTTTTTTGCATTAATCAAACCGGCGGCATTGCTGATAAAACTATTGCTGCGTTGCAATCCGGCCCTTGTTAATATCAACTCTCCGTAGTATTGTGTAAAACCTTCTGCACACCATAGCTCATTACTCATATTGCTTTTTTCGAAATTAAATGGCTCCAGTGTTTTTGGGCGAATCCTTTCTACATTCCAGTTATGAAAATATTCATGCGAAAAAACGCCTAATAACCATTCCGCATTAAATGTGTTCATCGGTGTGGTAATCATGGTTGAGTTTCTGTGTTCCATACCATCTCCATTTACATAAGGGTTGGCCCCGGCAATAAACGTGTAGGTTCCATAATCGTAGTTAGGAAATTCACCAAAAACCGCTTTAGCTTCCTGTACCAATTTCTTTACTTTTTCTGCCAATTCATCTGCCTGTGCTTCTGTAGCATTCGATTCTAAGGCAATGCGCATGGTGAATGTTTTTCCATCAGGGTTGGTAATGGGCCATTGTCTGAAAAGCTGGTTGCCAATTTTAGTAGGACTATCCATAAAATATTGCAATCCGGGTGCGGTAAACGTATTGGGTTTATTGGTAGGAACGAGCTGGGTAGCAATTACGCTTTTGTTTTCTTTGGGAAGATCAAAACTGATTTCAATGGGGGTGTTATCCAACCCTTTCATCCAGATAAAACTGGCGGGCATGTTCAAATGAATACTCTCCGGATCGATGCCCGCATACGTGCCATCTGCATAATTTCCAAAAAGGGTGTATGCAATGGTGATGGTGCCGTTGTGTTTGGGTACTTCATATACATCCCCGTCGATACGGTTCACCGCGATATTTTTTCCGCCAGCATCAGATGCCACTACATCATATACATTTTTACCAAATTCATGTGTGGCATAACGACCGGGGGAGGATCGGCTCATTTTAAACACTGCAGGTTTAGCCGCAATACCTGTAACGGTGAGTTCGATATGTGCTTCGTGGTGAACTGCGTTAGGGAAGGAAACTTTATAAACAACTTTCTGAGCAAAAAGAACCAGTACAAAAAGAGTAGAAGTGATAAGCAGACTAATTTTTTTCATAATAACAAAGGATGGTTTTGATACATGCCGATTGCTAAGATAAGTTACCAAACCGATTTTGAACAGTTAAGCGGCAACGCTTATAGGAACGGTTGTCATTTGTTAACTTAGCCTGATTATGAAGCGTTTAGGTATTAGAATCTTGAAGGGGAAAACGTTACTTTAACAATACAGATTGATTTTTTTTAGGTAGAGAAGCATTTTACCGTTACCTTTGCGGCCATTAATTATTTACAATTTTACAAATGGACACACAAATCACAGGAACTGTAAAGTTCTTCAACGAAGAAAAAGGTTTTGGTTTTATCAAGCATGATAACTCCAGTAAAGAAACTTTTGTACATGCTAATGGCTTGATCGATCAGATCGAAGCAAACGACAAAGTCGTTTTTGATGTACAAGAAGGACGTAAAGGCTTAAATGCCGTTAACGTGAAACGTTTAAGTTAACACTAAACTTTCTTAACCTACTATAGGCCACTCCGCTCAGCGAAGTGGCCTTTTTCTTTGGCAGAGGTGAATGGGCAATGGTGAATCGTGAGGCGTGAAACGTGAGTGGTTAGTGGTTTTGCGGGGGAGCAAAAAAATATCCTTCATAGGCTTCTGTATTAGTAAACTGGTTCGTTTTGTCAATTGCCCATTCACGATTCACGTCTCACCCCATATCATTATCTTTGCCCGCTTATTACCAAAACAGATAGAAATGTCAGAAATGCTGCAGCAATTACAGGAAACCGTCAATTTTATTCGTGCCCAGGTATCGGGAGAAGCGCAAACAGGTATTATTTTAGGTAGTGGGTTGGGTAATCTGGCCAATGTGATTGTGGTGGAGAAAGAGATCCCGTATAACGAGATCCCGCATTTTCCGGTTAGCACAGTAGAAGGGCATAAGGGCCGCTTGCTTTTTGGTGAACTGGGTGGTAAAAAAGTTTGGGTAATGGGTGGTCGCTTTCACTATTACGAAGGGTATACGGCGCAGCAGGTTGCGTATCCGGTTAGGGTGATGCGGTTATTGGGTGTGGAAACGCTTTTGTTATCCAATGCTGCAGGTGGGGTAAACCCGGATTTTTCCATTGGCGATCTGATGATTATCAATGACCATATTAGCCTGTTTACAGAAAATCCCTTATTGGGAAAGAATGAAGATACACTCGGAACCCGCTTTCCGGATATGAGTGAGCCTTATAGTAAAGCGTTGATCAAAACCGTTGAGCAAATAGCCACAGAAAATAACATTAGCCTGAAACACGGTGTATATACAGGTGTAACCGGCCCAACTTTCGAAACCCGTGCCGAATACAAACTGATTCATGTGTTGGGTGGAGATGCAGTGGGTATGAGTACGGTACAGGAAACCATTGCAGCCGTACATTGTGGTATGCAGGTATTTGCTATGAGTGTAATAACAGATATTGGCATTCGTGAAGAAGAAAATACCATCACGCATGAAGAAGTGTTGCAGGCGGCAAAGGATGCAGAGCCGAAATTGACTTTATTGTTTACTGAATTGGTGAAAAGCCTGTAGTAATGGATAGTGAATAGTTAATAGTGAGTTGAAGGCTAATTCATTTTAACGATTCACTATTAACTTTTAACTCCCTGCTACTTAGGTTTACTTTATTTTACAGCAGATTTACCAGCATGGGTTTACCGTTACGGAAAAGCATATTGATTTTATTTACCTTGTTGATGTCTGCACAATTAGTATTGTTTGGGCAGACAAGGAATTTGCAACAACTGAATACAGGTCAGGCTTCGCAGGTAGGTTATGACAGTCAGGGCAGACCTGTTAGAAAATCTTCCGGAAATGATTCTTTACAACGAAGAGATCGCAACCTGGATTCCATTACTATTTTTTACAAATACTTTGATTCAAGCAGGCTTCGTACCATTGATTCATCGATCAATGATTTTACAACACGTTTTCCCTTACCTTATTATTATCATACACTTGGTAATTATTCCACTGCCTCACAATCTTTCTTTTTTAATCCATTGATGAAACCCGGGTTTGATGCCGGATTTCACCAGTATGACGTATATGCATTTACATTGGAAGGAACCAAACTGTATCAAACCACCCGGCCTTATACAGAACTGGCCTATGTATTGGGAAGTAAAGCAGAACAACTGGTGAATGTGGTACACACACAAAACCGAAAAAGTAATTTTAATTTTTCGATGGAGTACCGGTTTAACAATGCACCGGGTAATTTAAAAAACCAGAATGCGAGTCAGAATAATTTTCGATTTACGTCTCATTACCAAACACTCAATAAAAAATATGAAGGCTTCCTGATTTATATATCCAATAAAAGTGCTTCTTCGGAAAATGGAGGGTTGGTGGATGTAAAAAAACTGGATAGTCTTGCGCTGAACGATCCCTACGAACTGGAAACCCGCCTGGGCAGGGCAGGAGCTGCAGGCCGTAATCCATTTAATACCGGTGTGAATACGGGTAATATTTACAAAAACAGTACGTTAGTTTACCGACATCATTTTGATATTGGAACTAAAGATTCATTAGTAACGGATTCTATTACCTATAAGCTGTTCTTTCCGCGTTTACGCATTGAACACACGTTTAAACTGATCAGCAGCAGCTATAATTACTTTGATAATTTTGTTGACTCCGTACGCTATAAAGACTATTTTAATTATACAACAGCCAATAGTGTGGCCATCAGTTTTAAAGATAAATGGAACGAAATCAGTAATGAATTCAGCCTGATCTCTTTTCCGGATAAAAATAATCTGTCACAGTTTCTAAAGGCGGGCGTTGTGTTGCAGAATATCAAAGGAACGTTTAATGATACGATTCCCGGCCCAACAATATATAATCTTTCCCTGCTTGGTGAATATCGTAACCGAACCAGAAACCAGGTATGGGATATAGAAGCCTCAGGACAATTGTACCTCACCGGTTTTAATAACGGGGATTATTCTGCCTATGTTAGTATGAAACGTATGCTGGGAAAAAAACTGGGCTTTCTGAATATTGGTTTTCAGAATGTGAACCGTTCACCTTCTTTTATTTTTGAGAAAGCCAGTAGTTTCCCAATAAACAACCGATCAGCGTATGGGAAGGAAAATATTATCCGTTTTTTTGCGCAATATGATAATCCGCGCAACGGATGGAAATTTGGTGGCGAATATTTTGCTGTGAGTAATTATCTGTATTTCGATAGTTTTTTTTCTGCGAAACAGGAAGCTACTTTGTTCAATGTATTACACCTGAACGCAGAAAAGAAGTTCAAACTTTCTCGTTACTGGAACTGGTATACTGAAATACATGTACAGCAAACTACGGGGCAACCTCCCGTAAACATTCCGTTTCTTTTAACCCGCAACCGTATTGCGTTTGAAGGAAATTTTGCTACTAATTTATTTCTGTCAACGGGTATTGAGATCCGGTATAATACCGGTTATAAAGCAGATAATTATTCGCCGGTACTAGGTCAGTATTTTGTGCAGAATACCAATACCATTGTCAATCGCCCTGACATTCATGCTTTTGTACATTTTCGCATCAAGAGCTTCAAAGGTTTTTTCAGGGTGGAGAACCTGAACACATTGAATGTAAAAAATGGGTTCAGTTTTAATAAGCTCAACTTCATGACGAATCAGAATCCCGGAACCGGATTATGGCTAAGGTTTGGACTATGGTGGAATTTTGTAAACTGATGAATACTGCTTAGAGCCTGTTTAAAAATGCAAGATTTTTGTTTTAAGCTACTAGCTATTAGCTACTAGCTATTAGCTACTAGCTGCGAGCTTAACAAGTGCTTATCGAGATAAATAATGTACGTAATATGAAATTTCAATAGACCTTACCTATGGTGGTTGAAAACTTTAATTTTAAACAGGCGCTTAATGTTTTAAAGATCTTTTTTTAATCATGCCGCCGCGGGTATCTTTTACGCTGTTCATCACAACAAAAGCATTGGGATCTATTTTTTCGATCTCTGTTGTAAGTTTATTCAGTTCAAGCCTTGTTACTACGGTATACACAATATCTATATCATTTCTCTCACCATGACTTCCGAATCCGCGTTTGCCTTTATAAACGGTAAGCCCGCGTCCCATTTTATCCATGATCATTTTACGAACTTCTTCACTGTGTGAGGATACAATGGTAACACCTGTGTATTCGTCAATCCCTTCAATAATAAAATCCAACGCTTTTGATGCAACGATATAGGTGATCATGGAATACAAAGCTGTTTCTACAGACAAAAGATATGCCGCTGCAGAAAAAACCATGATATTGAATGCGATAATAATATCACCAATGGTAGTTCCCAGTTTTCTACTTAAAAAAATGGCGAGTACTTCGGTTCCATCAATTACGGCGCCACCTCTTACTGAAAGACCAATACCGGTTCCTAGAAAAAAACCACCAAATACAGAGACCAGCAGTTTATCGTGCGTTACTTCGGGAAAGTGAACAAAAGCCACACATAGGGCCAGTCCGGTAATGGCAAAAGCAGTTTTAATAGCAAAGTTTTTACCGATCACTTTTAACCCCAGATATACAAAAGGGATATTGACAACAATCAATAAAATATATAAAGGTATATCTGCTAATTCTGATATCAGCAAAGAGATACCTGTGGCACCACCATCTATAAAATTATTAGGTAATAAAAAACTCTCCAATCCAAATGCTGCAGATCCAATACCTGCAGCCATTAGGAAAATATCTTTGATAAAACGAAACGTCGTAATTTTTAATTCGCGGAAAGCTTTGGCCAATTCGTACCTGCTGTATTCATTTGCATGCCTGGATCATTCTTTCGGGATTGAAGAATGAGTGTTTTGATTAGTTTAGACCAGAATAGATTCATGCGTTTAATAAAAATAATTTAATGAGCGGTTGTGTTTTTACGCATTCGCTTTGGACCATACCATAGCCAAAATCCTGTAATAGTAAAAACGAATAATGCTAAGCCCATGATGGTGGTATACACCAATTTTATTTGTCCGTTACTTGTCCCAACATAATGATCTAGGATTGAACCATCATGAATTTTCTCAATCACATCTGAGCGCCTTCTTTCTATATGAAGTAATTTCCCGGTAGTGCCATCAAGTTGAATGCCCCAAAATTTTTCGGTAAAAATAAACTTGGCCATTCCTTTATCTTTCCTAATATCGATGCGTTCCAAGTCTAATGACAAATCCGGAGAAATAGAGTCGTGCAGAATTTTACAGGCATTTTTATATAAACTGTCAATCGGTAGCCAGTCTTCCAGATTTGTTGAAGTTCCCTGATACGATTTGGGCTGTATCAGTCCACCACTATGTTTTTTCCAACCCAGTAAAAGGCCGGTAACAGAAACGATAAAGAAAAAGATAAACAGACAGGCGCCTGTAGTTCTGTGTATTTTCCTGAATACACGTAATAATTTTGCCTGTTGTTTTCGTTGCGTATTTTCTTTCGGGACATCCATTCGTTACAAAGAGATAGGGGTTAACCCTAAAAATACGCAATAAAAAATAAAAGGGTTACTTCGCCTATTTTTCAAAATAGGCCAGACTGCCGCCTACCCATTCTTTATCTTTATTGTATCTCACACCAATCATTTTTCCTTTGCTTAAACGGGCAAGATTATTGGTGGCAATGGGCCTGGCTTCTCCATCTTTCCAGAAATAAAAAATACGGATCTCTACTTTTGCAGGAATATCCGGAGTGGGAATTACATTTGCGTAGGTTACTTTTTTTTGCAGGATCCAGTTTTGTGGATCTTTTACATTGTCAATGTCGGATTGTGTAACATCAATAACAACGCCCTGCCCGGCAAAAGAAAACAAGGGTTTCAAAACATAATTGTCAAGGTCGGAAGGCAATTGTTTCAATTCGCTAAGGAACCATGTTTTAGGAACATAGGGATGATCGATAAAGGGAAGTGTGTATTTGCTGATACGGTAAAACCAATTGGGATGGGGCACCCATTCAACATCCAGATCGCTTAACAGCAGTTTTCCTTTTTCTTGTATCTCGGGTGATTGCTGTTGCAGGTCGTCAAAAATAATGCGGTTATAAATTCTGTTTACGGCAATCTTCTTTCCTTCTTTCAGGTAAAAGAGTTTTTTTCCTTCCTGTATCAATTCTGTTAAGCATATCACAGGGATGCCTGTATAATCGGTGGTACAATAAAAATCAATTTTTGTTTTTTGTTGATGTGGCAGTATCTCCAGCAGAATTACGTTTTCGGGTTGGTGTTTGCCAAGAATTACTTCTGTTAGTAATTGCTGGTAACTGGTTGGGTTGAACCCATTGAGATAAGGTGAATAATTTTCAGGGATGGTAAAATGCCTGCGGGTTACTTCATCCTGCCAGATCTGGTATGCAAAAAGGGTAGGGAAGCCCTGCATTTCTATTAGTTGTGGTTCCAGTTCTCCCTGTTCGTTTTGACAAATGCCAAAATCAAAGGCAATAAAATGGGTATGTGCATTTTCATTGGGTACACGCACATCATCTGGTATGGCATGTGAACTGATGCTGTTGAAATTGTATTGGGTAATTACATCCACAATGCTTTCGCAGGCAGAAAGTATTTTATTGGTGAATGAGCGATCAATAAAAACCGGCGTTTCTGCTACACGAAATTCAATAGCTCCGGGGTGTTTACTATTCAGATCTTGTAAATAGGCTTCGTATTTTTCTTTCGAAAACTGTTCGTTGAACGCTTGTCTGATTGCTGAAACCATAACGGCCTTTTTTAGTGATACAAAAGTAAAAATCCTTGTCATTCTTTGGCAAGGATTTTTTAAGGTAATCATTTCTTATTATAGTGTCTTCATATGTGTCTAACCTGCTTCCACCAATTCTTCCATAGCATGATTTAAAAAATTTGGAAGCACATGCTGGTAGGTCCACATAATCTTTCCCGGATCCTGCAATTGTTCCACCATACTTTTCCATTTTGCCTCACCATGGTTTTCAATCACGGTTTGTTTTTTATCTTCCCTTTGCAGGTACATGCTCATACCCGAGGCATCAGCTTCCGGGTGAAATTGGGTTCCCATAAAATAATCATTGAACCGAACCGACATGATGGCTCTTTCATAAGGTACATGCGGGCGGTTCTTTTCTATGGCCAATATGGAAGCGCCCATTTCTCGGATGCGTGCATGGTTGGGTTCTATCACCTGGTAATCGCGGCTGTCTACACTGTAAAACGGATCGCGTAAGCCTTCAAATACAGTTTCGTTTTTTCCATCATCCAGCATATGAATGGGGAATACACCAAATGCGGTAGACTTACGTTTGCATACGGTGCCAATGCCATAATGCCTGCAGGCAAGTTGAAAACTATGACAAATAAAGAAGACATGTTTTTTAGGAAAAGTACCTGCTGACTGGTTCCAATCTTCTATGCTTTGCAGCCAGCCAAAGAATTTGTTTTCCCATTCGCTGTTCACGCTTTCCAAAGGAGAACCCGGGCCTCCGCTGGACAAATAAATATCAAAAGAAGTATCGGGTACCACCAATCCTAATCGAACATCAAATTCCTCACAAATCAGTATAAGGTCATGCTGTGAAGCCCATTGCTGTAAAATCTCCCGAATACAACGCATACCCTGATTAGCCTGACCTTCATAGAGATCAAGAATTGCTATCCGGATGGTTTTTTTTTCTGTTCCGTTCATTATTGCGAAAATAAGGATTTAGACAGTCTGGAGTCTGTAGTTAGAAGTCTGAAGTAAATCATCAAAACTCCTGACTGCTAACTTCAGTCTCCAGACTATTTATTACAGGTAGCTCAAATTGGTTTTCGGTGTCAGTGCCAGCAAGGTGTGGTACATAAGTTTGATGGTTTCTTCTATATCACTTTTGTGAAGCATTTCTACTGTGGTGTGCATGTAGCGCAAAGGGATAGAGATTAATACAGATGGGCAACCATCGTTGGCATAGGCAAAACTATCGGTATCGGTACCGGTACTGCGGCTGAGGGTTCTAAGCTGAACAGGGATTTTTTGTTTTTCGGCCACATCCTGTACCACTTTCAATAATTTATTGTGAATGGCGGGCGCATAGGCAAGCGAAGGCCCTTTGCCACATTGGATATCGCCCTCTATCGCTTTACTGATCAGGGGTGTGCTGGTATCGTGCGTAACATCGGTAATGATGGCGATATCAGGTTTAATTCTGCGTGCAATCATTTCTGCGCCGCGCAAACCGATCTCTTCCTGAACTGCATTCACGATGTATAATCCAAATGGTAATTTTTTGTTGTTCTCTTTAAGCATTCGGGCAACTTCTGCAATCATAAAACCACCAACCCGGTTATCAAATGCACGGCCAATCAAATAATCATATGCCAGTTCATCATATCCTTCCTCATAGGTAACCACTGAACCAATATGAATGCCCAGTGCTTCTACTTCTTTTTTGGTGCGGGCACCGCAGTCCAGGCAAAGATTATCCACCTTTGGCTGTGGCTCTTTTTGTTCTGGATTACTCATGCGGGTGTGAATGGCGGGCCATCCAAAAACGGCTTTTACCGGGCCTTTGTTACCATGTATCCAAACCCTTTTGGCAGGGGCTACCTGGTGGTCTACACCGCCATTCCGTTTTAGGTAAATCAATCCCTGCTCATTGATATAATTTACAAACCAGCTGATTTCATCGGCATGAGCCTCAATCACTACTTTAAAAGGGGCTGTTGGATTGATAACTGCTACCGCCGTTCCGTAAGGATCAGAGAAATGCGTATCCGCAAACGGTTTGATGTATTCCAGCCACACTTTTTGTCCGCCGCTCTCAAAACCAACCGGAGAAGGGGTATTGATGTAATTCTTTAAAAAAGCCAGAGAGGTATCTGTCAATATCGATTTTGCTTTTGCTTTGGAGCTTTTGGTTTTAGCCATGTTGATTATTTTACGAGTATCATTCCCAATATGCCGCAGATTGCTTTGGCCAGCATGAGTCCGTCAATGATTGCAAGATAATAGAGAATGCTTTTACGTTGGTGTAATGAGTAGGCAACAATTATCAACAATACAAAAGGGAGGGTGTTAATGACTATGCGGAGTAATGGAAAATCGCGCATAATAGCAAAAACAAGAAATGTGCCCAAACCCACGGCTGTTAAGGGTATCAGGATATAAAATATGGTTTTACGCAGTCCGTAACTCACCACAAACGTTTTCAGTTGCCGGTTATGGTCAGCCGCATAATCCTTGATATCGAACATAACGCATAGCATGGTGATGTACATGAAGTTCTTTGTAAACAGCAATACACTGGTCATATCAGGCTGATACATGGTTTCAGATTCGATACTGTACCAGATCCTTGGGTATACCGTTACCGCTCCCGCCCACACAAAGCCAATGACAAAGGGCTTTAACCATCCTTTGTTACGCAGGCTATAGCTGGCTCTTGAGGGGATAGTGCTTCCGTAGTACAAAACAGCTACCAACGGAAAAAAGAGTAGTAGGCACCACGAAAGCATTCCGGCTTTCATAATGCCTGATATATTTTGCCTGAGCAGATAAATGCCAAAAGAGATCAGCAAAAGAGTGAGAAGTAGCTGCGAACCCCTGATCATAACCCGGTATTGGTAATACCAGTCAGCCCGTTTGTTGCCACTACTACCCATCGGCTCAGCTATATAGGCATGGGTGTAGTAAAGAACGGTGGCTACAAATACAACAGTGTAATAAGAAATGGTATTCAGCGCACTTCGCTGTTGCAGACTGGCTTCTATGGATAAAGCCACGGCACAGAGACCATAAAAATAATTCCCGAAAAATAAAAAGCGGATTACGCCATTCAATCTGTCTTATTTTATGAATACGATATTCTCAGTAACCAGTGTATCGCTCACATTCCTTGCTTTGTCTTTGAGCCAGAACCGAAAATAGGCAGTGTCATTCTTAATACCACAGCCTGCAATGGTTTGATAGCCCTGAACATTGGTATTGTAGCCATATCCGATTTCTAAAATTCCTTTCAGATTGGGCGTTGGCGAAAAGTTTGGTACCCGGTTAGGACTAATAAACTGAGCACCACTGGTGGTAGGGCAGGTTCTGGATATTTTTTGCACCCAAAGTGTATCCTGTATATCTCCTTCCTTATCTGTAAAATTGATCTCGAACAGCAATAAACCGCCGGGTGACAAGGTTTTGTTATTGATACTCTTGATAGATAATTGAGGCTTGGTGGTATAGGTATCTTTTTTACAGGCATAAAACATAGCCGGTATTGCGAATAGTATCAATAATTTTGTTTTCATTCGTTTCATTATCAACTCAAATTTAGTTAAAACATTACAATAGATAGCTGTGCAGGTAATTGATGTTAACAATATTTTCTCTCTTACAGGTGATCCACAGGCATTTGATGAAGCCTGCAAGGCTGTTTTCCGGTTTCAATATGCTGAAAACAAAGTATACAGGCAATGGTGCACGCTAATGGGTGTGGATACATTTTCTATAAAGACGCACGCTTCCATCCCCGCGTTGCCTATTTCTTTTTTTAAAACCCAAACAGTGGTATCAACAGACTTTACGCCACAAGCTGTATTTGAAAGCAGCGGAACCACGCAAAGCCAAACCAGCCGGCATTTGGTAAAAGAGCTGTCTATTTATGAAAGGAGTTTTCTGGATGCTTTTCGTTTATTTTATGGGGAGGTGAAAGATTGGTGCATCCTTGGCTTACTGCCCTCTTATCTGGAAAGACAACATTCCTCGCTGGTATACATGGTGAATGAGTTGATAGGGCTAAGCACACACCCACACAGCGGGTTTTACCTTGATGAGCATGAAAAACTGGCTCAAACGCTTACCCAGCTTGAATTACAGGGTCAAAAAACACTATTGATAGGGGTAACTTTTGGTTTACTGGATTTTGCAGCCGCATTTCCACAAAAGCTATATCACACCGTGGTAATGGAAACTGGTGGTATGAAGGGCCGAAGAAAAGAGTTGACAAGGGCCGAGGTTCATGAGTTCCTTACAACTGGCCTGGGTATAGATAAGGTTCATTCCGAATATGGGATGACGGAATTACTAAGCCAGGCCTATTCTACAGGCGATGGCCGCTTTATTTGCCCACCCTGGATGAAAGTGATGGTACGAGATGAAGAAGACCCACTTACCATACGACCCCATGGGCGCGGCATTTTACAGGTAATCGATCTGGCCAATCTTTACAGTTGCTCCTTTATTGCCACCGAGGATGTAGGCATGGTATACGATGACGGCAGTTTTGAAATATGGGGAAGACTGGATCATAGTGATGTTCGCGGCTGCAGCCAACTGGTTGTTTAATTAGTAATTAACAATTAAAAATTAATAATTAGAAGGGGAGGGATACTTGCTCATCAATGCATATGGGGGGTATGGGTAGATTTAAGCGTGCTGAACGAGTATAAAAAAATGCTTTGTAAATCCCCCTGTTTGCCATTATATTTGCAGCCCTGAATTAATGAATCAATTATTAATTTCTAATTATTAATTGTTAATTAAACCTGCCCAGGTGGCGAAATTGGTAGACGCACTGTGTTCAGGTCGCAGCGTTCGCAAGGATGTGATGGTTCGAATCCATTCCTGGGCACCAAAAGGAAATGTTAACAGCATTTCCTTTTTTGTTTTTAGCCCTTTTACGTCAGAAATTCCGGCATTCGTGGGACGATTTCTTTTTTTTGAACAAGTGGAAGCACTCAATCAATGATATCGCATTTTATATGGCTGGTAAACATACTGCCGTGGTTTTTGTTATTTTACGTTAAGATAATTTGCCTTTGTTAATCTTAACATACACATACACCATTCGTCATGTTTCAAAATATCAAGACCTATTACTATAAATTGATCACTCATTTAAACGAAGCGGAATGGCAAGCCTTGGAGGATAGATTGGTTATCAAGCAATTCCAAAAAGGGGATTCGATCGTTAAGCAGGGAGAGATTTGCAACTATGTTTATTTCATTAACAAAGGCTTTTGCAGGTTCTATAAAATGATTGATGGAAGGGATATCTCTTCCGGTTTTATTGGGGCCAAAGAGTATGTTTCTTCTTACGATAGTTTTTTAAAAAGAACACCCGCTTTTGAAAACCTTGATGCATTGGAAGACACGGAACTACATTGTTTAAGTTATGATGATTTGCAGTTTTTGTATAGCAACTATCCGGTTTATCAAATGTTTGGCAGAATCATTGCAGAGCAACTATTTATTTGGATAAATGACAGAACCAATGCGCTGCTATTGCTTACACCAGAGCAACGCTACGAGAACATGATTAAAAACGACCCCGAATTATTACAAAAAGTTCCCCAGTACATGCTTGCTTCCTACATAGGCGTTACACCAGAGCATTTAAGCAGAATCAGAAAAAGAATGACCACCAAATCCATTGATATTTATCAATAAACATTACTTCTTTAAGAATCTTAACATTTATCAACGAATAAAAAAAAGGTAAGCAACAGATTTGTGCTCAAAACAAAAATTCATGAAGCGCTTATCGGTTTTTATCGCAGCAACGATTAGTTTTTTAGCTGGCTATTCGCAAAACATTACCCAAACGGTTAAAGGTACCATTACTGATAAAATAAGTGAAAAGCCATTGGCAGGGGCTTCCGTTATGATAAAAAATGGGAAGGACTTGTCAGCAATTAGTAACAGTAGCGGGCAGTTTATCATTAATAATGTTTCCACAGGCAGGGTAACCGTTACTGTGGTTGTGATTGGCTATAAAACGGTATTGATACCCGAGGTATTGGTTACAGCAGGTAAGGAAGTGATCATGGATATTGCACTGGAGCAGGAAATAAAAGTACTTGCTGATGTTACAGTAAGTAGCCGCGTTACTAAAAAAGGAAATGCCAGTAACGAGTTTGCCGGAGCTAGCAGCAGAAGTTTTAGTATGGAAGAAGTTACCCGCTTTGCCGGTGGGAGAAATGATCCATCTAAATTGGTCAGTAGTTTTGCTGGTGTTATTTCCAGCAGCGATAGCAGGAACGATATTGTGGTACGTGGAAATTCTCCTGCCGGGGTACTCTGGCGTTTAGAAGGGGTACCAACACCAAGCCCTAATCATTTTGCTACATCTGGAACCACCGGCGGACCCGTATCAGCCTTAAATACCAATGCCCTGAAAACTTCCGATTTTTATACCGGTGCTTTTCCCGCTGAATATGGCAATGCAAATGCCGCCGTGTTTGATATACAACTAAGAACCGGCAACGCAGATAAGCATGAAAAAACAGTACAGCTCAATTTGTTTTCCGGATTGGAACTCATGCTGGAAGGCCCCTTGAACAACAAGAAAAATGGCGCTTCCTATTTGGTAGGCTACAGGTATTCTTTTGTACAAATCGGACAAAGCCTGGGTTTAAATGTAGGAACAAGTGCGGTTCCTAAATATCAAGACTGGGTGTACAATATCCAATTGTCGAAAAGCAAAGCCGGCAGGTTTAATTTTTTCGGTATGGGTGGTATTAGCAGTATCAATTTTATAGGTAAGGATACCGATACCACTGATTTTTATTCACGCCAGGATCAAGACGTTAATGTGAAAAGTAACCTAATGGTGTTTGGGGTAAAACATACGATTGATATTGGTAAAAAATCCTACCTGCGTTCTCTGATTTCGTATGCCTCTACCAAAAGTGACGTTGATCAGTACCAATATGCACTTCCCCTCGACTATAAGTTCAGTTGGCTTACATTTCAGTCAAGAAATAAGAGTAAAACGTTTCGTTTTTCCTCTTCACTGAATACCAAATTCAATTCAAAATTAAGTTTGCGCACTGGCTTGTTAATGGAAGCATTTGATGTGAATTCAAACGTATTATCCCGCGATGGGCAGCCAGCCACGGCAACATTTGCTGTACAACAGGATTATAAAGGCAATAGTACTTTGTTACAGGCTTATAGCCAGTTCAGGTATAAGCCCGGTAATGCAGTAACCATTACGGGTGGTTTGCATGGTATGTATTATGATTTCAACCAAAAAAATATCATAGAACCAAGAGCCGGTTTTACCTATCAAATCAATAGTAGCAATACTGTTTTGTTCAATTATGGTTTACATAGCCAGTTGCAACCATTGCCTGTGTATTTATATCAGCAAACCAATGGGGCGATAGTTGATAAAAGCAACCAGAATTTAGACTTTACCAAAGCTCACCATTTTGTGTTGGGATATGAGAAGCGTTTACAAAATAATTGGCGCATTAAAGCGGAAACCTACTATCAATATCTCTTTGATGTACCTGTTGAGAAAGTAAAAAATGGCTTTAGTATGCTAAATGCCGGAGCAGATTTTACTTACCCGGAAAAATCAGGATTGGTTAATGAGGGTACCGGTCAAAACTATGGCCTCGAACTAACCGTTGAGAAATTTTTAAGCAATGGCTTGTATATTCTTACCACGGGTTCTGTTTTCAAATCCACATACAAGGGTAGTGATGGAATTGAAAGAAATACCACATTCAATTATGGATATGCCGCTAACCTTTTAGCAGGCAGAGAATGGAAAACGGGCAGGGCAAAAAAGAACGCTTTTACATTTGATATAAAACTAACCACGTTAGGTGGACGATATGCCACACCTGTAAACCTTTCTGCATCTATTACTGCTAAAAAAGAAGTATTAGATGAAACCAGATACAATAGTGAACAGCTAAGTGGTTATTTCAGATTAGATACCAAATTTGGTATCCGTATCAATAGTAGTAAACGAAAGATCAGTCATACATTTTATCTGGATTTACAGAATGTAACCAACAACAACAATATCTTTTTACGAAGGTATAATCCAGAAAGACAACGGATTGGTGAAGTGAATCAAATTGGGTTCTTTCCTGATTTACTATATAGAATACAATTTTGATTTGCATTTCTTACAGAAGTGGTTTTACAGAACAGGCTCGCCAGATAATCCGAAGTTGAATGGTAATTGTCCTTTCATAAGTTCAGCCAAAATAAGCTAACATGGAAATATTGATTTTCAAAACCAATATACATTGCGATTGCAGGCAACGAATAGCAGAGTCCTGTTTAGCAACAATGATGGGAATTCAAAACTGGACGATAGACAGGGATGATGCTGACCGGGTACTTCGAATTGTTGCTACTGGTGTTTCTATTTTTGAAGTGAAAAATTTGATAGAAGCTAAGGGTATTGCTATAAGTCTGTTAAAAGAGTAGCTTCAAAAATTGATTCAAAAAAAATCAATAACCCGCACTTTAAAAGGAAAGTTATCCAACTTTCCTTTTTCTTTTATCATCTCAAATATTTCTGGTGTTGCTTCTCATTTTGAGGTATTACAGAGTAAGCTTTTTCAAGTGGTAAACATGATAGCGCAATCTGTGCAAATTTACCCAATCGTTCATTTTTCTTTTCTGTTTTTGTATTTCTTTACACATGATACGCCTGATAAGCCGATATACAGGTTAGCGGAGTCTGCAGCAATACCATTGTGCAATTGTAAGGGCTGCTTCTAATATAATTTACCGGATTGCCTACCATTTTTACTGATTCGCTGCAGGAAACGGGAAGCCTGTACCATATGTGCTAATTTTAGCAAACCAATAAATATAAAGGAGCCAATTATGAACAAAAAGAAATCAATTTTGCTCACGATGGTTGCGCTGATAGCTTTTTCTGGTAGCATAGCTGCGCAGGATATTTCAACCTTTTTAAAAGGTCAACCCTTGCCGCCTCCGCGGGCAACACCCGCCGCGTGGCTGCTTGAGTTAAATAAGGCGGATAGCTTACTCGATATAGGTATTTCAGTTGCTGCTTTTTTACCGAATACCAGGCTGGACTGGCATTATCATCCCGGTGGACAGGTATTAATTTTTACCGATGGTACCGGATACTATCAGGAACGAGGTAAGACAAAGCAAATTGTACGTAAAGGTGATGTGATCAAGTGCTTGCCCGGTGTTGAGCATTGGCATGGAGCTTCTTTTGAATCTGGGGTTACCTATATAGCTACCTCGCCCGCCAAAAAAGGGTCTACCGTATGGTTAGAAAAGGTAACAGATGAACAGTATACAAGCGCATCTAAATAAATGTCATCACTCTTTTTTTAAATAGCATACATGGAAGAGATCATGCGGTTTGAATCTATCAGTGAATTCAATGCTTTTAACAACCAGGAAACACTGCACCCGTTGGTTAGTGTGATAGATTATTCCAAAGCTTTGCCCAGAAAATTACTGAAAACGTATTTTGGATTTTACTACATAATTCTGAAAGAGGTAAAATGCGGCGACCTGCTGTACGGAAAACATACGTATGATTACCAGGAGGGAACGTTGGTATTTATTGCGCCGGGGCAAATCATTGGTGTTCATTCAGATGAACTGTACCAACCTAAAGGATATGGAGTGGCGTTTCATCCAGACCTGATTAAAGGGACATCACTGGGAAAACATATTGATGAATATACATTCTTTAGTTATCTGGTAAATGAAGCACTTCATATTTCTGAACGAGAGCGTCAACTTGTGTTGGATTCGTTTTCAAAGATCCGTTACGAACTTGAGCACGCAGTAGATAAGCACAGCCGGAAACTTATTTCGGATAATATTGAGCTGCTGCTTAATTACTGTGTTCGCTTTTATGACAGGCAGTTCTTTACCCGCGATCAAGTTCATAAAGGCATTCTTGAAAGATTTGAATTTCTGCTCAACAAGTTTTTTTCATCAGATCAGCCCAAAGAAATCGGGCTTGCGTCTGTGGCCTGGTGCGCCTCCGAACTTAACCTATCGCCAAATTATTTTGGCGACCTGATTAAAAAAGAAACAGGTAAAACTGCCCATGAATACATACAACTAAAACTGCTGGATGTAGCGAAAGAAAGGATATTGGATAAAAGCAAAACGGTTAGCGAGATTGCCCATGAACTGGGGTTCAAGTACCCACAGCATTTTACCCGTGTTTTTAAACAATATACCGGAGTGTCTCCACAAGTGTTCCGGAATGCTATGAATTAGACTTACAAAGCCTAAGAAGCTGACTAAAATATTCTCTGCGAAAACTCCTTCATCTCTGCGGCTCCTGCGGTTAGATTGAACACGCACCAACAGAGATGCCGCAGTGTATACGGTGTTTTTGCATAGTAGTAAACAATCTGTATTTGAAACGCAAACAATTTCTAAACAAAAAAATATAACCTAATACCTTAAACGCATCACCATGAAAATTATCCTTATTGCGCTGTTCACTTTTATCGCCTCTGTACAAATGGGTACTGCACAACAATCCATGCCCGGAACTACTCCGGAGATGGCATCTCCATTAGAAAAGAAAATTATTGAATTGTCTAAAACCAAATGGCAATGGATGTCCGATAAAAATGCTGATTCGCTGGATGCGTTGTTTGATGCAAAATCTGTTTTTGTGCATATGGGTGGAAGCTGGAACAAAGAAAGGGAAATGGCTATTATTAAATCCGGCGGAATCCATTACAAGAAAGCCGATATACATGCTGTATCAGTAAATATCATTGGTAATACAGCGATCCTGTTGAACAGGATCACCCTGCTGGCTGTGGTGGGTGGCAATGAAGTTACCAATCCGTTTATGGTAACGGAAGTGTATATCAATCAGAATGGTAAATGGATCATGGGATCACTTTCGTTCAGTAAACTGAATCAATAATAGGGCCAGTAAGCAAAGTTATGTTGGCGTTTACATCACCATTGTTCAGCGTGTGAACCATACCCATTACTAGTTGCTTACCAATTTTACAGATTCTGCACGCTGGATAGGAAAGATGCCCTGAACCCGCTAACTTTAAGTCTAATAGATTACCAAAGTTTTACAACATGGGAAACATAGAAAGTAAACAGAACAGACGGTCATTTCTGAAATCTTCTGCGCTGGCGGGGGGTGGACTAATGCTAAGTTTTACCTGGCTGTCAGGATTCAGTCCTGCCGGTGTACCGGGCGCTGCTGATGCAGCCGGCGACTGGTTTGAAATAAACGGGTATATAAAAATCACACCGGATAATATCATAAAAATTCTTAACCCTAATCCTGAATTCGGGCAAAATGTAATGACCTCACTGCCGATGATTGTGGCCGAAGAATTGGGGGCAGACTGGCAAAACATTGTGGTTGAAATGGGGCCACACGACAGTGTAAAATTAGGGCCACAATTTACCGGTGGAAGTAATTCTATGCGAATGTATTGGAAACCACTTCGCGAAGCGGGAGCAACTGCACGCCAGATGTTGATGGAAGCTGCAGCCCAAACCTGGGGTGTACCTATGGAAGAAATTAGCACCAAAGCTGGTAAGCTGTTTCATGAAAAAACGGGTAAGTCGGGCACCTATGGTGCGTTTGCTTCAAAAGCCTCCGGGCTTGCCGTTCCCAAAGGAGTGAAACTGAAAGATGTAAAAAGTTTTAACGTAGTAAGAAACTCAAAGAAAAATGTAGAGGGATTAAAAATTGTTTCCGGTAAACCGCTTTTTGGGTTGGATTACAAACACGAAGGCATGCTGATTGCCATGATAGAACATCCACCCGCTTTTGGTATGAAACTAAAAGAGTTTGATGCAACCGAAACATTGAAAATGCCCGGTATTAAACATGTGTTCAGACAAAAATTATACGAAGATGGTTTTGAACAGGGAGGTTTTGACACCCGTACTTTTAACGAATTGTTGGTTGTGGTTGGCAATACTACCTGGGAAGTAATTAATGCACGTAAAAAATTAAAAGTAACCTGGGAGCCTGCTGGTGATACAAAAAATACTTTTGGTGGTAGAAGAGAGGTGATTACTCCCGGAGAATTGGAAAGTACTCCTACGCAGTTACAAAAAATGAAGGAGTATGCCAGTAAACCTGCGCAACAATTAAGAAAAGACGGAGACCCTGAAACGGCTTTTAAAAATGCAGCCCAGATCATCGAACGTACTTATCACGCACCATTCCTTGCCCATAACTGTATGGAGCCAATGAATTTTTTTGCGCATGTAACAGATGAGAAAGCCTTATTGGTTGGGCCACTGCAGGCACCCGGCTGGTCAGAGCCTACACTTTCTAAATTGTTGAATTTGCCGGCAGAAAAAATTGAAATTCAAATGACGCGGATGGGAGGAGGCTTTGGTTTGAGAGCCTACGGACATTATCTCTATGAAGCGGCCCTTATCTCCAAAAAAGTAAAAGCACCTGTTAAATTGGTATACACACGTGAAGACGATATGACCTATGGCATCTATCGACCTATGTATACAGCTACCTATCGTGCTGCATTGGATGCCAATAAAAACCTGATCGCATTTCATGTAAAAGGAGGAGGCATTCCTGAACATGCGGTTCATGCCAACAGGTTTCCCGCAGGCGCCATAGATAATTATCTGGCAGAAGCCTGGCAAATCCCTTCCAATATTACCATTGGCGCATTCAGGGCACCCCGATCAAATTTTAACGCGGCTTCTGAACAATCTTTTCTTGATGAGTTAGCCGAAGCAATGGGTAAAGACCCGATAGATTTCAGATTGGAGTTGCTAAAAAGAGCGAAAGAAAATCCGGTAGGCAAAAACAATGATTATAATGCTGACCGGTATGCAGGCGTATTGGAATTGGTTAAAGAAAAATCGGGATGGAATAAACCTGAAAACAAAAAATACAGCCGCGGGGTAGCTGCTTATTTCTGTCATAATTCTTATGCGGCCCATGTTGTGGATATGGTAAAGAGGGATGGACAACCCTATGTTGAACGGGTTTTTAGCGCAGCAGATTGTGGCATTGTCATTAATCCGGATGCTGCTATTAATATGGTTGAGGGTGCAGTTGTGGATGGCATCGGGAATGCTCTCTATGGGGCGTTAACACACAAAGAGGGTGCTCCTGAACAAAAGAATTTCAGTCAATACAGAATGATCAGATGTAACGAAGCGCCAAAAAAAATAGAGGTTCATTTTGTGCAGAACGACCTCGATCCAACCGGATTAGGAGAACCGCCTTTTCCTCCGGTATTTGGAGCAGTAGCGGGTGCTTTGTATAAAATAACCGGCAAGCGTTTTTATAACCAGCCTTTTATTACCCAATGGAATACGCTTTCGAACGGCTAATTAAAAAAGCAATTTTATCATCACTTATTCTTCAGATATGATTACGTTAAACATCAATACAAAAACATACAATATTGAAGTAGATCCTGATACGCCTTTGCTTTGGGTGCTCAGGGATGTGATTAATCTGGTAGGAACAAAATACGGCTGCGGTGTGGCACAGTGTGGTGCCTGTGTTGTTCATTTGAACGGAGAAGCAGTTCGTTCCTGTGTTACAAAAGTGAGTCGTGCTGTAGGAAAAAAAGTGGTGACGATTGAAGGCCTGTCTGCAAACAATGATCATCCTTTACAAAAAGCCTGGATTGAAAAAGATGTATCACAATGCGGATACTGTCAGGCCGGACAAATTATGTCGGCAGCGGTACTGCTTAGGGAAAATAAAAACCCAACTGATCAGGATATTGATAATGCTATGGCAGGTAATATTTGCCGTTGTGGTACCTATCTAAGAATTAAAAGTGCCATTCATCTGGCAGCTGAGATGCAGAAAAAATAGTGTAGCAAAGTATAGACACACCTAACCGTAAACTCATTTCATACTATGAAACAGTATTTCAGTAAACGTCGTTTCTTTCTGCCTATAAGAATGGTGATGGTGATGGCAGTCATTACTTTACTAATTGGAGCAGCGAATTCAGCATTTATGGCTGATAATTCTATTAGAGATAAAGAAGTGCCACAGGGAAAGAGCGTAGATAGTATTGCGTCTGTAAAAGCTTTTGCTGATGTATTCAATGTATTGATGAGTCCGCGATGTATGAACTGTCATCCTGCAGGAGAAGTGCCGCTGCAGGGAGATGATAGTCATCTGCATAAGATGTTACCCAAGAGAGGCAAAGATGGCCACGGCCTATATGCAATGAAGTGTGGCAACTGTCATCAACCTGAAAACACCCCCGGACTTCATACGCCTCCGGGCAATCCAAAATGGGCTTTACCACCATCCAATATGAAAATGGTATTTGAAGGAAAAAAGGCGCGTGAACTGGCATTACAGATCATGGATTATAACCGTAACGGGCACAAGAATAAAGCTGCATTGATAGAGCATGCCAGAGACACACTCGTAAAAGCTGCATGGAATATGGGCGAAGGTAGGAACCCACCACCTTTAACTTATAACGAATTTGTGAAGGCATGGGATACCTGGATTGAAAAGGGTGGGTATGCTCCTAAACACTAATGGCAGAGCTAAAACTAAAGCTAAAAGAGTAATTCTTTAACCAGCACTTATAAAGGAATTCTTCTTTGTT
This sequence comes from Sediminibacterium sp., assembly GCA_965283715.1. Lineage (GTDB taxonomy): Bacteria > Bacteroidota > Bacteroidia > Chitinophagales > Chitinophagaceae > Sediminibacterium. Next base: position 307,251 of record CBDIPL010000003.1, on the reverse strand, counting down.
TTCCTATAAATCAAATAGTGAGTACAATTGTGCTACAGTATTTTTTAGCCCGATCTTTCGAGGCATTCGCTGTTCCTTTAAAAAATAGTAGTGTATCCGTTTGAAATTTATTGAAGGATGATGAGCAATGTTAGCCGCAGACCTGCCTGTCGGCGAGGCAGGTTCGCAGATTTCCGGCTAATCATCTGCGAATCTGCGGCTCTTAAATGCTGAAATTCTTTAAACGGATACGCAACTCACTGTTCATTTTTTTTTAGTCAGTTTGGGGTACGCAATTGTTGTCTTAAAAACATTTAGGTAGCAATGCCAAAATAAGTTGACTGAATAAGCACTTATTTGGCAGTTGCAATTACCGAATAGAATGCAGGCTTTGGCAAAAAGTTTCTGTCGAATAGCAAAGGATAGTTGGTTCTTCCTCTTACAGGCCATCCATTTAGCCAGCTTTGCCCGTCGTTAACACCCCAGAAGGTAACCCGCGAAACTTTGCCTTTGTATTTTCGAAAAAGTTTGAATAAAGCGGCATAATCATCTGCCAGTTTTTGTTGAACGCTATCGGGCAATCCATTTACATATGGATTTGATGCCGCGGTTTGGTTGGCACGCTGACTTACATCTGCACCTTGAAAATTGCGTTGCAACACTTCAATGTCCAGCTCTGTAAACATAACCTCTAAGCCCAGCGCAGAATAGGCAATAATACTTTCTTCAATGTCTTTTAAAGGAATTTTCCCAAGATGCCAATGCCCCTGAATACCCACTCCATCTATGCGAACACCTGCTGCCTGTATTTTTTTAATCAACTCAATACAACCAGCTCTTTTTGCGGGTTGTTCATTGTTATAATCGTTATAGTATAACTGGGTATTAGGAGCTGCTTGTTGTGCGATTCTGAATGCCTCTGTAACAAAATCAGGTCCCAGTTTTTGCAGAAAAACTGATCTACGCATAGTTCCATCCTCATTCAATGCTTCATTTACTACATCCCATGAGTATATTTTTTTATCATAACGGGCAGCAACAGTTTTGATATGATCCGTAAAAAAAGTTTTGAAAGAATCTATACTTTGTATTCTGCGTGCAAATGCAGGAAGCTGGCTGTGCCAAATCAATGTGTGTCCATTTACTTTAATCTTGTTTTTCTCACAATAGGCTACCATTTTATCGCCCATATCGAAATTATAAGTATCCCACTGTGGATGTATAATCTCCGCTTTCATAATGTTTTCTGGAGTAGCCATGTTGAATTGTTGCTCAATCAAAGCAGCTGCTTTGGGATCTTTTTCCTCGATCTGTATATTATTAAGTGCGGTTCCGATACCAAAATCTTTTTTAAAGACGCTTTTTAAAGAAGGTATGGTAGTAGAAGTAGTACTTTGTTTTGCTGGCGAACAACCGGCTATCACCAGTGCAGAGATCAATACCAGTACAAGAAATGTTTGCTGTTTCATATTATTTACAAATTGAAGGTTAGGTAGATAAATTATTTGTTTCATTAGTATCCATCTTTACATCGTATCAAAATTGCCACCGTTTTCTTTTCTTTTGACTCTTTTATAAAATGATTATTCAACTCACTTATTTTCCGTAATTCTGAAGTAATCAAAATCGGCAAAGCCTCCAGTATATTTTGTTGCATAATTAAACAAGGCAAAACGGTAACCAATAAATTGTGGGATGGTGTAGGCCATTTTTAACGGTGTGCCAATGGGCAGCCAGTTTTCCCCATCCAAACTGTAGAAGAAATTGGCCACATCTTTTCTATCTGTGAAATTGCATTCAGCTTTCAAGTAAACTGTGTTTTGCGTAAGTGGAATATTGGCTGCTTCAACAGGCTTTGAAGTGCTGGCATTGATCATGACAATACGTTTACTATTCCCATTCATGGTTACTCCCAATTGGCCAAACTGTTTTTGTAACAAACCCAGTCCGGCAAAATCACCATCTTTCATTCCCGTAACATCAAGCGATATGATTCCTGTGCATACGGGTCCGATTGTACGTTGAGTTAATGAATTTCGCGCGAGTAAAAAAGAAGTATCTGTTCTGCCTGTTTTTAAACGCAGAAAACCTTTCCGTTCGGTTACGGACCATAAACTGTTATCTGGGTTGTGGTTCCATTGCCATACGAGTGGTAATAGGGGTTCTCTTTTTTTACGATTAAATTCATCTGAAGCCACAATGCCGGGAACCAGGCTTTTATTGGCAGTTAGATTCAGTGTGAGCGGTACTTTGCCATTCTCTCCTAATACGGGCCAACCGTTTTCCCAATTCACAGGAACGAGATAGGGGATGCGGCCAACCGATCCATTATCGCGAAACAGATAGGCATACCATTTTCCATCAGGCATATCAATTAAACCACCTTGCGCTACACCTAAATCCTGTAAAGCAATTTTACCTTCCCACGGACCGTTAATGTTATCCGCACGATGAATCAGCACCGTACGCATACCACCCCTTGGCCAACTGATGTTGAACAGGAAATATTTTCCGTTCACTTTAAAAAGTTGTGAGCCTTCTGCAGGCAATCCACCACCGGTTCCTGAAGGGGTACTCGCATTTTCAATGAGCACTCGTTCTGTACCAGGTTGTATCTTGGATAGATCATCATTCAGTTCTACTATGCTCAATTTGCCTGCTCCGTAAATCATGTACACTTTTCCGTCATCATCAAAAAAAATGGTATGGTCATGATAGGAGGGTTTGAAGGAAATAGATTTCCAGGGTCCCTTTTCAATATTTTTTGTTGAATAGATATGCGTTTTACCAGTGGTTTGTGCAAAAGTGGAAACATAAAAAGTACCCTTGTGGTATCTGATACAACTGGCCCATGAGCCCCTGCCATAGGTACTCTTACCATCAGTAAGGTTTAGTGCATCTATGCTTGCCAATGTATCATACGCATAACTTACCAATTTCCAGTTTACCAGATCCGTTGATTTCATAATGGGTACGCCGGGACTCATATGCATAGTGGTGCTGCTCATGTAATAGGTACTGCCTACGCGCACCATAGACATATCAGGCACGTCAGCGTGTATGATTGGATTAGTTGCCTTTTGCGCTTTTGTTTCTAAATGTGCAAGGCAAAAACCAATCATTGATAACAGGATAACCAGGTGTTTTTTTATCATGCTCAATTTTTATAAAGCGTTACTTTCTGTATATAGGATCATCACCCTTATACATCAAATATTCAAATGAGGCAGCATTGCTAGATGGTTTACCGGATGAGGTGGCATACATACCATACACACATCCAACAAAGCCACCCGCTGTTCTGGTACTTACGAATTTTGCATCTGCTTTATCCTTTAACAGATTCCATTTTTTTCCATCTGCTGAATAATAAAAACTGTAGGTATCCCCTTCAGCGTTTATTTTTAAATACAATTTGGCCGTTATATTTTCCAATGGCATTTCTGTAAGGGTTTCCATCATTTTTCTTCCTGGAGTTCCTTTACATAGTTTAACAACCGCTTTACCATTGGATATAGATTTTCCTATGAAATAGAAATTAGATTCACTTTGAAAAACCGTTAAGCCGGCTATTTCATTGGTATCAGCTGGTGCGAAATCAATTTTTGTTTCAACTGTATTGTATAAGTGCTGTTGTCTTTTTCCAACGAATGATGGATTGCTAAAATCCATAATTGTCTCCGGTTTGAGTTGTAACGTAAGCCCTTTTTCTTTTGAAAGACTAAATGCTGTACTATCCGGTTTGCGCATAAAGAGCAAAGAAGGGTCTAACTTTTTGTCAAATGTTAGTTTGTAAGAAAAATTTCCCGATTGAGGAAGCGTTCCTTTTTGTTTTACTTCTTTTATGTTTACTGGATAGCTATATTGAACTTCTTCTTTAGCGGGATTAATTACCGGCCATTCATCCTTCCATTCTACCGGAGCAATAAATGTTTCTCTTCCTGTATTATAAAAATCGCCTTCGTAGGGCCGTACTGCTAAGAATATCGCATAGGTTTTACCATCCGGCCCATCTACAAACTGTGCATGTCCTGTTGAGGTTATTGGATTTTTTCTATCGGCAGGTAAATGTCTTTGCGTAAGGATAGGATTTTTTTCATAAGGAATATATGGCCCCCAAACCGATTTACTGCGAAATACTACTTGTGAATGGTTAACGGAAGTACCTCCTTCAGCCGCATATAAATAATACCAGCCGTTTCTGTTCAGGATATGTGGACCTTCTATCCATACCGGTTTTTTGGTTATGTCAACACCACCATTTACCAATTGTTTTTCTTCGCCAATTACTTTTAAGGAAACAGGATCAAATTCATACATACGAATGGTGCGGTGTCCTGAATACAAAGGTTTATTTCCCGGTGCATCGCTGTTGTACAAAATATATGCTTTACCATCTTCATCAAAAAATATCGAAGGGTTTATACCTCTTACCTGCGGAATACGCACCGGATTACTCCATGGTCCGGCTGGATTTTTTGCAGTAACTACAAAATTTCCATCATGGTCAATATCGGTGCAGGTAACATAAAAGGTTCCGTTATGATATGAAATAGCCGGGGCAAACAATCCTCTTGTCATACGCTCGCCCATAAAGTCGAGTTGTGAGGTACGGTCAATTACATTACCAATCTGTTTCCAGTTTTTCAAATCCTTACTATGAAAAACTGGTATACCCGGGAAGTAAGAAAAAGTAGAATTGATCAGATAATAATCATTTTTTACCTGTACAATACTCGGATCAGGATAAAATCCTGTCAGTATCGGGTTGATTAATGTAGTGCTTTGGGCGGTAGATTTTATTGCCGTTAGCATAAAAAATACCCCAATAAGGAATACGATTTTCATTGATATTTTCATAGATGCTTTTTTAATTTCCATATGGTTGTTGGTTTCAGCATGGTATGTGGCTACGAGTATTTTAATAGCACAATACGTTAATGATGTAATGATTTATTTAGCAGTCTCGATGCCCATCAGCTCCAGCATTTTTTTTGCATAACGGTTACCCAATTCTTTGTACCCCTCAGCCGTGAAATGCAGATTGTCAGCACCATCTGCGCAACCCGCGGATGAAATCACATAAGAATTTTTAATTTTTTGTGGAAGTGTCGCTATGATCTTATTCATTCCCGCGCAAATACCACCCTGGTCTGCATTCACGGTTTCACCGGCAAGCAGCGGAACTTTTCTGGCCTCCAGGTTGAGGTCTTTTAAAAGATGATCATATACCCCTTTTACTTTTGTTGTCCACATGGAATCATTTGGATTTGATTCGCCCTGGTGCAGCAGTATACCTTTAATAACACCGTCTTTTTGTGCCAGCTTAGCCATTTCCATTAACCGCGCATACGGATTGCCATCATATTCCTTGATCATGCCGAGCATCCACTGAGGAGCTTTTTCTACATACGACTGGTAATTATCCTTGTCAAACAATTCAATTTTACAACCGCCAATAGAAACATTAATAATGCCTACTCTTACGTCCACAGGTAAATTGGCCACCATCGATCTTCCAAAAAAATCAGTCAGTGTTAATCCGGTTCGGCAACGGCACAATGGCGGTACGGCAGTATACCATTCGCCTTTTTTTCGATTGAGATTCGGACAGTCTACGGCTTCCATTACCTGAAAACGACTGTCGATGTTTATCGTATCCTCTGCTCTTATCTTAGCACTACCTTCCATGTTTGATTGCCCGAAGCTTAGGTAGATATAAAATTTCTTGTCCTGCGAGAAAGTTTTCAAAGCAGATGACAGTAATAATGTGATTAAAAATAGGGTACATTTTATTTTCATAGAGCTTAGCTTTCATTTACAAATCCGATGATAATTTAATAGGATAATTATTGAAATAGTATCTGTGCAAAATTGAAAAGGTTATTTCTCCAAACCGGCCATGTATGTCCACCCGGATATTCACTGTATTGATATTTGATTGCCATTTCATCAAATCTGGAAAGCATGGTTTTGCAATTGGCATACGCAATGTCTTCTTTACCACCCATTGATACCCATAAACTTTTTAGGTTATTGTTAATGGTTGCTGCATTGTTTTTTATAAACAGGTATTGGGGATTAGACAAAGCAGGCTGATTGGCCCACCAGCCAGAACTGAATACGCCGAGGTATGAAAACATATCCGTATTTTTTATTCCTGCATATAGTGTTTGCAAACCGCCCATAGATAATCCTGCCAATGCCCTGTTATTTGCGCCGGTTTCTGTACGAAAACTTTTTTCAATAAATGGTATTAAAGATTGCTTCAATTCATTTTCAAATGTTTTTAGCGATTGTTCTCCAAAGCCTGCAATACCGCCACCCCCAAAGTTGCCATCCATCATTACAATGATCATTGGTTTGGCTTTTTTAGCAGCGATTAAATTGTCCAGTATCAGATCTGTTTTTCCCTGCTGCGACCAACCCCTTTCATCTTCTCCGCCACCATGCAATAAGTATAGAACAGGATATTTAGCCGTAGCATTTGAATCATATGCAGGTGGTGTGTACACATAGCATTGTCTCCATGAATTGGTTACCCTTGAAAAATATTTTTTGATCCGGATATCACCACGGGGTACATTCCTTGCTGCATAATAAGCCCCGCCTGCAAATGGAATTTCAATACCACTTGCTATTCTGCCCATACCATAAAATGATTCACTGGCAGGATCAGCAAGTGCAACCCCATCTATCAACAAAGAATAATAATGAAATCCTTCACTGATGGAATCTGTGGTGGTGGTCCACACACCATTATCATCTTTTACCAGATCATATTTTTTGCCAAGGTCTATTTGTACTTTTTTTGCGTCAGGTGCTTTGATACTGAATTTTACACGGCTATCACTCATTACTTGTGGATACGCACCGTTTCTGATATTGGTTGAGGCGGGCACGCCTGCAACTGGATATTTTGAAAAACTGGATGGATCAACTGGTTTAAATAGCAGTTGTGAAAACATAAAGAGCCCATTTTTCCAAACTTTGAAATCATGAAAACCAGGTTCAATAAAATAAATATGGGGTACATTGTTTTTTTCAAAATAATCATGGGTTCTTTTACTAAAGCTGACAAGCCCATCGCTGGCTCCGCAGGAAATAAATAATAGTTTCAATTTTTTTCTCGCAGCTTCCGGGTCGGGGAGAAGTTCTCCTGGCGGTTTTGTGTTTGGTGCTGATGAGAATCCTCCTACCCATGCAAACATGTCAAGATTGCCCAATCCAAAATTCAAAGATTGTCCTCCACCCATTGATAAACCCGCAATAGCCCTGTGTTCACGATCTTTTAGTACCGGGTAATTTTTTTCTATGCACGGAATCAGATCATTGAGGAGATCTTTTTCAAAGGTTGCAAAAGCCTGAACTTTATCGGGTGCCATTATGTTTCCAGTTGCCCTGTCGTCTTTCATAGCCCTTCCATTTGGCATAACTACAATCATTGGTTCCAACTTCCCATCAGCATAGAGATTGTCGAGAATGGTTTGTGGGTTTCCACCATTCAACCATTCTTTTTCATCCCCACCTATACCATGCAACAGGTATAAAACAGGATATTTTTTACTTTGCGAATATCCCGGAGGCGTATATATCAAAGCACGTCTTTTTGTTTCAACTGTGCTAGATTCATAGGTAATGGTATCAATCCTGCCATGGGTAATATTTTCGCGTTTTACATCAAAACCGGGAGCGGCAGGTTTTACCATTTCCTGTGAATGAACTGATGCCAAACATAGCACGAGGAAGGCTGCGGTAAAGAGTAGGTTTTTCATATTTTTTGCAATGATTTTAGTAAAGGTTAACATGTTCCGGGATTGATGGGTGGGGATAGTCGCCCGGTAAAACAGGGTTCACATATGTATACAAACGGTAATTGGAAATACGTTCCCCGGTTCCCGGTTGAGCAGCTACTTTCTGAGTACAAATAATTAACAGAATACCTGTAAAACAGATCATTTTATGGCAAGCAGCTATCATACTATCATTTTAATAAAAAAATCAATATAATGCAATCGGTTGCAATCCTAGGCATTAAAAACAGTCAACTCCTTAGTGGATCCTAACTGCCTATTCGCGTTTGGTTGTAATACAATTTTAAAGAAATTCTATCCCGGTATTGCTAGTTTATTGCTTCATAATGAGGAAAAGTCCACTTCACAGGCAATAACATTCATCGTAATCCCGCGGTTCATTCGAAAGGGATCTGATGACCAAAGTAAGTTTTTTTTTAAAAAATATGCCACCGATTGCATTTTTAATTTTCTTTTTTATAATTTGAGTTCAATTATCATGCTTCCGTTAGTGAAACTGGTATTTTGATGTGAAACACAATAAGTCTGGCAAATAAGCTGAAACTATTGACATCATTACGTATTAAGCGGAAAATCATGTTAGTAAAACTGAAATTGGCTATTTGCCTGGTCAGTTTTTTTTGAAAAAATTAATGCAACCGATTACAAAATTTGTTACATTAGAGTATTCATTCGATTAAAAGATTGCTGCTTGTATGAGAATCAGGGCCTCTCTATTTGTCCATGTAGTTTACCTCATCACTATGAGGAAGCCTGTTATTTGCCCGATTCCGCGTGTAGTCAAATACAATTCAAGTTTTCCATTACATCTTTTCCTCTTAACCGTTTTTCCCCGTAGTAATATAGAAACCCTTTTTATTGATTATGGATGAATCATGCCATAGTTATAGATACCCCTTTGCCAAACGATATGCTTAACAACCAAAAAAAGAAAAAATGATTATGAAAAAAACAGCAAAATTGCTTCTGGTGCTCACCATGCAGCTTTTTGCAATTTTGTCTTTTGCACAAAATCTAAGTGTGAAGGGCCGTGTTGCAGATGAAAAAGGTGGGCCTTTATCGGGAGCCTCGGTTCAGGTAAAAGGAACCACCACCGGTGCCACTACAGACGCCTCGGGTAATTTTACGATTTCTGTTCCCCGTGGAGCCACTTTGGTCATCAGTGCCCTGAATCACGAGTCGAGAGAGGTAAAAGTAAACTCGGCATCACTCTCGGTTACTTTGATAGGATCAGATGCCCTGCTGGGTGAAGTAGTTGTTATTGGTTACGGTACACAAAAGAAAAAGGATGTTACCGGCTCTACCATCACTGTTAAAGGAGAAACCCTTAATGAAATTAAAGCTCCGAATATCTTAAACCAATTGCAGGGTAGGGCTGCGGGTGTAGATATTGTTAATAACAGTTCACAAATTGGTGCGGGTGGTCAAATCAGAATCCGCGGTAACCGTTCTATTACCGGTAACAATGATCCTTTGATTGTTGTGGATGGTATGGTGTACGGTGGTAGTGTGAATGATATTAACCCCGACAATATTGCCAATCTTGATATCTTAAAAGATGCTTCTGCAACAGCTATTTTTGGTTCACGCGGAGCGAATGGTGTTATCATCATTACCACAAAACGTGGTACCAGCAGTTCTAAACCGGTAACTTCTTACAGTGGATATGTTGGTGCTGTAAATGCTATTGGTACTTATCGTTTATTAAATGGTGCAGAATATGCTCAGTTTAAAGCAGATGCTGCTGCAGGTAATGGAACAACTGCAGGCGCTAACCTATATGCTTTACGCCCGATTGAACAAACCAATCTGGCAGCAGGTGTTAGCACCGATTGGCAAAATTTATTGCTCACTACTGGTATTAGAAGTAGTCACGATTTAAATGTGCGTGGTGGTAATGATAGAACGCAATACTATTTCGGAGTTGGCTATTATAATGAAACTGGAATTATAACAGATCAGGATTTAAAACGATACAACTTTACATTCAACATTGATCATAAAGTAAGTGAGCGTTTAAAAGTTGGGTTTACAAGTTTTAATACTTTATTACGTTCTAACAGACTTGGAACCAACGCTTATGGTGCTGCTACAAGACTTGGTCCATTGTTCAAACCCTATAATGATGATGGAACGATAAATTTTAAACCAGCGTCAACTCAAGGGGTAGATGATCAACAAATCAGCCCTCTTACTTCTATTGGTAATAATGATTTGATTAAAGCATTTCAACGCCGGTATCAATTCCAGCATAATTTTTATGCGGAAGTAAAAATCTTAAAAGAATTAAAATTCAAAACCACCTTCGGTTACGGTTGGTCTCAAACTTTTGGAAGCAATTATACTGGGCCTAATACTGTATTTAACGTAAATACCAATGTTGCTAATGCTGGTCTTAGTACAAATAATTCTGAAGGATGGCAGTATACAGTTAACAACTCATTAGATTTCAATAAAAATTTTGGCTCTAGACACAAGCTTCAGGTGTTGGCTTTGCAAGAGGTTCAAAAAAATCATTTCAGAGCTCAACAGTTTAATGGGGTAGGTGTCCCTGCCGATTTCATGCAGGATTATAACTGGCAACAAGTAAGTACCGTAACCCCGCAGGGAGGTAATTTTAACGAGTCAGCAGTACTAGGTTATATGCTCCGTGCCATCTATTCATTCGATAATAAATACAATGTAACCGCTACCGGTAGAGCCGATGGTGCATCAGTATTAGCACCGGGCAATCAATGGGTAACGTACCCCGCGGTTTCTGTTGGTTGGAATATTGATCAGGAAAAATTCATGTCAAATGTTAAGTTCGTAAACAGCCTTAAATTAAGAGCTGGTTATGGTATTTCTTCAAATGCCGGTATTGGCGCTTATACAACCTTAGGTAGTTTGGGAACCAGCTTTTACAATTTTGGATCAGGAACAACTATCGGAACCAACTATGTGAATGGGTACCTGATCAATACCAGTCCTAACCCTGATTTAACCTGGGAAAAAACAGCGGGTTTAAATATTGGGGTTGACTTCTCTCTCTTCAAAAATCGTTTATCTGGTTCGATTGAGTATTACAGTACTAAAACAACTGATATCCTGTTACAACGTAATTTGCCGCGTAGTAATGGTACCAACTCTATCTTAACAAATGTGGGTGCTACCTCTTCGTATGGTATGGAGTTTAGCTTAAGTAGTTCTAACATACAAAGCCCTTCTGGATTTACCTGGCGTACAGATCTCAATGCCTTCTTTAACAGAGAAAGGATTGATGCCTTGCAAGGAGGTCTTACCCAGGATTTAGGAAACGGCTGGTTTGTTGGTCAACCGGTTACTACTATTTTCGATTATAGAAAAACAGGGATCTGGCAAACTTCGGAAGCTACGCAAGCTGCAGTGTATGGAGCGAAGCCTGGTGATATCAAAGTGGAAGATCTTGGTAAAGACAATTCCATTACAGCAATTGACAGACAAATCGTTGGTAATTTTCAGCCTACACTTGTGGCTGGTTTAACCAATAATTTCCAATACAAAAACCTTGATTTGAACATTGTCATGTTTGGTCGTTTTGGACAAACCGTAGTTGTTAATTATTTAGCAGCAGATGGTGGTGGTGCGGGTTATCCTTTCTTCTTGAATAGCCGTGTGAATCAGCATAAAGTAGATTATTGGACACCAACCAATCCAAGTAACGACTTCCCTCAGCCAGATGCAGCAGTAGATGGTTTGCCATTTACTTCTACGTTAACTTACAGAGATGGTTCTTTCATCAAAATCAGAACAATTGATCTGGGTTATACGCTTTCCCCCAAATTATTGGGTAAATCAGGTATCCAATCGTTGAGAGCTTATATATCAATTCAAAATCCATTTATTCTATGGTCTCCATTAGTAAGAGATGGTTTAGGTCTTGATCCGGAAGGTAATGGAACTGGAAATGCGGTAGGTACCCAAGGCGGTGGTGCAACAGCAGTTCCGGGACGTGCCATTACTGTAGGTATGGGAGTTCCTCCTACCCGTCAAATGATTTTTGGAGTAAACGTGAGATTTTAAATTTTAAAAAATATTGCAATGAAAAATAAAACTTTCAGATATAGCCTGCTACTTGGTGTAATACTTTTTGCATCTACGGGTTGTAAGAAGTTGTTGGAAGAGCAGCCCAGAACCGGATTCACGCCTACGTTTTTCACAACGAACGATGGTATACAAGGTGGTATTGCCGGTATCTACGCAAGCTTCCGCGGAATATGGTCGCAACAAATTAATATGCAGTTGTTCAACGGAGGTACTGATGAGGCTCTCCGTGGTGGATCTGTTGATAATGGTGCTGTACACTGGATGGTTTTCAATAACCCGGTAATTAAAAGCAATACCAATAATTACGAGGGTATGTGGAATAGCTTATTCATTGACATTAATACCGCCAATGGTGTGCTTCAATATGGTGCAGCAGCAGATATTCCTGCCGCTACCAAAACACAGTTATTAGCACAAGCTAAGTTCTTACGTGGATTCTGCTACTACCAGTTAGTAACTACTTTTGGAGCAGTTCCATTGAGTACTACGTTTAGCACATCAGCTTCTGCAGCAGCAGCGCCTGCTCCTTTAGCCGATTTATATGCTTTAATGATCAAGGATTTTACTGAATCTGCTGCTGATTTACCCAATACCCCAGCCGCTGGATTAGGTAAGCCCGCATTCAAAGCAACCGCCTTGTATCTCTTGTCTAAAACATATCTTTGGAGAGGTTGGTCTACCGTTGCCCAGGCCACAGACTTTACACAAGCATATACCATTTCTAAAGCTATTATTGATAATAAAGCTACCTATGGTTTGGATCTGTTACCATTTTTCCAAAATGTTTTCCGTGAAGGCAATGAATACGGTTCTGAAGTATTGATGGTTGTTGACCACACTAAGGATCTTAAATTCGGAAATAACTCTCCGGTTGGATCAGGTGCTACCAGCTTTGGCGAAAACAAAGCCAACTTCATGTGGAAACCCAATTATCCTACTTTGAATGCTAACTTCCCGGCGGGAGGTGGTGCTAACGTAACGGTTAGGGATATTGCCAACGGACGTCCTTTTGTTCGCTTAAAACCAAATACAAAATATGTGATGGATGTTGCCTTTGCTAACAGAGCAACAGACTCACGATACGAAGGAACCTTCCAAACTGTATGGTTATCTAACAGTTCGCCAGAATCAATAAGAGGAACCACCGGAGCTGCTACACCGAGAGGAACTTTAATTAATGGAGTAGATACGGCTATTTGGATGGTTGATAGAGTAGTTTCAGCAGCAGAAAGAGCAGCTTTCAAAGGAGTTATTCTTGAGCCTGATCATTTAACTGCTGCAACCGTTAAATACACAAGTGCTCTTTTTCCAAGTATGCGTAAATGGGATGACTCTACCCGTGGTCATATGAATGATTACTCAGACAGACCACAGATTCTGTACCGCTTTGCGGATGTATATTTAACTGCTGCAGAAGCCGCGTTAAAAGGTGGTGCCACATTACAGCAAGGTGCAGACATGATCAATGTTCTCAGAACACGTGCTGCCCGTAAAGCTGTTCAAACTCCGGCTGAATATGCAGCCGCAGTAGCAGCACAACAAATTACAGCAGGTCAACTCACGCTTGATTTCTTAATGGACGAGAGAAGCAGAGAGTTCTTTGGAGAAGATATACGTTGGTACGATCTCTCAAGAACCAAAACTTTGGTTCAAAGAGTTCAATTGCATAATCCCGAAGCAGCCGCTGGTGTACAAACTTTCAATATGTTAAGGCCGATTCCGCAGTCGCATATTGACTTGGTAACTGAAGGACCTAAATATCCTCAGAATCCCGGGTACTAGGTTCAAACTTTTGATGATATAAGTTTGAATAAATAAAAACATACTGGAAACCGGGGGCCAACTTTAATGGTCCCCGGTTTTCTTAATTATAAAGTTATCCAATCCACTTATTTTTGGGTCTTCGTACACTATTCTCATCTTACCCTCATGAAGAAAGTAGTCCATTTTTTTGCCATCATTTTCTTTTGTGCCGGTTTAAGTTGTAATCCTGTTTCAACTAATGAGCCCGTTGGCGCTCAAAATATGGCCTATAAATGGGGTAAGGTAGCCTTGGAAGCTACCGCAAATAATACAGAAAAATACAGACCAAGACCCACCGTAACCTCAAGAATGCTTGCACTGGTGTGGACTTCGGTATTTGATGCGTGGTCAAGGTTTGATGAGAAAGCGATACCACTGTACTTACAAAATGTGGAAAGAGTTGCACTAAATAAAAGAACACTAAAAAATAAAGAAACTGCGATTAGCTACGCGGCATACAGGTCTATGCTCGCCTATTTTTCTTCTGATTCGGTTTTGTTACGATCCAGGATGATTGAGTTTGGGTATGATCCCGATAACGATTCACTTGACCCACAAACGCCGGAAGGCATTGGCAATCTTGCTGCAAAAAAAATTGTTGAAGTAAGATTGAACGATGGCTCCAACCAAACAGGTTCTATTGCGGGATCAACCGGAATGGCTTATTCAGATTATACCGGATATAAACCCATTAACTCTGCGGATACCTTACATGATCTGATTCACTGGCAACCGAAATATTTTTCTGACGGGAAGGGCGGAAAATTTGCGCCTGAATGTCTCACCCCACATTGGGGTAAAGTAAAAACTTTACTCTTAGATTCAGGTGCCCAGTTCCGTTCACAACCTCCGCCAGCAATTGGCTCAGCCCAACTCGAAAACGAAGTGAAAGAAGTAGTAGCACTGCAGGCCAACCTGACGAATGAACAAAAAGCATTGGTTGAGTTTATGAGAGACGGTCCAAGATCGGTTCAACAGGCAGGACATTGGCTCATTTTTGCGCAGGATGTTTCTGTTAGAGACAATCACACATTGGATGAAGACGTGAAGATGTATTTTGCAGTAGAAGCTGCAGCCATGGATGCCTTCATTGCATGTTGGGATACTAAAATGAATTATGATTTTGCACGGCCTTATACACTTGTACACTATTATTTTAAAAATAAAAAAATCAGGGGTTGGGGTGGAGCAGAAAAAGGAATGACAGACATGCTGGGCCAGGATTGGCGGCCGTATTCACCTGAAACATTTTTGTGTCCGCCATTTCCAAGCTATGTTTCTGGTCATAGTACCATCAGTGGTGCCTGTGCCGAAATTTTAAAATTATATACAGGCAGCGATCAGTTTGGGATCGAAGTAAAAAGAACCCCGGGTGAGTTCACAGAGCCAGATCATACAGGGCCTGAGGTTACCTTAAAATTTCCAACCTTTACGGCAACTGCAGAAATGGCGGGTATGTCGCGTGTAATGGGTGGTTACCATATACAATGTGAAAATAAAGAGGGCCTGTTAATGGGAAGATCGGTGGCAGCAAAAGTGTGGAGCAAATATAGATACCTGACTGGCGAAACCACTTTAAATATAAATTGATAAACAATGGCGAAGAAAAGTGTAAGCTTATTTCTGGCAGTAACTGGACTACTGTTGACAATTATTTTTTTGGAAACAGGTTGTAAAGGGAATGGAGTAAAAAATGAGCCATCCATTGAACCTGTATTTGAAAAAGTGCCCGCCTCTGCAAGTGGTATCAGCTTTAATAATGCTGTAGAAGAGAAATACCAAACCATTTATGAATCCTTTGCTTATGTATATAATGGGGGCGGTGTGGCCACAGGAGATTTTAATAATGATGGCTTGATGGATATCTACTTTACAGGTAATGAAGTGCCTAACAAATTATATATTAACGAAGGCAACATGAAGTTTAAAGACATCACTGCATCCGCAGGTGTTGATGCCAGCCTCGGGTGGAAGAATGGTGTAACACTTGTTGATATCAACCATGATGGTTTACTTGATATCTATGTTTGCAGAGGTGGATTCAGGGATACGGATGAGGAAAGAAAAAATTTATTATACATCAATAAAGGCAACCTTACTTTCCAGGAAAAAGCAAAAGAGTTCGGTCTGGATGATGATGGCTATTCATTGCAGTCTGTTTTTTTTGATATGGATAACGATAACGATTTGGATGTATATATCACCAGCCGCCCGGATACTTTTTACCTTGGCTTATCAAGAATGGTTTCCGGAAAAAGAAACCCACCTGAAAAATGCAGAAACAAATTGTACCGAAATGACAATGGGAAATTTACTGAGATAGGAAAACAGGCTGGTATCAGTCATAGCTTTGGGTATGGTTTATCCGTAGAAGTTGCGGATTTAAATAATGATGGTTACACTGATATTTTTGTAGCTAATGATTATGCCGACAATGATTATATGTTCATCAACCAGAAGAACGGCACTTTCAGGGATGAAGTCAAATCAATGACCAATCACGTCTCACTTTTCTCGATGGGTTCAGATATAGCAGACATCAACAATGATGGATTTGAAGACATATTGGTAATGGAGATGTTGCCTGAAAATTACAAACGGTCCAAAGTTTCCATGCCCAGAATGGATGTGGAGGGTTTCTGGGCAATTGCTGACAGTGGTTTTCAAAAGCAATACATGCATAATGTACTTCACTTGAATCATGGAAACGGATTTTTTAGTGATGTTTCGCAGATGGCGGGTATTCAAAAAACAGAATGGAGCTGGTCAACATTGGCATCAGACTTTGACAATGATGGTAATCGTGACATTTTTGTTGCCAATGGTTATCGAAGAGATTTGTTCGATGGCGACATACAGAAAAAACAGGATCTCTTCATTAAAGGAAATATGTACAAGTATAAATCATCAGATGAAATGTTCGAAAAGGGTTTCAAAGAGTATATGGATATTTACGACCCGATTAAAGTGAGGAATTATTTATTTAAAAACAATGGAGGTTTACAATTTCAAAATGTTTCAGAAGCATGGGGTTTTAAAGACAGTACATTCTCCAATGGTGCTGCGGTAGCAGATTTTGATAACGATGGCAAGCTCGATCTTGTTATTAATAATCTGGACGGTGCAGCAGATATCTACCGTAATATTTCAGCTGCAAAAAATAATTTTCTGCGACTAAAGCTTGAAGGTCCACAAAAAAATTCCGAAGGTCTTGGCGCAAAAGTTTCGGTATACTATGATGGTAAAATGCAACAATTTTTTCAACAAAAAACGGTTCGCGGCTACCTTTCCTGCAATGAACCTACTATCCATTTCGGTTTAGGAAAAAAAGATAAAGTGGATAGCGTTGTGGTTGTATGGCCAGATGGTAAAGCAAGTATCACGAAGAATATCCCGGTAAACCAGGTAGTAAAAGTAAATTATCAACAGGCTGTTTCCGGCATCTATCAAACCCCTCAATATGCACCCTTGTTTGCCGAAGCAACGGATCAATTGTTGACAGTACCTTTTATTCATAAAGAAAATAAAGTAAACGAATATACCGATCAGGTATTGCTACCACATGAATTCAGCCGTGATGGTCCATTTGTGGCTACAGGTGATTTGAATGGCGATGGTAAAGAAGATTTTTATGTGGGTGGGGCAAAAGACCAGCCAGGTAATTTATATGTACAGGAAAACGGAAAATTCGTAAACAAAATAATTCCTGCATTTCAAACTGATAAAAAGTATGAAGATATGGGTGCCGCATTTTTTGATGCGGATGGAGACAAAGACCTAGATCTCTACGTAGTAAGTGGTGGAAGTGAATATGATGAGGGATCTGCTTTGTACCAGGACAGGCTGTACATGAATGATGGTAAAGCAAATTTCACAAATGCTAGCCTGCCCGTAACTGCAGGTAGTGGCTCATGCATTGCTGCTTTCGATTTTGATGGAGACGGGGATATCGATATATTCAGGGGAGGAGAGGTAATGGCGCATCAATATCCGCAGTCGCCATTAAGTTATCTGTTCGTGAATGATCATGGAAAGTTTGTGAATAAAACAAATGAAATTGCCCCCGACCTGGTTAGGGCAGGAATGGTAAAATCTGCGGTATGGGCTGATCTGGATGGCGACAAAAAATCGGAACTGGTGCTAACAGGTGAGTGGATGCCCATCCGTGTATTTGCTTACAAAGAAGGAAAAATGAAAGATGTGTCTGGCAGTTTCGGATTACATAATACAGAAGGCTGGTGGAACAAGTTAATTGCAGATGATATTGATGGAGACGGAGACATGGATCTGATTGCCGGAAACCTTGGAGAGAACTACAAGTTCCAGGCAAGTTTGCAAAAACCATTTGAAGTATACTCAAAAGATTTTGATGGTAATGGTACCAATGATATTTTTCTCGCCCGCCATTTAAAGGACAAGGATATTGTAGTGCCGATCCGCGGAAGGGAGTGTACCTCACAACAATGCCCTATGATTGCAGAGAAATTTCCCACCTATCTATCGTTTGCAGAAAGCGATCTTGGCGGGATATTGGGCGAGGAGCAACTGAAGACTGCATTGCACTATAAAGCGCATCTTTTTTCAACGGTCATTTTTGTAAATGACAAAGGAAAATTCACGATCAAAAAATTAACCATGGAAGCGCAGCTTTCAACAACCAATGGAATAATTGTGAAAGACTTTGACGGAGATGGAAAGAAAGACATTCTCATCGCAGGTAATAAGTTTGATGTAGAAGTAGAGACTACACCCGCAGATGCTTCTCCCGGTGTATTTATGAAAGGAATGGGTAATATGGATTTCAAGAGTTATAAGCCATTGGAAAGCGGTTTTTTTGCTCCTTTCAATGTAAAAGATATCAAGCCTTTACAAATAGATGGTGGCTGGGCAATATTGGTTAGTTCCAATAACGATCGGTTACGGATTTTCAAAAGCCTCAATAAATAGCATTCGAGATTGGAAAAAATAATGAAGGACCTGATCAAATATCCTTTTCACCTGGTTGTGCTATTGTTTTTTTTAAGCAGTTGCTCGGGCACGCAAAGCAAGCAGCAGAACCGCCTTCAGTTTTCATCCAGCCCTTATTTAAAGGAACATGCAGATAACCCGGTTGATTGGTACGAGTGGGGCGATGAAGCATTGAATAAAGCGAAACTGGAAAACAAACCACTGCTGATCAGTATTGGCTATGCATCTTGTCACTGGTGTCATGAAATGGAAAATGAATCCTTCATGGATACTGCAGTAGCAAGGATTATGAATGAAAAATTTATCTGCATAAAGGTAGACCGCGAAGAACGACCTGATATAGACCAAATCTATATGAATGCTTTACAGCTATTAACGGGTGATGGAGGTTGGCCACTCAATGCGTTTGCATTGCCGGATGGAAAACCCTTTCATGCAGTTACGTATAATGATAAGAAGAGCTGGCTTAATTTATTAAACGGCGTTTCAAAAGCATACAATAGTAAATACAATCTTGTTGTTACCCAAGCCAATGCTCTGCTAAATGGAATGGTTGAGCAGGAGGTTTCTTTTATAGAAACAACACCCGGTAAAAAGGAAGATGTATCAGATGCTTCGTTGTTCAACAGCATTTATGAAAAGGCGGATACTATGAATGGCGGTTTACAGGGTTCGCAAAAATTTCCTACCCCTGTTTTCATTGAATACCTGTTGCAGCATTATTACATTACCCATGATTCAAAAGCCCTTAGCCTGGCAGAAATAACTTTGAAAAAAATGGCGCTCGGCGGAATGTATGACCATGTTGCAGGTGGCTTTGCAAGATATACCACAGACAGCCTGTGGCGGATTCCACATTTTGAAAAAATGTTGTACGACAATGGTCAGCTTATCAGTGCTTACGCACATGCCTACCAGTTAACAAAAAATGAATTCTATAAAAGTAAACTGGTAGAAACGATCTGTTTTGTTGAAGCAACCCTTGCAGCACCGGGCGGTGGATATTACAGTTCATTGAATGCAGACACGGAGGATGGCGAGGGAATGTTCTATGCTTGGCGCATGAAAGAGGTTGCTGGTATGGACCCATTGATTGCCGAATATTATCATGTAACAGAAAAAGGAAATTGGAAACCACCTCATAACATCTTATACGCAGATAAAACACCCGCTGAGTTTGCGGTAACAAAGAATATATCAACGGAAGCTTTTCTTGTTCGTTTGAATGAAACGAATAGCAGGTTATTAAAAGAAAGAAACAAACGTATAAAGCCTTCTGTAGATACAAAGATTATTACGGGTTGGAACAGTATTATGCTAAAAGGATATGCAGATGCCTATGCCGCTACTGGTAACCAGAACTATCTTGCAAAAGCCAAATCATGCGCAGGATTTATTGAGAAAAATCTGCTGGGAAATGGGGGTAGTCTCTATCGGAATTTTAAAGATGATAAAGCCAGAATAGCAGGGTTTCTTGATGATTATGCATGGGCAATTTCAGCACTGATTCGTTTATATGAAATAAGTTTTGAAAACCATTGGATAGAACTCGCTAAAAAAGTATCTGGCTATGCGATCAACAATTTTTATAATAGTAAAACAGGATTGTTTTTTTATTCTGAACAACCATCCGGGTTGGTACTTAGAAAAACAGAAATAGCTGATGATGCACTTCCTTCTTCCAATGCACTGATGGCAAAGAACCTGTACCTGCTGGGTAAAGTGTATGAGGATGCTGCTTACACCAGTAAAGTGGCAATCATGAAACAGTCGGTAGCAGATCGTGTAAGCAAAATGCCAAGGTTCCATCTTCAGTGGTGTTTACTTAATGAATTGTTATCGGGTAAATCTTATGAAGTAGCCATAACAGGAAAAGAAGCCTTGGTGAAGAACAAAGAATTACAGCAATCTTTTTTGCCAACAACTCTTTTTATGGGAAGTATCGAGCAATCAACTCTACCACTATTACAGAATAAACTGGTTGAGGGAAAAACAATCATTTATGTATGCACAGACAAAGTATGTAAGCGACCGGAAGAAGAAACCAGCCGCGCACTTGCACAAATAAAATAAATTTTAGCATATTATAATTAGTAACGGATATAGTTATCATAAAGTGGAAATGTTTATTGAATGACAGATTAGGTTAATCCAGAATACCCTATTTAGAAAGATATAACAGGCCAATATTGTACATATTTAAAAGTAATTAAAATGAAAATTGTAACAGGCGAAAAAGAATTTTTTGCAGGAGTAGGGCAGGTAAAGTTTGAAGGAGTAGAAAGCGATAATCCTTTGGCTTTCCGGTGGTATGATGAGAATAAAATAGTGGCAGGTAGGCCCATGAAAGAATGGTTGCGGTTTGCCTGTGCTTACTGGCACTCATTTGTAGGTAATGGGGGCGATCCATTTGGAGAGCCTACACATATTTTTCCGTGGGATGCAAAAAAAGATGCTGTTGAAAAAGCAAGAGATAAAATGGATGCGGCATTTGAATTCATTACCAAAATGAATATCCCTTATTACTGTTTTCACGATGTAGATGTGGTAGATTATGGCAACGATATAGCAGAGAATGAAAGAAGATTGCATGCTTTGGTAGAATATGCAAAACAGAAACAGGCAGAAAGTGGTGTGAAACTATTATGGGGCACTGCGAATCTTTTCAGCAACCGCCGTTATATGAATGGAGCCTCAACCAACCCTGATTTTCATGTGTTGGCTCATGGCGGCGCACAGGTAAAAGCGGCTTTGGATGCAACCATAGCACTAGGTGGTGAAAACTATGTTTTTTGGGGTGGCCGCGAAGGATATATGAGTTTGCTGAACACAAATATGCAGCGCGAGAAAGAGCATATGGCTACATTTTTACACACTGCCAAAGACTATGCAAGAAGAAATGGTTTTACAGGTAGTTTCTTCATCGAACCCAAACCTTGCGAGCCAAGTAAACACCAATATGATTATGATAGTGAAACGGTTATCGGCTTTTTACGACAGTATGATCTGTTGAATGATTTTAAATTAAACATTGAGGTTAACCACGCTACACTAGCCGGCCATACCATGCAACATGAATTGCAAGTGGCGGCTGATGCAGGCATGCTGGGCAGTATTGATGCCAACCGTGGCGATTACCAGAATGGATGGGATACCGACCAGTTTCCCAACAACATCAATGAACTTGCAGAGATTATGCTTGTGATATTGGAAGCCGGAGGATTCGGCGGCGGCGGAATTAATTTCGATGCAAAGCGCAGAAGAAACTCAACCGATCCTGCTGATCTTTTCTATGCGCATATCGGTGGCATGGATGTATTTGCAAGAGCCTTGATTGTGGCAGATAGAGTTTTACATACATCAGATTATACAAAAATACGGACTGAACGTTATGCCTCATTCGACAGCGGCACCGGTAAAGATTTTGAAGAGGGTAACATTTCTTTAGAAGCACTTCGCGACTTTGCTGTTACTAATGGCGAACCAGCTGTAATAAGCGGCAAGCAGGAATATCTTGAAAACATCATAAATCGCTTTATATAAATTAGCTGAATAGAAATTAGTGAGGGATTTCTAAAAAAGCAGACAGTTTACATATAAGCTTTGGCTATAATGGTAAACTGTTTGCTTTTTATATATCAATTGTATTGTGCTATTAACTATTTAATTGAGGTTACAGAAAATAAAAGCTCATTACAATGTCTAAATAATGTAAAGTGCTTGTTTGCTTTACTTCTATAATTATTTTTGAAATAGTTGCTCATACAGAAAATCTGCTACAAATTGTCCTGCTTCGAGCCATCGTTTTTTGGTTTCTTTTCCTGCAAACAAAGGGTTGAATTTTTTTTGTAATTCATGCGAATAACCAGTATAAATTTTTAGTCGGTTGGGTATCTTCAATTCATTTGCTTTTTTGTGTATCGCATAGCTTCCGTATAATGAAGTGTCTCTATGATCAAATGGAACAACCTTATCATTTGTTCCATGTACACTTACTATGGGAATTTTTGCATTTTTCAACCAGTTAATACTAAACAAAGCCCCCCAGAAGTTTACTACAGCTGAAATATTAGCGGCATTATGAGAAGTTGAAAAATTATCCGCACCAGGTAAACGGGCTATATTACCCAGCTCTTTGTTACTGCTATATACTGCCTGCAGGGCAATCATCCCCCCGGCCGAATTACCAGCAAGGATAATACGATTGGTATCAATTCGTAAGGATGCCCGGTTTTTTTTAAACCAATTTACCGCATTTTCCAGATCCAATACTCCTTTATAACATCCTCTTTTAAATTCAGTAAAATCAACCAGCGTTATCATTTTATTTAAACGATAATTTATGGCTACACATACATATCCCCGTTTTGCAAAATCCTCACACCAAAGTTGAATATCTGGTGCATTTTTTGAACCAAAAGTAAAACCACCTCCGTGAAGCCAAATAATTAGGGGTCTTTGTAAACTGCTGTCTCCAGAAGGTTCATAGATATCAAACAGATAAGATTTCTTTTTAGGTTGATTACTAGAATAGGAATTGTTTTTTTGAATAATTACTTCTGAATATACCAGATCATGATATCTAACAGGTTTTGTGGTCTGGCTATAGCCGCTATAGGACACCACTAGGGAAAGAAAAACAATCAGCTGTTTATACATTTGACTTGATTGTGTTTAGACTTTCGGATGAAAAGAGGAGAAGTAAGTTCAGGGGATTGGAACATAAAGGAATAAGCAATGAACTTTCCGTGGTGTGATAGAGAAACAGGCAAATTTAATTCTTCCGTACCCATAAATACTGCAGGATAACCGAAAGTGGTTTCTTCTAACCTGAGATCGCTGTTGGAAAGTACGGTTTGCAAAGACTCTAATAGAAATTGCCTTACTTTTTTTGATTGATGATAAGGATCCGTTTCTTCTATTTTTCGGATACCCCACCAGGTATCTGTAAAAGTTTTATTGTCACTTACTACTGTGGCTACGATTTCTTCATTCATTTTTGTTCTGAAATAAAAATCGATGAATCCATATGTTCCATATCCGGTATATCCGTATCCATCATTCACAAGGCCCTGCCATTGACCGTTTTCTAAGATGGGTTGGTTATCTTTTTTGGGTAAGTTAACCTGTTTGAGAATGATATTTGTGGGAGAAAACGAAAGATCCGGAATACCTCTTTTCAAATATTTGTAAACAGATTCTTTAACAGACCATGCCATCCACAAAAAATGTGCAAAGGGGATATTTGCTAATTCTGTTGCATGGTAAAGCACCTGCTCTGAGTCAGTAAGGATCTTTGTATAAAAACGACTGTCGTTACTTCGTGATACGTTAATCATGCCCAATGCGATAATATCATTACCGGCACTTTGCATACTCAGGTATTGAGTTTTTCTTGGATCACATCAATACAATTACCAACGGTGAACATTTTTTCTGATGAATCAAAATCAATTTCAATGTTGTATTGCGACTCAGCGTCGATAATAATATCAACCAAATTGGCTGAATTGATCTTTAAATCTTTCAACAGGTTGGTTTCTTCCGTAATACTGTCCAGTGATTCTTTGTTTTCTGTATAGGGTAACAGTACTTTTTTAAGTTCTACTAAAATTGCTTGTCTATCCATGGTGGTTATATTTTGAAAAAATTAAACAGGTATTTACATCGCCAAAACCAAAATTAGCTTTAGCAATGTGATTGATTTCTTTATTAATCATTGTTGTAGGGATACAAGGTTGTCCTATTTGCTTCAGTATCTCAGGATCTGGATCTTCGATATTAATATTTGGATGCACGAACTGGTGCATGATCTCCAGCACAGCCGCCACAGATTCAATAGATCCTGCACCACTTAAGCAATGACCAATCATTGATTTAACAGAATTGATCATAGGAAAATCGTCGCCTTTTCTTCCAAGCGCTTCTGTCCAATTTCTGATTTCTATTTTATCAGCTGCTGTTGCGGTAAGGTGCCCACCTATCAAATCAATATCATCCGGATGAATTGCTGCATCAGTGATGGTTTCTTTAATACATTTAATAATACCTTCCGCATTCGGTGCTGTCATTGTACCGCCACCACGTTGTCCACCCGAATTGGTAGAAGCTCCTTTTATTTCTGCATATATAGTTGCTTTACGTTCCAGTGCGTAATCAAGGTCTTCCAATAATAATGCCGCAGCACCGGATCCGGGAACAAAACCACAGGAAGAAGCGCTCATAGGTCGGGATGCTCTTTCGGGTTGGTCATTGAATTTTCTTGACAGGATTCGCATCGAATCAAAAGTGCCAAAAGTATACGTATCTACATTCTCACTACTGCCCACCAGCATTCTTTTGGCTGATCCATTCTTAATGTATTCATAGCCCATCACAATGGCCTGTGTACCTGTTGCGCAGGCTGCTGAATTGGAAATAACCCGGTTGCCCAATCCCAACCTGCCAGATACATACGCTGTAATACCACTGTTCATAATTTGTTCTACCACACGAGAACCCAGTTTCTTAGATTCTTTGGCATCAATACGAATGATGGAATTTTTGATCACTTCTGCATCGGCCACGCTACTACCAAAAACACAACCTGTATCCCATAATGGTACATCGGTTTCGATAGTATTACCTGCATCGGTCCATGCATCAAGGGCTGCTTTCACTGCATATCCAATACCAGTACTTTTTAGTCCATGGAAAATAACTTCGGGTAAATAATTTTTTAACTCCTCCCAATCAAACGAGGGAACACCCGCAACATGACAATTGAATTTGAGTTCTTCATACAAAGGCATGAACCGTATGCCCGATACTCCGTTTTGTATAGCATGTAAAAATGCTGGAACACCAATTCCGTTGGGTGAAATAACGCCTAAGCCTGTAACTACTACACGATGTCTCATACAATGCTGTTTCAACTTTATTTAATGAAACCGGAAAATATTCCTTTGGCTACCAGTTCGTTGGAACCATTGAACATTTGAACAGAACACTTCAGTTTATTAAATCTGAAGTATTGTTTTTTGGACATAACCGTCACTTTCTCTCCTGTAAAACCATTTTGAAGAAAGAGACATCTATAGCAGTCAGTAAAGGAAAGACTTTTTTGTTAGATACAACTTGCAAATTCTTTTGTTCAGCAATCATCAGGTAGATCCCCAAAACAACCACACCTATCTGGGCCATGATCTCTGTAATGATGACACCCGGAGTAATGGGGTTACCCGGGAAATGGTCTGCATAAAAAAAGAATCAGCCTGTAAAGTGTAATCGCCCGTTACGGCATCTTCGCTTAAGAAAGAAATATGGTCTACAAATCGAAAGGATGATTTATAAGGTAAGTGATCTAAAATATCGTTGTAATTGTTTTCCAAATAAGTATACAAGCTATTAATGGGTTAGCGACAATGTTCTCCACCATCCACATGAATCAACGATCCGTTTATCCAGGCAGCTTCTTCAGTGCAAAGAAGGTAAATGACCTTGGCCACATCTTGCGCTTGCGTCATTCGTCCAAAAGGATTTCTTTTTTTGGCTATCTCAATCAGTTCAGCACTTCCGGGTATCCGTTTTAAGGAAGGTGTTTCTGTTACACCGGCCTGTATGAGGTTGGTCTTTAATCCATATTGACTAAACTCAACAGCCATATAGGTTGCAAGACTTTCCAGCGAAGCTTTGGCTATGGATACCGCTGCATAACTATCCCAGTATTTATGTGCACCTTCACTGGTAAGTCCGATCACTCTTGCATCTTCATGAAACAATCCATCTTGCAATAGCATTCTCGTCCAATCAAGTAAACTCGTAGCCATTGCATAGGCGGTTAGTTCGATATCTTGTAAAGAAAGTGTTTCCATTACAACATTGGGTTCAGCAGCATTTTCTGTAGCCAGTGGTTTTAAATTTCCTCTTGCAATAGAGTGAAGTAACAAACGAACACAATGCTTTTCTTCCACAAGCGTATTGAATTGTTGCATAAAAGAGCTTCTACCAGCGGCATCCAGTGCATTGATGTTATAGGGAAGAATCGTTACTTGATTGGTTGCCGCTATGGATGCGAATGTTTCTTTCAATGTTCTTTCTGCAGCTGCTTTTTCGCGATAGAGAACGGCAATATTCATACCATGTTGCGCCAGCTTTTCAACAGTGGCAAATCCAAAACCGCTTGAACCACCAAGAATGATAGCCCACATATTTGAAAATTGTTGATTACTTTTAGACACTTACCTGTTATTTATCGGTTTATAAAATCCCCTCAGTATTTTTTGTTGCAAGCTTATTTAGAGAAAGGAACAAGTTCTTTTTTTGTATGTAACAATGGAACCTATAAAAGTTTGTGAAGGTAGTTAATTCTACAAACTTACTATCTGGCATATTTATTGACTTTATGATACTATGAGATACCGACTTCTTTCATTATTTCTTTATTTAGTTACATCTTTTACAGGTTTTACACAATCTAGCCCTCAAGTTTTTGACAGGGAAAATTTCTATGCGATCTTGTCCGCAGGAAACATCCGGCACATTGATGAAGAACTGTTACTGGTTGAAGAATCTGCTATCGCTGAAAAACAGGCGTATGCAGGGGCTTTGTTAATGAGGAAGGCAGGACTTGTAAAAAAAGCGCCTGAAAAATTAAAGCTATTTAAAGAAGGAAGAACAAAACTTGAAATGGCTTTGCGGGACGAAGAGGAGAATGGTGAGTATCGTTTTTTGCGATTAACCATACAAGAACACGCACCGCGCGTGGTAAAGTATTTTAAAGATATTGAGAAAGACAAGTTGTTGATTCAAAAGAAATTCAGATCCTTATCTACCGTGGTACAAAATGCCATTCTGGATTACTGCAAGACCTCGCAAACATTGCAGCTGGCTGATTTTCAAATTCCATCTCATGATGAATAAAAAAGTGTTGGCCATTTATTTTTCCCAAACAGGTCAATTAGAAAAAATAATCGATAACTTCATCTTACCACTAACTGCAGCAGGTATTCATGTTGAGAAAGTAAGCATTAAACCTGCGAATGAATATCCGTTTCCGTGGACAGGCAAAAGTTTTTATGACGTAATGCCGGACTCGGTTTTAGGAGTGCCAGTACCATTGGTGCCCTTTACCTTACAGGAAACAACATATGACCTGATCATTTTGGGATATCAATCGTGGTTCTTATCACCTAGTATACCTGCTACTTCTTTATTACAACTTCCTTCTTTTCAAAAAATTTTGAGGGATACACCGGTGGTGACCATTACCGGCGCGCGCAACATGTGGCTCAATGCTTTTGTAGGAATTAAAAAACTATTGAAAGTAAGTGATGCAAAACATGTTGGCAATATTGCTATGGTTGACAGGCATTGGAACCCTGTTAGCTATTTTACCATTTTTCATTGGATGTTAGGTGGTAAAAAAACAAGGTTGCTGAATTTTTTTCCATTACCGGGTGTGTCAGAAGAAGATATTGTTGGCACCCAAAAATTTGGTGAAACAGTATTACCGCATTTGGTGAGTGGTAATTGGAATGGAATGCAGGATACATTGGAGAAACATGATGCAGTTGCCTATCAGTACAGTTTGATGTTGCTGGAGGCAAAAGCGGGACCTCAATATATAGGTTGGGCAAAAAAGGTAAATAACAGTAAGAATAGGGAAGGTGTATTAACGGTATTCAAATATTTTTTGCATGTAGCACTGTTTATAGGGGCACCGGTAATACTGATTGTGGATGGATTTTTAATCAAACCTTTTTCATCAAAAAAAATTAGAGCGTTAAAACAATATTATTTAAGCCTCATATAAATTGATCAGTATGCTTGTGAAGGATGTTTATATAACGGATACCTCAATTTTTATGCCCAATGAGCCGGTGAGTAGTGATGAAATGGAAAGCTACCTGGGATATATTAATGATAAGCCATCCAAATCACGAATGCTGGTATTGCGGAATAATGGAATCCAAACACGGTATTATGCTTTAACCCGTGACGGGAAGGCAACCCATACGAATGCACAGATGACAGCATTGGCAGTAAAAGGATTATTTACCAATGACCCGGAAAAAATAAAAGAGATTGAATTACTCTCTTGTGGTACCTCATCACCTGACCAGTTACTCCCTTCGCACGGTGCCATGGTTCATGGCTGGTTGCCCGAATCAAGATCCATTGAAGTAGTTTCCCCTTCAGGTGTTTGTTGTGCAGGTATGCATGCATTAAAATATGCATATCTCGCTATCAGAGCAGGTGAAGTGGAGCAGGCTGTGGCAACGGGTTCTGAAAGATTTTCCGGATCACTGGTTGCTAATGTTTTTGAAGAAGAAGTGCATAAGCTGGTTGAACTGAAAGTGAACCCTTATATCGCTTTCGATAAAGAATTCTTACGATGGATGCTATCCGACGGTGCTGCTGCTTTTAAATTATCAGATAAAAAAAATGAAGGTTCTTTAAGTCTGCGGGTAGACTGGATAGAAGGCGTGTCATATGCGAATGAAATGGAAGCCTGTATGTATGCAGGAAGCGAGAAACAGTCAGATGGAACTTTGAAAGGGTATATGGATTTTACCTCTGAAGAAATTAAAAACAAATCTATTTTAAGCATCAAGCAGGACATCAAATTGTTAAGTGAAAACATAGTTACACTCGGCGGTAAAAAAATCAGCGAAATATTTAAAAGAAAAGGAATGGAATCAACCGAGGTAGATTATTTTCTCCCCCATATCTCCAGTGAATTTTTTAAAAGTAAAATTTTTGATCTGATGGATACCTACGGGAATAAAGTTCCCTATGAAAAATGGTTCCTCAATTTAAGTACCATGGGCAATGTAGGGGCGGCCTCTGCCTATTTTATGGTTCATGAATTATTCAAAAGTGGCAAGCTGAAAGAAGGCGAAAAATTATTGTTACTTGTTCCGGAAAGCGGCAGGTTTTCTTATATGTATGCGATGCTGACGGTGTGTTGAATCGTGAATCGTGAGTGATGAGTGGTGAGTTGTCAATGGTCCATGGTCCATGGTCCATGGTCTATGGTCTATGGTCTATGGTCTATGGTCCATGGTCCATGGTCTATGGTCTTTGAGAATATTACTGATTGAAGATACTTCATTACCAATTCACCATTCACAATTGACAAAAACATGCATAGTAAATAATATTCTTATGAAAAAAGAAGACGTACCCCAAGACCTGAGTGCACTTGGTAAAATCACCAAGGAAGTTTGTTATGCAACTGACCCTTCCGGTAAATATGTAAAGGAATTGAGTAAGGGATGGGAAGTGAAAATTACTGCATTAGATGTTGCCTGGAAAGATATTAATAACCGTATGGAGATTGCGAAAGAAAAGATCAGGAATAGAACTGTGAGCCCACTATTTTTTTTTATGGAGCAGGCACTCATGGATATTCCTATTCTGGCCGGCTATACCGGTTTTTGGAAATTTCAAATAGAAAGACATATGAAACCGGAAGTGTTTGATACATTAACAGATGCCACATTGCAAAAGTATGCAGATGTATTTAATGTTACCATTGATGATATCAAAAAGATGAATACACATGAAGCTTGATTTTGAACATGTACAATCTGCACACTGTGAAAATGGTGTAACAACCAATTTATTGAAAAGTATGGGTGTGTCGCAAATGACAGAACCATTGGCATTTGGTATTGGTGCAGGTTTGTTTTACGCCTATATTCCATTGCTGAAAATAAATAATGGGCCTGCTATTGCATTCCGCACATTGCCAGGTCTCATTTTTAAAAGAACCTGTAGTTATCTCGGTATAACAGTCATCAGGCAAAAATTCAGTTCTAAAGAAGAAGCCCAAAAAGTATTGGACAAAACATTGAATGATGGGCACCCAGTTGGTTGCCAGGTAGGTGTGTATTACCTGCCTTATTTTCCTAAAGAATACCGTTTTCATTTTAATGCACATAATCTGGTAGTGTATGGTAAAGAGGGTGATCAATACCTGATTAGTGATCCGGTAATGGGAAGCACCACCGAATTAACCAGTTATGAATTGGAAAGAGTACGGTTTGCCAAAGGGGCACTGGCTCCCAGAGGGCAGCTGTATTATCCACAGATGGGAAACCTTATCACGGATAAACAAATTGCTATTGGTATTGAAAAAGGGATAAAAAAAAATGTGAGTAACATGATTGGTATCCCCGTTCCAATTGCTGGTGTAAATGGAATACGATTTACTGGCAAAAGAATTAAACTGTGGCGCGATAAGTTAGGTTTACATAAAGCAGGATTGTATTTGGCTCAATTGGTTCGAATGCAAGAAGAGATAGGTACAGGCGGTGGAGGGTTCCGATATATTTATGCAGCATTTTTACAGGAAGCGTATGCTTACCATCCGAAAGAAAATTTACTGGAAACATCCCGCACATTTACCATGGCAGGAGATCTGTGGCGAACAGCTGCCGTACAGGCTGCAGGTATTTATAAAGGAAGAATTGGTAGTCAGGAAGATTTTAATATAATGGGTGATTACTTACTGGAGCTGGCTGAAATTGAAAGAAAAGCATTTGTATCCTTATCAAAAACAAAATGGCATTGATGAATCCGTTAGCCATTAACATAACGAATCTGGATTTTGTATATCCCGGTCAATCTAATGCCATCTTCTCAAACCTATCTTTTTCTGTAGCTGCGGGTAGTCGCTTTGGCTTATTTGGACCGAATGGTGCAGGTAAAACCACTTTGATGAATCTGATGACAGGGTTGCTTTCTTTTGAAACCGGGAGCATACGAATAGCTGGAAGAGAAATTAAAAACAAAGACAACAGCGTAAAAAAATTATTTGGCTTTGTTCCGCAGGAACTTTCTTTTTACCCAGAGCTTACACCTGTTGAGAACCTGCAATTTTTTGGGGCATGGTCTGGCCTTAACAGTGATGAAATTGAACAGCGAACAGCTGAATTATTACAGATGCTCGGTTTGTTGGATGTAAGGAATAAACCGGTAGAGAAATTTTCCGGGGGTATGAAGAGAAGAATCAATTTAGCCATTGGCGTGATACACCGTCCAGAAATTTTGTTTTTGGATGAGCCTACTGTTGGGGTAGATGTGCAAACGAGGTATGCCATAATCGATTATTTAAAAGAACTGAATAAAAAAGGCACCACACTTATTTATACATCACATCAATTAAATGAAGCAGAAGATTTGTGTGATACGATTGCATTGATAGACAAAGGGAATATCATAGTACATGATAAGCTGCACCATTTACTGAATGTACATGGTCAAAGAGGCCTGGAAGAATTGTTTCTGGATATTACCGGTAAAAATTATCGCAACAAACATGCATAAGCTGATTGCCACCATACGAAAAGATCTGCGTATTCTGATGCGGGATAAAATTGGCTTGGCACTTATGTTCGGGATGCCTGTTTTATTGGTATTGGTGATTACAAAAATTCAGAACAGCACTTTTGAGTTGGTCAATAAAAATAAAATAGAACTTTTGGTAGCTAATAGGGATTCCGGTAAAACAAGTATTGATATGATTTCAGCTATTGATAAGATCGGTATGTTTAAACTGATACCCGTTTCTAAGGAAGAGAGTGATCAGCAACTAACGGATAGAATGCATGCGAAGGATGCACTACTTACCCTGATCTTACCCAATGATTTTTCTGCACAGATTGCAGCGAGAACCAAAAAAGTAACTGCCGGAGCTTTAAATAGTTTTGGATTGGAAGGAGGCGATACCCTGAATCAAGCTGCTAAAACCGCTGATCCGGTAACCTTGTATTACCACCCCATTTTGGAAGAATCTTTCCGAAGATCGGTACAGGGGGCATTACACAGTGCATTGCAAATGGTAGAAAGCAAACAGGTATTACAGCAACTTTATTTTTCTATAACAGAAAAACAGTTATCGGCTTCTATGGAAAACGAGTTGTTGAATAACCAATCGCCCATTCTTGAAATACCGATTTCGAGAGATGGTAACCGGTCTATACCGAATACCTCTCAACACAATGTACCGGCATGGACAATCTTTGCTATGTTTTTTGTAGTGCTCTCCTTAGGCAGTGGGATTGTTAGGGAAAAATTAAGCGGAAGTTTTACAAGATTACGAACCCTGCCAACACCTTATTGGCTGGCATTATTATCCAAACAGCTAACCTATTTATTTGTTACGATGTTGCAGGCCGTGTTGATTTTTTCAATAGGCGCCTGGTTATTTCCCTATATGAATCTACCCGCACTTGCCCTTCCTGCTGATTTGACTGGATTATTTGTTGTTTCTTTTTTTTGTGGCTGGTGCGCTGTGAGCTATGCTGTTTGTGTAGGTGTTTTTGCAGAAACACAGGAACAGGCAAATGGTTTTGGTGCAGTATCCATTGTTATACTAGCCGCTTTGGGCGGATTAATGGTGCCGTCTTTTGCCATGCCAGACTCCTTTCAAACAATCATAAAGCTCTCACCGCTTCATTGGTGCCTTGAAGCCTACTATGGGTTGTTTTTAGAAAGAGGAACCTTGCAACATGTGTTAACAAGTATAATACCTATTATAGGCATTACCCTGCTATTTCAAGTACTGATTTTTGCGGGACTGAAAAGAAAAAGTTTACTATAAAAAAATGATATGGAAACCGCTGAATTAAAACAACAGTTAAAAAAACAGATTATATCCTTCCTGAATCTTACGGATAAACAACCGGATGATATTAAAGATGAAGAGCCTTTGTTTGGCGACAATGGATTGGGCCTGGATTCAATTGATTCATTGGAAATGATTGTTTTGTTACACAGGGAGTATGGAATTGCTATCAAGGATCCAAAAGATGGTCGGAAAATTCTGGTTAACATCAATACCCTTGTGGAATATATAGAACAGAACCGAACAAAATAAATGTCAGGATCACTTGATTTGTTTTCGTTTTATAAATGAGTAAGTTTTTATCATTGGATGCTATGGTGAACGTAGAAAATATTTTATCGCTCATTCCGCAAAAGCCACCTTTTGTAATGATAGATACATTGCTTTACGCAGAAGACGCTTTTGCCAGAAGCACTTTTAAGGTAGCAGAAGAAAATATTTTTACCATTAACGGACAATTTTCGGAGGCAGGGCTTATGGAAAATATTGCCCAGACAGTTGCAGCTCACGCAGGGTATTTTTCACATGTTAAGAATCAACCCATTGCTGTTGGCTACATTGTATTGGTTAAAAATTTTGAAATAGCATCACTTCCTAAACTCAACGATGAACTGATAACGGAAATAATTATTGAAGAACAGGTTTTGAACCTATGCATCATCTCAGGAAAAGTGATGCATAACGATATACTGCTTGCCAAATGTGAGATGAGCTTGTTTATTGAAGGGGATGTTGTTAGTGAATAAGAAGTCAAGTGGATAATAATCATAAAACAAACACATGTCAGACGTTTTTATTGTTTCCGATAATATCTTATCCCCGCTAGGTGTAACTACTGCTGTTAATTTCACGCAGCTTACACAAAATAATTCCGGCATACAATTGCATACTGATACATCTTTATCCGATCAACCTTTTTATGCTTCTTTGTTTGATCAAGCACATGTCTTTACGCCAATAACCTCAGATTCCACTTACACTAAATTTGAGAATTTGCTGATAGCTTCTATCAGCAATGCTTTGGAAAATAGTGGGATAGAAGCGACGGATGCGAAAACACTTCTCATTATTTCAACAACAAAGGGAAATGTTCATCTGATAGAAAAGAATAAACTAGATCCTGTCCTGCAAAAAAGAATTGCCTTACCTACTTCTGCTCAATTGGTAGCTGATTATTTTGGATTTGTACATCAACCAGTAGTTGTATCCAATGCATGTATTTCAGGGGTACTTGGTATCATTACGGCTAAGCGATTGATACAATCGGGGCAGTATGAAAATGTGATCATTGCCGGTGCAGACTGTATTTCAAAATTTGTGTTGTCTGGGTTTCAGGCTTTTCAGGCGGTGAGTCCAGAACCGTGTAAACCCTTCGACAGCAAACGAAGAGGGATTACTTTAGGAGAGGGGGCTGCTACGATAATTCTTTCTTCTCGATCAGACTATCGTAATGGAATCAAAGTAATGGGAGGTGCAGTTAGTAATGATGCCAGTCATATTTCAGCCCCCTCGCAAACAGGCCTGGAGCTGGCCCATGTGATTGGTACAACGCTTAAGGAATCTAAATGTTCAATAGAGGATATCAGCCTCATATCTGCACATGGTACAGCTACTGAATACAATGATGAAATGGAAGCAAAGGCAATTACTTCAGCAGGACTTAAGTCTGTGCCGACTAATAGCTTAAAGGGATATTATGGGCATACGCTGGGTGCGGCGGGTTTAATAGAATCAATTATTTCTGTTCAGTCGTTGAAAGTGAATCTGATACTGCCTACGAGGGGATTTGAACAAGCAGATATGGCCACACCCATTCATGTCAGCAATAGTTTACTGCGAACGCCTTTACAAAACTGTTTAAAAATAGCTTCTGGTTTTGGAGGATGCAATGCAGCCATAGTATTTGGTAAATCATAAAATCTAACCGTTTGAATAGTGTTAATTATATCACAGCCAGTTGTACCATCTACGGTCATACGGTGTATAAAAACCGGGAACTGGTGTTTACAAATAAGTATGCCGATCTCACAGGCTTCCTGCTTTCGGTGTATCAATGGTTGGATCAGAAGTATGCGAGGTTTTACAAAATGGATAACCTGAGTAAATTGGGTTGGTTGGCTTCAGAAGTATTATTGAAAAATAGCTTTGATAAAAATAATACTTTACCAGAAGAAACAGGATTGGTATTAACCAATGCTAGTTCCAGTCTTGATTCAGACCTTGCTTATGCAGCAACGCTGCAGGATATGCCGAGTCCTGCATTATTTGTATACACCTTACCCAATATTATGATAGGGGAGATCTGCATCCGGAATGGATTTAAAGGCGAGACAGCATTTTTTGTATTTGAACGATTTGATGCGGGCTTTATGGAACAGTATGTGAATAGTCTGCTTAATAATGGAAACCTAAAATCATGTATCTGCGGATGGGTTGAATTAGTAAAAAATGAATACAAATCCGTTTTGTTTTTAGTTGAAAAAAAACAGGAAGCGGCATCGGAAATTTTTAACAGACAAAACATGACTGATTTATTTCAATTAGAAAAATAGTAACATGAATGAAGGTGTGTTTATAGCAGGAGTTGGGACCATAACAGCTATTGGCAATAATGTTGCTGAATGTCTTTCTTCATTGGAGAAGGAACAAGCGGGTATGGGTCAAATCACCTACCTCGAAACAGTTCATAAAGGTGTGATTCCTGTAGCTGAAGTAAAATTGAATAACACTGAATTGGCGCAACTTTCAGGCATGCCCTTGTATACAAGCCGAACTGCATTACTCAGTAGTATAGCAGCCAAAGAAGCATTGGATGATGCCGGTATTGAAAACATAGCATCGCTTCGTACCGGGTTTATTTCTGCTAATACAGTTGGTGGGATGGATAAGACAGAACAATTTTTTGATTCATTTCTATCCGATGCTGCTACAGGAAAACTGCGGAACATTGTTAACCACGAATGTGGGTATACGACAGAATTGGTAGCCGATCAATTAGGTATTAATCATTATGTAAGTACCATCAGTACCGCTTGTTCTTCTTCGGCCAATGCGATTTTTTTTGGGGCAAGATTGATCAGGCATGGCATATTAGATGTGGTGATTGCCGGCGGTACAGATGCCATCACAAAATTTACACTGAATGGGTTTAATTCATTGATGATATTAGATCGTGAATACTGCAAACCTTTCGACGATAATCGAATGGGGTTAAATCTTGGAGAAGGTGCCGGGTATGTTGTGCTTGTTTCGGATAAGGTTGCCGCATCCTTGAACAAAGCATTGTATGCCCGGCTAACTGGTTATCATAATGCAAACGATGCATTTCATCAAACAGCCTCTTCACCAGATGGTACCGGCTCTTTTTTAGCAATGACCGGGGCGTTGGCGAGAAGTGGGCTGCAACCCAGTGATATTGATTATATCAACCTGCATGGAACAGGTACGCAAAACAATGATCTCGCAGAAGGTACTGCTATTAGTCGTTTGTTTTCCAACCCTTTTCCCATGATGAGTTCTACCAAATCATTTACTGGCCATACATTAGGAGCCAGTGGTGGTATTGAAGCTGTGTTGTCTGTATTAGCGATCAAACATGGTATGGTATATCCCAATCTTCGTTTTAAAACAGTGATGACTGAATTGGGGTTTGCACCACAAACTTCCTTTATCAAAAATCATCCGTTTAAACATGTATTGTCTAATTCATTTGGCTTTGGTGGTAATTGTTCTTCACTGATTTTTTCAAAATTATAAACATGAAAATGTATATACAGGCAACTGCCGCTATGTCGCCCCAGAAAACATTTGGTCAGGTTCCCTTCCTAACAGACCAAGTTATATATCCAGGCAATCGTTTACAAGTGATAGAGCCAGCATATAATGATTGGATAGAACCGAAATTACTCCGACGCATGAGCCGTATTATAAGAATGGGGGTAAGTACTGCTAAAGCCTGTTTGCAAGAAGGACACGAAACAAATCCCGGTGCTATTATAACCGCAACAGCTTACGGTTGTTTAGAAGATACCGGCATTTTTTTAACAGAGACCATTGAACGTAAGGAAGAAATGCCACCTCCCACTGCGTTTATTCAATCTACACACAATACGGTGGGATCTCAGATTGCCCTGATGTTGAAGTGTCATAATTATAATAACACATTTGTGCATAATGGATTTTCTTTTGAAAGTGCGCTGCTGGATGCCATGCTATTATTGAAAGAAAAAGAAGCACACAATGTATTGATAGGAAGCATTGACGAATTGACCGATAATAGTTTTGCTATTTTAAACAGACTTGGTTTATATAAGCGCACACCAGATGCGCATAGGAATTTGTTTACATCCAATTCAAAAGGTACAGTTGGAGGAGAGGGGGCGGCTTTTTTTTATTAACTGATCAACCATTGGCTAATAGCTATGCAAGAATTGATGGTATGACAACTTTGTATCAGCCAAAAGATCTGATGATCATAGAAGATTGGATACTTTCTTTTCTAAATACGCAGGCTGTTACATTGTCTGATATTGACCTCCTGATAATAGGTGAAAATGGTGATACCAAAGATGCAGAGATCTATCAACGGTTAGAGGAATCTGTATTTAGTAGTATGCACGTAATACCATATAAACATCTTTGTGGAGAGTATCCCACCTCCATTTCTTTTGCCTTGTGGCTTGCTGCCAATATGCTGAAGAAAGGAGAGGTTCCATTAACAGAAGGGAATCGTGATCCTTTACAAAAAGAAATTAAAAAAATACTGATTTATAACCATTACCAACGCAGGTATCATTCTTTACTATTGCTTTCGCAATGTAAGTAAGGGTTAAAAAATATTTTGTATGCTGCTGGGTAGTTTATTTACAATCGTTTCCACACAATCTGAAAACAACGCTGTAATACTTGAGCTTACATTACAAGACCGGCATCCTGTTTTTGAGGGACATTTTCCTGGTCGGCCTGTTGTGCCGGGTGCATGCCTTTTACAATTGGTAAAAGAAATTATGCAGTTAATCACAGGTCATGAACTTCAATTGTTAAAAGCACATCAACTAAAATTTATAACGCTAATTGAACCGGGGAGAACAGGAATATTGAAGATGACATTGAAATATCAAACAGAAGGTACAACGGTAAGTGCGACAGGAATACTCTATAATAATGCTGAGGTTTGTTTTAAGTTCAATGAGTTGTTTCAAACCTGCTGATCAGAGTGTATATAAAAGCTGTAAGAAAAAAAATTAAGAATACAAGCCTCCGTTTATAGACAATACTTCACCTGTAATATATCCGGCTTTGGCAGATGCTAAAAAACCTGCGGCATACGCTACTTCTTCCGGTAACCCAAACCTTCTCACAGGTATCATTTTCTTCATTTCATTTTCATCCATTCCTTCAGTCATATCTGTTTTGATGAGTCCCGGCGCAATGGCATTTACGGTAATACCACTCCGCCCAACTTCCTGAGCCAATGCTTTGGTAGCACCGATCACGCCGGCTTTTGCAGCAGAATAATTGGTTTGTCCCGGTAATCCCTTTTGACCTGAAAGTGAAACGATATTAATGATGCGCCCGTATTTTTTTTGTACCATACTATTTAATACAATCCGGGTAACATAAAAAAAACTATCGAGATTATTCCTGATCACATTTTCCCATTGCGCATCTTCCATGTACAACAACAAACAATCATCTTTAATACCGGCATTATTCACCAGTATTTCTATTTTTTTTTCGGTATTGGTTTCTATCCAGTTACCCAATAGTTGTTGTACTTGTTGTTTGTCTGATACATCAAATGGAAGTAGTTCACCGCTGCCCCCTTTTTCTTTTATTTGTGACAGTGTGATACCTGCTTCTGTTGCGTTGCTTTTGTAATTGATCAATACATAATATCCCATCTCTGCCATAGTGATGCAAATGGCCCTGCCAATACCTCTTGAACCTCCGGTTACTAATGCACAATTCATTCTGCCATAGATTTACATGTGATGGGTGCAGTGGATGTTTGTAAATAAGCACGCAGGTTTTCCAGATCTTTATATTTTGGGAGGTCTTCAATAAATGTTGGAAATATTTTTCTGGCCTCGTTGTAAACAGATAAAGTATTCGGTGCCATTTTTTTCTGGCAATCCAGAAAATCAATCGCCTGCAAGAGGGTCATTAGTTGAATGGCCATTACTTCAAATGTATTGGTGATCACCTTGCGAGTCATGATGGCAGCATTGCAACCCATACTTACAATGTCCTGGTTATCGTTGTTGTTGGGTATGCTGTGTACATACATAGGGAAGGAGAGCGTTTGGTTTTCTGCTACTGTAGAAGTAGCTGTAAACTGCATACCCTGCATCCCAAAATTTACACCCAGTACGCCTAAGTTCATAAACGGTGGAAATTTCTGATTGAGTTTTTCATTCAGGAGATAATTGAGTTGTCTTTCCGAAAGCATAGATAGTTTTGTGATGGAAATTTTTAGTTTATCCATCTCCAGCGAAACATAATCACCATGAAAATTGCCACCGTGAAAAATATTTTGATGTACATGATCAATTACCGGATTGTCATTTACAGAGTTTAACTCATTCACCACTATTTTTTCAGCAGTAACAATGGTGTCGTATATGGGTCCCAATACTTGTGAAACGCAGCGCAGTGAATAGTATTCCTGCACTTTATCCGTTACAATGATTTGATCTGGATTGTCGGCATGGTACAAATGCTGCTCAGTTCGATTACGGATCATTTTACTGCCTTTCAGTGTTGCACGCATCATGGCAGCTATCCTGTTTTGTCCTGCATGGTGTTTTACAATATTCAGTTCATACGAAAAATGATCATCAAATGCTTCTACTACTTCATTGGTCATAGCAGATAAAATTACCGACCATTCCAATAGTTGCTGTGCCTGAATGATATTCACCATGCCAATACCCGTCATGGCCGATGTGCCGTTTAAAATCGCTATCCCCTCGCGTATATGAATGGATAAGGGTTGTATATTAAAGCGTGCATAGATTTCAGCTGTTGGATAGATAGTTCCTTCAAAAATAACCTCCCCCTCACCAATCAATACCAGTGAAAGATGTGCAAGCTGCACAAGATCGCCACTGGCGCCTACTCCGCCATGTTCATAAATGCAGGGACTAATATTTTTATTGATCAGGGTGCTGAGTAATTCAACCACATCCGTGTGCACACCGGAGAATGCCCGCATCAGGCTATTCAAACGGGCAATCATCAAAGCTTTCACCAGTAGTGGAGACAAAAGTGTTCCACTTCCAGAACTATGGCTTCGGATAAGGTTGTATTGAAGCCGTAATAAATCTTCGTTTTTGATCTTGTATTGTGCCATTGGCCCAAAACCGGTATTAATACCATAGATCAATTTGTTATGCGAAAACGCCTGCAGGAAACAAAAATTCGTATCAACTTTTTGTAAAGCAGCGGTATCTAACGTAATTGTTTTTTGTGTAAATAAGATGGCAGAGAAATCTTCCAGGGTGAGCATACTGTGTCCGAGGGATACCATACTTAAAAAGAAATTTGTTACAGGAAGCTCCTGTAAACAGGTGAACAAATAATGTAAATGTAATAGGGTAGTGGCTATTTCCGACGGTCAATGAACCTTACAGGCTTTCTGGAAGCTTAAATCTGTAAAGTTTGCAACATTCTTTCATGGATATATAAAATTATGGGGCGCAACCTTAGCCATGCGTATACATTAACAAGCTCTTGAATTGGATTATCTGTTATTCACAAACAATCACAGATGTGAAACAGGGGTTGCCAAGGTTTTGGCTACATGTTAGCAAAATTTTGATGTTTCGGTGTTTTAACCGGTTAAAATCCGTGATTACATCAAGAGAACAGTGATATATTAATAATAACTTGCTAGCAATAGATGATAGTGATGGCAACTGGCTTACCACAGATTAAATACGTTAGTACTTGTTCATGCTTCATCATTTATCATCCAATTTCCTATGTTGATCAAAAAAGAGTCTTTTAGTTTTAGTTAGATCTCGGGTATGAAGGGGCGATTCGTCGCTCCTTTATTTATTATAGCGTACGTTATAATAAATAGGGGTGTTTCCCCGTTATTATATGGGCATTATCCCGTTTTGGGTAAGGCAAAAAGTAGTAACTTTGCATTAAATTTTACAAGAACTAAAAATTGAATTTTCCAAAAGAGAGAAAATGAGAATACTGATTGCAGACGATCATACATTGATAAGAGAAGGGTTACGGAAAATCCTGGTGGAGTCATTTCCTTTTGCGGATATACATGATGTATCAGATTCAGCTGATCTTTTAAAGAAAGCCATTCACGAAAAATGGGATATTATTATTTCTGATATTAGCATGCCGGGTTATTCGGGTATTGAAATTCTAAAACAGATCAAGGAAAATGCACCCGATACGCCGGTACTTATGTTAAGTATGCATGCACCGGAGCAATATGCGGTTCGCTCATTAAAAGCGGGTGCTTCCGGCTACCTTACCAAAGAAAGTGCTCCCTACGAATTGGTTAAGGCAGTACAGCAGATTTTAAGTGGTCGTAAATACATTACCAGCGAAGTGGCAGAAGTATTGGCAGGCTCTATAGAGCAAAATAATACCCAGGCTCCTCATGAACAGCTTTCCGACCGTGAATTCGAAGTGTTCAAAATGATTGTACAGGGTAAAAGTATTTCTGCTATAGGCGAAATATTATCACTGAATGTGAATACCATCAGTACCTACCGTTCCAGAATTATGGAAAAGATGCATTTACAGAACAATGCAGACCTGGTAAAGTACGCAATCATGAATAACATTATTTAAGCCAGCTACAAATTTGTAGTATATAAACTACAAACAAGAGCTAACATACTATTGTGTGTGCCGGTAATTCTGTGTTCATTTGCATATTGTTGACGCATTTCTCCTAAGTCAATGCATCTTCATTTTTTAATTCCTGTATCCAACAAAAGCCTAATAAATAACACACGGTTGCTTGCCAGTGTTTTTATTGATTATATTTTCTCCTAGAAAAACCATGGACAGAAAACTGAAAGCTTTGCAGCGAATGTTGCAAAGCTTTTTCTTTGTACTGTATCGTAGCTATTGAATACTATCTTTCGTTCTACAACTCTAGTTATGGTTTAATATATTGGGTAGTTACAGTACTACATAAGCTTTGTAGCATAAGCTACAACGCTTATTTTCAGGCTAGTATAACTTTACAACTATATTATTCTTGCATGGAGTCCCGAGGTTTAAAAGTTTTGTTGATTGATGATACAGTAATGATTTTGCAACGACTGCAATCATTATTGGCAGAGGTAAAACAGGTAGGCAGTACCGAGTCTGTTACCAGTGCAGAAGAAGCATTGGTAATGTTAGATGGCTACCAGCCTGATATCATGGTATTGGATATTAATATGCCGGGCATGAGTGGTATTGATATGCTGCGCAGCTTGCAATTAAAAAATATGATTAAGCCTGTTGTGATCATGCTTACCAACAACACATTTGCCGGCTACCGCGATGAGTGCATGCGGTTAGGGGCTGATTATTTTCTTGACAAATCCCGCGATTTTCTTCAAATTCCATCTATTGTAGAGAAGGTAAAAGAGCGAAATGTTCTTCAGTTTTAATTACCTCAGATTCCTAACACCTGCTTTAGTTTGGCATACCCCGATTTACTCACGGGTAATTTTATGCCGATACTTAATACTGCCAGGTGCGATTCTTTTTCATACGGATCTATTCTTGTAATCAACTGTACATTGATGATATACGATCTGTGGATGCGGATAAAATTGTTTGCATCCAGTGTTTCTTCAAAGTAGCCCATGGTTTTGTTTTTCAGAAAAACGCCATCTGCGGTATGGATTTTTACATAATCATCGGCTGCTTCCAGATAACGAATATTAGCAGTAGGGATGATCTTGATTTTCCCGTTGTCTTTTACTACCACCCTGTTTTGCTGCGAAGGCGTAAGTCCTGATGTTTGCAGTAATTTTTGTGTTTCTACTGCTCTTTCCTGAATGTTTTGTTGTTGCCATTTTTGAATGGCTTTATCAAAGCGTTCTTTGCTGAAAGGTTTTAGTAGGTAATCAATGGCATGTAATTCAAAAGCTTTAATGGCATACTCTTCAAAAGCAGTGGTAAAAATGACTGCGGGTGGCTGTTCAATCAGTTCCAGCATTTCAAAACCATTGATCTTGGGCATTTGAATATCTAAAAAAATTAAATCAGGCTGGTATTGTTGAATGGCTTTAATGCCTTCAAACCCATCATTGCATTCCTGCACGATTTCTATGTCGGGGTGTGCCTGTAAATATTCGCTTACAATGCTTCTGGCCAGTACCTCGTCGTCAATGATGATTGCTTTCATAATGGTATTGTGGTATCAAAATAGTTGTGGTAAAAATAGTATCTGATTTAGTTGTTTTCAGCAGATCGTGCCGGGCAAACAGCAGAAATAAGCGCCTTTGTATGGAAGCCAGTCCAAATCCGGTTCCTTGTGTACTGATGGCCGTTTCCTCATCAAAGGGATTGGAAATGGTGATCAGTAATTCATGATTCTTTATGCTGGCTTCAATACGAATCATCACTTCTCCCGTCGTATCATACAATCCGAATTTAATAGCATTTTCTACAATCGGTTGTAATAACAAAGAGGGGAGTTGGCTATTTAATGCGCCATCTTCTGCCATGATATCTGTTTGCAGTCGTCGGCCAAAACGTACTTTTTCTATGTCAAGATATAATT
Source organism: Sediminibacterium sp. (assembly GCA_965283715.1). Taxonomy (GTDB): domain Bacteria; phylum Bacteroidota; class Bacteroidia; order Chitinophagales; family Chitinophagaceae; genus Sediminibacterium. The sequence continues at coordinate 263,246 of CBDIPL010000003.1, read as the reverse complement.
CCAGATGCCGTAATTCTTCTGATAGGGTTACCGACAGGTTTTCATCCCGTTTTAGTGTGCCCCGTAAAAAATCGGAGAGCTGGTGAATCATGTGACGGGCTTTCTCTGGTTGACTTCCTGCCAATGCACTGATAGAGTTGAGGCTGTTGAATAAAAAATGGGGTTGCAGTTGTTGCCGTAGTTTGGAGAGTTCGGCATCTTTCGTCATTTGTTCGGCCTCTTCTTTTCTTTTGGTAGCTGCCTGTTGTTCCTGCAAAGTGTACCAAAGCAAACTTAGTATCGCCATGCAGCCAATCATTAAAAAACCGATTACATAACGGATGTACATGGAGCGGTCCAGAAACAGCAGATACTCAGGTTCATTCCGGAATATAAATTTGAGCGTCATTTTTACCACTACCAGCCAGATGGCACTTAACACTACACTCGTAATTAATACATACCAATATCTTTCTTTTTGAGGGAGATAATACTTCATGTTATTGGTTATGAGCAAACAACTTGCTGCCAGTAACAGGTTACATAAAAAGCTATCTCCCATACTCTGCGAAAGCGGTGTGCCATAACTATTTATTACCATTACCTGCACAAAAGTCCATACCAGCCACCAGCTGAGAAACGTGATGCGAAAACCGGTGGCAGTAGTTACGGGGCGTGTCATACGGTTATAACGATAGCATAAATTGTTCGGTGCATCGTTCAGACAAATATCTGGCTTTTACCTGTACCACGTGCTGATAGTGATCACCGTCTTCGTCTTCATAAATGCGTGCGTATACTTCAGCACCATCTGTTAATGCTTCCAGTTTGTGTAACTCGGTAACATCGATGAATTTCCAATAGACAGGCTGCTCAGCCTGGTTTTCAAAACAATCCTGTTCTTTTTCACCAATCAAATGAGCTTTGTTAAAAGCGTGCAGGTCATCTTCTGCCTGCACCAGTCTGATCTGTTCATCAAATTGTGCTGTATGGTTACCGTTTCCGCAGATGATACGGTAAACAAGTTTTGCAAGATACCAGTGCATAGGAGTTGATAGTTGATAGTTAATAATGTCAATCAATGGTTGAAAACAGTAAGCTTATTAACCCCAGCTTTTAAGCTGGGGGTTGTATCATAGTAGGAAAATCGGGCTTTAGCCCTAAAATTTTCAGCCTCAAATGATACCATATGAATACAACCTTATGTTTTATCAGGGCTAAAGCCCGTTTCTCATAGTGCGCTTGTATCCCCAGCTTAAAAGCTGGGGTTATTTAATCATGCAGTTTCATCCCTTAATTCGCATTGATAGTTAATAGTTGTGGTGATTATTCACTACCAACTCAATCAAAAACTTTTGATTTCTATGCCGCCGAAAATGGTGGTTCCTTTTAAGATCAATACTTTGTTTGGGTCGAAGGCACCGGGTTGTATGGCGCGTTTATCTTCGATGCCTGCAAAAATGGCCACTGCTTCAGAGCGTATTTCCCAATGTGGAGGTACTACCAGTTTGGTGCCACCAAAAGCCTGTATGATTTCTATAGATATAGGGCCGGTAATATCAGCCTGACTAAGGTTGTATTCTGCACCACCCATGAAGCAGATGATCTCACCTCCTTTAAAATCTTTTGAAGTGATCACTTTTTTTACACCGCCAAAAATAGAGGTACTGTTAATCACATCTTCGGAGGAATTGGTTTCATTGCCGGATCCAAAATTCATGTTATCAAAGCCACGCCATTGCTCTCTTTCTCTGTACCATTTTTTACGGGGTCGTAAAACAAACAATAATCCAATACCCATAATGATCACGGGCCAGAAATAAGGTTTGAGATTCAAATCAGTCATTACCTCATCCCATAAGAAGAAAGCACCTATACCTACCATGATTAACCAGGAAAAGTTTTTGAACCGATGCTTGAATCCGGTGAGTACGCCAACCAGAATCAATATCATAGGCCATGTAAATACCCATGAAGGCAGGCCGGCACCCAATTTTTCTATAAGTAATACTGCTCCTACTGCAATAAAGGCAAGGCCAGTCCAGAAACGATCGTTTCTTTCATCTAACAGCATCGGTTTGTTGTCTTTTTCGTTTTCCATTGTTTAATTATTTAGAACAAAACTAACAGGGCAACCCTCGCAAAGCAACCCTGTTTAGGCAGTTAACCGCAAAACCTCGGTAAGTGACGGGAAAGCTTCGGTAAAAATCTGAGGGGTTAATTGTCACCGGCATATTTAGAATGCCATCCAATAAGAATCACACCACAAATAACGAGTGCGGTGCCAATGATTTGTGCGGCAATAATCTGCTCGCCTAAAAACAAATGTGCCTGTATAATAGTAGAAACAGGGCCAATACTGGTGATAATGGATACATTGTTACTGCCAATCTGTTTCATACCAATGCTCATCATAAAAGAGGGAAGTACAGTGGCCACTACTGCAATAGCAATGCTATACCCGATCAAAGTATTTGAAAAAGGAATTTCCTGTACACTATGCGTAACGAGAAAATGGATAAAAATACCCATAGTTGCCGCGAGCATAGCATAGGCTGTATAACGTGTTACACCCACTTTCTGTACCAGTCTGCCCGTACCAACTAAATAAAAGGAATACGTAATGGCACATAGAAAGATCATGAAAGAGCCAAAGAAGAATTTGGGGTTAGACGTATCCAGCTTCAACTCTCCAAAATAAGCAATACCAATGCCCAAATAAGTAAGTACCAGTGCTATTAATTGTACACGCCCGAGTTTGGTTTTGAAATAGAAAGTATTGATCAGTACTGCGAAAGTAGGGTAGAGGAAAAGGATCAATCTTTCCAATCCGGCAGAAACATATTGCAAGCCAATGAAATCAAATAAACTGCTGAGATAATAACCCAATATACCCATTGCCAGAATCAACAACCAGTCTCTTTGCGTTAAAACCGATTTATTTTCTTTTCTTGAAACCAGCCATACGGCAAATACATAAAATGGTAAAGAAAACAACATTCGCAAACCCAACAGTGTAACGGCATCCACATGGGTGTACTGAAAAGCCAGCTTTACAAAAATGGCTTTAGTAGAAAAGAAAATCGCCCCCATCAGGGTTATCAAAAATCCGGTGAGGGTGATTTTTTTATCCATGGTAGCGTATGGTTCATGGCTCATAGTTCATGGTAATGCTGCTATGAACCATGAACCACTTGCTCTAAGCGCTTACGTTAAAATCGCGCAGCGCATCATTCAAACTTGTTTTCAAATCGGTACTGGCTTTGCGTTGGCCAATGATCAGTGCACAACTAACGCTGTATTCGCCTGCATTGAATTTTTTACTGTAACTGCCCGGTATAACTACACTTCTGGCTGGAACACGGCCTTTGTATTCAATGGGTTCAGATCCACTAACATCAATGATCTTGGTAGATTGGGTAAGTACTACATTGGCACCCAGCACCGCTTCTTTCTCTACAATCACACCTTCTACCACAATACAACGGCTGCCCACAAAACAGCCATCTTCAATAATTACCGGGCTGGCCTGCAGGGGCTCTAGCACGCCACCAATGCCAACCCCACCACTGAGGTGCACACCTTTACCAATTTGTGCACAGCTACCCACGGTAGCCCAGGTATCAACCATAGAACCTTCATCAACAAAGGCGCCGATATTTACATAACTCGGCATTAATACCACCGATTTGGCAATGTAAGCACCATACCTTGCCACTGCAGGTGGCACGGCACGTACACCCAGCTCTTTATAATTACTTTTCAATAACATTTTATCGTAAAACTCAAAAGGAGGCAGGTTCCATGTCTGCATTTGCTGTATACCAAAGTACATGAGAATAGCCTGTTTTACCCACTCATTTACTACCCATCCGTTCTCTGTAGGTGCAGCAGTACGGAGGCGACCTTTGTCTACTTCTTCAATAACAGCTTTTACCGCGTCTGTATATTGTGCTTCTTTTAAAAGTTCCCTGTTGGCCCAGGCTTCCTGAATCTGTACTTGTAAAGACATGCGTAATTTTTTTGCAAACATACAGTATGAAAACTTTATGGGAACTTTAGGTTGTAATTGTTCTGTCACAATTTGTAATTTGCCACTAAATCAATCGCTGTATCACATGATGTTACCATTTAATCATGATATCGAATCTTGTCTGGAGAAGCTGAACGAGGGGGGGCTGATTTTATATCCCACCGATACAGTTTGGGGCATTGGTTGCGACGCCACGAATCCGGAAGCCGTTGAAAAGATCTACCAATTGAAAAAAAGGGCCGACACTAAAGCTATGATTGTGTTGGTGGCCGATGAAAAGGATATTCTGAAATATGTAAGTCAGCCGCAGCTACAGATTTTTGATTATATCAAAGGGGTACAAAGGCCCACAACCGTTATTTATGAAGGAGCCATAGAACTGGCCGATAACTTGTTGGCAGCAGATGGTTCTGTAGCCATTAGAATTTGTGAAGAAGTTTTTTGTAAAAATCTGATCAAACGTTTTCGTAAGCCGATTGTCAGTACTTCTGCCAATATCAGCGGATACCCCTCGCCACTCTGTTTTAAAGATATAGAGCCCGCTATTAGTGAGGGGGTAGATTATGTAGTGCAATACCGCCAGGAGGAAACAGAATACCGTAAGCCCTCTTCCATCATCAAGTGGGAAAAAGATGGTACGCTCAGTATCATCCGCCCATAAATAGTAGTACCATGCAACGAAAGAACGAATCCTTTCTGTTAATCACCTGAAACCGAATTAATTACTTAGTTCCTACTACTTTCACAGAGAAATAAATCAGCAAATACTTGCATTGGCCAAAACTAACGAGTAATTTAAAGGAACAAACTACGATACATGACCCGGGTTGTATTAGATATCCCTTCTGAAAAAATGCCGTCTTTTTTAAAGGCTTTATTAAGTCTTGGCATAGACCCTCAAATGATGGCCGTGAATCGTTTGGGAAATGCGTTTATGAGAAAACGCCGTATAGCGAATTCGCTCAAAAAAATATCTGCCAGTTTTATATTGTTCGATTGGGAATTTTTTAGCAATGAGCTGGAGTATGAGTAACTAGTGGCGTGTTATGCAATTATTTTTTACACTTGGGCACGGTTCTATATCTGTATGATGTATAGTGCTTCCTTGCGTCCATTGCGGTTCTTGTCGATCTTTGCGATACTCAAAAAGTAAAACAGTAACGTAAAGCCCGCAAAGGATGCGCAAGGTTCGCTATGATTGTTGATTTTAATGCACAACAGGTTATTTTATATTTTCCTCTGCTTTGATTTTAATAGTAGAACAACTTACCAAGTAATTTCCTTTTTCATCTACGTTGTTCTTGGTTAGTTTTGCAGGTATGCAGCAAATACTGGTCATTCAAACTGCTTTTATTGGAGATGTGGTGCTGGCAACCGGATTGCTTGAAAAGTTGCATGCACATATGCCTGATGCAGCCATTGATATATTGGTAAGAAAAGGCAATGAATCCCTTTTTACCGAACACCCTTTTTTACGCGAAGTATTGGTATGGGATAAACAGAAAAATAAGTATAAAAATCTTTTCTCGCTCTTACAAAAAATCAGGGCCTCGCGTTATGATAAGGTGGTGAATGTGCAACGCTTTGCTGCTACCGGGTTGCTCACAGCTTTATCAAAAGGCAAACAAACCATTGGATTTGATAAGAACCCTTTTAGTTTTTTATTTTCAGATATTGTGCGGCATATTATCAGTGATGGGGATCGCACATTGCATGAGATAGAAAGAAATCACCAGTTGATCAGCTCTTTTACTGATAAGAAAGCTGCCAAGCCCAGACTATATCCATCCACAAAAAATGTACAATCTGTAGCTGAATGGAAACAGCAACCGTATGTTTGTATCGCCCCCGCATCTGTTTGGTTTACCAAACAATTTCCGGCTGTGCAATGGATACAATTCATTAATTCCTTACCTGCATCATATGCTGTATACCTGCTTGGGGCACCGGGTGATAGGGCCCTTTGCGAAAAAATAAAAACCAATTCAACACACACCGCGGTTACCAATCTTGCCGGTAAACTCAATTTTCTTGAATCAGCGGCTTTGCAAAAGGATGCCGTGATGAATTATGTAAATGATTCTGCACCGATGCATTTTGCTTCTTCCGTTAATGCACCTGTTACGGCGGTGTACTGCTCTACCATTCCTGCTTTTGGGTTTGGGCCTTTGTCTGATGAAAGCCACATTATTGAGGTAGCGCTACCACTCAGTTGCAGACCTTGTGGTTTGCATGGAAAGAAAGCCTGTCCGAAGCAACATTTTAACTGCGCGCACCAGATCACCAATGCGCAATTACTGGCCGTTTTAGCCTGATATCGCTAACAAATCAATCCCCTTACCTTTGCCTCAATGGAGATCCGTTGTACCGATAAAGAATTACTAATTTTTGAAAAGATAGCTGCCGCTGCGGATGCGCTACAGGTACCCTGTTACCTGATAGGTGGTTTTGTGCGCGATAAAATCATTGACCGCCCTACCAAAGATGCGGATATTGTTTGTATGGGCGATGGTATAGAACTGGCACATAAAGTGGCTGCTCTATTTCATCCCAAACCAACGGTGGCGTATTTTAAAACTTTTGGAACGGCACAGATTAAACTTGGCGATTTTGAAGTGGAATTTGTGGGTGCACGCAAAGAGAGTTATCGTCAGCACAGCCGCAAGCCAGAAGTAGAACCGGGTAGTTTGGAAGACGACCAGAACCGCCGTGATTTTACCATTAACGCACTGGCTATTAGTTTGAATAAAAGCGATTTTGGAAAATTGGTAGATCCATTTAATGGCTTGCACGATATAGAACAAAAAATACTGCAAACACCTTTGGCGGCTTTGCAAACATTTAGCGACGATCCGTTAAGAATGATGCGGGCCATCCGTTTTGCGGCGCAACTGCATTTTACCATTGCGCCTGAAACCTTTCAGGCTATTACAGACAATGCCCATCGTATTAAAATTGTTTCGCAGGAAAGAATTACCGATGAGTTGAACAAGATCATGCTCTGCCAACAACCTTCTATTGGTTGGGATCTTCTTTTCAGAAGCGGATTACTAAAAATCGTATTCCCACAAATGGTAGATCTGTATGGTGCGGAATATGTGGATGGTAAAGGGCACAAAGATAATTTTTACCACACATTACAGGTTCTTGATAATATTTCTGCCAATACCCAAGACCTCTGGCTGAGATGGGCTGCTGTTTTGCATGATATTGCCAAACCGGCTACCAAGAAATTTGAAGAAGGTCATGGCTGGACCTTTCACGGCCACGAAGTAGTGGGAGCGAGGATGGTACCAAAAATTTTTACCAAACTGAAACTGCCACAGAACGAAAAAATGAAACTGGTACAAAAATTGGTACTGCTTCACCTGCGTCCAATCAGCCTTACCAAAGAAAATATTACTGATAGTGCCATCAGGCGTTTATTGTTTGATGCAGGGGAGGATATTGACAGTTTAATGATGCTTTGCGAGGCGGATATTACCAGTAAAAACCCCAATAAGGTAAAGCGTTACCTGAAAAATTTTGAGCTGGTAAGGCAGCGATTGGAGGAAGTGGAAGAAAGTGATAAAATCCGCAACTGGCAGCCACCCATTTCAGGGGAAATGATCATGGAGAAATTTGGACTAACACCCGGCAAACCCGTAGGATTGATCAAAGATGCCATCCGCGAAGCCATTTTAGACGGCCTGATACCCAACGAATTTGAGGCCGCTTACGCGTATATGCTCCAAAAAGCTGCCGAACTGAACTTGTCGGCGGTAGAATAAATTGTAGTTTCGCTTTTTGTGAATGAGCTTGAGGCAATTGTGAATTGTGAATAGGCAATCGTGAGTGATGAGTAATGGGTTGCCACCATAAACTAATAAACCAATAAACGAATAAACTAGTAAACCAATAAACCAATCCCTCCGAATGGCTATATTAAAATTCCGGATTTATTTAGAAGAAGATGATGCAGTGTATAGAGATATTGTGATCAGGCATACTCAAAATTTTCAGGATCTGCATTTTGCAATTTTGAAATCGTATGAGTTTGATTCAAAACACAAAGCCACTTTTTTTCGCAGCAACGATAACTGGCAGCGGGGTAGAGAGATTAGTTTTGACCGTTACGACAAACCCTATGTGGTAGAACCACTTTTGATGGCCGATGTAACCATTGGTTCTGAAATACGCGATACCAACCAGAAATTTGTATACGAATATGATTTTGAAAAGCATTGGATATTTCTGGTAGAACTGATTAATGTAAGTAAGGAGGAGAGTAGTAAAACTACTTATCCATCCGTATCCCGCACCGAAGGCATTGGCCCGCAGCAATATGGCACCAAGAGTTTACTGGGCGATAAGTTTGCCGATATAGAAGAAAAGTACGACCTGGCCGAAGCCGCTGAAGGCTTTGGTACCGAAGGAGAAGAGGGCGAATCTGAAACGGATGCGGATGAAGCAGGTGCGGAGGAGAGTCAGGAGGAGGAGTTTTAGGTTGTATGTGTCAAGTGAATAATTATAAAATGCTTTGCTGCCATCCACTTTACCGCGCAGGCGCCAGGTCACGAGGGTACGCAAGGTTTTTTTGAAATGATTACTTAGCGAAACCTTGCGCCCTCGCGTCTTTGCGGTTAAAAAATACGCTTAGCAGCTTTTCAGAAATAGCCCAGTTCATTGCAGCAATGCAAATAGTTTTTCACACACGATAAAGCGGGGGAGGCAGAACTCAGCAACATAATTATATGCAACAACAACCCACCGTTATCATCATCGCAGGCCCTACTGCCGTAGGTAAAACATCCTTTGCTATCGATCTTGCCAAACACTATCAAACAGAAATCATCTCTGCCGATTCGCGCCAGTGTTACAAAGAAATGAAGATTGGTGTGGCAAGGCCCACCGTTGAAGAACTGTCTGAAGTGCCGCATCATTTCATCGCCTCACATTCCGTAGTGGAAGATTTAAATGCGGGGAGTTTTGAAAAATATGCACTGGATGCTGCTGAAAAAATATTTCAGCAACATAAGGTAGTAGTAATGGTTGGTGGAACGGGTTTATATATCAAAGCTTTTTGTGAAGGGATTGATCCCATACCGGTTGTGCCTGATGAAGTACGCAGGCAAATAATAGACGGATACGAACAAAAAGGATTGATCTGGTTACAGAAAGAATTGCAAACCAAAGATCCAGATTTTTGGAAAGTAGCAGAGCAACAAAATCCGCAGCGATTGATGCGGGCACTGGAAGTATGGAACGCTACCGGGCAATCTATACTGGTATATCGTACCGCAAAAAAAGCGATACGCCCTTTTAATGTAGTTAAAATAGGATTGCGATTACCCAAAGAAGAATTGCACGAAAGGATACATTTAAGGGTAGAACAGATGATGGAGCAGGGTTTACTGGATGAGGTGAGGTCATTATTACCCTATCGCTCACACAATGCCCTGCAAACAGTTGGCTATCGCGAATTATTTGAACACATAGATGGTAAGGGTTCTTTGGAAGAAGCCGTGAATCAGATCAAAACCAATACCCGCCAGTATGCAAAACGGCAAATGACATGGTTTACCAAAGACGCTGACATACACTGGCAATCACCTAACGAAAAAGTGGCTGCATTCATAGCTGCTAATCCGCATTTATAACGAATTTGTTACCGGTTATGTAAAATTTACGGGCCTTCCTTCACAAACGATCCGGTTTGCCATAAGTTTTCGCATATTGCAGATTAGAAACCTTACAAAAAATACCTTTATGAGAAAATGGTTCATGGCCGCGCCTGCGGTACTGTTGTTTTGTAGCAGTGTGCTGGCACAGGCTCCTAAAATTGCCTTTGAAAAATACACTTTGCCCAATGGGTTAACGGTAATCCTGCACCAGGATAAATCTGCACCGGTGGTGGCTGTTTCAGCGCTATACCATGTAGGCTCTAAGAATGAGGATACGGCCCGCACCGGGTTTGCCCACTTTTTTGAACACCTGATGTTCGAAGGGAGTGATAATGTAAAACGCGGTGATTTTGATAAGTATACTTCCAATGCCGGTGGGTATAATAATGCCAATACCAGTCAGGACAGAACCTATTATTTTGAACTTTTCCCCAGTAACCAGTTTGCACTGGGCCTTTGGCTGGAAAGCGAAAGAATGCTGCATGCCAAAATTGAAGACATTGGTGTGAATACGCAGAAAGAAGTGGTTAAAGAAGAAAAACGCCAACGTATAGATAACCAACCTTATGGCACCATTATTGGTGAAATATTCAAACGTGCTTTTAAAGTACATCCTTACACATGGCAGCCCATTGGCAGCCTCGAACATTTGAGTCGCGCCAAACTGCAGGATTTTAAAGATTTCTACAAAACATTTTATGTGCCCAATAACTGTGTGTTAAGTATTGCGGGCGATATCGATATCACCTTAGTGAAACAACAGATTGCGGCTTATTTTGGTTCAATTCCAAAAGGAACCAAACCCATTCCACGTCCTACTGTAACTGAACCACCATTAGGTGGTGAAGTAAGGGATGTAATTGAAGATAATATTCAGTTACCTGCAGTAGTGCAGGCATACCACTCACCCAAACAGGGAAGCGATGAATATTATGCATTCAATGTATTATCGTCTCTTTTATCCGGCGGAAATTCTTCACGCATGAACAAAGCCATTGTTGATGAAAAGCAACTAGCCGTGCAGGCCGGTGCATTTAACTATGCATTGGAAGATGCAGGCCTCTTCATCACTTTCGGTATTGCCAATATGAATGTGAAGCCGGAAGATCTGGAGAAAGAAATACAGGTAGTGATTGATGGTGTTAAGAATAAACTGGTGGAAGAAAGAGAATTTGAAAAAGTTCGCAATAAGATCACCACTGATTTTGTAAACAGGAATGCTTCTATGGCCGGTATTGCCGAGTCGCTGGCCAATTACCAGGTGTATTTTGGTGATGCCAATCTTATTAATACAGAAATCATCCGTTACAATAAAGTAACCCGTGAAGACCTAATGAAGGTTGCAAAAAAATACCTAAACAAAGAAAACCGGGTAACCTTATATTATGTACCCAAAGGGACAAAAAAATAACAATTGTTGTATCACCAAGGTTACAGCATCAAATAATGATAAACAGTATGACCATGAAAAAAATATTTCTTTCTCTTTTGATAATAGCTCCCACTGCTTTACTGGCACAAGTAAAAGTTGACCGGACAAAAGCACCCAAACCCGGTCCGGCACCGGTAATTAAAGTAGGTGAGCCCGCTTCATTTACTTTGGCCAATGGCCTGAAAGTATTTGTGGTTCAAAATACCAAACTCCCTAGAGTGGCTGCTACTTTAACCATTGATAGAGATGCCATTGTTGAAGGCGATAAAGCAGGTATGGTTTCTATGGCGGGAGAACTCTTTCGCAGAGGAACCACTAAAATGAATAAGGTTACACTGGATGAAGAGATTGATTACCTCGGAGCCAATATTGGTGCATCGGCCAGAAGTGTGAGTGGCAGTTCTTTAAAAAATAATTTTTCAAAAGTATTTGCGCTGATGGCAGATATTGCTTTGCGTCCATCTTTCCCAGCAGATGAACTGGAAAAAATCCGCAGACAAGAATTATCCGGACTCGCACAGAGTAAAGAAGATGCCAATGCCATTGCCAATAATGTGGTAAGCAAACTGGTATATGGAAAAGAACATCCTTATGGCGAAGTGGAAACAGAAGAGACCGTAAAAAAAGTAACGGTAGCTGATATCAAAACCTATTACAACACCTACTGGAAACCCAATATTGCTTACCTGATTTTTGTAGGAGATATTACTGTAGACGAAGCAAAGAAATTAACAGAAGCCAATTTTGGTGCATGGGAAAAAGGGAATGTACCTGAAGGAAAATATGCGGTTCCTGCACCGCCTGCTAAAACCTATATCGCTATTGTAGACAGGCCCAGTTCTGTTCAGAGTGTGATTAACTTAGTTACACCGGTTGATTACAAACCCGGCGCACCCAATGCTATTTCAGGAGCGGTTATGAATAATTTATTGGGTAATGGTGCCTCAGGAAGATTGTATAAAAACCTGCGTGAGAAGTATGGATTTACGTACGGTGCGTATTCTCAATTACAGCCTGATAAACTGGTTGGTAATTTTACGGCAAGTGCTTCGGTACGTAATGAAAAAACAGATAGTGCCATCGGGCAGTTCTTTGTGGAGTTAAACCGTATTCGCAGAGAGGCAGTCAGTACTGAAGAAATCAATCAATCTAAAAACGAAATGAGCGGAAGTTTTGCCCGTTCGCTGGAAAGTCCCGGTACCATTGCCGGTTTTGCATTGGATGTGGCGAGATACAATCTACCCAAAGATTATTACCAGAACTACCTGAAAAACCTGTCAGCGGTAGATGTAACGGCTGTAAAAACCGTTGCTGAAAAATTTGTATTACCCGGTAATATGCATATTGTGATTGTAGGCAATGCAAAACAGATTGCAAAAGGATTGGAAAAATATGGCGAGGTAAAATACTTTGATGTATATGGAAATGAAAAAACAGCCCCATCTGAAAAGAAAGTAGATGCGGGTGTAACGGCAGAAACCATTTTCAAAAAATCAATTGAAGCACAGGGTGGGGAACAGGCAATGGCTGCTATCAAAGATGTTAGTATGAAAGGAGCTGCCAGTGTAATGGGGCAGAACTTGGACTTTGCCATGCAGTATGTATTACCATCGGGCTATATGCAGAACCTGAGCATGGGTGGTAATTCGCTGGCAAAACAATTGACCAAAAACGGAACGTATGCTATTGTACAGCAAGGTATGGAGCAACCATTGAAAGATGAGGACAAAGAAGAACTGGATGAAACGGCTGCCTTATTTTTGGAAACCTATATGCTTAAAAAAGGTGGCTATACATTTACCGTAAAAGGCATTGAACAGGTAGAAGGAAAAGATGCGTACAATGTAGAAATTAAATCGCCTAAGAAAAGAGAATTCAATTTCTTTTATGATGTGGCTTCAGGCCTGCGTGTAAAAGAAGCCAGAACACAGGAGTCTCCAGAAGGTAAAGCCACTGTGGTGATCCTCACTTCTGAATACAAAACATTCAACGGTGTTAAGCTTCCTGTAAAACAAATATTTGATGCTGGTCAGTTCAAAATTAATATCGACATCGCTGATGTAAAAGTTAACCAGGGATTAAAAATAGATGACCTTAAATAAAAAGCATAATCCTTAACAAACACCAACTAACTAAGAGAGGCGATCCATTTGGATCGCCTCTCTTAGTTAGTTGTATGAATAACCCAATCTATTCACCATTCACGATTCAGCCCTCACTTTATCACTTCCTCAATCACTTTCCCCACCGACCCGCTTGGCATTTGAATATGCAGTAAAGAAGCAATGGTAGGAGCGATATCAGTCATATAGGTTTCGCGACTGGCTTTTCCTTTTTTGATACCCCATCCATAAAACAACAAAGGAATATGTGCATCATATGGATACCATAAACCATGTGTGGTTCCGGTGGCACCGCCTTCAATAAAGCCGGGCTTTAAAATAATTTGCACATCGCCACTGCGGCGTGGGTTAAAACCATTGGCCAGCATCTCGCGAAGGGTTTTGTTGATGGGCGTTGTCATAATATCTGATGTGGCAAATGCATTGGCTACTGCCTCATTCTTTTTTACATATTGAATGATCCATTTTTTAATCGGTTCATCATCCAGTTTAGCCGAATCAATTTTCGGATGGTTTAGGTAAGCCTGGTAATTGTACATGCTGACAATCGTATTATCAATACCAAATTTCTCTTTCAGTTTGGCGTTCATGTCTTTCATCATACCCGCATCATCCACTACGCCACCCGGTAATTTGTTCTCTTTCATAAAACCGGGTACATGCGCTACGGCATGATCAGCTGTTAAGAAAACGGTGTATTGATTTTTACCAACATAACCATCCAGAAAAGAAAGGAGTTTCCCAAGCTCATCATCCAGTTTTACATAATCATCCACCTGCTCCCATGAGTTGGGGCCAAATGAATGGCCAACATAATCCGGTGAGGAAAAACTAACTGCCAGAAAATCTGTGGCTTCACCTCTGCCCAGTTTCTCGGCGAGTATTGCCGCTTTCGCCATTTCTGCGGTTAGGGTATTTCCATGGGGTGTGGTGGATATTTTACTAAAATCCTTCCCTATGTATTTTGAAAGATCATAAGGGAAACCAACTGCTTCTCTGCCAAAGGGTTTTCCTTCGTATGGTTTTTCATCAGCAGTTGCATATTGCAAATAGGTTTCTTTTGGTAAGGACGTATTCCATCCGAGTTTGTATAAAGAATCTACCAGTTTACGGTTGTTGAATTGGTTTACCCACTCTGGCAATTCATTCATGTAATAAGTACTTGTTATAAAATTGCCCGACTTACTCTCATACCAATATGCACCATTTGCAGAATGGCCTGCTGGTAAAATAGAACCACGGTCTTTTAATGCCACACCAATCACTTTGCTTTTGAAATTCGTAGCCATTCGCAGTTCATCACAAATACTGGTGGTAAGCATATTGCGCGGACTCATCTGCCCGTTTTCCTCACTCTTTCCACCCACACCTTTTACGGTTTTATCTTCACTGCAATACACAGAACGCATTAATTGGTTATCCCACCATGCATTTCCGGCAATACCGTGAATCGAGGGTACACTACCCGTGTAAACGGTGGTATGCCCGCAGGCGGTTACGGTAGGGGTATAGGGGATCAATGTATTATCACAGGAGAATCCTTCTCCCATCATTCTTCTAAAACCGCCATTGGCTTTGAACAGCGGATGAAACCGGTACAGATAATCCCAGCGCATCTGGTCAACCACAATGCCTACTACCAATTTTGGTCTTTGAACAGCTGCATCTGCAACAGCCGGGGATATTTTTTGAGCAGTAGCCTGCAATGCCAGTAAACCGGCAAGAACCGGTATCATCAGTCTTTTCATGTGTATAAATTATGATTTAGCGCCATATTTTACGCCAAAAACCGTTAAACGATACGTGAAGGTAAGGGATGGTGTATAATTGAACTTGCCCTTTAGGACGTAAAAGTTTACTTTTGCCATGATTTTTAACCAAAGTAATGATTTGATAATATGGCAGACATCTTTGAAAAACTGTTGAAGAATTATGGTCCTTTAGGTCAGCACCGTGAAAGGGCCCATGGATATTTCGCATTTCCTAAGCTGGAAGGCGAAATTGGTAACCGGATGAACTTCCGCGGAAAAGAAATGATTGTGTGGAGCCTGAACAATTACCTTGGTCTGGCCAATCACCCCGAAATACGTAAAACCGATGCAGATGCAGCCGCCAAATTTGGCTTAGCATTGCCTATGGGTGCACGAATGATGAGTGGCAACAGTAATTACCACGAACAATTGGAAAAAGAACTGGCTGCTTTTGAAAGTAAGGAAGATGCCATTCTGATGAACTTTGGTTACCAGGGTATCATGAGTGCGATTGATGCTATTTGCGGCCGTCATGATGTGATTGTATACGATGCAGAAAGTCATGCCTGTATTATTGATGGCTTACGTTTACATCCGGGCCACCGTTATGTATTCAAGCATAATGATCTGGAAGATTTTAGCAAGCAAATGGAACGTGCCACTGCTTTGATCGAAAAACAAAAAACAGGTGGTATTCTCGTGATAACAGAAGGTGTGTTTGGCATGGCAGGCGATCAGGGAAAACTGAAAGAGATTGTTGACCTGAAAAAGAAATTTGAATTCCGTTTATTGGTGGATGATGCACACGGATTTGGAACACTGGGTACCACAGGTGCCGGTGCAGGAGAGGAGCAGGATTGCCAGGATGGGATTGACCTGTATTTTTCAACCTTTGCCAAATCAATGGCTTCCATTGGGGCATTTATGGCGGGCGATAAAGCGATCATAGATTTTATCCGTTACAATATCCGCTCGCAGATTTTTGCAAAGAGTTTACCCATGCCGATAGTAATTGGTAACCTGAAAAGACTGGAACTGTTGCAAACACAACCTGAATTAAAAGCCAGGTTATGGACTAACGCCTTGAAACTGCAGAAAGGATTGAAAGAAAGAGGATTTGATATTGGTAATACCAACACTATGGTAACGCCAGTATATATGAAAGGTGGTGTGGAAGAAGCAACAGCGATGGTAATGGACCTGCGTGAGAATTACAAGATCTTCTGTTCAATTGTGGTGTATCCGGTAATTCCGAAAGGGCATATCATTTATCGTTTGATACCAACTGCTTCACATACTGATGCTGATATTGAAGAAACCCTGAAAGCTTTCAGCGAAACAAAAGCCAAACTGGATGCAGGTGCTTACAAAGCAGAAATGATTCCGGATATGGCAGAAGCCTAAATCGTAAACTTCCTATAATGGGAGTCAGAAATATTGTTTCAGAAAGCCTTCTCTTTTGAGGAGGCTTTTTTGGGTTATGAAGTATGTATGAATGATCTGTTGATAAGATCATGACGATATAATATAAAACCGTCATTTCGACGAGTGAGGAACGAACGAGGAGAAATCTCATGAAAGAAGTACATTACTTACTATCAACATGAGATTTCTCAGTCGTTCCTTCTTCGAAATGACGTGTTATAATTTCTTTAATAAATCACCCGCCTGTTTTACATAATCATCGTTCTTGGCAGTGGTTGCTAATGTGATACATTTTTCGGCACTGGCTTTGGCTGAAGCTTTATCACCAAGATCTCTTTGAATTTTTGCCTGTAATAAAAACAACCAGAAAGCGGCGGGGTTGGCCTGTGTGGCTTTGTTAATGTTCACCAAAGCTTTATTCAGGTCTTTATCCCACTCATAATAAAAAGTAGCGGCAGACTGATACACACCTGCGTTAGGTGTTTCGGCAGACAATGCTTTTTCTACCTGAAGACGGATACGATCTTTCACGTTCACGCTCATAGGTACTTTTACCAAGGTGTTGCCCCACATCATTTGTAATTCACAACTTTCGGCCAGTATATTGCCAAACTGCATGGTAAAGGTTTCTACTTCATTTCCCAGTTTTTCAGCTTTTACTTTAAAGCGGTTTACGTCTTCGCTTTCCTTGTATCCATCCGTACCGGAATTTTTCAATCCTTTATTGATGATAATCTCCCAGTATTCTTTTCCTGGAATGGTGTACAATACATAAGCGCCTGTATCCAGTAATTTTCCACCCATCATTACTTTGTCGGTAAATACAATGCGTGTTGCTGCATTGGCACCGGTGCGCCATAATTTGCCCAAAGGACCGAGGTCACTATTGTCTTTAAATAGGCTGCGGCCTTTGATGCTAGGGCGTGAATAGGTTAATTCGATAGAGCCGATACCAAATTCCTGTGTAATTTTTTGGGTAGGACTTGGCGCAGGCATTCTTACCTGTGCAAAGGCGGTAATACTGCAAAAAGCAGCGGCAATCATCATGATCTTTTTCATACTTGTTTTCGGTTTAGAGGAGCAAACATAATTGATTTTTGGGAAGGCTGATTTTAGGTAAGTAAGATCCAGTACAAAAAGATCAGGTGGCTTTATTGGCCTGACACTTTAAACGCAGGATGAAAACGCTGCAACGTATCACGCAGATAATCCCTGTCAAGATGCGTATAGATTTCCGTAGTAGTAATGCTTTCATGCCCCATCATTTCCTGAACGGCTCGCAGGTCGGCACCACCTTCTACCAGGTGTGTGGCAAATGAATGGCGGAAAGTATGTGGCGAAATATGTTTGGTAATGCCTGCTTTTGCCGCCATGTTTTTAATGATATAAAAAATCATCACACGGCTCAGGTATTTGCCACGGTTGTTTAGAAAAAGAAAATCTTCAAAACCAGTTTGCATGGGTTGATGCACCCTGATCGTTTCATGATACAGCCGGATGTATTTGATAGCATCACGCCCAATAGGTACCAGTCTTTCTTTGTCGCCTTTCCCAATTACCCTGATAAAGCCAATATCCAGGTAAAGACACGAGATCTTTAGGTTCACCACTTCACTAACCCGCAAACCACAACTATACATGGTTTCCAGTATGGCTTTGTTTCTGCCACCTTCGGGTGTGCTTTGATCAATTTGGGCAATTACCAATTCAATTTCATCAAAGGTTAATACATCGGGTAGTTTCCTTCTTGTTTTAGGAGCATCCAGCAGGGTAGAGGGATCTGTTTGGGAAACCTGTTCCAACAGACAATACTTGTAAAAACTCCGGATCCCGGAAATGATCCTCGCCTGCGAAGTAGCCGTCATGCCCAATTCACCTATCCATTTTACAAACTGCTGCAGATCTTTCAACACAAGTTCTCCCGGTGATACCAGGCGCTTAGTGGTTTGTAAAAAATCAGTCAGTTTATTTATGTCGCGCAGGTAAGCCTCTACAGAGTTATCGCTGAGCGATTTCTCCAGACGAAGCCATGCTTTGTATCCTTTTTTATATGCGTCCCACATCGGGTATCGGGTAATTAGGTAAATAGGTAAATAAAGTAAATAAAGTAAATAGGTAAATAAAGTAATTAGTTGATGTTCGAATGGTATAGGTTTTGTGTTTGAATAAATATACAACAATCTGTTATGGCAGACATCTAACTTACCTATGAGAGTTATTTGGTAGTGAGTTATTCCTGAACGATATTGCCATGTCAAAATTTTCCAATCACAAAATTTCAAAATGATTGTCAATCTTCGTTCATTCAAACAAAAAGTACGTTACCATCAAAAAGCATTTAAACGTTATTTGGGAAAGATAGAAAGGAACCCTCCAAAAGGTTTGGATAAAATAGCTGAACAGATTGATGCAGAAGTATGGCAAGAAGTGGATTGTTTAAGCTGCGCCAATTGCTGTAAAAGTATGACACCCACTTTTACCATTAAAGACATTAAAAGAATTGCAGCACATTTTGAGATCAAACCACAAGAGTTCAAAGACAAGTGGTTGGAGTTTGATAAAAAAGCGGGCGATTGGGTAAACGTAAAACAGCCCTGCCAGTTTTTAAATATGGATAACCACATGTGCAGTATTTATGAAGTACGCCCCGAAGATTGTGCTGGTTTTCCTCACCTGAAGAAAAAGAAAATGGTAGAATACATTCACGTACACCAGCAGAATATTGAATATTGCCCGGCAACGTATAAGATGGTGGAGAAGATGATGGAGAGGATTTAATTAGTAATTAAAAATTAATAATTAATAATTGATTGTTGGATGAAGTACTCAATCATGCCGGTCGCTTTCTTTATGCTTATAAGTTGCCAATCATCAAAGAAGCATGCATTATGGGTAGAAAATCAAAGCTCCGCCATAATAGATAGTGTAGTTATCAAAACGCTTGATGTATCAGTTGTGTTTCCAGCGATTGAACAAGGAGCAGAACTTAGTAAAGAATATGTTATAGGAAAGGAATACAATTCTGAAGGAGCATTTATAGCAAGAATTTACTTTCATGATACAACTTTACTTTATCCGTCATTTGGCTATTATTCTAACACGAAGGATATCAAAAGCAATATTGGAATTGTGATAGATAAACAATTAAATTTACGCGGAAAAAATTTCGAAAACTATCCTAATTAAAACAGTTCTCCTCAATCAATACCGATAAGGAAAGAGGTTAGGTTGTTGCTTTTTAGAAGTAAACAAAGAATTTTTAGGCATCCTAAATAAGGACCTTCAATTATTAATTTTTAATTATTAATTGTTAATTAAAAATACACGTCTTCAATCATAAAAATTTCTTTCAGTTCTTCTTCAATGATTGTAATCGCGATTACATCAAACTGAATGTATTTCCATTCGGGATGTTGGTATTGGTATTCTTCAGCGGCGTTTTTCAGGTTGGTCATTTTATCGCGGGTAATGCTTTCTTCTGGCCGGCCATACCTGAGTGAGTGCCTTGTTTTCACTTCTATAAAATGGAGAAATTTTTCTTTGGAAGCGATGATATCCACTTCCCAATGCCGGAAACGCCAGTTTCTTTCCAGTAAGGTATAGCCTTTTTTTTCCAGCCATGCGGCGGCCATCTCTTCGCCAAGCCTTCCTTTTGTTTGATTAAGACTCATCGTTGTAAAAATTTTCCTAAAAGTAGGAGTGAATACAAGATATCTTTCATTTACACGTTATAGGAAAATACCTGTAATTTGTACGTGATGGAAACGATGGAAGGCATTGGCAAACTGAAGGGTAAATGCATGCACTATGCATGGGGCGGCTATGATTTTTTGCCGGAATTTCTGGGTATCAGTAACCCGGATCATAAGCCCTTTGCCGAGTATTGGATGGGGGCGCACCCATCTGCCCCTTCCGATTGGCTAACCCGTAACGGGCCTGTTTCTTTATACCGGCTTTGTACAGAACAACCTGATAGAGTAATGTCTGCAAAGGTGTTCGACAGGTTTGGGGAACTACCTTACCTTTTTAAAATTCTGGATGTAAAAGACATTCTTTCTATACAGGTACACCCAAATAAGGAGGAAGCAGAAAAGGGATTCGATAGGGAAGAAGCGGCTGGTATACCCATTCAGGCACCGTACCGCAATTACAAAGACCGCAATCATAAGCCGGAAGTAATGGTGGCCCTCAGTGAGTTCTGGTTGTTACATGGATTTAAACAACTTGCTGATATTGAAAAAACACTGGAAGAGGTTCCTGAGTTTACTATCCTGCTACCTCTTTACCGTAAAGAAGGGCTGAAGGAATTATACCGCTTTGTTATGGAGATGAATCAGACCGATATCAATTCCATGCTCGCCAACCTGATTAAAAGGGAGATGCGAAAAAAAAATGAAGGAGCCTTAACGCCTGCTATGCCGGGCTGGTGGGTTGCCAAAATTTTTGCAGCTAAAACCATTGTGGGAGATATTGACAGAGCAGTATTCTCCCTGTATTTTTTCAATATCGTTTGTGTGAATCCGGGCGAAGCTGTTTTTCAGGGAGCCGGCGTGCCCCATGCATATATGCAGGGCCAGTGTGTAGAACTGATGGCCAATAGCGATAATGTACTCAGGGCCGGCCTCACCCCCAAACATATTGATGTACCAGAATTAATGAAGCACACCATTTTTGAAAGCATCGTTCCCGATATCATGAAAGGAAATACGGTTTTAGAAGGTGAAAAGGTCTATCCCTGTCCCGTACCAGATTTTGGCATTGCCCGTATTGATCTTTCACCTACCATATCTTATACAAATACATCAGATTCACTTGACATATTAGTGGTAACGGAAGGAGGGGCGGTACTAAACAATACAATGGTATTAAAGCGGGGAGAGGCGGTTGCCATTATGGCCCATCAAACCTATACTCTCCAGGCATCGGGTAATGCCACATTATACAAAGCATTTGTTCCTGCTATGTAAAGCTTATACACAATATGAGGAAAATTGCTATGGGCTGATGGCAATTATCGCCTATTTTTGCAGCGAAACAATTGACAGATGAAAATCAACCGATCACTTATTATTTCTCTTTTTTTGATGGTACTGGTGAGTGCTTTGTACCGTATTTTGCCTAATCGTCCTATGGGTTTTGCACCACAGATTGCCATTGGCTTATTTAGTGGGGCAATATTTGTACAAAATAAAAAATGGGCCTTTGTATTGCCCCTGGTTTCCATGTTCCTGTCAGATTTGCTGTATCAGGCTTTATATACCTATGGGTTCACCAATATTATGGGTTTTTATGATGGACAACTGATCAACTATCTGCTGTTTGCGGGTATGACTTGCTTTGGATTCCTGATTAAAACCAACAAGATCGGTAATGTGGTTATTGCTGCTTTGGCTGCACCCACTACGTATTTTCTGATCTCTAATTTCCTGGTTTGGGTTAGTGATCGCGGGTTTGGATTAAACCGCCCCAAAACATTTAATGGTTTGCTGCTTTGTTATAACGATGCACTTCCTTTTTATAAGAACAGTGTGATGGCTACCGTTGTATTTTCTGCAGTTTTGTTCGGTACGTATTACCTGGCGAAGAACTATTTTTCTAAGAAAGCATTGGCGTAAAAGCCATATCTGATATTTTGGGAGAGCCTCTTTGTGAGGCTCTTTTTTTTGCCACTGATGGCACTGATTGGCACTGAAAAAAAACGTGAAAATCAGTGCCATCAGTGGCTAACTTTTAGGTTAATTGGAGTTCGGTAAACCAGTAATTATCGTGTAAGATCTTATTTCCAACGGTAACCTGTATGGGCTTACTGAACAGAGAGCAATTCAGCACCAGCGTATGAAACTCACCATTTTCACCGCAGGCATCAATACCCAAAGCTTCCAGTTCATCTACTAATTCAAGTGTTAGTTGTTTTCCTAAAAAATGGTCACCCATTATCGTATTGCAACTTACTATGATGGTTTCTATCCCCGCTTCCAGCATCTGCTTCACCAACACTTTTCTATTTTGTTGCCAGAGTGGTAACAGTGCGGTTAATCCGCCAGTAGCGCAAACTTTTTCTTCCCATTCGCGGTGTGCTTGCAGGTCTATGTCGCCAAATACTGCATGCGATACATCGTATGCTTTCTTTAGTTGTGTTAATGCACCCGTAAATTTTGCTTCGTATTCCTGCCAACTGCTGCTGATCAGGTGTATGGGTAAATGGATGGCAGCCGCCTGTGCTTCAAGAATTGCAGCAGGTATACCATGACTGCGCGAAATTTTTCCTGCTTCATTTAAAACATTCAATAATACTTTCGGCTGGTATCCTTGCTGTATAGATTGCATCAAAGCAAAGCAACTGTCTTTACCGCCACTCCAGCTGCAGAGAGTATTGTGAGACATATTTAGAAATTAATAATTAATAATTTGAAGCCCATACTCGTTTTAACCATGGACCATGGACCATGGACCATGGACTATGAACTTCCATTACCTCACCCTTTCTCCATTTCATACACTTCATCCACCAATAAATCCCTGCCGTATGCTGCGGCAGTAGCCAGTTCATCGCATCGGTTGTTCATGGCATTGTTGGCATGGCCTTTTACCCAGTGAAAACGCACCATAAAGTTTTTGGCAATAGCATGATAAGCAAGCCAGAGATCTTTGTTTTTTTTACCACCTTTAAAATCAGTTCGTATCCAGTTATCCAGCCATTTTTTTTCCACGCTGTTTACTACGTACTGACTATCTGTATAAATAGCAACAGGTATATGCTTTTTGGTGAGTGATTTCAGGGCTACAATCACTGCCATCAATTCCATACGGTTATTGGTAGTTAAACGGTAGCCGGCCGACAACTCTTTACGTTGATCACCCCATAACAAAACAATACCATACCCACCCGGACCCGGATTGCCACGCGCAGATCCGTCGGTGTAAATCATTAATTGGTGGGCTTTGGTTTCTTTGGTCATCTTCGTTGTGTCACTCACTTGAGCGGTTGGTCGTCATTTCGATCCCGCCCTAGCAGGAGAGAAATCTTACCATCGATAATGAGATTTCTCTTCGTTCGTTCCTCACTCATCGAAATGACGGTTTTTATAAAAAATATTCCCCCTTCATATACAAAACTGCTTTGCCCGAAATGGTTACCCTATCGCCGCGGAAGCCGCACCATAAGTGACCTTTTCTTTTGGAAAGTTGTATAGAGGTCATATCTGTTTTGTTTAGTTGTTGTGCCCAATAAGGAATGAGGGTGGCATGTGCCGATCCTGTAACTGGATCCTCGCCAATCACTGAATTGGGTACCAGAAAGCGACATACAAAATCAGATGCATTCCCTTTAGCGGTGATAATGATACCGAGTGTATCTACTGTGTTCAAATAAGTATAATCAGGTATTACCTGTTCTATTTCTTCCTGTGTATTATACACTAAAAAATAATCGCGCGATTGTAAAACCTGCGCTGGTGCAATATTAAAACCTTTCAGTAATGCCTCTGGTGGTGTGCAGGCAACGGGCATGCGTGCAGGAAAATTCATTTCTAATAAATCTCCCTTTTTTATTACGGTAAGCAAACCACTTTTTGTATGAAATTCAATGGTATCTGAGGGATGAGCAAGATGGTTGAAGATTACAAAAGCGGTGGCCAGGGTAGGGTGGCCGGCCAGATCCATTTCTACTTCGGGTGTAAACCATCGAAGATCGTAACTGCCATCTGCTCTCTTTACAAAAAAAGCCGTTTCTGATAAATTGTTTTCATTGGCCAGTTGCTGCATGGTTTCGGTAGGTAAAAATTCCTGCAGTGGACAACAAGCTGCCGGATTGCCACCGAATATTGTATCAGTAAAGGCATCAACCGTATAAATAGGGTATAACATAAATGAATATTTTAAGTGGGCAAAGTAATGAAATTGTAAGGCTATACCGGTGGCTATTTTTTACAAACGGTAATCGAATGTGTGTAACACTTTACAAAAAATCTACAACTGCTAGATGGTGTTATCACCATTTATAACTATACCCTACACGTACAACCTGTGTTTCATAATAATCGGTACTGTTCAATATAAATCCATTTCCATTCGTTGTTTTTTTAATGCGCAGGGTATTAAAAATATCAGACGCGTTCACAAACAATTCTCCCTTACCCGATTGAATTTGTTTTTTCAAACCGATATCAACAGAGAACCTGGTATCTACCTTGCCTTGCGGGATAATATCCGGAGCCAGATAAATGCCGCTGATCTGACAATCAACTTGTTTGGGAAAGTGAAGAACACCATTGATTTTCAGATTACCCGAAGTGAAATTTTCTTTAGAAGCAGTATAGACAGAAGTAACCGGATATTTATTCGTTACCGTAAAACCCTCAATGGTATTTTGGTAAATACTGGCATTGGTAGTTAATGAAAATGCTTTTGAAAAATCCTGCTGTAATACCATTTCAATACCTGTGTTACTGCTATTGCCCGCATTCTGAAATACCGTATATATCAATGTGCTGGGTGGAACCTGCGTTGCAATACGTATAATGGTTCCATTTGTTTGGCGATGGTAGAGGGCAGCATAAAAATAACCTTTTGCCAGATTGGTTTTGTATCCTAACTCATAGGCGTTTGTAAATTGTGGACGCAAACCCGGGTTGCCTACTTTAATGATTTCTGCATCATCGTATTTAGGAAAAATACGGATATCCACTTCATTGGGTCTGTCAACCCTGCGATTGTAAAACAGGGACAGTTTATTCTGGTCATTTATTTTATAAGCCAATCGAACACTAGGGAAAGGCTGTGTATAATTGTATCCATCACTCTTGTATGTGTTGTGATTTGGATTTACATCGTACTGCAGCTTCACATATTCTACCCGTAAACCAATTTCTGCTTCTATTTTGTTGCTTTCATACACATAGTTTCCATACAAGGCGGGAATTACTTCCCGGTAAGTAGCCGCACCTCCCGCATTGGTATCCAATGGAGAATTGATACCGGGTTTAAATTGCATATTGGTTGGTATATCGCGATAGCGAAATTTCATACCGCCTTCTATGCGACCTGATTTTAATGGCTTCACATAATCAACGGTAAAGTCGGCTACATGCTCGTCAGATAAGAGTTTGAATGAATCAAGCCCTGTTGTAGTAGCCAGTATGTTTACAAAATTATATTTCTCATCTTCTCTGTGAAATGTATAATTGAATCCTATGTTCAACAAATGACCGGGCTGTTTGAATTTATGCTGATAGCCAGCGTTCACCGCAACAGTTGTTTTTAATTCGTCTTCCAGAAATTGCCATAATCTTTCTCTCTTCG
The DNA here is from genome assembly GCA_965283715.1 of Sediminibacterium sp. Lineage (GTDB taxonomy): Bacteria > Bacteroidota > Bacteroidia > Chitinophagales > Chitinophagaceae > Sediminibacterium. The sequence goes on along the minus strand of CBDIPL010000003.1, from coordinate 237,540 downwards.
AAAGGTCTCCATTAAAAAAAGGCTGATCACCGCGATCAATTATTTTTTCAATACCATACAAACCGGAAATAGTAAACATATCACTGCTGCTCATGTTCCAATCAATCCCCATTTTGGTATTTACAAAATGCGTGTTACGATTTCTTTTGGTTTGTTGCTGTATGGTAGTTCCGTTGGTATACGTTCTGGTTACAAATTCATTTTTATTCAGTGTCTCGGTATACAGCCAATCTGACTGCAAAAATGCATTGATCTTATTCTTTCGGTAATTTAAAGAGAGGCTGGGATTAATTTTGGGTGTGGCCCTGTATTGCGGACGAATGGTTGGCAGGTTTGCTTTTTTCTCCCATAACGCACCAAGGCCAGTAGCAAAACCCAATTTTCCATTAAAACCTTCCTGTTTATTTTTTTTGTAAATGATATTGATGATGCCCGCATTTCCATTGGCATCGTATTTGGCAGAGGGGTTATTGATAATCTCAATTCTTTCAATGGCAGATGCCGGAATATTATCGAGTCCCGTTTGGCTATCGAAACCGGTTAAGGCAGATTGTTTTCCATCAATCAGAATGGCTACTTTATTACTGCCCCTTAATTCTACTTTACCATCCTGGCTGGTAGTAATACCAGGTAAATTTTTCAACACCTGTAAAGCCGAGCCACCGCTCTGACTGATCAATGAGGCCACTGTGTAACTTTTTTTATCCATCCCATTACTCACATTATCGGCTTTAGAAGAAACCACTACTTCCTGTAATTGTTTTGCATCTTCCTGTAGTTCTACTGTACCGATGTTGAGAAAAGGGCTTAGGGTACCTACTAAAACAGATTGGTTTTTTAAAACGTAGCCGGTATATGAATATTGTAGAAAATAATTGCCCGGTTTACTATCAACGAAATTAAAAAGTCCTTCTTCATTGGTGATAGTGCCAGCCACAAAACTACTATCAACAGCTTTTTTAAGAGCAACATTTACAAAAGCAAGGGGTGATTTGTTCTTACTATCTTTTACTGTTCCTGATAGGGTTACTTTGCTGATTTGTGCAGAAAGAATAGTGGTGTTTAGTAAAAAGATGAAACATAAAAATCTGTATACATTTCTAGACATTCATATGAGTTTGTGCGAATTTATTATAAACTGATAGATGTTATACAATCAGTTTTCTTTTTAGTTTTTTTTACAGTTTGCGGAAAAATGGGAACTGAAAATGGTTAGCCTCAGCTTCACAGATTTTTTTACATAATCTGCGAAGCTGAGGCTAAAAAAATCTCAAACCTGAAATACCCCAATCTTAAAATCACTCATCTCGGGATTGTGGTTGGCAGCGGCAATGCCTTCTGCAATTACAGTGCGGGTTTGAATGGGATCGATGATGTCATCTACCCATAAGCGCGCAGCGGCATAATAGGGCGAGGTTTGCTTTTCGTAACTGGCTTTAATGCGATCTAACAATTCTTTTTCAACTTCCGCACTCACTTCTTTTCCCCGTGCTTTTAAATTGGCTACTTGTATTTGCAATAATGTTTTCGCTGCCTGTTCGCCTCCCATCACAGCAATTTTTGCCGATGGCCATGCATAAATAAAACGGGGGTCATAGGCTTTACCGCACATGGCATAATTGCCTGCACCATAACTATTGCCTACGATAATAGTAATTTTAGGAACCACTGAATTGGCTACAGCATTTACCAGTTTGGCACCATCTTTAATAATACCACTGTGCTCACTGCGGCTGCCCACCATAAAGCCGGTTACATCCTGTAAAAAAACAAGCGGTATTTTTTTCTGGTTACAGTTCATGATAAAACGTGCGGCTTTATCGGCACTATCGTTATAGATGACTCCGCCAATCTGCATTTCTCCTTTTTTATTTTTGCTAACGAGTCGCTGGTTAGCAACAATGCCCACAGCCCAACCTTCTATTCTGGCATAACCGCAGAGAATGCTTTTGCCATAATCCTGTTTAAACTGATCGAACTCACTGTTATCAACAATGCGTTCAATAATTTCCAGCATATCATAGGGCTTCACATTACCCTCGTGCATAATGCCATAAATTTCTTTGGGATCTTTTTTGGGCGGGATAGCTTTCGTTCGGTTAAACCCTGCATTACCTGCATCGCCCAGTTTGTTCATGATTTTTTTAATATGGTCAAGACAGGCTTCTTCCGTAGGAAATTTATAATCGGCAATACCACTGATCTCAGTATGCGTGGTGGCTCCACCCAATGTTTCATTATCTATGTCTTCACCAATAGCCGCTTTCACCAAATAGGAGCCGGCTAAAAAAATACTACCTGCACCTTCCACCATCAGCGTTTCATCACTCATAATAGGTAAATAGGCACCACCGGCCACGGAGGCACCCATTACTGCGGCAATCTGAGTAATACCCATGGCACTCATGCGTGCATTATTGCGAAAGATGCGGCCAAAATGTTCCTTATCAGGAAAAATTTCATCCTGCATCGGGAGGAAAACACCGGCACTATCAACCAGATAAATAATGGGTAATTTATTTTCCATCGAGATCTCCTGCATCCGCAAATTCTTTTTGCCGGTAATCGGAAACCAGGCGCCCGCTTTCACTGTTTGGTCGTTGGCTACAACAATACATTGCCGGCCACTTACATACCCTACACCTGCCACGGTTCCGCCTGCTGCACAACCCCCTTGTTCTTCATACATTTCAAAACCGGCAAAGGCACCAATTTCAACAAAAGGTTTATCGGCATCGCATAAATAAGCAATGCGTTCACGCGGGGTAAGTTTATTACGCTCTTTTTGTTTTTCGATTGATTTTTTTCCGCCGCCCAGTTTAATTTTTTCAAAATGCTGCTGTGTTTGGCTTACCGCCATTTTCATCCAGTCTTCATTACGGTTTTGTGATACATTCATATACGAACAATTGTTAGTATTGCAAATATAAAGGGTGTTTGGTAAGTTACAGGAATAATGCCGATTCAATTCTTGCTAAGAGTGGTAGAAGGAAAAGATTTCAAACAGATTCCTTATTCAACATCCAAACTTTCTGCAGTTTTTTCTACTATATTTAGAAAATGGCATACGATTATATCATCATTGGTGCAGGTTCTGCAGGTTGTGTTCTGGCTAACCGCTTAACAGAAAATCCTGCCTGTCAGGTTTTATTACTGGAAGCAGGTTCCGCAGATAAAAAACCGGAGATCCATATTCCGGGGGCGTATACTAAATTGAATAGAACGGCGGTGGACTGGGCATTCTGGACAGAGCCTCAAAAGCATATAGACAACCGAAAATTATATATTCCCCGTGGCAAAACACTCGGTGGCAGCAGTTCTACCAATGCCATGGCCTATGTGCGTGGTAATAAGGAAGATTATAATGAATGGGCAGCATTGGGCAATAAGGGATGGGGGTATGAAGAGGTATTGCCTTATTTTTTGAAATCAGAAAACCATGAACAGTTTGGGGCACCCTATCATGGTGAGGGCGGTCCTTTAAATGTAACCTTATCGCGCCAGCCAAGTGTATTGGGGCCAGTGTTTGTGGAAGCCTGTGTGGAAGCCGGTATTCCTGCCAACACCGATTATAATGGTGCGGAGCAGGAAGGGGCTAGTATGTTGCAGTTTACCATAAAAAAAAATAAACGGCATAGCACCGCATCTGCTTTTTTAAAACCTGCCATGCGACGCGCTAACTTAACGGTGCGAACCAACACACAGGTGCGTTGTGTTTTAATAGAACATGGTAGAGCGGTTGGGGTAGAAGTGATTACCGCACACTCCAATTCTGAACGTATCAATTGCAGCAAAGAAGTGTTGCTTGCCGCTGGTGCCATTCAATCGCCTCAAATACTCATGTTGTCCGGCATTGGCGATCCTGCTGAATTGAGTAAACAGGGAATTGATATCAAATTCCCCCTGCCGGGAGTTGGTAAAAATTTGCAGGATCATGTGTGGAGTGGCGTAAGCGGTGTATCCAATGTGCAAACAGGTAACTCTGTGTTAAAGCCATTTAATATGGCCAGATCGGTATTGCAACATTTGTTCCTTAGCAGTGGTCCGCTGGCGAATAGTCCTTTAGAAGCCAACGCATTTGTAAAAACCGATTCCTCTCTTAACCGGCCGGATGTGCAATTTCATTTTGTGCCATTGGGTATTAATGATGATTATTCAACAGACATCTATGATATCAAAACATTTTCTACCATAGATGGATTCAGCATTATGGCCATACTAATCAGGCCCGAGAGCAGAGGATATGTTGGTTTAAAAAGTTCCAAGCCGCAGGATGCGCCTGTGATACAGCCCAACCTGCTTTCTGCACCCAAAGACAGAGAAACCTTATTGGCCGCTATGCGTAAAGCCATAGAAGTAATGCAAACCAACGCACTGAAAGGGTATCTGGCTGATGGGATTCATTTTCCCAAAGATTTGTCAGATCAGGCTTTGCAAGTGCACATTAATAAAAGCCTGGAAACATTGTATCATCCGGTAGGAACCTGTAAAATGGGCAATGACCCAATGGCAGTGGTAGATGATTCGTTACGCGTACATGGCGTAAAATGTTTACGGGTTATTGATGCCTCGGTTATGCCCACGATTGTATCGGGCAATACCAATGCCGCCTGTATTATGATAGGGGAGAAAGGTGCCGACCTGGTAAAAGCGGGTGTATAGTAACTTCCTGATTACTATTGCCTTCGGCGAAAAAAATGTAACCGCTTTTTAGTAATTGTGTTTGATTTACACATTAGTTTTATTACTTTAGCCATCCTAAAACTTGCAACTTGGCCACTGAGAAAAAAAAGAATGCACCGGTTATTGTGCATGATGCATCAAATACATCCGCTACACCTTCAAAAACTATTTCAAAGAAGGCGGTATCAAAAGTTGTGATACCATCCGCGAAAAAAAAATCAAAAACAACCCCTTCACAAAACGGAAAAACCGTTTCCGGGAGTAAAGCAGGTAAAACAACAAAAAGCATTGCTGAACCCATCGTTGTTACCAAAGCCATTACCAAAAAATCAATAACAAAACCAGCAACTAAAAAGGCTGCCGTTAAAAAAACAGATTCAAAGAAAGGGTTGCAGAAGATTATTTTCCAGATCCGTTTTCATACAGAATTTGGTCAGGAATTATTTATCTCAGGCAATCATCCTTTATTAGGAAATGGAGATACAGATAAAGCAGTACCCCTTCAATATTTTAATGAGGAATACTGGTACCTGGTACTTGAATTTGCTAAGGAAGATCAAATTGACCAGGCAATTACCTATCAATACATTCTTAAGAACGCAGATGGTCTGCTGAATTATGATTGGGGTACCGATAAAACCATTCATCCTGCTGCATGCATCACGGCTGAATTACTCGTGGTGGATTCTTGGAATTTTGCTGGTTATTTTGAAAACAGTTTTTACACAGAACCTTTTCAAGAAGTGTTATTAAAAGCCAATCATACTGAAGTTTCCATATCAAAGCCAAAAAAAATTACCCATCAGCTGAAAGTAAAAACCCCATTGCTGGCTAAAGGACAAACACTTTGCGTAACAGGTAGTGCTGATGCACTGGGTAATTGGGATATACAAAACCCAAAGTTGATGAGCAGGGCAGAGGGAGATAATTTTTACAGTCTCTCCCTTGATCTTTCCAAAGCCTCTTTTCCTATTGCGTATAAGTATGGTGTGTATGATGTGGTGGCCAAACAATTTATACAGTTTGAAGACGGTAATAACCGAGTATTGCATGATTACGGCAACGCTAACCGTCAAACTATTTTGAATGATGGTTTTGCTGTTTTGCCTAACAATATATGGAAGGGTGCAGGACTGGCCATTCCTGTTTTTAGTTTACGTACTGAGAAGAGTTTTGGTGTGGGTGAATTTACAGATTTGCCATTGCTGGTAGACTGGGCCAAAAGAACGGGATTAAAAATGATCCAGCTCTTGCCCATTAACGATACAACGGCCACGCATAGCTGGATAGATTCGTATCCATATGCGGCAATTTCTGCATTTGCCTTACATCCTATGTATCTGAACCTGGATACAATTTCTTCGGTAAAAACCCGCAAACGATTGCAGAAACTCGAAGCGGAACGTATTCGCCTGAATGCCTTGACTGTAGTGGATTATGAGGCGGTGAACAAATTGAAATGGTCTTTCATTGCAGAAGTATATAAGGAGTCGGGAGAATCCGTATTGCAAAGCAAAGAATACACTGGTTACTTTGAAAAAAACAAACACTGGCTGGTGCCGTATGCTGCATTTTGTTATTTACGCGATCAGTATGGAACCGTAGATTTTAGTAAATGGCCTGCTTACAAACAATACAAGGCAGATGAAATTGACTTGTTAACCAGTGATACATCCGAAGCATTTAGGGATATCGGGTTGCATTATTTTATACAATTCCAGTTGCATACACAGTTACAGGAAGCAACGGCTTATGCGCATGCCAATGGGGTGATTGTAAAAGGAGATATTGCCATTGGTGTATATCGCCATGGCGCAGATGCCTGGCAAAATCCCGAATTGTATCATCTCGACTACCAGGCAGGTGCACCACCGGATGATTTTGCGGTTACAGGGCAGAACTGGGGTTTTCCTACCTACAACTGGCAACGTATGCGAGAGGATGGGTTTGCGTGGTGGAAACAACGCTTTGCGCAGATGAGCGATTATTTTGATGCATTCCGTATTGATCACATTCTTGGATTTTTCCGAATCTGGAGTATTCCGATGCATGCAGTGGAAGGTATTATGGGACATTTTGTGCCCGCCATACCCGTGCATATCACAGAATTCAATAGCAAGGGTATCTGGTTTGATCATGCACGATATACGCAACCTTTTATCAATGAAAAAGTGTTGTGGGAAATATTTGGGTACGATAATGAACTGGTGAAAAGTCTTTTTCTGAAGTATAAAGGATCCGGTATGTATACATTGAAACCGGAGTATACTACCCAACGTTTGGTGGAAGAACATTTTGCTACACTCGATCAGGATGAACACCATGCTAAAATAAAACAGGGCTTATACCATCTTATCAGTAATGTGTTACTGTTTGAAGAACCTGGCACTAACGGACAAGCATACCATTTTCGTTTTGGTATGGAGAATACTACCTCTTTTAAAAATCTGGAATCAGATACACAGCAGCAATTGCGTGAATTATATGTCAACTATTTCTTTCGCCGGCAGGATGATTTCTGGATGAAGGAAGCTTTACAAAAATTACCTGCATTAAAGCGTGTAACCAATATGCTGGTTTGCGGCGAAGACTTAGGCTTGGTACCTACTTGTGTACCTGAGGTGATGCGTCAGCTGGGATTGTTGAGTCTTGAAATACAACGTATGCCCAAAGACCCCACCAAAGAATTTTTTCATCCCAATGATGCACCTTATCTAAGTGTGGTAACACCTTCTACACATGATATGAGTACCATACGTGGGTGGTGGGAGGAAGACAGAGAGCGTATTCAACACTTTTACAATCATGAATTGGGCCAGTGGGGCGATGCACCTGCGTATTGCGAAGCATGGATCAACAAAGCTATTGTAGTGCAACACCTGTATTCACCTGCCATGTGGAGTGTGTTTCAGTTGCAGGATCTGTTAGGTATAGATGATACCATGAGAAGAGAAAACCCGCATGAAGAACGTATCAACATCCCCGCCAACCCCAAACATTACTGGCAATACAGGATGCATATTGGGTTAGAGGATTTATTGGAAGCCGATGCGTATAATGATGAGTTGAAAGCATATGTAACAAATAGCGGTAGAGGGGAATGAATATCGAATATCGAATGATGAATGTTGAATAATGAAGTATGGACCACTTCGACATTCGGCATTCGATATTCATCATTCGATATTTCCTATTGGCTGTTCAAAAAAGTTTCTTTCTTTCACTGTTTTTCTTCATCTATTATTTTTACTCACTTCCTTTCTCTACTTAAACCCTTGCGCGGCATATGAAGCTTAGTTATCGTCAGCAAAATCTTCCTTTCGAATATCCGTTCACCATTTCTAACGGACGTACAAAAACGCACCAGCCATCCCTGGTAGTGGCATTGGAACTGGGACCGTTTATCGGATATGGAGAGGCGCCTGCCATCGTTTATTATGATGTTACGGTGGAGAAAATGATAGAGACACTGGAATCGAAAAGAACAATGGTAGAAAAATTTGCACTCACTGATCCGGCACGGTACTGGCATTATCTCCATCATCTATTTCCCAACGATCCATTTTTGGTTTGTGCCTTAGACATGGCTGCATGGGATCTGTTTGGGAAAATGAAGAACAAACCTTTGTACGAACTCTGGAACACAAAATGGGAAAATACTCCGATAACCGATTATACGATTGGTATTGATACAATCGAAAACATGGTAGCTAAAATGAAAGCAAAACCATGGCCCATGTATAAGATCAAATTGGGTACGGATGAAGATATACAAATTGTAGAAGCCTTGCGAAAACATACAGATGCCGTGTTGCGTATTGATGCCAACGCGGGGTGGACAACTGAAGAGGCACTTGAAAAAATTCCACAACTGGCTGCATTGGGTGTGGAGTTAATTGAACAACCACTTGCAAAAGATAACTGGGAAGGGATGAAATTGTTGTTTGAAAAATCAACACTTCCTTTATATGCAGATGAAAGTTGCGTGTTTGAACAGGATGTAAAAAAATGCCACCAATATTTTCATGGTATCAATATTAAGCTCACCAAATGCAGTGGTATTACACCTGCCATCCGAATGATTCAGGAAGCCCGAACACTGAACATGCAGGTGATGATGGGCAGCATGAATGAATCTACCATTGGTTCTGCAGCCATTGCTCAGTTTCTTCCACAATTAGATCAGGTTGATATGGATGGTCCGCTGTTATTAGCACAAGATGCAGCAGAAGGTATTCAGTTTGATTTGGGTAAGATAAGTATATCGCATAAGCCCGGTTTGGGTATTCGTATTTTATAAAGTCATTTCATTAACGAAACACTAACAATCTTTTTTATTTCTGGCATTGGGTTTGGCTTATGTAGTGTATAAAATGATACACCATGAAAAAGTTATTACTCGCAACCCTTATTGCCGGTGCTTTTCTTTTCAGCAGCGAAACCAAAGCACAGGTTCGTTTAAACGTTAACCTTAGTGTGGGTGCCAGACCCGGTTGGGGTTTACCCGGTAATCTTGCCGGTAATTATTATTATCTGCCGGAGATTGATTCTTATTACGATATACCCAATCGCCAGTTCATTTATCTGGATAGAGGCAACTGGACTTTTGGCGCACAACTTCCGGTAATGTACCGTGATTATGATTTGTATAATGGATACAAAGTAGTAATCAATGAACCACGACCTTACCTGAATTGTAATGTTTATCGCAGCCGTTATAGCCGTTACTACAATACTTATCGCAGACCAGTGTTTATTGCACAAGGTCCAGTATACCGCATAGGTGATGATAGAAATTACCGTGGTCGCGATGATGGCCGTTATGACAAACGATTTAATAACGACCGAAACAACCGATACGATCGTGATGAAAGGAACGACAGAGGCAGGGGCGATGATCGCGACAATGATCGTGGACGTAACCGCCGCGGCAGAGGTTAATCTGATAATTTTATCTTAATAGCATGAAGTGTTTGCTTCATGCTATTTTATTTCTTTTCTAAGAAGCTGAGTGAGTTGTTTAATTCTATTTACTTTTTCTCTGCGAAACCTCTGAAAACTCCGCGGCGCTGCGGTTGGTGCAAGGTAACACCAACCGCAGCGCCGCAGAGAACAGGGAGTTTTCGCTGAGAAAAGTAGTATAGCAAACAAAAATTATTAACTCAAACAGCTCTTGGTAGAAAAACAATAAAAACTAGTTAGCCCTAAATTCAATTTGTTTTCCTCGAGCTTGTTATCGAATTTCGTTTCACATCGAATACATTATGACACCTGAGCGAAAAGACAGATTATTAAACGTACTAGCCAAACGCCAAAACAACCTGGCAGTAGTGATGGATAATGTAAATGATCCGCATAATATTTCTGCCGTGATGAGAACCTGTGATGCAGTAGGTATACAGGATATTTATGTACTTTCCACCAATATGAAGCAGCACAAAAGATTCGGTATTAAAAGCAGTAGTAGTGCCACCAAATGGCTTACCATACATGCATATACTGATGTGCAGGAATGCTTTGCTGATTTACGGAAAAGATATGAGCAGATATTAACAACCCATTTAGGAGCGGATTCCGTAGGTTTATATGAGATAGATTTTACCAAGAGCACCGCATTGGTGTTTGGAAATGAGCATGATGGGGTGCAGGAATCGTTGCGGAATTTAGCCGATGGCAACTTTATTATTCCCCAGTTGGGAATGATACAGAGCCTTAATATTTCGGTTGCCTGTGCGGTTAGTATTTATGAAGCTTACAGACAAAAAACGGCTGCGGGTCATTATATACAAGCCAGTTTACCGGTTGAAAGAAAGAAGGGCTTGTTGAAGGAGTGGGGTTGTTACGAAACAGATCTTGAATAAAGCATTATGAAAAAAATACTCTTACTGGTTACTTTAGTAACCTTCTGCCAATTGGGTTCGGCACAAGCCATCAAGAAACTAAAGATGGATGAGTTGTTGAAAATGATTGATACGACCAGTACCCCATTGGTGGTAAATTTCTGGGCTACCTGGTGTGGTCCTTGTATTCGTGAAATTCCCTGGTTTGAAAAAAATGTAGCTGGGTTTGCCGATAAAAAAGTAAAACTCTTATTGGTAAGCCTCGATTACCCTGGTGATTACCCTAAATCCATTGCAGCTTTTGCCAAAAAGAATGGGTATCGTTCAGAAATTATCTGGCTGGATGAAACCAATCCCGAAGAATTCTGCCCAAAAGTAAATAAGGGGTGGGAGGGTACGATACCGGTTAGTTTAATGGTAAATAACAAAACCAATTTTCGTGAGTTTTATAACCAGCAATTGCCTGAAGCTAAATTGGTACAGGAACTGAAGAAACTGGTTCAATAATTATTGCTCTTCCTCTTCTTCTTTCAATTTTGCCAGTTTACGGGATAGTTGTATGGCAATATAGAGCGCCAGCATACTGGCCAATGCCAATACAATGCCTAATGTACTTCCATAGCGTATACCATCTGCAAAGGCATAGGTAATCATAAAAATAACGGAAAGAATAACGAGGGTTCGTAACGTGGGATTCTTTTTCATGTACAGCAGTTAGGTTATGTTATGTGATGCAACAATGATAAAAATCCACACCGAAAGAACAATTATTTTTTCAGAACCGGTTTGCCATATTTGTTTTCCCTTAACTGCGTTCACATACTGGTCAGTTATTTCTATAATAAGTTAAACTCCTTCTTAAGATACTTTATTTACTTTTTCCTTCTCCAACGCCTCCTGCACTTTTCGTTCTTCTACTTCTTTTGTGAGATAGGTAATACTCACATTCAATTCAAAACCAATCAGTAAAATCAGCGAATTGATATAGATCAGAATCATAATGATCAATACCGTTCCGATAGAGCCATAAATCTTATTATAACTGGCAAAATTATTTACCCAGTAAGAAAACAGAATGGTGGTAGTGAGGGTTAATACTGTGGCGAGTAATGCACCGGGTGATAACAATGCCCATCTTTTTTTGATGGAAGGTGCAAACTTGTAAATGAAGGCAATGCCATAAAATAATAATGATACAATGATGGTCCACCGAACGCCGTTCCACCAGGTGATTCGTGTATCTCTTTTCATATTGAATACATTCTTCAACAGGTAAATCAATTGCTGTTTACCAAGAAAAAGGGCTACTGCAGAGATCAAGATTAAAACAATCAGTATAAACGTAAGTCGAATAGCCCGCCATCTTTTGTGCAAAAAAATGCCTTTGTGTTCCTGTATGGATTTATCAAAAGTGCGGATAATGCCGATCATGGCATTGGAAGAATAAAAGATCAACAATAAAAAACCGAATGAAAAAATACCTACGTGCTGGTTATCTAACAAATCATTTAAGATACCAGCTATAAAATTATAAGTACTTGAATTGGGTGTGATATCTTTAAAAAGATTCAGAATCTCTTTGCGAAAACTATCCGGTTTGGGAAACAAAGGGATTAAAGAAAACAAAAACAGGATGGCCGCAGGCAATGCCATGATCAGGTTAAATGAAATGGCCGCAGCCCGTTCATTCAGTCCTACTTTATTAATCTGCTTTAAAAAAAAATGAGCAACATCATACACCGGTAATCCACTGAAGCCTGGTATTACCCACAACTTACTCTGCTTTAGCAGATAAGCGATAGGGGGCCAGCGTAATATCACACGTTCCAGTCTGGTCAAGGTTTCAATGCTTTTTCCTGTTTGCGGGCCATGTAGGCATCTAATGCTTTCTGGTATTCTTTGGCGTATCGGTTATGCTCATCATAATTACTGCTGAAATGATGGTATCCGCTGAAATCGCTTTTGGCAACAAAATAGAGGTAATCTGTTTTTGGTGCATCCAGAATAATATCAATTGTTTTTGGAGAGGGTGTACAAATAGGCCCGGGAGGTAATCCTTTAACACGGTAAGTATTATACGGCGAAGGATTGAAAAGATATTTTTCATAGATCCTTGTCAATGTAAAATCCCTCATGGCATATTTAATGGTAGGGCATGCCTGCAAAGGCATTTGTTTGGTTAACCGGTTCATATATACGCTGGCAATGGTAAACTTATCGCTATCGTAATTGGTTTCTTCATCTACTATGGAAGCAAGTATATACACTTCATTTTTGGTTAAACCGGTTTTCTCAACTCTTTGCAGTCGGTTATTTTTTTGCCAGAAATTATTTTTGGCATCCGACAATTTTCTGAAAATTTTTGTAAGCGAAGTATTCCAGTAAAATATATAGGTATCAGGTATAATCATAGTGAATACGCTACTGGTATCCACCTCAAATTTTTTTAGCGAATCATTCGAATTCAGGTATTGCATAACGGAAATGGAATCGGGTGCAAAACTTTTACTGATTAGTTTAGCAAGTTCTTCTTTTGTTCGAACCCGGTTGATCACCAGTTTAATTTCTGCCAGTCTACCATTCCGCAGCATGCGGGCAATATTCCAGATGCTTTGCCCTTTTTTAACTTCGTATTTGCCGGGCCGTATCCTCTTCCAAACATCCATTTGCGAAGCCACCAGATTAAAGGCGAAGCGGTTTGTTACAATCTGGTTTTGCTGCATGGCCTCCCATACGCTCTTCTTATCCGTATTGCCTTCAGCAATGATGAAAGTCTGCGTTTTTTCATTGAAGCCGGTACCTGAACCAAAAATCATCCAGGCAAAAACACCACCACCCAATACAACAAGTAACAGCAGCGTGGAGATTAATTTTGACATGTATTCAAATTAAATAAAAAACCCTGTCTGCAATCACAGACAGGGCATTAAAATATCGTTACCGGATTATTTCTTTCCTGTGTCGGCTGCGTTTACAGTGTTGGCAGGAGCAGGTGCCGGAGCAGGGGCTGGTGCCGTTTGGTTGGTGTTTACTTTCTGTAACAAAGAGTTATCAACTTCGCCGGTTGAACCACCTTTTAAAAATAAGGTAGAGAAAATAGCCAATGCAGCAATAATACCTGAAAACAACCAGGTGCCTTTTTCCAGCACATCGGTTGTTTGTTTTACACCCATCAATTGGTTACTAAAGCCACCTACATTAGCAGATAAACCACCGCCTTTGGGGTTTTGTACCAAAACAATAAAACCTAGCGCCGCAGCAGCAATCACAATCAGTATCAAAAACAAAATGATCATATTATATTCCTTTTAGTTGTTCTATTTTGGCAGCAAAATAACTGGATTTTTCAGGATTTAAGAAACTTAATTTAATATAGAGCTGAATGGCCTTCTCTGTTTGTCCCTGTTGCACCAGTACCTCAGCCATGGTTTCCGTCATAATTTCCCTGGTTTCATTGGAGTTTTTGGCATTTTCAGCCACAGCTTTCTCCATTTCCAGGTTGGTGCCCAGGTCGGCTGTACTGCCATTTACCTGTTTCATCTGCTTCAACCAATCGGTGAATTTGCGCAAATGAGTGGTTAGTTTATCCTGTGGGATAGAGGAAAGATCAATTTTGATTCCCTGAGATGCGAAATAGTCAATCGTGTGAAGGCGCTCTTTTTCCGCATCAATATCTAATACGGCATCAGCTTCCACGGGTTTTTTGAAATCGGCCAATTGGCCGGATAAGATGCCTGCAATTTTGCTTTCGGTTTCTCCGGGCTGAGAAAGTTCCTCGCTCTCTTCTTCATAGCCGTCTGGTAACAACTCATCTTCGGATAGGCTGTCTTCCTGTGCCGGGTCTATTTTCCGCATAAGCTCTTTCACTGCTTCTACAGTTGGAACCGCAAATGCAGCCGCCTTGGCGGTTTGTTGCTGTGGTGTTTGCGTTGCCAGAATTTTTTCTTTCGGAGATTGTAGCTCAACAGCATCCAACCGGTATTGAAACCAATAAGGATTGGTAAAATAAAGGTTCGCTTTGCGTGCTTCAGCCGTTAATGCCTCAGGTAACGGTTGTTGTTTGATACGGGCAGCCAGAAAAAAACGGGCAGGCGCAAAATAGGGAGCCTCTTTGGCTAATTGCACAAGCGCATCTTCCGATACATGGGCTAGTTGCAATTTACCGGTGAGTTGGAACAAGGCTTTTTCCTGCGTTAGATTCATGCTGCTAAAAGTAAGCTGGTTTTACCAGTTGGAAAAAATTCGGTTAAAGATATCATCTGTCAGTGTTCGAACAACTTCTTCCAGCAGCGAAGCCTCTGCCTGTTGCAAGGATAAATTGGCCGAATAATCAAAACTTCTGCTTACATCAAACTCTTCTGTTTCACTAACCAATGTTTTGCGCCAAACCATATGCAGGGTAACGGTTAATCGGTTGGTACTTGCCTGTTGGGCACTTACCCCAACTGTTTGACTGGCATTATAGGTAGTAATGGTACCATTGATTACATAATCGGCATTATCGTTATTGGTTCTGGATAAACGTGTTCCGCCAATAATTTTCTGTTGTATTTTATCCGTAAACTTCTGTGCCACTTGTGGGTTTACATAAGTGGCTTTGTTCTCAATAAAACCAATCTTTACGGTCTTTACATCAGCAGGTAAGCCCCCGGTATCTTTAAACCGGTAAATGCTGCAACTATTCAAAACAATGCACGCGAGTAAAATAGGAAATAACCGCATGATTGTTTTTCGAAGGATTAATGGTTGATTATATCTTTTCATGATTGGCATTGCTTTAGTAATACTCATTCATCAATATCGTATTCTTTCAATTTCCGGTACAAGGTTCTTTCGCTGATACCCAGGTCAAGTGAAGCATCTCTTCTTTTTCCCTTGTGTTTTTTCAATGCTTTGATGATGAGTTCTTTTTCCTTATCCATGATATTCAACGACTCTTCCACTTCTTCATGCTGGTGAATATCAGCATCGTGCAAAAGCACTGGTTGCGATCCTCCCGGTAAAAAAGATGGCTGACCGTTGTTAGCCGGCTGCGAAACAGAAGTTGGCGCCATCATGGTCTGACCATCTCCATTACTATGAAAATCCGTCATCAACGAATCTCTGGTAAAATTGGCTGCAGTGCCTGCCAGTGAAGGGTTCTGTAATATTTCCAGAAACATTTTCTTCAGTTCGGTCACGTCTTTTTTCATATCAAAAAAGAGCTTGTACAGAATCTCTCTTTCATTGGCAAATTCGCCGGTGTTATTGGCTTGCCCTGCTAACATGGGTAATCGGTTGCCGACTTTATCTGGTAAAAAGCGGCGCATTTCATTGCCACTAACTACATTGTTGGTACTGAGAACAGAGATCTGTTCTGCAATATTCTTCAACTCACGCACATTGCCTTGCCAGCCATGATTAATTAACAGGTTTTTGGCTTCGTCGTCAAGTTGAACGGGTGTGGTTTTATATCGCTCTGAAAAATCAACAACAAATTTTCTGAACAACAGCAGTATGTCTTCTTTTCTATCCCTTAGAGATGGAACCCGAATAGGAACGGTACTTAAACGATAATACAGGTCTTCCCTGAAACGACCCTTCTGTGTAAACTCTAATAGTTCTCTATTGGTGGCGGCAATTACGCGCACATCAGTTTTCTGCACTTTAGAAGAACCTACCCGAATAAACTCTCCCGTTTCCAATACACGCAATAACCGCGCCTGTGTGCCCAATGGCATTTCGCCAATTTCATCCATGAAAATAGTACCGCCGCTAACGGTTTCAAAATAACCTTTTCGACTATCTACTGCACCGGTAAACGCCCCTTTTTCGTGACCAAACAATTCAGAATCGATGGTTCCCTCCGGTATAGCACCGCAGTTAACGGCAATAAATGGGTTGTGCTTGCGCGATGATAAAGCGTGAATGATCTGCGAGAACACTTCTTTACCCACACCACTTTCACCAACAATCAATACCGTAAGATCTGTTGCAGCCACCTGCACCGCTGTATTCAATGCATGGTTCAATGCCGGTGAGTTACCAATGATGCCGAAACGATTTTTTATACTCTGTAAATCCACAGGAGGTAATTAAAAATTAATAATTAAAAATTGACAATTAATAATTGAGCAGTATTAATTGCTGTTATTCTTTTCTTAGTAGCCAAAGGCTGCTAAGAAAAAATTTCCCATCTCTTGCGCAGCAAGGAGGGGTGCCCAAGCGGCTTAGCGATGGGCGGGGTGGTTAACCTCGCCCAACAGTGTACCCGCCGTACAACTATTTATTTTCACCATTACATAATCTCCTCTCTGCAAACCATATTGTTCTTTTGGAAAAATAACCACTTTGTTATGATCGGTTCTTCCATGCCAGTGTGCATCACTCTTTTTAGAATTCGCTTCTATCAAAACTTTAAAAGTTTTGTTTACATCACGTTGCATGCTTTCCAGAGAATGTATTCTGTGCAGGGCAATGATTTCCTGTAAACGTCTTTTCTTTACCTCTTCCGGGATATCATCTTCATACCTTCTTTCTGCAAGGGTACCCGGCCTTTCGCTGTAGAAATACATGTAAGCCAGATCGTATTTACAATATTCCATTAATGTGTACGATTCGCGGTGGTCTTCTTCCGTTTCTGTACAAAAGCCGGTGATCATATCGGTACTTAAACCAGCATCAGGTAGTATTTCGCGTATGCGGTTAACCTTGGCTATATACCATTCTCTGGTGTAGGTTCTGTTCATTAACTGCAGTATGCGACTGCTGCCACTCTGCACGGGCAAGTGAATATAATTGCAGATATTCTCGTATTTGGCAATGGTATACAATACCTCATCTGTTATATCTTTCGGATGCGAGGTACTGAAACGAACCCGCAACAGGGGAGATACAAGCGCTACTTTTTCTAATAGTTTTGCGAAGGTGATCGTTTCGTCTTTTTGTTCATCTATCCAGTAATAACTGTCTACGTTTTGACCCAATAAGGTAACCTCTCTGTAACCTGTTGCAAATAACTGTTCTACTTCCTGTAGAATAGAATGGGCATCCCGGCTTCGTTCTCTTCCGCGCGTAAAGGGTACTACGCAAAAACTACACATGTTATTACAGCCACGCATGATAGATACAAAGGCACACACCCCATTGCTGTCTAATCTGATCGGGGCTATATCGCCATAGGTTTCATCGCGGCTTAATAATACGTTTACGGCTTTTTGTCCTGTTTCGGCTTCTTCAATCAAAGAAGGAAGGCTTCTGTAAGCATCGGGACCCACTACCAGGTCAACCAATTTTTCTTCTTCCAGTAATTGCGACTTTAATCTTTCTGCCATACAACCCAGCATGCCTATGAGCATACCCGGCTTTTTCTTTTTCAGCGATCTGAATTCGGTTAACCGTTTACGAACCGTTAACTCGGCTTTTTCACGTATAGAACAGGTATTTAGTAATACCAGATCGGCTTCATCGGGGTTGCGGGTAGCACCAAACCCTTCACTGTTTAAAATTGAGGCCACCACTTCACTATCCGCAAAATTCATAGCACAACCATAGCTCTCAATATAAAAGCGTTTATGGTACTGGTCGGGCTCCGTAACAAGGGGATTAAAGGCTTCGCCCTGGCGGGATTCGTCGTGGGCTTTGCCTGCTAATTCCAACATTTCCATTCGTTACAAAATTTAGTCTGCAAAAATACGAAAAATGCTTGTGTAATGCCAGATTGTCAGCATCTCTTCCACAAAAATTCCTGAGAACTGTTAGATTTGCCATCAAAATTCCTCCCCTCATGAAGAAAGCTCTTGTGCTTTTCTGCAGTTTACTGTTCGTTTATGCAGGAATATCTCAGGAAATGGTATTGAATAAGTTCCGAAGCGAAACCTCCCGCACGATTAAAAAAGAAGCTGATACCAGCAAATGGAACTGGAAACGAGGCGGACTGATGAGTTTTAATCTTGCGCAAGGTTCGCTAAGTAACTGGGCGGCAGGAGGCGATAATTTTTCACTTACGGTGAATGGGTATTTCAATTATTTTTTCTTTTATAAAAAAGACAGGCATAACTGGGATAATAATATTGATGTGAATTTAGGGTATGTGCAATCTACCAGTTTGGGCAGTCGCAAAAACGATGATCGTTTTGATTACCTGAGTAAGTATGGTTATAAAATGGATACGGTTGGTAAATGGTATTTATCCAGCCTTTTCAACTTTCGTTCACAGTTTTTTGATGGATATACCTATTCCAATAATGTGGGTGATTTTTCATCTTCTTTTTTATCTCCCGCATACCTGATCATATCCATAGGGTTTGATTATAAACCGGCGGCAAATCTATCCATATTCCTTTCGCCGCTAACATCGCGTGCTACTTTTATCAGTAATGATAAACTTTCGCAGAAAGGCGTATACGGTGTGCCGATGGGTAAAAAATCATTGAATCAAATTGGTGCTTTTGCTACCGTAAACTATAATAATACCATTGCCAAAAATGTAACCTACAAGGGTAGGATAGATTTGTTCTCTAATTACCAGAGCCATGCACATAATGTTGATCTTTTCCTCACGAATCTTTTTTCATTCAAGATCAATAAATATTTTTCTGCCACGTATAGTCTGGATATGATCTATGATGATGATATCCGTTTATTTGGTGCAACCAATAGCTCGCCTGCATTACAAACCAAAAGCCTGATCGGCATTGGCTTTTTGAAGCCATTGAATGTGAAGAAGATAAAGTATGGGTGAGTAAGTGTTAAGTAATAAGTTGTATTTGAAGTAGACATATGCTATACTGTAGCACTGTTGTTTCTCTATTTACATTCAGTAAAACGTCATTTCGAAGGAGGAACGACTGAGAAATCTGTTGATCGATGGAAAGATTTCTCACTACGCTACGCTTCGTTCGAAATGACGGTTCATCGATATTTTTTTAAAAATTGTAGATTCCATACGTTACTTACAAACCACTTTTAGCAAATGCTTAATCTTATTGGCCTTGTAAGTAAGGTCCTGGTAGTCTTTATGCAGTATGGTTACATGCCCCATTTTTCTGCCGGGTTTGGTTTGGGTTTTTCCGTAAAGGTGCACAAACACATTATCCATGGCCAATACTTCGGTGAGGCCTTCGTAAACAGCCATTCCTGAATGGCCCTCTGCCCCTAAAATATTTACAATGGCTGAAGGAAGTATAGGATCAGTATTGCCTAAAGGATAGTTTAAAATGATGCGCCACAACATATCATACTGACTGGCATAATTGGCTTCTATGGTATGGTGACCGCTGTTGTGAACGCGGGGGGCGGTTTCGTTTACCAGTACTTCATCGTTGTTGTCAATAAATAATTCTACTGCAAATAATCCCGGACTTTTTAATTCCCTTACCACTTTTGTGGCGATGGCTTCTGCTTTCCAGAGTATTTTTTCGGGTAATTGGGCGGGACTTAACTGATAATCCAGCAGGTTCCAAACCGGATCGAAGATCATTTCTGCGGGAGGATACACAGCAGTTTCGCCTGCTTCGTTCATCGAAACGATCAACGCAATTTCTTTTTTGATGTTTACTTTTTTTTCGAGCACGGATGGCGCATCAAAACCTTTGGAAATGTCTTGTTCCGTTTCCAAGACCGTTACCCCTTTGCCATCATATCCGCCTTGACCAATTTTATGTACAGCAGGTAAAAAAGAAACATGCTGTTGCAATTGGGCAAGGTTTTCTGTAATGATGAAATCAGATGTAGGTATCTCGTGTGTTCTATAAAATTCTTTCTGAACAACTTTGTTCTTAATGATTCGGATAGCGGATGGTTTGGGATAGATTTTTACCCCCTCCGATTCCAGTTTTTCCAGCGCATCTACATTTACCGATTCTATTTCAATGGTAATGGCATCCAATCCTTTTCCAAACTGGTACACCGCATCAAAATCAGTAATATCTCCTTTGGTAAAATGATGACACAGGTGTGCTGCCGGACAAGCGGCATCGTTTTCCAGCACAAAAGTTTCCACTACATAATTGGCAGAAGCCTGTAATAACATTCTACCCAATTGTCCGCCTCCAAGGATGCCTACTTTCATAGCTTACTAATATTTGACGAAGATAAGTAAGGAGTCTGGAGTCTGGAGTTAGAAGTCTGGAGTATTTTTAACAACTACCTTCATATTGCTAACTCCAGACTCCAGTCTTTTCAATAGCTTTGCCCTAATGATTCCCGATTATCCCCATAAAATTTTCAGCGATAAGCGATTCTGCTATTGTTTGCTGATGGAGGCATTGGCCATGGATTCTTGTATGCTTAACGCTTAAGGCTGAACGCCTAACGCTAAAGGCTTACAGCTAAAAGCTTGAAGCCTTCCTTTTAAAGAGGGTTACATTATCTTTTTACGCTTAAATTATTTTATGGAAACAGTTGTATCAAACAGTGCCGTACCAAACGGTGTGCAGGATTTTCTTCCTTTGCAGGGAACGGATTATGTTGAATTTTATGTAGGCAATGCCAAGCAGGCTGCCCATTTTTATAAAACCGCTTTTGGATTTCAGAGTCTGGCTTATGCAGGGCCGGAAACAGGTGTGAAAGACAGGGCCAGCTATGCGGTTCGTCAGAATAAACTCACTTTCGTTTTTACCACCCCGTTGAGAAGTCAGAACGCTATTGCAGATCATATTTATAAGCATGGCGACGGTGTAAAATGTCTTGCATTGAAAGTAACTGATGCAACTGATGCATGGAAACAAACCACCGCACGTGGTGCCAGAAGTTATATGGAGCCGGTTACCTTAACGGATGAGAACGGAGTGTTGGTAATAAGTGGCATTCATACATATGGCGATACGGTTCATCTGTTTATTGAGAGAGAAAATTACCATGGCGTATTCATGCCCGGCTTTCGTAAATGGGAATCAGTATACAATCCCGCAGATGCAGGTTTATTGTATGTAGACCATTGTGTGGGTAATGTTGGCTGGAACCAGATGAACCCATGGGTAAAATTTTATGAAGAAGTGATGGGCTTTCGCAATATTCTTACGTTCGACGACAACGATATTTCTACCGAATATTCTGCGTTAATGAGTAAGGTGATGAGTAATGGTAACGGGTTTGTGAAATTTCCTATTAACGAACCCGCAGAAGGCAAGAAAAAATCGCAGGTTGAAGAATACCTGGATTATTATGATGGGGAAGGATGTCAGCATGTGGCATTGGCCACCAGCGATATTGTAAAAACAGTTACCGATCTGCAGAACCGCGGGGTTGAATTTCTGAAAGTACCTTCCTCTTATTATGATGATTTATTAGATAGAGTTGGGCATATTGATGAAGACCTTTCGCCATTAAAAGAACTGGGCATACTGGTTGATCGCGATGAGGAAGGCTACCTGTTGCAGATCTTTACCAAACCCGTGGAAGACAGACCTACCTTATTTTTCGAAATCATACAGCGCAAAGGCGCCAAAAGCTTTGGAAAAGGAAATTTTAAAGCGCTTTTTGAGGCAATCGAGCGCGAACAGGAGTTGAGGGGGAATTTGTAGGGGGATAGTCGATAGTCCATAGACCATGGTCCATGGACTATCGACTATGGTCTATGGACAATTTTCTCTTCCGTATAACGTTAAATTAACAGTAAGTTCTTTACTGTATTTGCTCAACCCTTATTTTTGACAATATGAAACGTTTTGCGGGGATTGTATTTTTCTGTGTTGTGTTTGCTTCTGTGCAGGGGCAATCTTCCTTTATATCTGCGCAACGCCAGTACCCTAAAGTGGTAACGGCCATAAAACAAAAAGAAGATTCCCTGAAAAAACAGCTGGCGGCCATGCAGATTGGCTGGCCTGTGAAACAGATGTACCTGCGTAGTTTTAAATACGATAGTCAACTGGAAGTTTGGGTGCGCAACACAAAGAATGAACCATACAAATTATTCAAAACGTATAAAGTCTGTGCGCTATCGGGTGCCATGGGCCCCAAACGTATTGAAGGCGATTACCAGGTGCCGGAAGGGTTTTATTATATCAATGAATTCAATCCCAAAAGCAGTTACCATATGGCATTGGGTATTAATTATCCCAATGCATCCGACCTTTTATTAAGCGATTCTGTAAAACCTGGTAATGATATTTATATACATGGCAGTTGCGTAACCGTAGGTTGTATTCCTATTCAAAACAGCCAGATAGAAGAGCTGTATGTATTGGCTTCCTATGCACACGACCAGGGACAGGATTTTATTCCGGTTCACATCTTTCCGATACGGTATAATGTAGAAAAAAGCCGCGACTACCTCACACGATCAACTAAGGACGATGCCGCTTACAAAAATTTCTCATCACGCTTAAAAGAAGTATTTGATTATTTTGAGCATAACAAAAAACTCCCGCTGATTTCTGTGAACAAAAAAGGAGAATATGTTCCTCTTTAATTAGTCCGTATACAATACCTGAATCGTTTCTTTTGTACGCTGGGTTAGCACAATATTTTTTCCTGCAGTTAATTTTTCAAATACAGCTGAGTTATAATGTCGTATGGTAAGCAGGTTCAGGTCTTTCTCTACCTGCACATCAAACAGTTCTGCTGCTGCAGAGGCTAACTGTTCAATTTTATCGGCTCGGTAATCCAAACATATCTGTACATTGATGGCACCCGTTTGAATTAGATTGGGACGGATCTTGATTTTCGTAAACATTTGATATAACCTGCTCATCGGTTCTTCTCCCACAAAAGAAAAATCCTGGCTGTTCAAATGCAGTATAGCCTGGTTTTGTTTGATCACAATAATAGGAGGCAGGCCTTTACTGTTTTTATTATGAATCACCGTTCCTGGAAGCGATGGATCAAGAAAACATTTCACATGCAGGGGAATGCCTTTGTTTTGTAATGGCTTAATGGTTTTGGGATGAATTACCTGGGCACCATAATAAGCCATTTCAATTACCTCGGTAAAATTCAGCTCGGGTATCAACTGCGCTTCAGGAAATAATTTGGGATCGGCATTCATTACACCTTCTACATCTTTCCAAATACTCACACTTTCAGCTTCGAGAATATTGGCAAAAACGGCAGCAGTATAATCACTTCCTTCACGCCCCAGTGTGGTACTTTCATTATCATCGGTACAACCAATAAAACCTTGTGTAATATAGATATTAGAGGTTACTTGCGCATTATCGGTATCTTTCCCAAACTGCCCACTGCTACTGCCCATTGCCAACTTAATCCTTTCACTTGTTACATCCCACTGAATCCCCGCATCCCTGAAATTATTATCGGTACGAACCAGGTCGCGAACATCCAGCCACTCATTGCTGATTTTTACTTCATTGAGGTAATGGCTTACAATGCAAGTGCTGAGTAATTCTCCTACACATACCACCTGATCATAATAATAATCAAATTCTCTAACCGGTTTATCGTGCAGCAACCATTCCACTTCTGTAAAAAAATCAGTTAGTTGTGATAGGCATTCGTTGAAACGGGTAACCAATAAATATTTGGATACATTGATATGATGTTGTTTAACCACATCAAATAATTGCAAAGCTTCTTCCTGTTTTCCTGCAAAAAAAGATTCCACCACTTTTTCAAGTCCGTTCGTGGTTTTACCCATGGCCGAAATAATGATCACCAGGGGCTGGTTCTCATATAATTTTACGATTCCTGCCAGATTCTTAATTCGTTCTACGCTATTAACACTGGCCCCGCCGAATTTAAATACTTTCATGCCCGTCTGCTTGAGGTTGATTTGTTGCGCAAAACTAGGGGTAATTAGGGAATTGAAAATAACCATACACGTGGATTGGTACGGTTGTTGCCTGTGTACTGTAAAAGATTTATATGACAAATTCCGTATTTCTGAGAAATGCTTTCTTCCTGATGGTTTCTATAGCATTGCTTTCTTGTACCACCCCACAAGCTGCTACTGTTTCTGAGCCTTCTCCCAAAGAAACAGTTGCTGACAATGGTATGGAGACTTCTATCCTACAATATGTGAATGATCACAGGCGTTCGAAAGGCTTGGTTTCATTGCAAAGACTTCCTATTGTGGATCAGCAAAGTGCTGAGCATAGCAGAAATATGGCAACAGGTAAAACAGCATTTGGTCATGATGGGTTTGAAAAACGAATAGAAACGATTAAAAAGAGTTTTGGCTGGATTTCTGCTTCGTCCGAAAATGTTGCCTATGGAAAATTATCAGCCAAAGAAGTGGTTAAAGGCTGGTTGAATAGTCCGGGACATAAAAAAAATATCGAAGGCAATTATCGCTACACAGGCATAGGCTTTTATAAAGACCGGAAAGGAGTGATTTATTTTACACAAATCTTCTTCCGTAGTTAGTAAAGGGTTGTGTATTTACTACATCGTTCATTCATAAAATTTATCGTTTCGATTACAGTCGGCTCCCTAACTTTATCGAAATGATAGCCGCATGATGGTAAACCGGAATATTCTTACGCTGGATGAATTTACATTAACCCAATTACGCCAGTTTCCTTCCGCCACCGGCGAATTAAGCCGTTTGCTACGCGATCTGGCCCTTGCTGCCAAAAGAGTAAATGTAGAAGTGAACAAAGCCGGGTTGGTAGATATACTGGGCGATGCAGGAAGTATTAATGTGCAGGGGGAGGATGTAAAAAAACTCGACATATTTGCCAACAACCAGTTCATGGGCGTATTAAAACATGGCATCAGCTGCGCGGGTATTGGCAGCGAGGAAATGGATGATTTTGTGGTGTTCGATGATGAAGTAAGTAACAACAGTAAATACGTTGTATTATTCGATCCGCTGGATGGTAGTGGAAATATTGATGTGAACGTTTCTATTGGTACTATTTTTAGTATATACAAGCGCGTAAGTGAATTAGGTAAGCCCTGCCGTAAAGAAGATTTTTTACAGGCTGGTAATAAACAGGTAGCCGCCGGATATGTGGTATATGGTTCCAGCACCATGCTGGTGTATGCTACCAGAAGAGGAGTAAATGGTTTTACCCTCGATCCTTCTATTGGTGAATTTTCTCTCAGCCATCCCAATATCCAATGCCCGGAGTCAGGAAAATTTTATTCCGTTAATCACGGAAATTTTTTCCAGTATGATGAATCGGTTCGCAAATACATTGATGGGTGCCAGCGCAAAACCAAAGAGAATGGCGGCCCTTATACACAACGTTATATCGGCAGTATGGTGGCCGATGTGCATCGTAACCTGATTAAAGGAGGAATTTTTATGTATCCGTCTACCATAGATAAACCCAAAGGCAAACTGCGTTTGTTATATGAAGCCAATCCTTTTGCCTTTATTGTTGAAGTAGCAGGTGGTTCAGCTACCAATGGCAGACAGCGCATACTGGATATTCAGCCTACAGAATTGCACCAGCGTACCGCATTATTTATCGGGAGCAAGCACATGATGCAGGAACTCGAAACGTTTACAGGAACGATCAAATAAAACGAATGAAAAAGATTGGTTATCTCTTACTTGTGTTTGTCATCATTGGTTTTTCGGCAGGAGCACAACAAAAGTTAAATGGAAAAGGTATGTCGTATGTAATTATGACCAAGCCTAATGTGATCATCTACAACGATACACTGTATAATGGCAGTAAACAATTTAGTCAATTGTTTTATCGCACCGGGAATACAGAATTGTTATACCTGTATCAAAAACACCAATCCAATAAAATTGTGGGGCAAATACTGAGTGTATCCGGTTTGCTTTGCACTGTAATAGGGATCAGCTATTTATCAGCACCCGATAAAAAAGGACTGGGATGGGCATTGTTGGGTGGTGGTTTTGCTACTACACTAACGGGTGGATACCTCACACTTATGGGGCAACGGAATCTGCAAATGGCCGTATCTTTATTCAATCAAAAATACAATGGGGCATCTTTGGGTATTGGGGTATCTAATTCATCCGCCGGACTGGTGTATCAATTTTAGCAAATGACCAAAACAATCATACAGGTAAAGAACCTGCACAAAAAATACGGAGACTTTGAAGCGGTAAAGGGCATCAGTTTTGATGTTCAGGAAGGAGAAATATTTGGTTTGCTGGGTCCTAATGGCGCAGGTAAATCCACTACATTAGAGATCATCGAAACGCTTCGTCAGAAAACCAGTGGAGAGATATGGGTTGATGGAATTAACCTTGATCAATCACCCAATGACATAAAAAAAATTATTGGTGTACAATTACAAACATCAGGATATTATCCCAGTTTACAACTGGTAGAATTAATTAACTTATTTGCAGGTTTGTATAACGAAGAAGTAGATCCGCTGCTGTTATTGGATAAAGTAAATTTGCGCGACAAGGCCAAAGCCAAATTCAAAGAACTGAGTGGCGGACAAAAACAGCGATTCTCTATTGCCACTACGCTGATTAATCAACCCAAAATTATTTTTCTGGATGAGCCTACCACGGGTCTTGATCCGCAGGCAAGGAGAAATTTGTGGGATTTGATCCGTGAGATCCGCAGCCAGGGCACTACGGTCATTATTACCACGCATTATATGGATGAAGCCGAAGTATTGTGTGATCGAGTGGCGATCATTGATAGCGGAAAAATCATCGCACTGAATTCTCCGGATAAATTAATTGATGAACTGGTAGCCACCGGTTTTGAAAGACCCAAAGAAGTGAAACAGGCCAACCTGGAAGATGTATTTATTAATCTGACAGGTAAAGTGTTGAGGGAGGATTGACATTGCTGGAACGGATGTTGGGAATCACTAAGATTTTTTAAATGATTGATATATGACACAAGATCCACGTTACCCAATTGGTAAATACGAACCACAACCTTTTTCAAAAGAACAAAAAGAAAAATGGTTGCTGGATCTGCATTTTCTACCGGAAGAACTGGAAAGGGCGATACTGAATTTAGATGCTGCGCAATTACAAACACCTTACCGAGATGGAGGCTGGACGGTACAGCAACTGGTGCACCATGTAGCCGATAGTCATATGAACGCCTACATACGTTTTAAATTGGGGTTGACAGAAAACAATCCTACCATTAAACCTTATGAAGAAAAAGAGTGGGCTTTATTTCCGGATAATGCATTGCCCATTAATTTATCACTCACACTTTTACATGCTTTACACAGGCGCTGGGAAGTTGCCATAAAAGATATTTCAGATGCTGAATGGGAAAGAACCGTGGTACACCCAGAGCATGGCAGGCAAATGACATTGTGGTTTTTACTGGGTATGTATGCATGGCATGGCAAGCATCATACAGCTCACATTACATCATTACGTGAAAGCAAGGGATGGTGATGAGGAAGGATGCAAATCAGGAACGTGACCTGCGCTGGAAAATGCTTTCCTCTGAATATGTTTTCAGAGACCGCTGGTTTCAGGCGCGGGCAGACAGTTGTGAATTTCCGGATGGAAGAATTATTGAACCTTATTATGTAGTGGAGTTGCCAGATTGGTGTAATACGATTGTAGTAACGAAAGAGGAGAGAATTATTTTGGTTCGGCAATATCGTTATCCGGTAGACCAGATCACTTTTGAATTACCCGGTGGTGTGATTGAAAAAAATGAAGACCCGCTGGCAGCCGCCAAACGCGAAATGGAGGAGGAGACAGGGCATACCTCTACCGATATTGAATTTTTGTTGAAGCTGGCACCCAATCCTGCTATTAATAACAATACCGCTTATTTTTATCTGGCACGTAATGCAACACCAACTGTAACAGTAAATCCGGATGCATTGGAAGATATCGATGTGGTTTCTTTTTCAAAAGAAGAGATTATACAATTACTCCGCGAAAATAAAATGCAGCATGGTGTTCAAATTGGACCTTTGTATGAAGCATTGGTGAAGTTAGGGTGGTTGCAGTTTGTTTAATTCTTTTGCCACTGATTGCACTGATTAGCACTGAAAAAATCAGTGCTAATCAGTGCAATCAGTGGCAAAAAAAACTACAAGTTCACTTCCCCAACCAAAAACACACTCCCACAAACCAGAATCAAATCATTTGCATGCGAATGACTTAGTGCGTTTTGCAGAGCTGTGTTTACATCTTTAAATGAATTACCCTGTAAAGAGAAGCGTTTTGCGTTTTGCGTTAAGCTTTCTGCGTCTAATGCTCTTGGTATTTGCGCCTGAGTAAAATAATACACAGCTTGTTTGGGTAATAAAGCAAGCACCGCATCAATCTCTTTATCTCTCACCATTCCGATGATGATGTGCAGATGGTGATAATCCGTTACTTCCAGTTGCTTTACAATTTGTGTGATGCCATCCACATTATGTCCAACATCCAATATGACAGAGGGATTTTTGTGTATCAATTCCCATCTTCCATGTAAACCAGTTAGGTGTTTAACTTGTGGCAATGCTTTTTGTATTGTAGCAATATCTGTTCTCCAGCCCTGTATTTGTAATTGATGTGCCGCTTCGAGCACCGTTAATAAATTTTTAGTTTGATACATGCCCGGAAGATCGAGTTGATAAGTATGATGCGTGTCGGTTTTTTTATCGGCTACTTCCACGGATAATTGGTGGTGTTTGTATTCCCATCCGGCTACATATCTTTTTTCTTCGGCATAAATAATCTGCGAATCTGCGGCATAAGCTTCAAACGAAGGTTTTGATTCTTTGATCACTTCTCCAATCACAACCGGTATACCCTGCTTAATAATACCCGCTTTTTCTGCAGAAATTTTTTCCAGTGTATCGCCCAGCATATTCATATGGTCCCAGCCAATATTGGTGATGATGCTGAGTTCAGGTGTTATGATATTGGTACTGTCTAAGCGCCCGCCCAGTCCTACTTCTATTACGGCAATATCTACTTCTTCTTTGGCAAAATAATCGAAAGCCATGGCAACCGTGATTTCAAAAAAAGAGGGTTCTAATTCGTTGATCAAAGGCTGGATCCGTTGGGTAAAATCAACCACAAAGTTTTCTTCAATCCATTCACCATTTATCCGGATGCGCTCCCTGAAATCTTTTAAATGCGGAGAAGTATACAAACCTGTTTTGTATCCGGCAGTTTGTAAAATGGCCGCCAGCATATGGCTGGTAGAGCCTTTGCCATTGGTGCCGGCAATATGAATGCTTTTGAATTTGTGTTGCGGATTATCCAACGCTTCGCAAAGGCGAAGGGTATTTGTAAGGTCTTTCTTAAAAGCTGCCGCGCCAATGCGGCTGAACATGGGTAGTTTTTGAAAAAGATAGGTTATGGTTTCTTCGTATGTCATTGCTGCTGCAAATATGCAACAATAATTAACCGCGCAGTTTGAAATTGAATACCAATGTGCCGGTTTGTTCATCCGCACTGCCACTGCTCAGTTTCAAACTACGTGCTTTGCGAAGGGCAATGGCACGTATGGATTGATTGGTGGTGGTAGTGCCACGCTGGTTTACAACAGCCATGGTTACATTGCCTGCTTTATCAACTGTAATATCAACTGCTACTTTTGCATTCTCATTAAATTCATCTTCAAAGGAAGGTAGTTTGGTAATACGCCTGCCATCTAACCCACTTCTGATGCTAACCCCGCCCGCGCCACCGTTTCCGCTATTACCACTGGCAGCATTGCCTTTATAGCTATCTGAGTTGGGGTTGCCGTTTGGGTTGCCCTGATCGCCTTTGCCACCCGCAATACCCTGGTTGTTGATGCCATTGTAACTATCCGCCCGGTTACCACTGGTAGTAGTACTGGTACCTCCTTTAAAAATAGCTTTCGGTTTAGGTGGTGCTGGTGTTGGGTTGGTAACGGTTGTAGGGTTCGTTTTTTTAGCTTCTACAGGTGGTGTATTCAATGGTTTGCTAACCGTTTTATTAGGCTTGGAAACCGCAGGTGCATCACCATCTGCATACTCATCTGTATTAATCTTTGGTTGGTTACTGGCTTGCGCAATACTTTTAGGTGGCGCAGATACGGCATCTTCTGTAAGAGAAGGATCACCGGGCTTCATCGGAGCCTCATCACCCAAACCGGTTTCACTATTGCCCAGGTTTACTTCAATTCCTTCTCCAAAATCGGGTGGTGGAATTTGAGGTAAGGTCCATTGCATGAAAAAGAACAATACAAATAACAATACACAGATCATTACTGTGTAAGCTGATGCTTTCAGGTTCTTTTCTTTTTCAAAACTGGCCGACATGGACTTGTAATTGGTCATATCAAATGTACAGGTATCAGGGTTGGTTATAATGGATGTTGAAAATTACCTAATTCCCTTCAGGGTAATCCACGTTGGGGTATAAGGAAAGGTTAAGATTGGATGTGTTTACTAGTTTATTGGTTTACTAGTTTATTGGTAGTAGAGTTGCTGGCTGATAAAAACTATCCATATTCCTTCTCAAACGGTCAACTTGACGAAAGTTCCTAGCATAAGCAAAAACCAGTAAACTAGTAAACCAATAAACCAGTAAACCAACTATCCCTTCAAAAACACGTCATACCCAAACCGCAAGAGAGTTGCGGTGATAACGAGTAAAAAAAATACCCTGATAAAACGATTGCCTTTGGCGATGGCTAAGCGGGCGCCGAGTATGCCTCCTATACCATTGCATACGGCCATGGGCAGCGCCACACTCCAGAGAATGGTTCCTTTTAACATGAATAAAACGATAGAACCAAAATTGGTGGATAGATTGATAAGCTTTGCATTGGCACTGGCATGCAAAAAATCAAATCCCAATAAAGTGATAAAAGCCAACACCAAAAAACTACCTGCACCGGGACCAATGAAACCATCATAAAAACCAATTACGACACTGATCAATAAGCCATAGATGATTTCTTTTTTACGTGTGAGGGTGTTGTGGGTGTGTTGGCCAAAATTCTTTTTAGTATAGGTATAGATGGCCACTACAATCAATACACAAAATATCACTGGTTTCATATATTGGTTACTAACCATGGTCAATACTTCTGAACCAATGAATGCGGAAATGAAAGCAGTCACACACATCATACCCGCAATGCGCCAACGGATGGTTACTTTTTTCAGGTATTGAACAGTAGCGAATGCCGTTCCGGAAAAAGCAGGAATTTTTAAGGAACCAATTACGGTGGCAACGGGCAGGTTGGGTAATAATACCAAAGAAGCAGGTGTTTGAATTAATCCGCCACCACCCACAATGGCATCAACAAAACCTGCAGCAAATGCAAACAAACAAAGTAAGATGAGGGTGGTGGTATCCATTAGAGAATTGATGTATTGTGTTTAGGCTGATTTTTTTGTTGTTGTAATATTAGCGAGTATCAATCCGCCAATAACCGTTATACCGCTGATGATATGGATGGTATGGATCTCTTCTCCCAATAGCCAAACTGCTTCCAGTGTAGAGAAAACAGGAATTAAATTGCCGAACAACACAGTTCTTCCAGCTCCCAATTTGTGTATAGACATATTCCAAAAGAGAAAAGCAATCACAGAAGTGCCCGCACCCAAATAAAGGATCACTGCTACCAGTGAATAACTCCATTGTACCGGTGCTGACCAAGCAGTTTCTGCTATGTAGAAGGGAAATAACATACACACGCCAGCAGCAAAAATCACAAATAAAAAATTTAGTGATGAAATGGTAGCAGGTTTTTTACGTACCAAATTGCTGTACATGGCAAATGCCAAAGCACCTGCTAATACCCAAAGATCACCTGTAGAAAAATGAAAGCCCGCCAGTGTTTGCCAACTTCCTTTTGAAATTAATAACAGGATGCCCACAATACAAATCAGCATGCCGCTAATGCGAAATATACCGGGCCTTTCTTTTAAAAAAACAACAGCCAGTACCGTAGCAAAAACAGGGGAGGAGGTAGTGCCAATCAATGCCATATTAATGGCTGTGGTAAAATGGCCTGCCACATATACGCAGGTATTGAATATGGCTATGCCCGTTAAAGAAACCCAGAACAAATATTTCCAGTTGGCTTTGATGATTTCTTTTTCAGCTATAAATTTTTTCCAGGCAAAGGGTGCAATGATCACAGCACCCGCAAGCCATCTGTAAAAAGCAAGACTTACCGGGCCGATCTGGGTACTTACTCCTCTTGATACAATAAAATTGCCCGACCAGATAATGGTGGCAAAAACTGCGAGTAGTATGCCTGTGGTGTTTTGAGGGGAATTTTTTGACATTAAAATAATTGCAACCCGCAAGTTACTTTAAAATAAGGATTGCGGTAAATACGCTACCCTGTTTCATCTACTGTAATTATTTTGCAATCAAAAAATGTCATACAATATAATATGGATTCATGCTGTATGGGGCACTAAAAACAGAGAGAAAGTGTTATTGAGAGAGCCCCGTGATCTGATTTGTAAACACATATATGAAAACGCCTTTTCTAAAGGGTTTTATATTGATATCGTAAATGGATATCTGGATCATATGCATTGCCTGATGTCTTTACGTTCTGATTGGAGTGTTGCTAAGCAAATGCAAATGATAAAAGGAGAAGCTGCAAATTGGATTAATAAAAATGATATTCTGCAAAATAAATTTGGATGGGCCGATGAGTATTTTTCATCTTCGGTAAGTGTTGCAAAATTGGATATTGTTCGAGATTATATCCGTTATCAGGAAGAACATCATCGAAAGATGAGCTTTGAAGAAGAGTATACAGGCTTCCTGAAAACTTTTGGAGTGGGTCAGGGCTGAAGCCCGGTGTACTTGATATGTCTAAGGCCCCAGCTTGAAAGCTGGGGTTAATGAACTGGTGAAAGATGTTCATCAAGTTAGGGTTGAAGCCCCGTGAACTTGATATGTCTAAGGCTACCTGCTTAAAAGCTGGGGTTAGAGATGAAGTCGTGAAATAGTTTCAATGAATGTAAATAGGGCTCTGTTCTTGGAACTCCTCCATAACCCCAGCTTTCAAGCTGGGGACAAAACTGCCACTAAATTCCTTGGGCTTTAGCCCTGACTTTACCTACGCATACTTTTCTCCACCCGCAAAATCATGCTCATAGTCCCCCTTAATTCTTTCCATCGAAGGATTGAAGTAACCATACCGGAGATTGGGAAATTCATCGCGCAGCAGCTCCATTAATTGTTTTACACCGAGCATTTCCCCTGTTTCATTCACGCCTATTTTACCCATGTACCAATCGGGATCAATATTAAAATTGCGCCATTGTATCATGCAAAGATCTGTATCTATGATCAGCTTACGCAGGGCCTCATATTCTTCCACACTATCTGTCATGCCCGGAAATACAAAGTAGTTGATGCTTGTCCAGCCCCCATACCCCCGAACTACTTTCAGGCTCTCAATAATATCTTCAAACTGGTAATTATTCGGACGGTAATAAGGCTCATAAATATGTTTTCTGGCCGAATTGGTGCTAACACGAATACTATTCAAACCCGCTTCACACAAGGCTTTCACCGCATCGGGCTTGGAACCATTGGTGTTGATATTGATGCTACCGTTGGGCGTGTGTTTGCGTATTTCAATGATGGCTTCGCGAATGGTTTCCCACATTAGCAAAGGCTCGCCTTCACATCCCTGCCCAAAGCTTACAATCGGGAAAGGGGCATTCATTAAATGTGGAACCGTAAACTCTACAATCTCTTCTGCCATCGGTTTAAACGTAAGGCGATCTTGTGTAGATACAATCGTTTCTTCTTCAGGCTGAAAAGAAATACAGCCTATACAGTTGGCATTACAGGCAGGTGAAGTAGGCACGGGACATTCCCATCTGCCTAACGAAAAATTACGTGCTGCAGGACAATTATATGTCATACAACAATTCTCCATCAAATGTTTTACCAAACGGTTCTCCGGATAAGCGGCAAGCAAGTTATGGGCACCGGTATTGATTTTGGTATCATCATATCCGGCACATTCTTGTCGGATATCTTTTTCTATGCGAACCGCAGGAACATAATTTTTATTATTCAGCCAACCCACAGCCGTATAACAAAACAGTGGAAGGGTAGGTGCATCCGGTAAGGTTTCAAATGCGGCAATGTATAAACCGGTATGCGCCGGAGGAATGAATGCGGCAACCGCCCAGCCTTTTTCGCATAAACGCATTTCGCCGGTGTTTACATCAATGCCAATACCACGGCGGCCGGGTAGTTCATAGAGGTTACCACCGTCTGGCAGTTCTATCCATTCTTCTGTCGGAATAGGAAAAGCATCCCAACCCGCACGGCCTACAGCATACAGACTGTCATCCTCAAAAATATTTCCCTTTCCATCTGAATACAACAGGTAAGGCGATTGTGTTATAACCATGTGATGTTTGTAAAATAAAAAGTACTAATTATAAGATGTTAGCCTCAAGCCTTTAGCTTTAAGCGTTACGCGTTCAGCCTGCCTTTGCAAAACTCGTTAAATTCCTGCTCTTCTGCGGCAGAACTATCCGATTCGATGGATTTTTGTATCAGTTTATTGTTTTTGAAATCGATGGTTAAGATCCCGTCTTTCAAAACCACATTCTGTATCTGGTCCCATGTATAATATTTTTTGGGGAATGAGTTGATTACAACCCCTGTTTCATCAAAGGCCACTTCCTGTGGAAATTTTACCTGCTTTTCTGCGATCACCGCAAAAAAATACAACATGGTGATCCAGTGAAAACGAAGCAACATACCAAAACCGATAGTAGCAAATAACAAACCCAAACGGTACAAAGGGATCTCGCCTTTTTTCTGTTGCTGGTAGCATCGTATCCACCAGTAAGCAATACCCATGATTAAACCAATGAGTAAAAGACTGAACCAAGTAAAGGGAATCCAGAAAAGAGTGTAGCCTAAAAAAGCTAGCGCAATCATCAGCAGTAAACGGCTAACAAGATCCACCAATAAATAATCCGGCCTTTTTAATACAATAATGTAATCGTATACTTTCATGAATGCCGGGTTAAGATTGATTTTTGACCAGCAGGTTACATAACCGCCATAAAATATGTGCACCAACATTGCTGTCCCAGTCGGTTTGTCCTACCCCAATTTCCACTAGGTCAAACCCAATGAGTTTTCTGCCGCTTTCGCTGATTTTTTTGATGAGGTATAATACTTCCTCTGATTCAAATCCACCATTCACAGGCGTTCCGGTGTTGGGACAATACTTTCTATCCAAACCATCAATATCAAAACTGATGTATACTTTTTCCGGAAGGTGATTGA
The DNA here is from genome assembly GCA_965283715.1 of Sediminibacterium sp. GTDB lineage: Bacteria > Bacteroidota > Bacteroidia > Chitinophagales > Chitinophagaceae > Sediminibacterium. The sequence goes on along the minus strand of CBDIPL010000003.1, from coordinate 201,942 downwards.
TGATCTCTTCTACTATATGTTTCCAGGTTTCGCCTTCGTATTGGCGCTCTTTGATTTCTTTATCCTGGTAGGCAATAATTTTGTAATCGCTTTTGCTGATCAGTTCCCATTCTTCTTCACAAAAATCCCTGATACCCACCTGAACTAATTTCTGTATGGCCGGTACCTCCTGTAATGCATTGTACATGATGGATGCGTGGGAGTAAGTGAAGAACTCATACGATTTACGAAGATCACAATGTGCATCAATTTGCAACACACCATACGAGCCATGCTTTTCTCCCAAAGCCCTCATAAAACCTAATGGAGTGCTATGATCGCCTCCCAATAAGCCCACGAGTTTATCTTTCTGTAACAGGTCTTTGGTTTGTTCATACACCCACTGGTTCATCATGGCACTGCCCTCATTAATTTCCTTCAGGCTTTTGCACATGAACTTGTTCTTATCTACCAGTTCCCCTTTAGAAATGTAATCAATGTACAATTCAGCTTCTTTGCGCAGATAATCACTTTTCATCAGGATCTTTCTGTCTAGGCCGCGCATAAAAAATCCTTGCTTCCAGCCATAGTCGCCATCCACATCCAGAATATCTACCTGCTTACTGGCTTTGTTCACATGCTCTGATGCGCGCGCTGTGCCTGCGCCGTAGCTAACGGTAACTTCCCAGGGTACCGGTAAAATTACCAAACGGGCATCGTCTTCGGTAAAGGGAAGACCAAAAAGGTTGTTGTTGGGATTACCTACTGCGTTGGGGTCAAACTGCGATAAATCGGCCATCTTGATATCTTATAATTGCAAACAGGCCGCAAATTTAGCAGCAAATTTCTGAATATAATAAAGATTGTAACGATAAGCTTTTCGCTGCTTATATCTACCTGTAACGGTAGTTAGGCATTTAGGTAAAAGGGGTTTTGTGGAATGAAAATGGTTTTTAACAGGCTTCACTGATAATCGTCAGCTTTTACCATGTCATTTTGGGCTACTTTTGCAGGGTAAAAATGAGATTATGAAGAAGACACATATAGCTATCCTGGTTTGTATTGCTGCCGCCATTGTGGTTTTGATCAGCTATACCGGTGATTTAACCACCTACGAAACCATCGCTTCTGCCAAAGAGAAGGAAGGTAAATTTGTAAACCTGATTGTAAAATTGGATAAACAGCAGCCTTTGGAGTACGATGCAGTTAAGAATCCCAATTACCTCACATTCACAGCCGTTGATACGTTGGGTAATAATATCAAAGTAATCTACCATAATAACAAACCCACCGATATGGAAAAAAGTGAGCGTCTGGTACTAAAGGGCAGGGTTCAGGGCGATCATTTTGAGTGCAAGGATATCCTCTTGAAATGCCCTTCTAAATACAAAGACGATCCTAAAGCCAATAAAACCATTCAAACTACTTCATAGCATCTTTTATACTGTTATTATACCTGTATTATCCTACCAGAATTAACGCTACATGAATTATATCGGAGAACATTTACTGCCAGGCCAGATTGGACATTTTTTTGCAATACTTTCTTTAATGGCCTCACTGGTGGCAACCGTGGCCTATGCTTGGGCTTTCAGAACGCCTTCACTTACCGAAAAACAAGGCTGGATAAAATTGGCAAGGGTGGCTTTTCTGTTGGAAACCATTAGTGTTATTGCACTCTTTATTACTTTATACTTTATCATATCCAACCATTATTTCGAGTACAAATACGCCTATACCCATAGTGATAAGGGTTTACAGATGGAATACCTGCTGGCCTGTTTCTGGGAAGGGCAAGAAGGTAGTTTTATGCTCTGGAGTTTTTGGCATTGTGTGCTCGGATGGGTTTTAATCTGGCGTTCTAAAGAATGGGAGTCGGGAGTGATGATGGTGGTAAGCTTTGCACAATTCTGTTTGGCCACCATGGTAATTGGTTTATATTTTTTTGATACTAAAATAGGAAGCAGTCCATTTATTTTATCACGTAATGAAGGATTTTTCGACGGAGCCCCACGCTTTCAGGATATTTCCTCCGGCGGATTACGGGCCGATTACCTGACCATGTTAGGAGATGGAACCGGCTTGAATACCTTACTGCAGAACTACTGGATGGTGATACATCCGCCTATTTTATTTCTAGGTTTTGCCTCTACCATTGTTCCGTTTGCTTTTGCCATTGCAGGGTTGCTGCGCAAAAAGCACGACTGGATTACACCTGCTTTACCGTGGGCTTCTTTTTCTGCGGCCATTCTTGGTTTAGGAGTAATGATGGGTGCCGCATGGGCCTATGAAAGTTTATCTTTTGGCGGGTACTGGGCATGGGATCCGGTAGAGAATGCCTCACTGGTTCCCTGGCTGACACTGGTGGCAGGCTTGCATACCAACTTGATTTATAAAAATAGCGGCTACTCACTGCGGCCTACGTATTTCTTCTATATCATTAGCTTCTCGCTGATTTTATATTCCACATTCTTAACAAGGAGTGGCATACTGGGCGATACTTCTGTACACGCCTTTACCGATCTGGGCATGAACGTGCAATTGTTGTTGTTCCTGCTTATTTTCTTTGTACCGGCCATGATTCTCTATATCCGCACTTATAAAAGTATTCCCTCTATTGTTAAGGAAGAGAATACCTATAGCCGCGAGTTCTGGATGTTTATTGGTTCCCTGGTTTTGTTTTTGTCGGGGGTAGTGATCTCTGGTAAAACCTCGGTGCCTGTATTCAATAAAGTATTTGGTACTAAAATCGCTCCTCCGGAAGATGTGGAGTTTGCTTATAACCAGATCCAGGTTTTTGTGGCTATTGTTATCGGACTCTTAACGGCCATTACACAATACCTCAAATACAAAGACACACCCAAAGCTTTCTTTGGAAAGAAAATATGGATTCCCACTTTTATTGCGGTGTTGATTAGTCTTTCCATCAGCCTGTTTGGCCATATATCCTACGATAAAAAAGGTCCCGGCTTTTTATTCGCCATTCATATTGCCGTTTTCGCTGCCGTATATGCGGTGGTAGCCAATGCATCCTATATATGGTTGGGCATAAAAGGAAAAGTAAAAGCAGCCGGCGCTTCTGTGGCGCACGTTGGTTTTGGTTTGGTTCTCGTGGGTATTTTGATTTCTTCCAGTAAAAAAACGGTGTTAAGTTGGAACACAACCGGTATTACACCCTTACGTGCAGATGCCAATGAGAAAGGCAATGCTGCTGGCGACCCTGCTGAAAACATTACCCTCTTTAAAAATCTGCCTACAGATATGGGCAGGTATATGGTTACGTATACAAAGGATACACTGAACCCCAAAGACCGCAAGCGCTATTTTGAAATTGATTTTAAAGCGAAGGATGGGGGAGAAGGTTTCCGTTTATATCCTGATGTGATCAAACAGAACAAAGGGGGAGAAGGGTTCTCTGCCAACCCAAGCGCCAAACATTATTGGTACAAGGATATTTTTGTATACATCACATCTTTTCAGGAAAATGATCATGAGGATACGGTTAGTTTTCGTAACCGTGAGATCAGTACTGGTGATACGATTTTTTACAGCAATGGTTTTATGATTCTGAATAAAGTGAGTAAAAATCCTGAGGCATTGAAGAGCAAGTTTAAAGACGACGAAAGTGCCTTGTTTTTAGATATGACTGTCATCTCCAAAGATGGAAGAAGATATGCTGCCAACCCCGGTGTGGCTTTGAAAGGAATGAACCTGCGCGAATTGCCCGATACCGTTTTAGCCCAAAGCCTGGTTGTGAAATTTAATAAAGTAGTGGATGAAAAAACAGGCAAACTGGAAATCGGTATTAAAGAAAGCGGTGCTATTACAGATCTGATTACCCTAAAAGTATATGAATTCCCTATGATCAACATTCTTTGGCTGGGGGTTGTAGTCATGGTAGTTGGCTTCTTTATGTCCATTTTCCAACGCATCAAAACGGCCCGAAGAGGAAATTTACGCGTGTCTTAACAATTTGTCGGGTTACTTTTTCTGGTCAAACAGCATAAATAAGCGCGGAAGTGTCTAATTTCAAATAGCGTGAAACGTTTCGTTAACCATATCATTTTTTTATCCTTACTGCTGCTGACTGTATTGTCAGGCACAGAAGCACGTGCCCAGCATGGTGCATTGGATACGCTAAAAGTATATGCGTTTGTTACACCAGAAGGGGATACCATTCCTTCGAGCATGCTTCCTCCCGTTGAAGTGTACACAAGACTGACCGGTAAATGGAAAAATTATTGGGCCGATTGGACACGTCTTCGCAATGCGGTATATGTTACCTATCCATACGCCAAAAGGGCCAGTATGATCATGAACGAGATCAATGCAAGGCTGGCCAATGTGACTGACAAAAAACAAAGAAAATCCATCATCAAGTCGAGGGAAAAAGAACTGAAGAAAGAATTCACCGATAAGCTCACCAACCTCTCCGTATACCAGGGTAAGGTATTGATGAAACTCATTTACAGAGAAACCGGCAACAATTGTTATGAGATCATTGATGAATACAAAGGCTTTATCAGCGCAGCATTCTGGCAAACCGTAGCTGTTGTATTTGGCAGTAACCTGAAACAGAAATACGAATCTTCCGGAAAAGATGCCGATATGGAAAAGATCGTACGCGATGTAGAAAAAATGTATGGTTATCACCGGAGTGGTCAACCATAATGTTGCAGCGCCGTAATAAAATCTTTTCTCGAAATCATTTCAGCCCCCAAACTTTCCAGATGTTCAGTATACACCTGGCAATCTATCAATTGTACTTGTTCTTTTTTCAATTGCTGTACGTAACAGATAAAAGCAAATTTGCTGGCATTGCTTACTTTGCTGAACATGCTTTCGCCAAAAAATAATTTACCCATGCGAATGCCATACAAGCCACCCACCAGTTCATCGCCCAACCAGGTTTCGGCACTGTAGGCAAAACGGAGTTGGTGTAATGCATTCACAGCTGCTTCCAGTTCATCAGTGATCCAGGTTCCGTCTTGTCCCTTGCGCTGTAATTCTTTACAGGATTTAATTACCTGCGGGAAAGCTTCGTTCACAGAAAATCGAAACGTATTTTTCCGGATCAGCGAATCCATACTCTTACTCACCTTTAATTTTTCCGGAAACAGCACAAACCGGGGATCGGGGCTCCACCAAAGTGGCGTATCTCCATCATACCATGGGAAAATACCCCGCTTATACGCCAGCAACAAACGCTCCACACTAATATCCCCACCCATAGCCAGCAATCCATCTTCCATTGCTTCCTCAACAGGAGGAAACCAGAGTGTGCTGTCGAGAGCGAATACAGACAAGGGGAGGATAATTAAAAATTAAAAATTAATAATTAAAAATTGGAGTACAGGATTTGGTTTGCAGTTAATATTCATTTTACGCGTTATATATGAATTGCGGCCTTTATTTTTTCCAGCCCAATGTAAACTTCGCATTTGTTAACAGGTAACACATAAGCTTCCAATTATTAATTTTTAATTACTAATTATTAATTTCAATGGTTGCTCCAATGCCTCTCTCCGTAATGGCATCGCACATAGGCTTAAGTGTTTCGTAGGCGCCTTTTTTTACGGCGTATTTGCCCTGGGTGTGTATGAGCATGGCGCATTGTTCGGCTTGTTCGGTTTCGTGTCCGCAAACTTTGATCAGGGTTTCAATTACCCATTCAAACGTATTCACCTCATCGTTCCATACAATCAGGCTGTGGTTGGAGGTTACTTCTGTGAGTACCTCCTGTTCTTCATCCTGCCAGGGCTTGGGGACTGCCTCGTTACTAAACCGCATCATGTGGCAAAGTTAGTAGCTGAATCGATATGAGAAAAGAGGGATGGGTAATCCGGGGAGGTTAATTGTATTTTTTTAACCGCGAGGGCGCAAAGGAACGAGGGTGCGCGAGGGGTTTACAATCCTCGTGAATCCTTGCGCCCTTGCGTCTTCGCGGTGAATCCATACTCGATAAAATGGTCAGGAAATTAAATAGAAAAGCAAATCCCACATTAAAAACCTGTTTTTGATTTTAATAAAATATAAATGTGATAGATGGACAAAAAATAACCCCCAAGAAAAAATTAGTGGGGGTTATTGTGTGGGAGCACACGGGTTCGAACCGCGGCCCCTCTGCTTGTAAGTAAAATCAGGCACACCAATTGGTGAAATATTTTCCTGGCAGATCATCTCTATCTTTTATGACAATCATCGGGTTGATCGTTCAAATACAATCAGTATAGCGATGACAAAGACAGTAAGCATTAAAAAAAAGACATCAACTTTGATTTTTTCTTTGTTTCTTTTTTTAATTGAGACTACCAATTCTCCTATCTTCTTGGATAGGGTCAAAGAACCTATTATCAAAAGCATAAGATAAAATGTAGACATACGATACTAAATTAATGAATTAAGGTATCCAATCTCCCATACATAATCCAAAACTTACAACTGCGATGGCCACTCCAATCGGACCTAAAGCTCGCTTAGCTACCGCCCCAAATGCTTTTTTCATTCCTGCTCTTGTCCAGCCGGCTGCGTTTGATCCCCCCAGCGCCCACAAAGCATCTATTCCCAGGGCAACCATAGCACAATCTAGCGCAGTCCTTGCATTCGCAGAAGTGAAAAATAAATTCACATAGTTTACTTTGGCTACTGCATTCCCTTCCTGTTCATATTTTGCCAGCGCGGTTGCATATGGTACAAGATCTACTTCCTGGGCGCCCTCTTCAAGGATCATATCATCTATATCAGCATTTGTAAGCCCCCTGGAATTTAAATATATTTTGGCTTCTGAAATCAGGGGCTGTAATGTATTGGCCACTTCAGGTAAGGGAACCTGGAACTGAATGCTGTTGTCAGATGGCTGGTAGCTAAAAATACCATCGTAATTGGCGACCAGGCTTGCCATGCCATTTATATTGTATGAATAGTTAGGGTTGATTGGCATTTCATCAAAATTAATAAATCCAATTGGCTGCTGATTTTCGTCCGCAAAATTGACGGCAATAACATTTGTGTTGGTTGACTGCTGCTTTTTCTGATTGAGAACCTGCTGTCCGGAACTGTTTATGTTCTTTACAGCGATTGTCTGAAGGGTTTGGCTGGCCTTACTTACTTCAGCTAAAAATCTTTCTGCCGCTTTATCGTTTTTAACAACCTGCGTTTTTTTACAGGACTGGACGATCAATACGGCGGCGAATAGGAGGGAATAAGAAATGAAAATTCCCTTTGCAAATTTTACTGTGCCTTTGCTTACCAGGTTTAAAAAAGTCATGATTTTTCAGATTAATGGTTACCCTACCTTCAGTTAAAGGCGCTGTGTCGGAATATTCCGCCATTAAACTGCGGATCGCAAATTCTTATACCAAAAAATTCTGAGAGAAGGGGGGATGTCTCTAATCTGAATATTTAATATTCGATTTGATGAAACGAGTTCAACAAATTAAAATTGTGAAAGATTAATTTCAGTAACAACAAGCTATAACTTGTTTTTTTCTTCAATAAGGATTTCAGTATTTATGTCAACTAAAAATGCGACCGAAACACCTAATGCATCGGCAATTTTTTGTAATGTTTCAAAGCTGGCCTTGTTTGCTTTTCGTTCAATTTGTCCATACGCCGATGGACTAATCTGACATCTATAGGCTATTTCAGATTGCGTTAGGTTATAGGTCTCCCTGATTCTTCTGATTCGGTTCCCCAGCAACATTGGATCTTGTATATTTATTCAAATTATATAATTTAATTAATATACAAAAAATTATTTTTTGTATATTATCCACTTAAACTGACTCGTAATTTCGGTTTTGTTGACTTTGGAAAGAGAGGTCTTAAACATAAAAAAATAACCTCCGAATTTTCAGAGGTTATTCTGTGGGAGCACACGGGTTCGAACCGCGGACCCTCTGCTTGTAAGGCAGATGCTCTAAACCAGCTGAGCTATGCTCCCGTATTTATTGGGAGTGCAAAAATAGGGGCTGAGTCGTATCCTCCAAAAAAAAGTTTCTGTTTTTGTAAAATTAATTCAACTGCAGCGCTGGCAGGCGGTAATGTTGGCTATCATACACAAACAATTCTTCTATCTGGTAGGTCCAGTATTTGTATAAAGGTGATTTGGCAAGATAACCATCCGCTTCTGTTTTGGTTTCTGTATTCAATGTTATCCAGCAGGTCTGGCTTTCCATGCTAACTGCATAGCTGTCTATAATTCCTTTATTGATGAGGTAATTGATATACGTTCGGTGCGGGGGTACAAAAGACATAAACTGATCATCCATCGTAAACCTGATAATCGCCTGGAATTTTTTCATGCTGCTACATTTTACAGGGTTACCACTGCAAGATTCATGCGGTGGTGTAATCAGATGGCAAACTGGCAACCGGCGGTCCGCTGTCTGCACATATAGCAGTTTGTTACCGGTACTACTAATTTACTGATATATGTTGAATACAATCGGATTGTGTTTAGTATCCAACATTTTTATGGTGTTTGTACGCTACTCCACCTTAAAGTGAGTGATTATCGCTCTGAAAAGCCATTTTGATCGGTCGGTCATCGCTTTTTTCGAATATTATTTAATTTACCTGCCATCAGGGCGGGTTTAGCAATCGAACTAAACGGCTTTCTATGAAAGATTACTAAGTTGGTAATTACGCTGCATGTGTTTTCTATTGATTGTCGGGGCAATGTATGTTGCCTTTAAGAAATAAAAAACAAAGGGCATTCCGTTTCCGGATTGCCCTTTGTTTACTTGCTAAATAAGAGAGTTATATTAACCTTTGTCTGCTGGTTTGTTATTTCGTAATCTTTTTCTCAAACGTGCTTTTTGTTCGGGGTTAAGACTGTCGGCTCTGTTTTTGAGTCTTTCTTTGAGTTCTTCTTTTTTCTCAGGCGGAAGACTATCATATCGTGCCCTTGCTTTACTGCGCATTTCTTTTTTCTGTTCAGGGCTAAGGCTGTCTAGCATGGATTTCCGGTTAAACTTTGGGATACCTCTTTGTGCTGATACCTGGGTAAATGAAAAACCTGCGAGTAAACTTAGGAGAAGTAATTTTTTCATGGTGTCTGTTTTTGGTATGACAGGCAGTGGTTGGGAAGGTTTAATGAAAAGTAAATTTTTAACAGGGTAACTTTTTTTCACCGCGGAGGCGGGGAGAGCAGGGAGTTTGCGCAGAGAGGAAATTCTCCGCGAAATCTCTGCGAACTCAGCGGCTCTGCGGTGAAAAAAACTACCACACCAATTTCGCAATCCTACCATTACCACCCGCTAAAAAAACAGCTTTACCTTTTTTTGCTTTCTGACATACATGAAAACTTTCTTTAGAGATCAGTTCCCAGTTATTGCCGCCATCTTTTGAGATGTCGATGCCAGATGTACCGCAGGTGAGTAGTTTTTTCTTACTCATGAAAATTACGCAAGAGCGATAGCCATGTGGAGGTGTTTGCGGGATTTTATAACGCATGGGGTTCCAAAGATCCAGATCACTTAACACACAATTATTTTTGCTGATGGTGTCTTTTGTAAAATCACCTCCTACAATCACCACTTTTTTACCACGGTAAACAGCAACTGAGTTTGCTCCGGTTGATCCTGTTCCTTGCATAATGGGAAGGGAGTCAATGACTGCTCCATGAAATAACCTTGATGATTTTCCACCGGTGGCCATGATATAATGCGCTGATTGAGGATGAAACATGGCGACGTTGGTTCCGCTGGAAGCAAAAAAAGCTTCCCCTTCTTTCATATCGGTATCCTTATTATTTACCTGCGGTGATAATACTTCCCAGTTTTCTCCATTGTTGTGACCATGTGCGATATAAATATTTGTATTGATTGGGTCGCCTACTAAAACGCCAAAACCTTTTTTCCAAAAAAAATCCATCGCATCAAAGAATGCCCCCTTGGTGGTATCTTCAAAAACTTTTCTCCAACTCTTTCCACCATCTGTTGTTTTTAATAATACTGCAGGTGTGGTAATCCCCATGATGATGGCAGTGTTTTCATCAAACGCTTCTATATCCCTAAAATCGCTTTTTTCATATCCGGGTACTTTCATCCAGGTAAATGTTTGTCCACCATCGAGCGAACGCGCTACAGATCCTCCACTGCCACTGGCCCAGATGATATTGTCTGTTACCACGCTCAATCCGCGGATGCTGATCTTCTTACCTGATTCAAGTATTTGAATAGTGGGCTGTTGTGCATGCAGGGTGGAGAAACATACAAAAAAGCACAACAAGGAAATTATTTTTATATACCGCATAGGAACTACATTTTTGCAAACTAAAATAAACTATTTCGAGGCTGATAGCGAGAATTGTTTTGTTTCTCTGCGAAACCTCTGGCTACTCAGCGCCTCTGCGGTGAACTTAAATTAATTTTCGCCGCAGAGGCGCTGAGGACGGGGAGTTTTCGCAGAGATGCAGTTACATTCAGACAGTTTTTTGTATTACTAATTCTGTAAATCGAACACACCATGATTCCATACTGGATGAGCCGCACCCAATTGTTATTGGGTGATGAAAAGATTGAGACACTGATCTCTAAAAATGTATTGGTAGTTGGATTGGGTGGTGTGGGTGGTATTTGTGCAGAGATGATTGCCCGCGCCGGTATTGGTAAAATGACCATTGTAGATGCGGATACGGTTGATCTTAGTAATACCAACCGACAAATCCCTGCTTTACATTCTACTGCCGGAAAAGGAAAGGCAGAGGTAATGGCCGAACGGTTGAAAGATATTAATCCCGAACTGGATCTTACGGTTTTGTCAGTGTACATAAAAGAAGATTTGACCAAACAAATTTTAGACGAAGGTAATTTTGATTATGCGGTGGATTGTATTGATACACTTTCGCCCAAAGTGCATTTTATCAAAGCCTGTAAAGACAGAAATATTCCCATCGTAAGTTCTTTAGGTGCTGGTGGAAAAATCGATCCTTCACAAATTGTGATCACGGATATTTCAAAAACCTTTCAATGTAATCTTGCCAAATATGTGCGAAAAAAATTAAATGAACTCGGTATTCGAAAAGGATTAACCGTAGTATTCAGCGCAGAGCCGGTAGAGCAGGAGCGAATCATTGTATCTGAAAAAGCCTTCCCTAAAAAATCCATCATCGGTACCATCAGTTATATGCCCGCTATTTTCGGGTGTATGGTGGCTAGTGTGGTTATTAGAGATCTGATGAAAACGGAATCACGGATTTCGCGGATTTGAATATGATTGATTTAGATGCAAAAAGAAAATATTTCCCCACCTTGCACAGCAAGGAGGGGTGCCCCCGCGGCTGAGCGTGGGGCGGGGTGGATCACAATCATGAATAAAGAAGATACTTCCCCACCTCCTCTTTCCATCCCCTGCATTGCGTAATTTTTGTAACCGCAGCAATGAATTTCGGTAGCGGTAAATCAAATAATTCCTCACTATCCGCTATCCCCAGCAATTTATCCATATGATTTTCTCCTGAAGGATTTACCAATGTTGGATAGGGTTTCCACGCAAACTCCTGCGGGTACATTTGTTTGATCAATCGTATCAACAACAACCCAAACGATACCGATTGAAAATAGGCGGGCTCGCGTACTTCCAGTTGTACACCACTGCATACTTCATTTGCGTATTTAGCATTTGTATCGTTAGGGGTAAAGCGGATGGGGGTTACTTCCATATCATCCAGTCCCATTCGATGTAAAATACCGTCAATGGCTTCTCCTTTCATCCATGGTGCTCCCGCTGCACAAAATGCATAATCCGTTCCGCGTGCCTCGCTGATATTAGTAGCTTCCAGCAAACATAGTCCCGGGTATAATAACATACTTTCAAAACTTTGAATAGCCGGTGAAGTAGGCACAAAACGAATACCCCAGTCTGTTTGAAAATGGTTGCGTTCCCATCCTTCGCACTTAATCACTTCCAGATTGCATTGTATGTTTCTTGTATCATTAAAATATAATGCCAATTCGCCCAAAGTGCAGCTATGCCTGATGGGTAATGGCCATCGGCCGATAAAAGATGCTTGTGCTTCTTCCAGTATTGGGCCTTCTGCCAGTTCCATATTACCGGAGATTGGGTTAGGCCTGTCTAACACAACCAATTTTTTTTGATGGAGTGCACAGGCTTCCATCACATGTGTTAATGTCCAGAGATAGGTATAAAAACGACTACCCACATCCGGCATATCAAACAACACTATATCAATTTTTTCAAGGTCATCTTTTGAAGGAGCCAGTTTGGTATTGTATAAACTAATCACCCGTAAGCCTGTCAATGTATCTATACCATCTTTCATGGCATGGCCATCTGCACCCTGCACATTCAATCCATGTTCTGGAGAGAATAGTAGTTGTAAGTTGAATTCATTTTTTAACAACGCTTCGCGGGAAGGAACCAACAGGTTAGTGGTGGCCGCTTGATTGGTTACAAAACCTATGCGATTTTTTTTCCAGGAAGGGTGGTTTTTGAGAAGGGTATCAATTCCGAATGAAAGCATGGGTAAAGGTAAATGAAGAAAGGGGAGTTGTGAATGGATGCTCTTGAAAGGTTACGGGTATTTTTCCCACCCCGGTTCTTCGCTAAGCCGCTTGAGCCACCCCTCCCTGCTGCGCAGGGTGGGGAAATACATGAGTTGCCCTTTTATTGCACACAATCCCGCTCAAATCCCATCTCCTCCTTCAATTGCTCCACCACATTAAATATTATCGGACAACGCTCATAGTGCATGAATGTAGTAAACAAGCGATCTTTAAAATTGGGTAGGTGCAATGCGGGAAATTCTTTACAGCCTTCAAAACGGTGCTCATATACCGTACACTTATTATCCTGTAAAAAATGACAGGGCATCCGGTTCATGATCATTAGTCCGCCGCTGCCTTTTTCAAGGTATTGCGTATCAAAATCCTCACGCGATTGGCCCAGGTGTTGCGAAAGATTATCCGCTTCAGCATCATTGATCAGCACCATCAGGCTTTTGCAACAATTACCACAATCCACACAACTGATCTGCGGGGTTATGGTTTCATTCAAACGGAATACGAGCTGGTCAATCTGCTCGCGGTTTCTTTCTTTCACAAAAACACGGAACCGGTCGTTCTCATCAGTTTTGGCTGCAGAATAGCTGGCAATGGCTTCCAGATTGGTTTTTATATATGTTTTTTTCGATTCGATGACGCGAAATTAAGTTTTACCCTGTTTAGAACTCCGCGGACTAAGGTTTTTCGACAGTTTATCCACATTTGAAAGGCATTTGTAGAAAAGTATAATTGGGCTGCTCTGTGAGGTGGTTAGATTTGCGGATTGTGGGTTTGTGAATTCAACCATAGAGAATAAAGGCGGATTAGTGAATAAAAACTACCCTCTGCCCCCTGAAAAGAACAAAAGCTGATTAAATAACGATTGAGACCATGGCTGAAGAGAAGCAATTATTTGAGTACAATGAAGAATCCATCCGGTCGCTCGACTGGAAGGAGCACATACGCCTACGCCCCGGTATGTATATTGGTAAACTGGGCGATGGCTCTGCACCAGATGACGGTATTTATGTATTGATTAAGGAAGTAATTGATAACTGTATTGATGAATACACCATGGGCCATGGTAAACAGGTAGAGCTGACCATTGAAGGTAAAACTGTTACGGTGCGCGATTATGGTCGTGGTATTCCATTGGGTAAAGTGGTGGATGTGGTGAGCAAGATCAATACCGGTGCTAAATACGACAGCAAAGCATTTCAGAAAAGTGTGGGACTGAACGGTGTAGGTACCAAAGCGGTGAATGCTTTGAGCCAGTATTTTAAAGTAACCGCTTTTCGCGAAGGGAAAGAAAAAACAGCAGAGTTTGAAAAAGGCGAACTGATCAAAGAATATAAGGAAGCAAAAACAGACCAGCCCAATGGCACACTGGTTGAGTTTGTACCGGATGATACGGTGTTCCGCAATTTTCATTACATACATGAATACCTGGATAACCAGTTATGGAATTACTGTTACCTGAATGCCGGATTGGCCATGCATTTTAACGGTAAGAAATATGTAAGTAAAAATGGACTGCTCGATCTCTTGCAACGCAAAACCAATCCTGATGAATTGCGGTATCCCATTATTCATTTAAAGGGAGAAGATATTGAAGTAGCTCTTTCGCATAACAATGATTATGGTGAGGATATTTTTTCTTTTGTAAACGGACAATACACTACACAGGGCGGAACACATCAACAGGCATTTCGGGAAGCGTATGTGAAAGTGATCCGAGATTATTTTAAGAAAGATTATGAGGCATCTGATATACGCACCAGTATTGTAGCAGCCGTTTCTGTGCGTGTGCAGGAGCCCGTATTTGAGAGCCAGACCAAAACCAAACTGGGTTCGCAGAATGTGTATGATGGCGGGCCAAGCATGAAAAATTTTATATTGGATTTTCTTTCCAAGGAACTGGATAATTTTCTTCACCGTAACCCAACCGTTGCGGATGCTTTAAAAAAGCGCATTGAGCAGAATGAGCGGGAAAGAAAGGAATTGGCAGGAATAAAAAAACTGGCTAATGAACGCGCCAAGAAAGCCAACCTGCATAATAAAAAATTACGCGATTGCCGCATTCACCTTAATGATGACCCTCCTGCAAAAAATAAAGAAGAGTTCATTGCATTGCAAAACAACTCAACCATTTTCATTACAGAAGGAGATAGTGCCAGTGGTAGCATCACCAAATCGCGCAACGTTGATTCACAGGCGGTATTTAGTTTGCGTGGTAAGCCTTTGAACTGTTTTGGGCTGACCAAAAAAGTGGTGTATGAGAATGAAGAGTTCAACCTATTGCAGCATGCATTGAATATTGAAGATGGTTTGGAAGGGTTGCGCTATAACAATATTGTGATTGCAACAGATGCTGATGTGGATGGTATGCACATTCGTTTGTTGATGATGACTTTCTTCCTGCAATTTTTCCCTGATCTGGTTAAGCGCGGGCATGTATATATTCTGGAAACGCCGTTATTCCGTGTGCGTAACAAACAGGAAACCATTTATTGTTATGATGAAACGGAAAAGCAGGCAGCGGTAAAAAAACTGGGTAGTAAACCTGAGATCACGCGATTCAAAGGACTGGGCGAAATTTCTCCGGAAGAATTCGGACGTTTTATTGGAAGAGATATCCGCCTACAACCCGTAATCCTTGAACAGGGCGATCATATTCAAAACCTCCTCGAATATTACATGGGCAAAAACACCATGGAACGACAGGAGTTTATTATCAATAACCTGAAATTTGAACTAGACCTGGCGGAGAGCAATTAAAAATTAATAATTAACAATTAGTAATTGTTGATGATTAGTTTAGGTCGAAAGAATGGGTTCAATTTTTAATTTTTAATTATTAATTTTTAATTATCCATGTTGCATATAGTTTTTGAACAAGCCAACGTAGAAGCATTACAGAAAGCCATTGAACTGGATGAGAGTTTGGTGGGGGAGATTATTGAAATCAAAGATGATTTTGCCGTAGGGCCTTTGGGTGATATTTATGGAACGGAAGGTTACCAGGAACGGAGAGATTGGTGGAAAACGTTACTGGAGTTTTCGCCGTATACGGATTCATTGAATATCGTTGATGATAAGCTAACTGTTCATAATTTATTAAAAAACCTGGATGAAGAACCGGAAGAACAGGTTTGGATCTGGATGGGGCAGAACGCACACGATGTTTGCAGCTATTACTGGCTGATGAGTCAGTTAAAAGAATACCAGGGACAGATCCAGGTATTGTACCTGAACAATCTCCCTTTTATTAATGAAAAAGGAAATATTTTTTATCCCACAAACCTGCACGAAATTCAGCCAAAAGAATTTTTGAAAGCAAAGAAGCTGGCAAGACCTATTACGTTGAGCGAATTTGAAGTAGATCCTGATGAGTGGAAGAAAATCTGTAAAGAACCATCCATGGTTCGTTTTCTAGAAGGCGGAAAAAAACTGGTTGGTAAAGAAGTAGATTTCTATGATAAGGATATTCTTGCCAATGTAACCAAGGATGCGGCTAAACTGCAGAAAGTTCTTACGAATACATTGAATAAAATGAAAGTGAAAACAGGCGATGTATTTCTGGTATGGCGTATGCGTGAAATGGCTGCCGTGGGTAAATTACAGGTGAATGGTGATTGGAGTAAAGGATGGAAAGAGATCACAATTTCTTTAGTGGGCGGGAATGGAGAACAGGCAGAAGCCGTTGAATTAACAAGCTAATGTTGGCGATTACATCCATACACCATGTAGCCATTCTCACCAGTACTGATTTGTATGAGGAGAGTAAACGGTTTTATACAGAAGTGTTAGGGTTTACAGCAATAGCAGAAGTATTTAGAGAAGAAAGAAATTCATACAAACTCGATCTGGCGTTAAATGGATTGTACCAGATTGAATTGTTTTCTTTTCCTGCGTACCGTGAACGGGGATCTTTTCCGGAAGCAAAAGGATTACGACACCTTGCTTTTGCAGTGAAAGACGTGAGGGAAGGACATCGTTGGTTACAAGAGAAAATGGTTCGGGTAGAAGACGTTAGAACAGACGAGTTTACCGGAAAGCAATTTGTATTTTTTTATGATCCAAATGGACAACCATTGGAATTATACCAGTTATAAAGTAGTCAACATGATACGTATAGAAACCTTGCCAAAAATTGCAGAAGACGAACGCGGCCCAACGCATTATTTTAATACGGAACGCAGTACTCAGTTCGTTTGCGGTTTTCGAAAAGCAGGATCGGTCAGTGCCCGTCATTATCATAAGGGATTATCTATCGGAAAAAATCCGGAAGTGCTGGTTTTGTTTCAGGGAGAAATTACCATCAACTGGTATGATGTTCGCAATAAAGAAATCAATGGAACCGAAAAAGTAAGTGCCCCTGCTTTGGTAACCGTATTACCATATGCATGGCATGAAGTAATTGCCGAAACCGATATGGTTTTTCTGGAACAGAATACTTTGGAAGATGGGAAGGTGGATACGTTTTGGGTTGATAAGTAAAAATTAAAAAATCAAAATTCAAAAGTAAAAAGAATATATTTTTTGACTTTTTACTTTTGAATTTTGATTTAGTTAAGATAATAGTACAATCGGATATTAAAAAAATGGCGAAAGAAAAAAGCGAGAACCGGGTATTTGAAAATGAAACAGGTGTTCAGGGACAATATAAAAATTGGTTCCTGGATTATGCTTCTTATGTAATATTGGAACGTGCTGTTCCGGCAATCGAAGATGGTTTGAAACCCGTTCAGCGACGCATTCTGCATGCCATGAAAGAAATGGATGATGGTCGTTTTAACAAAGTGGCCAACATTATCGGGCAAAGTATGCAGTACCATCCACACGGCGATGCCAGTATTGGTGATGCATTGGTGAACCTTGGCCAGAAAGATTTGCTGATTGAAACACAGGGTAACTGGGGCGATGTAAGAACCGGGGATGAGGCTGCTGCTTCCCGTTATATTGAAGCACGCTTGTCGAAGTTTGCATTGGAAGTAGCTTTCAACCACAAAACAACCGAATGGCAGTTGAGCTATGATGGTAGAAAAAACGAGCCGGTAACCTTACCCATGAAGTTTCCATTGTTATTGGCACAGGGAGCAGATGGTATTGCGGTAGGACTATCTACCAAAATATTACCACATAATTTTTGTGAACTGATAGAAGCTTCCATAAAATGTTTGCGCGGGAAAAAATTTGAACTCTATCCCGACTTCCAAACAGCCGGCATGATAGACGTAGCCAATTACAATGATGGCAAGCGCGGTGGTAAAGTAAGGGTGCGGGCACATGTGGAAGAATTGGATAAAAAAACATTGGTAATACGGGATGTGCCATATGGTGTAACCACAACCCAGTTAATGGAAAGTATTACAAAAGCCAATGACCAGGGAAAAATCAAGATTAAAAAAGTAATTGATGTAACCGCAGCCGATGTTGAAATACAGATAGATCTTGCCCCGGGCATTTCTCCTGATATTACCATTGATGCACTGTATGCTTTTACTGATTGTGAAGTAAGCATTTCACCTAATGCCTGTGTGATTGTTGCCAACAAACCGCACTTTCTTACAGCCCATGAGCTGCTAACAGTATCTACCGAAAATACCAAAGCCCTGTTGCAAAAAGAACTGCAGATCAAACTGGGGGAGCTGGAAGATAAATGGCATTATACTTCCCTTGAAAAAATATTCTTTGAGGAAAAAATATATAAAGAACTCGAACAGAAACATGCTACATGGGATGCGGTGATTGAAGCCATAGATAAAGCTTTCACACCATTCAAGAAAAAATTGAACAAAGCCATTGAAAGAGAGGATATTCTGAAACTGACTGAAAAACCAGTAAGAAGAATTTACCGTCTTGATATCAATGAACTCAACGAGCAGATCAAAGCTATTGAAGCCGACATGAAACAGGTGAAATTTGATCTGGAGAATCTGACCGATTTTGCAGTGTCTTATTTCGAGATGCTGTTGAAAAAATATGGCAAGGGAAGGGAACGCAAAACGGAGATCAAAGAATTTGATACGATTCAGGTAAAGCATGTAGCCATAGCCAATACCAAATTATACATGAATCGTTCTGAAGGGTTTATTGGTACAGGATTAAAGAAAGATGAATTCCTTTGTGAATGTTCTGATTACGATGATATTATTGCTTTTACCAAAGCAGGTACCATGAAAGTGGTAAAAGTATCTGACAAAGTTTTCATCGGTAAGGATATTATTCATGCAGCTGTTTTTCAGAAAAACGACGAACGCACTACCTATAACATGATTTACCTAGATGGGAAATCTGGCGTGAGTTATGCAAAACGGTTTAATGTTACCGGCGTTACCCGTGAGAAAGAATATGATCTTACCAAGGGCTCTGAGAAAACTAAGGTGCATTATTTCAGTGCCAATCTGAATGGAGAAGCAGAAGTGCTGAAAATTATTTTAAGTCCTAACTGTACCGCGCGTATCAAAGAATTTGATTTCTTCTTTGAGGAATTGGAAATAAAAGGGCGAAGCAGTATGGGTAACCAGGCTACCAAATATCCTATTAAAACAGTTAAATTTAAAGAAGCCGGAAGAAGTACCCTTGCGGGAAGAAAATTATGGTTTGATGATAAGTTCGGTCGTTTGAATACAGAAGAAAAAGGACAATACCTTGGCAGTTTTGAGGAAGAAAAAATAATTCTCTTCTATCATGATGGCTCTTATGAATTAACCGATACAGAAATTACCCAGCGTTTTGAGCCGGATAAAATTGCATTGGTCGAGAAATTTGATCCGGAAAAAATTATCAGTGCGGTTTATCTGGATACGGATAAGAACCAATACAATATCAAACGTTTTAAAATAGAAACCACCACACTTAAAACACAATTCACCTTTATTAAAGAAGGCAATGGCAATCGCCTTGAAGCAGTAACCACAGATCCTGAACCATTGCTGGTGGTACAAACCGGTCGCGGACAACAGGTGCGCAAAGCCAAGTTCAAAGTGGCTAAAATGGTGGAGGTAATGGGCTGGAAAGCAGTGGGAGCAAAGCTTACAGACTACAGTAAAACCATTGAAATGCAATGGGAACAAAAACCGAAAGACGAAAATGCACAACCCGAGTTGTTTGAATAAATACACCGTCATTTCGAAAGAGGAGCCTGCCTGTCGGCAGACAGGGAACGACGATGGAGAAATCTGCTGATCAAGAAACAGATTTCTCATTTCGCTTCGCTACATTCGAAATGACGTATCCTTTTTCAATCGTCATTTCGAAAGAGGAGGAACGACGATGGAGAAATCTGCTGATCAAGAAACAGATTTCTCATTTCGCTTCGCTGCATTCGAAATGACGCGCTATATTTTCTTCTTTAATTTAATGGCGGCACTCTTACTCAAATCACTTGACAGTAAGGTCTCATAGCGGATTTTACCATCATACACAATCAAAGCGGCAGTATTCGGTGGTTTGGTGCCAAGATTTTCTGCAAACATGCTCAGTTCATTAAATTCCAGCGTAGGATCCAATTCTATATTGAGTCTTACTGCTTTGTGTGTAAGCATGGTTTTCGGAAGAATCATTTTACCATTGAGGTAAAGAGAAACAATATCTCCATCAATTTCGCCATTATCATATAGCTCCAAACGTAGGGAATTACCAACCAGTTCTAACTCTTTGGTAAATATTTTTGCGCGGCTGTTGAACGCATTTGTTGTTTCATCAACCACCGGTGCTGTTTCTGTTGCAACAGCTACTACTGGTTGTATGGTGATGTCAGGTTCGTTTTTAATTACAAGATCCGTAGTGTCATCAGATTTGGTAAAACGGTAATTGATATCAGGAACGGTATATTTATGATCTGCATCACTCTGTAAACTACCGGATAAAACAGAAGCTGTTTTAGATACCAGCAAAGTAAAACTGCCTGACAAAAACACATCAATACTATTTCTGGCATTGGGCGAGAGATAATAAATCATTGCGAATGGCTTGATGTTGAGTTTGCGTGTCTTTTCATCAAAAGATCCATTGATAGGCACTTTTACTAAGCTGTCTTTAAAATAATAATCCAACTCACCCCAAACCTGTTTGCCCTTTTGCCGTAATATCATTTCTGATAAATACGAATTGTATTGTTGGGTATTCTGCACCATGCCAATACCATACCAATGGCCGTTCACCTGCTGCGAATAGACATTGTTGAAGGATATCAATAAAGCCCAAAGAATGGCTGTTTGCATTACTCTTTTCATACTGCCTGCAAAATATCAAAACCCAACTTCCCGCTGCATGTAAAGTTGCTAACATATGAACATCATAAAATTTGATGTATGTGTGCCAAGCCCATCATTCTCCCTCTTTGCATGCCAAAGGGCAGGGGGAGTTAAAAAAACGTACCTTCGCACTTACGGAATAACCATACACACATGAGCCCCATACAAGTTGGTCAATACAATACACTAAAAGTCAACCGCAAAGTAGAGTTTGGATTTTATCTTGATGATGGCGAAGAAGGCATTCTCTTACCCAAACGTTTTGCCCCACGAACCTTGCGAATAGGAGATGAGCTGGCTGTTTTTGTTTACCACGATTCAGACAACCGCTTAATTGCCACCACGCAAAAAGCAAAAGCCGTTGTGGGTGAGATTGTGAAAATGAAATGCATTTCTGTTACCGGTCAGGGTGCTTTTTTAGATTGGGGTTTGATGAAAGATCTCTTCGTTCCCAAATCCAAACAAATTAGTGGCATGCACGAAGGAGCTGAATACCTCGTGAAATTATACATTGATGAACAGACAGGCCGTGTTGCTGCTACTGAAAAAATAGATGCAGTATTAAGCAATGAAGCGCTCACTGTTAAAGAAAAAGATATTGTTGATTTGTTGGTGTATCGTCAGTCAGAATTGGGCTACGTTATGGTGATCAATAACCAACACACCGGTTTGCTGCATAGTAATGAAGTGTATACTACTTTACATATCGGCGATACCATGCAGGGCTTTATTAAAACCATCCGCCCGGATAATAAAATTGATGTGGTACTTGGTAAGCCGGGATACCAAAGAGTAGAAGATGAGGCCGGAAAGATTCTTCGATTATTAGCAGAGAACAATGGCTATTTGCCCTATCACGACAAATCTGATCCGCAAGAAATCTATGATTTTTTTGGTATGAGTAAAAAGACCTTTAAAATGACCACCGGTAATTTATATAAGCAACAAAAAATTGCTTTTACTAAAACCGGCTTGCAATTGGTTGGTGAGGTGGAATAACTATACAAAGTTATATAATACGATAGCCGAATCAAGTTTGCATTATCATCCCAAAGAAATGGATTCGTAAATATTGCCCTTCTAATAAGACTCTTCATTAGTCAGCTTCTTATCCGATAAACGCCATTCGGAAAACAATCTGCGGTACTTCATATCAGGTTGTGTTGCAGCAAAAGCGGCAATACAAAACAGAGAAATGAATCCAATCGTTTTTTGAGAATACGTTTGGGTGGCCATTAGTGTGGCAGATACCAATCCTGCCAGACCAAACAGATAGTGAAAAGCGGTTAACAACCAAAAAGCAATGGTACCCAATGAGTGTTTTTTAACAGGACTGGCGGCAACCGTCTTATTTTTCATAATGCAGGGTTTCATTTGGTTAGACTATAAACGTTTACAAACGCTTAACAGTTTCAAAAATAAACATCCGGTTGGGTAATTTTTACGGGTAAAGTCCCGTTTTTTTAATGGGATTAATCACATACTAACGATCGTTAGTATGTGGTATTGTATTATCTTAGCAGCCTAATTAATAAAAATGAACAACAGAACCGTTTATATCGTTTCAGCAGTAAGAACACCCATTGGCAGTTTTGGGGGCAGCTTAAAAGAATTTACCGCGCCTCAATTAGGGGCATTGGCTATTAAAGCTGCTGTTGAAAAGGCCGGTATTCAACCAGAAGAGGTGCAGGAAGTTTTGATGGGATGTGTAATACAAGCCAATACTGGTCAGGCACCTGCCCGACAGGCCGCTAAGTTTGCCGGATTACCGGATAGTGTGATTTGTACTACCGTAAATAAGGTTTGTGCCAGTGGTATGAAAGCCATTGCGCAGGCAGCCCAAAGCATTTTAATGGGCGATGCTGATATTGTTGTAGCAGGGGGCATGGAAAGCATGAGTAATGTTCCTTTTTATAGTGCCAATATGCGATGGGGTAATAAATACGGTAATGTGAGTATGATTGATGGTCTTGCTAAAGATGGCTTAACCGATGTGTATCATAATTATGCCATGGGTAATGCAGCAGAACTCTGCGCAAAAGACTGTAACATCACCCGGGAAGAACAGGATGCATTTGCTATTGAAAGTTACCGGCGTAGTCAGTCTGCCTGGGAAAAAGGTTGGTTCGCTGATGAGGTAATACCGGTTGCCATTCCGCAACGCAAAGGCGATCCCATTATGTTTAGTAAAGATGAGGAAGCATGGAATGTAAAATTTGATAAGATCCCCGAACTAAAACCTGCTTTCACCAAAGACGGAACTGTTACCGCCGCCAATGCCTCTACCATGAACGATGGTGCTGCTGCATTGGTATTGATGAGTAAAGAAAAAGCAGAGGCTATGGGCATCAAACCGCTGGCAATTATCCGCAGCTATGCTGATGCTGAGCAGGCACCGGAATGGTTTACTACCACACCTTCATTAGCCGTTCCAAAAGCGATAGCTAAAGCCGGTTTACAAATGAGTGATATTGATTTTACGGAATTGAACGAAGCTTTTTCGGTGGTGGGTATTGCCAATATACAAAAAATGCAACTGGATCCTGCTAAAGTAAATGTGCATGGTGGTGCTGTGTCATTGGGTCATCCATTGGGATGCAGTGGCGCAAGAATTATTGTTACACTCATTCATGTATTACAACAACACAATGGAAAAATTGGGGCAGCCGGTATTTGTAATGGCGGCGGAGGAGCGAGTGCAATGGTGATAGAGAGGGCAATTAATAATTAGTAATTAATAATTAATAATTAGTAATTAATAATTAAAAATTAGCACGTCATTTCGAAGGAGGAACGACTGAGAAATCTGTTGATTGAAGAAAACAATCTTTACTTAAATCACTTCGTTCGTAATCATGAACCATGTAATTAAGCATACGAAGTAAGGATGGAGCTGATATTTGGCAAAGGGATTTTTTAATTGGGTCAATAGTAAACGTAGTTTTTTTTGTATGGTTACGATACGTAGAGCAACTATTGAGGATGCAGCATTGATTGCTGATCTAAGTAGGGAAACATTTTACGATTCATTTGCTGAACAGAATACGAAAGCTGATATGGATATATTTCTTGCGGAGCAATTCAGTAGGGATATATTACTGAAGCAGGTAGCGGAGCCATTTCATATTTTCTTTCTTGCTTATGAAAACGAACAGCCTGCTGGCTATGTTTTTGTAAAACAGGGTAGCCATGATCAGGCAAAATTTACAAACCCTCTTGAAATCTCGCGTTTGTATGCACGCAAACAGTTTATCGGAAAAGGAATTGGTAAAAAATTAATGCAAACAGCTATCGATTATGCAACTTCATCCGGTTATGATGCTGTATGGTTAGGCGTTTGGGAACATAATCTTCGCGCTATACAATTTTATACATCCTTCGGCTTTGAGAAATTTGGTGAGCATGATTTTTTACTGGGTAATGATCTCCAGAGAGATTGGCTAATGCGGATCCTGCTTATTAAATGAATGGTTGTTCCATTCAATACTATTTGCTTTTCAATAAACACATCACATCTTCAAAAAAAACTGGTTTTGCGAAGGCAAAAAAGGTCGGGTTAGTTATTGCCATGGACCATACTTATGCCGTTCTTCATTTATGGTATCTGCATAAGGCCCAAACGGATGATCAAATGGTTTCTTAGCGATATTTGGCCAATCTTTGCTAATATCTTTTGATGGTCGCGGTTGCGAATTAATAAATGCAGCAACATCCCATGCCTGCTCATTCGATAATACAGGAGTATGATAGTTCGCAGGGTTGGGCATATTGTTTTTTACATAGCCTGCCAATCTAGACAAGCGATATAAACCCGCACCAGTATTATAACTATGATTGCCCCACAAAGGTGGATATTGATATGTGATCTGATCAGTGTTTATTTGTCCCTCTCCATTTTTTCCATGACATTTTTCGCAGGTAGTTATGTACACAGTCTTACCTTTTTCAACATCAGCGGCCCTTGCTAAAAAAGGTAATTGCATTATGCCCGAGCCTTTTGGTTTGGATCCTTTTGGGATTTCTTTTCCCAGCCATTTGATGTATGATACAATGGCCTTCATCTCTCTGCTGTTACTGTCAAGTGATTGTCCGTTCAGGCTTCTTTCCAAACAATCATTCACACGTTTTTCAATACTCTCTATTTGTCCGGAACGGTCTCTATATTTTGGATACGTAGACGCAACCGCCCCATAATTATTACCCCATGGTTTGGTGCCCGCTTCCAGATGGCAGTTCTGGCAATTCATACCATTGCTGATATGTGCTACAGTTCCTTTAGGGCCAAGATAGTAGGCGGTATTCGCAATCAGGTCTCTACCATACCTGATCTCCTTGCCATCACCATCAACCGGTAGTTGGTTGGGGCCTGCACCCGTCCAGCAATCGGCAGAAGAAGAGATCGCGGTCACTATAGGTTCTTCAGTTTTTCTATTCAACAGTTGATAGGTGAAAAACAGCAATACCAAGAGGCCCAATAGTATCCCAATAAGATTTTTTTTCATTTACTTATAATTGCTGATACATACATACGTTCTGCCATGAACTCCACTCTGCGCCTACTCCCTGTTCTCCTGTTCTCTGCGGTTGGAACATCTTCCAACCGCAGAGAACAGGAGTTAGAAGCGTTTTCGCAGAGGGTTACTGATCATTTAATGTGGCAACCGATCTCTCAATAATCCATACACCCAGGTGCCTGCAATAGCACTTAATAAAGTTACGATTACTACCGAAGCACCGGTACCGATCTGCGCAAAGAGTGGGCCGGGACAAGCACCCGTCATAGCCCAGCCAAAACCAAACAGCAGACCACCAATAATCTGTCCTTTGTTGAATGGTTTATCTTCCAGATGAATCTCTTCTCCGTACAAAGTTTTGATCTTAATTTTTTTAATGATGAAAACCGAAAGGGCACCTACCACCACGGCAGATCCAATCACCCCAAACATGTGAAAGCTTTGCAGGCGAAACATTTCCTGAATACGGAACCAGGAAATCACTTCTGCTTTTGTTAATACAATCCCGAATAGTATTCCCATAAACAGGTATTTAAAATTATACCACCATGGGTGATGTAATTCACTTGTATTAATGCAACTAGTATCTAATGAACGTATTTCAAAATCGGTATTGGTTTCGGGTATTGCCATGCAGTTAGTTTTGTAAGATGAGTGGGAGAATAAGATTGGCCATAATAAATCCACCAGCCATAAAACAACAGGTAGCTACGAGTGAGGGCCATTGCAGGTTGCTTAATCCCATGATGGAATGTCCGGAAGTACAGCCACCGGCATAACGGGTGCCAAAGCCTACCAGAAAACCTCCGACAACCATTAGTATAAATCCTCTGAACGTTAGTAAGGCTGGCCAGTTGAAAAGATCCGCAGGTAATAATCCATCGTGGTTGGAAATACCGTATTGCTGTAATTCAACTAATAAATGTTCATTAACGGCAATTGGTTCGGATGAAGTGAATAACGAAGCTGTCAGGCATCCACCGATAAATACACCTGCAACAAAAAATAAATTCCAGGCTTCTTTTTTCCAATCATATTGAAAGAAAGGAATTTTAGCGGGCAAACAGGCTGCACAAATATGCCTGAGTGAGGAAGAAATGCCCAATCGTTTGTTACCAATTAATAATAATATCGGAACCATTAATCCGATGATCGGGCCAGCCACATACCAGGGCCAGGGATTTTGTAACCATGCTAACATAGAGTAGGATTAAGTTTTACAAACTGATTTGTAAATTAAGGAAACTGACAGGTACTTGAATGGCTATTACTTTAAAAAGATCTCATGAATCATTATATAGATACCCATGACCATCACAAACCAGCCAAACCATGTTTTCAATTTTTCTCCGGGGAGATCCTGACCAAGTCTGCGACCGATGAATGTTCCGGTAACCGCAATAGCAGTGAGAGGCAGCAACAATGCCCAATTAAACTGTTGATGAAACAGATCTCCCGCAAAGCCTGATAGTGAATTCATGGCAATGATCAACAGCGAAGTGCCTATGGCATCCTTCATGGTAAGGTGAAAAGAAAAAATTAAAACAGGGATGATGAGGAATCCACCGCCGGCACCCAGTAAGCCGGTTAGTATTCCCACTTCAATACCTCGGATCATAGCTTTGGTAAAGCGAATGGGGGTATTAATGGTATTTGATGAAGTTGTGGACGGCTTTTGGATCATATTCAGCGAAGCAACAATCATCACCGAGGCAAACAGAAGCATGGTTGCCATTGATTGGGTAACTACGAATTTTCCAATGCTGAACAGGTGATCTGGCAGGATGGGTATTAGAAATTTTCGGATCAATACAACGGTAACAATGGAGGCTAACCCAAAATAAAAAGCAGCTTTGAAATGAATATTGCCTCTTCTGTAATATTTGTATGCACCGGCAAGACTGCTACAACCCACTATACATAAGGAGTAGCCTGTTGCCAATGTTGGTGGAATCTGAAAAAGGTATACCAGTACCGGAATAGTTAAAATAGAACCACCTCCGCCAATGAGGCCAAGGGACACGCCAATTAGTAAAGCAGCAAAATAGCCTGCTATTTCCATGTACTTGTAGTTTGCGCGCAAAGATGCTGAATAATCAACGAGATAAAGGGGGAATAGAGAAAAATATTCCTTAGATACTATCGGGAGAAGCTAACAGGAGTAGGTTACAATGAATAAGAAAACAGATCAATTTTTAGAAGCAGATTCAACCAGTTCGTCCATGGTGATACCCATCTGGCTTTCATCATATACACATTCTCCATTACGGATCACTAATACCTGCGGAGATTCGTGGGTAACATGAAAATCATCTGCAATTTTATTGGAAACAGATCGGTACGCGAGTAAATCAAGATAATAAAAGTCAACAGATGCTGGTGCTTCCCCGCGTTCCAGTCTGTTCAATACCATACTGCTGATACTGCAACGCGTGCTGTGTTTGAATATCACCTGAGGAACAAGAGATGATTTTTCAAGTATGGTGGTCAATTGATCTTCTGAAGTAAGCGGGATCCAGTTCATTCGGTTAATTCCTTTCCAAAACAGCCATGCTGTTCTAATTGATACAAAATACTATTGTCTGAAATATTTGGGATTGGTAGTGGGGCATCCTTTTCTGGATGGGGCACACGACGAAAAAAGGGCCGAAGCCACGAGACATACACATAAGAATAAGGCAATCTTTTTCATGCTTCTTGTTTAAATAAGGGATTAGGCAGTATTTTGCAACACATCAAAGATAAACTTTCAGGAGCAAACGTTGCCCTGTAAGGATACACATTTTGTTAATTTGTTGATGTTGTGCTAAATAAGAACGTATGCGAGTCCATTTTATTTCAATTGGTGGCAGTGTTATGCATCAATTGGCTATTGCCCTGCATCTAAAAGGGTATCAGGTTACCGGTACCGATGATGAGATTTTTGAACCCGCCCAATCCAATCTGGACAAAGAGGGCCTGCTGCCCAGGCAGATTGGCTGGCAACCTGCTTTGATAACCAATGATATAGAGGCTATTATACTGGGTATGCATGCCAAGGGAGACAATCCTGAATTACTACGTGCTCAGGAATTAGGCCTTACAATTTACTCTTTCCCCGAATACATTTACCAGGAAAGCCGGCAAAAAAAACGGGTAGTGGTAGGCGGCAGCCATGGTAAAACCACTACTACCAGCATGATTATGCATGCGCTGAGGCACCTGGCCATGGATTTTGATTATTTGGTAGGTGCCCGTCTGGAGGGTTTTAACCAATCGGTACATATTACCAATGCCCCGGTAATTATATGCGAGGGCGACGAATATCCTGCCAGTACCATAGAGCGCAAACCTAAATTTCATTTTCTTTTTCCGCACGTTGCCATACTTACAGGTATTGCCTGGGATCATATCAATGTGTTTCCCACATTTCCGTTTTACCTGGAACAGTTTGTGATCTTCATCAATAAAATAGAAAGAGACGGGATACTTATTTACAATGAATCTGACCCGGTCTTACAAAAACTGGTAGCAGAAAATAAAAGATCGGATATACGCTATCAACCCTATTCCATACCTGACCATACCATTGTTAACGGTAAAACAACGGTAAGCATTGAAGGCGTAACTGGTTCCTTAAAAGTATTTGGTAACCATAACCTGATGAACCTGTTTGCAGCGTATTATGCCTGTAAAGAATTGGGAATTTCTGCGGCGCAGTTTATTCCGGCAATGGCTTCTTTTACTGGTGCTGCTAAAAGACTGGAACTATTGGCCGCAAATGATACCACCCATGTGTACCGCGATTTTGCGCATGCCCCCAGTAAGGTAAAAGCCACTATTGAAGCGGTAAAGCAACAATACCCTGACAGAAAACTGATTGGGATATTGGAACTGCACACATTTAGTAGTTTAAATGAAGCGTTCATGAATGAATACCATGGTGCGTTGGATAAAGCAGATGCAGCTGTCGTATTTTATTCCAAACACGCACTGGAGCTGAAAAGAATGCCGGATTTACCTATAGAAAAAGTGTTGGCAGGTTTTGCAAAAGAAGGATTGTTGGTTTTGAATGACAGAGAATCCTTACACCAATGGATGCAGCAACAATCTTATCAAAATGCTAACCTTGTTTTAATGAGTAGTGGCAACTATGATGGCTTAGATATGCTTACTTTCGCTAAACAGATTACATCCTAAGAACTACGAAATATCCATGACCAAACTTCAGCTTACCCGCCCGATTGCCTTTATCGACCTTGAAACCACCGGTATCAATATCAGTACCGACCGTATTGTGGAAATCGGGATTGTTAAGATTTCACCTGATGGAACAAGATTGGTTAAACGCAAATTAATCAATCCACTGATTCCTATTCCACAGGGGTCAAGCGATATACATGGCATAACAGATGAAATGGTAAAGGATGCGCCCAGTTTTAAACAGGCAGCAAATGAACTGAAACAATTTATCGAAAACTGCGATTTGGGTGGATACAACAGCAACCGATTTGATATTCCAATGTTGATTGAAGAATTTCTGCGCATTGGTATGGAATTCAGTATTGAAGGACGCAAACTGGTAGATGTACAAAAAGTATTTCATATGATGGAGCAGCGTACATTGAGTGCTGCCTATAAATTTTATTGCCAAAAAACTTTGGAAGGCGCGCACAGTGCAGAAGCTGATGCCCTGGCTACCTGGGAGGTTTTGGAATCACAGGTAGAGCGTTATCCGCAAATGGGTAATACGGTGGAGAGTATTGTGAAATTTACCGGTGAAGATGATATTGTAGATTTTGCACGACGTTTTATCAAGGATAAAGGTATTGAGATATTCAATTTTGGTAAACATAAAGGCAAACCGGTTGTTCAGGTTTTAAAGGAAGAACCTCAGTATTACGATTGGATGATGAAGGGAGATTTTGCCATGAATACCAAGCAGAAACTTACCGAAATATTGAACCGGACACTGGTTAAAAAACCATAATCGTTAGCAGATTATTATCTTATAGTGAAATATCATATCTGATATCCTGCAAAGTTGTATCTTGAAATTCTAATCATATCTTCTTTTTTTCTTGGAAAAAATAGTCATCATACCCACTTATAATGAGCGAGAGAACATTGCAGCTATTATAACTGCCGTGTTTGCGCAACAGAAGGGTTACCATGTATTGGTCATTGACGATGGCTCTCCAGATGGTACGGCTGATATTGTTCGCGGGTTAATTAGTGCCTATCCAGAACAACTTTTCTTGGAAGAAAGGAGTGGAAAGCTTGGTTTGGGTACCGCATACATTTATGGATTTAAATGGAGCATAGAACGTAAATACGAGTATGTATTTGAGATGGATGCAGACTTTTCACACAATCCTGCCGACCTGGAAAGATTATACAATGCCTGCAAAAATGAAGGAGCCGATTTATCTATAGGAAGTCGTTATGTGCCGGGTGGTAAAACAGAGAACTGGCCGTTAGACAGGCAACTGTATTCCAAAGGCGGTGCCTTTTATACCAAACTCATTACCTGGATGCCGGTGAATGATCCTACGGCGGGTTTTGTTTGTTATAGGAGAAAAGTACTGGAGTCAATTAATTTCGACATGATTCAATTTGTTGGCTACGCATTTCAGATAGAAATGAAATTTGCCGCATGGAAACTCGGCTTTGTGATAAAAGAAGTGCCCATCACTTTTGTAGATCGAAAAATAGGCCTAAGTAAAATGAGTAAAGGTATTATTAAAGAAGGCGTTTTAGGGGTACTAAACATTCAATGGAAAAGCCTGTTCAGCAATTATCGCAATAAGATTAAAAACAACTGATGTGATTTATCAGGCTTTTGGGTTACCTGCTATCCTTCATATTCCCTTACCGTTAATTTCTCCCAACTTTTATTTTTAAGTGCATCTATCATCAGCCAGGTGGCTATCCCTGACAATAGACAGAGAATACATACAACGATGACATAATCGTATACAAAGTAATGCATGATGGCCATCAAAAAGGGAAAAATCATAGAGAACATCCCTCTTAAGAAACTACCTCCTTTAACCGAATTACTCTCCTGCATGGAAAATGGCAGTACCCTTAATGTTATGTAAGCAATAAAGGTGATGATCAATACCTGGTTAAAAATGCCAAGTAACAGATTGGGAATAATAGAAGGGCCAATAATTACAATTGCCAGAATCGTAATGATTGACATGATGGGAAAGCAGAATTTTATCATGGCAGATTTTAAGGCACCGGAAAGTAAAGTGCCTGGTATTGCTATGGGTGTAACATAATAAATCCAGGCAGCTTTGAACTTATCTGAATAGATTAAACGGCCGATAGCAACCATTAAAATAAAACTGCTGAAATATAATAAAGAGAGCACAATGATCTTTCCGCCGATGCTGTTTTGATTTTGTATCTCCTGAATATTCAACCCTTTTTTATTCATAAACATCAATACAATATACACCAGCATATAACCGATGGAGGGATATACTTTCATTTTAAAATCTCTGCTACGGCCTGTTATTTTCCAGGTATGTAAAAACGACATTCGTTCTGCCCCTTTAGCGGTAATCCATCCTGCGATTGTCGTAATATAAGCGGATGTGGTAGATAGTATTTTTTTACCACCTGTTTTCACCGGTGCTGCTCCTTCTTCACTACCACTGATCATGGAAAGTTTTTGGTTGAATGCCGGTGCAAAATATTTGATCACCACCCATATACTAACGATAGGTAATAATAAACTCACGATAAAATACACAACCATGGGTGAAAGAAAATTACCTGCATGCAAATATTCCCATGCACCCGCAAACCAATAAGGAGGCAAAGCCCAAGACCAGGATAGATTGGCAATACTAAAATTATTCAAAACACTTTTATCTACCAGTCTGGGTACAATTTGGTAAGAGGCATAAATAAAAATGCCAAAAAATATTTGGAAATAACTGATGATGCTTTTGAATTTTTCGGGTGTGGTTACTTTTAAAATAAAAATATACAGTGCATTGATCAGAAAAATAGTAAAGAGGCTTGACGCAAGTATTAAAAATAAAAAAGGGAATACGCCACCAATACCATACATAATACCCACCGTAATTAAACCCGGTAGTGTCATGGGTAATATGAGTTTGATAACATGTATTACGATGTGTAATAAGCGTGCCAGCACAAAAGTTTTATCATTGATAGGTTTTGGCAGGATGATGAGGTTGTCGCGCACATCTATCAGTACAGATGTAAAATCGGAAATCAGTAAAGAAGTTAAAATAAAAATATAAAAAGAAAAAAAGATGGTGAATTTGGTAACGGCATCATGCCCAATTACGAAAGCTACCAGAAAAAAAGTACCTAGAACAGCAGTGTACAGCATCGTGCCCAATGTTGCAAAACGTATTGGTTTCTGTTGTTTCTTTTTTTGTGTTTGATGTATGCTGTTGGGCCGCCTGTCGTCCATAATCAGTTTGGTCGTAAGAATGGCTTTCAGGTGCGGAATACTTACGCCCATTTTTTGATACATGCCAGATGGCAATAACAGCAGATGTAAAAAGAAACGATTGATGATGTTCATAAAAGATGGGTTACTTATTTTCCAAAAGCATTCATGAGTTGATCGGCTGCATCGGAGAGGGAATCTTTTGCTGTCATGTGTGCAAAAATTTTCTCCAGGCTCTGGTCGCCCTGCTGCTCTTTCAGTTCTTCGAAACTGCCATCAGCAATCACGGTTCCTTCATTGATGAGTATGATCCTGTCGCTCACCTTTTCAACAACATCCATCATATGACTACAATAGAAAATGGTTTTACCATCTTTAGCCAGTTTGCTGATCAGGTCTTTCACAATAATCACACTATTGGCATCCAATCCGCTCAGAGGTTCATCCAGAATAATGATATCCGGATTGTGCAACAGGCCCGAAGTGATCAAAACTTTTTGCCGCATACCCTTACTGAATGTATCCATTCGTTGATGCATATTGGTTTCTAATCCAAATGCAGTAAGCATTTTTGTAATACGGTCGTTGGCCAGATCTTTTGGCAGATTGTATAATTCGCCCATAAAACCCAGAAACTCTGCGGGTGTTAATACATCATACAATTCTGCCAGTTCGGGCACATAACCAATTTTGCTTTTAACGGTAATGGGATCTTCTTTCAGGTTAATGCCGTCAATCATTACTTCTCCTTCGTAATCGGAAATCAGTCCGCATAATATTTTCACCGTGGTACTTTTTCCGGCACCATTGGGGCCGATATACCCAATTACCTGGCCGGGATAGATATCCAGGTTAATGCCCTTTAAAACCGGTTTATAGCCATAGTTCTTGTACACATTCTTCAGGCTGATGATGGGATTCATGCGAATTAGTTTAGCGTTGGTGGTTGGTTTGGAAAGATATTACAATTTGCGATTATTTATTTTTACTGACAAGCGTATTTATACGCATTCTCATCAGATAATATTCTGTTTCTTTGAACATATGAAACAAGCGCTGATCAAACTGCATATTTCCGTTTTTCTGGCAGGGTTTACCGGTGTGCTCGGTAAACTTATCTTGCTGAATGAGGGACTCTTGGTCTGGTACCGCATTATGCTAACCGTTGTAACCTTACTGGCCATACTTACCTGGAGAAAAAAGTTACAGATCATATCACCTGCACATGTTTGGAAACTATTGGGCATAGGCACCCTGATTGCCTTACACTGGGTTTGTTTTTATGGCAGTATCAAAATAGCAAATGTATCTATCGGCTTAATTTGTTTTGCAGCAGTAGGATTGTTCACCGCTATTCTGGAACCAATTCTAACCACCAAAAAATTCAGCTTGGCCGAAACAGGGTTGGGGTTGTTGAGTTTACTGGGTATTTACCTGATTTTTCATTTTGATACCCAATACCGAACAGGGATTATTTTGGGTATACTATCTGCCATACTCGCCGCGCTGTTTTCTGTATTAAACAAAAAATATGTTTCAGTGGCTGCCCCGCAAACCATGATGTTGTATGAATTAAGTGGCGGGTTACTGATACTAACACTTTGTATGCCGGTATACCTGCATTATTTTCCTGTTGATTCTATTTTTCCAACCTTATCAGACTGGGGATGGTTGCTGGTACTTAGCTGGCTTTGTACGGTATTCGCCATGGATCTGATGCTGCAATCACTTCGCAAAATATCTGCTTTCACACAAAACCTTACGTTAAACCTTGAGCCAGTATATGGTATCGGTCTTGCCTTTATCCTGTACAATGAAAACGAACACCTGGATGCCGCTTTCTATACTGGCTTTGCCCTGATTGCACTTTCAGTGGTGTTGCAGATGTTGCGAGTGGGAAAGGTGAATCGTGAATTGTGAAAGGGCAATGGTGAATAGTCAATCGTCAATCGTGAGACGTCAGTCGTGAGTTAAATAATTACTTTGCTACTCACAACTCACGATTCACGCCTCACTTACTTCAGTTCATACGCTACCACCTTATTTCCATAAAAAGTAGGCACATACACAATCCGGTTCTTTGCATCGTATCCAATGTCTGCGGTATTGCTTTTCTTTTCGCGGGTATCGAGCAGGGTTTGTTTATTGCCATTTGGGTAGATATAATAGATGACACCCGCCCAGCTGCTTACCAGGTATTCATTGGGTTTTACCATTTCAATGCCATCGGTGCTGGGGTCCATACCTTCTGCAATAACACCGAGGTTTCCGGTAGAGACCATTTTTAATAAACTGCCTTTATCAAGGATCAACAATTCATCACCTATCGATAATAAACCATTTGGCCCCTGCATTTTTTCAAATAGCGTGGTCACAAAGTTTTTATAGATCTTATGCACTTTAAAATTTCTTGAATCGCTTACATATACAGCCCCATTTTTATCAATGGTAATATCATTTAAAAAAACAGCCCCGGGAACCGGAATGCGCTCAATAATTGCAGCCTTTTCAATATCTATCACCACTACATCGGTAAGATCTGCCACGTATAGTTTGTTTTTATACATACCCATTCCTTTGGGCGATTGTAAGCCACTTACCCAATCTGTGGCAATAATTTTTCCATCGAGACCTATTTTTCCGATGGATCCTTTTCCGTCTTTGTCAGCAGGTCCGCCATCAATATTAGAGACATACAATATTTTTTCTTTGGCATCGTATAAAACAGATTCAGGTGTTTTTAAAAGGGTATCTGTTTCCCATAATTTTACCAGGCTATGGTTCTGGGACGATGCTGATACAAACAATCCGCAAAAAACAATGGTGGCAATGATATAGCGATGTTTCATTTCTTTTTTTTGATAAAACTACTGTAAAATGGGTAAAATTGTATGGGCTCATGGGGATTTGAGATGCCTGATACAACTTAGGCGGCATTCCTGTTTGTTCACCGGTTAGATAGCCCTTTTCCACTATTTATACAATTCGCGATGGTTTCTAAAAACCATGCGTTTTGTTTCTCTATCTTCGGAACCTATAAAACTACTGCAATGAAGAAACTATTTTTTGTTTTTTGCTGTGTGCTTTCTCTGGGAGCATTGGCTCAAAAAAAACCGCTGGATCACAGCGTATATGATGGCTGGCAAAGTATAGCCGACCGAAATCTCAGTAATGATGGTAAATACCTGACCTATTCGGTAAATCCGCAGGAAGGGGATGGGGTGCTGTATATTCAATCTACAGCAGGGGATTTTAAAAAAGAAATTCCACGTGGCTATGGCGCGGTGATTACAGATGATAGTCGTTATGTCATTTTCCGCATCAAACCTGCTTTTAAAGATACCCGCGATGCCAGGATCAAAAAGAAAGACCGGATGATATGCCTAAAGATAGTCTGGTGATTATTGAATTGGGTAAAAACGGTATGAGCATCATTCCAAGAATTAAAAGTTTTAAAGTGCCGGATAATTCTGGTAACTGGCTCGCATATCTTCTTGAAAAACCATTGGCCGAAGCTAACAGAAGGCCAGAGCCCGATTCTGCTACGCGCATTAATAATCTATTGTCTATGGCGGATAGTCTGGCACGTGTGGCAGATAGTTTGCGCAACAAAGCCAATGAAGTAAAAGCAAACGGACTTTCTGTTTTGCGTGCACCAAGACCTGCAGGAACTGCCGGGCCAAGACTGCCGGAAGAACCTTTTGAAGAAGGCACTGAACTGGTGGTTCGTAACATGCTAACAGGTGAGCAAAAAACATACAAACTGGTAAGTGAGTATTATTTTAATATTAAAGGAACGGCGTTGGTTATTGAAACCACTAAGAAAACTGGTGATGCACAAACCAAAGCCAGTGTGGTAAAGATTGATTTGGCTACCAATACAAGCACCACTGTATTCAAAGGGTTTAATGATGCCAAGGGATACCGGATGGATGAAGAAGGTAACCAGTTTGCTTTTGTGACCGAGCGCGACAGCAGCAGTAAATCGTTGCAGAAGTTTTACAAACTGTATTACCATAAAAATGGAATGGATAGCGCGGTATTACTAGCAGATAGAAATACCAAAGGTCTACCCGCTAAATGGATGGTAAGTGAAAATGCAAACATTACTTTCAGCAAAAGTGGTCAGCGTTTATTTGTGGGAACGGTGGGCATACTTCCTGTAAAAGATACAACGTTGCCTGATTTTGACAGGGTAAGTGTAGATGTATGGCATTACAATGATGATTATATACAACCGGTACAATTAAAAAATCTGGATAATGAATTGCGCAGAAGTTATCCTGCGAAAGTGGATATTGCTGGTAAACAACTGGTACAGTTAAGCAATGAAAAATTCCGTGGCTTGATGCAGACCAAAGATGGAGATGGGGATGTGTTTTATGCGGCGTCTGATTATGGTAAACGTGTTGCTTCACAATGGCAGGGCTTTACACTAAATGATATTTACCGGGTAAACCCTGAAACTGGGGCATCAGAAATGATTGCAAAAGATGTTAAAGGAAACCTGATGCAGGCCTCGTACTCCGGCAAGTACCTGTTGTATTTTGATGAGCCTAAAAAAACCTATTACACTTACAACTCAATCACCAAAAAAACAAGCGCCGTTGCAAAAGATATCAAAACATCATTGGTAGATGAAGAAAATGATGTGCCTGATGATGCCAATGCCCATGGGGTTTTGAAATGGCTGGAAGATGATAAATATATTTTACTGTACGATCATTATGATATCTGGCAGGTAGATCCGGAGGGTGTACAAAAATCCATATGCCTTACCAATGGCAGAAAAGATAAAATTGAATACCGCTATATCAATACGGATCGTGATGAAAAATTCATTAAAGCAAATCAGAAATTATTGCTGCGTTTGTTTGATGAAAAAGATAAATCGTCAGGACTTGCTTTTTTAGATTTGAGCAAAGGCAATGCAGTATCTGTTCTTTTTAAAGAACAGATGAGTATGGGTTTTGCCATTCAAAAAGCGAAAGAGGGAGAGGTGCTGGTGTATACCAAAGAAACTTTTTCCAAATCAACCAATATTTATGTGCACCCGTTGAGTGGCTCTGCTACACAGTTATCTAACACTAATCCGCAACAGGCCAATTATAACTGGGGTACTTCTGAATTATTCAAATGGAAAGCGTATACGGGAAAAGAAACAGAGGGCGTATTATATAAACCGGAAGATTTTGATCCCACTAAGAAATATCCAATGATCGTTTATTTCTACGAAAGAAATAACAATACACTGTTCAATTATCAGGCACCATCGCCAACTCCTTCACGATTAAATATTCCCTTCTTTGTTAGTCGCGGATACATTGTGTTTGTTCCGGATATCTGGTACAAAACGGGCTATCCAGGTCAGGGGGCATATGATTATATTTTGAGTGGAACAAGAGCTGTGGTAAAACAAGGGTATGTAGATAGCACCAAAATTGGTTTACAGGGACAAAGCTGGGGCGGTTTTCAGATTGTATACCTGATTACCAAAACCAATTTGTATGCAGCTGCATGGGCAGGTGCCCCGGTGGCAAATATGACCAGTGCTTATGGCGGTATTCGTTGGGGTAGTGGATTGGTAAGACAGTTTCAGTATGAGAAAACACAAAGCCGGATTGGTGCTACTTTATGGGAGAAACCAAATTTATACATAGAAAATTCAGCTTTGTTTTCATTGCCTAAAGTAAAAACGCCGCTGGTAATTATGGCCAATGATGCAGATGATGCAGTGCCTTGGTACCAGGGCATTGAAATGTTTGCCGGTATGCGCAGGCTGAATAAAAAAGTATGGATGTTAACCTATAATGGCGAAGCCCATAATCTTGTGGAAAGAAAGAACCGCAAAGACATACAGATTCGTGAGCAACAGTTTTTTGATTACCTGTTGAAAGGAGAGAAGCCCGCAAAATGGATCACCGATGGCGTACCAGCGGTGATGAAGGGAAGGGATTTGGGACTAGGGATTAATTAGTAATTAAAAATTAGAAATTAATAATTGGGTGTGTGAAGTTCAGCTGGCTAGTGCCAGCTGAACTTTTTTTATGGGGGGATTGGCTGGCTTGGGGTTTTTATTTATGGAATTGGTAGGGTAAACGCTGCGCTATTTCAATCCGTGGATTTTTAAGCCAAAAATTAAGTTTCTGTTACGGTTTTAGGGTCTTGGGGGATGTTGATTGAATGATATAAATGTTTTGTTTGTTTATTATGTTATGAAATATATTCAATGCAGGTAAGGGTTTGAGGGTAAAATCATTGTTTTTTGGGGTAATTGATATAGGGAGGGTTTCTGGCTATTACTCAATTTGTCAAACTGTGTATAACTATTATAAGGTTTGGGGCAGGTGTATTTGCTATACCTTTATCTTCGAAAATATTCGAATAGGAAACTGAATTCGGACTTACCTAATACCTTTTGTGAACCATCATATCCTACAAACCAATAACTGCCAAATGTACCGTACCGGTATGGGTAGTTGCTATATACCAGTAATCTTCTCTTTTCTTTTCATCGCATTCTTTCAATACTTATTTATTCATTAATCGTTTTGTATGAGAAAAACCTCTACGCGTATTTCTATTTGCCTTATTGCGTGCCTGTTAGTAATGATGAACAGTGCCTTTGCACAGGTTGCCATCTCTTCTGGTAATACCGTTACGCAAAATTTTGATGCTATCGGCACCGCCGCTGTGTCTACATTACCTTCAGGTTGGAAGGTGG
Organism: Sediminibacterium sp.; assembly: GCA_965283715.1. Lineage (GTDB taxonomy): Bacteria > Bacteroidota > Bacteroidia > Chitinophagales > Chitinophagaceae > Sediminibacterium. The sequence continues at coordinate 162,538 of CBDIPL010000003.1, read as the reverse complement.
ATAAACAGGCCAGTGCCAGAATATTGGGTAACTATGCCACAGCAGTATCTGCAACGGAAAGGCAGGGTGGTGCCAATGTATCTGCTACTGCTGCAAATGGCATTTATAATTTTGGTTCAGGTACTACTACAATAGGCGGAGCAGACAGGGCCATTGGCGGGATCTCTTCCGGATCGGCTTCAGGAACGGTGAATGTATATGTTGATCTGTTGAATAATGGGTCGCTAACCATTCCCGGATTAACACTATCATACGATGTAGAAAAATACAGGGGTGGAACGAATGCAGCCGGATTTCGTATGCAATTATTTTATTCAACAGATGGTATTGCATGGACAAATGCCGGCACTGATTTTTTGACTGCTTTTGCTGCTGATGCGAGTAACGCTGGTTACGCAACGGCACCGGGAGTTAGTGTATCCATTACCTCTAAATTATTACCGGTTAGCGTAGCTCCCAATGCACATCTATACCTGGCATGGAGTTATGCGGTAAGTTCCGGATCAACTACTTCTAACGCACAGGGATTGAGTGTTGATAATATATCTGTTATTGCTGCTACAGGCGTGGCACCTGCACCAGCTATCACATTGGCATCGGCTTTGCCGGCTTTTGGTAGTGTTAAGGTTGGTTCTGGTGGATCAGTAAAGAGCTTTGCGATATCAGGTTCTGATTTGGATGGATCTGCTATTTCTGTTACTGCTTTACCAGGATTTAGTTATTCAGAAACAGGCGTATCAGGTACGTTTACTTCAACACTAAATGTTACAGCAGGAACTTCTTTCACCAATAAAATTATTTACGTACAATTTGATCCAACAGCGGCGCAATCATATAATGGAAGTATTGTTGTTAGTGGGGGCAATGCCGCTAATTTATTTGTTCCTGTTACCGGATCGGGTAATAACATTTCGCCTGTAGTAATTAGTGCACAACCCTTACTCCGTTACACAGAAAATTTTAGCGATATCAATAACTGGTCAAATAATTTCAACTCCGGTATTGGCGCCACTCGTTTTTCAGGAGTAGAGGTAAGCGGAACCAGTTCGGCAAGTAATCCTACAAACGATAATCCTACTTTAGTCACTACCTCGTCTACCACATTTGTTTCCGGTTCTGCCGGCGGTGTTCAAAAAGCTTCAGGGGCTATTCAATTAATATCAACCGGTTCTACTGATAACCGTTCTTCAGTAGCTGTTGATTTTTATATGGATTTTACCGGCGTTAATGCAGGTACACTCAGTTTTGACTGGTCGGTAGTGAACAATAGTTTTGCTCCAGGTGATAGCCGTACCGGATCATTACAGGTATATGCAACTACCGATGGCATCAGCTTTACAAGGATTAATGCAGCCGATGTATTAAATTTTGTAAATGGTGTTCCTGCAACAGGTACGGTGAGTAGTATACAGTTACCATCCTTCTTTAATGGATCTGCAACGGCACGTCTTCGTTTCTTTTATTATAATGGAACGGGCGGTGCATCGGGCTCAAGGCCTAAGATCAGTATTGATAATCTCACTGTTAGTGGGGTTGCTAATACGCCATGTGCTACGCCAACTGCTACACCTACTTCTTTAACTTTTGGCACCATTACTGAAACTACTATTCAAGGAAATTTTATTGCCGCGTCACCTTCGGTGAATGAGTACCTCGTTATCATGAGTTCTAACAGCACACTTACTTCCAATCCTATTGATGGGGTAACCTATACTGTGGGAGATAATATTGGCGATGGGGATGTGATCAGTAAAGGACTTGACCTCAACTTTACAGCAACCGGTTTAACGGGAGCCACTACCTATTATTTCTTTGTATTCCCGGTTAATAGTGTGTGTACCGGTGGACCAAAATATTTAACCACCAATGTTTTAACGGATGATGCAACAACGGTTGCAGGATTACCTCCTTGCGCAGCACCTGCTACACAGGCTGCTGATTTGGTAACCAGTGCTTCTATCAATTCTATTCAAGGATCGTTCACAGCAACTGCTGCAGATGAATACCTGGTGCTGCAAAGTACCAGTGCGTTTTTATCTAATACACCAGTTAACGGAGTAGCTTATAGTGTTGGTGCAATTTTGGGTAATGCTACTGTGATTCAAAAAACTGCGGCTACTTCATTCACGGTCGCTTCTCTTAATCCTGCTACGCAGTATTATTATTTTGTATTCAGTGTGAATTCACAGAACTGTGTAAACGGGCCAGTTTATAATACGGTGTCGCCTTTATCAGGTTCAGAAACAACACTGCCTTTGCCGGCTTGTACTACGCCTGTTTCTCAGCCGGGTAGTCTTTCATTCAATACTTCCAACAATAGCATAACGGGTACTTTTAATGCTACGGGTAGTGGTTACAATTATCTCGTAGTTATTAGCAACTCATCTACGCTGTCAGCTACCCCTTCAGATAATACAGATTATGCAGCAGGGGCCAGTTTGGGTGGCGGTACTGTTATATCAAATAATACTACCACCAGTTTTATTGCCAATAACCTGAGCAATTCAACAACCTATTTCTTCTTTGTTTTTGCTGCCAATAAAAATTGCACAGGTGGTACAAAATACCTGGTTGCTTCACCACTTACAGGAACTGCCACAACAACCAATGCACCGGTTTACAATTATTATTATGGCACCCTGCATTCACACTCTGATTATTCAGATGGTAATAAAGACAATCCCGGCTTTACACCGGCCAATAACTATGCCTATGCCGATCAATCTAACGGAATGGATTTCCTCGGTATTTCAGAACACAATCACTTTTCTTCTTTAGACAATCCGGGTAACGAACTGGCCAATTACAAATTGGGACTGGCGCAAGCTGCCGCTTACAATGCTGCACACCCGGGCTTTCTGGCATTGTATGGAATGGAGTGGGGAGTGATCTCTGGCGGTGGACACGTAATTGTTTTTGGCGATGGAATGAATGATTTGTTTGGATGGGAATCTAACGTAAATGGAAAAGTGGGACCCAACTATGATGTATATGTACCAAAGAGTACCTACCTAGGTACAGAAGGGTTGTTTAAAACCATTACCAACTATGCAGTGAACAATGCGTTTGCCACACTGGCACATCCAAGTAATAATGATTATAACAACCTGTCTAATATTGCCTACGATCCAATTGCAGATGAAGCCATCTCCGGAACAGCAGTAGAAAGCGGACCGGCTACGTCTACAAATACAACCTACTCAAATCCGGGTTCTTCGATGTTTTATCTGTGGTACTACCAGAAATTATTATCTAAAGGATACCACCTCGGACCAACCATTGATCACGATAACCACAATACCACATTCGGAAGAACCACCGGCGCACGTACTGCTGTGTTGGCTCCGTCGTTATCTCAGACAGATATTATTAAGTCTATCAAAGACATGCATTTTTATGCAACAGAAGATGTGGATGCCAAAGTTGATTTCACCATCAACACCAGAATCATGGGATCCATTTTTGAAGATAGAAATGCACCATCCATTTCTGTAAATTTCACAGATCCTACCAACAGTACTTCCAATGCACTGATCCGTGTATTGTATGGTAAACCCGGCAGTGGTATTTTACCGGTAGTAGTAGATTCTGTTTTTGCAAGTTCTCTGAATTATGTAGATAATAATCTTGCCAATAACGAAACAGGTTATTACTATGTAGACATAACCAATGGTACCTCACGCATAGTTACATCACCTATCTGGTATACCCGCAAATGTGCTTCTACCAGTGAATTGTCTGTTAGTGCCTGCGATAGTTATACATGGTTTGGTACAGTGTATACCACATCTACCACAGTTAGCAAAGTGCTTACCACAACAGGTGGGTGCGATTCTACGATAACACTTCACCTTACCATCAATTCAAGTCCTTCTGCTGCAACTATTGCACTGGTGGGTTCTGATAATGGTTGTCCTGGTACTGGTGTTGCTTTGACAGCAACTGCTGCAAGCACAAATACGATCAGCGCTTACCAATGGCTGCTGAATGGTATACCTGTTGCAACAACGGCTGTTTCTAATTTTATTGCATTCACCAGTGGTAGTTATGCTGTTACGGTAACAGACATTAATAGTTGTTCTGTAACATCAGCAGGTAGTATCTCTGTTACTGTTGCGGATAATATAGCACCTGTTGCGGATGTAAGTATACTTCCTGTGATTACTGCACAGTGTTCTGCTACGATAACTACCCTACCAACTGCAACAGACAATTGTGCCGGTACCATTACGGCAACAACAACAGATGCATTGGTGTACAATGAACAGGGCACGTATACCATTCACTGGACGTATGCAGATGGCAATGGAAATACAACCCTGCAGGAACAAACGGTTATTATCAAAGATGATATAGCGCCTGTACCCAATGTGGCAGCATTACCGGTGATTACAGCAGCTTGTTCTGCAACCGTTACAGCACCAACGGCATTAGATAATTGTGTGGGAAATATTACCGCAACAACCACTGATCCGGTTACTTACACAACCCAGGGAACCTTTACCATACATTGGTCTTATCAGGATGGACATGGTAATACCGCTACACAAAATCAAACCGTTATTATTCAGGATGTTACTGCGCCTGTAATTACGAAAGGCGCTGATATTTCTGTTACGAATGATGCCGGTACTTGCGGTGCGGTTGTATTGATTACTGCTGCTACATCTACAGATGCTTGTGGAGTTACCACTACTATTGGGGTAAGAAGTGATGCAGTATCGTTATCAGCTTTGTATCCGGTAGGTATTACCACCATTACTTGGACCGCAACCGATATCCATGGCAATACTTCAAGCGCCATACAGACCATAACCGTTACCGATACTGAAAAGCCGACCATTACAGCACCTATGGCGTATAGTGTTGTCAATAATCCTGGTGAGTGTAAAGCAACTTTACCAAGTATCGGCACACCCGTTGTGAATGATAATTGTGGTGTGACTTCTGTAACCAATGATCACCCATCTTCAAACTATCCGGTGGGTACTACCATTGTAACCTGGATGGTTACTGATATACATGGTAATGTTACCGATACTGCCAAACAAACCATTACCGTTATGGATAATGAGTTGCCTGCTATTACAGTGAATAATGTGATAGTAAGTAGTGCTTCCGGCACTTGCGGTGCAACAATAATTCTCACTACTCCGGTAGTAAGTGATAACTGTGGCGTGGCAAGTGTTACCAATAATCATCCGGATACGTATTATCCGGTGGGTACAACTTTGGTAACCTGGACGGTAACCGATAACAATGGCTGGACAAAAACTGCCATACAATCCATTACCGTTACTGATAACACAGCACCGGTAATTTCACCACTTGCCAACCAGCGTTTCTGTTTATCAGGCGATGGAAATTATACCATTCCTGTAGTAACGGCAGAAGATAATTGTAGCATTGCTTCCTATAGTTACAGTATTACTGGTGCAACCATTAGAAACGGTAATACAAATAACGCAAGCGGATTATTTAGTACCGGCATATCAACCATCATCTGGACAGTAACTGATGCGTCGGGTAATATATCTGTTAGCAGCACTATAGTAACTGTGGATGTATTGCCTTCTGCAGTAATTGTGGCAAGCACTCCAGATGCATTTTGTAATACGGTAACGTTAACTGCTTCATCAGCAGGTGTTGGTTCTACGTATAGCTGGAGTACAGGTAGCAGCAGCCAGAGCATTAGTTTGGGTCAAACCAGTGGCGATGGTGTATACAGTGTAACAGTAACCAGTAACGGTTGTAGCAGTGCACCTGCCAGTTATACATTTACCAAACAAACTTTGGTTAGCAGTTATACTTTGTTGGCATTTGATGAAATTACATTAGGAGAAAATAATAAAGTAAATAGTGGTAGTGTGGGCGTTACTTCTTTAAAAGGAGAAGTGTCATTCCGCAAGAATAGTTCAGTAAGTTCACCGGGCTCATTTGTAAAAGCGAAGAAAATTGATAAGAACGGATCTAATATTGTGATCAGCAATCCGATTTACAGTGCTGCTACCGGTATTGCACTACCCACTATGTTTTTGAATACAGCGAGTACACATAATCTTCCTAACAAAGACGTATCACAGAACAGTGTTACTACGGTGAATGGTAATTACAAAAACCTTACGTTAAAGAAAGGATCCAGAACTACGGTAACCGGAACGGTGTTTGGAAGTATTAAAGTAGAACAGGGAGCACAGGTAACATTTACTGCTGCAACCATTAGCATAGACAAACTGGAAGTAGTAAAAGGCCCACGCTATGGTTATAGCTATGTGCGATTTGCGGGCGATACCAAATTATTGGTAAGTAGCAGTGTTAGCATTGGCAGTCAGGTATACATCAATCCGGATAATTACAAAGTAACGTTCTACCTGGGCGATAAAAAATCGGACGATGAACGATTTAGTGTAAAAGGTGGCGATACAAAAGTGACAGCAAACATTTATGTACCCAATGGTAAACTGAAAGTTACGGGTGGATACAGTTATGGTGATTATGGTAATGGCCGCGGCGATTGCGACAGGGATGATGATGATGACAGATACTATGGACAGGGAAACAATTATGTAAACATGACAGGCCTGTTTATCGCCGACGAAATTGAAGGCAATGGTAAGAATGTAATCTGGAACAGCTTTGTATGTGGATCGGCAGCGGTACCGGTGTTGAATGCAACACAGGTAATCACCCAAACACTAACCGAAGAAAAAGGCACGATAAGTACTGAAGCCGAACTGAAAGTAACGGTACTACCCAATCCAAGCACTACCTACTTCACCCTAAAGTTGGAGAGCCGCTACAACACAGCTGTAAACATGCGTGTAACGGATAGCCATGGCAGGGTAGTGGATGCGAAAACCGGTATAGGAGCAAACAGTACGTTACAGGTAGGGCACAGCTATGCAGCCGGAATTTATTTTGCAGAGATGATACAAGGCGGGGTGAGGAAGACGGTGCAGTTGATTAAGCTGAGATAGAGAATGAATAATGAATATCGAACGCTGAATATCGAATGTTGAAGTAATAAATTAATTCTTCCATTTCACTTCGACATTCGATATTCCTTGTTCGATATTCGATATTCAAAAGAGGCCTCAATACGAGCGCCTCTTTTTTTTTATTGTAAGAGGTAATATTTATATAACTAAAATTCTCTCCTTGTAGGTTGTTTGTTGCAAGGAGTAAGAATAATACTACAATCAGACAATTATAATCGAATAAAATTAATATATCATTTTACTAATATTACGTTGTAAACGTTTGAATACAATTGTATTTGTGTTTTGATAATCCCCCAATTCGATTACAAGATGGTACAACATCCAGTCTCGCCTGCATGAGGCATTCCCAATAAAAAATAGGGCCTGTAACCAATTATCAATCATAGTATGTATTGATGGCCTTCCTGATATCCCCAATAATCCTTTATCAATATCCAAAATATCCCTTATGAAAAAAAATCTACACACTATCGCTTTAGGTAAGAATCTATGGCTAACAGGGTTGTTCTTATGCTTATCAACTCTGGCAGGATTTACGCAGGTTCATTTTTATGTTGCTGCCACAGGTAACAATGCAAATGATGGATTATCTCTTGCAACACCCAAACAAACCATACCGGCAGCAGTTACTGCATCAGCCAATGGAGATGTGATTCATATTGCCAATGGTGTGTATACATTAACTGCCACATTAAACCTGAATAAAGAACTGACAATTATTGGTGAAACAGAAGCGGGTGTGATTATTAATTGTACAGGAACACCGGCTAGTGCATGGGCCATCAACCCCAATAAATCCAATACATCCTTAAGCAATTTTACCATCATACCCAATGGAACCACGGGTGGATTTCCCATACATGTGGCTTCCAACACAACACCTGTTCCGGTTATTTCTAATATCAGTATTAGTTATATTACCATTATTGGTGCTAAAAAAACAGCGTTTGATTTTAATGGTGTTGATAACCTCACGGTGAGTTATGTTACGGCAAAAAACACTAGTGCAGGTAATGCCGTTCAATTCAGCGGATGTAAAAATGTACAAGCACATCATATCACCAGTAGTGGAAATGTATGGGGTGGTATTGCCGTGTATGTGTCAAAACCCAGTCCTTCCGGTGTAGGAAGAGGATCAGACAACGTAATGATTGACATTACCAATTCTTCCATTGCAGAAACCAACCCAGTTTATGTTCAGGATGAAGCAGGTTTTGTTAATACCAATACATCCGTATTAGGTCTTGATTATTTAGTTCGTAATTCAAGTGTAACCGGTTATGCATTTTATTATGCTGATAAAGCCACTGCACTTTCCGTTGCAGCATTTCTTCCAAGTGCAACTGTGCATAGCCCGGAATTATCTACCATCAGGCAGGTATCTACCGGAAAAATGATTATTGGTGCAGGAATGAAAGTACAGACAGCCATTAATGCGGCAACTGCTAATGGAATTATATTGGTAGAACCCGGCGTATATCATGAAGATGTAACGATCAATAAAACACTCACTATTCAAGGTTCGGGAATAGATGTAACAACAGTAAGTGGTGTATCTGGTGGTGGCTCTGCTGCTTTTCAAATCAGTGCCAACGGAGTTGTGATTGATGGGTTTACCATTACCCGCGATGGCAATACCGTTACCAACTGGAATGATCCTTTAAATACAGCAGGCATAGCCATCCAAACAGTGGGCAATGCAGAGATCAGCAATTGTAAATTTATTGGTAACAGAACCGCTATTGATGTTAACAATAGTAACGGTAACAATATCCACAACAACATCATCACAGATAACCGAACTGGTATTCTTTTCCGTAATCAAACCGATCAAACTACCGTTACAGAAAATACCATCACCAATAACTGGACGATGGGTATTTTGTTTATTTCCGGAGGAAGCGGAACACAGTCCGCAGCTAACAGCACGTTTAGTAACAACAACATCAGTGGCAACTGGTATGGTCAGGTGATAGATCGTCAGTCAGGCGGTACCATTCCTGCACCCGGCAGCAACCTGAAAAATTTTACCTGCAACTGGTTTGGTTCAGTAACACCAGTTGTATCAACCAATGATTCCGGAGAGCCGGGTTATGCAGCGCAGATTCCAGTTATGTATGGAGGAACGGCTGTTGCACCAGTTGGTAAACCAGATATTGCGGGGCCTGCTTCTGCCAATTTTGTCTACACACCTTATCTGGTAAGTGGCACAGATAGTGATCCCGTTAAAAACGGATTCCAGCCATTGGCAAATAGTTGTCAGAGTCCATTGGCAAATGTTCAGATCACCAATACCACCCATGTACTTTGTTTTGGAACGAATACAGGATCGGTTACCATTTCTTATTCCAATGGTATCGGATTGGTTTCTTATAGTCTTGATGGTGCTCCCGCACAACCTGCCGGCGCATCTCCATTTACTTTGAACGGAATAGCCACGGGACAACATACCATAATCATCTCCGATAATGCAGGCGCTTCAGTTAATCTTACGTTTACCATCAACGGTCCATCGGCCGCATTGAATGCAAACTTTACTTTCACACCCATTACCTGTTTTGGTGGAATGAGTACACAAAACATTACCATAACAGGAGGAACCGCGCCTTACAATGTAATCAACCAGGGTGGTGGTGCTTTTGTGTTAGGAGCACAGGAAGGCGTTACGTATGGAGGAACAGAGCCCAATACTTTTGCAGCTAATTACACCTACACCGTAACGGATGCGATGGGTTGCGTGTTTACATTTAATGCTAACATTACACAGCCACCTGTTTTAACCGTTGCAGCTACAGTAACCAATATCAGTTGTAATGCCAATGCAACCGTTACCATTTCCGCTAATGGTGGTAAGGCACCTTATACGGGTACCGGTGTGTTTTCTGTTGCGGCAGGAACCTATACTTACACAGTAACAGATGCCAATGGTTGTACTGCAAGCACAACCGTTACACCCGCAGTGATTCCAGATACAGAGCAACCTAATGTAGTAGCACCGGGTGCATATAGTGTGCCCAATACACCCGGACAATGCGGTGCTACACTAACCAGTATCGGAATTCCTTTTACCAGCGATAATTGTGGCATAGCAAGTATTACAAATGATCATCCGTCTACTTATTATCCAATAGGAACAACCATTGTAAGATGGATCGTAAAAGATGTCAGTGGTAATGTAAATGATACTGCCACACAATCCATCACAGTGATTGATAATGATCTGCCAGCGATTACCGTCTCTGTACCTGATCAAACATTTTGTACCAGTACAACAGGTAATTATACAATTCCTGTTTTGGTGGCATCAGATAATTGTGGAGCAGTTATGGTATCTTATTCAATAACAGGTGCAACTGTTCGTAGCAATGCGCTTAGCAATAATGCAAGCGGCTTATTTAATCCCGGCGTTTCTTATATCAAGTGGACAGTAACAGATGGCTCAGGGTATACCATTAACGCTACTACGAAAGTTACCATTACCAGCTATCCAGCGGTAACCATCGCAGCCAGCCATGCAGATGCATTTTGTAATTCGGTAACGTTAACTGCATCATCAGCAGGTGTTGGTTCTACATATAGCTGGAGTACAGGTAGTAGTAATCAAAGCATTAGTTTGGGTCAAACCAGTGGTGATGGTGTATACAGTGTAACCGTTACCAGTAACGGTTGTAGCAGTGCACCTGCCAGTTATACATTTACCAAACAAACTTTGGTTAGCAGTTATACTTTGTTGGCATTTGATGAAATTACATTAGGAGAAAATAATAAAGTAAATAGTGGTAGTGTGGGCGTTACTTCTTTAAAAGGAGAAGTGTCATTCCGCAAGAATAGTTCAGTAAGTTCACCGGGCTCATTTGTAAAAGCGAAGAAAATTGATAAGAACGGATCTAATATTGTGATCAGTAATCCGATTTACAGTGCGGCTACCGGTATTGCGCTACCCACTATGTTGTTGAACACAGCGAGTACACATAATCTTCCTAATAAAGACGTATCTCAGAACAGTGTTACTACGGTGAATGGTAATTACAAAAACCTAACGTTAAAGAAAGGATCCAGAACTACGGTAACCGGAACGGTGTTTGGAAGTATTAAAGTAGAACAGGGAGCACAGGTAACATTTACTGCTGCAACCATTAGCATAGACAAACTGGAAGTAGTAAAAGGCCCACGCTATGGTTATAGCTATGTGCGATTTGCGGGCGATACCAAATTATTGGTAAGTAGCAGTGTTAGCATTGGCAGTCAGGTATACATCAATCCGGATAATTACAAAGTAACGTTCTATCTGGGCGATAAAAAATCGGACGATGAACGATTTAGTGTAAAAGGTGGCGATACAAAAGTGACAGCAAACATCTATGTACCTAATGGTAAACTGAAAGTTACAGGCGGTTACAGTTATGGTGATTATGGTAATGGCCGCGGCGATTGCGACAGGGATGATGATGATGACAGATACTATGGACAGGGAAACAGTTATGTAAACATGACAGGCCTGTTTATCGCCGACGAAATTGAAGGCAATGGTAGGAATGTAATCTGGAACAGCTTTGTATGCGGATCAGCAGCGGTACCGGTGTTGAATGCAACACAGGTAATCACCCAAACACTAAGTGAAGAAAAAGGCACGATAAGTACTGAAGCCGAACTGAAAGTAACGGTACTACCCAATCCAAGCACTACCTACTTCACCCTAAAGTTGGAGAGCCGCTACAACACAGCTGTAAACATGCGTGTAACGGATAGCCATGGCAGGGTAGTGGATGCGAAAACCGGTATAGGAGCAAACAGTACGTTACAGGTAGGGCACAGCTATGCAGCCGGAATTTATTTTGCAGAGATGATACAAGGCGGGGTGAGGAAGACGGTGCAGTTGATTAAGCTGAGATAGAGAATGAATAATGAATATCGAACAAGGAATATCGAATGTTGAAGTAATAAATTAATTCTTCCATTTCACTTTAACATTCGATATTCCTTGTTCGATACCTGCCTGACGGCGGGCAGGTTCAATATTCCATGGGTGCTCAATTACTGGCACCCATTTTTATTGGTAGATTGTGTACGATAAAAATAGGGCTCTATGAAACTTCTCGACATAAGTGTATTATGGATACACAATCCCACTTTACAAATTGTTATACGGGCACTGGCTGTGTATTTGTTTATGATATTGGCCATCCGCATATTTGGTAAAAAAGAATTGGCCCAGTTATCTGTGATTGATCTGGTATTTATTCTTCTGATCAGTAATTCCGTTCAAAACGCAATGGTGGGGCCAGATACTTCTCTCGAGGGAGGCTTAATTGCGGCTACTGCTTTATTTGCTGCCAACTTTACCCTGAAAAAAATATTATACCGAAATAAAACTATTAGTTCACTTGTTCAGGGAGAATCAAAAGTGCTTATTTATAAAGGGGTTATTAATAAAAGCAATTGCCATGAGGCAGAAATTACCACAGAAGAATTGGGTGCAGCCGTAAGGGAGCATGGGGCAGGAAGTATTTCTGAAGTGAATCTGGCTATGCTTGAAGTAGATGGCAACATCAGTGTGATCAGCAACGATTTTCACAGTCGCTCTACCGTAATGCACCCCAAAGCACACCGGCTAAAAGGAAAAATAATGAAGAGATAGATGCAACGAATGTGGGGAGAATTGTATCAGAGTGTAAGGGAAACAGGTGCTTTTTTAATATATTTTTGTTTTATCATCTTTACTTGTTTCTGTAAGTGATACTAACCCTGGTCTGTTATGAGAATTGGCAAGTATGCGTTCGTTTTTGTAGGAATTATATCACTGCTGCTGATATTTGGTCGAGTACATGCCCAGGTAGCCCGGCCTGCATCAGCCTATGTAGATTCTTCATTGGTTCCGTATGATCTGCTTAAAGAAAACTGTAGTAGTGATTATATGATCAAAGAATTGCGGAAAGATCTCGCCTTTGTGGAAAGAGAACGGAAAATGAATGCGGATATTTTACGTGTTCTTACCAATAAAATTAAGTTAGACGGAGGAAGTGGTACCACGGCAGATCCCTACCTACTTCCGGTGGTGTTTCATATTGTTAGTCCCAATCCCACTGCCATCACCGATCTACAAATTAACAATGCGCTGAAAGACCTGAACGATGCATTCAGTAAGAGCGGTGCTTATGCGGCCAGTGCCGGCGCTGATACAAAGATTCGTTTTGCGTTGGCCAGAACAGATCCGGATGGAGGTATTACCAAAGGGATTACCCGGGTAACTTCTCCCTTTTCGGATAATATGCAGATGAGTTTAGAAGATTCACGCCTGAAAAACCTGGTTCAGTGGGATCCCGTTAAATACATCAATATCTGGGTGGTCAGAAATATCGTGGGTGAGATCAGTGCCACTTTCAGTTGCGGTGTATGGTCAAGATTGAATGCCGGTGGCTATGCTACCATGCCTTTTGCCGTAAATGGGGTATCTCCCACAGATGGTATTGTGGTATCCGGTTTTGGCCCTTTGCTCGCACATGAAATGGGGCATTACCTTGGTCTTTACCATACTTTTGAAGGCTATTGCACCAATAATGATTGTACCAAAGATGGTGACCGTGTTTGCGATACGCCACCCGATGGCACTACTTCGGGATCGGGTAATTGTAATAGTCCTTTCCCAACCAACTCCTGTAACACAGATACCTTATCCAGTTATTCAAACGGATTTTTCCCCATAGATGTGTCTGATCAGATCACCAATTTTATGGATTACGGTAATTCTGCCTGCAGTAACCAGTTTAGTGAAGGGCAGGCGGCCAGAATGCGTGCCGCTATTGCCACACAACGGCTGGGGTTAATCAATAATTTGATGACGCCTCCCTGCAATGATAATATCCTTGCATCCTTTACCCGAGACAATGCAGACCCCAAAGCGAACGATGTGGTTAATTTTGCCAACACTTCTGTAAATGCAGCAACGTATGAATGGTTGATTGATGGGGTTTCTAAAGCAAACACTTTGAACTTCAGCAATACATTTACCACGATAAAAAAATACAAGGTTACACTCAAAGCAACCAATGCCGCTGGTTGTATTTCTACTTTTTCTGATTATGTATTGGTAAACTGCGGAGTAACTGCACGCTTCTCCAATAACAAACAACTGATCGCTTCTAAAGCCGGCGTGTTGAACGATACCATTCTGTTTACCAATAATTCAACCGGTGCCAATACCTATCAATGGATTCTCGCGAATAATAACAATACCGTTAGAAATACCATTGTGAGTAATGCGGCAGGTGGTGGTGCCAATGACCTGAATTATATTTTTCCGCAACCCGGTACTTTCAGAATCAAACTCATTGCTTCCAACGCAACTTGTGTGGATAGTACATTCGATTTGTTTGTGAATGTAATAGATCCTACACCCAATGCCTATGTGTCGATGTTTGGAGCGAATTGTTTTCAACAAACAAAAGTTAGATTGAATGTGTATGCCTGTAATTTTGGCTATGCGCCTATTCCCGCAGGACTACCCATTAGTTTTTACGATGCCGACCCGCGAAAAGCCGGCGCCAATAAAATTGATACTACGTTTATTCTGCCTGATTCACTCAAAGGAATCTGCTGTGGTAAATCATATCTGTTAACACTGGACATCAAACGCGCAAAGCTTGATCAGATTTATGCAGTGGTAAATGATATCGGTACTGTTATTCCCATTTCGTTACCCAACAGCCCATTTCTTGCAGAAAGTAATTACACAGACAATGTTGGGTTTCTTTCAAATTTCCGTTTTAAAGCAACTGTTACGCCTACCGTAGCCACTGTAAAACCCGGAGACTCTGTTCAGTTGTCGGTACAAACCACACCCGACCCAACCATCACCTCCAAGTTTCTCTGGAATCCATCCAAGCAGTTAAGTTGCAGCACTTGTACCACGCCCATGTTTTATGCGGATTCAACACGCATCAAGCAGGTATTTGCCAGCAGTTTTTTACAATGTTTTGATACAGCTACCGTAACCCTAAATGTGGTACAACCGGATGATTACACCGTTGCAATAAATAGTGCTACTTGTGCAGGCGCAGATAGTTTGCTTGTAAGTGTAACGGTGAACAGTACCGCGGTGGGCGGAGGTATTCCTAAAAAATTACCCATTGCGTTGTATGCAAATGATCCCTCTGTAGCGGGGGCACAATTGTTACCACCGCTGTATCAGGTACCAGATAGTACTGTATTACAACAAGAAACGTATACGTTCAAAGTAAAGAGTACCCTTGCGGGAAATATATTTGCTACTGTAAACGCCAATGGTACCGCTGTGCCGGTAAGTTTTGCATCTCCACCATTTTTTGAGAAGGTAACCAACAATAATATTTCTCCAGCATTTGCTTACAAACCGATTACCAAAGTAATTGATACTACAATTTGTAATGGAGATACAGTATTAGGTCGCACCCTTACCGGAACCTACAGCGATGCATTTGTAACCCCGGCTGGTTGCGACAGTATTCGAATACTAAACCTTACTGTACGAGCGGCTGCCATCATTAAAACAACGGTTAACATTGCTATTTGTGATGGACAAACCTATGCAGGATACAGCAAAGCAGGAACCTATGTAAATGTATTTACCGGAGTGAATAATTGCGATAGCATCAGAACACTAAATCTTGTGGTAAATCCGATTGAGAAAAAAACAAACACCGTTCAAATTTGTAAAGGCGATACATATTTTGCCGGTGGCAAACAACAATCCATTGCGGGTACTTATGTGGATACATTAAAAACAGCAGCGGGCTGTGATTCTATTGTTACTACGGTACTTACAGTGAATTCTTTGCCGGCAATTTTTTTACCATTGGATACGATTATTTGTATCGGTAAAACTTTGCCGCTCTCCCTTTCTTATCCTTCTGTTGTATGGAGTGATGGTTCCACTGCCACTTCCTTTACGGTTAACCAGCCCGGTACCTATGGCGCGCAGGTAATTGATAAAAACGGATGCAAGGGATCGGATGCTATACAGGTTCAGTTTATAAAATGTATTCCTATTCAGATACCGGATGCCTTTACGCCCAACAGGGATGGCAAGAACGATAATTTTAAACCATTGATCGGGGCACTGATCACCAATTATAAAATGCAGATCTGGAGCCGATGGGGACAACTCGTTTTTGAAACGCGCAAGATCAATGAAGGATGGAATGGCACTTATCTGGGAGAACTGCAACAAAACGGCACCTATATTTATTTCTTCAGCTTTACCGATCCGGATGGGGTAGAGATTATGCGTAAGGGAACCTTGCTATTAATCAGGTAGTTTTTTCATTGATGATATATGTAGATCTATTTCTAAATCAGGTATCTCTCTGCGAAACCTCTCTGCCCTCTGCGGCGCTGCGGTTGGAAAAATATCTTCATGCGATTTTCCGCTGGGATAAAAATGTTTGCGCCGTCATTGCGAGGAACGAAGCAATCTGTGCTTCGAATTACAAACACTTCGAATGTTGTAATACAGATTGCTTCGTTCCTCGCAATGACGTTCTGATTTACACTTCGCTTTAAATAATATCAACCTGATATTTTATAGCTCACGCACTTTTAAAGTTTAATTGGTATTAGTTTGCCAAAATATCAAACTTAGTTTTTGGCCTGATCAGATCCAGCCATTTAAAGCCCCTGATTTTTATTTCCTCATGGTTTACCTGTCGCATAGGGTAGGAGGTGCCGTCAAAGCCGCGGATAAATGAAACCCTTCTTGGTTTACTATCATCAAACAAAACATCTATTACATCAGAGCTGGATTTACTCACACCAATAAAACGGTTCAATTCATCTTGTCCGTAATATACATTCTCCGCATTGCCCTTGGCCCGCATAAAATAAATCTTTCCATCTTCAAACAAAGCATTGATGGTGGTTCCTTTTACCTGGTTGTAAAACTCGGTACTATCAACCTTGTTAATGGCCATCGCATTTTCAAACACATACAGGCGTTCCGGCTTTTTATTTTTTGTATAGAGATAAACCGTATCACCTGTAATCTGGTTGGCCTTGGCCCAAATTACCGGACTACGAAACAGTCGAAAAACTGAATCTTCTAAAGAGTAAAACAGGCTGTCGCAAACAGCTTGAAGAGAATCGGAAAAAATCTTTACATTAAAATACGCTTCAAAATATTTATTGCTGCTACTATCCGTTTTACTGGTTGAATCAATTGGTTTTTTAAAATAGGCCGAGTCGCGGATCATGGGCACTTTTCTGGTTTTCTGCAGGTCTGTTAGTCTTGCAGTGTAAAGTGTATCTGCCGAAACATAAATCGAATCCTTTCCCTGCTTAATCAGCAGAATGGGTTTTTCGGTTGCGAGTAAAATATCTTTTTTTCGATCGGTTTTAATATTGTTCGCTATCATATCAAACCCTTGCGCTGTATCTTTTCCCCTGTACACGGCATTGCCCCTGAACTCAGATAGTTTGGTGGAATCATCAATAGCCATATCATCAGAAGTAAACGTATACGTACTATCATCAATCACAGATCGTTTATTCAGTATGCCGCGTTTGTTCTTCATATCAAAATAGCCCTGCCTTGTTTTAATCACCCTTCTGCCACTATCACTATAAATAACCGTGGGGGAAGTGAACGTAGCTATTTCTGTAGAACTGTTGTATTGCAGTGTATCCGTTACCACTTTGTATTCCGGATCTATTAACAACACTTTTCGTTTAAAGATCACATCCTTGGTATCGCCATAATAATAGCCTTCTGTACTGGTAAGCACGGTTTTTTTATTTACCAATTTTCCGCCTTTCAGGTAAGTACCTATTTTCAGTGTTACATTGTATTCCAACTCTTCGGTAGTGAGGTCACCTTTGCCATCTGTAAGTCGTACCTTTTTTTTCAGGTATGCTTTTTTTTCTTTGCCCAAGTATTGCAGGTATTGCGAGTAAGTGTGTACACTATCTGCATCGTTAATGTGAATATTACCAAAAGCTTCCAGTGTATTGTCTATTTCATTGAGCACGGCACTGTCTGCATAAAAATGTGTTTTCTCCTGCACCACATGTACTTTACCCACCATGATCACATATTTGTGCGTAGAATCCACCGTAAGAAAATTCAATTTATCTGCATAAATAAATTCTATGCGCTTGCCCTCCGGTTGTGTGGTGTCTCCTGCAGGGCGCTGTGCCTTCAATATCTGTACCGATAGTAACAGAAGTAAAATATATAAAAATCTTTTTGCAAACATCAGGGCTATGGTTGCTTCTGTGTTGAATCGGCCAGAGGAGCCGTTAACGGACCGCTTTTATCTTTCTTTCCAAATACAGAAATGTTTACATAGCGTTTGGGGTTCACCCTCAGATCATCGAGTAAAATGTTGGCACTGCGAACGGTATTGTTGAGGTTGTTGTAGAGTGCTTTATCATTCATCAGTTTACCCAGTGAGCCATCCTGCGAATTCATTTTATCAAGAATACCATTCAGGTTGGTGATGGTGCTTTTTAGTTTATCAACACTGCCTGCTATATCCGCTTTGGCCAGATTGTCTGTTGTTTTTTCAACATTGCCCAGCATCCTGTTTACCTTCTCATTGTTGTCTGACAAATTTTTGGTAAAGCTGGCTACATTGGTCAAAGATTGATTTAACGCACCGGATTGCTGATTCAGGATCGCTTGCAAACTGGCAGAAGATATAGCAAGACTTGCCGTTGTTTTATTGATATTGGCAATGGTTTGCTGTAAATTATTTTTGGTATTGGGATCAAAAATGGTGTTGATATTTTTTAATACACTATCGAGCGATTGTACCGTTGTTTTTAACTGATCGCCAACCGGCCCCAATTTATCCATCACACTCCCCAATAAACCGGGGGAAGAGGCTGTAAGTAGGGTGTCGCCCACTTTCAGCAATTCTTTTGAATTGCCCATGGCAATGGTAATACTGGAAGGTCCCAGTGGATTTTCTTTAATACTTGCTACTGAGTTGGCTGCGATATTGTAATTGCTTTTGAGTTTAATGGTTACCACAATGGTGCTCAGGCTTTCGTCCAGGTTTTCAATATCAGAAACAGCGCCCACCTGGTATCCGTTGATAAAAACCGGATTGGATATCATAATACCTTTGGAGTCGGCATATTTTGCGTGCAGGTAATTTCCTGTTTTTAACAGTGTTTTTCCTTTTAGAAAGTTAAAACCCAGGATCAATAGCGTGATGGCGATGGCGGTTAGTGCACCTACCTTCGTTTCGTTCGATATCTTCATAGGCCACAAATCTAAGGTTTCTTATTGTGATGCATTCAGGTTACACCTGTTAAAAAGAATGGAAGAATGGGGAATTACCTTACAGGATTGGTCAATTGCTTTTCCAGTGAGTATTTATATCGCTGAATGGCTTTTACCAATACCCTGCAAATCTCGTCTTGTCCTTCTTCACTGTTCAAATAAGCTTCTTCTTCCGGATTGGAAATAAAGCCGGTTTCTACCAATACAGCGGGCATGGCCACAGCCTGCAATACCCAGATACCTTTTTGCCTTTGCTTGGCATCACGGCTAATGCGCCCAACTTTTGCAAACTCTTCCTCAATGGTAAGTGCAAGGTTGGCGCTGCGCGAAAAATAGGTTTGGGTTCTCATGTTGATGATCATCATTTTCGCCGGGTCTGAGGGATTAAAATCTTTTAACTCTCTGGCGGAAACGCTATCCATATACAGATCCTCATTGGCACTCAGCACGGCTTTGGCATCGTTTGATTTATCAACCCCATAAATAAAGGTTTCAGTGCCTTTGGCAGGGTTGGGAGTGGTCCATGTTCGGTAGTCTTTTACTTTAACGGTATAGGCTTTTTTCTTTTTACCCTTTCCCTTATAACGCGTTACTTCTTTATACCCGATGAATTCTTTATGCCTGATGGGGCCACTGCCGGCATTGGTATGTATACAAATAAACAAATCACCTTTTTCGCGGTTGGCAATCTGTGCTTTTCTGGTTACGGGGTCAAATACATCCGTTTTGCGGGTAAGGTAGGTTTCAATCTCAGGTATTTCTGCTCTTAACAGTTTATCCAGTTTCAACGAAATGGATAAGGCAATGTCTTTTTCTTTTGAGAAAATTCCCTTTCCCCCAATATCAGCTCCACCATGGCCCGGATCGATGATGATCTTTCGCAATGCCTGCTTTTGCGGTGGCTTGCTTTTGTCTGTATCAGTACTAAACGAAAAAAGAAATAGTGAACCAAAGCTTAACAAAACCGATGCAGCATATTGTCTTATCATCATATCATTTGTTAAAGGATTTTACCCATAATACCATTTACAGGGTTAAGACCCTATTTTTGCCCCTGTAACCATGAGCAAACACCGCAAATTTAATATAAAATCAGCCCTGGGAATTGCTATAGCTGCTTATTTGCTCGTATTAACATTTTATGCGCAGGCGGGTGGGTATCCCGGTGCGCATTTGAGCAATATTACTTTTACAAGGGATACGGTGCCTGCAAAAAACAGTAAAGACAGTTTACCCAAACCCACACCACAAAGACTATTTTCCTCAGATACCCTTACCAGCCGGCCTGATTCGGTTAGTAAAACGGATACCATCCAAATGTCGAAAGACTCCATTGATGCCATCATAAAGTACCATGCAGAAGATTCGGGTGTGCTGAAAGTAGCCACCAAAGAGTTGATCTTATATGGTAAGGCGCAAACCGATTACAAAGATCTGAAACTGGAAGCTGCCATTATTCAGTTTGATAATGAAACACAAATCGTAAAAGCATACGGTGCCAAAGATTCTACGGGAGATATTAGTAGTAAACCACAGTTTACGCAGGGCGAACTGAAAACCATCAGCGATTCGATCGTGTATAGTTTAAAAAACAACAAAGCGTTTACCAAGAATACTTTTTTACAGGAGGGAGAGATTTTTGTGAATGCACGTTACCTGAAAAAGATCAACGCAGAGGAAACTTTTGCCAAAGATGCCCGGTTTACCACCTGTAACCTGGATACCCCACACTTTGCATTCCGCGCCAGCAGAATGAAGATCATCAATAATAAACTGGGGGTAACCGGCAGGGTATATCCTGAAATTGAATCGGTACCCATTCCTATGATTTTTTTGCCCTTTGGGTTGTTTCCATTAAATCAGGTAAGAAGTTCCGGTGTGTTGCTTCCTTCGTTTACGTCGAGTGAAGATTTTGGATTGGGTTTAGAAGGACTGGGTTATTATAAAGTATTTGGCGAGCATGTAGATGCTACCACCAGGGCCAACATTTATTCGTATGGCGGCTGGAACCTGAATGTGAGTTCCAGATACCTGATGCGGTATAAATATTCCGGTAGTTTAAATGTTACCTTTCAAAATACCAAATCGTTAAGCAGGAACATCTCTTCCAAGGAAGAATTTACCAATACCAAATCATACATGATCAACTGGAGCCATAGCCGCGATAACCGTGCAAGGCCCGGAACCAATTTTTCTGCCAGTGTTAATTTTGGTAGCACCCGTTTTAACCAGACATTGTTAAACAATCCCTATCAGAACTTTCAGAATCAGTTAAGTTCTTCTATCAGTTATTCAAAAGACTGGAGAGGTAAATACAATCTTTCCCTCAACATTAACCACAACCAGAACAGTATATCCCGATTGGTAAATTTGAATTTGCCAACAGCAAATTTTAACGTGGTTACCCTGTATCCGTTTCAACCCAAAGAGTCGGTAGGTGCCGGTAAATGGTACGAGAAAATAGGTATTGGGTATAGTGGTAATTTTCTGAATCAATTATCTTTTTACGATACGGCATTTAAGTTTAATCGGCTGTTAGATACTTTGCAGTGGGGGGCGCAGCATAATGTACCCATTACCTTATCATTACCGCCATTAGGGCCCTTTACCATTGCACCAAGTATTTCGTATGAGGAACGATGGTATGGACAAAGCAGTCGTAAAACATGGGATAGTGTCAGGTCCAGAGTAGATACGAGTACAAACAAAGGGTTTTATGCGGCGCGGCAAATGAGTTTTGGTTTGGGCATCAATACAAGAATTTTTGGTACCTATAAATTTGCTCCCACCAGTAATATTATTGCCATACGGCATGAGATACGACCGAATATTTCTGTGAGTTACCATCCAGATTTTGCAGCGAAAGATTTTTATACCACCAAAGTAGATTCTAGTGGAAGAACGGTACGTTTTTCACGCTACGATGGAAATGTGGTTGGCGCTTTTTCGGAAGGAGCTTTTGGTGGTATTGGATTTGGAATAGATAACCTGCTTGAAATGAAAGTGAAGGATAAAAGTGATACCACCTCGAAATCGAAAGGCAAGAAAATAAAATTGATCGAAGGGTTTGGTTTCAACTCATCTTATAATTTATTGGCGGATAGTTTTGCCCTGGGCAATTTTTCCATTTATGCAAGAAGTACCCTGTTTGATAAAATCAACATCACCGCTTCTGCCAACCTTGATCCATATGATGTGGATAGTGCCGGTTATCGCAAGAAAAATATTTTGTTCGATCCCAGACGGTTCAAGTTTGGAAGGGTTACCGGTGGTAATATTGCGATATCCACCTCATTCTCCAGCAAATCAACCGATGGTAAAGATGATAAAACAAGAGAGGTACCGGTTGATCCTTTTATGACGCCGGATGAACAGCAACGCCAATTACAATTTGCGAGAGCCAACCCTGCTGAATTTACAGATTTTAATATTCCATGGACAATCAGTTTGTCTTATTCTCTAAGTTTTAACCGCATCCTTAAATCGGATTTCAGCGGCTACGCAACCCAAACCTATTCCAGTTTGAATTTTAACGGCGATTTCAGTTTAACCAGTAAATGGAAAGTAGGTGCCACCGGTTATTACGATGCCACTACCGGTTCTTTACAACAGTTGAGTACGTTTATTTCGCGCGAGATGCATTGCTGGCAGTTATCGGTTAATGTAACGCCGATTGGTTTGTACCGTTCGTTTAATATTACGTTCAGTCCCAAATCCGGTATCCTTCGCGATCTGCGGATTAACAGAAGCAGAACTTTCTCGAGTTATTGAGTATCGTTGGCCGCATAATACTCCCACATCATCGCAAACACTTTTTCTTTCAATTCTTCCGACGTTATATTTTCTGTGCTTACTGCAGGTAAAAAATGCATTTCCAGTTTGTGTGGATAGAGATAAAAAAATTTATGCGCAGGTAACACTTTTTTTGTGTGAAATAAAATAGCGGGCAGCATGGGTTTACCTGTATCTACTGCCAATTTGAAAGCACCATCATAAAACTTTTTCAACGGGTCTTTTGTGCGGTTGCGTGTTCCTTCGGGGTAAATCACCATATCCAATCCAATGGCCAGCATGCGCTTCATTTCTTCATAACTTTTTCTCCTGCTTGCATCACTGTTACGGTCAACCAGTACACTGCCAAATGTATAGATCCAACCAAATATGGGAACTTTGGTAAAACTTTTTTTGGCAATCGTTTTATTGGGTCTTGGCATAAAAGGCGTACTCACGGGTACATCCATCAGGCTGTTATGGTTACAAACCACTACGTAGTTGGTGCCTTTTTTAAATTGTTCTTTTCCCTTAATGCGCAAAGGGCAGCCAATTAAATTCAGGTATATAAACATCCATACACGCGATACATGCCTATGCCATTGTGCTTTTGCAGGATCTTCCAGAAAAAAACAGGCAGCATAAAAAACAATGGCTATAAATAAAGTGGCAATAAATAAAATAAGTGCCCATACAGCCCAAATACGCGCAAATAGGTTGATGAATATATTATCCTGGGTGGTGGTGGTTTTATTTGGGTGCGTCATTCGTTAAAAGTAAAAAATCAAAAGTCAAAAGTAAAAAGTCAAAAGTAAAAAGTCAAAATGCCTTTGTGTTTTGGTGTCTTAAAAGCGCTAATCCATTTGAGCCACTAAGGCGCTAAGGCACAAAGTAGCACGAAGATTTTCAGTTATATTTTAGTCTACTTCATCATTCAAAATTCCTTGTTCGATATTCGATATTCAGCTGGCGGGATCCCAATCAATCACTTCCCACCCTTGTTTCATCAGCAGTTCATTGGTTTTGCTAAAATGTTTGCAGCCAAAAAAACCTTTGTCTGCACTAAAAGGAGAGGGGTGGGCTGCTTTTAAAACATGGTGTTTGGTTTCATCAATCAATACCTGTTTTTCCTGCGCAAATTTTCCCCATAATAAAAAAACAACGCCTTCTTTTTCATCAGATAATTTTCGGATTACTGCATCGGTAAAATCCATCCAGCCAATTTTTGCATGACTGGCAGGCTCATTGGCACGAACCGTAAGCATGGCGTTTAACAGAAACACACCTTGCTTTGCCCACTTGGTTAAATTACCCGTTTTGGGTATGGGCATCCCAATATCTTTATGCAGTTCTTTGTAAATATTTACCAGCGATGGTGGAGGCGCAATTCCATCGGGTACAGAAAAACTTAACCCATGTGCCTGCCCCGCACCATGATAAGGATCTTGGCCAAGTATCACCACTTTTACTTCGGTAAAAGGTGTGGTGTTGAAAGCATTAAAGATTAATTGTCCTGGCGGATACACAACTGCGCCTGTTGCCCGCTCTGTTTTTAAATGGGTGGTAACTTGTAAAAAATAGGGCTTGGTAAATTCGTGCTTCAGCACTTCTTTCCAACTGGCTTCTATTTTTACGTCCATTTGTTTTGGTTAACTATTGATAGATTGCCACGAAAATAAGGATTCTGCAAAGAAGGTGAATGCTTAGTATTACCGTATTAAGGTAATACTACCTCCTACAAAAGGAAGATCAGCACTGGGCCTGATGGAAAAATAATACGTTCCAATAGGTTGATCAATGCCATTGAATTTACCATCCCACGGTTTGTTGTAGCCCACCGAGCGGAAAATACTTTGACCAAGCCGGTTGAATATTTCCACCGTGCAGTTAGGATAATAAGATAATACCGGAATTTCCCACACATCATGTATGCCATCGCCATTGGGCGAGAAAGCATTGGGCGGAGCAATTGGTGGTTCTACTACCGTTATCGTTGTTTTGCTTATAATAAAGCACCCCCCTTCGTTTGTGCCTTTAATATAATAAGTGCCGGAATATTTTATCGCTTCAGGATTGCTGAGTGGAATAGTTGCTTTGTCATCTTTCCAGAAAGTAAAAACAATTCCGTTAGTATTACCTGCTATCAAAGAATTCAGGTCAAACGCCTCCGGACGTGTAACATTAGGCGGGAGATTAATAGTGAAAACGGGATAATCAGAAATGTTCACGGTTACTTTTCGCACCGAGGTACACCCAACAGCATTGGTTGCTTTCAAATAATAAACACCACTTTTAATAATTGACTTGGGAGCACCTACAAAAGTAGATAAACCGGCATCTGTAAAATACTCAAAACTTAAACCCGGCGAACTACCCGATATAAGTTGAGGCGATGTGAGGTCGAGCCCCGTAGTAATACAGGATGCCTGAGGTGTTTGCGGAGTTTTGAGATCTATGGTTTCGCTGGAATAATTAATGGTGGTATACACTGTATCCACGCAACCCTGATCAGGGAAAGGGGTTACCTCAACTGCCAAAACAGTTCCGGGTGTTGGCACGGGGTCAAACCCCAACGAAATACCTGTACCTAATACTTTGCTGAAATCGTTGTTGAACCAACGGTAGGTGGCAAAACCGTAAGGTGCCGTTAAGGTTTGTATGGTATCACTGGCGCATTGAATGTTTCCGGAAACGGGTGAGGAACAATTCTCATTCACATCTACATAAGCATACCCAAAATGCCCCCCACGGGTACAATCGTTTGTGGTAAATTCAAGGCGGATGGTTTTGCCGGCATAGCCGGATAGTTTAATGGTCACTGGCGTCCATGATTTGTAAAATACACTGTCTTGTTCAACAGATACCTGAAAGCCTGGTAAATTAGAAGAGGCTGCAAATGAAAAAGAGCTACAGCCAATATAATCCTGGGTACTTACATCAAACACGTTTGCAGTAAACTTAGGTTGCTCCCAACTGGAATGCCCTGGGTTTTGAAACACCACTGCATAATTATAAATAATGCTGTAATTATTCTGGTCTTGTGGAATGGTAAACGTATAACTCACACTCTCTGCCTGTCTGCCTGTTTGCTGGTTACCTAATTGAATGGAATAGCCACTACCATTGGGACAGTTAACCGGAAAGCCGCCAAAAGGGTCAAGGCCAGATGTGTTGGTACTTTTAATAAGGGCATGCCTGTCAGACACCGGACCGGAATTCTGTAAGGTAATAGCACCCGTAGAAGAACTGATAGAACCGATACTGCATTCCCAGTTATTAAAATCGCCGAGTTCGAAACCAATATTGGGGGGGCATTGCGCAAATGATTGCAGCGATAGAAACAAAAACAAATGAATCATCAACAGTTTGATGTATAGCCTGAGTCTCTGTTTCATTCTTGGGTAATGTATAAATCAAACGGGATGACAATATACTTATTTTTTAAAAACAAAGCGGCAATACAAAAGTTCAGATAGGTAAGCAGGGTATAAAAAAAGGTCAATCGCAAAGATTGACCTTTTGTATAAGTTGGTAACCGTTTAGTAACGCATGCCGTTGAAATGGGTAATCACGTCCATCCACGCTTTTTCTGTGGTGAGGGAGAGCTTATTATCTTCTACATATTTGTTCAAAGCGGGCCATCGGGCAGCGAGGTCTGCGGTTGTTTTGGTGAAAACAGAATCGAAAGATTGTCTGGATAAGGAAATCTGTATCGGCTTACGGCCATTGAAGTAGGCATCGTCTTTAGCGAGTGTGTAAACGGCAACAAACTCTTTTCCATCTCCTTGTTTAAATATTTTAGAGAGGATGAGGGTGCCCTGTACCAGTGGACTTTCAAACGAAGAAGGCGTGGCAGTAGCAATGGTTCGAGGTGGTGCAGCCACTTTTGGAAAATTGGGTTTGGATTGAGCACCAGCCATGAATCCGGAAACGATAAGTAAAGTTGCGAATACAATCTTTTTCATAATTGACCACTTAATTGGGTATCTATCAGTCAAAACATATGCCGATATGCACCTGATTTAATAAAATTACAGAAATCAACGTAAAATCATCGTTAAAACTCTATTACAAGACCCTAAATCAATAAAGAATCGATGCTATGGTTTTGCAACCGCAAGCCAATAATAAGTTACAGGTACCATTCTTTGCCGGAAAGCACCTTAACCGAAACAGCATCTCCCACCAAAAATTCATCTTGTGTGGTGGTGGCCAGAATAGCGGTATTGTTTATCATCAGCATTATCTCATAATAGCTGCCCCGAAAATGAATCTGCTGTATAATTCCGGGCAAATGGTATTGATTTTTTTCACCAATCAGAACCCGTTCTGGTCTGATAAAGAGGCGTTTATCTTTTATACTGTTTGGGATGGATCCATTAAAGGAAGCTATGTCCTCAGGAAGAAGATTGTAACTCCCAAATAAACCACCGGCATATTCATTCACCGGCTGGTGATAAATGGTTTCAGGCGATCCTTGCTGAATAATGGTTCCGCTTTTCATAACGAGAATCTCATCCGCCCAGGATAAGGTATCCAATGGATCATGGGAGGTTAGCAGGCAGGTGATTTGTAGCTTGTTGCCAATATCAATCAAAACCTTTTTCAACAAATTTTTATGAATAGGATCCAGATTGGAAAACGGTTCATCTAACAGCAGCAGTTTGGGAGCGCCTACCAATAACCTCGCAAGCGCTATCCGTTGTTTTTCGCCGCCTGAAAGTTGGTCGGGCTTTCTTTTTACCAGGTGATGAATGCGGCAGATCTCAAACAAGGCATCTGCCTGTTGCTGCGGAAGTGTGTTGGCGTATTCCAATAATTCTTCTACACGATAATTATTGCGTAATTCGTACTGTTGCGACAGGTAGGCAATTCCCGGGTGACCAGGAATTAGCTGGTAATCGGGGCCCACTACCCGTTTTTCATTAAATAGTATAGAACCATGATCGGGCTGTTCAAGTCCCGCGATCATTTTTAATAAAGTACTTTTCCCCGAACCGGTTTCGCCCGCAATGGCTATTTTCTGAAAACGAGACTGCTCAAAATCAATACCCGAAACAACCTCAATGCCCTGCAATTTTTTGGAGATACCCGAAACAGTTAAGAAGCCCATCAGTTTTCTTTATCATTAATTAGTAGGTAAAGGTAATGCATTCAGTAACCCTGTTTTTGATGGTCAATATTTCAGTGTTTTGCTGAAAACCGTTTAGTATCTTGTCAATGAAATGCCTGCATATGAAAAAAAGTATTGTTTGCCTGCTATCATGGGTACTCTTCTTCCTGTCTTTTGCCTGCTCAACAAAAAAACCGATTCCTTCCTTCACCATCACACCTGCAGCGCCGGTGTATTTTAAATCTTTTGTAGACTGCAATATGGCAGAAGCATGGATTGGAGACACCTTCCGCATTTTTCCGGGTAAATATGGAGAAGACCCATTGTGGGGTAATGCCCGAGATTTGAAATATGCCGATGGCAAAAATGCGGCAGAAGCGTTTAACCAAAAATTTGAAGCATTTACAGAACCGGTACTACCGGTAAACGTATTGCCCGGCGAAGAAGGACTGCACGGTGCCGTATGGTTTGAAACGATTTATCAAGACCCTACAGATAAGTCTGGTAAAACATTGTACGCATTATACCACAACGAAAATTATCCGGTTACCTATCCTTATCGGGATAAAACCGGTAAGGGGTACATAGATAAAGATTGGCCACAGGGGTTAACGGGTGTAACAACTCCTGCAGCTGTTTGCCGTATTGGTATTATGAAATCTACAAACGGCGGCCATAGCTGGGATAACAAAGGCATTATATTGGAAGATGACCAGCCACGAATGATTTTGAAGCCACATAATACCTCGGTAACATTTGCCGGTGGAGTAGGAGATCCTTCAGCAATTGCC
Organism: Sediminibacterium sp.; assembly: GCA_965283715.1. Classification (GTDB taxonomy): domain Bacteria; phylum Bacteroidota; class Bacteroidia; order Chitinophagales; family Chitinophagaceae; genus Sediminibacterium. Next base: position 133,603 of record CBDIPL010000003.1, on the reverse strand, counting down.
AATGACGGTTACCTTTACATTTTTTATGGAGAGTATGGGTATCCCGGTAATTATAGCACGCTTTCTTACGATTCTTTAAAAGAGCAAAGCGGCCAGTGCATCAGCATGGCAAGAATACCCATAGCTGATCTGGATAATCCAACAGGCAAAGCCCGGCGCTGGAGTGGTAGGGATTTTACCATTGCTTATGATGGTATTGGCACACCCATTCAATCGCTGCAGATTCCTGTTTCAGAAGGAGGTGGGCCAACTTCTTCACCAAGCAGTAAATACTATTGGGGACCATCGGTAAGCTGGAACACTTACCTGAATGCATGGGTAATGCTGATGGCCCGCTCGGAAGGTTCTTCCTGGAAGGGTAGTAATGTGTATATATCCTTTAATACCAATCGTTCATTATCCGGTGCAGCCGGACAACAATGGACTAAGCCGGAATTGTTAGTGAGTAAACCCGGTCACACACTTTGGTATCCGTCTCTGCAACCTATAGGTGGCGAAAACGAAATAGCCAACCGCAATACCTGCTTACAATTGGGCCAAACCGCAAGACTATTTTATAAGGATAATGCAAAAGATACCGCCATGTATTTATCGGAGCATACCCTACAGTTTGGGCATAAAAAAAAGTGAAGTTTTGATGCTTCACTTCGTGAACCGGATTGGATTCGAACCAATGACCCCAAACTTAGAAGGTTTGTGCTCTATCCAGCTGAGCTACCGGTCCTCTTTTCAGTTGCTAGTTACAAGTTGCTAGTTACCTGAAACTTGAAACCAACATTCCTAAAAACACTCTTTCAGGGCTGCAAAATAAAGGAAAAAATATTAGTTACGCAAAAGCAAAGATAGCGGGTAGGGGCTCATGACGCTTTTTTTAACCGCTAAGGCGCTATGACGCCAAGGGGGCGCGAGGTTTTTTTTCAAATGGCTTCTTCGCGAACCCTTGCGCCCTCGCGTCTTCGCGGTTAAAGCGACTAAATACCTAAAATCACTTTACTTTGCGGCAAACGATTGCCAATGAGTTACAATTATCTTCCCCTTGACCGCAAATGGCTTCACTTTGACCAGGTTAAGAATCTGCTCGACTACAACCAACAGGTTTCCATCACATTTGATGCGCATGAACGCATTCTTGCCTGTCGTGCTTACCTCGATGCTAAAATGGAAGATAAAGACAAGCTGTACTATGGCATCAATACCGGTTTTGGCTTTTTACAGAATGTAAAAATCGATAACAGTCAGATAGAACAATTGCAATACAATTTACTGGTATCTCATGCCTGCGGACTGGGCGAAGAAGTGCCGAAGGATATTGTGAAACTGATGCTGATGCTAAAGATCAAATCGCTCAGTTATGGTAATAGCGGGGTGCAGATAGATACCGTGATACGGCTGATGAATATGTATAACAACGATGTATTACCTGTAATTTATACACAAGGTTCATTAGGCGCTTCCGGCGATCTGGCGCCGTTAAGTCATTTAAGTATTCCTTTACTTGGGTTAGGCGAAGTATACCATGAAGGCCGTAAAGTACCCACAGCAGAAGTGATGCAGAAATTTGGCTGGCAGCCCATTCATCTGCAAAGCAAAGAAGGGCTGGCCCTGATCAATGGCACCCAGTTTATGAGTGCGTATGGGATGTATTGTTTAAAAAAAGCAGAGCACTTGTTACAGATGGCTGATCTGATAAGTGCCTTATCATTTGATGCATTTGATTGTATCAGTGAACCACTTGATCCGCACATACATGCTGTTAGGGCACATAACGGGCAGGTAAGTACTGCGGCCGTATTGCGCAGCTATCTTGCCGGAAGTGCTATTGCCACACAGACCAAGGAGCAGGTACAGGATCCGTATTCATTTCGTTGTATTCCGCAGGTGCATGGTGCCAGCAAAGATGCATTTGATCATATACTCAGTGTATTTGTTCGCGAAATCAATTCTGTTACCGATAACCCAAATATTTTTCCGGAAGATGACCTGATTGTAAGTGGCGGTAATTTTCACGGGCAACCGCTCGCTTTATCACTCGATTACCTGGCCATTGCCATGAGCGAAATAGCCAATATTTCGGAACGAAGAACCTACCAACTGATCAGTGGCCAGCGAGGTCTGCCATTATTCCTGGTAAAAAATGCGGGATTGAATTCAGGTTTTATGATACCGCAATACACAGCTGCCGGTATTGTAAGCGAGAATAAACAATTGTGTACACCTGCATCGGTAGATAGCATCTCTTCCTCCAATAACCAGGAAGACCATGTTAGCATGGGTGCCAATGCGGCCACCAAATGTTACCGCGTAATACAAAATGTAGAAAAAGTATTGGCCATCGAATTGCTGAGTGCCGCACAGGCACTTGAGTTCAGAAGACCCAAACAATCTTCACCCATACTCGAAAAACTAATGACCGCCTTCCGCCAAAAAGTAAGTTTCAACGAAACCGACAGGCTATTGCATACGGATATGGTGGAGGCAATAGATTTTATCTCGGCCTTTCGGATTAGTGATTAAGTCAAAATTTAAAATTCAAAAGTAAGAAGCTGGTTGAGTTAATTATTTTAAGTTGGCCTCATATTTTTTCTCTGCGAAAACTCCCTGTTCTCTGCGGCTCCGCGGTTGGTTTTAGCTTGCTCTAACCGCGGTGCTGCACCGTTTTTAGCGTTTTCGCAGAGATATATGTTATTTGTAACAATTAACTCAAATAGATTCTAAAAATGTAGAAGTCAAAACACATGTTTACTTCTGAATTTTTACTTTTGAATTTTGAATTTTCTGCTTCGGTTGCTTCTATCAGCTCATCACCCCTGATTTCCTTACCTTTGCCCTCCAAGAAAATAATGTAATGAGCGAAGAAAAAAGTTTGAATTTTATTGAAGAAATTGTTGAAGAGGATCTGAAGAGTGGAAAATATACCGCTATCACTACCCGTTTTCCGCCCGAGCCAAATGGCTACCTGCATATAGGGCATGCAAAAAGTATTTGTCTCAATTTTGGCCTTGCTCAAAAATACGGCGGCACTACCAACCTTCGTTTTGACGATACCAACCCTACCACAGAAGAGACTGAATATGTAGAAAGTATTAAAGACGATGTCCGCTGGCTGGGTTTTACCTGGGCCAATGAATTGTATGCTTCCAATTATTTTGAGCAATTATACCAGTTTGCTGTAACCCTGATTAAAAAAGGGTTGGCCTATGTGGATGATAGTACTAGTGAAGAAATTGCCCTGCAAAAAGGATCACCAGTTTTACCGGGTAGCAGAAACCAGTATGCAGAAAGAACTGTAGAAGAGAACCTGCAACTGTTTACAGAAATGCGCGATGGCAAGTATGCCGATGGAAGTAAAGTACTGCGCGCCAAAATTGATATGGCATCACCTAATATGTTATTGCGTGATCCCATCATTTACCGCATCAAACACGCACATCATCACCGCACGGGCGATGCATGGTGCATATATCCGATGTATGATTTTGCTCATGGACAAAGTGATTCCATTGAAAACATCACACACTCTATCTGTACGCTAGAATTTGTACCTCACCGCGATTTGTACGATTGGTGTATTGAGAAGCTGGGTATATTTCCCTCGCACCAGTATGAGTTTGCCCGTTTGAATATGACCTATACGGTAATGAGCAAACGCAAGCTGTTACAACTGGTGAATGAAAAACATGTTACCGGTTGGGATGATCCGCGGATGTCTACCATCAGTGGTATGCGCAGGCGTGGGTACACAGCAGAAGCCATTCGTGATTTCTGTGATCGCATCGGAGTAGCCAAAAGAGAAAACCTAATTGATGTAGGGTTACTGGAATTCTGTGTAAGAGAGCACCTGAATAAAATTGCGCTTCGCCGAATGGTGGTGTTTGATCCATTAAAAGTAGTGATCACCAATTATCCGGATACCACAGAATTATTGACCAGTGAAAACAATCCGGAAGATACTACAAGTGGTAATCGTGATATTCCTTTTAGCAGGGAATTATACATAGAGCGCGATGATTTTATGGAAGTGCCTGCTAAAAAATATTTCCGACTTGCACCCGGACAAATGGTTCGTTTAAAAAGCGCCTATATCATCAAGTGCGAAGAGGTAGTGAAAGATGCAGATGGACAAATCACCGAAGTACATTGTACCTATATCCCCGAAAGCAAAAGCGGTTCTGATACTTCCGGTATTAATGTAAAAGGCACCCTGCATTGGGTAAGTGTGGCGCACGCGGTACATGCAGAAGTACGTTTGTATGACCGGTTATTTAAAGTAGAAGATGTGGCCGCCGCAGAAGGAGATTTTAAAGATCATATCAACGAAAATTCTTTGAGCGTGCTGTCGCAAGCGTATGCAGAACCCGCTTTGCTTAACGATAAACCCGATGACCGTTACCAATTTATCCGCAAAGGTTATTTCAGTTTGGATAAAGACAGTACCCCAGATAAACTCGTTTTCAATAGAACCGTTACGCTGAAAGATGGATGGGCCAAGGAAGTGAAGAAAGGGTGATTGGTTTGGTTTATTGGTTTATTAGTTTATTGGTAGTTTAGGTATGAGGTTTTATCTCTGTGTAATTTATAGAACTCCCTTGCGTTCATTGCGGTTCTTAGCGATCCTTGCGCTACTAAAAAGTTAAACCAGTAACGCAAAGCCCGCAAAGTCCGCCCACCAATAAACCAATAAACCAATAAACCAATAAACCAATAAACCAGTAAACCAATAAACCAAAAACCAATAAACCTTTCACTATTTACAAACACCATGAACCTCCTCCAACAATTTCATCACGACTGGCAAAAAAATTATAGCCAACTGCATGCTGCCAACTGCCGGCTGTTACTGGCAGTGAGTGGTGGTGTTGATAGTGTAGTACTGGTTGACTTATTGAGCCGTTTGGATTTTGATTTTGTGATTGCACATGCTAATTTTCAATTACGTGGCGATGAAAGTGAAAGGGATGAAAAATTTGTGCGTTCGTTAGGTGAGAAATATTCGAAGGAAGTACAAGTGAAAAAATTTGATACCAAGACCTTCGCCACTGAAAATAAAATCTCCATCCAGGAAGCCGCACGAGAACTGCGCTATTCCTGGTTTCAGCAAATAGTGGATAGTTGGCAAACCTCAGAAGAAACAAAAGTTAACAACGCTTACATCCTCACCGCCCATCATGCGGATGATAATATCGAAACCTTATTGATGCATTTTTTTCGTGGCACCGGTATACAGGGATTATCTGGCATACAACCAATGCTACACGAACGAAAATTAATCCGCCCATTATTGTCTATTCGTAAGAAAGAATTATTGGCGTATGCGGTTGAAAATAAATTATTGTTTGTAGAAGACTCTTCCAACGCATCAGATAAATACACCAGAAATTATTTCCGCAACCAATTGCTTCCGCAAATCAAAGAAGTGTATCCGCAGGTAGAAGACAATCTCTTGCACAATATTGCCAGGTTTAATGAAGTAGGGGTGTTATACCAGCAGGCGGTAGACTTGCAGCTATCCAAACTCAAAGAGCAAAAAGGTAACGAGTGGCATATACCAGTATTGAAATGGAAAAAAGCAAATCCATTGCACACGATTACCTGGGAGTTAATCAGGCCTTTTGGTTTTCATGCGGCGCAAACGGAAGAAGTAATCAAATTGCTGGATAGTGAGAATGGCGCATACCAATCTTCTACCACCCACCGCATCATCCGCAACCGTAGTTGGATGATCATTGCACCAAATCAAACCAAAGAAGCATCTCTTATACTTGTTGAGAAAGAAGTCGGAGAGATTCGCTTTCCCAATGGGATTTTAAATATCATTCACCATTCACCACTCACCACTCACGGAACAAATGAAACCGTTTCACTCGATGCTTCCTCCATTCGTTTCCCGCTGCTGCTGCGCAAATGGAAAACAGGCGATTACTTTTATCCATTGGGTATGCAAAAGAAAAAAAAGCTCAGTAAATTTCTGATCGATCTGAAATTATCTAAAACCGAGAAAGAAAAAGTGTGGGTACTGGAGAGCGATCAGAAAATTCTTTGGGTAATTGGCTATCGCATAGATAACCGTTTTCGCATAACAGACAATACCCAACATGCCATTCAGTTTACTTATCTGAAATAGCCGGCTACCTCTGCTACAAAATTCTCCAATGGTCTAAACCGGCTCATGAACTGGCAGGTAACCACCAGAAAAACGACACCAAAAACCGCTCCCCAAATATGTGCTGAGTGATTGATATTGCCTTGTCCTTTTTTAGCGAGATACGCAGAGATGATTAAATACAAAGGCCCAAAAATAAAAGCAGGTATATGAAAAGGAATAGGGAAGATGCCCATACCCATGGTTGGATTTAAAAAGATCCCCACAAAAATTACAGCAGAAACGGCACCCGATGCACCCAAACTTCGATAGTAATAATTATTCCGGTGTTGAAAATAAGTAGGCAGTAAACAGGCGATCAGCGAAGTAATATATAATACGATGTATAGTATTTTGCCCGCATCCCCAAAAATGGCCATGAATGCCTGCTCTACCATGCCGCCAAACAGGTAAAAAGTATACATGTTAAAAGCAAGGTGCATTATGTCGGCATGAATAAATCCACAGGTAATAAAACGGTACCACTGGTTATGGTTGGTAACGGCGGTTGGATAAAATATCAAATCATTGATGATTTTTTCATTCGAAAAAGCCGTGAATGAAATCACGCAGGTAATCAATAATATAATGAGGGTTATGGTAAGCATGCAGGCAATTTATGTATTTCTATGTGATGGGTTTGTAAAAATTTATGTAGGTGTGTTTATTTATCTAATAAATTGCTCACCTCTCTGCGAAACCTCTGCGTATTCTGCGGCTCTGCGGTTGGTTCAATTCCCATCCAACCGCAGAGCAGGGGAGAACAGGGAGTTTTCGCAGAGATTTTTTCAATGGAAGAAAGATTAGTAAGTCAACCAGCTTCTACACATGATGGTATTTTTCATTCCGCAAAATAGTACAGGCCCTGTACACTTGTTCAGCCAATATCAACCTCACCAGCATGTGCGGAAACACCAACCGGGATAAACTCCAGGTATGATCGGCTCTTTTCATCACCGTTTCATCTACGCCAAATGCACCGCCTATTAAAAAAACAATTCGTTTTGTACTTTCATTGGCCCGCTGCTGCAGCCATTGTGCCAGCTCGGGGAGGAAAACAGTTTGCCTCTTTCATCCAGTAAAATCAGGTAATCCTCTTTCTGTAATTGTGCCAATAGTAATAGTCCCTCTGCTTTTTTCAATTCTGTTTCTGATAAATTGCCTGCATTTTTTGGTGGGGCAATCAGCAACCAGTCGGTACTGAAATAATTATTCAGCCGCTTGGTAAATTCTTCAATACCCGGCTTGGCGTATGCCTCATGCGGTTTACCAACTGACCAAAATTGCATTTTCATTTAGTAAAAGTAGGTAAATGGGTAAATAGGTAAGTAGGGAGGAGGTTAATAAGTAAAAAAGTAAATAAGTATATAGTGTAAATAAAGGAATAAGTAAAATTCCATAATTACCTATTTACTTTATATACCTATTTACTTTATTTACCAACTTACCCATTTACCTATTTACCTAAAATGAGAATTTGCTTTATATTTAAACGCTGATTCCAGAGCTAATATCTATTATTCAGTTATATCCAATTTACAGAACATGAACCGAAAAGATTTTATCAGAACTACCGGACTCACCGCTGCAGGTATTGCCATGATGCCCGGCACCCGTTTATTTGCCCGCAAAGCGGATACAAAAGTGAGAATAGCCCTAATCGGAACAGGGGAGAGAGGTAGAAACCATCTTGACCTTTTGCTGCGCAGAGAAGATGTAGATGTAGTGGCAATCTGCGATCCTGAAAATCGAGCCCTGACCGCTGCCAAAGCTATGGTGGCTAAATCAGGCAAGTCTATGCCCGAAGTATTTACTGGTGATATGTATGCTTGGAAAAAATTATTAGAGAAAAAAAATATTGATGGCGTAATCATTGCCACACCATGGGAATGGCATAAAGAAATGATCATCGGATCATTGGAAGCCGGTATTACTTATGTAGGTTCTGAAGTAATGATTGGTATTACACTGGAAGATCATTGGGATGTGGTAAAAGCCGCTGAAAAACACAAGGCACAAGTAATGATGATGGAGAATGTGTGTTATCGCCGCGATGTAATGGCGGTGTTGAATATGGTTAGACAGGGCTTGTTTGGAGAGATGATACATTTACAGGGCGGCTACCAGCACGACCTGCGCGAAGTAAAATTCAATGATGGCGTGAATGTATACGGTCATGGTGTAGAGTTTGGAGAGAAGGGGTATTCTGAAGCGCATTGGAGAACCGAACATTCTGTTCACCGCAACGGTGATCTGTATCCTACACACGGTATAGGACCCATTGCGCATTATGCAAACATCAACCGGGGTAACCGCTTTCTTTCGCTTTGTTCTTTTTCTTCCAAAGCAAGAGGCTTGCATAACCATATTGTAAAAAAAGGAGGGGAGAACCATTCCAATGCCAAAGTAAATTTTAAACTGGGCGATGTGGTTACCACCTCCATCAACTGCGTAAATGGTGAAACGGTTTTATTGCAGCATGATACCAATTTACCAAGGCCTTATTCATTGGGCTTTCGTGTACAGGGAACGGAAGGTTTGTGGATGGATGTAAATAAAGGCATTTATATAGAGGATAAATCTGCCAAGGCACACCAGTGGGATGATGCTAAACAATGGCTCGACAAATACGATCATCCACTATGGCAAAGATGGAGTAAAGAATCCGCAGGAGCCGGTCACGGCGGCATGGATTTTTTTGTAGTGCATGCATTCATTGAATCCATCAAAAATAAAAAACCAACGCCGATGGATGTATACGATGCGGCTACATGGAGTGCCATTACGCCATTAAGCGAAAAATCCATCGACCTTGGAAACCAAACAGTAGAGTTTCCTGATTTTACCGGCGGCCAATGGATGTACCGCAAACCCGTTTTTGCATTAGGGGATACTTATTAACTAAACTCTATACAACTGCGCCTTTGCGCCTTTGCGAGAAAAAATGCTCGCTAAGCCGCAAAGGCGCAGTGATGATGTATTGGAAAACTTGCGCATGGAAATACCCGTTACCATATTACAGGCTTACGGATTTGAAAATAAGACAACAAAAATCAAACCTTTTGGTACAGGCTTGATCAACCATACATGGCTGGTGGTGAATGCAGAGAAAAAATACATTCTCCAAAAAATCAATACATCCGTATTTAAAAATCCGGAAGCCATTGCAGCCAATATCAGTTCCATAGCGGATTACCTGCAAAAACACCAACCCGATTATGTTTTTGTATCACCCATACCAACCGTTGATGGAAAACAAATGGCTTTTTCAGATGAACCTGGTGGTGGCTATTATCGTGTATTTCCTTTTGTACCCGATTCACATTCAAAAGATGTGGCTTTAACAGCTGATTCTGCTTATGAAGCGGCGCTTCAGTTTGGACGGTTTACCCGATTGCTTTCCGGGTTTAATGCAGATAGTTTAGAAATTACCTTACCCCATTTTCACGATCTGGGTTTTCGATACCAGCAATTTTTGACATCGCTGCAAAATGGTAATCCGGAACGTATGAACAGCGCCAGAGAATTGATTCAGTACCTGCAGCAACAATCAACCATTGTTACCACATTTATAGCCATACAAAACAATCCCGCTTTCAAAAAAAGAGTAACCCATCACGATACCAAGATCAGTAATGTGTTATTCAACTCATCCAACAAAGCACTATGTGTGATTGATCTGGATACGTTAATGCCTGGTTATTTTATTAGTGATGTGGGTGATATGATGCGTACCTACCTGCCAACAGTAAATGAGGAAGAAGCGGATTACAGTAAAATAGCCATCCGCACCGATATGTATCGTGCTATTGAAAAAGGATACCTGGAAGAAATGGGTGAGGAGCTTTCTTCAGAAGAAAAGAATGCTTTTTTTTATGCAGCTACGTTTATGATCTACATGCAGGCCATTCGTTTTCTGGCAGATTATTGTAATAACGATGTATATTATGGCGAACGTTATCCAGGGCAGAATTTGGTAAGAGCCGGTAACCAGATGGTATTATTGCAAAAGCTGTTGGCAAAAAGAGCTGAACTAGTTACATCTGCTTAATATAAGCATTCACTAAATTAAATGCGTTTTCCTCAACTTTCCATAACGATAGACCATAGTTGATGGACCATAGACCATGGACCATAGACCATGGACTATGGACTATGGTCTACTCACACCTTCGCAAATAGTCATTACAACACATGTTCTCCGCATTGATAGGAAAGTATTTATTAAAATTTAATTTGTCTGCGTTCATTGAACCCCTATTTTTGTAGTTGAATTACTACAATTCAAGATCCCGTCCCTTTGTATTCTATGTTAAACCAACAGACTGTTTAGTGTGGTTATGATTCTATAGCCCTATTAAACATATACTTATATATTAATTAAATAAGTTTGTGTATATGAAAGCAAGATGGAGAAAATGCTTGGTTATTATTTTCATAGCATGTTGCAGTAATGCTGCGTTTTCGCAGGGAATTACAGTAACTGGAGTAGTTGAGGCAACCAGTTTTAGCGGAATTTTATCAACGGCTGCACAGCCTAATATTACCTCAGTTGGTACATTAACAGGACTAACCGTAACTGGTGCATTAACAGCTAACAGTTTCAGCGGAAACCTTATCGGGCCAATCATTACTGCTTCGCAACCCAACATCACCAGGGTAGGGCAGCTTACCAATTTATCTGTTGTAAATGTTGTTTCTGCCGCCCGTATGGAAACACAATCTGTTACCAATACATCTGGCGCATTGCAGCTGCGTGAAACGGGTGGTGAATTTGGAGAAGCTGGCTTAATTATTTATAATAAAAACGGATCAAACGGGCCAGTTTTTTATACAAATCCAACCGACATTGCCATTGATCTGGTGGATTTTGGTTTTTTAAGTCAGGCAACCAATTCTCAAACCAATATACGTTTTGAACACCGCGCTGCTTCATTGCTTGATCCCCTCAACACAAATGGAGAGATGCAGTTTTATCACATTACCAATAATGGTGCAGCGGCTACACCCAATACGTCATTTGCCGCAGTCTCGTCGGCCGTTACTTTCATTAACAGTACCAATTCCATCAAACTAAACGGCGGTACCGGTCCTTCCACTTTCTCAACTTCGGGTGCGGGTACCCTGGTATTAGGCGGGGCTGCTTCCACAGGGGCTATCACTCTTGGTGAATCATCCGGCACACAAACGGTTAACGTGGGAACGGGTACAGGAGCCTCAACCGTAAACATTGCTACTGGTGCTACCAATGGCAAAACAATTAATATAGGCACTGGTGCAATAGGCAATGTGATTAATATCGGTAATACTACCGGAACCACCGATGTAAATATCCTGGCAGGAACCGGTACTTCTACTTTTGCTACTACAGGTGCGGGTACATTGGTATTGGGTGGTGCCGCTTCAACAGGTACTATTACGCTGGGTGAATCATCAGGTGCACAAACGGTGAATATTGGTACAGGTGCAGGTGTTTCTGTTGTAAACATAGGTACCGGAAGTTCTGCTCCTGAGGTAACCATTGGAAGAGCAAGTACTACCTCCGGTGCCGGGCTTAGATTAGGTAATGCGCGTTTTACGATCAATAAGCCCACAGCGCCTACTACCGGGCTCAATGCCAATACCGTTGCCACACTCACTCAAATTATTGAGGCAGGTATTATCGGGTTTACTTCCAATACTGCCAGAAACCTTACCATGCCCACAGCACAAGGCGCTGCCGGCTTAGTGCAGGCTTTACCAGGAACACCGGCAGTTGGTGATGTATTTAGTTTTGTTGTGTTTAATACAGGAACTGCAGCCATTACTTTATTGGTGGGTACTGGTATCACCATTACCGGCCCGCCCGCAATGGTTGGTACGGCTTCGGGTAACAGTAGAACGTATTATTGCAGGGTTACAAGTGTTGCAGCCAATGCAGAAACGATAACGTGTTATTAATTTGAATAGGTCTTATTTAAGTCAATATCCTACTTGAAAAATTACCGCGATTACTCATTTAATACGATTTAATATTTTACAACTAAGTTTGCAGCCCATTAAGCTTTATACTATTCATTTCTTGCATGAAAAGCAATTAATTAGATAAAGCACAAATAAACAATCAGGGTATATTTTATGAGACGTATCATTAGCTACAGAAAATTATTAGGTGTTGAAGAAGCGATAGAGCTTAGAGAATTAAAAACTGTGTATCGTAACCTGATGAAAGACTGGCACCCTGATAAATTTCAGGATAATCCCGATCAACAGCGTGAAGCGGAAGAAAAAAGTAAAAAGATTATTGAGGCCTACCATTTTCTGGTAAGTATTGCACCGGAAACCAAAGAGCTAACCTTAGCAGATTATACACAAACCACCACAGAGGCGGGCATAGATGACTTTGAATACAAATCAGAAATCCTTACCATCAGTTTCTCAGATGGTGCGATGTATGAATATTATGGAGTACCCAAAGCCATCTATGTAAAACTGATCAATGCAGAAACGCCTGCCCGTTTTGCCAGACGACATATTTATCATGCTTACCTCTACAGAAGTACCAGTAAACTGGTGCCGGCTTCTTAATGGGGTATGTTTTTTATTAAATACTTCATTGTAAAGTATTCTCTTATTACTTTTCATACGTTTTTCCTTAGTGAATCTTAGTGCCTTGGTGTCTTAGTGGCGAAAACTGTTGCCACTAAGACACCAAGGCACTAAGTTGCACAAAGATGTTATGTATATCAAGAAACCCTGATTGTACGGTTTATTGAATAGCTAATCACATTTCATCATAATTTTAAAAATGGTCATGCAACGTTTCTTCCTGTCCCTGTGTATAGCATATATAAAACAGGAATAGAATGAAAAAAAGAATGTTAGTAATGATGATCGCTATGGTATGGTTGGCCACTGGCTGTGAAAAAACAGAGAAGGAATTAAGCAATACTCCCTTCAGGGTAACTATTATTTCTGAGGTATGTGGTAACGCAGTGGTGCAGATCCGCGACTCAGCTTTTTTCCAATATGGTGCCAATGGGTATGTAAAGGCTGGCATTAGCTATGATCATGTGTTTACCACGAGCTTTAGTTGCGCAGATCTGGCTAAAATGCAAACGATCTCTGCTGATAAAACAGGATTGGTGATCAAAGTTACCCTTGCACCACAATCCGTTATTGAGCCTGCATGTATACGATGTGCCGCTACCGTGCCTGATGCACCCGGGTTGTTTCAAAACATAGCATTAACATCCGATTGGAGTAATTAGCTGTTACTGTTGCATTTCTGTTTTTGAATGTATGGCCGAAAATGCAGATACAGAACCCAGAAGTTGGGTTACTAAACTCTTTGCCGATACACCAGACAACCTCTTCATAGGATCAAAACATATCTTCTCTGCTAGTTTACCTTAATCTCATGAAGATTTCCGGGACATTTAGGGAGAATTCGCATTTGTGAATAACTATTGTGCAGTCTAAGTGCAGCTTTTCTTCGTCTGCCATTATCTTAGTAGCATGGAAACAAAGTTCCGGATACTGGTAACACTATGGACGCTGGTAAAGGAAATTCCCCACCCTACACAGTATCAATGTCTGCCAAGGCAATTGATATTACTGTCTTCTTATGATTGGGCAACCATTTATGCCGAACTATTATCTCTGCAAAAAGACGATCTGGTTACCATTGTTCAGGCAGATACCCTGCAATTTTCCATTACTCAAAAAGGGATGCAGGAAGCCGAAGTAATGGCCAACACAACATCATCTGTTCTGACCAAATAAAGTATTCAGTCTTTAGCTATTTGGTATCAATTGTAAAACGTATCGATTTTTTTACAATCGTAAACTACTGCCAGTATTGCCCATCAAACATACCGGCTTTGATTTTCAATGACTTATTTTGTGAGTTACGTAAAGCTATTAGATATGGTTGGCTTTACGCAATGGAAATGGTGGGAGATGCGTAAATTTAATAGTTAGCGGTAGTTTTATCGTAGACTCAAGAAAATGATATAAGTTTAGTTATCCAGTATGATGAAATATGTATTCTACATTTCAATAGTGAGTTTATTTACAACTTGTGGAGATTGTCAAAATCTTTCACCTATTTCAAAAAACTATATTGACGAAGTAATTACTTTATTGCAGAACAATTCAATAAATAAAAACAAGATTAATTGGGTAGATTTTAGAAATGATGTTTATAGACACGCAAAAGGGGCGAAAACAATAGAAAATACCTATCCTTCAATTACTTATGCAATAACCAAATTAGAAGACAATCATAGTTATTTTGCTGCAAATATTGTTTCAAAAGATACAAGCGATTTGGCTCCATTACCTATTTTGCTAGATGAAATTGTACCCAAAAATATTGGTTATATTAGAATTGGTTTTTGTATGGGTGACGAACAACTGAAAAAAAACTATATCAATTCTGTTATCGACAAAATGGCTAAACAAGATAAAATAAATCTAAAGGGTTGGATTGTAGATTTGAGGGGAAATTTTGGAGGAGATATGGTACCAATGTTAGTCTCAGTAGGTCCAATTTTGGGAGAAGGAGTATTAGGATATTTTTACTATCCTGACAGTTCATTCTATACTTGGAACTATAAAAATGGATATCTATATGATGAAAGTGGTATTTGGTGGGAGCAATCCACTAATACCTATCATTTAAAATCCCCTAATCCTTATGTTGCTATTCTTACAGATAATATTACAGCAAGTTCTGGAGAAGCAGTAGTAATAGCCTTTAAGGGGCGTAGCAAAACCAAATCATTTGGAACACAGACATTTGGAGTTTCAACGAGCAATCGTGTATATACTTTATCTGATGGTTCAAGAATTAACTTAACTGTAAGTGTATTTGCGGACAGAAATAAAACAAAATATGGAAATTGTGTTTATCCAGATGTGAAGTGTTATAAAAACAAAACATTAGAAGAGGCCATAAATTGGATATCAAGCCAACATTAAAAACTACCGCTAACATAAGGCTTTGCGCAATTTGGGCTTCCATCTTTAGCCCTTCAACTTTTGGTATTGCTAATCAACTTCATTAATTTGACTTTAACTAATCGAGTCTTTAGTGGCAAAGCCAGCAGTTGAATCACGGATTATCCAAACTAAGCAAAGCCTTGGACGTTGTGTACAAGTATAAAACCTCTCGTTATATATGAAACTTATAAGTAAATGAAGAGAAGTATCTTTCGAGTTATTAAATATTCCCTCTTAATATTTCTTGTTATTTTTTTATACAAAATATTCTGGCCTAGAAATTACATTATTCCTAAATCACAATTAAGAGTAAGTACAAAGTATTGGAACTTGTCAACAGGTTCTAAAATTGGTTATACTTTTATCCCAGGAATGGGCAGTAAAAAAAACTATCCGATTATCTATTTACATGGAGGGCCTGGTGGATTTGTTTCAGACCGAGACATTAGGGTTCTGTCTGCATTAGCAGAAGATGGTTACGACATATATTTATACGATCAAATTGGTAGCGGGCAATCTGCTAGGTTAGAAAATATCAATGACTATACAGCAAGCCGACATGTAAAAGATTTAAATGAAATAGTCAGTAAAGTAAATGCTGAAAAAGTAATTCTTATAGGACAATCATGGGGTGCCATTTTAGCTACTTTATTTACTACTGATCATACAGAAAAAGTCGAAAAAATAATATTATCTAGTCCGGGGCCAATTTACCCAGTTCGACAGGAATTAAAAAATGTTACTCCACCAGACAGCCTTCATGTAAGGACTCCATTTTATTCGAACAATCAAGGGAATGAAAAGGCGAATAATTGGAGAATTAAAGCAATCACATTTTGTGCAACTAAATTTTATAAAAAAATGGCATCAGATAAAGAGGTTGACAACTTTGCCAGCTACTTAAATTTTGAAGTCAACAAGTCCACAGTTTGTGATACAGCTAACATATTAAAAGCTGTTGCAGGAAGCGGTTTTTATGCTGCAGTTATGACATTTAAAAGCCTTGATCTAGTGCAAGACCCCAGGCCTAAGCTTAAGAATTCAGATATTCCCATTTTAGTAATGAAAGGACAATGCGATAATCAGAAATGGGGATTTACAAATGAATATTTAGCGCTTTTCCGTAATCATCAATTTACTTTTATTCCTGATGCAGGACATTTTATTTCAGTTGAGCAACCTGAATTATATATAAAAGCAATAAAGGGATTTTTAAGTAAATAAATGCCTGCAAATAGCAAAAGGCTTTGCGAAATTGGGTTTCCACCTTTGACTATTCAACTTTTGGTATTGCTAATCAACTTCAGTAATTTGGGTTTAGCTAATTGTGTCAGTAGTGGCCAAGCCAACAGTAGGATCACAGATTATCCAAACAGCGCAAAGCCTGAGACATTACTTACAACAAAACACATCTTTTTGCCAAAGACCTTTCAAACACTAGTCATCTAATAACTGTTGATCTAAGAGAAAATATTTATGATACCCAAAAGCATATATTTCTTTTTACTTTCCTTCACTTTATGTGTAGCCAACGCGCAACAAATTACAAAGCTGGATGGCAGTAAACTAACAAGTTCCCAAATTAACAAAACCGTTAAACGGTTAATGGATACCGCGCATATTCAAGGCATGGGGCTGGCCATTTTGAATAATAATAAAACTGTTTTCATCAACGCCTACGGGTTTAAAAACAAACCCCGTAATGAATCACTGGATACGGCTTCCATCATGTATGGCGCTTCTCTTAGCAAAGCTGTTTTTGGCTACCTTACCCTACAACTGGTGCAGGAAAAAATACTGGATTTAGACAAGCCATTGTATCAATATTTGAATAAACCAATAGCAGATTACGAATATTTTGCAGACCTGAAAAATGATGACAGATGGAAATTAATTACGGCAAGAATGTGTGTAAGCCATACTACCGGACTACCCAATGTTAGATGGTTTCATCCCATCACATCGGAGCAGGACACACTTGGTGTTATGAAAATATATTTTACCCCGGGAACAAAATATGCCTATTCTGGGGAAGGGTTTAAGCTGCTGCAATTGGTAGTGGAAGAAATAACCAAAAAATCAATAGACGAATTGGCGGTTGATCGAATTTTTAAACCATTTGGAATGACAAGAACCGGCTATATATGGCATGATTCTTTTGGCGACGATAACGTAGCGGTAGGGCATATGAATAACGGTGATATTGACAAAAAAAGAAAGCGTACAGAAGCAGTAGCTGGAGGTTCTTTAGTTACTACCATAGCAGACTATGCCAGATTTGTAGAACAGGTAATGCAGAAAAAAGGGCTATCCAAGA
The DNA here is from genome assembly GCA_965283715.1 of Sediminibacterium sp. GTDB lineage: Bacteria > Bacteroidota > Bacteroidia > Chitinophagales > Chitinophagaceae > Sediminibacterium. The sequence continues at coordinate 116,162 of CBDIPL010000003.1, read as the reverse complement.
AATGGTTTACAGAAATGATAACGCCACAAATCGAGATCTTTTCAAAAACCCAATTTCCGCCAATCACTTTTGATACAACAACAGAAAATACAGTTATACATTTATCCTATGGAATCGGGTGGGGGCTTCTGCAATGCCAATATGGTAAAGCTTTTTTTAAAGAGGGGAATGGTGGCCCTTGGAGAAATTACAATATCAATTTTATTGATCAGGGGATTTCCATCATACTTTTGATCAACAGCGAAAATGGAGAATCTATTTTTCAAGAGCTGTTGGAAACCTTACTTGGCGATACCTGCATTCCTTGGAAATGGCAGGGGTATATTCCTTATAACGCGGTAGTTAAATAAACCAAAACGTGTTTATTTATGCTCCCCCGTGGGGTATTCCGCTATCTAAGATTACTATGGATTATTTCAAAGTAAGATTAAGGTCTCTGTCAAGCTTTCTTTTGATTTTCAATAAATGATACAACCGTGCCCTTGTGCCTTGGTGTGAAAAAAAATTATGTACATTTAATTTGCGTATTGAAGATGAATTGATATAAAACTATTCTATGAAACTGAATAAGACTCAGAAAACAGGTCTAATAATTATTTTTACATGTATTTCTGTATCTGTTCTATATTTTATAATCAACAGCTTGCTAGTCACACCCACTCATTTTACTGAAAATTCAACAGATATTGATTTGGCAACATCCGGCGACTATGTTAATTGCATTATATTGGAAAAAGATAAAGCAGTCCAAATAATTGATCGAAAAAAAGTAGTTATACAATACAATAATTTGGAACAGATATTAACTACACAAATTGATAAACTAAAACGAGAAGAGGTTAAAATAATATGTACAAAAGAGACTGACTATAAGAATGTAGTACTGATACTTGGTATGATGTCTAAATTGAAAATAGCCAGGTATACTCTTTTGAAAACGTAAATAAAATTGATTAACATCGCATTTTGCATAATTATTACAGGAACAAGTATATTTTAAAAAATGAATTATGACTGAAAACAAAACTAAAAATTTTGGAAACGGAATTGGTATTGGAGCAGCTCTTGGTGTTGCTTTTGGGGCAGCATACGGTACTAAATCGGGTAACCTTTCCCTAAGTATTGCTTTAGGACTGGCAATTGGCGTTGCCATAGGTGCCATTTTTGATTTTTCAAGAAGGGGAAAGTAATTCAAGATGAAGCCAAAAAGTTGCTACTACTTATTTTGGGCTTATGTGATTATACATAAAAGCTATTCGATTTAATTATTACGATTTACTTCTATTTCTGCGACAACTCTAAAACTCTGCGGTTAGAAGAAGCCAAAGCCAACCGCAGCGCCGCACCGAACAGGGAGTTTTCGCGGAGAAAAGTATTTATACAAATAAGATATTACCCACACAATCCACAAATGATTAAGAAACATCTGGTTTTAATAGGACTAATCATTTCATTGGGGTTCCTTCTGATTGCCATTTCTATTTACCCGGGTGGGACTTATGAAAACCAAAACGCAATAGGTTTTGACCTGACAAAAAATTTCACAAGCCACTTGTTTGCAGAAAAGGCATTAAACGGTCAGGATAATCCATCCAGAATTTGGGCTTACCTGGGAATGATATTACTTCCAATCAGTTATGCTATTTTTTTTACGAATATGTCCAAAAAAATACCTGATAAAAATGCTGGAGTGATACTTAAATATGGAAGTATCGCTAACGTTCTCTGTATGTTTTTAATCGTTACTTCTTTACATGATATAATGCTAAACATTTCGATCACTTTATTCTGGACTTGTATTGTGATTATCACGGTATTTATTATAAAGACAAAGCTCCATTTTTTCAAAATTATTTGTTTGCTATGTCTTGTGATATTTTATTACAGTATTTACTTATGGGCAACAAACGACTGGAATGTGTTACCTACCATGCAGAAGGTGAATTTTATCAATTCTACATTATTAATTTTAGGACTTGAGTATTTTACCAAGGAGAAAGATTTTGCTCATATTAAGTCCAAAAAAACCCAGCTCAGACAATGAACCGATAGTAAGATCTATTGTGCCAATACTTTGAACTGATAAGCAAATGGGTGAAGTCGGGTATGTAAAGCGTAAAGAATATGACAACCAAATGTATTGTTGAAAAGTTTGACAGCGGGATGCACTTTATTATGCTCGATAAAAAAACTGTTGCAACACTAACCAAAGGAGGGAATAAAAGAGCTATTTGCAAATTAAATAACAAAGCTGAATTTCATTGTGCTATCATGGCCAAAAAAGAAGGAGGCCATTTCATTAATATTGGATCGGTTATTTGTAAAAAACTAAACATAAAAGTAGGTTCAGTGGTTACAGCAACATTTGTTGTAGACAAAACTGAATATCAATTTGACATGCCTGAGGAACTAAAAGAAGTTCTGGAATCAGATAAGGAAGCGGACAGGATATTTCATTCACTAACTGCTGGAAACCAACGTGGACTTATGTATTTGGTATCACAAGTAAAATCAAGCGATAAGCGAATTGAAAGAGCTTTAAAAATTGCAGAAAAAATAAAACTTGGGATAACTTCGCCTAGAATTATTTTGAAATGATACTACGCTTTGATAAATAAATTGATCTGAATTACAATAGTTATGAAAAGATAGCTGGGTCAATTATTTTATTTGTCAATTTTATAAATTCAGCAATTTTTATTGCATTGGTTCGTGAAATGGGTATTTCTTTAATTCTCCGCAATTTCCTCTACGGGAGACATGCGGAGAACGGCAGAAGAACACTTTGTGGAGAATGAAAATTTTACTAAACTGTCAAAACGTTTTTACTGTAACATGCATGTCAACATTCCTGTATAGGGTAGGATAGGGGGATGTTATCTTATTTTATCCCTTTTTTTCCATCATAATTTTACCATCTTCCATTTGTATAATTCTATGTGTGCGTTTGGCAAAGCCCAAGTCGTGGGTTACGATGAGTAAGGTTTGCTTAAATTCTTCTGATAACTGTTTGAATAAGTCAAAAACGATATCACTATTTTTATTATCCAAATTTCCTGTAGGTTCATCGCCCATAATAATATCTGGGTCATTTATTAATGCCCTGGCTATTGCTACACGTTGTTTTTCACCACCTGATAATTGATTGGCATTTTTAACAGCCAGTTTATCTATACCCAGTATTTTCAATTTTTCCATTGCCCTTTGTTCCACTTCACTTTCCGAAAACTTTCGCAATTTCAATCCTGGCAGCATCACATTTTTAAGTACCGAGAATTCATTCAGTAAATAATGAAACTGAAATACAAAACCAATTTTTTCATTTCGAACCTTTGCCAGTTCGGCTTCTTCTTTCTTTACCATCGAAATGGTATCTATCAGCAATTCGCCTTGATAGTCTGTATCCATGGTTGATAATATATACAAAAGGGTGGATTTACCACAGCCCGATTTCCCGGTTAGTGCTACAAATTCACCTTTGGTAATTGAGAAATTGATATCCGTGAGTACTTTAACTTTTACAGGATCGTTAAATTCTTTATTAATATTTTTAGCCTCTAAAATTGTATCACTCATTTTATTTTCCTCTTATAATAATTACAGGATCTACCTTACTTGCTTTTCGGGATGGAAACCAGCCAGCTAAAAAAGTAGTGATCAAAGAAAATACTGCACCAATGAAATAGAACAATGGGTTATAATTAACTGGATACGTTTTTATAGTAGGCAGCGAAGCAGTTGAAAAAGGAATTTGTCCAATAATGGCTGTTAAACCAAGTCCGCATAATAAACCTAATAAGCCTCCAAAAAAGCCAATACTTACAGCAATGGCTAAAAAAATATTTTGCACATCCCTGCCAGAAAATCCTGTGGCTTTTAAAATTGCGATGGTATCCATTTTTTCATATATCATCATGTTTAAAATATTATAAATTCCAAAGCCTGCCACTACTAATAATACAATACCTACAGAATAGGAAATAAGCGTTCTTACAAAACTCCCCGTTTCAAATTGCGCATTGGCTGTTTGTATATCTACGGCATCTATATCAAACAGTTGGGCATATTCCTTTGCCATTGTTGGTGCCCTGTTTACATCATTTAGTTTAATTTGAATATCTGTAATAAACGTGTTTGGCTTGCCCATAATTTTTTGTACTGTTGCAATAGAAGCATAGCTCTGTGTTTTATCAATATCCTGTATACCGGTTTGGTATAACCCGGTTACTTTCAGTTGAAATATTTCGCCACTGATAGTAGATACCTGTACCCTGTCGCCAATAGAAACGGAAAGATTTTTTGCCAGACCATTTCCTAAAATAATACTATTGCTTATTTTATCGATATCATAAGATTCTCCTTCAATTACAAAATCATTAAAATGAAATAGTGTACCCTCTTTCTGTATATCAATGCCGTTTACAATACCTGCAATATCTGCGGCTGTGTTATTAAAAAATACAGGTGTTATTAATTTTGGTGCAATGCCCAGTACACGTTTATCATTCTGCAATGTTTGCATAATGGCAGCACTATTATATATTTGCTGTCTTGCATTATCTGATTTTACAGATCGTATAAAATTGTATTCATTCGTATTGTTATTCAACTTATTTATTGGCTGATTTTCGTTTGGTTGTATTTCGTTATACAGCCTGATATGGGCTGTACGGTTTAATAATAGCCCATCCAGCAAATCATTAAGGCCTGCCATAAAACTTAGTAATGCAATAAACATGGTAATACTGAAAGTAACACCCACAGCGGCTACCAGTGTTTGTTTCCACCTGGCTAACAACAATGATTTGGCTATGCTGCTTATGAGTGTAATATTCATAATGCCGGTTTATATATAAAATCAGCAAGTGTTATGCCGCTTATCACTTCTACTTTTTGATAGTCTTTTAATCCAATAATTACTTTCTTCTTTTTATTTTTTTCTATCCATACACTATCTCCTGCCAATAAATAACTTCTTGGAATGGTGATTGTGTTTTCTTTTTGTTGAATCACTATATTCGCTTCACAGGTTAGATTGGGATATAATACAGGCGGTTGTTTAATAAAAACTGCTTCTACTGTAAATGATTTTGATCTGTCATTCATTATTGGATTTATTCTTGTTACAGAAGCTTCAAAAACCTGCCCCTTATAACTATCCATACTCAGCACAATATTTTGTCCTTGTTTAATTCTGTTGATGTCAAATTCATCAACCTGTAATTCTAACATAAAATTACCGGCATCTCCAATTATGGCTACGGCGGTTAAGGTATTTACCATTTCACCCTGCTTCATTACAATATGATACACTCTGCCATCTGCATCTGTTTTGATGGTGTAATCCTTTTCCAGGGAAGCAGCTATTTGCAAACTATTTTTCGATTGTTTTGCCTGAAAATTAATTTGTTTTTGCAATTGGGTATAGCGGAGTTGTGATGCCTGATGGGCAGTTGCGGAACTTTTGTAGGTTAGTTGCCGCTGCTCCAGTTCGTTTTTAGTGCCAATACCTTCATTCCATAGATTTTGCTGCCGCTGCTGCAGTATGTCATCTTCCTTCATTTTCAGTTTAGCAAGATTAATAGCAATCTGCAATTCATGCAGTTTTTCCGTATTGTTATTAACAGCTGAATAGTATGCCGCTATTGCTGCATTTTCAGTATTTAGTTGCGCATTGGTATTTACCAGCCGCATAATGGCATCTCCTTTCTTAACCACATCACCTTCCTTTACTACTATTGCTGCAATTACCCCATTTACTTTTGAAAATACACTATACTGATTAGCGCTTTTGATAATGCCGGAAGCATATACAGATTCTGTTATTTTTTCTGCTATGGGTTTTATTTTTTCCTGTTTGCTTTTGCAGGAAGTAAGGAATAGTAAAATGGATAGAATATATATTGAAATTCTTGTCATAACCCTATATGATAGTTCCCTTCTTTTTGTTAAACTGTATTGTTCAATATTGTAAGGTTTCTCGTTTCTTCCATACATTCAATTTCTGTTTTCTCTTTTTTAATATCCTGCGTAGAAGACCGAATAAACTCATATAAATATTGGCTATCCAAACCAAAGAAAATACTGCTATGGTATACCCCCGCCAATCATTTAGTAATAATGTATACTTCGTTACAATAAGAAATAGTATGGTTATATAGTGGCTAAAGCAATACTCACAGAGTAACAGGTAATACAACTTCCTTACTAATACTGTTTTCCCAGTTTTACTTTTTCGTCTGCAATACTCCCTTGGCTCTCTGAATATTTCTTCATGGGTAACCGTCCAGGTAATACAAGCAATCGGTATCGCCAGTAGAAAAAGCCAAGCTGTTTGCATATATATTGTCATGCTAAAACCGGTTTATTTTCATATAAGGGATAATCAGTATATCCCTTTTTGTCAGCAGAATAAAATAAATCCATGTGCAGCTCTTTTGATAGAGGCCAATCATTCACCATTCTTTCAACCAAATCAGGATTATTTATAAACGGTCTTCCAAAAGCCACCAGATCAGCTAATCCGCTTTTAATATCAGTCTCAGCTTTTTCTATATCATAGCCACCACAAAGGATAAGTGTATTTTTATAATTCTTCCTAATCAATTGTTTTATTTCAATGGGTACTGCAGGAGCCCCCATGGCAGAATGATCCACAAGATGAATATGGGCAATATCTATACTGTTTAATTGTTTGCTCAGATAATCGTAAGTGGCATCAATTTCGGGATAGTGTGGCATATCACTCGCCACTCCATAGGGTGATAAACGGATGCCTGTTTTTTCTTTACCAATAGCATCAGCAACTGCGCTTACTACTTCTAAAACAAACCGGCATCGGTTCTCTATGTTTCCACCATATATATCTTTTCTATGATTGCTAACTGGCGAAAGAAATTCCTCTAACAAATACCCGTTAGCCCCATGAAGCTCTACACCATCAAACCCCGCTTCCATAGCATTTTTGGCAGCCAATACATATTCGGCTTTTGTTGTGTGAATATCTTCTGCTGTCATTTCTTTTGGTATGGGATAGTCCTGAAGTTGTTGGGTATCCGTCCACATTTGCCCGGCAGCTTTTAGTGCTGAAGGTGCCAATATTTGTGCATCCTTTGCCATATTTAGAGAATGGCTGATTCGGCCACAATGCATTAACTGAACAAATATTTTTCCATCATTTCCATGTACTGCAGTGGTTACTTTCTTCCAGCCGTCTACCTGGTCTTTGCTAAAAATTCCCGGTATCCGTGCATAGCCCAAACCATTGGCAGATGGAGATGTGCCTTCGGATATGATTAATCCTGCCTGCGAACGTTGTTCGTAGTATTTTGCCATCAGCTCATTGGGAATATTGCCAATTGCCCTGCACCTTGTCATGGGGGCCATCACAATATGATTTGATAATGTTTTTGACCCAATCTGCGTTTCAGTAAATAAAGTATACTCTTTCATTTCGTTATTATTTAAGCTGCGTATATATGTTTTATTATTTTACTTTTTATTTCATTTTCTAAGGGTATTCCATTTTCATAATCAGTAAAATTTTTAATAGTAGTAACAGCGATTTGTTCTACTGCTTCTTTTGTAAAAAATGCCTGATGTGGCGTAATCAGTACGTTGTTAAATGACATGAGTCTTTCAATGAGGTCGTCTTGTATAATTGCTCCTGATAAATCCTTAAAAAAGAGATTTTCTTCCCCATCGTACACATCCATACCTAAATAGCCCAGCTGTGCTCTTTTCAGGGCTTCTATTGCATGTGCCGTTTTGATAACAGCTCCCCGGCTGGTATTGATAAGCATGATACCGGTTTTCATTTTGGCAAATGCTATATTGTTAAAAAGATACTTTGTATCGGGAGTTAGCGGACAATGAATAGAAATAATATCTGATGTCTGAAGGAGTTGATCAAAGCTTATATATTCAATACCTTTTTTCTTTACGGTATCAGACTCTTTAATATCGTAAGCAAGTACTTTACAACCAAATCCCAACATGATATTACAAAATGCCCTGCCAATTTTACCGGTTCCAACTACACCAACAGTTTTGCCATGCAGGGTAAACCCCATCAGATTATTGAGGGAAAAATTATTATCCCTTACCCTATTATAAGCTTTATGGGTTTTTCTATCCAGAGCTAATATCAATGCAACTGCATGTTCGGCTATGGCCTCAGGAGAGTAGGCAGGCACTCTAAGTACTTTTATATTTCGTTTTGCTGCTGCTTCAATATCTACATTATCAAAACCTGCACTTCGCAGGCAAATCAATTGTATACTATTGGCAGATAATTTATCAATTACCTTTTCATCAATGATATCAGTAAGTAATACACAAACGGCATCAAAGCCAATGGTTAAGTTGGCATTGGCTTCATTCAATGCAGCATCAAAAAAAGTGAGTTGATGTTTACTGCCAACAGCAAATTTATTGAGGTATTCCCTTTCGTAATATTTTGTACTGAATACGGCTACTTTCATATTGGCTTTACTTTACATCTGATAACGAAATCCGGTTCATCAGCCCTCTTTTGGATTAACTTCTTATATAGATGTTTTCCATTATGAAAGGCAGGTCTGATTTGTACCTGTGATTAAGTAAGGTGGTCATTATTGTTTATCCGGTTATTATACAATTATTCAAAATACTTGTATCATTAACACATTATGTAATGTTGGATTAATAGGGAGTACCTTGTCAAATTTGTATTAAAGTGCCTTATACAGATTGCCTTATGCACTAGCAAGACCATTAAAGAGTGATTAGATAATACCAAAGACAAGATTGGTAAGTAAGGGAAAATTGAAAAATACAAATGCACCCCATGTATGTGAGACATAAGCAATATCGGTGCATGTACCTCCTCTAAGGCAGCAGTGAAATTTACTTTCACAATAGCATTTACCTAAACAGGTATGACCAGCTAAACGGAAAATAAAAAAGTCCGACATTGCTGTGAGACTTTTTCGTGACCGCGTCAGGACTCAAAGTGAACTTTGTAATCCATTTGCGTTCAATTATTTACATTCTCATTTGCCACTTTTGGTGAACTGTTGGTGAAACAGTTTCGTTTTTATCGGAATCTTTCTTCTAGTAACAAGTTACTCCATAATAGCATATTTATTTACCAGATCATTCCATTTTTAAGGATAATTTTTTGTTTCCACAGGGTGTCACCCTTAGCCGACAATCCAACACAATTCAATCTACACCATCACTCCGCCACAGAAAGCGCAGGGTGTTCCCCGACGGGTCTCGCGATAGCTGACCCGTCGGTTCCCGCATAAGACAACTATGTGCGTTTATCATCGATCTGAAAAGTTAAATCAATATCCTGTAGCTCCATATAAGTCATCACCGGGTATCTGCCTTGTTCACCTGTATAATAATATTTAGCAGAACTATGCGCATAGTCTTCCGGCAGTTTTACTAAACCTGCCTTACATGGATTCAAATGCATATAATCAGTTTTCTGTTTCATAAAAGGCAGGCTAAAACACTCCTTCCAGTCAAACGAAGGCTGAAATACTGTATGTTTTTTATTCTGCAACTTTTCTGTTTTGGTCACATAAGATGCCAAGAGTTCGAGCATCTCTTTATTGCCCTGCGCTTCCAGTTTATTAACCAGTTCATACGCCATAAATCTTTTTCCATTAGAGATAATGGCAGTAATGGATGTTCGTGAGGAACGAAACCCGATCAGCACATGAACATGATTAGACATGATCACATAACCGGCTATACAATGGCCCTGCGTTTTCAGATAATCAAACCATTTATATACTGCATCATAGCCATTGGTCAACTTGAGCAGATTCAACGACCTGGCACAAGTAAACGTGATGAAAAATACACCATTTGGTTCTGTTATTTTTTTTCCTACACTCATAATTGAATGCAATGTATTTTGAAAATCAAAACGTTTTATTGCGGTTTATACCTGTTTTTTTGATCTCTCCCTATGCGGGAACCGACGGGTCAGCTATCGCGAGACCTGTCGGGCAACACTCCACTTTTATTGTAGCAGTGTGATGATGTAGGTTAAGGATGTAGGTTAAGGATGTTGAGTTGTTTTTTAAGGGTGACACCCTGTGGAGAAGAAAGAAACGTTTTCAGAAGATTCGTATTCGGCAAGTACAAAAAGCTTCTACGCATCATTATAAACACGATGTATTACATTCAGTAAGTACATTCTTTGTATTTGCCCTACTGGATCTGGCATTGATTTACCTGGAATCTAAAGGCTATACCCTTTTGTACTTCAACGTCAGCGACTATGGATGGCCCTGATTGATCATCAGTTTTTGCCTGGTGCTTTTCATCAACGATACTTTTTTCTATTGGTCGCATAGGGCCATGCATCACCCTAAATTGGTTAAGCATTTTCATCGGGCACACCACAAAAGTACCGACCCTTCGCCCTTTACCGCTTTCGCTTTTCAACCTTCAGAAGCAATTGTAGAATACACCATGTCTTTTGTATTGCCTTTTGTACTGCCCATGCATTTTGGGATGCTTTTAGCATGGCAGGCTTTCGATATGTTGAACAATGAGATAGGTCATCTGGGCTATGAAATATATCCAAAATCTTGGTTAAAGATCCCCATCCTAAAATACAAAACAGCTTCCACCCACCACAATATGCACCACCAATTCTTCAAAGGAAATTATGCCCTTTACTTTACCTGGTGGGATAAATGGAAGGGTACCGAATTTAAAGACTACGAAAAACGCCACCAGCAAATATTTGAAAGAGCAGCTACAAAAGTGGCTACACAAAATCCATAATACATGAAGCACTATTTTTTAGTAGCCATTTTTATAATGTCTACCAGCTATTCCTATGCCCAGATTCCATTTGAAGTGATGGTTGGCAATAAACAAACATTGTACTATGCCTATATCCAGAAAGATTTAGATAGTGTAGGTAGAAGGAATTTGTTTGCACAAAGCCTATATGCCATCAACTATAAAGACAAAACATAAAATTCAATATCCATTGAAAGTCAACTAACTTATCAGCTAAACAATTGGTTGGGTATTTCAGTGGGAGGTGGGTTTGATGGAATTCAGTTTAATCCTACCGTGGGTTTATCACTTGGGTATCTCAATAAAAAAGGAGATTTTTCCATTAGTGCTTTTCCGATGGTTCAATTGGCTAAGCCTCTGGCATTGGATTTTTTTGCGCTGATTAACTATTCCCCTCAATTCACTAAAAAATGGGGTTTGTTTACTCAACTAATTGCCGGTACTAATTTGGGCTTGAAAAAAGAATATCCAGATCAGCAAAGAGAAGTGCTCAATATTTTCACCCGACACAATATCAGTAATCAACTCTTGCGTATTGGGCTGAACTACAAACAAAAATTTCAGTTTGGTTTAGGTACCGACCTAGCGCAGTTTGGAATGAATGAAGGCAGGTTGGTGAATCTTGGTTTGTTTTTGAGGTATCAGTTGGAGTAAGTGCTCCATAAAAAGGATATACGAAGCTTTCATGGCTGCAAACAAAAGAGTATTCTATATTCGGACTATCTTTGCTGCAACAATCAATATCATATACGAATAATGATTAACCAAGTTTTAGAAAACATTGGAACTTTTTCCTCAGAAGAGTTAGATCTAATACAGAATCAATGTAATCGGAGGCATTTAAAAAAGAATGAAGTTTTACTTGAAGCAGATCAAATTTGTACTTCAATTTACTTTGCAGTATCAGGTGCTTTCTATCAATATAGAATAATTGACATTGACGAAAACATCATTGAATTACATGTAGAGAATGAGTTTTTCTTAAATTATTCGAGTTTTATTTCCCAAAAACCATCCATCGATACAATTAAAGCATATGTTGACAGTGAAATTTTGGAATTGACAGTTTATTCTCTTCACAAATTAATCGAAATCTCACCCGTTTTCTTACAGTTAGGTAAACTCTTACAACCAACAACTTTGCGCACACAGTTTTTTGATGATTCAATGACTCCCAGTGAAAAATATAAATATGTTTTAGAACATAGGCCGCAATTACTGCAAAAGTTTCCATTAAAATATATTGCCTCCTATTTGAAAATAACACCAGAAACATTAAGTAGGGTGAGAGGCTTGTAATAATTCATTTCTTGATTCAAATCAAGTTACTGTCTGCCATAATAGTATGAGTTTTGTTGCTCATATTTAACATGACAATAAAATGGAAACAGAATTCAAGAAATTTTCAGGTATCAGCCTTATAGTGGGTTCAATTTTAATGGTTGCAACTATGGTTCTACATCCAAGCGGTGGGAGTATCGAGCATATACTCAAAACAAAAACCACAATAATAGTATCGCACTCATTAGCAATTTTTAGTTTACCCTTTATTGGATTTGGCTTTTGGGGGCTATCAACTGCTTTGCTAACTAAAAGTAGAATTTCTTTTCTATCATTTATTATATCTTGTTTTGGACTTTTTGCAGCAATGATAGCAGCAACAATTAATGGACTTACTTTACCATTATTCTTGACGCAAATTGTACCCCAAAATATTGACCTAAATATTATTAAAGCAGTAAGTGGTTATGGCAGGGAAATAAATATCCCAATGGACTATATTTTACTTTTAGCATTTGGCGTATCAATCAGTATTTGGTCTGTTCTAATAGTTCAAAGTAAAAAATTCCCCAAATGGATAGGCTATTATGGAATTTTTCTCATTCTGTTTAGCGTTCTAGCTATTTATAATAAATACAATTTCATAGGGCTATTCGGATTTAGAATTGTTATTTTCGGCATAGTTAGCTGGATAATTGCAGTTGGAACAAAAATACTTTGGCAAAAGCAGGACTGAAATGCTAATCAACAATTTATAGAGCCAATACGAATAAGCAATATTCTAAAGAATTATAATGGAAATTGGGCCATTGCAGGTGGTTGGGCAATAGACTTGTTTTTAGGTTATGAAACAAGAGAGCATAAAGATATTGAAATAGCTATACCAAGAAGCGAACAGCATATTATTAGAAACTACCTTAAACATTGGGAATTCGAGTTTGTAGAACTAGGTGAACTTAAACCTTGGGAAACCAGTAAAGAGTTAGATTTGCCAATCCATGAAATACACGCAAAACGAGATAATATTTCACTTGAAATTCTCTTAAACGAAATAGAAAACGGTTTTTGGACATTTAGAAGAGATAAAAGAAGCAAACTCGATTATTCCAAACTGTTTCACAAAAACGCTGTAACTGGGATACATTATTTTGCTCCCGAAGTTGTATTGCTTTATAAAAACAAATTTAAACAACCGAAAGATCTATACGATTTAAAACAATCAATTCCCCAATTAACCAAGGAGCAACTTTTATGGTTAACACACGCTAATAAAATAATGGAATGTGATTGGGAAGAATGGAACGCCGAATTAAATAAGTAATATAACAGAAATCAGCGGAGGCAGTCTGCACTATCAATTTATTTTGCCTTTTATAATATTAGCCGTTTTCTAGGTTCATTTGGACTCAAAAGATTGATTATCAAATCATAAGATGGTTTTCTTTTATAGTGTAAAGATTCTCCTATTTAATTTATTTTGGTAAAAAAGTAAATTAATTGATATATCAATTATATTTACATCAAATAAATTAAACTAATGGAAAACATAGATGCAGTACTTTTTTATACCCTGGAAAAGGCGATTAAAGTATATAGGAAATATGCACAAACCCAAATAGCCAGCGCTAGGTTGGATATAACCATAGATCAATGGTTGGTACTAAAAACTTTACAAGATAATAGTCACTTGTCGCAAAATGAAATAGCAGATTTGGTATTCAAAGATATGGCGTCAATCACAAGAATTATTGAACTTTTAGTAAAAAAAGAACTTATTGAAAGGCATATAAATAATAGTGATAGAAGAAAATTTGAATTAAAAATTACAAGAAATGGCAAAAAAATGATAGAAATGATCTATCCAATAGTTAGTAACAACCGCAAAAAAGCTTTACGTGGTATTACAAAAAACGAACAAAATAATTTAACATCTCAGTTAGAAATATTAATAAACAATTGTAAATAAAAATAGTGAAACACACATTGTTTTTATTGGTTGCATTTATTCCAACAACCATCCTGCCAACCACCTAATTGTTTTAAAAAATATTAAACATGAATAACTTAAAAATCACAAATCTTACAAAAACATACACCACTGGTGTAAAAGCTTTGAGTAGCATTTCTTTAGAAATTGAAAACGGAATGTTTGGCTTATTAGGTCCAAATGGAGCTGGAAAATCTTCTTTAATGAGAACCATTGTTGGGTTGCAACAACCTGATAGCGGAACTATTGTTTTCAACAATGAAAACGTAATCGACAATTCAAAATTCATTAAAAGTCAATTGGGTTATTTGCCACAAGATTTTGGAGTTTATGCCAATATTTCGGGTTATGATTTGCTGAATCATTTGGCAATTCTTAAAGGCTTGAATAATGCAACTACTCGAAAAGAACAGATATTAGCATTGTTGGAAAAAACCAATTTGTTAGAACACAAAAGCAAAGCAGTAAGTACTTATAGTGGCGGTATGCGTCAACGATTTGGTGTGGCACAAGCATTTCTGGGTAATCCAAAAATTATTATTGTAGATGAACCAACAGCTGGTTTAGATCCTGTAGAACGACACCGTTTCAATAATTTATTAAGTGAAATTGGCGAAGACATCATTGTAATTCTATCAACACATTTGGTGGAAGATGTTAGAAATCTTTGTACACAAATGGCGATAATAAGTAATGGTGAATTGTTAGTAAGCGGTAATCCAGAACAATTTATTCAAAAACTAAACGGTAAAATTTGGAGGAAGCAAATCGATAAAAATGAATTGGTAGTTTATCAAAATCAGTACAAAATTATTTCTACACAACTACAAGCAGGAAAGTTGAATATTAGAGTTTTTGCTAATGAAAATCCACAAAACGGTTTTGCATCTACTGAAGCCGATTTGGAAGATGTTTATTTTTCCACATTAAAAAAACTTCAATAATTATGTTACGTCATTTAATAATATTCGAGTGGAAATTTTATAGTCGAAAAATTTCCTTTTACGTAATGTTGCTAGCTTTTTTCGGCTTTGGATTTACAACTGGAACTTCAGCTATTATTCCATTTCCCAATATTACATTGAATTCCCCTTATGCTATTAATTTCTTTCTTGGATTGTTTTCATTGGGGAGTCTTTTTCCTATTGTACTAATGGCTTCGCAAAGTTTACTGCGGGAAAAGGACAATCAATTTGAGCAAATTTTATATACTACACCAATTACAATTACTAACTATATTATTAGTCGTTTTTTCTTAGTTTTCGGTGTCGCTTTTTTTACATGTTTTTTATTTTTAATTGGTTACATCATTGGTCATTTAATACAAATTGACAACAGCGAAAGATGGGGAATTTTTCATTTGAGCTATTATTTGCATTGCTTTTTTACCATTGTATTACCAAGTATATTTTTATGTGCAGTTATCGTTTCTTGCACAGCATGGTTTAGCAATAGTAGAATGCTGGTTTATTTGAGTGGTTTGGGCATATATATATTGTATATGATTATTTCACTTTTTTCCAACTCGCCATTCATGGCAGGTAGTTCTCCTGTATCGGAAAGAGCTATGAATTTGTCTGCAAAATTAGATCCATTTGGTATGGCAGCTTTTTTTGAGCAAACACAACATTGGACAGCATTGCAAAGAAATACAACAGTTTTAGAGCTTTCAGGGAATTTTTTATGGAATAGAATTGGAGTTGTTCTACTGGCTTTCATATTGCTGATCGCAGCGTATCACTTTTTTAAATTCAAAATAGCTAGCCAAAATAAAAAGAAAATAGTAATTGCAAATGATCAAGAAACTAAAAAGTTTGTATATACAAAAACGGCTACTCAATTAAGCGGAAAAGGTTATTTTATTTCAACTCTATTTTCGTTTTTGAAAATTGATTTAAAATCGACTATTAAAAGCATTCCTTTTGTAGTATTGGGTGTGCTTACTTTATTTATGCTTGGAATGGAAATGAATAAAGCAATTGATGGTGGAATTCGTTTGCCAGAATATTATGTAACAACTGCTTTGATGATAAATGCTATCTCAACTACTTTGCCCATTTTGCTGTTATTTGCAATGCTTTTTTATGGTAGCGAATTGGTTTGGAAAAGCAAAAGCATTAAATTTTCATTTATCGAAAATTCAACTCCATTTTCAAATGTTGCTTTGTTTTTTTCGAAATTCGTAACTCTATTTTTCATTTCAATACTTCTTACTTTTTTCTGCATTGTACTTGGCGTTTTGTTTCAAATATTTTACAATTATCCAATTATCGATTTTAAAGCTTATTTGTCATTGTTCTATTATATTGGTTTGCCAGCTTCACTTTGTGGCTTGTTGATTATTGCTTTGCAATACATTTTCAAAAACAAATACATTGCATTAGTAATTACAGCAGCCTTTTTAGTGGTAACTAATTCTTTATTAGGAAACGGATTTGGCTTTTCGCATCCATTAACTAGGTTTGCCAATTTTATGCCCGATGTTTACAGCGATATCGCTGAATTCAGTTATTTTTCAAAAACATTTATAATTAAGATGCTATATAGTTTTTCATTAGCATTATTGCTTTCCGTTATAGCTATTCTAGTAATTGAAAGAACTGGTAAAAATGGTAAACTCAAATCTTTACGATTATTAATTCTCCCTTTAGCATTTCTGGTTTTATCAGGTTTTTTAATTTCTAAAAATTACCATAAGGCTTCCAAATCAGATCAATTAACTTGGCAACAACAGTATGAAGAAAAATATAAATCGTATCAGAATAAACCACAACCAACTATTACTGATGTAAAAACTACTATTGATTTATTTCCAGAAAAAAATAGTTATACAGTTACAGGAAATTATATTTTGGTAAATAAAACAAAGTTTGAAATATCAGAAATATTGATTAGCACTTCAAATGAAATTATTTGGAATGCACTCACTTCATCACGATTAATTTTAGAAAAAAACGATACTAAATACGGACAATATTTATTTAAGACAAAACAAAAAATGTTACCAAATGACAGCATTGTTGTACGTTTTGATTTTGAATATAAAATACATCCGATCAATAGTCACCAATCGTTTAATGCCATTGTAGAAAATGGTGCTTTTATGCGAATCAGCAATTACTTCCCAAAAATTGGCTATAATTTAGAAAATGAAATAACTGATGATTTTGAACGAAAAAACAGGAAAATGCCATTACAAGATGCACTTACAAAAGTAGATGCACCATTAGAAAATCCATATAATTATGAATTTATAAATTTTGATGCAACAATTTCTACCGATGCAATTCAAACAGCAATTTCTGTTGGTGATTTAGTGAATAATTACGCAAAAAATAATAGAAATTACTTTCATTATAAGGCGCAAAATATTCCATTTCGTTTTGCAGTTTCAACTGCAAAATATGCAGTCAAAAAATTGAATTACAATGGTATTAGCATAGAGCTTTTTTATGAACCAAAACACAATCAAAACATTTCTTACTTAATGAAAAGTATTAGAAATACAATGCAATATTGCGAAACCAATTTTGGAAAATATCCGTACAAATCAATTCGTTTTGCTGAGATAAGTAGTTTTACCAAAGGTTTTGCAGCAACCGCTTATCCTGCAAGTATATTTATAAATGAGAAGCAGTTTCACGTAAAATTAAAAAAAGAGGAAGGGTTAGATATTATAAATGAATTGGCAGCTCATGAACTTTCGCATCAATGGTGGGGAAATGCACAACTAAACTCTGATTACCGTGAAGGAAGTGGTGTTCTATCCGAAACCTTAGCACAATACACAAAATTAATGATGTATAAAATAGAACATGGGAAAGATAAGATGATAGAAATTGTAAAACTATATCAAAACATGTATGATAGCGAAAAAGCATTTAGTGGAGAAGAAGCCTTATTTAAATCAAGCCCTAGTAACGGTAATGTAATTTATAATAAAGGCTTAGTGAAAATGTACGAATTGTATTTACTAATTGGAGAAGATAAAGTAAATTTGGCCTTGAATAATTTGCTGGCAAAACATAAATTTCCATTACAACCAGCAACAACTTTAGATTTAATTGAAGAATTTAAAATTGTTTCAGACTTAAGAGTACACAAAGAAATTCAAAAATTATTTATGGAATAGAAACTTTAGCTTCCAAATGTATTTTTGCAATTAGATATCAAATAAATACCAATGCTCATTGCATTGGCATTTATTTGATAATGGGGGTAAAATACCTATTCTTCGAAGAGTTTCTTTATTTGATTGAAATATTTCTTATCTGATACTTGATAAACCTCATATACAAAATCAGTTGAAATAGGTTTAGTAGCTGGATATTTATGTTTAGAAAGAAAGTTCTTCAACGCTATATTCACTTTGTCTTCACTAATTAATTCACTTAATTGATACATTGCCACTGCTCCTTTTGAATAACCAATATGAGTTAAACCACCAGTTGCTTTGATAAGAGGAACGTCACCTAAAAAGCCTTTTTCAGCGTTAAAAATATCTTGGTGTAGGGCTACACTTTCTTCAACCTTTGATTTGCCATACATTTTTTTTAATAGCATCATTTCGGTATACATGGCTAGGGTTTCTGTAAGCATTATATTGCCTTCTCGTTCATCAGGATCAATTTGATTGTTGCCCCACCATAAATGCGCCAATTCATGACCAGCTAATTCATTAATCACGTCTTGTTGCTTGTCTGCCAAAATATTGCAATGAAAAGACATGTTTTCATTCATATAAATGGTTGCAGGATATGCTGTGGCATTAAATCCGTTGGTGAAACCGGAAATTTCAGCAAAACGAATTGTCTTAAAAGGATAGTTGCCAAAATTGGTTTCGCAATAATCCATAGTGATTTTTGCATTTTTAATTAAATGAGCCACATTTTCTGAATGATTTGGATGATAATACACTTCAAAGCTTTTTCCTTTATAGCTTTCTTTTTTAACAGTATAATTAGCCGAAGAAATTGCAAAACGAAACGGAATACTATCTGTTTTGAATTGAAAAACATTTCGTTTCTGTTCTTTCCATTGTTTTGCTAATTCTCCAACACCAATAACAGTTTGATTCTCATCTGTTGATATTGTCATATCAATGGAAATAAAATCATCGTTCAATAGTTTTGGTGCTTCCAAAGGGATTGTTTGAGTTCGCTTTCCTAATTGGTACTGTTTCCTGATGTTTTCATCTTCAATTTCTTTAGAAACATCATAACCAATGCTAGGATAATACCGACTTATGCGCATAAAACTTCCATTTTCAACTATAGCATTAAAGGATTGATGTCCATTTACTGGTTTCCATTGATAAGTCAGTACAAATTCAAAATCAATATTTTGATGGGGAATGATTGCTTTTTTTAATTGGATAATTTGGTATTGATTATTGACTACAATAGCACCATCTTCAGTATGCAAGACGGCTTTTATAATTTTTAAGTCGTCGGAAAAATTAACTAGGAATTTGCTTATTGACTGATCTGTTTTGTTTTCTAAAACATAATTTCCTTTAATGGTATAGGCGTTTTTAGAAGGAAATAGATCTACTCTGGTGGTTAGTTTTGTGATAGTTGGTTGTGGTATAGTTTGAAAAATTCTGAATTGTTTTTCATAGCTTATTTGTTCTGTTTCAACTTTGTTTCGGTCCTTTGAAACATACTCAGCTATAATGTTATTTCCAAAAAAGGTAATAAAGCATATACTACAAAATGTTACCAGCCAAAATGAAGCTTTGGTTACAGACTTTTTAGTTTGATTAATGAAATATAATAGGGTTATTAGAATTGCAAATCCGAAAATGAATCGTTGTATAATGGCATTTTCGTAACTCCCAAAACCATTCATATCACTATAATCAAAAGAAATGGTATGCAAAAATTTAAACAAGGGGTATTTTATTACAGACTTACCTAATGAAGTAGTCATCAGCAAAACAAAAACTCCTGGTATAGCCAATGCTAAATATTTGTTTTTGATCAGTTTCTGAAAGATTAAAGTAAAACCAGCAATTAATGCTAAGGGCAAACTGGTTAGCAAAAAGGTTTTAGCATATAAATTCCATTCGATATTTGGGTACTTAAAAAGTACCTGAAAAGCGATACCTTCTAATATTAATACCATTGTAAAAACAATGATCAATCCGATTAAGGTTAGCCAAATAGACCATAGTTTGATTGGATAATTAGTAGTGATTTCTTCAATATAATTGAAATTTGAGTTTTTGCTCCTCCAGTACAAATCGTTTCCGTAAAAAACCAACACCATTGCTCCTACAACATAGAAGTTTTGAATGATCGTAGAAATCATTAAGCCAGACGAAGCATACTTTTGGGGAAGTCTAACCCCTTTTTCTATTTCGGCATACATTTCCATTCCAACGGCAAAAAGCAAACTCAACACGATCAAAACAAAGGGGATGCTTTTTACTACATATGTCCAATTCATTTTTGAAAATGAGAAAAGCGATTGAATTTTTACTTTAGCTGATCTTTCTGTAGCCACAAATGTAAAAGTGGGAGAAGAAGCTTGATGAGGAACTAGTTTTTCTGAAGATGATTTTACTTTTTTGAATATCGAAAATCGATTGAATATAAAAAGCAATAGTAAAACTGAAATCAGTAAAACTTCGGCTCTGTTGACTAGTAATATTCCGCTTAAAGATACATAATCAGTATTTCTTTGTTGAACAGATAGATTAGCTGTTTGATAAAAATATGCCGACAAGCCAAAGGGATCAACAATGGCCGAAATAACTTGTGCTTGTTTGGATTGTGGTAAATTATTTACCATAAATGGAGAGCTGGAGAATACCATACTCACCATATAAAAAACGTAAAGCAACAAACCACTCACATAAATAAACAACTTGTTTTTTGTAAACCAACCCGCCGATGTAGTAATAGCCACTACAAAAAAGGTATTTATAGCTGTAAAAATAACTATTGGAATTACATAATAGATTACATTGTAAGGAACAGTTTTCAATCCTGCAGAAGAAAATGCTCGACCTATAAAAAAGCTAATGTTGAGCAATAGCGTTAAACTGAAACTCAATATAAATATAGCCACAAATCGACTCCATAGAAATTGTTTTTTTGAAATAGGCAACGAAAAATAGATAAGATTTAGATTGGAATCTATTTCCTTTAATGCCATTTGTGCTGATAATATGGTAGCTAAGAAAATGCTGGTTAAACTTAAGAATGCTGTGATAAAAGCTATTTGATATGGAGAATTGTACCCCAAGCTTTCGCTTATTGTAAATCGAGCAATTTTACCACCAAAGACTCCAAAAGCAATTACTGTTGTAAGTAAAAGTAGAAATCGTCCGTTTTTACAGTATGATTTTAAATCGAATATAAGTAGTGCTTTCATTAGTTGATTTGTTTTATAGATTTGAAATACACGTCTTCCAATGTTGGATTTACTGCTTCAAATTCTGGTAAAAAACTTTCTGAATAAACTTGGATATTCAATTTTCCACCTACATAATGTGATGAAATCAGGTTTGAGTTTGCTTTAAATTGTTCCAATTCGGCTTTTTGAATTTGTTTTTGCCAAATTTTACCTTTTAGTTCTGCTACAAAATCATTGGGTTTACCTTGTAGCAATACTTTTCCTTTTTGTATAACGGCCATATTAGAACAAAGATTTCTAACATCTTCCACCAGATGTGTTGATAGAATAACAATTCGTTCCATTCCAATTTCAGTAAGTAAACCATTAAAACGATTTCGTTCTTCTGGGTCTAAACCAGCTGTTGGTTCATCAACGATGATAATCTTTGGATTGCCTAATAAAGCTTGTGCAACACCAAACCGCTGACGCATTCCACCTGAAAAAGTATGTACTTCTTTTTTTTATGTGAATGCAGATTCACTTTTTCTAATAATGACTCAATTTGCTCTTTGCGTTCATTTTTGTTAGTAACTCCTTTTAAAATGGCAATATGATTCAACAAGTCTAGAGCTGATATTTTAGGGTAAACTCCAAAATCTTGTGGTAGAAAACCCAATTGATCTTTTATAAACATTGGATTTTCTAAAACATTGATTTTGTTTAGTAGAATCTCTCCGGCATCAGCTGGTTGTAAGCCTACTATTGTTCGCATTAGTGATGATTTTCCTGCTCCGTTCGGGCCTAATAAACCAAACATCCCATTATTGATTTCTAATGAAATATTACTCAAGGCTTGTACGCCATTTGCGTATGTCTTTGTGAGATTTTTGATGGATAAACCGTTCATTTACTGAATATTTTAATGATTCTTAATGTTCGCCTAAGGCAAATGATTATCTGTCAATAGCAATTATGCTATTGTTACGTTGGATAATATGTGAATGGATTTATTCTGTTACATACTCTATAATATCGCCTGGTTGGCAATTCAATGCTTTGCAAATTGCTTCTAGTGTATCAAATCGAATACCTTTTGCTTTACCTGTTTTTAGAATTGACAAATTTGCTGGAGTGATTTCCAAAATTTCTGCCAATTCTTTGCTTTGCATTTTGCGTTTTGCGAGCATCACATCTATGTTTACAATGATTGGCATAATTAAATAAATAAGTCTTGTTCGTTTTGAATTTGTAGTCCTTGTTTGAAAATGGCTGCCAGGAAATAGGCAAAAACACCAAGAAAAAAATGAATTACAGCAACAAACTCTATTCCTTCTTCAATTTTTCCAGCAAAAATAGATGCTAGTAAAATCAATAGAAATGGTATTGTAATATTTGCCAAGTAAAACCTTCTTAATTGATTAACACCATATATGGTAAATAACTTGGGTTTACGAAATGCATTAAAAACATTGCTTAACAACAAAAAGAAAATACCTAAAAAACCAATGGGCATTAAGAAATTAAAAATTTTGTAAGCCCAATTGTTTTCTCCATTTAGAAAATGTTTTTCTGAAAATGGAAAACAGATTGTAAAATATTTACCGCTTTCTCTGGTAATTACACTCCATTCTGTGAGGAGCGTTAACAATGAATAAAAAGTTGTTGCTAAATATAGTATTGCAACAAGCCGGGTGATATAAAATAATATCGCGGAAGTGATTTTTACGTTTTTCATGCTAAAAACTTGATTAATTACTACAAATGTATAAATAATTATTGCAAAACAATAATTTGTGAAAATATATTTTTATCTTTGAACTCAAAATGAGCAATGAATTATCAAGTTTTTGATCCATGTAAGGATCTTTCTACACTAGTAAAATGCTATTGGACATTAGAAAGCCCGATAGAAGATAATCCTGAAAGACAGACCATTGTACCTGACGGTTGTATGGAAATGATTTTTCATTATGGAGATTTATACAAGCAATATGTAGAAAATGGAAACCACATACTTCAACCTAAATGTTTTGTAATAGGACAACTAAGCCGGCCACTTGAAATTGAACCAATAGGGGAGATTGGAATTTTTTCGGTTCGCTTTTATCCTGAAGGGTTTTAACCATTTGCAACATTACCTATTAAAGAAATGGAGAATAAAGCCATTTCACTAGAACAATTATTTGGTACTGACGGACTCAACATTGAAAAACTGATTGTAAACACCATCTCAACTGCTGAAAGAATAAATCATATTGAAACTTTTTTATTGAGCCGTTTAGTATCATTGGAAACCATTGACCGTATCATCAAATCTACTATCGACACTATTTTAACTGCTAACGGGCAACTCTCTGTTGCAGAACTTTCTAAACAAATCAATATAAACCGTAGGCAATTGGAGCGAAAATTCTCTTCTGCTATTGGCTTAAGCCCGAAACAACTTTCAAAAACAATAAGACTACAGAATACGCTTAAATTATTAATAAATAAAAGTTTACGAGTCTTACAGCTTTGGCTTATGAAGGAGATTACTATGATCAGGCACATTTTATAAAAGATTTCAGGGAGTTTACAGGACTTACGCCAAAGGAATTTTACGGTAACAACCTTAAAATGTCTTCTCTATTTTATGGAACAGATTAGTCTTGTCGCATTCTTACAATTTTACGTTTGAACCAGCCTACACCTTTGTTGGCATAACTTAAAACAGATTAACAATGGAAAATGTAATTAATTGGTTTGAGATACCTGTTTCTGAGTTCAAAAGAGCAGTATCATTTTATAAAGCAATTCTTAGTATAGAAATTGTAGAAGCAGACATGTTTGGTACAAAAATGGGCTTCTTTCCTTCAGACGGAAAGAACGTATCTGGTGCTATAATACAAGGGGATGATTATATACCCTCAACAGATGGAGTACTTGCCTATCTGAATGGTGGTGCCGATTTGCAAATAGTTTTGGATAAAGTAGAACTAAACAATGGAACAATTGTCGTTCCCAAAACTCAGATAAGCCCTGAAATGGGATATTTTGGAATGTTCATTGATACAGAAGGTAATAAAATGGCAGTTCATTCATCAAACTAAACTTGTAATAATGAATAATAAAATAGTAGTAGCAATTATGTGTTTCATTCTTTTTTGCAGTTATACGTTGACTCAAAAAACTGAAATAAATAAAACGGAATGGCTTGTAGGTACTTGGGAAAACAAAACACAGAATGGAAGTATTTATGAAACCTGGGCTAAACAGAGTGAAGTTGAATTAGCAGGGAAAAGCTATATGCTTAAAGAAAAAGATACTATTGTTTTTGAGACAATTCGCTTGCTTCAGGAGAATAACAACTTATTCTATATACCGAAAGATAAAAACCAGAATGATAATTTGCCTGTACGTTTTGCTGCAAAAACTGTTTCAGATAAAGAATTGGTCTTTGAAAATCCTAGCCACGATTTTCCTCAAATTATCTCGTATTCAAAAATCAATGCAGACTCTTTGGTTGCTGAAATTTCAGGAACAAAAAATGGCAAAGAGCGTAAGCAAAAGTTCCCAATGAGGCGAGTGAAGTAAT
Source organism: Sediminibacterium sp. (assembly GCA_965283715.1). Lineage (GTDB taxonomy): Bacteria > Bacteroidota > Bacteroidia > Chitinophagales > Chitinophagaceae > Sediminibacterium. The sequence goes on along the minus strand of CBDIPL010000003.1, from coordinate 91,164 downwards.
AGGGGCGCTTCCAATACCGTCAATTCTACCAATTTGCCGTTTATACAATAAATGATAAATATTATTTGAAAAAAAATGTAAATTTATTGTTTATCAATAAATATATATTATTTTTGCTTTATCAATTTAAAATTTGATAGCATGAAAAAATTTAATAACATAGTATTTACGGCCCTTTACATTATATCATGGGTAATTTTTGTTGGCTTGAGCATTGAAGCCGGCGGATTGATTGTGAACTTCGTTTTTAGCATATTCAAACCAGAATTTGTTGGTAATCTGTACCAAAAACTGGATTTAAGTAAAATGTACCAGCAAAGCAAATGGGTTTTTTACGGGATATTTAGTTTTGTATTATTCATCGCAGTATTAAAGGCAATGCTTTTCTATAGTCTTATAGATCTACTGAATAAAATAGACTTAGCAAAACCATTTAGTAATTTCGTTTCCCAAAAAATTATACAAATCAGTTACTATACTTTTTCAATTGGAATATTTAGTCATATAGCAAAGGAATTAACTAAGTACTTGTCTCATCATTTCGAAATTGACAAACTCAATCAATTTTGGGAAGACAGTGGTGCTTTTATTTTAATGTCTGCGGTAGTCTATATAATTGCGGCTATTTTCAAAAAAGGGATTGAAATTCAAAATGAAAATGATTTAACTGTATAAGCTATGCCAATCATTGTAAACTTAGATGTAATGATGGCAAAGCGAAAGATGTCTCTAAATGAGTTATCAGAAAAAGTAGACTTGACGCTATCGAACTTATCTATTTTAAAAACAGGGAAAGCCAAAGCGATACGGTTTAGCACTTTAGAAGCTATATGTAAGGTACTCGATTGTCAGCCAGCTGATATTTTAGAATATGTTAATGAAGGAAGCCCATAGTACAATAAAATAAATCATAAATTTTTTAGTCAAATTAAATTTCACAAACTGTGATACAGTACACCTATGTGCCTATAATAAACAAAAACATTTAAAATATGATTTTAAAAATAATTTCAAATATCAAAAAAACTGCTTTCCATGTAATGCTTATTTCTGTTTTTGCATTACCTGCTCTTGGGCAAAATACAAGTGTTAAAAAAGACACTTTAAAAGCTGCCAATATAGAAGCAATCTTATATACAGGCGAGAGTAAAGATCAACCTTTAATAGTTGGCTTGGGTGGTTCAGAAGGTGGAAATGCATGGGAAAGGAATCGTTGGAAAAAAACAAGAGATGCTTTTTTAGAGAATGGGTATGCTTTTTTAGCCATTGGATATTTTGGTTGTGAAGGAACACCCAAGATCTTAAATAGGATTGCCATTGATGATGTATACAATGCAATTGCGATGGCAAAAAAAACTAAAAAAATAAACAATAAAAAAATTGCGGTAATAGGAGGGTCAAGAGGAGCAGATCTAGCATTATTGCTGGGGAGCTATTATAAAGACATTACATGCGTTGTAGCCATGTCTTCGAGCCATGCTGTTTTTCCTGCATACAATGGATTTTACTACTCCCTGTTGGACTTTTGAAGGAAAAGATTTACCATTTATACCAGTAAATCAAGAGGCAGTCCCATTTATGATGAAAAGGGATTTGAGAAAAACATTTGAAGTGATGCTTAAAGACACTATTGCAGAAAAAAAAGCATTGATAAAAGTAGAAAATACTAACGGGTCGATACTCTTGATGTCTGCTACTAAAGACGAAATGATACCTGCTGTTCAAATGGGTGAAAAAATGATCTTAAGATTAAGCAATAGTGGTTTTAAACATCCCTACGAACATGTAATCCTTGAAGGTACACACGAAGAACCGACAAAGCATTTTGATAAAATCTTCTCATTTTTAGAAATCAATTTTAAAAACAAAAAAAAATAAAACAATGACTTCACAAACAATTACTCGAATCAAACAATTATCATTCGGACTAATGATTGCCTCAGTTCTTTCATTTCCTGCTTTTGGTCAACATGGTCAAAGCAAAAAAGTAAATGCAAGTCAAACAGTACCTTCTGTTGATATTCATACAGCGGTTATGAAAGATGATATAGCTGCTGTAAAACAACATATTGCAGCAAAGTCGGATATCAATGAAAAGGAAAAATTTGGCGGTAGTACTCCATTGATAAGTGCTTCACTATTTGGCAAAACTGAAATCGCAAAATTGCTGATTGACGCTGGCGCAAAGCTCAATATTCAAAATAATGAAGGCTCTACAGCACTTATTACGGCTGCCTTTTTTTGCAAACCTGAAATAGTGAAAATGTTGCTTGCTAAAAAAGCGGATAAAACAATTAAAAATAAATATGGCAATACAGCTCTTGAAACTGTTTCTGCTCCCTTTCAAGATGCAAAGCCAATTTATGATATTATGGGTAGCTCATTGGCGCCTTTAGGAGTGAAATTCGATTATGAATATTTGAAAAAAACCAGACCGCAAATAGCTGCAATGTTAAAATAGAAAATAATGAAAGATAGAAAACACTTCATTGATTGGATACGAGTAATTGCCATTGTTTTATTGTTGGTTTATCATGTGGCAATTGCTTTCCAACCATGGGGCCTTATGATTGGGTTTATAGTTAACACAGAACCATGGGTGTCATTATGGAACCCAATGACCATGCTGAACATTTGGCGAATACCTATTTTGTTTTTCATTGCAGGTATTGGTGTTTTCTACTCTTTCCAAAATAGAAACTGGCATCAGTTATTAAAAGAAAGAGCTTTACGAATAGGCATACCATTTGCATTTGGGTTTGTATTTATTGCCCCACTGTATCTGCTCTTACTGCAAAATTATTATGAATGGAAACTTCAATACATTCCCAATAGTTCACACCTTTGGTTTTTGGGAAATATCTTATGCTATGTTATTTTAACTATTGCTCCACTATATTTTTTGAAGAAGGAATCAAATAGTTTATTTGCACTTAAGCTTCGAAAACTATTTAGTAGTCCGATTGTTTTTTTAATAGTAATTGTTTGCTTTGTTATAGAAACAATTATTGCCAAACCACCTATTTATGAAGTGTATGCTTTAACTACTCATGGTTTCTTTTTAGGATGGTTAGCCTTTATTTTTGGATGTTTATTTGCTTTTTCCGGAGATGGTTTTTGGAATAACTTGTCAAAATATAGATGGATTTTTCTAATTCTTGCCATTTCATTATTTGCAATAAGAATCACTAATAGTGTATCATTTCCAAATAATATAAATTTACCTGCCGAAACATGTATTTGGGTTTTTACGATTTTTGCATTTGGTAAGCAGTATCTAAATTTCTCAAACAAATCACTTTCTTATCTCTCAAAAGCTGCATATCCTGTTTATATCCTTCACATGATATTTATTGGAATTTCTTGCAGTTTGATATTACCATTGGAAATGAATGTAAAGCTTAAGTTTTTCTGTGTATTGTTAGGAACAATTACAGGAAGTATGCTTTGCTATGAATTAATAAAAAGGAATAAATATTCGAGAATACTATTTGGTATAAAACAATGATATTAAAGTAAAATACAATCAAAAAAAATGAAAGAAAAATTAGTCAAATTGCTTTTTGTTTTCATTATAGCATGCACAATAGTTCAAGCACAGCAAACAAACCAGCCTGATAGCTTTTACACCATTCAAGATAGCATACTTATTAAAGCTAGAGATGGAGCAAGCATTTCTGTTTTAGTAGTTCGGAAAAAAGGGGAGGAAAAACCTTTGCCTGTGATTTTTGGGTTTACTATTTATGCAAGAAAAACAGATGTAAACAAAGCCAAGCAAGCGGCTGACAAAGGATATGTTGGTGTGTATGCATACACGAGAGGTAAAAAAAACAGCCCCGATGAGGTGATCCCTTATGAGCACGATGGCGATGACGCTTATGATGTAATTGATTGGATAAGTAAGCAAGAATGGTGCAATGGCAGTGTGGGAATGTACGGAGGTAGTTATAATGGTTTTTCACAATGGGCTTCCACCAAAAATTTACACCCGGCCTTAAAAACGATTGTGCCCTCAGCTTCTGCTGCACCTGGCCTTGATGCGCCGATGATGAACAATGTAGTAATGAACTTTCAATTCTCATGGACTTATTATGTTTCTAATAATAAGTACTTAGACAATGATGATTACAATAATCAAAAACAATGGAGTAGTTTGGAAAAGAAGTGGTTTGAAACAGGCAGTTCATATCGTTCATTCGATAGCTTGTTGGGGAGGCCTAAAAACAAAATATTCAATAAATGGCTTGATCATCCTACTTATGATAACTATTGGCAAAGAATGATTCCAAACAAAGATCAGTATGCTAAAATTAATATTCCTGTACTTACCACAACAGGTTATTTTGATGGTGGTCAAGTAGGTGCGCTGCATTATATGAGAGAATTAGACAGGTATAATCCTAATGCCAATCAATATCTGATTATTGGCCCTTACGGACATTTCGGATCACAAGGGTCTCCCGACAGTGTTTATAATGGATATAGAATTGATTCGGTTGCCAATATTTCAATTACGAATATTATTTTTCAATGGTTCGATTACATTCTTAAAAGTAAAGCCAAACCTAGTTTCCTGCAAGACCGTATTAATTATCAGGTGATGGGCACTAATAGCTGGAAACATGCAAAATCATTGGCCAATGTAAGTAATGATAGTCTTACTTTTTTCTTAGACAATGCTAATAAGCATAAACTAACAACTCAAAAAGCAAGAAAAATTGATTTTGCCAAAATGAAGGTAGATTTTAAGGATAGAAGTTTTATGAATAGTTATTATTATGCTTTCAGGCTTATTTGGGAGGGCTTAAATGCCGGAGGCGGTATAATGTATAAAACGGCTGCTTTGGATAAAGAGGTAGAATTTACTGGTTGTTTTACAGGACAAATGAATATTTCAATTAATAAGAGAGATGTAGATTATAGTGCTGTATTATTCGAACAAAAGGCTGATGGTAAATACTATTATCTCACTTATTTTATGGGCAGGGCCAGTTATGCTAAAGACAATAAACAAAGAGCATTGTTAACTCCCGATAAAAAAACAGAATTGCCATTTTCTAACAGCTATTTTACCAGTAGAAAACTTAGCAAGGGAAGTAAACTTGTATTAATAGTAAATGTAAATAAAAGTTCATCTGAGCAAATTAATTATGGTACAGGTAAGGATGTAAATGAAGAAACAATTAAAGATGCAGGAGAGCCTTTAATAATTAAGTGGTATAATGATAGTTTTATTAAAATTCCGATTTGGAGAAATTAGTCGGCAGTTAAGATGTGTAAGTTCAAAGGCTTTATAGTTTGAATTATATAATGTTATTATCTAAAAATAAAAAGTATGAATAAAAGTAGTCAGACACTTATTTTGATAATAATATTTATTTCTTCATTGGCCAATACTTTTGGTCAGACTAGCGAAGCGAAACTTAAAATTTCACATTTAATAGGCGACTTTTACATATATACCACATACAACACATACGAAGGGAATCAAACACCTGCAAATGGAATGTATTTTATTTCAAACGATGGCGTTGTATTGTTTGATACTCCCTGGGACACAACACAATTTCAACCCTTACTTGATAGTATACAATTGAAGCATAACAAAAAGGTGACATTATGTATTGCAACACATTGGCATAGCGACAGAACAGAAGGGTTTGAGTATTATAAGAATAAAGGAATTAAAACGTATACTACTTTACTAACCGATGAATTAAGTGAAAAGAATAATAAAAAAAGGGCTGAATTTTTAATGATTAAAGACACCGTTTTCAATATTGGACAATATTACTTTGAAATTTACTATCCTGGTGGAGGTCATACAGAAGACAATATTATAGCATGGTTTAGTAAAGAGAAAGTTTTGTATGGTGGTTGTTTAATTAAAGGGTATAAGGCTGAAAATTTAGGTTATTTGAGTGATGCAAAAATTAAGGATTATAGAACAACGCTTAAAAAAGTAGAGAAAAAATGCCCTGACCCAAAATTCATTATTGTTTCACATCATGACTGGACAAATATAAATTCATTAAAACATTCAATAAAGCTATCAAAAAAACTGAAAAAGTAAAAAACATTCAAAACAACCGATATTATGAAGACGAGATTACTAACAACACTACTTTTTTGTACCTCTGCGTTACTTGCCCAGAAGAACGATACACTTCAAATTACATCAGAAAACATTAATACCAAAGTATTAAGGGAAGGGACGAATCGTTATCTGGTTTATTTTAAAATGAAAAAGGATTCGGTGCGTACACAAACTCAATTTTGGACGAGAACAATAAAACGTACTGATTATAACGGCAAACCTGCTATTGAAATTACCCAGGAATGGGAAGACAAAGACAGTATCATTCATATTGTAAAATCTATTTCTGATGCAACAACTATGCAGCCTTTGTATCATAAAACCTGGTGGAATGTGCAAACATCTAGAACATCTACTACTAAATCTATCAATTCTACTATTGTAGATTTTTTAAGCAAAACAGTTGAACATAATGGTAAAATTTTAAGTAATGCAGATACAGCTATTCAGTCGAAGAGAATTTGGGATGGATATAAATCATCTCTTGATAAGTATTACTTAAACTGGCATTTGGATTTAGAAACCTTTCCTTTATTGCCGTATAGAAATGGGGCAACTTTTATAGTTCCGTTTTATGATCCAGGTACGTCCTCTAATTTTCAAAAAGTAGCTTATACCGTTACTGGTTCTGCAGAATTGATCGGTTATGACGATAAAAAAATTGATTGCTGGCTTTTGGTACACGAATCAAAAGGAAATAAAGAAGTATTTTGGATTAGTAAGAAAACAAAAGAAGTTTTAAAGTTAGAGCAGGAAATTGGCGGCCGAGCATACCGTTATAAAATAAAGCTGGGATTTAGTAATTAGCATTTGCTGAAGCACAAATGAACAAAACCTAAATAATCATAAAATGAAATTTTTAAAAAACAATATATGGACTCAACTTTTTATTATCTACAGTAGATATTTAATTGGTGGAGCTTTTGTTTATTCATCTATTGTAAAAATAAAAGGGTTAAGGTTTACAAGTTTTGATGGTTCAAATTATCCTATAAATTCTCCATTTCATTTTTTTGAAACAATGTATCAATCTGGAGTGTATTGGCAATTTTTGGGATGGGGGCAATTGATCGCAGGTTTACTTTTAATGACTCAACGATATTCAAAATTAGGAGCATTATTATTTGTTGCAATTATTTCAAACATTTTTGTAATTACAATTTCAATTCCCGGGTTTTCTGGCACACCAATAGTAACTGGCTTAATGTTTTTAGCTACCCTTATGTTAGTGATTTGGGATTGGGATGAACTTAAAATATTACTCAACTTGCCACCTGAAATCAATAGTTCTAAAAGGCTGGAAAATTTAAAGACATGGGAAATTACTGGACTTGCTTTGTTTTTAGTTACGGTCTGGGTGAAAGCATTTAATGTAAGGTATGATTTTTTTGTCTGGGGTATTTGTTGCTTGCTCGTATCTGTTATTGGTTTTTTTATCGGTTTGAAAAATTGGAAAAAATTAAAAAACAATGAACATAAATAACAAAATAACCCTTACTGATTTTAGTATTAATATTAAAATTAAATTGGCATTCCTATGGTCATCGGTAACCTTTTTATATATCTATGGAGATTACTTTGAATTATATGTGCCTAAGAAAATAGCGGGGATAATTAATGGGACTAGCATGCTGGATAGCCCCATGAAATTATTTCTGGCTTCATTGCTATTAGCTATCCCTGCTTTTATGATTTGTTTGTCAATAATATTAAAGCCATTATCTAACAAATGGTTGAATATTGTATTTGGAATTTTTTTTACAGCCATTATGCTTTTGATTGCTGTGACTTCAATTTCCGAATGGAGAGCTTTTTATGTTTTTTATGCAATTTTAGAAAGTATACTTACAGCTTTGATAACATGGACTGCTTTTAATTGGCCGAAACAGACAGGATTGTAAGGCATAATATTTAACTAATATCAACATGATGTCAAATAAAAAAACAGCTCGAATTGCGGGATTACTTTATTTAGTAGTAGTACTTACAGGGATTTTTAGTTTAGCATATGTCCCTTCAAAACTTATTGTTTGGAATGATCCAGTGGCTACATATAATAATATCAAGACATCTGAATCGCTTTTCAGATTTGGAATAGTCAGTGGTTTATTGTGTTATGTTTTCTTTTTGTTTTTACCTGTTGCTTTATACAAATTATTGAAACCTGTAAATGAAGTTTACGCAAAATTGATGGTGCTTTTGGCTGTAACCAGCGTCCCTATTTCATTCATGAATATCCAACATAAATTCGCTGTTCTTTCTATTATAAAAGGAGAAGTTTTCAAAACATTCACTAATGAACAATTGCAATTTCAAGTGATGTTTTACCTCAATCAATTTAACAAAGGTATTTTAATGGTTTCTGTTTTTTGGGGACTTTGGCTATTGCCTTTTGGGTATTTGGTGTATAAATCTGGTTTCTTACCAAAAATATTAGGAGTTCTTTTAATGTTGGGTTGTTTTGGTTATTTAATCAATTTTTTAGGTAATTCTTTAATAGAAGATTATTCAAGTTTAGGAGTTTCTAAATATATAGGTATGCCAGCAACATTTGGAGAAATTGGTATTTGTTTGTGGTTGCTAATTATGGGAGCAAAAGAGACTAAAATATCGGTTAAGACATTGTAAATGGCAAAAGGGCAATTCGAAAAAAAAGTTTTAAATATAGTTATAATCCTATGGTTTACCATTGCTGTTATAGGGCAATGGATTTTTGCATTGTATGTGTTTTTATTTTATGGCAAAGCAACAGCTGCTGGTCATAGCGAAAATTGGAACAAGGTACTTCCCAATGGTTATGTATCTGGAGATCCTATTGGAAATTTGGTTGTTGGTATACATTTATTATTAGCTGTAATCATAATTGTTGGAGGACCGGTTCAAATAATACCAAAAGTTAGAAAGTATGCTCCAACTTTTCATAGATGGAATGGTAGAATTTATATTTATACTGCTTTTATTATAAGTTTAAGCGGCTTGTTTATGGTTTGGATTCGTGGTTCTATTGGTGGGATAGTGCAACATGTCAGCATAAGTATTAATGCTATTATAGTTATGGTTTCGGCATTTTTTTCAATTAAATGCGCGAAGGTTCGCAATTTTAAAAATCATCGTATATGGGCAATACGATTATTTTTGGCTGTTAATGGCGTTTGGTTTTTTAGAGTTGGATTATTTTTTTGGTTAACGATACATCAAAAGCCAGTAGGGTTTGATCCAAAAATGTTTGAAGGCCCGTTTTTGAATTTTCTTACTTTTTCACAATATGTGATTCCCTTAGCAGTTTTTGAACTTTATTTAAAAGCCCAAAAAAGTTTAAATAATAAATTGGTTTATGCAACCGCTCTATTAATTTTTGTATTATCAATAATTATGGGTATTGGTATTTATGCAGCTTCGATGGCAAAGTGGATTCCCAATATGAATTTTTCTTTGTAAGCTTCCACTAAGTTCGGCCAGTGAAAGTTAGATATAGCAAAAAAGCTCATTAACTTTTAATATTAATAGATATTAAAGAGGAATATTTTCCGAACATCATATTATATCCTTTAAGTACCCCTTATTTCAGACAGCCACTTTTAGAGTTTAATCGTTTTAATTTACAGGAGATATATAGTTTCGAGGAGCAATGGGCGAATGCGTGTCAGATTCAACTTGAACTGAGTAACCTATTTGTAGTTAATTGTTTACAATTTGCATTTTCCACTTTGGTGAACTGTTGGTGAAACAGTTTCTCTATTGAACGGAATTAATCGAAATATCTTTAATAATTGTTGCTTAGGGAGTAATTTAATTTAATGAATAGTGAATATGAAATAGTTAAAAATGCAAATGGAAATTACAAAAAAGAGAATTTGGATCTGATATTCTTTGCAGCACCCACTAAATAGGCTGATGCAGTAGGGCAAATAAAGGTGTAGAATATCGTTTTCATTTATTATTGAAGGCAATCAATATTGATTGCCTTTTTTTTCTGACACGGATGCGGCATCTGATTTTTGTAAATCACTGTCTTGTAATTATTAAAAATTTTGGACACATGAATCATTTCTCGTTTCAGGTTAAACGGCGGATTTTCCTATAAAACCGTAAAGCTACAGCCGGATAAGAACGTATCTAAAAAATAAAATTCCATTGTAGAACTATAAAAAGGAACACGACATTTGATAATATCCCCGTAGTGCATATCAACTATGCTTGTATACTAATAACAGGAAGCTTTGTAGTATAATCACTTCATTAAATTAATTTAACATTAAATTGAAAATACTATTGGTGATCAAGCTTGAAAAAGATATTAGTAAACATTAAATTTGAAAGAACGATACACCTAATAATTTAAATTGACATGTTACCCCCCTCCGTAACACGCAATAACCAAAACTAAAAGCGGGCTGATTAAGTAGAGTCGCCAAACTCCAAACTACTTTGTATTGCTGTTGACTAATCATTGCTTGATGCATTGATTAGGCATTGTCTTCCAATGTCGTTTGTGAATCTTTGACTCTGCAAAATCAATCCCGGTGGACCCAAGGATGGCCAGATTAAAATCCATAGTAGTGGGCTGCGATAGCACAACAGATTTGTCTGTTATACTAGAGAGCCTTAAGGATTTGACGTCATTTTCTATTATTTCTGTAACCAAACTATCTGACCAGATCAGTATCGGAAGGTCTCTTGATGTGGACCTGTTTATATTGTGTTTTAAAAATAACCAACACGCACTCAGTGAGTTTGATTCCCTCGTAATGAAGCCAAATGTGCCCATACTTTGCTTGAACAAAACGCCTGAAAATGAACCATTGTATTGGGGTACGGACAGTATTGTCTTTACTTGTGCCATGCAACACATTCATAACAGCGGATACCTGCTGTCAAGAATCAATTCCATTTTTCTGCTCGATAAAGAGGAGCCGATCCGTGAAATTAAAATGGATAGTCAAACTCAAAAAATACAATCTCAACGTGGTTACTCTTATCAGGAAGATTTGAGTAGGTATGTAATGGAGCTGGACCAAAAAACAAATGTATTATCAAAAGTTACCCGCAGGATTGCAGAGCTTTACCCGGAAGTAGATGATAAAACAAGGGTCGCACTGAACTCTATTGTTAATGGTATCAAGATGTCAGCCAATGATACCAAGATATGGGATGATTTTAGATTGTATTTCGAGATGGCCAATCCTGACTTCCTGTTGTTGCTGGCTAAGAAACATCCGGGTCTTTCTGCCGTGGATCTGAAATATTGCTGTTATCTGAAAATGAATATGTCCAATGATGATATTCGTAGTTTGCTTGGCATTAATCAGGAAAGTGTGCGCACACACAAATATAGATTGAAACGTAAACTCGAGATTCCAAAAGACATGGATCTAGGTGTTTACTTAAAATCTGTTTCTTAATATTATTTCTTCTACATTTCTTTAGCGTATCCAACATTTGCTTTCCTGTCTACGGATTGTCTACGCATAATATTCCTTCCGGCTTTTTTGTCTACGATTCGTACATGTCCGTTTCTCGTCCCTGTGAAAACGTGCTTCTATCTTTATAACGGCTGATGCTGTAGAATAATTATACAAGCGAGCAGCCACTTTCGGCGAGTAACATTGACCATGCGTCCCAAACCAAGCTTATGATCAGTAAAGCCCTTCAATTCACCTGCGATATTCTAGGACAGTTCCTGAAAAACAGGTTGGGTCTTGATGAAAATAAAGTCATTCTCAATAACCTCATCGAAAACAATGGTTCGCTTCCTCAGGAAAATAACAACAAGGTGATTATTTCACTGATCAACGTCGAAAAAGAAACATCCCGCGCATTTAATACACGCTATCAAAAAACAAATAGCGACAATTTTGCTGACATCAATCTTTCTGAACGTTACAACCTGGACATACTGATCAGCGCGAATTTCGAAAATTACAGCGAGACACTAAAGTTTCTCGATGAAGTGTTGCTTTTTTTTCAAGCCAATTCTATACTGGATAGTGCCTCCTGTTCCGCAATGCCTGATGGTATTCCGAAACTAGAATTCGAAATAGAAAAAGTCACTTATCACCAAATGCAAAGTTTATGGACAGCAATGGGAGCCAAGTATCAGCCATCACTGATTTATAAAATGCGTTTGATCACTATTCAGGCAAACGAAGCAGACAGGTTTATTCCTGTTATTCGACAAACATCAGTAAAAGCAGTATCATGATCAAGGACAATTATTCACCCATATTTTCCATCGAAGTACTACATTCTTTTTTCGAAGAAAAGATCTGTGATTGTCTTTTATTCGAACCAGAGGAAGTCACCGAGAAAGTAATGAAAAGATTTGGCTTTGTGATCATGCCTAAAACAAACGGGTTTGTGATCTACTGTAACACCAGTCAACCGCTTCCAGTTTTTTTCAATTATATAAAGAGCGCAACCTTCGAACACTCGTTTGATTTTAAAATAAAAACGGACGATGAGAATTTTTGGATTTTCACCGAACTACCATTCAGATTCGATGGTCAGATTCATTACTCTAGTGAAAAAATTATGGGTAAGGATAAAGAAGATGTAGTAACGCTGGAACCGGATTTTATTCCTGGTAAAAAAGGATATGTCGGTCGCATGCGCATTTGTTTTGATAATATTCTATCGTATAAAAAAGATGACAACCCCGCCAAATTCAAGCTATTGTTCAGTTCACGTTCAACACAATGGCAATACTATGTTATCAATAAGAGTGCTGTTCACGTCGAGAACCCTGCAATCAACGGCAAATTGAATATTGCATTTGACGGACCGATTACCGTTAACATACCAACCGGAGAAGAAGCCATGCTGTTCACAACAGCTAATGCACTCTTGCCGCTCGCGCAAAAGCCTTCTTTTCAGCTTAATCTTGTCAACAGTAGTACGCTAACAGAAAACGAAAGGGCAGGACCTGTTCGTGCTGGAAAAATATTGTTCAAAGGCCTGCCATGGCCGGATCCTGGCAGAATAGGTCTTATAGAGCAAAACGGACACCAAGTATTTTCATCACCCATGTACATATATCTATAACTCATAATTAATCTTTAAAAAAAAGAAATCAAAGGATATGAATATTTTAAATATCAAAACCCCCGGGGTTTACATAGATGAGCAGAATGCGTTTCCCAATTCGGTGGTACCCGTACCCACAGCGGTACCGGCATTCATCGGTTATACACCACAGGCATTGTACGAAGGAAAATCGTACCTCAATGTTGCAAAGAAGATATCTTCTTTGGTAGAGTTCGAAGCCATCTATTGTTTGCCAAACCCGGATGCACCGGCAAGTCCTGCAAAACAATACAGCCCGGAATATTACTTGGTCAAACAGAAAAGCAAACCAGATAAGGGCGACTATATGGTTATTGATGGTGGATTCTATTCTTTGGTGCCGGATCCTTATACCATTTATTACCTGTACAACAGCGTTCGTTTATTTTATGAAAATGGTGGTGGTGATGCTTATATCGTTTCAGTGGGTCCTTATGGACCGGCATCCAAAAGCGCTATGACACCCGGGACCCAAATCGTGAACCCGAATGTGTTACTAAATGACCTGATGGGTGGTCTTGCTTTACTGAAAAATGAGCAGGAGCCAACCATGTATATCTGCCCCGAAGCAACCTTGCTATCCGTAGAAAATAACGGGACATTGATGGCTGAAATGCTATTACAGTGCACCGAGATGCAAACTGCTGTCAGCATCTTTGATATCATCGGCGGAAATGACCCGGACCCTATCCTGTATACTAATGATATTGAAACTTTCCGCAACAATACAGGCGCGCTAGGCCTGAACTACGGGACTGCCTATTATCCTTTTATCGGAACCACGGTAATGCAGAGTGAGGACATCGACTACACCAATCTTTTTGGTGGTGATGTCAAACAATTAGCGCCATTGGTGAACCCGGCAGATAATCCCGATCCGAAAGTGGCCGCCATATTAGCCAACATGCAGAATGCCTCCTCCGGTTTAAGTGTAAAACAGAACAATAACGCGCTATTGATTGCAAGCAAGACCTATACCCAGATCGTAAAACATGTACTCACAAACACCAATATGATGCCGCCAAGTGGCGCGATCGCAGGTGTGATAGCGACAACCGACAATGAAATAGGCCCATGGCAGGCACCGGCTAATACTTCCATCGTTGGGGCTGCAAAACTTCCGATCCGTTTGTCAGAAAGCCAGCAGGCAAATCTTAACGTGGATGCGGTTTCAGGTAAATCAATTAATGCCATCCGTTTTTTCAATGGTACCGGTATTTTGATCTGGGGTTCTCGGACGCTCGATGGCAACAGTGGTGACTGGAAATATCTGCCAGTGAGAAGGACCATGACTTTCCTCGAACAATCATGTAAGCTGGCTGCCAGAGCCTACGTGTTTCAACCTAATTCCAAAAATACCTGGGAAGGAGTGAAAGCAATGATCTCAAGCTTCCTTACTGATGTATGGAAAGTGGGTGGATTACAGGGAGCCTCTGCCGCAGAAGCTTTTTCTGTTGAATGCGGATTAGGTACCACAATGACGGCCGATGATCTTACCAATGGATTCATGAAAGTGATGGTTAAGGTAGCGATCGTGCATCCTGCGGAATTTATCATACTCACATTCCAGCAGCAGCAGGCGAGTTCAAGTTAGCAGTTCCTTTATTTTTTAAAAACCCAGTAATCTTTTAACAATAACAAAAATCAAACACTATGCCTACAGATGACGGAAGTAAACAAAGCGGGACCTGGCCCTTGCCGAAATTCAGATTTGAAGTTGATCTCGGAACAGAATTAAAAGGCGTTGCCTTCCAGGAAGTATCAGGAATGGATTCAGAAAATCAGGTAATCGAATACCGGAAAAGCAACAGCCCGCTTTTCTCCACTGTAAAAATGCCTGGTATCGTTAAATATGGCAATATCACTATGAAGCGTGGTGTATTTGTCAACGACAATACTTTCTGGAACTGGCACAACGAGATCAAGATGAATATCATCAAAAGAAGAACTGTGTTGATTAAACTTCTGGATGAAGGTGGAAAAGTGACAATGCAGTGGCAGCTCAATAATGCATGGCCCACTAAAATTACGAGTACCGATCTTAAGTCCGATGGTAACGAAGTGGCTGTAGATACAATTGAAATAGCTCATGAGCAATTGATCATTACCAATGGCAAATAGTACCTATCCTGTTGCGTTTTATTTTGAATTGTCATTCAAAGGAGAAGACGCAGCTTTTCAGGAAGTCTCGGGTATTTCAAAAGAGTTAGGCATTGAAGAAATAGTCTGTGGTGGAGAGAACCGGTTTAAATACCGTTTACCCGGTGTAGCTACCAGCCAGAACCTGGTATTGAAGCGGGCCGTGGTAACAGAAGATTCCAAACTTCTAGACTGGTGTGCAAGCGTTATTGATGGCGGATTGTATAATAAAATCAAGCCACATGACGTAACCGTAAGCCTACTCGATAAGTTTGGAAACGTAAGTGTGAAGTGGACATTTTACAATGCATATCCGATTAAGTATGCTGTGTCGGATCTTAAGTCACAGGACAACAGTCTGGTGATAGAGACAATTGAGCTTGCCTACACCTATTTCGAGATCGCACAGGACACTTCTTTTGCCAACCTGTTTAACTAATTCCGGAACACAATGCCAGTAGAAATAAGAGAGATTATTATCAAAACAGAAATTACCTCTGGTAATACACATACCCAGAGAAAGTTCAATGATAAGGAACTCGTGCACTTTAAAAGACAGTTGCTGGAAGAAGTAAAAGCCATCTTTAGCAGGGAGACAAATAGAAAAAGCATTTACAAACGTTGATAAATTTTCTGTATGGGAGCGAGCCTTGCACCGATGAAAATTACAGGGTACACGGATGAGGAATTTCAAACAGCGTTTGAAGGTAATCCCTATTCGGTAATGATCAATCCGGATTCGATCAAGTATCAGCGCGCCATTGAATATAATGAGCAACAGGCACCTGATACCAGTTCTGCATCACAGAAATATAAAAGCACACCCAGCGATAAACTCAATTTTGAAATTGTGATCGATTGTACCGGTATCGTAGATGCCAAGCGTACAGATATGGCTGCAGAAATAAGCACACTCGAAAAAATCGTATTCACTTATAACGGTGAGATTCATCGACCCAATTTTATAAAAGTGCAATGGGGTAAGAACATAGTGTTCAAGGGTGTACTGGTTTCTTTTGATATCTCTTATACGCTTTTCAGACCTGATGGTTCTCCACTCAGGGCCAAGATATCATTAGGATTCTCACAGTATATTTCCCCAAAAACAGAAGCAAAGATTGCAGCAGCAGCGTCGCCTGATCTGACCCATATGGTAACTGTTGTTGATGGAATGACACTACCCCAAATGTGTCTCCAGGTATGGAAGGAGGAATCTCATTATATACAGGTTGCAAAGTACAACGGGCTCAATAAATTCAGGGACCTCCAAGGCATCGGACAACTCATTTTCCCACCGATCATTCAACCTCAATAAATGGCAACCTCAAGCAATATCAAAAGTGGCGGTGTGGCGACCTTTGCGGTAAAGGTTGCGGGTAACGCCATTCCCGATACGGTGCAGGTACTGTCTATCAGGATTGAAAAACGAATCAATAAAATATCGCTTGCAAGAATCGTTATCTTGGATGGAGAAGCTAATACCGGTAAGTTCGAGGTCAGCTCTTCATCCACTTTTGTACCGGGTGCAGAAGTGTCTATTGAATCAGGTTATGATGCAAAAAACAAAGTTATCTTCAAAGGCATTGTTACCCAGCAATCCATTCGTATTGACAGTTCGATCGGATCAACCCTTGAAGTCGAGTGCCGCGATGCCTCCATCAAAATGATTGTAGGAAGAAAGAACCTGACTTTTTCCAAAAAAAAAGATAGTGAGATTATTTCCTCCATCATTGGCGGATACAGTGATCTTAGCTGTGATGTTACCGCTACCACTACGGTCTGGCCGGAGCAGGTTCAGTACTATGTCACAGACTGGGATTATATTATAGCACGTGCTGAAATTAACGGTCTGATCGTTACCACCCTCAATGGGAAAGTATCAGTTTCTAAACCCGACACCGATACAAGCTCGGTATTTACAATCGCATATGGTGACGGCCTTCTTGGTTTTAATGCTGACCTGAACTGTCTCAATCAGCTGGGCAGCGTCAAATCAAGTACATGGGACTATAAAACACAGGCAGTTATTTCCGGGCAGGCGTCCAATGATCACGCAGGCCCTGGAAACCTTTCTTCTAAAAAATTATCAGAAGTAGTGGGGCTTTCAGATTTCGGGCTTCAGACTACCGCACCTTTAGAGTCAGCCGATTTGACCAATTGGTCAAAAGCGCAACTGATCAAAAGTGAATACTCCAAAATAACAGGCGATGCAAAACTGCAGGGAACGGAGCTGGCAGACCCTGGAAAATATTGTACTCTCGAAGGACTAGGCGACCGGTTTAATGGCGATCATCTAATTTCCGGAGTGGTACACAACCTTTCTGATGGTAACTGGGTGACTGAATTAGCACTAGGTTTATCACCTACCTGGTTCATAGAAGAACCTGATGTAATGGCTCCGCCGGCATCGGGTCTTCTTCCCGGCGCACGCGGACTATTTAATGGAACGGTGAAAAAAATGTTCGAGGATCCTGATTCTCAGTACCGGATATTGGTTACTGTTCCCCTGTTTGATGCCAGTGGTGAAGGGATTTGGGCAAGACTGTCCAACTTTTATTCTACCAGTGGCGCCGGTGCTTTTTTTCTCCCGGAAGTAGGTGATGAAGTTATACTCGGATTTATCAATGAAGATCCGCGATATCCTGTGATACTGGGCAGTATGTATAGCAGCACGAAACTTAAACCTTTTACCGGCTTAGACCCGGTGCAGAAAAATTCACTCAAAGCCATCGTCTCTAAATCCGGGATATACACGCAGTTTGATGATGAGAATATAGTGTACACCATAACAACCCCTGCAAAAAATACGATGATTATCAGTGATAAGGATAAGAAGATCACTATTCAGGATCAGCATTCCAACAAGATCGTAATGTCGGCCGATGGCATCACCATAAGCAGCCCTAAAGACATTACCATCGAAGCCGATCAATCCCTCAACCTCACGGGCAAACAGGGGATTAAAGTTACTTCATCGGGAGGGGATGTAGAAACCAGCGGTGTCAACATCAAGGAAACAGCGCAAAGCCAGTATTCTGCGGAAGGAAGCGTAATGGCAAAGATAAATAGCGGTACAGAGTTAACACTTAAAAGTGCAATGGTGATGATTAACTAATTAACATTAAAATTTAAATAATGCCACCAGCAGCAAGACTAACAGACTTTCATCAATGCCCAATGCAAACACCAGCGCCGGTTCCCATCCCTCATGTGGGCGGGCCTATTACCGGTCCTGGTGAGCCTACCGTTCTAATTGTAGGACTGCCTGCAGCTAGGGTAGGTGATATGCTGGTTTGTGTAGGACCGCCCGATTCCATCATAAAAGGATCTGCGACGGTAATGATTGGAGGAGTTCCGGCAGCAAGGGTAGGCGATCAAACCGCTCACGGGGGAGCTATTGTCCTGGGAGCACCAAATGTTCAAATCGGTGGATAGATTTTCAAACAGACACGAGAATAGTTACCTGGGGTCCGGTTGGTCCTTTCCCGTTATGTTTTCGGCAGGCAATTATCAACTGAGCTTAAGTTCTTATGAATCCAATATCAATGATTCCATTAATATCATTTTACAGACCAGAATGGGAGAGCGCATACTGGAACCAACGTTCGGCTCTGGTATGCAGCAGTTTATTTTCAGGAAAATGGATGAGTCTTTAAAGGGTGAGATCATTGATGCCGTTAAAATATCGCTACTTCATAATGAACCGCGCATCACGGTCAAAACAATTGAAGTGGCTTACCCTGATATCCAACAGGGCATTGTAACCATATCGATTGATTATGTATACAATCAAACCAATACAAGACATAATTACGTTTTTCCTTTCCATGTAAAAGAAGGGACAAATCTTGGTTAACCAAATATGAATATACCTGAACAAAATACGATTATCCGTTCACTCGATCGGGCCCTCGTTCCGGGATCAATACTGGTTGACGGACGGACAGAGCGTGACAGATTATCCTTTATTGCAGACTTTGCTTCGCTGATCAATTTCTATGACCATACTAATACCATGCGCGGCAACTGGCGGCCTTTTATCCTTAAAGACCCTGTGTTTCTGCTGGCGCATATCTCAGCTACAAATGACCGCAAATGGCAGACACTTTTCAAAAATGAAATAGCAAGACTGGACAGGTTACAACAGGTAAATGCGCCTTCAAATGAAATCGGTATCGTCATCAATCATTTGTTTGATCAGCTCACCAGTATCTGCTTGCATATCGAACGCTGGACGTTCTATATGCAGCAATCTTTTGACTACGATTTGAAAAGATTTGTACTGCGGGAGGTAAATAATAATTTCAGTGAATTCTTCTGGGCACTGATGGCGCTTCGGGATGCTGTATACAAAAGCGCACCTGATAAGGGTGTTTACCAGGTAGCCTATTTCCTTTTTGATTCTTTTGATGAGGTACTCTGGAAACAGAGCAGGGGAAGACGTCCTTATTGGGAAGTACTGCAAATTGAAGAGGACCTGATATCTGTTACCAAAACACCCGAGCAAAACCTAAATGTTTGTTGCAAGGTCATGGATTATGCCGGCAAAGTTGTTTTCAGGTTTTTGCATACCATTGTTGAGCATGCACCCAAGGAGTATGAGCGTGTAAAAGCATACAGCAGCCGTCACCCGGATACCACACTTTTACGAACATTTGAAAAACTGTTGCGCATTTACCAGGACGACCAAAATAAGCTGTCGGCAAAACACCTGCGTTTTTACTACCAGGATATCCTAAAGCAAAAGAAGCGGCAGGCACTGGCGGATCAGGTATATCTGTGCGCTATTCCTGCAGGTAATAATGCTGTGTTTAACCTTCCTGCAGGTCTCTTGCTCGATTCCGGACTCGACGCGCAAAACAACCCTGTCAATTTTGCCACGACAGAAAACATAAGTGTTAATCCGGCAACAATAGCAAACGCATACACGATATCGACCTTGCGCTTAACTAAAACACTTTCTTCCGTATTCCTGCAATCAATTCCCAGTCCAGGCGTCATCAAAAAAGATGAACAGGGGAATATCACTGGCTGGAAAACTTTTGGAGGTTCATCAGCGACTGGTTCGGTCGAGGTAAATACAGGGATTATTATAGCCTCACCGATTTTATTATTACAGGAAGGAGATCGGGTAATTACCTGTAATATGATATTCGAAGAAAACGTCAGCATGGAATTTCTTTCCATGGGTTCTTATTACCTAAGCACACAGGATGCATGGATAAATATCACGCAAGTGGCAGCCTTCAAACAGGTTTCCCCAAAACAAGTGAAACTTCTTATCACGCTACCTGCATCGCAACTGCCTGTTATGGCTTATCCTGCCAACCCCGAGGGAGCCGTGAGTGCGTGGCCGATGCTGAAGATGGAATTCAGTTATTTTTCAGATCCTACTGATCCCCCAGTTCTTACTGAACTGACAATAGAGGTCAAAGCATCCAAGCTCAAAAATTTTCAGTTATACAACGAAAGTGGTGGGCTCAGTGCCAAAGCACCTTTCCCGTTGTTTGGCAATATCCCAGGAGTGAATGCGAGTTTTATTATCGGTAGTTCTGAGGTCTTCAGCAAGCCGCTGCAGACATTTTATATGGAGTTCGCTTGGGATAAAAACCTGCCGGATAATTTTCAAAACTATTACCAGGCTTATAATGATTATATCTATCAGATTGACCACCCAAAAAACCAACCCGATCAGCCTCAAAGCGAGGAAAACAGCAAAGCCGGCGTACTGAATACTTTAGTTAAAATCGGTTCAGTGATTATATCGCCGTTAAAAAAAATCATTGGCTTATTTAAATCATCGGATAAAAAAGAGAACGCCACCACGCCACCTGACGCACCGGTAAACTTCCCTTTCAACAATGTTTGTTTTACGGTGAACTTTTCTATGATGGATACCCACGCGTGGAACCCAGTTAACCTAACGGGGATGAATAAGCTTATTAGCCCAGAAGGTAATGTGAGTTTTATTCCTTACCAGCGTGATGCAGGCTGTGTTCCGCCGGCTGACTCCGATACACTGTTGTTTGGAACACAAAGTTCAGACACAGTAAATTGCATTCTTAGCAGTGGCAGTTATTTTGGTCTTGCCCAAGGTGCACCATCTGCTGCTATTTCACCATTTCCAGGTACGCCTGATCCGGATATTCAACTAATTCCGCTACAGTATTCTGAAAAAAGCAACACGGGATTTATCAAGATGACGCTTACCGGGCCTGACTATGGTTTTGGTTCTGTTGTTTACCCAAATGTTGTAGCCGATACTGCACTAAGAAATGCACTGATCATTTCAGCCAAACCAACTGATCCGCCGACACAGCTTGTTCCTCCCGCCAATAGTCCATTTATTCCCAAAGTGGCAGAATTCCAGGCGCATTATTCTGCTTCGGCCAGTTTTGTTTTCAAGGCAAGTCAAGAAGATTACCCCGTCCAGGTTTTCTCTTTTTCACCAGTATCCAGTGGTTGGTTGTACGACAATGCATCAGCAACGTCCGCGAACGTTGGAACAGGTATCTATGCTATGCCGGGAGCCAAAGAGATACTAGGTGGTATCCCGCTGCACCCAGCTTTTCCTTACCAAGGTTCTGTCTTCTTAGAATTGGATAACTTAATTGCGCCGGCAGAACTGAGTGTATATTTTCAGCTGGCAAAAAATTATGGTAACCTGCCCAAAGGAAACAACTGTTATTTTTCTTATCTGACCAATGGAGGCTGGAACAACCTTCCATTATTGGCAGACGGTACCAATCAATTCGGTTGTTCGGGTTTGATCAAACTAAGTGTGCCGTCTGATATATCCAATATCCATCCTTTTATGGGGCGTACCAAATACTGGATATCGATTGGTGTTACCGCGGATTCGTCTTTATTCTCTGATACTGTTTTCCTGCAAACCAATGGCCTGCGCGCCGTACGTACCGGCAGTTCTTTTCTGACTGCAGTAACAGCACCGGTACTGGCTTCTGGTGTTATCACCAAAGCGGTGACAGCCGTACCGCAAGTTGCAGCTTTCAACCAGCCATTTGACTCTTTCGGAGGCAGGGCTGCTGAAGATGAATACAGAATGAACCAGCGGGTCAGTAACCGCATCAAAACAAAAGACAGGGCGGTAACTGCCGAAGATTATTACCGGCTCATCCGGTTGAATTTCCCAGATATATACTACGTAAAAACCATTTTTGATAACGATACCAAATCAACGAATGTGTATGTCGCGCGAGCTTTTGAAAACATAAACGCATGCGATGTATACAAGCCGCTGATCACTGAATGCAGTGAAGGTGACATACAATCATTCTTGCAGCAACGTGCTTCTGTTTTTGCTGCGGTAACCGTTTCCAATTTCGACCTGCAATTTGTGGACGTTCAGGCCGATATAGAAATAAAACCCGGATTCGCGGCCGAAGGCGTCATCAGGAAAATCAATGAAGGACTCAATCTCTTTCTTTCTCCGTGGATAAAAACAGCACAGCAACAGATCATTATTGATCGAGGGATCACTGATGCGCAGGTTGCAGCATTTATCAGCGGAATTGACGGAGTTGCAGGAGTTTGTGATATCAGCTTTGAGAGCTGGACAATAGATGGCAACAGTAAACAAATGGTTTCGGGTAGTGAAGGCAGCACCATCATGCCTGTGAACGAAAAAACACTTTTTGTTTCCGCGATGAATCACAATTTGAAAGTAATGGAGAACACTACGGTAACAGCATGAATACAGTATACCATATCGTTGATGATCCAAAACCACTAAGCCTGGATTTTGATGCCTTAAAAAGTGAGGGGCTGAGTTATATTCAGGAGCATATGGATAATAGCTGGACGAATCTTAATCCCAGTGACCCAGGCATTACCATTCTTGACCAGCTTTGTTATGCGCTCACAGAACTGGGATATTGCAATGATTTCCCAATAGAAGATATCCTGACTGCACCTAACGGCGAGCTGCATATAAAGGATCAGTTTTATCTCCCGGAAAATATTCTTACCACCTCACCGGTTACCGATGAAGATTTCAGAAAATATATTTCAGATGCTGTAGCTGGTATTGATAATTTGCTTGTACTGCCAGTTTATGATAACGCTTGGAAGATAAATGGTGTCTACCAGTTATATCTGTTAATTAATGATGGCATTAATGAAAAAACGCAAATCGATAATATTTGTAAAGCTGCGTTTTTTCAGGCCAATAAAGCACGCAACCTCGGTGAACTGTTTCTCATGCCGTTACCACTGGCAAAAGCAAGACGTTTGTTGCAAGGCAAAATTACCATTGTCAATGAGCAGGCAATTACCACTGTTTTATCTGCGATTCAGCAGGCCCTTGATGGTTATGTTTTTCCGAAAATCATTTCAGAAGGATATAACCAGTTGGTAGAAAAAAATGCAGAGATAGCAGACGATATTTTTAATGGACCATTACTTGCAAATGGATGGATAGCAGATAGTTCTTTAGTCGAAAAGAAAAATAAACTTCGTATTAACGAACTCGTGCAGGTCATTGGTTCGATAGCAGGAGTAGAAGGCGTTACTGAGTTGCGTTTTACAAGCCCTGACGCTAGTGGATCGTATCATGCAACCAGTGCCGATATTTCTGAGATTCTCTTTATAGATGTATTGGGTTCTGTCAATCCCAGTGCCACTGACACAAAGAATCAAGGCTTGCTTAACATAGTTTGTAACGGCAGCCAGGTGCCTGCTGAAATATTACCGACCGTTTTATTACGTCCTTATGCAAAGGCTGAGAATAATATTTTGTATGGTGCGCAGGTAAATGTACAGACCCTGTTACCGAAGGGGAAATTCAGAGATATTAACACGTACTATTCCATACAAAACACATTCCCTGAAATATTCCGGGTAGGAGCAAATGCGGTTGTGTCTAATGTATCGGATTTCCAGATTGCACAATCACGCCAATTAAAAGGATATCTAACCTTATTTGACCAGGTGCTTGCTAACCAGTTTTCGCAGCTGGCCGCACTTGGTGAGTTGTTTTGTTTCAGAAATGCAACTACCGCGACCCCTTCGGACCGGCATAACTTTTATGCGGTAAAAGATGCAGATGAGATAGCGCATCCCAAATACCCTGTTCCTTTCCGCGATTTTTCACCAACGTATTTTTATCAATCGCTGTATAATGTGCCCGACATCAGGCCGCTGCTGAAAAACAACGAAGTATTCGATTTCGGGGCCGACGCTGATCAAGACGACATAACATTGGTGAACGATAGTTGGGTCCGCTATCAACAGGATCCTTACAATGCGTATATGCTGGGTCTGAAAGATTTTATGGAAGACCCGGATGAAAACTTAAAAAGAAGAAACGAAATATTAAACCATCTATTGGCAAGACATGGAGAGTCGCCGGTGATGATTGATACATTGATCCACGGAGCGCAATACTCAGGTGATACCATAAAAGACAAGGTCATCTTTAAAAGTATCTATTTACAAAATTTTGACCTGCTATCTTACTACCGTCAGAAGGCGCATAGTTTCACGGGCGCAAGAAGAATTTCTGCAGAGATGCCGGAAGTAAAACCAGGCTTTGAAGAAAAAATTCTTGGGTGGGATTCAACTGATTTTATCATCAATACAGAGAAAATCGACAGGGCAGAGAAATTAAAGCACCAAGATTTTATTGATTACTCTGCTGTTGAACTAAAGCTATGTTTGCTTTTTGGTTTGAAAATCTTGTACAAAAATTTTATTGCCAATCACTTCATCGCAGAGGATACCAATAGTGATGAGATAAAGATGGTGATGTGGTTGATTACGCAAAGACGTGGTTTTATTTTCCTAGAAACTTCACTGCTTAATTTCTATGCAACACCAGCAGACAAAACAAACCATGAAACGTTACCTGCAACCAATAATAATATTTCATCAAACGAAATCATCCTGCTATTTCCATCTTTTATTCCAATACTTAGGTCACCAGGATTTTTGAGTAAGCTGGATTTTTTCCTGCAAAATGAAACACCAGTAAGGCTGACTTGTAAATATTATTTCCTAGATGCTTCACAGCTTATGAAAATCATTCCTGTGTATACAGATTGGCACAACTGTCTTGTATACCAGGATCCCGATCACATTTTTAATAAATGGCTAACCAGGAGTGCAACTACATTGACCGATATATTAAACACAATTATCCAAACAAAGAATGAATCAACGAAATAATCATATTATATCACGATTCAAGTGGAATACTGTTTTTGACAGTAAAGAGCAGGCGTTTGCATTACAGGAACGCATCAGTGACTGGAGCCGGCAACACATACAAAAAGAAGCCGATCGGATTTTTCATCAATTATGCCCTACAGACCAGACATGGAAAATAGACCAGCTTGAAATAGATCTCGGTCAGATAGATTATCATAATCTCGAAGCGGAACTCACAGAAAGGTTTCGCATTGTGCTGGCTGAAAGGTTAATTGACCAGGTTGTGAACGCACAAAATAATAACGCCAATATCGCGATCACCAGCGCCGATGTTTCAATCATTGATATGTTACATTCCTTCCTGCTACAAGGTGTGCTGCCTTGGTACAGTAACACCTATGATCTTCCAGTCAATCAATTGTTGTCAGATCAACTGCGTGACAATTTCAGGAGGCTTATTTCAATATTGCTGGAATCGGGCAGGCATCACGTGTCGGTGAGGAAAAGAATGGCGTGGCAGATCAGCGAAACGAACCTAAGAAAAATATTGCAAGGTCTTGAGCCAAATAACCATACGCAAATCATCCAGTTTACAAATGAATTGGTTCAAATTCAGGAAAAAGAAAACGTTGTACGGGCAGCTTCAGGTGATTTCAGAAAAAATGTATGGCTGTGGATATTAAATTATGTATACGTAGAAAGGGGATCTGTTTTTAATGAAGTCTCTTTTATGAAAAGCAGTATCCGGCAGATGGCCAATCACTACAACAGTAGTTATGCCGAACTGCTTTCAATGATTGAAGAAGCGGTTGAGAATATGCGGATTCATACACCGGTAAGTTCCGGACTGATCCTGGTATTACAGGAGGTTTCAAGAGTAAATAAAATGAAGGTTGACGATGTCTATTCTGATCAACCGGATAAAGATCATTTTGATCAATTGGAAAAACTGCTCAAAGGAGAAATAGTACAGGGATCTCCGTTAGAAAAAACACTCAATGACCTTGTGGTACATTTGTGTCGTCGCGACCGCAGGAGATTCGGACTTTTAATTAACAGCCTCAATCTTTCCTTAAATGCATGGACAATGATTGCGCAATCACTGTCTGATGATTCACTCGAAGTATTGGTTTATGCCCAGCATGCCCATCGTGCTGATTTTATCGTGGAAGGAATTTCATTTCTTACCAAACTATGTAAGGAGTTACATTTAGAATCGAACAGACCATTACTATGGGCAACCGGGATCCGTAATCTCCGCCAGCATAAAGATGCGGCAACCGGTAACCGGCTGTTTATGATGGACTGTATTTTATGCTTAGGTAAGACCAACCAGATGTCATGGGAGAAAATGCTTCTGCAACTCGTTGGAGCGCAGGTTCCGGTGTCCTGTAAAACAGGAACGGCACTCGATGTTTTTGCTGCACTGACTGATGTTTTTTTAATTGAGATCAGTAACCGACCACCTTCTTTTTTTAATAATCGGTTTATCGAATTAACCCGTTCTTTTGATGAACTGTCTGGATTTACCGATGAAGGAACAGAAAAAATAATATCGCTTGGACAGTCGCTGCGAAAATATATGCAACTGTATCCCTCAGGCGCACTAGAGTTACTTGTACAGCATAGCAGTAAAGAAAAAATACAAAAACTTTTTAACAACCTGATCGACAATCATACTGCAGGAATGTTATTAAAACATGCACCGGCAGGTTCCTATCATGCTTTGTTAGAATCGTTTTCCTTACGATTACACAAATATGGTCGTGAAAATTCCAGCGAACGAATGGTGAAGTTTATTGAAACTCACCTGATGCGCGCCGGTCTGCAAGTGCTCGTTTTATTTCCCGGGATTAGTAGTAAAGAATTCACGAAAAAATTACTGGAAGAGTTAGCAAGGCAATTTCCC
The DNA here is from genome assembly GCA_965283715.1 of Sediminibacterium sp. Taxonomy (GTDB): domain Bacteria; phylum Bacteroidota; class Bacteroidia; order Chitinophagales; family Chitinophagaceae; genus Sediminibacterium. Next base: position 63,790 of record CBDIPL010000003.1, on the reverse strand, counting down.
AATTCCCTGCATAAACCATTCACCACCTTTTTACAAGTACTTCTGTCAGAAAAAAACGAACATGGACTTGAGATGTTCTGCCCTGCAATCGAAGCATTGTTGAGCAGGATTTCCAACCGCGTCACAAACTGGTCTGTGGATGAGATCATGCGCACAGTTGAACAAGGCAGTCGTTCAATAGTGGAAATCACCGCTTGGTTGCGGCTACATTTTACTTCTCTTGATTTTGTCTCGATCCGCAAACCCGGCAATAGGTATGCAATTATATTGGCAAACTACATAGCGGTTGGAGCAGGTAGCATGATGGATGCGTATATCGAAGGATATCTTCAGACACTATGTGCGCAAGACTCCCGTTTTTTAAAACCCGAATGGACAAAGCGGCTTTATGATCTTTTCTGGAAGTGTTTATTGGATGATCATAGCCACAAAGGAGAAATAAAAAAACTGAAACAGATTTTTACAACGGCTGTACTTGCACATTTTTCTATCGCTAATCAACCAATAAAAGAGGATAGCTATTCTGGAAAAGCAATAACGATACCTGGATGTAAAAGATCCACTTATGCAGATATCATTAACATGTTCAGGCAATGCATTGATAAGTGTGAGACTATTATCATGTATGACGGACAAACCATTGAGATTACAGAATTACTTAGCTATGTCATGGATGTTGATGCTGCTGAGCCATTCCGGATCCTTTCTGCATTGACACTTTCAGAAAAACAAATTACTTTCATAGCATCTACATTCTCCTTTGATGAGATTGCAGCCTGTATCATGGATCGCGATAAAGAATCTACACATCGTGCGATCGAGGACATGAAGCTGCTGATGCATCTTAGCTTGGTTACCGAAAATGAACATGAACAGAAGGCTATCGAAAAAGATTTTGTACAGCAAGCTATCTCATTACTGTCGCATGAAGAATGGGCTGTTAACAATATTTTGCAACGTTTCATAAAGAATAATCCATCTTCAAAAGAAATCATCGCTATCATCGAAGACAAGTCTTACCAACCAGGGCCAGTGTTGAAGGCTGCGTTGATAGAACACATGCCTGTATTAGCTGAGCTGTTGACGGGAAGTGCGGCAGATCGGAAACGTGAGCGTTTAAGCACCATCAATAAAAAAGGATTGCTTGATTCACTTGTTGAGTCTTTACTGATGAATGCAAAGATTCCTTTCTGGTTTGCCACTGACCACACGGAAGAAGCCGGAGAATTATTGAATGATGTGGCTACTCACTACCCTGTATTTCTTTACCGGTTGTTGGCAAGAAAAAAAATGACAGATGAACAGTTGCGCAAATTTGAAATCTGCATTGATACAACTCTGCTGTTTCGCTCTATTGCTGGGATGAACAGCAGTAAGCGGGTACAGATTGCAATAGTTAGTCAGTTGTACCAAGCCCTTGCAAATACTACTGTTCACGGCATATCTGGTGCCACGTTGCAAAGCCTGCTGTTCAAAGAAATCCTGAAAGCTTGGGTCAGCAAAAATTGGGAAGCGTTATCTGTTCATCATCTCTGGAATACGCTTGCATGGGATTGTTGCTTGGTAACTGGATTAGAGAAAACTGATTTTCTCTCAGGTATCAGTTTATACAGGTCGCGTTTCCCTGTATCATTACAGGCGTCACTGGATCAATACCAGCAAAAGGAAAAGCAGCGAGAAGAATCGCCTCAGCCGCCGCCTGCGCTGAAACCTATTAAGCGTTTAAATAGTGAGATTTTATGCAAAGAAAAAACAGGTGAAGGAATTGTTGTCAGAAATGCCGGTCTGGTACTGTTGAGCAATTATATTCCGCTTTTGTTTGAACGTCTGGGCGTTACAGCCGAAGGGAAATTCATGGATTTGCAAGCTCAAAATGATGCGATCCATTACCTGCAATACCTGGTAACAGGAAACACTTCAACAGAAGAACACTTGTTACCACTGAACAAAATTTTGTGTGGTTTAGAGCTGTCAGAACCAATTACTGATTCAATACTGCTTACCGCAGAACAGGAAGAAATGATGGAAGGACTTCTTTATGGAGTGATCGATCACTGGCCGGATGCGGGAAGTAATACTCCAGATGGTTTGCGTGGTAACTGGCTCGTGCGTAATGGTATGTTGCATAAAGTAGAAAACGGCTGGAGTCTGTCGGTTGAGAAAAAATCGTATGACCTGTTGCTTCAGCGCACACCATTTAGTTTTTCAATCATCAAACTTCCCTGGATGCGGGAATCACTCACTGTTAAATGGCTGTTTTAAGAAAATGAAAATCAATCAATCCAATATAAAACTAGACAGTGGTTAACATGAAACACACATGCCCATCACAAATCATTTATTCATTTTTAATTTTATTTTTATGAGTTCTTACAATGAAAATTTGCACTCCAATGTAATCTCCTCGTTGCAGACGCAGGAACTAGAGTTGCAAAAAGTAAAAGCGAAAAGAAATGCTTCTATGTTCTCGCTGTATTATGCTGAAGCCGCCACCATAAAAGCAAGCGAGCAACTTGAACTGACTGCTGATGTATTTCAAAAAAAGATGGATACAAAAACTCAGGCAGTTGCCAACAGTAATATAAGTAATAACCTTCTTGGCTCAGCCAATCAGGCCGCTACTTACGTTAAGCAATCTATCAACAATTCGGCAGTATGTGCAGCTAATATACAATTGGCGGCCAATGCTATTGTTCGGCTGGCAAGTGACCTGGGCAGCATTTACAGCATTGTACATGCTGCAGATGCCAAATCAGATATCTACCTCCTTGCCGAAGAGTCAAGGACCCTCATTAATCAAACAGCCTATGATGCAGAACTAACTTCGCAGGTTGCCATGGAAGTTTCAATGCTTGCTTCAGAAGTGACTGCCTCAACGGTCCAGGAAAAGGCAAAAGCCAATAATGAACTGATGAATAACGTTCTCAAAATAGTGTCCGATGAATTTACAGCCGTTAGTCAGCTTGCCCTTGCCGAAGACGTAACACTGGCTTCAACAAGCGTTGTTGAAAAACAGGCAGAGGGTAATTACCTGGATCTTACTATTGATTATAATTCAACAAAAGCGGCATACCAGTCAGCAAACATTGGACTCAATCTTGGCCTTGAGATCACTAACAAAACATCCAGCGGGTTCACGATTAATTTTAATCGCATTACGATGCCTTTTGCACATCAGCAAAATGGTACGCAAAATGCGGCGTTCCCGTATTACCCGGTAAAGAAATATTATTTCGTTATCGTTAAAGATGCAAAAAAATCAACCTTCTCCATCTCAAATGCAGAAAATTTATTGATCGGTGATATGTCATCACCTGCTACGGCTTCAAACGTTCCAGCAACAGCTAGTGATGCAACAAACGTTCAAAAAAATTCATCCAACCCGAAACGTTTGATTATCCCGGTAACGGATAAAGCAAAGAAAACGACCACAACTGCTGATAATGCCCAGGCTGCTACAGATCAGAGCGATGAAAAAACCAAGGTAGAACATAACATTTCACAGGCCATCAATTTCCAGGAAATGATGATTGACAACCAAGGTCCATTTACTATACAGGATTCAGATGGAGATGATATCAAACTGGGAACACGTTATGTTGTTTTTGTTCTTGCACTCTATACGGATGACTATAAAAAGAAACTCAACTGCTTTGATGATTACCTATCAGCACCATCGCCTTCTTTCAAACTCACCAACAAACTCGCAGCAGTTGATGGGAGTACGATCACGATACCACAAGATCAGAAGCCAACAGCCGCTTATGATTACCAGTTGAACTTTACAGTTGTTGAAAATCCGGATAACGCCGGCCTCGTAGAATATCGCTGCATTTTCTTACCACCCAATAATCCATGGGCGGGTCTGCTGTTGAATAATGAATCAACCGATGCTTTCAAGCAGGAAGTTGATGTTCTAGAAGGCATTGCTGAAACATTTGATCCGAAAATTGCCGAAGCCGAAGCAAATGCCATCGCCGTACAGAATTATTTAAGTGTGTTGCAGAGTAATCTCTCCGCACTGCAAGCAGACGAGAAAACGACAACTGACGACGACACCGAAACTCCTGCAAGCAATGCAAACCAGCAAGCTGATGCAAAAACCATTCAGGATAGAATAGATACTACTCAAAGCCAGATTGATGAACAAAAAGAATTATTGACCTATTATCAAAAACGGCAGAGCGACATGACAAAGGAAATGAATGATAAGATCAAAAAGATTCATGATGTACCTGTTTCCGGTAAAGTAGGTTTCTTGTTCAACCTGAAAATCGCTGAACAGGTATTGGCCGGCAATTTTATTACGGCCACCAAATCTCAGCAGAGCGCGCAGGCAGACGCTGGATCAACTAAAAAAACAAAAAGCAATACAACGGACGCGTCAGCAGATGTCGTTTCATGGGATGTGAACATCAAAATAGCTGATGTTACAGATAATTTCGGTAACCCGCTGATAGCTGGACAATTGTATACTCCTGTGATCCTTAGTTATTGTACGGCGAATGAAGAGAACCTCTGCATGTTTACCAATAGTTGGTCAGGTTATTCTTTATCAAAGCCTTTTGTTATACCCAAAAAATAAATCATTTCTGTAAAAACTAAAAACTCAAATTAAATGGCTACGACACACATAACACACCCGATCGGGATCAAAACTGGCAGATACGGCATCACAGAAAAGAAAAAAGCAGAACTGGATGCAAAAGCCCTTGAAGTCCTGGACGCACAACAGGATGTTGATCAATTCCAGGCAATAGTTAGCTCGCTTACTCAAAAGCTGAATAATTTCCAGGGATTCCTTGCAACAGCCGATACCAACCGTGCCAAAGCACTCAGCAACCGGAATATTGTAGACCAGTTGGTCCAAAGTACCAAGGACTTGCTGGATAATTCGGACATTGCTTTTAACGACATTGTTCTGGCAGATAATACTTCAAAAAAGCTTGCCGGCAACTTAAAGAACCTGATGGATAAACTGATCTACTCTGTTGAACTCATCAATAAACTGTCTGCGCTTGTCATCAGCAAAAAAGCGCTGAATCCACTGATCTCAGATGAACTGGTAACTATGGTTGGCCAGGCAGGCGGGAATGCCAATAACGCAGTTGCACTCACCTTGATTGCCCTACAATCTACTTTTGCTACGCAGGCAGCCAATATGGAATCCGAAGCTGCTGCTGCGTTAGAATACACCCAATCGAGAAGTTTGTACCAGACAATGGCAGGTAGAGACGCCAGTGGTAATAAGCTTGTGGCAACGGTACACAAAGATGGTAAGAAGAAAGGTAAAGACTGGTCTAATTCGCTCCAGGGAATGATCTATACCGCGTATGAAGATGCAAAAACATTGTTTGATCAACGTCAGACCGCATGTGATCTTGTTACCAAGCAACTCAACCTGGCAACCATCAAATTAAACAAGGCTCAGGTGAAACTGAAATCACTTCAGTCCGGGTTGGGTGCAGGCAATGCAGCTGCCCTTATTTCATAACATTCAGTTGGTCCTGCTTTATAGTACGGCCAACTGATAAACAAAAGGGAATGGAACGTATATTCAGGAATTTCTACAGGACCTTTTATAACAGAACAGGTGGCTTTATCCCTACCCAACCCTACGACCAAAGTATTTATCCAGGGGATTTTTTTCAAATCACTAATGGAGAGATTTTAGTGCTTGGAAATATTTTCAGGAAAGGGCTGATCAATAGTTCGGATACCATGTTCGGCGAAGGTGTTCATGTATCACCTATTGGATGGGTGTTTAACGACGGTATGTCAAAACCTTATGCCGGAAGAGGCAAAGGACATGGTCCCATCGAAGGCGAGTTTGAATACAGCAAACAGGTGCTTGCTTTTGCATATGCAGGAAGTTTTTTTTTCAAAGGAACCAATCCTGAATCGGTGCGAATACGCAACTGGGAAGATATACAACTCGAATTGATCGTTAAAATGACGCAGTCGCTATACTCGTTCCGGGAACTGTATATTGTAACTGAGAGTGCAGCTACATCAGACTGGACGCTTGCTGTTTCCGGTGGCCCAAATAGTGAGCTCGAGATCGCAACAGATGAAGACAATTTCGGCCTGGTGGATATTTTCGGGCACCACAAAGCAAAAACGATCCAATCAAGAGATATCGAGTATTATCACCGCGACCAAAAACGAAAGCCTGCTTTTTTTAAAGCAAAAAAACTGGTAGTGCGTGATGAAAAACTGAATGTCTTTATCAGTGATCTTATCGGCAGCCGAGAAAGTCATCATCAATGGGCTGGGGGTTTTTTTGAATACCAGTTTCAACACGAGCCTGGTTATCTCTCTCCAGGAATGATCAGAAGCCGCGCAGGTGTACTGGATATGTTGCAGGCCAATGAACTCAATCCCAATACAGCGCCGCTTTACTTTACATGGAGCGATGCGGATCTGAATGATATCGAAAAACTTTTTGTATTCAATGGCTACTGAAATCAATATCGACATATTGTACGAGGAGATAGCCTGGCTGGAAAGCGTAATCAACCAGGTAATCAAAAGCTATTTACTACAGGAAGGTCATGAAAATGATTGGAAGGACATTGTCATGCCTGATCTTTCTGACTCAGAATCGCCATATGCACAGCTGGTTAAAAAATGGGAGATGGGTAAGTATGAGCGACTGGCAATTTCGCTTGCCATGGCACCGCATATCCGCCCTGAAGTATTAGATATTTTTTTTGGGAAAAACGGAACCTACGATAGGAATTTCACGGAATTCGGTGGCTTGTCTGATAAGAACCACACCGGTTTTTTGCCGACCGGTCAAACACTTTGTTTTTTGATCACGGCAACAGAACCTTTGTTAAGACCCATTGTTAACGAACTATTGGGACGGGACAGTATGCTAATCAAAGAACAGGTGTTGATCCTAGATGATACAGAATTCCCGGTACCTAAACTCAATGGTGTATTAGGATTAAGCGAAAGATGGTTCCATTATTTTCAAACAGGTGTTCAACTCGCTATCGAAAACAGCCCTTCTTTCCCTGCGCAGAGAATTACCACTAACATGAACTGGGAAAATATTGTGTTGGAAGAATACACGATGAACCAGGTCAATGAAATTCATACCTGGCTTAAGCATGGGGATACACTCATGAATGAATGGGAACTGGATAAGAAAATAAAAGCAGGATACCGCGCACTTTTTTACGGCCCCCCCGGAACCGGAAAAACACTAACTGCAACGCTACTCGGTAAGAAAGCCGGTAAAGACGTTTATAAAATTGATCTCTCCATGGTTGTTTCAAAGTACATTGGTGAAACAGAAAAAAATCTTTCAAAGATTTTTGATACCGCGCAGTATAAAGATTGGATACTTTTTTTTGATGAAGCCGATGCATTATTTGGTAAAAGAACACAAGCGGAATCATCTAATGACAGACATGCCAACCAGCAAACCGCTTACCTGTTACAACGCATCGAAGATTTTTCCGGAATGACCATACTGGCTTCCAATCTTAAAGGAAATATGGACGAAGCTTTTTCGCGAAGGTTTCAGTCAGTTATTTATTTTGGTATGCCGAATGCAACAGAACGTTATCAGCTTTGGACTAATGCATTTTCCGGTAAGTGTACGCTTCATCCATCTATTGACTTATATGGATTATCAGAGGGCTATGAACTATCAGGCGGATCCATCATTAACGTGCTGCGCTTTTGCGCTATGTGTGCTATTAACAGGAACGATACCGTGGTGACACAACAGGAGCTGATGATGGGGATCAGGCGGGAGTATAAAAAAGAAAACAAAACATTGCGTTTTACCAATTAACTGGTTTTACAGTGACAGAAAAACAACATAGTAATGTGGCCACGGAGGGACAAAAGGATAAAGCTGTTATCATACCACTCATCCTGATTCCTAAAAGATGGAAGGAGTTTTTAACCGAATACGAATACAAAGTAGTCATAGCAAACGGACTGAATTATTGTGTTGCAGAACATAAACTGATCATATTAGGTTATCTCATCAATACAGAAAAAATACATATCGTTCTAAGAATAAAAAAAGCAGATCTCAAAAAAATGCTATTGATTTTCGCTGCGATAACCCATGATTTCTTGCAGAAACATTTTTCGGCATTGGGTAAAAAAGGCGTTCCTTTTTTACCATTTAGAAGTGTATTTGAAACGGATCATATTCATACGCATTTGTTTGAAGAGTATGTGTTTGAAGATGAGCTACTCATCCAATTATTAACTGGTAATGCAAGAGAATTGACAGGATATCATCCCGGGCTGGAACAAACAAAAAAGTGGCTGCGCTCGTGTGATTTCTGTTCGTTCAATGATCATTCGGGTGCTATTGGTCAGGTGATTCTTAATAAATAATATGAAGTCAACCAGATCCGTGCATTAGCAATACGCGTAAAAAGTGATCACGTTACGAAAATGGTGTACCATGAATAATCAAACAATTCCATATGTTTTCTTCGGTATTTTTCTGGGTCTCTGGATAATCATATTTCTGCTGGACAAGAAATATTGCATGCTCCGTGAAGGTGGAGTGGGCCATTCAAAACCATTCAGCTGGTCACGTGTTCAGATGACCTGGTGGACAGTGATTATACTAACCGCATTTGTAACAGCGATTTTCCGCGCGAGCGGTGTCATACCTGTATTCGATAATTCAACCCTGTTTATGTTGGGTATTAGTTCAGGTACTACTGTCAGCGCTGCAATAATCGATATCAGTGATCGTTCAAATCCAACGATAACGGATATGGGGCAGGACATGAAAAGTGCCGGTATCATCATGGATGTTTTGTCTGATAAGAACGGCATAAATATTCATCGATTTCAGACTTTTATATTTAACGTGATATTCGGTGCATGGTTTATGTATCAATCTTATTTGCATTTATCCATTCCACCTGATTGTAAAGTTTGCGCAAACCCCTCGGACATAAGAGCCTGCACGGATTGCATCACCGCGTATGCCAATTCAGTAATGCCGGTGATCGCACCCAATAACCTGGTACTTATGGCAGTAAGTTCAGGCATTTATGCGGCACTTAAAACAACAGAAAACAAACAGCCGTCCGGGTCTGCCACATCACAGCAAATTGACGATAATATTCGCGATAGTAATAGTAATAGCAATAATAGTAGCAATGTAATACCAACGCAGCCGGTTAGCCCGGCTACGATTTTAGGTTAAACCAACTTACAGCATTGGAAATAAGTTTCATAGCAAGCCCTAATTTTCATATCGGACGTGATACGTACACGCCTATAGCCATTGTTATACATATCATGGAGGGTACTTTGCTTGGCACTGACAGTTGGTTCCAGAATCCAAAATCACAGGTGTCTGCACATTTTGGGGTGGGAAAAACGGGAGAAATTCATCAGTACGTTCTGCAAACGGATTCAGCGTGGCATGCCGGGCGAGTTAATAATCCAAGCTGGCGATTGATCAAATCAAATCCCGTTGACCAAAAATATATCAATCCTAATTTTTACACCATTGGCATAGAGCATGAAGGCAATGAAGATTCTACGTGGACAGATGCGATGTATCAATCCAGTAGCGAATTGATTGCGGGTATTTCTAAACGGTGGAACATACCCATCGATCGCGATCATATCATTGGTCATCATGAAATCTATTCATTAAAAACCTGTCCCGGAACGAAGGTCGATTTTGATAAACTGATCCAGATGGCTTCGGCAATCAATCTACCCGGGGGATTGGCAGATGCCGGCCCACATGGATCTGGTTCAGAAGCAGGTACTCCTCCCTCAGAGCCAGGTGATAAAAACACACCAGATCAAACACCGGTGTATAACATTTATACAAAAGTAGTCAAGAGCGGAAAAGCAACAACTAAAGGTGAAATGTATATCAGAAGTGGGCCAGGGCAAACACTCCCGATAGTTGCCATCGCTCCAGCAAATATCCAGCTTGCTTTTGACGGGTATGTTGACAACGGAATGCCGATTAATAATAATGCCAGATGGTATTATACGGATGAAGGGAACTGGTTCTGGAGCGGAGCAGTGAAATAGATTCTTCTATCGTCTTGTTCACACATTTCGTAAAGAAAAAAAATAGTTATGCATCAAGAATCCCAAAATAAAATTCTACCAGATCGTGCCATAGTTTCCCCGAACACGGTTGTAAAGAGTAATGCACTCCAATTAAAGGATAACCGGACTAAGATTCCTGCTCGCTATACATTTCAAAAAACAGGAGAACCCGCCTCGGTACTCCAGATGAAATTTAAACGAAGAGACGATCCTTCGGTTGAGTATACGGCTGAGACACCTGAGGAAGAGTTTTTGGCACTGGCGGAATTTTTACATGAGGATGATCCCGAGTATGGTGAATTCAAAATAACAGTGCAACAAATTGTGACTGTGTTGAAAGAAATAGCAACCGAAGAAGAACCAAAGGAACTTGCAGACTATGAGATTAGAGATGAGGTGATGAGTAAGTGCCGTCAATCATCAAGTTCATCATCGGTTACAGCAGCAGCGGGCAGTATTGTTAAAACCGCAACTGAATCCTATGATGATGATGATGATGCTCATCCTCGGATTCCTCAAATACGCAAGCTGTCGGAAAAGATCAGTGACGAGGATGCAAGTGCAATGCACCAGGGAAAACAGAAAGGATTGACACAGTGGTTAGCGTATGTTCATGATAGAAACAATCCTGATCTCGTTACAGATCGGAAAAGAAATTTTTATGTAAGATTACATATCAGTAAAGCAAAAGCCCAAGAGTTATTTGAACAAGGGATGCATGTAATTGCATCCGGATCCGGTTATTTTGGATTTGTATGCAGCATTTGATAAATGTCAAAAAGATATAAGGATGAATCTTTACCAGGCCAAGCAGGATGAAAAAAATATAAAAGGCGCTGATTCCAGGATATCAGCGAGTAGTACTAATGCTCATCTGGAAGACAATCGGCCTGAGTCTGTTTTTAAAAAGCAACAGATGAACAGCATGGTTTTACAAAAAAAAGAAAATAAAACCGGTTTGCCCGATCAGTTGAAATCAGGTATTGAAAATCTTTCCGGGTATTCAATGGACAATGTGAAAGTGCATTATAACTCTAATAAACCAGCCCAGTTACAGGCCCATGCTTACGCCCAGGGTACCGATATTCATATAGGACCGGGTCAGGAAAAGCATTTGCCGCATGAAGCATGGCATGTTGTTCAGCAAAAACAGGGCCGAGTAATGCCTACCATGAAAATGAAAAGTGGGGCCAGAGTAAATGATGATCAGGGTTTGGAACGGGAGGCCGATTTGATGGGCGCAAAGACAAAACAGCTGCAGAAAAAAGATTCGTTTAACAACCACAATAATAAGGAAGCAGCAGAAACCGACGTTATTCAAAGACAGCCTAAGTGGCCCGTTAATACAAGGGTGAATGTAGATTTGAACGGTTTTAAGCATCCTGATTTTTTTGGTATACGTTCAGGAACGATCGTTAGATATGTCACAGATCGTTCCCCTATCATAAAATTTGACCACCCGTTGCCCAAAGGAAACATCCAGCAGGCCTTTAATGAAGATCTGGTAACCCCGATAGAACATGAGGAACAGAAACCGATTACATCTACAGCCGACTTGGTTCAAAATGCCCTTCTGCCCGATGAGGCCGAGGAAATGCTGACTACCCCATCAAAGCCCGTCAACCCCGAGCAATTTGGCGGCAGGCCCGTGGCAAGAGGTAAAAGGGATGCATCCTCCACTAGGATTTCTGAAGCTGCTCTGGGCCCCCCTCCGAAAAGCCTAAGAGAGGGTTTTGGCAGCATTTGTGATGGCGCGCTCCGTCGTCCAAAATCCCCTACTGGTAAGGGCCTGGTTATCGGAGAATGGCACGGAGATACCTCACCGAAAAGATGGTTGATAGAGAAATTTAAGGCTCTTCATGACATCGGCTACAGGGTTCTTTTTATGGAACACCTTTTTACAGACCAAAATGCGGTAGAACTGGATAAGTTAGCGGGCTTACATAAACCCACTTCTTCGTCTGTAGTAAAAGCAGAGGCAAAACCTTCTTCATTGGAAGAAAGGCTTAAGGATATGAACGCTGGTTACTTAATGGGAGCGCCGGAGGCAAAACACTTTAATTATGTAACGGTAATTATGGAAGCGGTTAGGGCCGGCATCCGCGTTATTCCCATAGACTCAACCCGAACCTATTGGGGATATAACCATACCAAAGGAAGAAACCGGCACTATGCCCTAAATTATCCCGCGAGTTTAATAATCAATTATTACGCAGAACATCATTTAAAAAGTAATGAAAAATGGATTGCATTCGTTGGTGTAAGGCATATGGTAACCCAGGCGGATGCCCTTAAAGATGTTGAAGTACAAAAAGATTCTCCTGATCATCCCGCCATGGGTATTGCGGAATTAACGGGAGGAACCCCGGTATTGATTGAATCTAACCCTAAAATCGCAAAAGGGGAAATCGGGGAAAGTACCAGCAGGCTGGTGAAAAAAGGAACCGATGAACCGGATGAAAATCTATCCCCGACAACATTTAGAAGAATTGAAATGGGAACGCGCACCGAGTAAACGGTTACTATTTATAAAAGGTTTTCTCAGGCCTGGAGGCGGAATACAAACTAAATAGCAATATTCTGTTTTGGAAAAAAGTTATATGTCACACTTTGATTAGCGTAACCGTAATTATATCCAGCCCAATCCAGTTCTTCAGTAGCATATATCATTCATCTTTTGTAAATTTATTTGGCTGCCAAGTGCAAGGCGATGTACGTGCATGCCTCAATCAACTGTTTTAACCCCGGCAATTATTTGTTTTGGGATAAAAACGTAAAACATGCATGATGAATACCCACGCTGACAAAACGCAGGAAATGAAAAGCAAATCCGCTCCGAATGTTAACGCTAAAAATCAGCGAAGCAATGGATTTGGTTTTCAGTTTGCAGATAACCGGCCGGGAACTGTTATACAAAGAAAGCTATGGCAAATGGTATCCAGCGGGAAGCAAGCGGGAATTGTTCAGAAAAAAGCAGGCATTTTTTCATCGGCCAAACAACCGGCAAAGGCAGGTAATAAAACAGGATTACCTGACCAACTGAAATCAGGCATAGAAAATCTTTCAGGTTATTCTTTGGATGATGTAAAAGTGCATTACAACTCAAATAAACCTGCTCAATTGCACGCACATGCGTTTGCCCAGGGGGCAGATATTCATATTAGTGCCGGGCAGGAAACACATTTGCCGCATGAAGCCTGGCATGTTGTACAACAAAAGCAGGGGCGTGTGAAACCAAACATGCACCTCGCTCAAAAAATAAACGGGAACAATGATGTGGTACTTGAACACGAAGCAGATATTATGGGAGCAAAAGCGGTGAACGCAAATGAAGAAAATCGGCCAATCCGTTCAAAAGGTCATACAGATAACAGAACAATTCAGCCCATGTTGTTTGAGCGATTCTCCGGTCGCCTCTCAAACTGGGGCTGGTATAATGCTGACGAAAAACTGTTATTATCGGAGGAAAAGCGTGCTGATGAGTTGCTGACTAGTATGACTGATGATCCTGAATATGGATTAGGGGTCAATGAGCTGCTTGCACAACTTACCTTAATTAAAGGATCCACTTATGCGAAGGATAAGTATGAAAATTTGAAAGTCGAGTTACAACAAATTTTTTTGAAGGCAGATGCATTTTCTGGTAAGATTGCATTTCGTGAACACATCGTAAGTAAACTTCTTTCTGATTTTAACAGCAAACCGCCAGATGCAACGCCCATTCAGGCTCTGCTGGACAATGTTGAGAAATTTAAAGCTCATCCAAAAATAGGAGAGCTGGGGATGGTACGTAATGATTTAGATATGCTTAGCCAGTTTGTAAGTGATGCAGCTATGAAAAGCGAAGATGAGACACATATGCTGGAGATAAAAGCGCCACTCTTAAAAGCTACAGTGAATATTCAGAAAGCTTTTTTCTATGCAACGGTTCGAAAGAATATAAAAATGGCAGAAAGCTGCATGTTGATAGGTGTAGCTTTTATACAGATAATCAATAAAGGAAAACTTGAATCGCTGGCAGAAGAAGGAATACAAGTGGGTGCAAAGCCAAAACAAAGAGAAGCGGCATACAGGATTGATACAGGATCGATGATGGTAGCGAGAGCTGCGCTCAAGGCAGGTGTTTCTCCGGACTTAGTAGTAGGGCTTCCAACAGGGGGTGCACACGCTGCCAGCAGATTCGCTGCCGCAGCCGGTATTATATCAGGTAATACCCCCGAACTGTGGTTAACACGACCACAAGGTGTAAAAGAGGAAAGCAGGGAATTCATGAAAGGTGCGAGACCTGATCAGTTATTCAAAAAAAGCGAACTACACATTTTAAGGGAAATATTACTGGCACGATGGAAAACTGCGCAACAAAAAGGGATGTCTTCATTGCATGTGTTTATCATCGATGACGGACAGGTGAGCGGTCGCACGCTCCAGATGACAAGGGTGATATACGAGAAAGAATTACGAAGTGCAGGAATACCTGTTAAAGTGTTTACCGGAATCGCACTGGGTGGAAACAGGGATGAGCGTCCGGAAGAGTATATTGAAAAGCATGTTGAATATATCCCCGCAGATTTTGTAATGAATAATAGCTACGATCGTGCAGGGCCAAGAAAGGTATTAGCAGAGACGGATCCAGACGGGATGGGCGGAGAAACTTTGGGCAGCCACGGCGAACACGCGCTAAACGTTCAGGTAACGATCGTTTCAAAATCAAATGAAGCGCCTGAGTTTCTTCGCGTGAGGGATGCGTTGGACCCTGTTCAAACGATTCCATTATAAAAAGTATCTGATGCTGCTGATAAATAACACGAGATATCAGACGATTACACAAAGCTTAAAAAATGTGAATTCGGCTGGCGTCTTTTGTATATTGTCATGGTTAACGATATAGTGACTTGGAGTTAATTTATTCAGCATCTAGAGCTGCTCGTCTTTTGGCATCCAGTATATCCGGCAGCACAGCGAAGGCCATCTCGGGGTTCTGCGGCGCAAATGAAGCTAATGTGATATTTAGTGTTACCCAGGGTCGAACATTTGCATGGCGGGGCACCCGCTCCTCGTATGAGTATGATCCTTGATAGAAGAACCCACCGGCTGGTTCATTGATGTTGCCCTCTTCCATTATTTCTTCTCCGTTATCTTTCACTGAGTTTACATATGCTTCAATATCATTTTGCCTATCTATCAGTAACAATAAGGACGCGGCGATCTCGTTTTCATAATTCATAAATAAAACGAATGGATCTTCTTTCCAAAAAGTATTTATAGCTTGTACATCCCATGCAAAGTACTCTATGGTATGCCGCTCGTAAATGTGTTTCCAGGCTTCTGGCGGAACTGTGATATTTACTATCACATTCAGCTGTTTTGTTTCAAGGGTTCGTTTGGTTCCCTGACCATGGATATTGCGCAGCGAAATATGAAGTGCTCTACGAATCCATAGCTGAGGACGATTCACAGCCTTTTTAGTTCCTAATCCCTTAAGTAAGCCATTGTCTCCCTGTAAATAAGTCGCTGAAACTTTTTTCACTTTAGAACCTTTGAAATCATACCAGTGGTGCGGGTTGAAACCAGGAACTGAACCATGATTTTTTATGAGATTGAGGGCATCAATAATCGAAGCAAAGTCCGACTTCAATTCCATTAAAAAATTTTCAATCGATTCTTCTCTAAGATTATTAATACCCTTAATAATATTTCCTTTGGATATCACACTTCTCATATGCCTATCTATAATTTCAAGCGCTTCCGATTGCTGCGTTTCGATGACATCATCTCCTCGAATTTCAATCTGCGGATCAAACCTGTTGCCTGGATTTCCTGTCGTATTTCTAAATCCAACCGTAAGATTATTTCTTAAATTCAAGAAAGCATTTACTTCCTGTACTGTAATCTCCTGCATGTTAAATATTTCGTTAGAGATATCGCGAAATCTGACAACTTCAGGAGGCCTCAGCTCACTATTAATAGAATGGATGGATGGAAGCAGGTCATAGAAATGCCTAATAGTATCCTGCGGAATAGCATGATCCAGTTGCATGAGCTCCCCGGTTGCAATTTGAACACTATTTCTTCTTGTAGCATTTCTTTCGTCCGCGAATCTCTGAACCAATGCACCGCCTATTGATGTTTCAGCCAAGTCCTGTTTTGCGTTGGAGGGCGTAGTCGAAAGACTTCGTTGCCCCATAATATCGGCTTCCTTTTCAAGGTATGTATCTGTGTTAATGTGCACATTATTCTTCAGTTGTATAGTTGGTTTCACCCTGCCTTGTTTTTGCTGAACTACATGCCATGCTTCATGCGGCAGGTATTTTTCTTGACTAGGAGAGATATGTATTTGATTACCCTGCGCATAGGCAAGTGCATTGAATTGCGCAGGCTTCGATGAATTGAAATTCACTTTTACGTCATCCATAGAAAGACCTGAAAGATTTTCAATACCCGCCTTTAATTGTGCCGGTAAACCGGTCATGTTTTTTTGTTCTTTCTTTTCTGCATTTCTGGATGTTTTGCTTGAAGGGCGGTTATCCTGCAAATATTTACTTTCTGCACCAGCTTTTTTTTCTGAACAACAAGATCTCCATTTTGATGTGTATTCTGGTTTGTTTTTTTTTCCTGAAAAACATAGAGTAGCCAAATTGATGATATGCTATTATACGAAAAAAAATGCAGTATGCCAACTCCCTTGTTATTGGGATTGTGTAGCATATGGTACACTAGTCTGTAAGTGTCCCTAAAAAGCAGACAGTTTAAAATTAGAGCCAAACGCTTAAATTTAAACTGCAAATATGAAAAAGACACGATTTACGGAGACCCAGATTGTTTCCATTTTAAAGCAACAGGAAGGCGGTCGAACAACTAAAGAGGTTGCCTCCGGGCACGGAGTATCAGAAGCTACTATTTACAACTGGAAGAGGAAATACGGCGGTATGGAAGCTTCTGATGTGAGATGGTTAAAAGACCTGGAAGAAGAAAATTCTCGTTTAAAAAAATGTACGCTGATGTAGCCATGGACAATCAGCTGGGGAAGGATTTATTCGCAAAAAAAGGCTGGGCCCAGCCACAAAAAGGCAGTTAACACAGGAGCTGGTTGAAGAAAAAAGTGTTTCGGTGAGCACGGCCTGCAAACTATTGTCGTTAACTCGTTCTCAGTTCTATTACAGAAGTAAAAAGGACGATAAAGATGTTATTGAAGCATTGCAAGAATTAACTTTTATACATCCGTCCTATTGCTTTAGGAAGCTCTTTGCATACTTGAGAAGATCTAGTAAAGCATGGAACCACAAACGTGTTTATAGGGTGTATAAACTCTTTAAATTAAACAGGAAGCGCAGAGGTAAACGAAAACTCCCTGCACGAGTAAAACAACCATTAACCCACAAAGCTTTATTAATCAAAGCTGGAGTATGGATTTTATGAATGACAGCATGTTAATTACATCAGAGTTGATGCTTCCCAAATCACGCAATAGTTGGTTGCACGTGTGCCTAGCTATATGGGTCGATAATTTTTTGGAAATTTGCGATTTAGCCTATAGTAATTTAAGACTTTCATTGACATTATTTAAATGTCGCCGAGGAAATAATCGTCCTTCCGGCAAAGTTTCAATATGGTTATCATACTTTCTTATAATGTTAACAGCCTGCTCTACTAGTACCTGTCCAATAGGTTCGTCGGTTTTTTGTCGGTTTTTAGATATTGTATATTCACCGTTTTCTTCAACGATATCATTTTTTTTCAAATTGTATACATCACCATAAGCCATACCGGTAAACACAGAAAATAAAAATAGATCCCTGTATATATCCAGTTTAGGGTTTTGTGAAAGATCTACGCGCAGTAGCGAGTTAATTTCATCTATGGTTAGTTCCGCCCTTTTGGGTGATTTGGTTTGGAGTTTTACTTTTTTAAAAGGATTTTTGTTGATTAAATCGGTATCCAATGCCCGTCCAAATATTGCCTTGATTTTTATTGTAACACTGGACGCCGACACATCAGTAATACTTCTCTTTTTTATAGAAATAATTTCCTTTTGCAGATAATCATAAAATCCAAACGCTAAAGCAGGAGAGAAGTTAGCAAGAGATACTTTCGACTGTTTCATAAAAGAGAGATATCCGGTCAAATGGTTGATTGACTTTCGATAATTCCGTTTTGTACCATCGCTAATATTCATATTTGGCTTTATCACTTTCTCAAAATGATCTTCCATGTAATTAAGAACAAGGATGACCTCAGCATTATTGGATTTCTCCTGCGGAAAAAGTTTCTCTTTAATGTCAGCGGGAGACATCTTAGGATATTCACTCTTGAAACGATATGGCAAGCCCTTAAAATCATCTAGAATATCTTCCAGCCGTTTATTGACATCATTGTCTTTAACTACCAATCGTTCGGTAAGAGCATCCCAAAATTGGAGTTCATCAGCATGAATAGAAAGATCAAGGCAAACTTCAACTTTGTCAGGCCCTTTTCTGATTCTTAAATAGATAGGAACATGGCTGGTTTTCTTGCGTATTTTCTGTTTGTAAGGATAAAACACAAGCTTTACTTTATACATCGCTTTTGGTTTTGGTGACAAATTCGGAAATCCGGTGACGGAATGGTGAAGCGAAATCCGACGAAAAGCGTGTTTAAACGAAAAGTGGTGAAAACAAAAAATCCTGTAAATCATTGATTTACAGGATTCCGTTGTGTAGTGAAGATGTAAGTGTGACCGCGTCAGGATTCAAACCTGAAACCCCCTCATCCGTAGTGAGGTACTCTATTCAGTTGAGCTACGCAGCCATTTACCCGTTAAGGGCTGCAAATATAATGGCTTAAATAGAATTGACAAAACCTATCCCTGTATTCTTATAAATTAATCTATTTCATAAATACCTGCAGCTGCTTTTTCTGCCAGTTTTTTGGGTAATAACCAAACCAATGCTGCGCCAATTTTATTAACTACTCCGGTAATCAATTCTGTTTTACGGGCAAACATGGCAGCTACCGCCTGTTTGGCTACGTCTTCCGGTGTCATATTTAGTTTTTCGCCAGCCTTTACAGCTTTGGCGCTTACTTTGGCGCGACTGGCAAAATCGGTTGCAGTACCTCCGGGACTAACCACGGTTACTGATACATTCGTTTTACGTAATTCATACTGTAAGCCCCGGCTAAAACTCAGTATAAATGATTTTGTAGCCGCATACACCGCTAACCCCGGAACAGCCTGGTACGCGGCAGAACTGGCAATGTTTAGTATATAACTTTGTGGCTGCTGCCTTAATTGAGGTAACAGCAGGCTAGTAAGCGCAAGGGGTACCGACATGTTTACCTGCATCATATCCTGGTTTTCTGTGGCGGTATATTGCTCAAATGGGCCACTTAATCCATAGCCGGCATTGTTCACGAGTATGTTTACGTTGTAAGCATAGTTGTTTACCCACTGCATAATGGCAGCAGGAGCGGAGGGTACTGCTAAATCAATGGCCATCACATAGACCTGTATGCCAAATTCTTTGGTAAGATCAGTAGCCAAATCCTGCAACAGGCTTTCACTTCTGGCCACCAGTAATAGGTTTATGTTGCGGGATGCCAATTCTCTGGCAATGGCTTTGCCGATTCCTTTACTGGCACCGGTAATTAAGGCGTAGGACATATGGTTTGTTTAGTCCGGAAGTCCGCAAGTCGGGTGAGACCGGAAGTAGGAATGTATTTTGATTCTGTTTTTTCATAAAAAAAGGCCAACGTAAAGCTGACCTTTTTTACCATATCGTTCATCTATCAATGGTGTACTTTTCCGGTAAACCTGTGGTAGAAAGGTGTTTTGCTGTTTTCATCTTTTGGTTTGTATTTGCCCGTTACCAAAGGTACATACATTACGCGGCGGCGGCTTTCTTCACCAAATTTAGGGGATTGTTTTACCCTATGCCATAAGCGGCCATCATGAACAGACAGGTCGCCCGCATGCATATCAAATCCTACCTCACGGCTATCATCATTATTATCAATGAAATATTTTTTCCCAAATAACAGTTTCAGCATGTTTTGCTTGTGTGTGCCAGGCAAAACGCGCAGACCACCATTCTCAAACGGACAATTATCCAGATGAATACCCACATTTAACATGGGCATAATTTTTTGCCCTAGAAAAAGGTCACGTGGGGCATCGGTATGCCAGCCCATTTGGGTAAATGTGCTGTTAGGGGTATTGATATAATTGTTGATCACCAACCCGTCCTTTTCATTTTCTGCAATCCTGCCCTCATATGGGCTCAGAAATGACATTAAGGCTTTCAACCGGGGTTCTTCCAGTAATTGGTGAAGCTCGGTGCTGTAAAGAGAACTGAAACATAAACGTTGGATGGTGGTATTGCCGTGTTCATCTTTACCAAATTTCAAAGGTATTCCGTTCACTTTATCGCGTTTTTCCTCCAGCCATAAAGATTCCAGCCTTTTCAATTCGCTGAGATAAGCTGCGACCTTTTCTGTGCTGATAAAGTTTCTGAATACGATTACACCGTGCTTATCAAAAAAATCCAATTGCTCCGCGGTTACAGTATCTCCCAGCTGAAAATGACTTTCCCATTTTTTCATTCTTTACTCTATTGCGTTAGTTAGTAGTGTAATGTTAATTAATTATTACAAAATTGTAAACTTGTAACGTATAAAATGCGAGCAAATCTACGCATTTTATACAGAGTTTTTACCCGGTTAAATTATAAGAGGTTAATTTACACCTTTTATTACGAAAGAACATAGTATGCTTGTTCGTTGTTTTTTTCTTTTTTTTGGTTTTTTCGGGATGATTTCGATTGTTTCTGCCCAAAATGATAGCATAAAGCGGAAAAATCTGTTGATTTTGCCTGTAATTGCCAAATCTATTGAAACCGGATGGTCGTTTGGTACCGTCGGTGCTTTAACTTTTCGGATATCACCCAAAGACACCGTTTCAAGAACGTCGAATGCGGAGGTTTTAGTATTATACTCCACAAAAAAACAGTTGGTTACTGCGTTTAATGGAACCCAGTATTTTCATAAAGAGAAATTCATTCTTACCGAGCAGATTTCTTTCAGTTCTTTTCCTGATAAATTCTGGGGATTAGGAAAGCATTCGCCGGATAATGCCGAAGAGGCTTATAAGTTTAACCAGTTTTACATATATGCACACCTGTTACGTAAAGTAGCACCGCATTTTTTTATAGGCGCACTTTTTGAAACGCAACGGGTTTGGAATATTACCTACCTGTCTGGAGGCCTGTTTGATCAGCAGCAAGTATTGGGCCGCGAGGGGTACCAGGTTGCCGGTTTTGGAACCAGTTTTACCTATGACAAAAGAAACAATGCTTTTTCGCCCGATAATGGACTGTTTTGCCAGCTTTTCATAAATCATTTTGATAAATTCTGGGGCTCAAAATTCAATTATTCCAATGTGGTGATTGATCTGCGTAAATACATTCCAGTTTCAAAAAGACAGGTACTTGCTTTTCAATTATATAGCTTTAATAATACCGGAGAAGTCCCTATTCGAAGTCTGGCTTCTTTTGGAGGTGCCAACCGAATGCGTGGGTATTATGAGGGCCGTTACAGGGCCCTTGATCAACTTGTTTTTCAAACTGAATATCGTTTTCCTGTGTACAAAAGAGTAAGTGCAGTTGCATTTGGAGGAACCGGAAATGTAGGCAATTCTTTCAGGGATTACTCTCTGTCGGAACTAAAAGTATCCTATGGCGCGGGCCTTCGAATTGCTCTAAATAAAAAAGAGCGGCTGAATCTGCGTATTGATTATGGTATTGGCCAGGGGAAAAATAGTGGATTGTACCTGCAGTTGGGAGAGGCTTTTTAGGATTTTGGAATTTTGGAATGGGCAATTTTGAAATTGAACTGCTCTCTTTGCGAGAGGTTTAATTTTTTGTCAGGGCTATTTTTTTTCCGAGGAGGTATACAAAATAGGTTATCACGAAAGCACCCAACACATCTATGGTATAATGAACGTGTTGAATTAGTACCAATGCTGCTACGGTAAGGGTACACAACAGGGCAATAATTTTATCATTCCTCTTGCGCAAACACAAAAAAATGAGAAACTGTGTTGCAGTATGACCGGAATAGAAAAGGTCTTTGGTAATAAATACTTCCGGCCCACCATAGAATAAACTGCTGATGGGATCCCTTAATGGAATCAATCCCTCAGGAGGATTTAAAGGGAATAGGGTTATGGTAATCATTCTGGTAAAACAGAGAATCACAAATGAACAGAGGGTAACCAGAAATATATAAGGTTTCTGCGCACAGCGTACCCAAAGAAATAATGTAGAAGACCATATAACCACAAATGTCAACCCAGAAACATCGATTGCCGGGATAAATTGCAAGAGCCTGTCGTTGAATTGTGTTCCATTCCTTTGCTCTATCAGGGTAAAAAAGAAAGGGAAAGCGATTAATACAGCTATCAATACCACACTAGCCACCACAGTTTTTTGTCTGAAGCCCTTGTTACCCCATGCTTTCCGCCATGCCAATGCAATCGCTTTATTCCGCAATTCCTTCTCTTCCATTGGTCAAAAATAGCAACATCTTAATAATGCCATCTAACAAATGCTTCCATGGCGGCATATTTGGTCATACCCAGTGCCGCATACAGGTTAGCCGTATTGCCATTTCTGTCTTCGGCGCGTTGCCAAAATTCACGGCTATCACTTCCCTGAAAAGGAACCATATCTTTTTGTGATTGATGGATAAAGATGCCAAAACGCTTTTTCATTACCTGATCGGGGCTCATAGGAATGGCCATTTCTATTTCGGAGATATCCCATTCCTGCCAGGCGCCCTTGTATAACCATACCCAACAATCTTTGATCCATGGTTCACCGGCCGCTTTTAACCGGCGCAAACTTTCGAATACCACTTCTAAACAAACCTTATGCGTTCCGTGTGGATCGGCAAGGTCTCCGGCGCAATAGATTTGGTGGGGCTTTAGTTTTTGCAACAATTCCATTGTAATCTGTACATCTTCCTCGCCCATAGGATTTTTTTCTATGGCACCGGTTTCATAAAAAGGAAGATCCATAAAATGTGCCCTTTCATCTGTAAGGCCCACATAACGGCACGTGGCTTTGGCTTCGCAACGTCTGATCAATCCTTTGATAGAACGGATCTCGTGTGTATCATGCTGGTTTTTTTGCTTAGAGGAAATATAGTTTCTGGCTGTAGTTAATATTTCCTGGCTTTTTTGATTGTCTATCCCAAACATATCTTCAAAACCCACTGCAAAATCAATAAAACGGGTAACAAACTCGTCGGTAACGGCAATATTGCCACTGGTTTGATAAGCAACATGCACTTCGTGTCCCTGATCGTGCAGTCGCATAAATGTTCCGCCCATACTGATGATATCATCATCGGGATGCGGAGAAAAAATGACACATCGTTTGGGGTGGGGGGCACTACGTTCCGGGTGCCCGGGTATTACTGCATTGGGCTTACCTCCCGGCCATCCGGTAAGGCTATCGCGCAGCATATAGAATACCTGTAAATTAATTTCGTAGGCATCTCCTTTTTCAACCAGTAAATCGGACAAACCATTTTCCAGGTAATCATTGGCAGTGAGGCTGAGTATGGATTTATTTACTCTTAGCGCCATGTGAATTACGGCACGTTTGATCATTTGAGGTGTCCATAAACAATCGCCCGTAAGCCATGGCGATTTGATTCGCGTTAATTCGGCGGCGGCCGGTTCATCCAATACAAACGTGCAATCGTGGTGCTGTTGTAAAATACTTGCAGGAATCTGCTCTGTTACACCTCCTTCAACTGATTTTGCTACAACGGGGGCTTTTTGTCCCCAGCCCATCAATACAATGCGTTTTGCTTTTAATATGGTGCTAATGCCCATAGTAACTGCCAAACGGGGTACTTTAGAAATATTCGCAAACTCGTAGGTATTGGCAATACGGGTGGTATTATCCAGGTTAACCAGTCTAGTTTTTGAATAGATGCTTGAGCCGGGTTCATTAAAGCCGATATGGCCATTTAAGCCAATGCCTAAAATCTGTAAATCAATTCCACCGGTTTTTTCGAGTGCTTCTTCATAAGCCGCACAATATTTTTTAATCTCATCTTTTGGCCAATTGCCACTGGGAAGATGAATATTGTCGGGGTTAATATCAATATGATTGAACAGGTGCCGATGCATAAAGCTCCAGTAGCTTTGAAAAGCATCTTTATCTATGGGATAATATTCATCCAGATTAAAGGTAATCACATTTGAAAAGCTCAAACCTTCTTCCCTGTGCATACGAACCAGTTCCTTATACAGGTGAATAGGGGTAGAGCCGGTAGCCATTCCCAATACACAATTTTCTTTGTTGGCTTGCTTTTGACGGATCAGTGCCGCAATTTCTCCCGCCACATATTGTGACCCTTGTTTGGAGTCGGGATAAATTTTAACAGGGATCTTTTCGAAAGAGTCTACCATTGTCATATCGGTTAAAATTTTAGCTAAAATACGGCTATTTGCGGGTATGTAGTCATTGGTGATGACAAAACCGCAAAAAGCTGCAATTTCTTAATCTATCAGTAACAGGTTACTTATTGGCCGGATCAAGGTATTTTGTATTGTAATTCAATCCCTGCCATTGGTATCTTTTTACCTGCTGTTGCATTCTTTTCTCAAAATCAGGCCAGCTTCGCATTTCTTTTGGGCTCCATAATACTTCACTTAAGGCACTCATTCTGGGAAAGATCATGTATTCTACTTTGGCAGGTGTTTTCATGTATTCGCTCCATACATTGGCCTGACCACCCAATACATATTTGGCTTCTTCTGCGGTTAATTCTTTGGGTACGGGTTCATAGTCGTACACTTTTTGTACGGTCAGGTACCCGCCAATGGTTAATGAGTCTTCGTTTTTATTTTGCTTGTAATCAAAATATACCCAGCCTGTAGGCGTCATGATCACATTATGTTTTTGTTTAGCTGCTTCAATACCGCCTTTTTCTCCGCGCCAACTCATTACGGTAGCATTGGGTGCTAATCCACCTTCCAGTATTTCATCCCAGCCAATGATCTGTTTGCCTTTACTGTTCAGGTATTTTTCTACGCGCTGTATAAAATAGCTTTGCAGGCCATGTTCATCTGTTAACCCTTTTTCTTTGATCAATTGCTGGCAAAATGCCGAGCGTTTCCAATTGTCTTTGGGGCATTCATCGCCACCGATATGAATGTATTTTCCCGGAAACAATTGAATCACTTCATCCATCACATCTTCCAGAAATTTGAAAGTGTATTCTGTTGGTGCAAATACATCGGGGTAAACGCCCCAGCTTTGTTGTACCTGTTTGCCGGTGCTATCTCCGCTCCAGCTAACTTTTGCCGCATGTTTGGTAGCTTCTTCCGGAAAGCAACTTAATTGCGGGTAAGCAGCAATGGCTGCGGAAGCATGACCTGGCAATTCAATTTCAGGTACCACCGTAACAAATCGGTCTGTTGCATATTGTACAATGTCTTTGATCTGTTCCTGCGTATAATAACCACCATATTTTGTATTATCATTTCCTGTTCCAGGATGGTGGCCAAGAATGGTTCCGTTTCTATAAGCCCCAACAGAAGTGAGTTTGGGATATTTTTTAATTTCAATACGCCAGCCCTGGTCTTCCGTTAAATGCCAGTGAAACGTATTCATCTTATGCATGGCAATAAAGTCGATGATTTTTTTTACGTAATCGGCCGTAAAAAAATGCCTGCCTACATCTAAATGCATTCCGCGATAGGCAAAGCGTGGTTTATCTTCCACCATTAGATTGGGAACGGTAAGACTTTTCTTTTTTTCGAGTGGAAGTAATTGTATCAAAGATTGGATGCCATAGAATGTGCCGGTAGGGTTATCTCCACCAATTTCTATCCCATTGGCCGTTACCTGTAAAGTATACGCACCGGGTATTGGGTGATGCATTTTTTCCATGTCGAGCACGATACTATTTTTATGGTTGCTGCTTTTACTTACGGGCAACTGAAAGCCATAAAAATGCTGGAGATAATCGTTAAGAAAAGCGGCTGATTTTTCGAGACCTGCTTCGGCAAGAATAATTTGTGTGGCGGGGGTAATGGTAAAACTTCCTTCTAATTTTTCCATCATCGAAGGTTTGGGTACCAGGCTTATTTCCTGGGCTTTTGTAATGATGGTAAACAGCAAACAAAGAGAAACGAGTGTATATTTCATATAAGGCGAATGTTTATGTCGAAAGATTAGGAAATACTGATCAGGGGCAATCATCATCAGCAGGCTCAAAATAAAAAAGATTCCTGTGTAAACAGGAATCTTTTTCAGCTTTTTATAAAAATTGATTAATCAACTTTGGTGAGCTTGATGATATTGGTGGGCAGGTGCAAATGTACAGGGGTACTTCCTGTATTCACCACTACATCTCCCGTATTCACAAACCCTCTTTCTTTAAGGATCTTGATCTGGTCGTGTATGATATCATCCAAACTGTCTTCCTCAGCATAATAAAATGCCCGAACGCCCCAGCTAAGGCTTAACTGGTTTACAAGGGTTCTTTCTTTTGTAAAAATATATAACGGAGAAGAAGGACGATAGCTGCTCAACATAAATGCGGTATAACCACTTTGCGTCATACCTATTAAGGCTTTTGCTTCTACATCATCCGAAATTTTACAGGCGTTGTAACAGATGGCATCGCTGTGAAAAGAAGGGGAGTGAGGCTGTGGTTTCAGGTCTTCTGCACGATTATAGCGGTATTCTTTTTTCTCTACTTCTGCAATGATCTTGCGCATAGTTTCTACTACTAATGCAGGGTGTTGGCCGGTAGCGGTTTCACCACTCAGCATTACGGCATCTGCACCTTCCAAAACAGCATTGGCAACATCGGTAATTTCACTGCGGTTGGGTTTTACCCTGTCTATCATACTCTCCATCATTTGTGTGGCCACAATAACGGGTTTAGCGCGGTGAATACATTTGCGGATCAATTCTTTTTGGATCAAAGGAATTTGTTCTACCGGTAATTCCACACCCAAATCGCCACGAGCTACCATAATGGCATCGCTTTCGAGGATGATGTCGCGTATGTTTACCAGTGCTTCCGGTTTTTCTATTTTGGCAATGATCTTGGTCTTGCTTTTTTTCTCCTGCAGTTTGCTGCGAAGGATCACGATGTCTTTTACACTTCTTACAAAACTCAATGCCACCCAATCCAGTTCTTGTTCTATAATGAATTCCAGATCAACCAGGTCTTTATCGGTTAAAGCCGGTAAAGAAATTTTGGTATCCGGCAGGTTCAACCCTTTTTTGGAAGAAAGAATTCCACCCAGTGATACCAATACTTTCACATCTCCGTTTTTTTCAATACCTACCACTTTTACTTCGATCTTACCATCATCAATCATGATGATATTTCCCATCACCACGTCACCTGCAAGGTTTGGATAGGATACATAAATTTTTTCCAGTGTACCCACACATTTCTCATTCGTAAATGTTAGGATATCGCCTGCCTTTACTTCCAATGCATTGTTTTCAATTTCTCCCACACGAAGTTTGGGGCCCTGCAAATCGCCCAGTATGGCAATATTGTAGGGCTGGGTTTTATTGATGTTCCGTATATGGTCAATAATTGCTTTCTTATCTTCGTGGCTACCATGCGAAAAATTTAAACGAAAAACGTTTACGCCGGCTTTTACCAACCCCAGCAGTTGATCGTATGAATCGCAAGCTGGTCCCACGGTGGCTACTATTTTGGTGCGGTGGTTAACGTGGGCAAGTCCTGCTTCTTTATCCATGTTCTTGTGCAGGTACTTATCGAGGTTTTTTGACATTGTATTTTTAATTGTATGGTTGCTCGTTAGGAAATTAATATTTAGCTGGCAAGAATCTTTACAATTTTGAACCAGTCGTCTGATATTTTTTGTTTGGCTTTTACTGCATTGTCCAGTGGTGTATAATGCAGTTTATTATTTAAGATACCCACCATTACATTGTGTTTGCCGGTTAGTAAACATTCTACTGCATGGTACCCCATACGACTGGCGATGAGCCTGTCTAAACAGGTGGGTGAGCCACCTCTTTGAATATGGCCCAGTATGCACACACGTACATCGGCCTGAGGCAATCTTTCTTTAATAATCGTAGCAATTTCATTACCGCCGCCAAATTCATCGCCTTCTGCTACTACAATGAGGTTAACCAGTTTTTTTCTTTTTTCTTTTTCTGTGAGCGATGAAACGAGTTCTTCAATATCGGTTTTGGTTTCCGGTATTAAAATGTTTTCCGCACCGGTAGCTATACCACTATGAAGGGCTATATAACCCGCATCTCGGCCCATTACTTCTACAATAAATAAACGGTCGTGGGCATCTGCTGTGTCTCTGATTTTATCAATGGCTTCTACAGCAGTATTCACTGCCGTATCAAAACCGATGGTAAAATCGCTGCCGGCAATATCTTTATCAATCGTACCGGGTAAACCGATACATGGGATATCGAACTCACGACTAAATTTTTGTGCGCCGCGGAAACTTCCGTCGCCGCCAATAATCACCAAAGAATCGATACCTCTTTTCTTCAGGTTTTCGTAAGCTTTTTTACGGCCTTCGTATTCAAAAAAATCTTTGCTTCGAGCTGTTTTTAGAATCGTACCTCCACGTTGAATGATATTAGCAACAGAGCGGGAGTTCATTTCAAAAATATCATCATCAATCATGCCGCTGTAACCACGCATGATACCGAAGATTTCCAGTCCATGATAAATTCCGGTTCTAACGACGGCCCTGATCGCGGCGTTCATGCCCGGGGCATCTCCGCCGGAAGTAAGCACACCTATTTTAGTAACTTGTTTTTCAGACATTGTAATTTGTCGATTCTACTTTAATGCAATGAAATACTAATGGCAATCAATTGTAATGTGATGTGTATCAACTACACGGAATTCCAAAAATAAGCATTTGAAGATAAATCACAAGTTCTGTTCTGATTCATTGTCGATTATGTAAACGTTATCTGGGAATAATTAACAAATAGCGACAAAATGCCATTTACCTTAACATATGGCAATCTCAATACTGATAAGGCTTTCAGGCGACCTTCCATGTAATTAGCGGATTAGCAAAATAATAAAAAGTAATTTATGTATTCTTATTCAGCTAACAGATGTTAGTCGTTTTTACAATCATAAAGCAATCGGTTGCCCATATTTATTTCAGGATAATAATGGCAGAAAAACCTCTGCCATCATACATCGCGCGCTTCCTCCGCCATTGGTTTCTATGGTAGTAATATCGGCGTGAATAATGGGATTGTACTTTTGTATTTGTTGTATCTGCTCATCTGTTAGGCTATGAAAGGCCTGTGAAGACATCACCAAAAACTTTTCGCCATCTTTATTATGTACCTGCAGCATATTGCCCGCAAAATGATTCATCTGGCTAAAACTGATTTCGATGATTTGTTTACCGGTTTGTTGGATACGGTTGGTGAGTTTTTCTTTTTCTGTAGTATTGGGTATGCTATCCAAACAGATTACCACATAGCTATCAGCCACGCACATCATAACATTGGTGTGATAAATGGGGGAGCCCTGTTTATCTACCGACAGGAAACTCAAGGTTTCGTAAGACATCAATGATCCAAACTTAGACAAAACCACTTCATCTGTTCTGGGCGAGAGGCAGGCATAGGCTATTTTATTATCTCTGTCCAGCACCATACTTCCGGTTCCTTCCAGGAAAAGATTTTCTGATTCATAGTAAGTAAGATCGATTGTTTTAGTAACCTGAAATTTTTTGCCAATGGCATCCAACACCTGTTGCTTTCTTTCTTTCCGACGGTTTTCTGCAAACATGGGGTAAAGCAGGAGTGTGCCATTATCATGAAAAGAGATCCAGTTATTTGGGAAGACCGAATCGGGTGTATGTGGGTTGGGTGTGTCTTGTATTACCGTAACTGCTATCCCATGTTTGCGCAACACCTCAATAAATCCGGTAAACTCGTTCAAAGCTTTTTCCTGAATGGCTTTATCTTCCGATTGCACCTGGAAACGATTGTTCACGGCGGTTTGCGCATTAAAGTCGAATTGCACGGGTTGTATCATCAAAAGCTGTGAGGTATGCTGCATTTTTAAGAATTGGGGTGATGGTAATTAGTTCTTAACTATTTATTTGTTGATAGGTAATCTGCGCAAAGGCATACTCATACAATGAAAACCACCACGCGCCCTTGATAATTCTGCCGAGGGCATCAGGATTACGGTATCAGTGATGGTATCAATATTCACGGTGCCTTCTTCCAGTTTTTGTAACAGTTCTTTGGCATAGATGATTTGGAAGCCGGCATTTTTAAATGCTTCGGTGGTTTTATCGTTTCTATCATAACCCAATACCACACCTTCTTTTAAAGCCAGCAGGTTGCAGGAATCGGTCCATTGTTCTCTGGCATTGTATGGGAACTCGTTATTGCCAGAATAAATAAAACGCACTTCTTCTTCACAATGCAGGTCGTTTTTGCTGATATCTATCAGCAGGTCTTCCAGACTTTCGAATGACACCGGATTTTCAGGACATTTTTTATGAAACTGCAGGATCTTGATCTTCTCTTCCTTTTTAATTTCCAGTATCCGTTCAATGGCATCTTCATCTTCGTGTTTTACCGCTTTGCGGGAGAAGTTGCCAAGCATAACCCAAACATCTCTTTTAACCTGTGTAAATACCGTATCAATATGCATATAATCCCTTTTTTTGGGGATTTTGATAATGGTTACTTTATCCATCAAGCCTTTTTCAAAAATGGTATTGGTAATGCGCACGGCAGCTTCTGAAGAGGTTCTTTCGCTAACGCCCACCAGCAGATGGTTTTCACTAACCACCATGATATCGCCACCTTCCAGGGTTATTTTTCGGTCATCATCTTCTTTGGGCATCAGAAAACTGTGGTTGGAATCGGCCAGTTCTATGATATTGTTTTTATAGCCTGCAAATAAGGGATGATGAAAGAAAATGTATTTAGCCAGGAGGGCCTCACGTGTTCTTGCTTTTTTAGCAGGCTTATTTAGTAATACATGGTCTTTGATGGTAATACCGATATCACGGGTAAAAATAAAATTCGGGATAGGTGCAAACAGCAACGTCTTTTCGAGGGAGGTTCCTGAAATAAAAGTCTTAGCCAGTTCTACCGGTGAGTATTCCTGTAACCGGTTTTGCACTTCATAGGTACAACCTTCAATGGCACTTACCGAAGCCACCAATTTGGAATGGATATTTTTATCTTCCAATACCTGAGCCAACAGCCATTGCAGTTCGATTACTTTTTCCGATGCAAAAAAATGCTTGCTTTCGGGTTTGTAAAATTCCCGGTCAGCTTCCAGTGCATCAATAGCGGCAAGTTTACCTTTTATTTTTTCGGGGTCCAGAAAATAGAGCAGTATTTTGGTATAGTAATCGTACTCATTGCGGCGGATGGTTTCCAGGTGAACGATATCTTCAAACAGCCAATCCTGTGCTTTTGAAGGAACGACTTTGCCCAGTCCGCTATCGGGACTATGCACTAACAAACGTTGTAATGTTCCTATTTCGGAGCTTACAGATAGGATATTATCCATACAATAATGTGTTGAATGTAAAATGTGTTAAACAGAAGAAATAGCAGTGACTAAACGGAAAGATACTTAATGATCGGGCATGGAATTAAGGCCGCGGTACATCCATGCGAAGTGTGCTGTTAAGAATACTATGTTAGAACAATGATTCATGAGGCTGGTGCAAATTACAACTTTCTTTGTAATGGATCTTTTCCCTGCAAAGTTCCGTGCGATGAGATGATTTTGAAGCGGACAAACATTTCTTCACTGTACCAGTTTTCTTTTCGGGTTTTTCTGATTACCTCGGCATGTTCCTGCATTTGATAGGCAAACTGTTTCATCTGTTCCCTGCTTTCCCAAATGCTGAAAGTGGCCTGTTTAATAAAAGGTACTTCACCAATACCGAGGGAGGTAATAAAGCCATTGGCACCGGCCATTTGCTGTGCAACAGCGTCTACATTACTCCAGAAACTGTTTAGTTTATTCAAACGAATAGTAGCACGTGTTAGAATGCCGATCACGCCATCGTAACTAGTATGTTTGGCCAAGGCCCCAAAACATTCTTTTCCATCCCATGTTCCGTGGCCCTCAATGGGTTCCAGTTCGAGGGTCCATTTTTCGCAATTGAATAGTTTCCACCAGAGTAGGAGAAAGTCCGGAGACTGGAGTCTGGAGACTGGAGTTAGGAGACTGGGGTCTGAAGACTGGAGTTTAGCGTTGGGATCAGATTTTTTACTCCAGACTTCAGACTCCAAACTTCTAACTTCCAACACTGCCCATTGGCGCCAGTCGGGGGTTTTATCAAAAGTGCCGTTTCTGCCACAGCCCATCAATTTCCAGAAATGATTTCGTTTACTGATCCATAATGGTAGCCGAAAAACTGCCATAGACAGAAAGCCTGCCCATCCCATCCATTTGGGGTAACGTACAACGGTAAGGGTGCAGATCATATTCGAAAATAAAGGGTTTCTTTGTGATTCATCAGAATCTGCTAATTTGGTTTCATGAATCTCACAATCACCAACATACATCAACTGGTAAATGTTCGTGAAAAAAGCAAACTGTTACGCGGAAAAGAATTGGCCGATCTGCCGGTGATAAAAAATGCTTTTTTGCGGATAGAAAATGGATTGATCAAAGAATTTGGGCCTATGGGGGCAATGGTGAATGGTGAATGGGCAATGGAAGGTGATGTGTATGATGCAGAAGGGGCAACCGTATTACCCACCTGGTGTGATAGCCATACACATATTGTATTTGCCGCCAGCAGGGAAGGGGAGTTTGTTGATAAGATCAGGGGATTGAGCTATGCGGATATTGCTGCCAAAGGTGGTGGCATTTTGCATTCTGCTGAAAAATTAAACACCACATCAGATGAAGAATTGTTTAATCAGGCATGGAAGCGCTTACAGGAACTGATGCGTTTGGGAACCGGGGCTATCGAGATCAAATCGGGCTATGGCTTAACCGTTGAAGGCGAACTGAAAATGTTGCGGGTTATTCAACGTTTGAAAGCAATGTCGCCCATACCTGTGAAAGCTACTTTTTTAGGCGCCCATACCTATCCATTGGCGTATAGGGATAATCATCAGGGATATATTGACTTGATCATTCGCGAAATGTTGCCCGCCATTGCCAAAGAAAAACTAGCCGATTACATTGACGTATTTTGTGAAGAAGGATTTTTTACACCGCAGGAAACAGAAATGCTTTGCAATGCAGGAAAGGCTATAGGGTTACGACCAAAAATACATGCCAACCAGTTACATGTATCAGGCGGCACAGAGGTAGGTGTACAATTAGGAGCCTTATCGGTAGACCATCTGGAAACCATGGATGATAATGCGATCAATACACTTGCTTCCTCTCAAACCATTGGCACATTGCTTCCCACGGCTGCGTTCTTTTTACGTATGCCTTTTCAGCCGGCAAGGACTTTAATTGACAAGGGTTGTGCCATTGCTCTGGCATCTGATTATAATCCGGGATCGAGTCCTAGTGGCAACATGAACCTGGTGGTAGCCATGAGCTGTATTCAGATGAAAATGCTTCCGGAAGAAGCCATTAATGCGGCTACTCTAAATGGTGCCTATGCTATGGAGCTAGGTGGAGAGCTGGGCAGTATTACCAAGGGCAAAAGAGCCAATCTCATCTTTACCCATCCCATTCCATCCCTTGCCTATTTGCCTTATGCGTTTGGTACCAACCTGATTGACAAAGTGATGATTAATGGTGATTTTATTTAAGTACATTTAGATAGCCGTGAGCTATGCGCTGCGAGCCATGAGCGAATTGCTCTGGCTCAAAGCTCGCAGATCATGGCTCACAGCTAAAAAAAGCCATATGAGCCATTTTAAGATCTACAATAAACAGGATGTATTATCGCTAACCAGGATCCGGCGTTTTGAAACCAAACTGGGCGAACGTTTGCAGGTACTGGCAGATCCCAATGCTATTGAACAATCGCTGCAAAATTCTTCCGCCTCATTTGTATTGATTGGTATACCCGAGGACATAGGTGTAAAAGCCAATATGGGTATTGGTGGAACAGATTCTGCCTGGCTTTCTTTTTTACAGGCATTTTTAAATGTGCAAAGCAATGATTTTTTTGAGGGAAGTAATATTCTGCTGATGGGTCATTTTGATTTTTCGGATGTGGAAAAACTCATAGAACAAAATGCGCATGGCTTTGATGAAAAACTGGAAGCTTACCGCCATGCGGTGAATGCCATTGATGATGAAGTGGAACAACTGATTCATATCATTACCCAGAATAAAAAAATACCGATTGTAATTGGTGGTGGGCATAACAACTCTTATCCCTGTATTAAGGGGGCAGCCAAAGGATTTTATAAAGCAGGTGTGATACCGATTGCGCAGATCAATGCCATAAACCTGGATGCACACGCCGATTTCAGACCCATGGAAGGAAGGCACAGTGGTAACGGGTTCAGCTATGCAGAAGCAGATGGCTATCTTGAAAAATATTGCGTGTTAGGGCTGCACGAAAATTATTTACCACAGAATGTTTGGATGGATATGGTGAACAATCCTTTCATCGATTGCATCACATTCGAAGATATTTTTCTGCATGAAAAAAGAACTTTTCTGCAGGCCGTGGGACATGCCACCAATTTTACCAGCGATACATTGTGTGGGATTGAATTGGATCTCGATTGCATTGAAAATGCGTTAAGTAGTGCCTCCAGCCCGGTGGGAATTACCATTAATCATGCCCGGCAATATGTAAGCTTTACTGCTGCGGATAGTAAGGTGGCGTATCTGCATATTTGCGAAGGGGCATCACAACTGGCGGATGGAAGAACGAGTATGGGTACGGGGAAGATGATTGGGTATTTGGTGAGTGATTTTGTGAAGGCGATGATGATTCCATAACCCTTCTTCAACTCACCCCGACATCGCTTCGCTTGTCGACCCTCTCTGCTTTGCAAAGAGGGTGTAGCAGTAAACATACTCCCTCTCTACGAAGTAGAGAGGGCCGGGGTGAGTTAACTCTGTGATTCGAGTTCCATTACTTTTTCAAACACTTCTTCATATTCTTTCTCTAAAGTTTCCCTGCTACTTTTTGCTTTCTTATAATCAGACTCAATTGTAACAAACTTATTCTTATCCGAATAATTTGCCGGATCTCCCAATGCATTTTCTAATTTTGATTCGTCTTCTTTTGCCTTGGTAATCTGTGTTTCAAGATTGCTTAACCTGCGCTGTTCTTTTTGTAATTCTTTCTGCAAGTCCTTATTAACGGGTAGGTTTTCTTTTACAACCTGCTTTACTGGTTCCACTTTGGCAACAGGTTTCGGTTCCAATTTGATATCCGGTACCCCCAGTTTTTGTTTTTCGGCATTGATCTTTGCCATGCGTTCATTCCACTCTACCCATTCCTGGTAACTGCCTTTGAATTCTTTGATCTTATGATCTACTATTTCCCAGATCTTATTGGCGGTTTGGGAAATGAAATAACGATCGTGACTAACAAATACAATACTACCCTCATACTTATTTAATGCTCCGGCAAGTAATTCAACCGAGTGCATATCCAAGTGGTTCGTAGGTTCATCCAAAATCAGGAAGTTGGCTTTGCTCACAATGGTTTTAGCCAATGCCACACGGGCTTTTTCTCCTCCGCTTAATACTTTTACTTTCTTATCTACATCATCGCCGCTGAAAAGAAAAGCACCCAACAATGCACGCAGTTCCACATCTGTTTTTTTGCTTCCGCATGATTGTAATTCTTCCAGAATATTGTTGCCTAGTCCTAATGCTTCCAATTGGTGCTGGGCATAAAAGCTTTCTTCTACATTATGTCCCCATACCCGCTCTCCTTCAAAAGATTCGGTTCCGGCAATCATGCGCAGTACGGTAGATTTACCTTTACCATTGGCACCGATCAAGGCAATTTTATCACCACGTTCTATCTCGGCAATGGCATCTTCCACAATTTTTATCTGTCCAAAGTTTTTGCTCACGCCTTTCAATTCAACCAATACTTTTCCCGGCACTTTATCCAATTGAAAATTGATGCGCAAATCCGGACGTTCCAGTTTTACGTCTTCAATTTTATCAATCTTATCCAAACGTTTTTGTACACTCTGGGCTTGTGCTGCCTTACTGGCTTTGGCTTTAAAGCGTTCAATAAAGCGTTCCTGCTGTCTAATATAATCCTGCTGGTTCTCGAATGCTTTCTGCTGCATATCAATGCGGATCATTTTCTCCTGCTCATAAAACTCATAATCGCCGGTATAAATGTGGAGTTGCTGTTGGTACAATTCCACAATCTTGTTCACCATCCGGTTCAAAAAGAATTTATCGTGGCTCACAATCACCACACTGCCTTTATAGTGCAGCAGGTATTTTTCAAGCCATTCAATGGAGGGTAAGTCTAAGTGGTTGGTAGGTTCATCCATCAGCAATACATCAGGCTGCTGTAAAATCATTTTGGCCAGCAATACCCGCATCCGCCATCCTCCGCTGAATTCTTTATAAGGCCTTACCAGATCTTCATTACTAAAACCCAATCCATGCAATACTTCTTCTGCCTTGTGGTGAATATTATATCCGTCCAATACATCCAGTTCATGCAGGGCATCTGTATACCTGATCAGCAGGGGTTCATTCTCAGAATCTTTTTCCAGCTCATTACCCAATCGCTCAATTTCTTTCTCCAGTTCACGAACACGTTCAAAAGCACTAAGCGCTACTTCGGTAATGTTTTCATTGGTATCAAAGCTCAACAGATCCTGATGAAGGTAACCAATGGTGGTGTCCTTGCTTTTCTCCACCGTTCCTTTCGAAGGGGTGTATTCGCCCACTAACACCTTTAACAGGGTTGATTTTCCGGTACCATTGTACCCGATTAATCCAATACGGTCGCCGGGCTGTATATGCCAGGTAGCATCTTCAACAATGGCTCTTGCACCAAACTCAAACGTAACATTCTGGAATCCTATCAGCATCTATTAACATGTATTTAAGGCCGCAAAGGTAAATGCAAACAGCTCTCAATTCTATTTGCTTTATTTTTGCGGCTAAATTTTTATATGAAACAGTTCTTTTTATACGGTGTGGTAGTGTTTTTAACCGCTTGCGGTAATGGGGATGAAAAGGCCAAAGAGCCCGCTCAACCTCAGGCACCACTTACCAAAAGTGCCAATTCAGATGCTTTCAATCAATCGTTTGGTCAGTTATTGGCCGATTATTATTCCCTGAAAGACAATTTTATTGCCGAAAAAGATTCCGGTATTGCACAATCTGCCAGAAGTCTTATGGTTTCTGCAGATAGCCTTCAGTTAGATGAATTGATGGCCGACAGTAATATCGTTTCCACCGCAAGAACGTATACATTGGGTATTTCAGCCGAGTTAAAGGGATTATTGGGGGAGAAAGCACTGGAGGAAAAAAGAAAATCATTTCAAATGGTGGGGGATCAATTGTATGATCTCATCAGAACTGTACAGTACGATCGGGCTGTTGTATACCATGATTATTGTCCCATGGCTTTTAACGACCAGGGTGCCAATTGGCTAAGTAATACAGCAGAAATCAGGAATCCTTATATCCCCAAAAAAATGCTCACCTGTGGCGAAGTGAAGGATTCAATTGATTTCAGGCCAAAACAATAAACATCTATTTAATGGTATCTCCCAACTTTCAGGAAGATGCTTTGTTTGATACCTATGTGTATGCGGAAAATATTACTGGTGTGTTTGCTCTGTTTAGCAGGAAATGTTCTTACGGCGCAGGAAAAATATACGTTCAACGGTTACATTAAAGATTCTCTCAGCGGCGAAACCCTGATTGGTGCCAACCTTACACTTCGTGCAGAAGGTAAGGGCATTGTAAGTAACCAGTATGGTTTTTTCTCCATCACGTTACCTAAAGGAAAGTATTCATTGGTATGTTCATTCGTAGGTTATCAA
The DNA here is from genome assembly GCA_965283715.1 of Sediminibacterium sp. Lineage (GTDB taxonomy): Bacteria > Bacteroidota > Bacteroidia > Chitinophagales > Chitinophagaceae > Sediminibacterium. The sequence continues at coordinate 25,715 of CBDIPL010000003.1, read as the reverse complement.
CCTAAAGAAATAGAGATTAATCTTACCAACAACTACCAGAACAATATTTTGTTGTTGCCCAATTCTGCTATTATCAACAATGTTACCGTGTACGGAAGAAAACGGGATAACAATGTAAAAACAGCACAGATGGGTAAGTTTGAGTTAAGTGTAAATACCGCCAAAGCCTTACCCGCTTTTTTAGGCGAAGTAGACATTTTAAAAACCTTACAACTATTACCCGGTGTGCGCAATGCGGGTGAGGGTAATGCCGGTTTTTATGTGAGGGGAGGAGGCCCCGATCAAAACCTGATTTTGCTGGATGATGCAGTGGTGTATAATACGGGTCACCTGTTTGGTTTCTTTTCAATATTTAATGCAGATGCCATAAAAAATGTAACCCTGATTAAAGGAGGGATACCTGCGCAATACGGTGGTAGATTATCTTCTGTGGTTGATGTTGCCATGAAAGAAGGAAACGAAAACAAAACACAGATAGATGCGGGCATCGGCTTAATTGCTTCGCGATTTTCAATACAGGGGCCGCTAAAAAAGAACAAAGCTTCTTACATGATCTCCGCAAGAAGAACGTATGTAGATGCATTGGCCAAGCCCTTTATAAAAAAGACCAGTGAATTCTACGGTTCCGGTTATTATTTCTACGATCTGAATGCGAAAGTGAATTACCAATTCAGCGAAAAGGACCGGGTATACCTCAGCGGTTATTTCGGAAGAGATAAATTTACTTTCAACAACAGCAAACGTTCTTTTAGTACGGTAATTCCCTGGGGAAATTCTACGGCAACACTTCGTTGGAACCATATTTTCAACAAGAAATTATTTGCCAATACTACAATTGTATATAACGATTATCAATTTGCGCTGGATGGTAAACAAAATAATTTCAACATCAATCTCTCTTCTGGTATTCGGGATCTGACAGCTAAAACAGATATTGATTTTTACCCTTCTCCTGAGCACAAACTCAAATTTGGCGCACAATATACTTTCCACACTTTTTTGCCCAATGTTTTAAGTGGAAATCAGGATAGTGTAGTGTTTGAACCTAATAATGCCACCAAGAAATTTGCAAGGGAATATGCATTCTATTTACAGGATGATTGGGAACTTACCCGTAAGCTTAAATTAAATCTCGGTATCCGCTACAGCCTGTTTCAACAAGTAGGCAGGTATACCTTATACCAGCGCGATGCCAATGGAAATAAAACAGATAGTACGATATACGGCGGCGGACAAACTGTAAAAGCCTACGGAGGTATTGAGCCCCGTGCCACTTTACGGTATGCGTTTAATGAAACAGAATCTGTTAAAGCAGCCGTTACCCGTAACCTGCAATACATACACTTAGTAACCAATGCCGGCTCTACTTTGCCAACAGATTTATGGGTGCCCAGTACCATTCGTGTGCAACCGCAGATCAGCTGGCAATATGCGGTTGGGTATTTTAAAAACTTTAAGGAAGGGATGTATGAAACTTCGGTAGAAGCTTATTACAAGACCATGGAAAACCAGATTGAATACAGAGAAGGATATACTCCTTCTTTAAAAGATCCCGAAGAAGAATTTGTGTTTGGAAAAGGTTGGAGTTATGGAGCTGAGTTTTTTGTGAATAAAGTGAAAGGAAGATTTACCGGATGGATAGGGTATACCCTTAGCTGGACATGGCGCCAGTTTCCCAACCTGAACGATGGATTGAAATACCCCAGTCGTTATGATCGAAGGCATGATATGTCGGTAGTAGGCAGCTATGAACTAACCGATAAATGGAAGCTCTCCTCTGTTTTTGTGTATGGCACAGGCAATGCCACTTCTTTACCGGAACGTTTTTATTTTGTGGGTGGGGTATTAACACAGGAGTTTAGCCGCATCAATGCATACAGAATGAAATCCTATCATCGTCTCGATTTTTCTGCAACTTATACACCCAAGCCCAAGAAACAAAGAAAATACAGCAGTAACTGGGTGTTCAGTGTGTACAATTTGTACAGTCGCTTAAATCCCTATTTTATTTATTTCGACCAAGAGGGAACTGCTACTGCAGGAACACTAAAAGTTACTGCGAAACAGGTATCGCTATTCCCCATCATCCCCGCAGTAACCTGGAACATACGCCTATAAAAAAACTGCGCCCTTGCGCCTTTGCGAGAATATTTCACGCAAAGGCGCAAAGGCGCAGTTGGTATTGTTAGCATCCCTATATTATTCTTTGGGAACATAATTGATCACCACTTTCGCATTACGCTGTTCATTAGAGGTAAGGAAGATCTCGTAACGTTCTTTCTGGTTACCTGTCTTAATCACCATCAAAGCAGTGTTGGGTGGTATATCACCAAGGTTATCTGCAACCACGGTTAACTCATGCCGGTTATCAGTTTTGCTACATTTTATTTTTACTGTTAGAGGCGTATAACTTAATCGCTTACTGCTTACCACCAATTCGTTGTTATGGTAAACAGAAATGGTATCGTTATCTATGGTGCCGTTATCATATAAATCCACCTGAATAAATTCTTCTGAAGTGGTAATCGTTCTTACCAGATTATTTTCCCTTTCTACCAACACTTTTGGGATAGGCATTTTACGCATCTGCGGTTCTGTTTGAGGCATGCTGGCCGCTTCTTCTTTTTTCGGTTTAACAGGTTCCTGCTGCAGTTTTTCAGGTTCGCGGTTGGCTATTACCGGTGCCTCATTTTTATTACCTATTTTGGGTTTGGTGCTGTTAGGTTTAGGTTCTATTTTTTTTACCGTGGGAGGTACCACTTTTGGTGGAGTGGTATTCTTACCCTGCGGTACTATCGGTTTTTGTGCAGCTGGTTTTTGCGTAAGAGGTTTCACTAACAGGTTGTCCTTACCATTTTTACCATTGGCAACGGGTGGTGGAATGATGGATTTTGCTTTATTGGTAGTAGCCGGTATCACCGGTTTGGCCATTACCTTACTGGTATCTGCCGGTTTTTTCTTTAGCAGAAAATCTTCTTTCTTGAAATCGGAAGTGGTTACCCTTTCCAGGTATACGCGGCCACTGCCACAGTCGCCTTTGTCTTTGGCATTGATGGAAATAAAAGTTCCCTCCAATACTTCCATCTTACCAATTTTAGAATAATCCAGGTAACAAGTCATCAGGCAGGGCTCACTTTTATCAGAAATTTTCAGATCTACCAAACGGGTTTCCTTGATAATAATACTTTTGGAAGCGGCTGTATATATCCCACTCAATTCGGCCTTGCCATAAAAGACAGTTGTTTTATACGAATACGTTACCCCTTTAATGCCATTATTCGATTGCTGGTCAATCTGAATTTCATATTTATAGGTTTCCTCACGCGCACCCTCGCGGTAAATACCATTGGAAGAACTGAAATAGCCCCGCCAAATCCCCGTTACTTTCTGGGCACTTGCGGTGAAACTTAACAGTAAAAGAGTGAAAAGGGTAAAATTCAATCTCATGAAACAAATCTACGCTTGCAATATAGTAAGCCCTGATAAAGAAGCGTTAAGGTTTTTTAGGGGTGGCTGCAGCATTTTGGTATTAGCTCCAAGGAAAAGCGTTCTTGCTTGCAGCTAATAGCTAGCGGCTAACAGCTTTTTTTTGTTACTTTGCACTCCTTATAAAAAAGGTTGATTTATATCTCATGATTAGTATCAGTTTCCCGGATGGAGCCATAAGGCAATACGAAACCGGCGTTAGCGCCCTCGATATCGCAAAATCGATTAGTGAAGGATTGGCCAAAAAAGTGTTGGCTGCCAGTGTAAATGGCCAGGTATGGGATGCTACGCGCCCCATTACCGCAGATGCCTCTCTTAAATTAATTACATGGAATGATGCAGAAGGACAAAACACTTTCTGGCATTCCTCTGCCCACCTCATGGCCGAGGCGGTGGAAACCATGTTCCCCGGCGTTAAGTTTTGGGTTGGACCGGCTCTTGAAAAAGGATTTTATTATGATATGGATCTCGGTGATCGCAAAATGACCGAAGATGATTTATTATTACTCGAAAAGAAAATGAACGAACTGGCAAAAAAAGCCAATCGTTTCATCCGCAAAGAAATACCCAAGCCCGAAGCCGTACAATATTTTGAAGAGAAAGGAGATGAGTATAAGCTCGATCTTTTACAGAACCTGACAGATGGTGAGATTACTTTTTATACACAAGGTGAATTTACCGACCTCTGTCGCGGACCACATATTCCCGATACCAGTTTCATTAAAGCCATCAAGCTAACCAGCATTGCCGGTGCTTACTGGAAGGGGAATGAGAAAAATAAAATGCTTACGCGAGTTTATGGCATCACTTTTCCTAACCAGAAAGAACTGGATGAATATGTGTTGATGCTGGAGGAAGCCAAAAAACGCGATCACCGCAAATTGGGTAAAGACCTCAGCATTTTTACCATGGATGAAGACATTGGTCCGGGACTTATTTTATGGATGCCCAATGGAACCATTATTATTGAAGAACTGGAAAAATTAGCTAAAGAAACAGAAGAAGAAGCCGGCTACAAAAGAGTGGTAACGCCGCATATTGCCAAAGAAAATTTATACATCACCAGCGGTCACCTGCCTTATTACCAGGATAGCATGTTTCCTCCTATGGAACTGGATGGAACCAAATATTACTTGAAGGCTATGAACTGCCCGCACCACCATAAAATATTTGATTCAGAGCAAAAAAGTTACAAAGACCTTCCTTATCGTTTGGCCGAGTACGGCACCTGTTACCGATATGAACAGAGTGGTGAGTTATTTGGATTGATGCGTGTACGCTGCCTGCACATGAACGATGCGCATATTTATTGCACCAAAGAACAGTTTGCACAGGAGTTTAAGGCGGTGAACGATATGTACCTTAAATATTTTGAGATTTTTGGTATTGATAAATATGTGATGCGTTTGAGTTTGCATGACCCTGCTAAACTGGGACAAAAATATATTAACGAACCGGAGTTGTGGTTAGAAACAGAAGAGATGGTTCGTCAGGTTTTGATAGAAAGCGGAACCCCATTTGTAGAAGTACAGGATGAAGGCGCTTTTTATGGACCCAAAATTGATGTACAGATCTGGAGCACGATCGGTCGCGAATTTACACTGGCCACAAACCAGGTTGATTTTGCACAGGGTCGGCGCTTTAATCTTTCTTTCACCAATAAAGACAACGCGCCGGAAACTCCGCTCATCATTCACCGCGCCCCGTTGGGAACGCATGAAAGATTTATCGGGTTTTTGCTGGAGCATTATGCAGGAAAATTTCCCGTATGGCTGGCACCATTACAAGCCAAGATTTTGCCCATCAGCGATAAGTTTATGGACTATGCAGAATCGGTACGTAAACAACTGAGGAAAGCAGGAGTAAGGGTAGAGATAGACGACAGGCAGGAAAAAATTGGTAAAAAAATCCGTGACACCGAGCTGATGAAAGTACCTTATATGCTGGTGGTTGGCGAAAAAGAAATGAACGAAAACAAGATTTCCGTTCGTCGTCAGGGCAAAGGAGATGTTGGAACACAGGACGTTACCGCCTTCATGGAAATGATCGTGGATGAAATAGAAAATCGTAAATCTGGCGAATAGTCGCCAATATGCATATCTTTAACAACAAATCAATTATTCACTAAACAAGTTTTAATGGCATTACCACCAAGAGGGGGCGGAAGGTTTAATCCCCGGTTTAACAGGCAGCCGGAGCCTGAACATCGTATCAACGAAAGAATCCGGGTTCCGCAGGTTCGATTGGTAGGCGACAATGTAACCGTTGGCGTTTACTCAACATTGGATGCACTGAAAATTGCACAGGAACAGGAATTGGATCTGGTTGAGATTTCTCCTACCGCAGATCCGCCTGTTTGTAAAGTGATCGATTACAAGAAGTTCCTCTACGAAAAGAAGAAGAAGGAAAAGGAAATGAAAGCCAATTCCAAGCAAAGCGAAGTGAAAGAAATTCGTTTTACTCCTGGAACGGATGATCATGATTTTGATTTCAAAGCAAAACACGCAGAAAAATTCCTGAAAGACGGAAATAAAGTAAAAGCATATGTACAGTTCAAGGGACGTGCCATCATGTTCCAGGATCGTGGACAGCTTTTGTTGCTGAAATTTGCCGAAAGATTGGCCGAAGCCGGTGTGCTGGAAAGTATGCCTAAGCTGGAAGGTAAACGTATGTTTGCCATATTTACCCCTAAGACTAGTAGCAAGAAGAAGGCAACTACTTAAAAATTTAGTAGTTAATAGTTAGTAATTAGTAATTTATTTTATATGTAAATATTTTAATTACTAATTATTAACTACTAATTATTAACTACTAATTATTAATTCCTCTCTCATTTCGCTTGAAATAAAGCAAATCCCCTTACCTTTGCACCCCATTTCCCGTATGGCTCAACAAGTGTCCCGTCTGTTCGGGTCCGCCAGCAGGGTGTAATCTTTTAGTAGATTATTTTATATGCCAAAGGTAAAAACCAACTCAAGCGCAAAGAAGCGCTTCAAGGTAACCGGAACAGGTGAGATCACCTTCCAGAAAGCTTTCAAACGTCACATCCTGACTAAGAAATCAAAAAAACGTAAAAGAGCGATGAACAAAAAAGGTTTGGTAAGTGCACCAAACAAGGATTTCGTTTTGCGTTTATTGCGTTTAAAAGGATAATCCGGGTAAACACCCATTCATCAACTCAATTACAAAATCAAACCGGGAGCAGTGATGTAAACGGTTTCAAAAAAAGATAGTATGCCACGTTCAAAAAATGCAGTCGCATCAAGAGCCAGGAGAAAAAGAATCCTGAAGCAAGCCAAAGGATTTTATGGTAAACGTAAAAACGTTTATACCGTAGCCAAAAATATTGTTGAAAAAGGTATGACTTACAGCTTTGTAGGCCGTAAGTTGAAAAAACGCGAATACCGCCAGTTGTGGATCGCACGTATCAATGCTGCAGTAAGAGCTGAAGGCATGACCTACAGTCAGTTCATCAACAAACTAAGCGTAAAAGGAATTGACCTGAACCGTAAAGTATTGGCTGATCTGGCCATGAACGAACCAGCCAGCTTTAAATCTTTGGTTGATTCTGTTAAGTAAGATTTACCTTATTAGTATTATAATAGAACCGGGAACCGTAAATGTTCCCGGTTTTTTATTGCCAATTAACAAACGTCATTTCAAACAAAGCGAAGAGAAGAGAGAAATCTTATGATGGTAAGCAATGTATCATAAGAAACAAGTGTCAGGCAGCATAAGATTTCTTTCCTCCACAGGCTGGATTAAAATGAAGTTTTTCCTACTGAAACCCACCTTTTAATTTTTTCGCTGTTGAACTGTACAAACTGTTATTTTTGTGCTCGTTAAAAAGCTTTTGTTTACCGTAACACAACAAACCCTCAATGAATAATACCTATACTTCGTTGGTTAACCAGACTTTCCATTTTCCGCAAGAGGGGTTTGACCAGAATGATGATGGTTATCTTGAATTCAATGGGGTAGATTTAAAAGGCCTGATTGACAAATACGGAACACCGTTAAAGCTTACCTATTTACCAAAAATTGGTATGCAGATCAATAAGGCGAAGAAGATGTTTGACAATGCTTTTAAAAAGCACAAATACGAAGGCGAATATTTTTATTGCTATTGTACAAAGAGTTCTCATTTTTCTTTCATCGTAGAAGAAGCATTAAAGCATAATATCCATCTTGAAACATCCTATGCGTATGATATAGAGATTATCAACCGTTTGTACCAGCGCAGAAAAATTAATAAAGAAACCTATATCATCTGCAACGGGTATAAGCAAAAGAATTATACCTCGCGTATTTCCAAACTAATCAACTCTGGTTTCAAGAATGTAATTCCCATTCTGGATAACAAAGAAGAATTATTGGCCTATAAACGAAGTGCCAAACAGCCTTTCCGTTTGGGTATTCGTGTAGCAGCAGAAGAAGAACCTAATTTTCCATTCTATACTTCGCGGTTGGGCATTCGTGCGAAAGATATTCTTGAATTTTATGTGGATGATATCGAGGGCTATGAAGATAAGTTTCAACTGAAAATGTTGCATATTTTCCTCAATAAAGGCATTAAAGACGATATCTATTACTGGTCTGAGCTGAACAAGATCATCAACTTATATTGTCAGTTGAAGAAGATTTGTCCGGAATTGGATTCCATCAATATCGGCGGCGGTTTTCCCATCAAACACTCGCTGGGATTTGAATACGATTACCAGTTCATGATCAATGAGATCGTAAGCAATATCAAAAAAGCCTGCAAAAAAGCGAAAGTACCCATGCCGAATATCTATACAGAATTCGGAAGCTTTACCGTTGGAGAAAGCATGGCACATATCTACAGTGTTATAGGGCAAAAAATCCAGAACGACCGCGAGTGCTGGTACATGATTGATTCTTCTTTTATTACCACACTGCCCGATACCTGGGGTATTGGTGAAAAATTTCTGATGCTTCCGGTAAATAAGTGGGATAATGAATACCATCGTGTAGTATTGGGTGGTATAACCTGTGATAGCCATGATTATTACGATTCTGAAGAACATATCAACGAAGTGTTCCTTCCCAAAATATCTTCGCCCGATAAAAAAGATGAATTAGCCAATAAAGAACCTTTGTATGTGGGTTTCTTTCATACCGGTGCTTACCAGGACCAGATCAGTGGTTATGGTGGTATCAAACATTGCCTGATACCTTCTCCCAAACATGTGATTGTGGAAGCAGATAAAAATGGAAAGATGATTGACTGGGTATATGCAAAAGAACAAACTGCGCAAAGCATGTTGAAGATTTTGGGCTACCTCCGGTAAGATTCTCTGTATTGTGTTAATTATTTTTTGCGGGAAGCTTTTTCCCAAATTCCTGTACTGGGTAGTGTAAGATAGCGAACCAGTCCTGCTATCATTGCATAATGCATAATGCAGAAATAATAAGGTACAAAAAAGAAGGTAAAACGGGTTCGGCTATTCCTGAGAAAGTACCCGCAAATGGCTAGTCCATAAAAAAATAGCTGCAACGGAAATAATAGCTGATACAAAGAATTTTCTTCCAAGGCAAGTGGGATACTGCCTATCAAAATCACTACTAGTAAAAAGGGAACCACGGCCCAACGCAAGACACGGCGCGACAGATACTGGAAGTAAAGAACAGGTGTTTTTGCCACATTCAATATCTTACATAACCGAATCAAAGCCTGCCAACATCCATGTGCAATGCGGATTTTTCTTTTTAGTTCTTCTTGAATGGTTGCAGAAGCTTTTTCTGTTGCCACCGACCGCGGTTCATATACAATCTTATAACCCCTTGCTGCTATATGCATCGATTGCATAAAGTCGTCTAGCAAAGTATCTTCTGGTAGCATTCGATAAAGAGATGTTCTGATGGCCATGAGTTCGCCTGCTGCACCTATGGCACAATTGAAATCGGAATCCAGTTTTTTTAAATACGATTCGTATTTCCAGTACAAACTTTCTCCAACACCACTGGCATTGTCTCTGGCATCAGTACTGATTTTTTTTTCTCCTGAAACACATCCGGTTTTTTCGTTAGAAAAATGCTGCACAATATGTTTGATCGATTCGCGATGTAAGAGACTGTTGGCATCAGTAAAAACAACAATCTGTGAGGTAACAAATGCCATGGCTCTGTTTTCTGCGGCTGTTTTTCCAGCGCGATGATTCTGGTGTAAATGAAGTATCGCAGGATATTGTTTCAGGATCTCAGCAGTGTTATCTGTAGACCCATCAGTGATAAAAATAAAGGACAATTTTTCTGCGGGGTAATCTAATGCCCGGCAATTAGCAATTTTTAATTGCAGTATATCCGCTTCATTGTAACAGGGAACAATAAGGGTGATATCCGGTTGGTATACTATAGGGTCATTCGTTAACGGTTGTTGTATAATACCCCTTAACCATCGTAGCATTTGGAGTAATATGCCATACCCGAAAAAACTGTACAATACAATTCCGAGAGATATGAGTAAAATGGTCTTAATCCAATACATACAAACAGCTAAAACAACGAATGGTAATGATGGCTACAATGTATCTATTTTTCCGCAGTGAACAGCAATAAAAGGTGGTTTACCGTTCCTGATGCCTTAACAAATTATTTATGTATTCATAGCTATATTTATACAAATTTGTTTTATGCGTAAAATCGTATTAGGATTGCTTATGATGATGGGTACCGTAAAGTATGCCGCTTCTCAAACAGCTGTTGATTCAGTTAAACTAACCATTGGAAACCTCTTTTCAGCCATGCGAGATACGAATGCAAAGGGTGTAATGAATTGTTTTACTGATAGTGCTGTCATGCAAACCATTGTTCGTGATGCGAAGGGTGAAATCCTGGTAAAAAACGAAAAACTTGCTGAATTTGCAATGATTGTTGGCTCCATGCCCAAGGGAGCGGCAGATGAAAGGATCAGCTTTGATATGGTTAAGGTAGATGGTGCACTAGCATCAGCATGGACGCCCTATAAATTTTATTATAATGGACAGTTTAGCCATTGTGGCGTCAATTCTTTTCAATTGGTACGTATCAATGGCTCATGGAAGATTCAATACATCATTGATACACGGCGTAAACAAGGCTGCGACTAAGGGCAACACACCTTGATTATAGGGAAGCTTCTTCTGATAAATCAAGGATGCATTCTTTTAGTTTTTCTACATAACGCCCGTAAAATTTCTTCAGGTACCAACGCGTAAAAAAATAAACGCCAACTGATAACAATGTTATATATATCACCAAAAATACAATGGCTTGCCACTTACCTGTGAAAAGGGTAGAAGCTGCTTTATCCACCTCCGGAATGGTTACCGGTTCATTGTAACCAAGCAGTAATGAGAAAATAATACAGACGGGTATTAATGCCATCGTAAACTGGAAATACCTTTTCATAAATTCCTGAATAATAGTTACAATGGTTTGCAGATTACTTTTAACAGGAAGCGGAGTGGCAGTAAGTCTTTTGGTTTTTTTAAGCAGGTGTATCACCACAGCAAGAAATACAAGACTAAGTGCAGCAAAAACAGAAAAATAAATACGCAAAGAGGTATACTTACCCCAGATTCCAATATACGCAAATAAGAGAATGATCACAATACAACCGATGACCTCTATCCACAAACTGCGTTTCAGTTTGTCTGTTACAGAGGCCGTTTTCTTGGTAAGCATATCGGCAAAATCATTAGCAGACCGGCCGGCATGGTCGGTAGAAAGCTTATGATTGATCTGTGATTTCAGTTGATCTAATTCCATAAAGTAGCTACTTAAATAGTCGTTGTTTTTTGTGTTTCCTCTTTCAGCCTGATTTTGATGCGGTTCATTTTCACACCCACATTGTTCGGCGTAATACCCATCATATCGCCAATTTCCTGGTAACTATAATCTTCCAGGTATAGCATGACAATGGCTTTATCAATTTTAGATAAATTACCAATGGCTGCATACATGGCTTTCACCTGCTCTTCTATCGGATCATATGCATCTTCAGTTTGTTCGGGTACCACATCTGTAGAAAATATATCGGGTTTTCTTTTTCTTTCCTGAAAAAAGTTATGGCCGTATTTAATGCAACCCGGTACAACCAGGTAGAAAATTTTGAGTCGCCTCTGAAACTTCCATAAGCCTTCCATGCCTGCAGGGTGATCTCCTGAAAAAGATCTTCGCGGTCAGAATGCCTGTCCATATACAGATTGCATACCTTGTATACAATTTTCTGGTGCTGGTTCAATAAGGAGATAAATTCTTTCTCAGATGCCATCGGGCTGGTTTAATACTTGACCGGGGTTAACCGGTATCCCTGTTTTCGTAATAAATAAATTACCCCGTTTGGCCCCCCAAGATGGCCCGCACCCACTGCAAAGAAACTAGGTTTTTGTGTAATGATTTCTTTAATCAACGGAGCCCATTTCTCATTACGGTTGGTAAGCAAGGCCGTTTCAAAATTATCATCAATACCCATTTGCTTCATAAATGAATACAAAGAATCTACATCACGCAATCTGTATACATCACTCATTTGTTGCATGGCGGTTTTCACACTATCAAAATTGAGGACTGTCTTTTTAAAAGAAATTATCTGTGAATCAATAGGTTCTTTATCAATCGCATTCATTTGATCGTCCACGGTTTCCAATCCCAGTATCGGTAAATTCAATTTTTTGGCTAACCCCACAAATTCAGTTTCCGGCTGTACGGTTTCTGCACAGGTAAGACTCTTCATGGTAAGCATACTCATGGAGAGAAAAGGTTTGAAATTGTTAAATGCCAGTAAGGGATAACCGGTAAGTGATTGAAATTTTGCACTCACTGCTGTAAAGTCTGTTTCGTTTAATAAAGATTGCAGGGTTTTGCCATTCATACTCATTTTGCTCATGAGTTTCATTTGCAGTTGTGGGTCATCCATTTTTAACTCGCCATAAAATTGGGAACTTGCTTTTAGTTTACTTTCCAATATGTCAGAAATGGCAAAGTCTGTTTTACACATCAAGTGAAAAGTGCCAAACAGGTAGGAGGGCTGCGTAAGTCCATTGCCACTGATTTCCCATAACAAAGATGATTTCGGAACCTGTGCCTGCGAAGAATTGATTACTGTAAGCAGCAGAAACGCTGCCATCACACATCTGATCATGAAGAAGTTTTTTGCATAAGTAGCTAATTGTGAGAGAATATTACCTGCCGGTGCCTCTTTTTTAAAAAAAGAAACCCTGTGTAGAAACACAGGGCGTAAACCAAAACCAACTGCTTATGAAACAGTATTGTAAATCAATTGGAAAGATTACAGAATAGAAATCTGCTGCGGTGCAGCCACTATTTCATCTTTCTTTGGCAGGTACAGTTTTAAAACACCATTTTCATATTTGGCCTGTATGCCTGCGGTATTAATTTTATCATCCACACTAAAACTGCGTTTGAAACTGCGCAAAGCAAATTCCTTGCGGATGGTTTTGTAGTCTTTTTGTTCAGTTTCTTCTTTTTTCTCAAAGCTGATGGTGAGTAAACCATTTTCAAGATTCACTTTAAAGTCTTCTTTGTTTCTACCAGGTGCGTTCAATTCCAGATGATAACCTTCTTTGGTTTCATGAATGTTTACCGGAACATGACTTGCATTGGCTGGAATATCTTTACCCCAGTTAGCAGGAAACTGATTAAATAATTCTTCGAATACGTTACCGAAGTAAACCGGATTGTTTTTTACAAGTGTCATAGTTATTTTTTTTTCGTTATTGAATAATGATGAAAACAAATGTTCAAATGGTATACCATCCCATTATTTTAACTGTTTCGCTAACATTTTGACAAGTTTGTGGGCATAAATAATGACATAGTGGCGCTATTTAATATTTTATTGCGCCATAATGTCTATTTGTTAACTCCATTCAATGTTTCAACTTTTGTGTTAGTTTTGCTGTTTAATCAAATAAACATAGGAGATCAACATATGTATCCAGCAGAAATTGTATTGCCCATGAAGGCAGAGTTAACAGATGGCGGTTTTGATGACCTTACATCAGCACAGGCAGTAGATGCCACTTTACAACAAACAGGCACCACATTAGTAGTGATTAATTCTGTATGTGGTTGTGCAGCAGGCACTTGCAGACCAGGTGTATTAATGGCTGTTCAGAATGCAGGTAAGCGGCCAGACAGGTTAGCCACCAGTTTTGCCGGCTTTGATATTGAAGCGGTTAACCAGGTTAGAGCACATTTATTGCCTTACCCGCCATCTTCTCCGGCCATTGCGCTGTTTAAAGATGGCCAGTTGGTAAGTATGGTTGAACGTCACCAGATAGAAGGTCGCCCGGCACAGGTAATTGCCCAGCATTTAATTTCTGTTTTTGATGAGTTCTGTAATTAATTTTCACTTAGTTTTGTTATAGATGGGTTAGTAAGTACAGGCTCCACGAAAAGTGGGGCCTTACTTTTTTAACAAAGTTCTGATCCTGTTGTCCCAATCGCATTATGTTAGTATCAGTATTTCTGAGTAACATTGCAACACATTTTACCAACGATTTTCATCAGACCCTTTTCTTCATGTATCCCAATTTATACTACGCATTTCAGGATTTATTCGGCATCGAATTATCAGGATTGAAACTGGTGAATTCATTTGGTTTTTTTGTAGCACTGGCTTTCATTATTTGTGCATGGGTGCTAACGCTTGAATTAAAGCGAAAACAGCAACAAGGGTTGTTTGTACACACAGAAGAAACCATTACCATTGGTGCGCCCGCCAGTGTAGCTGAATTACTGATTAATTTTCTGATCGGCTTTGTGTTTGGATACAAGATCATCGGTGCTTTTACCATTGCCGATGCATTGAATGATCCACAGGCATTTATTTTATCTTCCAGAGGAAATCTTGCCGTAGGTGTATTGGTGGGATTGATTTTTGGCGGATTGAAATGGTGGGAAAAGAATAAGCAAAAACTGGCTAAGCCCGAAACACGCACTATACGAATCTGGCCTCAGGACAGGGTAGGAACATTGTGATTTATGCAGCGCTGTTTGGATTTTTAGGCGCTAAGATTTTTCATAACCTGGAAAACTGGAATGAATTTGCCAAAGATCCAATTGGTTCATTGATCTCTTTTAGCGGTTTAACATTTTATGGCGGATTGATTTGTGCCGGCATCGCTATTCTTTTGTATGCTAAAAAAAGAAAGATCAGTATTGTACACTTGCTGGATTCGATGGCAACCACCATGATGTTGGCATATGGACTTGGCCGTGTAGGTTGCCAGATAAGTGGTGATGGTGATTGGGGAATTGTAAACCTGCATCCCAAACCTTTTAGTTGGATGCCTGATTGGATGTGGGCTTACCAATATCCACACAATGTAGTGGGTGAGGGCATTCCCATACCGGGTTGTACCGGGCCTTATTGTAACCAACTCGCCGCACCTGTTTACCCAACGGCTTTGTATGAGATCATTATTTGCCTGATTTTATTTGCTATTCTCTGGTCTTTACGGAAGCGAATTAAAATTCCGGGACAATTATTTGGCCTGTACCTGATTTTTAATGGTCTGGAACGTTTTTTCATCGAAAAAATCCGCGTAAATACGAAGTATGAAATGCTTCCTTTTCAACCTACACAGGCAGAGATCATTTCTTTGATACTGGTTATTTCTGGAATTGTGCTGATCGTAAAAGCCCCAAAATGGTTTTCTAAGCCAGTTGCTGAGATATAAAGACTTCTTACATATAACTTTCTTTACCAGGCGATCTTTCTAAAAGATCGCTTTTTTATTGATAATCAAATAGTTATACTTTTAATTGCTCATTCAGAATTTGGTCTGCGTTGCTTTCTGTTTAACCTTTTGCCATTTATCCTGATTTTTTACCGTTAAATACAAAACTATGTACTATGCATTACATAGTTCATAGTTTTGACCTGTAATTAGTAACAACGGGAACTGTAAAAAAAACTTATAAATCGCTTATAATGAAAAAGATCGCATCCATGCTAACTGTTCTGGGCCTTATCGCATCAGTATTCACAGCACAAGCACAAACTACCGTTTCAGGGAAAGTAAACGGTACTGTTTCCTCCAACCAGAAACCGGTTGAGTCGGCCTCCATTAGCCTTTTAAAGGCAAAAGACTCAACAGTAGTGAAACTATCTGTTTCTGATAAAACAGGTGCCTTTGAAATAGAGAATGTAAAAGCCGGTAAATACCTGCTTTCGGTTCAATCATTAGGTCATGTAAAATATTATGGTCCTTCTTTTGATATTTCGTCAACCAATGCTGTTTATACAAACAATGGCATTGAATTGAAAATGGCCAGCAAAGAACTTACCGGTGTAACAGTAGTTTCGCAAAAGCCTTTGATCGAACAAAAAATTGACCGCACCGTAGTGAATGTAGAAGCTTCTGTTTCTAACACCGGATCAAACGCTTTGGAAGTACTGGAAAAATCACCGGGTATTTCGGTAGATAAGGATGGTAATATCAGTTTAAAAGGTAAACAGGGTGTGCAGGTATTTGTAGATGGCAGACCTACCTATTTATCCGGACAGGATCTGGCCAATATGCTGCGTAATATGCAAAGCTCTCAGCTGGACCAGTTAGAGATCATGACCAACCCACCTGCAAAATATGATGCGGCCGGTAATTCAGGTATCATCAATATCAAAACAAAAAAGAACAAGCAGGTAGGCTATAACGGCAGTGTAACCGTGGGTTATGGCCAGGGTGTATACCCCAAAACCAATGAAAGTGTGAACATGAATTACCGCGCAGGAAAAGTAAATATATTCGGAAATGGCAGTTATGCATACCGTGAGCGTTTTCAAGAACTGCAAATTCAACGTAAGTTTATAGATGCAGTTTCTAAAAATGTATTATCCAATTTTGATCAGCTAAATAATCTTCGAAACAACGATGAATCGTATAGTGGGAAGATTGGTATGGATTATTTTGCCTCTAAGAAAACAACCCTTGGCTTTGTACTGAATGGCGGTAAAAGCCTGAATGATTTTACCAGCCGTGGTGCCATCAATATTTCAGATCCCAATTTTAATTTACTTAGCCAGACGCGCGCTATGTCTGATAACGAACAGACCTGGAATAATTTCAGCACCAACTTTAATATCCGTCAGTTACTGGATACTACCGGTTCAGAGATCACTGCAGATTTTGATTACATCACGTACAAGGCTTCTAATGGTCAGAGCGTAACCAATAAATATTTTGATGCCAACGGAAATCCTTCTACTTCTGCTAAATCAGATACTTTATTAGGTAACCTGCCACAGGATATTTCTATCTACAGTATAAAAGTAGATTACCTGAAGCCGCTTAAAAATGGTGCCCGTTTTGAAGCAGGGTTTAAATCAAGTTTTGTAAAAACAGATAACAATGCATCTTACGATAGTTTGAAAAATGGTATCATCATTCGTGATGTAAACAGAAGCAATCATTTTGTGTATGATGAAAACATCAATGCGGCATATGTGAATTACAGCCGTCCAATAAGCAAAAAATTAAGCGGACAGTTTGGTTTACGTATGGAGCATACGCATTCTAACGGAGACCAGCGCACAACCGGTATTGTATTTAAAAGAGATTATGTACAATTTTTTCCAACGGCTTACCTGCAGTTCCAGGCCAATACCAAAAATACTTATGTATTGAACTATGGCAAAAGAATCAGACGTCCGGATTACCAAAGCCTGAACCCGTTTGTTACTTTTCTGGACAGGTATACCTATGAGCAGGGAAATCCAAACTTGCAACCACAGTTTAGTCACAACATAGAACTTACCCATACCTATAATAACTTTTTAACTACTACACTGAATTATACCAATACAACCGATATTATTCAGCAGGTACTTGAGCAGAATACGACTAAAAACGAGAGCTATATTAAGCAGACCAATATTGCCAATCAGCAACAATATGGTGTATCTGTAAATGCATTCGTGCCAATTACCAAATGGTGGACAAGCAATGTATATGTGAATGTATTCAACAACCGATTCAGTGGTATTATTAACGGAGATCCTGTAACCATTAGTGCTACCACCGGTATGTTCAACATTACAGAACAATTCAAATTCGATAAAGGATGGGGTGCAGAAGTAAGTGGTTTTGGCAGAACAGAAGGTATAGATGGCATCTTCCGTATTAAAGCATTTGGAACCATGAACCTTGGTATCAGCAAACAAATGATGAAGAACAAAGGCTCTCTTAGAATTAGTGTGAGAGATGTATTGTGGAGCCAGCGTATCAAAGGCGAAAGCAGGTATAGTAATATTGATGCCAAGTTTCAACAGTTTGGTGAATCGCGTGTGGTGAATGTTTCTTTCACTTATCGCTTTAGCAAAGGTAAAGTAGCCAATGTACAACGTAAGAGAGGTGGAGCCAATGAAGAAGCCAGTCGTGTAAAAGCAGGCGACGGTCAATAATACGAAAAACCAACAGCAGCCTGCAACCCTGGTTGTGGGTTGCTATTCCTAACAGTTCATTAACACCGCTCATACCAAATTGCTTGACGCTAACCATGCGACAATGCAACTTTGAAAAATCAACAGTGTTTTTTTCTCATGTGCATTATATAGAACCGGCCCCGATCTCTATCGGGGCCTCTTTGTTGAATATCGAATGTCGAACAAGGAATTTCGAAGTAAAGAGAACTACGAAGAGAAATCTTTTTAATGTAATGCTGAACTTCAAAAGATTTCTCCTCATTCTTCGTCGAAATGACGTTCATTCTATAACATTCAAAAGACCTTCGACATTCAATATTCCTTGTTCGATATTCGATATTCAATTTCCCTCCCTCTTTATTACCTTTGAGCAAAATCACCTACATGCCATCATTTGATATTGCCAGTGAGGTAGACATCCAGATTTTGGATAATGCCATCAATACCGTTAAAAAAGAAATTAGTACACGTTTTGATTTTCGGGGTTCTCCGGTTACCGTTGAATTGAATAAGAAAGAATTCAAGATCTTATTAGAGGTAGAAAGCGACATGAAAATGAAGCAGTTGATTGATGTTCTGATCAGCCGCACCATGAAGCAGGGAATTGATGCCGGTGCTTTTGATTTTACAAAGGATGCGTATCCAAGTGGTAAAGTGGTTAAAAAAGAAGTAGGGGTAAGAAATGGTCTGAAACAAGACGATGCCAAAAAGCTGGTGAAGATGATTAAAGAGGGCGGATTTAAAGTACAGGTAGCTATAATGGATGATATTATCCGGGTAACCGGTAAAAAACTAGACGATCTTCAGGAGGTAATTGCCAAGTGCAGAACCGACAATTTTGGAATTCCACTTCAGTTTGTAAACATGAAAAGCTGATAAAAAGCCCTGAAATAGCCATTTTAGAGGATAAATACAGCAATTTCATTTGGTTAATAGCCTGTTCAGCCTTAATTTTGCAGTCCTAAATAATCGTACGGCCAAATCCGTACCACCTAAAAAAATAAAAAATGAAACAAGGTATCCACCCAGAAAGTTATCGTTTTGTAGTGTTCAAGGACATGAGTAATGGTCACACTTTCCTCAGTCGTTCTACAGCCAACACCAAAGAAACCATTCAATTTGAAGATGGCAAGGAGTATCCATTGATCAAAATAGAGATCTCTAATACATCGCACCCTTTTTATACCGGTAAGAATATGCTGGTAGATACGGCCGGTCGTATTGATAAGTTTAAAAAGCGTTACGCAAAGAAAGACTAACCTCTTTCAAAAAATATCCAATAGTGATCCCAACGCAACCCGTTGGGATCATTTTTTACCGCCTATACCAATCACATATTGATGTGGTTTTCCTGCATATACCCAGCCAATAGTTTTGCTGTATTGTAAACAATCAATCGCAACAACTATGAGCAAACGAATGCTGGTTCTTTCATCAGTAATAATGGTGCTAACAACTTTTTCTTGTCGCAGAAGTATTGATACGCCTGTAAAACCCGACCCAAATCCGGTGATTGGTAAAATAGCCAGGATTGATTATGGAGATGGTTCGTATGACTCGATCTATTACCAGTCTAATGGCTCTGTTAAAAAGATAAAAAACCATACAGTATTACCCGCACCGTATGATGAGATCTATGTGTTTGAATATGATGCATCCGGTAAAGTGAAACGTATTACCGACAACCATGGAGAATACTTTGATTACGGATACATTGGCACGCAATTAACCGTGGTGAGTCATTATGTAGGCGGTATTAAAAACGATTATCGATTATACGATTACCTGGATGGCAAATTAGTGGATATAGAAGAGTATTACCGATTGAGTATTACATTACCGGGTTATGATTATACTGCCAACCGAAAATTATTGTATTATCCTGATGGTAACCTCAAACAGGAAGTAAATTATTCTTTCGACCCGGTTACACGTGTGCCCGTTAAAGACTTTACGATTGACTATTCAGAATATGATTCAAATCCGAACCCGGAGGATGCGTTCAGTCGCTTTATATACCAGTATCAAATCCCGGCTTCTAAAAATAACGTCAGGAAAATCGTAACCAAAGATGAAGTCAATGGATTTGTAACAGAGTTTACGGCAGCGTATACGTACAATGATTTCTTAAATCCTCTTACAAAGAAAGTAACATACACTTCAGGTGGGCAATTACACACGCAGAATATCACATACACGTATTATTGAGTTTTTTCAGAACAACAATGCCGGAATCATCAGGTTCCGGCATTGTTGTGTACAGAACCGAAGCAAACATTACCTTTGCAAACGATAAATGAATCTCATGAAACTGGATATACTTGCTTTTGGTGTACACCCCGACGATGTGGAACTGGGTTGCGCCGGAACCTTGCTGGCTGCAATTGCGGATGGAAAAAAAGTAGGCGTGATTGATCTTACCCGTGGCGAACTGGGTACCCGGGGAAATGTGGAAACCCGCAAGACAGAATCTGCCAAAGCCGCCGCTATTATGGGCGTGCATGTGCGTGAAAATCTGGGGATGGCCGATGGCTTTTTTCAGAACGATGAAAGCCACCAGCGTAAGGTGATTGAAATGATCCGTAAGTACCAGCCGGATATCATTCTTGCCAATGCTTTTGAAGACCGTCACCCGGACCATGGACGCAGTGCCAAATTGGTTGCTGATGCTGCTTTTTTATCAGGACTGCGTAAAATAGAAACTGTATCGGATGGCAGTGCACAGCATATCTGGAAACCTGCGTATGTATTTCATTATATACAGGACAGGTTTATACAACCTTCATTTGTGATTGATATTACGGATCATATGGATAAGAAAATGGAAGCCATATTGGCTTACTCCACACAATTCTTTAACCCGGATTTGAATGAACCGCAAACCTATATTTCTTCTTCGCAGTTTTTAGAAACCGTTAAGGCGAGGGCATTAATGTTGGGCAAGCGGATAGGAGTGGCATATGCAGAAGGGTATTATACGGAGAAAACAATTGGGTTTAAAGGGTTTGATGGGTTGATAAAACAAACAACCTAAGGGGGACTGATAATTAGTAATTAATAATTATTTCAAAATTTTTAAATAGTTGCTATGTCGAAAGTAAAAGTTGGTTTGGTGCAGATGAGCTGCACGGCGGGTAAGGAAGAAAATTTTGCTAAAGCGATCAGCAAAGTAAGGGAGGCTGCGGCTAAAGGTGCACAGATTGTTTGTTTGCAGGAGTTGTTTACTTCTCTGTATTTCTGTGATGTGGAAGACTATGAAAATTTTAAATTGGCAGAAGCCATACCTGGTGCTTCTACAGATACATTGGGAGCACTGGCAAAAGAATTGAACGTAGTGATTATTGCTTCGTTGTTTGAGAAAAGAACACAGGGTATTTACCATAATACCACCGCGGTATTAGATGCAGACGGAACCTATCTTGGTAAATACCGTAAAATGCATATACCTGATGACCCTGCGTATTATGAGAAATTCTATTTTACCCCGGGTGATCTTGGATACAAAGTATTCAAAACAAAATTTGCCACATTGGGTGTGTTGATCTGCTGGGATCAATGGTACCCGGAAGCATCACGTATAACGGCATTGATGGGAGCTGAGATCTTATTTTATCCAACCGCCATTGGCTGGGCCACATCGCAGGATGAAGCAACCAATACCGAACAATACAATGCCTGGCAAACCATTCAACGTAGTCATGCAGTGGCCAATGGGGTGCACGTAGTTAGTGTAAACAGGGTAGGGTATGAGCAGCAGGGTGCGATGAAATTCTGGGGTGGCTCATTTGTAAGCAATCCTTTTGGAAGCCTGATCTACAAAGCATCTCACGAAGAAGAAGAAGTTACAGTTGTAGAAATTGATACAGATCAAACAGACCGTTATCGAACACATTGGCCTTTTATGCGCGACAGAAGAATTGATTCCTATCAGCCGATTACGAAGCGGTTTATTGATGAGGATTAAAAAGTCGGGAAGTCCGTTAGTCCGTGAGTCGGAAAGATGGGATGATTGTTTTTGATTTGTTAGGTTTGAAATTTGCGTATGTCGTTTAAGTTTGAAAAATTAATCGTATGGCAAAAAGCGCTCGATTTATCAGAGTTGATAAACCGAATCACTAAAGAAGAATTGTATATTCTTACTTCTCAAGTTAAACGTGCGGCTGATTCTGTTTCTCTGAATATTGCTGAAGGATCTACAGGTCAATCCAATCCTGAGTTTGCCAGATTTATAGGAATTGCCTTACGATCCAATATTGAAGTGGTGGGTTGTATTTATATAGCCAAGCGACGAAATATCATTTCTGACAATGACTTTTCAGAAGTATATCAACGCTGTGAAGAAATATTGGTCATGTTGAATTCATTAAGAAACTCATTGAAATAACCTGAATTTGAAAAATATCATACCGACTTCCGGACATACTGACTTGCCGACTCCTAAAAGTCTGGGCTACCACTTCCCACCCGAATTTGCCAAACACAAAGCTACCTGGTTAAGCTGGCCACATAAAGAAGCGAGCTGGCCGGGTAAGATCGATTCGATCTATCCAAATTATAGCCAGTTTGTAAAATACCTTGCCGAATCGGAATTGGTAAGAATTAATGTGGTGAATGAAGCAATGAAACATTTTGCTATCCATCAACTGCAACAGGCAGGTGTGAATATGGATCAGGTGCAATTTTTTATGCATCCTACCAATGATGCCTGGTGTCGCGATCATGGACCCGCATTTTTAATTAATGCAGATGCGGCAATAAAAAAAGTGATTGTTGACTGGAACTATAATGCATGGGGTAATAAATATCCACCATTTGATTTGGATGATGTCATTCCTACGTTAATCGGTGAACAGTTTGATATTCCCGTTTATCATCCGGGAATTGTAATGGAAGGCGGCTCGGTTGAATTTAATGGGAAGGGAACGCTGATCACTTCTACAGCTTGCTTACTGAATGAAAACAGAAACCCTCATCTGAACCAAAAGCAGATTGAAGAATACTTATACAATTATTATGGTGTTGAGCAGGTATTATGGGTTGATGAAGGAATTATTGGTGATGATACCGATGGGCATATTGATGATACGGTTCGTTTTGTGAATGAGGATACGGTAATTACGGTGATTGAAGAAAACAGACAGGATGAAAATTATGCGTTGTTGCAAACCAATCTCAAACAATTACAGGAAATGCGTTTACTGAATGGGAAACAACTCAATATTGTAGAATTGCCCATGCCCGATGCGGTGATTTATGAAGACCAGCGCTTACCTGCTTCTTACGCTAATTTTTACATTAGTAATGCGCATGTAATTGTTCCTACTTTCCGAAGTGCAAAAGACGATAAGGCATTACAGATCATTGCAGATTGTTTTCCGGACAGAAAAACAGTCGGTATTGATTCAACCGATATTATATGGGGGTTGGGAAGTTTTCATTGCCTCAGCCAGCAGGAACCGCTTGTATAAAACGACCATACGGTTCCTGCCAGTAATGGCAAATGGTTTATCCGGTAACGGTGAGTGTGCTACCTGTTATCGAAATACTATATTGTTTTAAAGGTCTGGTTGCAGGCCCCACATTTACAGCACCGGAAGTGCTGAATGCAGATCCATGGTTTGGACAAACAAACTGATTAGCCGTTGCATTAAAATTAATAGAAGTTCCTTCATGGGTGCAGGCTACCTGAACTGCCGTAAATGAGCTGACTGCATTTCCGGTTGCCAATCTTACAATGATCACACCATCCTGAACTACAGAAGATCCTATGGTTAACAGGCTGTTAGACAGGTTGACTGTAATATTTGCATTTGCAGGCGGTGTTACTACAGGGCCTCCTGTTGATGGATTGGTGGACGAATCGCCACCTTTACTGCAGGCGCCCATACACACGGCACAGGCTGCAACCATTGGGCCGGATAAGCTTCCTAAAAATTCTCTTCTTTGCATGTTAAAGTAATTTGTGGGTTATTAATGTTGGTTTTACAAAGCCGGATTATTGGGAAACCATGATAAACAATTCAGATCCTGACCTGGCAGGAATGGAATTGTAACAGGCTTCCAGATAATATGTACGAAATGAGGATGAAAAGAGTTGCCTGTATTCTTCCTCATTTCCACCAAAAGGTGGATTTATCTCAAACTTCCGGTTGAAGAGCAAGCCCACAAGCTTACCGTTGCCTGATAACAGGGACTTAACTTTTGTTACATATTTTGTACGAAGAGAAGGATGTAATGCACAGAAAAAAGTCTGTTCTACAATCAGATCATATTCACCATCCAATTCAAAAAAATCACCTGCTAGCACTTTAATGCCAGGATGGGCTGAAATATTTCCTGTTAGTTGTTGGGTAAGAACTGTAGAAATATCGATCACAGTAATATGACGAAAACCCAGTTGTGATAAATAGATGGCTTCATACCCATTACCTGCACCAGGAATTAAAATGCGAAGATTTTTATTGGTAAGCTGATCAATGTATTCTTTTAATGGGGTAGAAGGATAGCCAATATCCCAACCCGTTTCTTTTTCCCGGTATCGTTCATCCCAGTATTCGGCAGAAAGAAAATCGGGGTTCGTTTCCATGTGAGTTATAAAAGTCTTAGAATTTATTAAAGGTTAAGTGCACATAGCATCCCTCTCTGCGAAAACTCTGGCTCCTCAGCGGCTCTGCGGTGAAAAAAATTATTCACCGCAGAGCCGCTGAAAACAGGGAGTTTTTCGCAGAGAAAAGAGGTATCGTTTTTTTTAATTTCCCAAACTATCTTTTTGGCGTGGAATTACCCATAATTTTTTTTGACGGCCGCTGATAAAACGGAAACCGGAAGTAGTGAATACACCATCTTCCTCCAGCATAATACGAATTGATTTTTTCCATTCAGGAATCTCACTTGCTGCATTCAATTCAATGGAATAGGCAGTATTAAGATGAAGTGGAAAATCGCCACTTCCCGGAACATTTTTCTGCTGATCCCAGAGTCCGATGGTTGGTCCTGCTGCATGCCCGTGAAATCCAATGGGATGTGTATAGATACTGGCTTCTATATTTTCTTTTGCAGCCTGTGCCAATGCTGCTGACAACAGTTGATTCCCTGTTCTATTAAGGGCAAATTGACTTGTCAGGATATCCTGCAGTCGGTTGGCCTTGCTAAATGCTTTGTGGAGAGAGGCTGGGGCATCGGTTTCGCCCGGAAGCAGCACATAGGCATGTTCCTGTATATCTGTATTCAATCTAAGATAAGTAATGCCGATATCAACATGCAACAGATCACCTGGCCTAATCACTTCTTCTTTGGGGCGATTGGAGAATGCACGCAGGTGCTCAAAATTTTCTGCATCTTTTCTTTGCACGGCTACAGAAGGATGAAACCAGGTATCCAGTCCCAGATCGCGTATGCGCTGGCGAAACCACCATACCACATCATCCGTGGTAGTAACGCCCGGCATAACTGTTTTTTCAGAAAAGCCTTCTTCAATAATCTGGTGGGTTAACTGAATTAATTGCTGGTATAGCTGAAGTTCCCTATCTGTGCGGGTTTCCAGCCAGGCTACGGCTAATTTTTCTGCAGAACTGATTCTCTGTTTTAAATTAGCCGGCAACTTTTCCATGAGTATTTTTTGTTCTGTAAAAGTCAATCCATCCGCATGGGCAAAATCGTTGGAATAATTCAAAGCGATCTTTTTTGGATTGCGTTGCGTGATAATATTCACCAATGCATCCCATTGATCAGGAAATTTTTGCATATCCCAGGATGCTTTGATCACATCACCCACATT